>JBFWWP010000029.1:0-68461 GCA_050246115.1 Planctomycetota bacterium
CGGACCCCGAGTGCCAGAGATCGCTGAACACCAAGGCGTTAGAGCCCGTCACCAACACTCGCCAACACCGCCCGCCATCGGGCCAGCCTGAACGACGATTGCCGACGGTCACGCCACTCAGCAACCGCCCCCCACCGACCGACCGAGGCGAACTGGCACGCCCAGGACTCGGTCGCGATGGACTCATCATGCCGTTCTCGACACCGAGGGCGCACTTCGCGAAAGACACGAACGTGCTACCGGGCTCACTCGGCGGATTACTTTCGGGCGGAGATGCTCCGACCGGGACCGGAAGTACCGGAGGCTCTCGGACCGCCGGCTTGAGGCGAACGACACCCTGAAGATGATCAAACGCCGTGCGCGCGCGGCGGGGATCCCCGAGTGGCGCTCACTCTGCAACCACACCTTCCGCGCGAGTGGCATCACCGACTACCTACGGCGCGGTGGGTCGATTGAGTACGCGCAGTTTCTCGCCGGGCACAGCGATGTGCGGTCGATGAGATTGTACGACCGGAGGAAGAAGGACGAGAGTCTCGATGAGATCGAGCGGATTCAACTCTTCACGCCCCCATCAGGAGAGGGGGATGGGTGAAGAGCCACACCACCCTACGGACAGATGGGGGGAGGCATAGTGCAGGTCAGTCCGTCCGGCGTTGGATCCACGTCGCAGAAGACTGGTGGAGGCAGTGGCACGGTGGGTGCCCCAAAGAGTGAGCCAAGAAGCGCAATCGGGTCGGCGATGTTGATCGCGCCGTCGTCGTTCGCGTCGCAGGCGTCTTCGCAGCTGAAGGTGGGGGGCGCGCCGAGCGGAAACAGGAAGCTCAGAGTGAAGACCGCATCAGCAATGTTTTTCGTGCCGTCCCCGTTGCAGTCACCGCGAATGAAGTTGGAGTCACACCCGACTCCTGGTGGGGTGTTTGCGTAGTAATAGACATGGCCAGCCTCTTCGCCACCGATGTCTGACCGAAGGGCAGTGGCCAAGACGCGCCCTCCTGAAACAGCCAGGGCCGAGCCAAAGAAGTCCCCAGAGTTAAGGCCAGGTGGTGCAACGACCGACTCTTGAGACCACACACCGTTCGTGTGTCGGAAGTTTACCACCGACCCTCCCACGGACCCGGAATTGTTTACTGACGACACGAGAAGAAAGTCGGGGCCATCAAGGGCGACGAAGTAGCCAAAAGCACTACCAAATGCGACCGGGCTTCTTGTAACCCGTTGCTCCTGCTGCCAGTTGCCGCCAACTTTACGAAAGACGTAGGCCGCACCACTATTGCAATTGGAAGACCCAGGCGGGCAGTCGATGTCGGCGCTGAAGGCGCCGACTGCAATCACGTCGCCATCGATTGCCACGCTTGAGCCAAAGAAGTCGCCACAATCTCCGTCGACCGCCGTGAGCTTGTGTGTCTGGGACCAGGTGGTCCCATTCCGCTCAAAGACATAAGCGGCGCCAGTGTTGCAACCGGCTGGGCCGGGGGCTAAATGTGCACCAGCTACTAGTGTATCGCCGGAGGCTACGATGGGACCGGGAAAGCCCAACACGGGAACCACATCGCTCGCAACGACCTTCTGGACCTCCACCCACTGCGCCCCGTTCTGTTCAAAGACGTAAAGCGCTCGCGCGCCGAAGCTTCCGACAAAGAGACGTCCGCCCGACAAACGCACGGAACTTCCGAAGTAGCTCATTGGCTGACTGTCGGAGGCGGTGAGCTCGGCTGACCACACCCAGTCGTCGGCACCACTACTGCGCTCATACACCACCACCGTCCCTGCGGACATGTTCGCGCGCGTCCCGATTGCTAGAGTATCTCCCTCAATGGCGACGGATATCCCTAGGATGTCTCCGCACAAGGGGGATGGGGAAGGTACGAGAGCGCGCTCTACCCAGGCACTCCCGACAAGCTCAAAGACATACGCCGCGCCCGATTCGCAGTTCCCGTTCAAAGGGTCAGCTCCGTCGACGCCAACGGCGCCGACAACGCAGAAGTTCCCAGACAGGTCAATGCTCTGTCCGTACACGTCGAAATCCACCGTGCTAAACGTGTTCGGTCCGGGCAAGAAACACTGCGCTACAACAGGTGAAGGGCCACCGGCGAGTGCAACCAGAGTCAAAGAAACCAGAGGGGGCATGCGAGTCATACGGGGTCCTTCCAAGCTGAAACTGGCGCGCATCGTACCATGGTCGGTAGGCCAGGAAACACCCGCCCGAGAGTAATCCCCGTGCCCCGCCCACCACCACTCGAGCAACCGCCTCTGGTGCTTCGTCCTGGTTCGGTCGTTCGACGACGAAGGCCCAGGGCCGACGATTCCTCGACGTCGGAGGAAGCACCCGCCCGAGAGCAATCCCCGTACCTCGAAGATCTCCCGATTCTCGAGGACGAACTGATATCTCAGCTCCCGTGGCTCGCGAAGTAAGCCGCCGCTTTTTTTAGGATCTCCCGATCCTGCTCTGCCTGCGCAAGCTTCTTCTTCAGCTCGCGATTCTCTCGTTCCAGATCGAGCATCGATCGCTCGCCCTTCTTCGGCAACACACGGCCACCTGCCAGAAGCTTCCGCTTCCAGGCAAACAGCAGATTCTCCGAAACCCCCAGTGACTCCGCGACTTCTCGCACTGGACGATCCCCCTCGACCACCTGCCGAACCGCGTCGACCTTGAAGTCGTCCGTGTACTTCTTGCGCTTTTTTCCCATTGTGTGCGTCCTTCCGGAGGTTCATTATTCCTCCTTAAGGCGTGTCCACAATCCCGGGGGAAGCTCAAAGGCGATCGATATCACCGAAGCATGTTCGTTCAACACACGTACCTGGTGCATTCGGGGCGCGTTTTCGACTCGTGTCTGGGGCCGCACCTCGGCAACCAAGTGGAAGCAGATTACCTGCCGGCAGTCATCGAGACAGCTCTCAGCGGCTACTATTCGACGACTCAGGGGCCCGGCGTGACCGGATGGGTGTTGGAGTTTTGAACCGACTAGCGAGATCGTGGCTGCTGGTTGGGGCGGGGTGTGTAGCTTTGGGGGTATCCGTCATCTGGCCACCGGGGCCCAAGTTCGAGCTGCCCTACAGTTCAGACTTAGAGCTTCCTGAGTTGGCCGAACTGAGCGAGCCAGACCACTGGTCACCTGTGGCCCTTGAGCCCTGGGCCGGATGGAATTTCTGGGTCCACCGGCCGAGTTCACTACAGTCAGCAACACTCCGAGAGTTTCAGACCTTTTTCGCTGGTCTGGAGCGGTGGGGGGTGACGCGTACCTACTTGTTGGCTGATCCAGAGTTCGGCGAGATCGCGGTAACCGTCAGCGTGGATACCGCGGTTACGCACGCTCACGACAAGCTTCGGTGGGCGCTGCGCCGAAGCGAAGCGAGTGAACGCATCGAGGTCAGTGGAGGTTGTGAAGTGGAGGCCTACCTGCTCAGGGCATCTCAAGCCCCGCACGCTTTAGCCCTCCGCAACCGAAACATCACAGTCCAGGCGGCTTGGAGACAACACCGAGACGGCCCGACCGATTGGCTTTCTGTCGCTGCGACGGAGTTCGCTGCCGCAATCGAGGGGCATGCGATTCCGACGAGCCAGGCGTCGAGCAGATCTCCCACTGTCAACGCGACGCCTCCTGCACACATCATACGAGGTGAGCGCACGCTTGTGCGGGTTTCCGCTACGGATCCGTACGGCGAGTTCGTCGAGTTTTTTGCGCACGCACCGAAAACGGGAGTGTCATGTTGGGGCGAGGCGGAGGGAATCGTTGTCACCTGCCGTGGGGAGTTGGGGCCTGCGCAGTTGAGTGCGTGGGCCGTCAATGACTCCCTGTTGCCGGTCAAGTTCATGTTGGAGCTTCAGGTAGAGGCTCCTGTTGAAGTCGACGCGCGCGACGGCCCAAGGCCCACAACCATTGAGACATCCGAAGTCGTTGTGCCACCGGCGGGCTTCCTTTTCGAACCAACGACCATGCACAATGACCGCGCCGCACAAGAAGCGGCCTTCGAACATACCGCTTCCGACATTGGACTCCTTCCAGAGATGCTGCGCACGGGATACGTTTCAGGCTTTGACCCGAGCTACCTAGGCGGTGGGCTTCGAGTCCTCGAGGACCAGGCGAACTGGCCCCACCTTCAGGATCCATATGAACGAACTCTCGTGCTCAGTGGAGTAGACCCGGAAGCCAGGTATAGGCTTGAGGTGAAAGTCGCACAGGATCAAGCGATCGCCAGGCAGTACTTCCTTTTCCTTTTCCGCTTTGATCCGTCAAGAAGGTGGTCACGAGTAGATGGTATTGGGTGTCCGTGCTACCAGAGTGACCCTCAGTATCTCGGCTACCAGTTGAGGCTCATTCAGGATAACGTCTTCGTGGCAGCGACCATTACCGGTGGCCAAGGTGTCGATATGTCCCGCTTTGCCAAGGACCTATGCCGGGCTATCGAGTCGACCTCCGTCCTGATGTCCTCAGCGAAGGATGACTGGCCGACGTGTTGGTTCGAGGCGACCGAGACGCACGACGAGGAAGGACGTGAGTTGCTAGCCGTACGGGCTGAGGCCAGATATGGGCGAGTGACGCACGTGCTTGTCGGCGGCGGGTCACTTTCGGAGTACTCCGGTATGGAGATTGTGGTGCCGACGGGTCCGCGGATCGAGTGCGGCGTGGTTGACATGGCCACTCGAGTATCCGTCTGCTTCTGGAGTCCGTGACCGAAGAGGCGTTGACAGGTTCAGTACGAAGACCACGTCTCGGGGAAACACCGCCCGAGAGTAATCCCCGTGCCCCGCCCCCCACCACTCGAGCAACCGCCTCCGGTGCTTCGTCCTGGTTCGGTCGTTCTTACGAAACTCGACTTCCCGTCGCCACCGGAACTGGAACCGACTCCGGGTTCCCCTGGCTCAGTGTTTGCACTCTGACGGATACCGTACGCGGCGTCGACCAAGAACAACCGAAGAGACGCACACGGTACCAAACACAACCAAGACGAGAAGGCCGAAAGGAAACACAGATAGTCCTAGCGCCCTAAATCGGTCCGACCATTCAAGAAGGTCAACCGCCACATCTGAGGACTGCGGCTGCGTTCCGACGAATCCACTCAGGCGCAGGAAGACCCACACGGCGCCCAAGCGGCCCCAGAGTGGTCCCAAGATGAGAAAGACTCCGAGCGTGGCCGAAGTTGCAAGAATGGAAAACCGCACCGAAGACAGGCGGCTACGGGAGAAGCGACGATCTTCCGCAGACTCTGGCGTGGTCAACCTACTCGGCTTCATATCCGGTCGGACCTCTTCGCGGCGAGTCCGCCTTCCCTCGTCAGCCTCAGAGCCCGCCCCGGTCAGCCTCGAGGCGCTCGACGCGGCTGCGAAGCTCCGCAACCTGCTCGGCCAGCGCGGCGAGACTGAGTCCGGTCGGCTCGCGCCGAGCGCCCGCGCCGGACGACGTGCTCCGCTCGTGCCCCGAAAGCTCGCCCTCGGAGTCGGGCTCGACCGGCACGTCCGCTTCGGCTCGTCGTACCGTCGCGAGTTCGTCCGCCGGATAGAACCCGTGCGTGACGCGAACCCCGCGGCGCACCTCGGGCGGACTCAAGCGGATCACCAGCGGGGGCTGGCGCGAGGTGAGTTGGTCGAGGGTCTGCTGCAGGGCTTCCATATCGTCCAAGCGACACATGCGGCTAGCCCGCGTGCGCAGCTCGCCGGTCGTCTGCGCTCCGCGCAACAGCAACTCGCCGATGACCGCCTTCTGCGCGCCGTTCAGGTCGAGTTCGGAAGTCAGTTCCTGCTTGAACTTCTCTACTCGGCTACCGCCGGGGTAGATCAGCGACACCAAGCCACGCGCCTTCAGTCGCTCTAGGCAATCGTAGACCTGGTCTTCGTCGTAGTGAACGACGGGATCCCGGTTCGACTTCTGGTTCGCACCGACGACCAACCCGTTCAGCGACAGCGGGTACTGGTTCGGGGTCGTGAGCGCCTTCTCGATCAACACACCGAGCAATCGGCGCTCCATCGGCTTCAGAGTCAACGGCTCGCTCATGACGCCTCCTGGCTCCCTTGGACCGCGGCGGATCCGCCCTCGAACTCGCCTCGACCCGCGAGGGTACAGCAAACGCGTCGCGGCTGCCAACGCGTCCGACACCCACGCCCTCGTGCCCCTCCCGATACCGACACCGAGCGGTCCTCCAACCCGCCGCGGATTCGGGTACACTCCCGGACATGGAAAGACTCCCGGAACCAGAGCTCATGGACGAGGCCGCGCAGGCGCTTGCATACGCCAAAGCCGACTTCGCCGAGCCGCACGAGAGGTTCGTGGACGGCTTCGCGACGTGTTTCCCGGACGTCACGCCCCGAGGCACCTACTTGGACCTCGGCTGTGGCCCCGGCGACGTGACCCTGCGTTTCGCCCGGCGCCATCCGCAGGTGCTCCTTCACGGAGTCGACGGCGCCGCCGCGATGCTGGCTCACGGGCACGAACTCATCCAACAGGCCGGGATGGCGCACCGGGTGCGCCTCATCCACCAGCTCTTACCCGCCGACTCGCTCCCCAACGACCGTTACGACGGGGTCATCTCGAACTCGCTCCTCCATCACCTGCACGATCCCCGAGGAATGTGGCAAACGGTCGCTCGCTTCGCCGCACCGGGGGCACCGATCTTCATCATGGACCTCCGGCGACCGGACACGCCGGACCAGGCCCGCGCGTTGGTCGAGGAGTACTCCGTTGGTGAACCCGAGATCCTACGACGCGACTTCTACAACTCGTTGCTCGCCGCGTTCCGCCCCGAGGAGGTCGAGGCCCAGTTGCGGGCGGCCGCTCTCGACCTCGAGGTGAAGATCGCGAGTGACCGCCACCTCATCGTCTGCGGCACCCTGCGCCCGGCCCCCGAAACGCCCCAAGGCAAACGGAAGAGTCACGCGTAGCTCCACCCCGCGCCCCTTGCAGGGAGGGCTTTCGAAGGCCCCGGTCGCGAAGGTCTTGGCCCCTAGCCGCGGCGACGCCCGCTCGTTCCGAGTCAGCCTGACGATCTCGCGCTCGCCGTCAGCGGGGCCCGACTCGGACGATCCCTCCGACCGTGCGGCCGCTCGTTTCTCCGGCACCCCCTGCGGCACCCGGGGATTCCTGCCGATCTCCAGAAGGCGAAACCATTTCCCGATCGCTCGAGAGGAGCCCTGCGAGACATGCATGCCATCTGGATCACCGGCCTCAGCCGTTCTGGCAAGACCACCCTCGCCCAGGGGCTAGCCCAACATTTCCGCTCGTCGAATCAGGTCGTCGAGATCGTCGATGGCGCTGAGGTCCGGCGGCGCTTGGGCAATGTATTCGGCTACTCGCGCGAAGAACGGATCCGCCTGAATCGCGTGCTGTGCACGATGGCCGGACTCCTCACTCGTAACGGCGTGATCACGATCGTTCCAGCCATCACGCCGCTCGAGGAGTGTCGCGAGTACAACCGACGCGAGCTCCCGTCGTACACCGAGATCTATCTCTCGTGCCCGGCGGAAGTCTGCCGCCAACGCGACGTCCGCGACGAGTACGAGCAGGCGCTCCGCGGCGACCTCGACCACTTCGTCGGGATCGACGATCCGTACGAGCTACCGCGATCTCCCGACCTCTGCTTGGACACGAGCCTGCTCGGCATCGATGACACCCTCGAAGAGGCAATCCTCTTCCTGCAAGAGGCTCTGGTGTACGCATGAGTGACACGCCGCGGAACCCGACCTCACCCTTCCGCTTCGCGACGAAAGCGCGCAACCTGCGCCAACTCCAGGGCCGCCTGACGCGCGGCAAGGTGTGCCCGCAGCGTCTATTCACCGTGAAGCAATGGAACTCGGAGCCCGCGGTCGTGCTCGCCGCGGTGCGCACTGCCTTCCCAGGAGGCTTCGTCATCGTCCGCAGCAGCGCCGCCGACGAAGACACCACGCGGGCCTCGGCAGCGGGCGCCTTCACGAGTGTATTGGGCGTACCCAGCGACGAACCGCGAGCCATGGTCTCTGCGATCGAACGCGTCGTCGAGAGCTACATGGCCCGCCAGGTGCCGGACCTCGCGGCGCAAGAGATCCTGGTCCAACCGATGGTCACCGGTGTCGTCGCCAGCGGCGTCGTCTTCACCCGCGACCTCGATACCCAAGCCCCGTACTACGTGATCAACTACGACGATCAAACTGCGCGCACGGACGCGGTCACGAGCGGAGCCGCCGGGCACACCAAGCTGCTGCGCGTGTTGCGATCTGCCGTGCGCCCGGGACAAGCTCCGCCCGACGAGGCGCCGGCCTTCTGCGACGCGTTACTCGACGCAGTCCGCGAAGTCGAAGCGATCACCGGCACCGACGCGCTCGACGTCGAGTTTGCAGTCGATGGCGCCGGCTCCGTCTTCATCCTGCAGGTGCGCCCGATCGTCGAGCGCCGCGTCCTCTCGCGAACTTGGCTCGACCGCAGCCTCGCCAAGGAGTTGGCTGACGCCCGCGCCTTCGTCGCGTCGCGCTTCCGCCGCTCCCCGGGTCTCCGTGGCGAGCGGACGATCCTCGGGGTGATGCCCGACTGGAACCCCGCCGAGATCATCGGCGCACACCCGAAGCCCCTCGGATTCGCCCTCTATCGCTACCTGATCCTTCACAGCACGTGGCGGCAGGCCCGTGGACTCCTCGGATACCGTGACCCCTTCCCCCACTCCCTGCTCGTGAGCGTTGCCGGCAAGCCTTACGTCGACGTGCGCGCAAGCTTCAACTCGCTCCTCCCCGCGGCGATCTCGGAGTCGCTCGCCGAGCGCCTCGTCGACGACCAACTCGCAAAGCTGCGCAGGAACCCCGCACTGCACGACAAGGTCGAGTTCGAGATCGTCTACTCCTGCGCCACCATCGACTTCGAAAGCCGCGTCGAAGAGCTCCGCGCCCGGGGGTTCGACGCAGCAGACATCGCCGAGTTGCGGGCAGCCCTACGGCACCTCACGGCACGCATGGTCACCGACGGGGCCGGGGTTCGCGCCGAGATGACGGCGCGGGTCGATCGTCTCCAGGAGCGCCGCGACGCACTCGCCCAGCAGACGATCTCGCCGGCCGGCCTACCGGGCGTGGTCGAGCAGATCCTGCAGGACTGCATCCGCGACGGCACGCTGCCGTTCGCGGTGTTTGCGCGCTGCGCCTTCGTAGCGACGTCCTTCCTCCAGTCTTTCCGAGCGCGGGGCTTACTCAGCGCGACCGAGCTCGATCAATACCTCGGGTCCATCGATACCGTGGCTCGTCGCTTCGTCACCGACCTCGAGGAATGGCGCGCCGGAGAAATGCTCCTCGCGGACTTGCTGCGCCGCTACGGGCACCTGCGACCGGGAACCTACGACATCAGCTGCCCGACGTACGGGGAACGGCCCGACCTCTACCTCGCAGGAGCCTCCTCGAGCACGACGGGCACCACCGCCACACCAATGGCGTCGTCGGAGCGGGTCACGCCCCCTGCCGGCTATGTGTTCTCGCCGCGCAACGATGCCGCGATCGCCGCCTGCCTCGCTGACCTCGGTTACTCGTTCGATCTCGAGGAACTGGACCGCTTCATACGAACCTCGATCCAGCAGCGCGAGGCGGTCAAGCTCGAGTTCACCAAGAACGTCAGTCTCGCGCTCGACAAGATTGCACAGTTCGGCGCGTACCATGGCCTCGGTCGCGATGATCTCGCCTATCTCGACCTCGGAGCCTTCCTCGCGCTCGCGAGCGAGAACTGCTCGCGCCACGCTGTGGCGGACCTCCGCGATGGCATCGAGCGGAACAAGGCTCGCCACGACTTGACGGCCGCGATCCACTTGCCCGACATCATCTTCGGTGAGCGCGACCTCGAGTGGGTTCGCTATCAGGACAAACAGCCGAACTTCATCACCCAGCGCTCGGTCAGTGCCCCTCGCCACGTGATCGATGACCCGACACCCCAGGTCGAGTTGGACCTGCGCGGACGCATCGTGCTCGTCGAGAACGCCGATCCCGGCTACGACTGGATCTTCTCGCGGGGCATCGCGGGTCTGGTGACCAAGTACGGCGGCGCCGCCTCGCACCTCGCGATCCGCTGCGCGGAATTCTCGATCCCGGCCGCCATTGGCTGCGGCGAGCAGATCTACGAGGCTCTCAAGAGTACGCCGTTCATCCATCTCGCGTGCCCGGAACGCCGCGTGTACGGACGTCAAACGTCCGTGACGGAGCCACACACCCCAGCGCACGCGACGCCCTCATTCGCGATCACCCCGACGCGCTCACCCACCGCGTCGACGGAACGTAGCGCCGGGAGACCGCGACGTTGGACCGTCGCGACGACCGAGGTGAGTGCAGGCCCCACCGAGCCCGAAGGCAGCACCGCGTCCCGTCCGTAGGTGGCCCTAACGGGGGCGGACGTCGCGCTTCGCCCACGGCTTGCGCCCGCTGGGGTCGTCGCGCCCGGTGCGCGCTGGGAACTTGCGGTCGCGTGCATCCCGCGGGGGGCCGAATCCCCGGTGATCCCGTGGGTCGCCGCCCCCACGATGGCCCTTGGGGGCGAACTTCGGTCCTCGCCCCTTGGGAGGACCCGTTTCGGGGCGGGCGAGGACGATCGCTGCTTTGCGCCCGCGAATCGTGAACTGCCCCATGCTGGCGAGCACGGCGTCGACGTGGATCGCATCGACCTCGAGGAACGAGATCTTCTCCCGGATGTCGATCGCGCCGATCGCCTTCCCCGGGATGCCGGCTTCATTGGCGACGGCGCCGACGAGGTCTCCCGGGCGGAGTCCCGCTTGTTCTCCCAACGTGACGAAGAGACGCACTTGCCGGCTCTGTGCCGCACCGGGATTGAACTGACCGGGGCGGCTCGGGCGATGGGCCCCGGACTGACCGCTCTTCGCGCCGCGGGGCGACGTTGCGTTGCGCGCCTCGAACTTGCGCGGAGCGAGGAGGTCTTCGGGCTCGGGGCCCTCGACGACGAGCGGTTGCTCGCGGGAAGCAAGGCGCGCCATGGCGGCGGCCAGCGTCAACAAGTCGGCGCCCGGCTCTGCTGCCATACGCTCGACGAGGCCACGGTACGGCTCGAGGTCGCCGGCTGCGACGGTTTCGTGCACCAGCGCGGTCAGCCGGGTGGCGCGGGCGGCGGCGAGGTCGCGGTTGTTGGGCACACGGGCCGAGCGCATGGTCTGCCCGGTGTAGCGCTCGATCGTGCGTTGGAAAGCGCGCTCGCGGGGCGTGAGCAGCAGCAGCGAGACACCCGGGCGACCGGCGCGTCCCGTGCGACCGATGCGATGCACGTACACCTCGGGCTCGAGTGGCGGATCGAAGTTGACCACGTGCGAGATGCCGTCCACGTCGAGCCCGCGGGCGGCGACGTCGGTCGCCACGACGAGCGAGATGCGACGCGCCTTGAGTTGCCCCACCACCTCTTCACGCTGCGCCTGCGACAAGTCACCGTGGAGCGCGGCGGCCGCGACCCCGCGAGCGCGTAGGTCATCGACGAGTAGCGCGCAGCTCGATCGGGTGCGGGCAAAGACGATCACGGCGTCGGTCGGCTCGGCTTCGATGAACCGCGCCAGCGCTTCGACTTTGGCGTTGGCATGGGTGACGATCACGCGTTGATCGGTGGCCGTGACGGTGCGCGTCGCGCTCTCGATGGCGATCGACACGGGGTCGACGAGATACGACTTCGCCACGCGTTCGATGGCGGGCGGCAGGGTCGCGGAGAACAGGGCGATCTGGCGCGGTTTCGGGACTTGCCCGAGGATCCACTCGACATCGTCGATGAAACCCATGCGCAGCATCTCGTCGCCCTCATCGAGGACTACGTTACGCACCGCGTCGAGCGCGAGCGCCCCGCGGCGGATGCAATCCATCACGCGCCCCGGCGTGCCCACGACCACATGGACCCCGCCCCGCAATTGCGCGAGCTGGGTGTGGATCGGCGCGCCGCCGTAGACGGTGAGGACGCGGGGGGCACCGAGGCCCTCCCCATACTGGCGCAGTGCCTCGCTGACTTGGATCGCGAGTTCGCGCGTCGGACACAGGATCAAGCCCTGTACCTCGCGCCGACTCAAGTCGAGAGACTGGAGCAATGGCAACCCGAAGGCCGCGGTCTTGCCGGTTCCCGTTTGCGCCTGGCCGACCAGATCATGTCCCGCGAGGAGCGGCGGGATCGCCAGAGTTTGGATCGGCGTGGGGGTTTCGTAGCCGATTGCCGCCATCGTGCGAACCAACGCGGGCGCCAAACCGAGCGCCGCGAAAGGGGTGGGCGCGCCGGTGACCGGGGCGGCGATGGCGGGAGGCGTTTCGGGATCGAGCATGCGCAACATCGGTGGGTTCTCCAGTCTGAAAGGGTCGCACACCCTACCACACCATCCGCGCGGAAGCCCTTTTCTTTTCTGGGATTCCGCCCGTTTGGCAGTGCGACCCCGCGGTCGGGAGGCCGAGCTCACGGGCGAACCGCCGTCTTCTTCCCCAGGCGACGCCTTGCGCTTGGTTGAGCGTTCAACTAAGCTTCGGGTCATGGTGACTCAGCCCCCTCCCACCCCCTCGGACACCCGCGAGCGACTCGTGATCGCGGCGCGCGATTTGTTCCTCATGCAGGGTTACCGCGCGACGGGGATCGCGCAGATCCTGAGACAGGCCGATGTCAACGCCGGCAGTCTGTATCACTTCTTCCCCACCAAGGAGGACCTGCTGATGGCGGTCCTCGAGTGGTACCGAGCCCACATCAAAGACGACCTCCTCGACCTGCACACGGCTTCGATCTCCGATCCGCTCGAGCGCGTGTTCGGGTTGCTCGACGGCTACCGAAAGATGCTGACCACGACGGAGTTCGAAGTCGGCTGCCCAATCGGGAACTTGGCCCTGGAGTTGACCAACACCCATCCTGGCGTGCGCGAGTTGCTGCTCGTCAACTTCGAGCAATGGGTCGACGCCGTGACCGCCTTCATCGACGGCGCTGCGGACCGGCTCCCATCGGATCTGGATCGCCGCGCCCTCGCCGTCCACATCCTGACCGCAATGGAGGGCGGCGTCATGCTGGCGCGCACCTATCGCGACATTCGCCTGTTCGACCAAACCGTCAACCACCTGCGGGGCTACCTCGAGAGCCTTCAGCGCGAAGGCACCGACTGGTCGGCGCCGAAGCCGCCCGCGAAACGGAGAGTGAAACCATGAGGCTCGTGACCTTCTTGGCGTGGATGACGATCGCGGTCGGATCGAACGTTGCGAGCGGTCAACCAGGGGCGGACTCCGCCCTCCAGAGCTACCGAGCCCACATCGCCGCCGCTGCCGCAGCGCTGACGAGCGGCGACTTGCGCGCGGCCCGCGATTGGCTCGCCGCGGCACCCGAGCCTTACCGCGGCTGGGAGTGGGACCACCTGAAGGCGGAGACCGATCACTCCCTGAGTTCGTTTCGCGCGAGCGACCAAGGAATCACGAAGCTGCAGGTGAGCCCGGACGGCAAACTCCTCGCCATCGCCGCCCTCGACGGGGTCATTCGACTCTGGGAGACCCAGAGTGAGTCGGTGGTGGCCGAACTGCGAGGGCACGAGAAGCCCGTTCATGGACTGTGTTTCTCGGCGGATGGCCAGCGCCTCGCGAGCACGGGCCGCGACCTCACCCTGCGACTGTGGGATGTCGACCGCCGCGCGGAGGTCGGCGTACTGGGTGAGCATCCGACGACGCCCTATGCTTGTGCATTCACTCCGGACGGCTCACGCGTAGTCTCGGTGGGCTGGCGAACGCACCCGGAGAAGGGGCACCCCGTGGGCCTGATTCGGGTCTGGGACGTCGAGTCCCGCACCCTGCTCCACACTCAGGACTACACGACCCACCCCATTGGCTGCGTGGCGATCTCGCCGGACGGCCGCACGGCGTACCTCGGGTGCTGGGAGTATCAAATCCTGGTCATGAATCTCGAGACCTTTGCGATCGAACGCGAGTTGCAACCCCGCGAGAGTCAGGCCTACAAGGCGATCGACTGGATCGAGTTGGATCCGCGCGGCGAGCAACTGGTGACCGGGTGCAAGGACAAGACCTGCAAGTTCTTCGATCTCGCGTCCGGCGAGCAGCGATTCGAAAGCCCCCACCGCGGCCACGTCACGGCGGCCCGATTCGTGTCGGGCCGCGACCTCGTGGTCACCAGCAGCCAGGACGGCGCGGTTCGGCTCGTGCGCGCAAGCGATGGGAGTGAGGTGGCGCGGCTACTCGGACACCAAGCGCCGGTGAGCTGCGCAGCCGTCGCTCCGAACGGTGACATCGCATACTCGGGTGATGCCGAGGGCATGATCTTTCGGTGGGACTTGCGGGCGCCGGAGAGCTTCACTCCGAGCTATCGCATCGATGGGGCCTGGTCCTGCGTGTTCGATCCCAACGGCACCCGCATCGCCGCCGGCACCAACGAGAGGACGATCCAGGTTCGTGATGCTCGCACCCTCGAGCGGCTCACGACCTCGTCGGCATTCGACGCCCTGGTCGTCGACGTGGCGTGGTCACCCGACGGTTCGCGGATCGTCGGCGGCTCCAACGACGGCACCGTGCGTTGCATCGATGTCGCGACCGGGTCGGAGGCCTGGCGCTTTCAGGGACAGGGCCAGATTCGCGCCACGGACTGGTCGCGCGACGGCCGTTACATCGCCGCCGGATCCGGGGGTTCGGGAGTCGCGTACGTGCTGGACGCGAAGGATGGTCGCGTCGTGTGCGAGCATGGGCTCACTCCGGGCACCCTTGCCACCGGGTTCTTCGCCAACTCATCGCGAGTTGCATTTGCCGCCGGCAAGCGAGTCGTGGTGCTGGAGGTGCCGACAGGGCAAATGCTCGGGGAGTGGAGCTCCCTAGCGAGTGACGCAGCGGAACTCGCCGTGAGCCCGGACGGCCGCGCTCTTGCCGTCGGCGAGATGGCCGGTGATCTCGAACTGTTCGACGTCGACGCGGATGGC
Organism: Planctomycetota bacterium; assembly: GCA_050246115.1. Classification (GTDB taxonomy): domain Bacteria; phylum Planctomycetota; class UBA8108; order UBA1146; family JAJFFE01; genus JBFWWP01. The sequence goes on from JBFWWP010000029.1 coordinate 14,851, forward strand.
CGCATCGTGGGACGACGCTGGTCCGGCAAGACCACGGGCACCCAATGGGGCGCGTCGTTCAGTCCCGACGGAGCCCGGCTGGCATCGATCGGCTACGACTTCGCGCTTCACCTATGGGATCCGGCGAGCGGCCAGGAAGTGTTCCAAGTTCGCGACCTGCCCATTCAGGGGTTCGACGTGAGGTTCTCGCCGAGCGGCGACTCGATCGCGTACATGGGAGGTGCGGGACAGACCTGGCTGATCGATCGTCGCGTATGGCGGGAGCGTCGCCGGTTCCAAAGCGCACCCGAGCCACACCTCCCGGGGAACTGAAGGGCTGAGTCGACGCAGGTTCCGACCCCAGTGCCGACCACCGCCACGTCGATCACGAAGTGGCTGGCTCGGCCTCGGCGACCGCAGCGATCTCGACGACCTGCTGCCAACCCGCCGCCGCCAGTTGCTGATAGGCTTGCTCGCACCGCTCGCTGTGGACCAACAGCGTCACTTGGTCGCCGACGCGATGCTCCTCATCACCCACTGGCGAAGTCGCTCCGCCACGGTGTAGCGCCAGGAAGAGATACGCGCCCGACCCAGTTGCCGCGGTTGTGGGCAGGGCCTCATCCTGGGCGCCTCGCGCCTTGGCCTCGATGCGCTGCCAGCGCTCGAGGCTCGTCAGCCGGCGCCGGAGGCGCACGGTCCACACCTCAATGTCCTCGGGTCGATGAAACAGCAACTCCGCCCCGCCCGCACGGGCCATCTCGGGGGTCACCTGGTGTTCACCCGGACTCAAAGCCACGTAGAGACGCTTGACCTTGCCTTCGCGCTTCGCCTTCTGCGCAAACAACACGTTCACTTCGCCGTTGGGGCTGAGGCCGATCGCGCCAAGTCGGGTGTCGATCTCAGCCCGTTGGAGAGTTCGTTCTTCCAGACCGTTCCCGAAGATCACCCGGATGCCCGCTTCGCCAGCGGCGCGCGTCGCCTCGTGGTTGCGATCAATGCACAACACCGGCTGTCCCTCGTTCTGCAGTACCTTGGCCAAAGTCCTGGCCAACTCGTTGGCGCCGAGAATCACCCAGCCGGCGTTCGACGGGCGCTGCAGGCGAAGCGCACGAGCGAGCGGCCCGCCGGTGATCCCAGCAGAAACCACGGTGAGGGCGATGACCGAAAAGACCAGGGCGCGGAACGCCGGACCCACGGGATGCTCGCTCCCCAGCTTGGCGGCTACGAGCGACGCGATGGCCGCGGCCACGATCCCCCGCGGACCGATCCATGCCATGAAGGCCTTCTGGCGGAGTCCGAACTCAGACCCGAGGGTACCCACGAACACGTTGAGCGGGCGCACCACGAACATGAGCACGAGCACGGTCACCACGCCGGGCCAGCCGAGTCCAACGACGTCGTCGGCACGAACGTCGGCGGCAAGCAGCACGAACAGCAAACCGATGAACATCGCAGTCAGTTGCTCCTTGAACTCGAGCAACTCCTCCTGGAACCGCGAGGGCATGTTGCCGACGACCAAGCCTGCCAGCGTCACCGCCGCTACGCCGCTCTCGTGCTGAATCGCATTGGCGACCTGAAAGATGGCGCAGACCATGCCGAGCGTGAACACCTTCTCGAGACCCTCTGGGATCAACTCGCGGAAGCGAAACAGCAGCACCAACGCAAAGCCACAAGCCAGCCCGAAGAGCGAACCGAAACCGAGGGACAGAAAGGCGTCGAGGACCGGGAGGTCTTCGCCTTTGGACAGCACGAACTCCAGAGTCGCGGCGGCGGCGATCGCCCCAACGGCATCGATGAGCACGCCTTCTGCCTCGAGCACGGTCGAAACCGAGCGTTCGACCTTGATCCGCTTGAGCAGCGGCCCAATGACCGTAGGTCCGGTGACGATCACGAGCGTGCCGAACACCGACGAGATGGCCCAGTCCCAGCCCATGATGAAGTGCGCGGCGAGGGTTCCTCCTACGGCAGTGACCAGGGCTCCCACCGAGATCAACATTTGAATCGAGCGCTGCTCGCGACGGAGCCTGCGAATGTCGAGGTTCATCCCGCCTTCGAACAGGATCACCGCAACGGCGAAACTCACCAGCATGAGCAGGCCGTCACCGAGTGACGCCGGGCGCACCACACCTGCCATCTCCGGGCCGACGAGCACTCCCGCGAAGAGCAGCAACAGCAGCCCTGGGATCCGCACATGAGTGGCGAGCGCCTGACACAGCAGGCCCACGGCCAGTGCCAGCGCTATCGTCAGGCTGGGATCGTTGAACACGCTCTCGCTGGGCGGCACACGTGATCCTCCCCGAAGTCTCACGCCGGTCGCACGCGAGGACTTTCGCTAGCTCACAACCTGCCGAGTGACCGGATCGGCAACGCAGCTCACCACCGAGCCGCAACGTCGGCGGAGAGGGTAGGCCGCCGGGGCGCGGGGGTCCAGGCGGATCCGAGGTCTCGAACTCTTGGAGCAAGACCTCGGAGGCCCTTCGTCCCTTCGCAACTTGACCTACCGACGCACGACGCCAGCGTCAACGGAGAGGTCGGGTCGAGCCCTCGCAATCCCGTGGCGCTCGACGCGCACACCGGCGCAGTGCTACGCAGGGCTGCGTTTGGCGGAGTCTTCGTGGCTCTCGAACCCGGGTCCGCTCATGGCGTCAGCGGCGATCCGCGAGGTACGCATCGGCTTCGATCTCGATCAGCAGGTCGGCAGCGATCAGAGCGCGGACTTCGACCAACGTCGTTGCGGGTCGGTGCTCCCCGAAGAAGCCACGGTGGGCGCTCCCATACTCGCGCCAACGCTGGATGTCGGTCGTGAACATGCGCGTCCGCACGATGGACTTGCGATCGGCGCCGAGTTTCTGGAGTGCGGCTTCGATGATCTCGAGGCAGCGCCGCGCCTGCGCCGCGCCATCGCCCACGCCCACGGTCTCGCCGTGTTCCCCGACCGCCACGGTCCCGGTGACGTAGACGTGCGGTCCCGCGCGCAGGGCACGACAGTAACCGACTTCCCGTTCCCAGGGGGCGCCAGAGTAAACCCGCTCGAACCGCCCTGCGTCAGGCTCGACTTCCATGTTGCGCTCCCTTCCCCATCGAGAGAACCGCGGTGGCCACACGCCCGAGGTGCTCAGATCGGACAGCCCCAGCAGCGCTCCGTGGCGGGGGTCAAAACCCCACCACCCCGAGCGACCGAAAGCAAGAACCCGGGGCCGCCCGTCTCGGAGTTCTCCCCGAGACGTTGCGGCCCCGTCGTCGCCCAAGTCGATCCTTCGACGAACGCCCTATGGGCAAGCCGCGATCGGGCCCAAACAATCGAGTCGATCACCCAAACTCGGATCCGTCCCGCACCCCGGGAACGGGGCCGCAGGTGGGTCGCCCATCAAGAATGCGTACGACAGCAGGTAAATCGGATCGACGATGTCCAACGCTCCGTCGTCGTTGGTGTCGAGAGCGTCCCGACACACCACGCTCGCACCCGTCAGGTAGCCGAGGATCCCGACTGCATCCGCAAGGGTAATGGTCCCGTCGAAGTCCGCGTCCCCACGAATGAACTCGTTGCACTCGTCTGGAACGCTGTCGCCGTTCAGATCCGCTGACGCGCCGCCGGCGATGTCACACTCATCGGGAATCGCGTTCGCATTGCAGTCCACGCTCGTTCCCACGACGAGATCACATTCGTCCGGAACCGAGTTCGTGTTGCAGTCGCTGCTCGCGCCAGAAGCGATGTCGCACTCGTCCGGAATCGCATTCAGATTGCAGTCGAGACTCGTTCCCGAAGCCAAGTCGCACTCGTCCGGAATCGCGTTCCCGTTGCAATCGACGCTGACCCCGTTGCCGATGTCGCACTCGTCCGGGGTGCCATTGAGGTTGCAGTCCAGGCTGGTGCCGACCGCAAAGTCGCAGCTGTCGGGCACTCCGTTGAGGTTGCAGTCCACACTGAACCCGCTGGCAATGTCACACTCGTCGGGAATGCCGTTGCCATTGCAGTCCTGCACCACGCCTTGCGCCAGATCGCAACTGTCCGGCACGCCGTTCTGATTGCAGTCCAGGCTCGTTCCCGAGGCAATATCACACACGTCCAGGGTGCCGTTCTGGTTGCAGTCCTGCGCCGCCAGCTCGCACTCATCGGGAATCTCGTTGGCGTTGCAGTCCGGACTCGTCGTCGCCAGAACGTCGCAGGGATCAGCGGTGCCATTGGCGTTGCAGTCGGCCTCGCACTCGTTCGGGACGCCGTCGCTGTTGCAGTCGAGCGAGGTTCCCAGCGCGATGTCGCACGCGTCCGGCGACCCGTTCTGGTTGCAGTCGTTCTGAATGAAGCGATGGACCAATCGCACGTCGTCGACGTACGCTGGCTGCAGCGGTGCCGTGTTGTTCGTCAACACAGCCACTTGCTCCACGAACGTGCTTCCGAGGGCAGTCCCGCTGTAGACGGTCGTGCCATCGAGTTCGATCGCGACCTGGTTGCTCACCGGTTGCAGAACGTTGACGGTGATCTTGACCTCGAAGTAGTTCCCCGAGCCGAAGGCGTCCAACCAGTCGAAACCCGTCGAGACGAACACGATGCCAGTACCGAACGGCTGCAGGACCAAGATGTCGCCATTCGCCGCGAAACGGATCCAGGCGACCACGAAGTTCTCACTGGGGCTCTGCACGAGGATCTCGTACGCGGGCCCACCGCCCCCCTCGATGCGCAAGCGCAGGGAAACCTCCTGCTCGAGCTCCGGAGCGGCCGCGAGAATGGGCGTGAAAGCCCCCCAGAGGTTGTTGTCGCCCAATGCTGGGTCGCGCAGGATCGACAACGCGCGACTCCCTGCGAAGGGTGCCGTGGCGTTGACGACCGCGGCCGCGGGACTCACACCGGCGCTGAGCCCCCACCCCCCCTGGCCGACGACCGGGGCCAGCGCGAAGCTCTCGAAGCCGACGTCATAGGGCACCAGCGTGAGCGGTGCCTCGAAGTCCGAGACGAGGTACGGTGTCGAGACCGCGACGACTCCAGCGACGATGGACGCGCCCGCCCCAAAGAACAACACGTTGCCCAGGGTGTACGGACCGTCACTGCCGTGGGCGCCGATGGTTGCGCCGTCCACCTCGAGGTCGAGGATGTTGACGCCCGCGCCAAGGAACGCGCTTCCCGCAAGGAACTCGATCTCGCCGCCGTTCGGATCGAGCAGGCTCATCGAGTAGGTGTACGTGCCCGCGTTCAGCACGTCGACTTCCACAGCGAAGGCAAGAGTGTCGAAGTCTCCGTCGGCGTCGCAGTCGTTGCCCGTGTCGATGGACGTACCGAACAAGATCGGCTCCCGTTCGAGCTGCCCGATCAAGTAGGGATCCGTCGATCCGAGGTTGTAGAGCGCATCTTGGGTCTCGGGAATCCCGGCACGAATCGCCTCGAGCCGAATCCGCGGCACGGTGTACGGACCATTCTCCGCCAGTTCGCGGAGGGTCTCGGCAGCGAAGTCGATGGCGACCGTCTGCACGCCGACGGGAAGATCCCCGGTCGTATTCGCGGAGACCTGGGCACCACTGGCCGCGCCCAGGTCGACCCGAACGTTGTACTCCCCGGCGACCAGGACATCGACGTCGATGCCGATGCGGATGACGTCGAACAAGGAGTTGCCGTTCGTGTCGATACCGTCGTCGGTCAAGGAGGCCGCCACGAGGGTCGCCTGCGGGTTCACGACCTTGAAGCGCGTCGCGAGATCACGCCGGTAGCTGGTTCCGCCCGGCGTCGTGCCGGTGACGGTGGCGCGCATGTCATAGGTGCCCGGCTCGACCAGGATCACGGCCCCCATGTGGAGGGCGTCCCCGGCTACGAAGTCAGGTGCCACACCATCGTCGGCGAAGGTGATCGGCACCGGCGAGAACGTCGAATCGCCCAGCCGAAACACGGTTGCCGCCACCGTGAACCCAGAGAGGGGTGTCGTCGACTCGTTCAGGAACAGGCCCAGCCTCACCTCGGAGCCAACCGGGTAGTCTTCGCCTCCACCCACGACGAATCCTTGGATCGCACTTGCCAGCCAGAGGTTCGTCACCACCGGCAGATCCGCGGTGACCGCGACGGTCTCGACCACGCGCACGGTCCAGACGCCGACTTGCGGCGCGTCGAGACGAAAGACGTAGTCCTTGCCGGTTACGGCGGGGTTGGTGTCGGCGTCCTCGGGAAGCGTCGCGCCCCCGCTGATGCCAGCGCCTAGGCCCCCGAGGAAGGTCTCGTTGAGTGCTGGGTCGATGAGAGACACGGTCAGCGTCTTGGACGGGGAAGTGACGATCAACAGCGCGGCCCCGACGTCGTCCACCACGAAGGTCATGTCGACGGTCGAGACGGTGGGCGTCAGCAGACCGCTGTCGACCTGGCGGGCAGTCCCGGAGAAGGGCAAATGGTCCTCGGTCGCGCGCGCGCTCGGCGCCAAGGCCAGCACGAGGCCCACGACAACAGCATACAGGGCGGCCGCGCGGCCGCGAGTTCGCTTGCGTGTTTGCATTGGTGCAGTCCTCCTGGCCTAGTTGGGGGTGTTCTTGATCGGGTAGTCCGCTTGCACGCGGTTCACTACGATCTGCAACGGCCCCGCACCCTTGATCGTCGAGTGGTTGAGGTCGTGCGTACCCTCGAAAGTGAACCCCGGATACATGGCACTCTCGCGGGTCACCGCGAGGTCATTGAGATGGAACACCGTAGAAGGCACTGGGCTGATGACGTGCCACTCGTTGAGTCCGAAGAAGTTCGTCATGCGGGTGACCGTCACACCATCGATACAGCACAGGATCTGGTACAGCAGTGAGCCGGTGTTGAGCAACCCGTTGACGGCGCCCGGAATCATCTCGGCGGCCTCGGCGTTGCTAATGAGGGTATCGCCGTTCACGTCGGCGTCCGCGGCGTGGGCGTAGTAGCGTACGCCCCCGGGGAGACTCATGATGCGATTCAGCGTTGCCATCGACTCGATCGAGAGATCCCGCAGCGCCGGCTCTTGCGGGGCGACACCGACGGCGCTGCCGAGCCAGTCGTTGTTCATGTAGACTCGGATGCGCTCATCATTCGACGTCGGATCATTGTGATCGATTCTCGCTACCGAGATCGTGGCCAACGCCGATCCGTGATGGGGCGTGCTCAGGGTGTGCAGCGACAACACCTTCAGCTGGTCCGGATCGTAGTACCAACCGAGAAACAGCCGTGTGTCGAGTCCGCCCTTGCTGTGGGCGACCACATGGATCTTCTTGGTGCCGACCCGTGTGGCCAGGGTATTGAAGAACCCGGTCAACGCCTTGCCATTCAAGATGATGTACCCGGCAGGATTGTTGTCGATCGGAGCCACGGCGTTCGAGTGGACGATCATCAAGTCGTCGAGGAAGTCGGCGACCGCACCGTCCCAGGAAGTGTGATCCGCGTTGACGCCGTGAACCAGTGCCACTGGCGCCATTGCGTCGATGGTAACGGCCACCCAATCGATCGCGGTGCACCAGACCTCCTCGGCGTTGGCCACGTCGATGTCGATTCGGATCTCGTTCATCGCCGGCGTCGGCGCGCCACCGGCGCCCGGCGCGGACGGGAACTTGAGGTGCGTGATCGGGATGGTGAACTCGTTGAGCTTCCACGTTTGGTTGGTGCCGGTGAGGAACCCGAGGGTGTGACCGTTGATGCTGATGCGGTCCCGTTCGGGGGCAGCGTCGGGAGGGTTGGCATCGAAATCGACATCGAACGCCGGCAACCGGAGCTTCGCCTTGATGGAGATCAGGTGATTGGCGTTCATGGTGAAGGGAAACCGGAGCGTGCCGTCCGGATTCGTTTCGCCGAGATAGCGTCCGATCGGCAACTGGATGATCAGTGGCCCGCCGCCCGAGAACGTGCAACCGGTATCGAGTCCAGCTCCACAGTCGATGGCAAAGACCTCTTCGACGTCAGCCGCCTCGGGGATCGAGAACGGCGACGTTGGACATCCCGGTCCAAACGGCTGCGCCGAACCGAAGCTCGTCGTTTGCATCTGGTCACCTCGTGCGGCTGAGCTCGGTGCGAGCTGCGACGCCGCACCCAAAGGTTCCGCCGACTGGGGCTGAATGCCCGCGCCAGCACCCGGTGACACGGAGCGAACTTGCGCCGACATGTTGCCGGTGGCACATACCACCAACAAGAACGGCACCACGAGCAAGCGCCAAGGCAACTTCGTCGAGCAGCGCATGGGATCTCCTTCCGCCAACGACGGACCTACCGGTCAGACCCTCAAAGGGCCCTGATCATTGCTTTCACTTCGCCCACGAGACTCGGTGCATGACGGAGGACGAGCACTCCCTAGAGCGGCAGCGGTTGCAGCAACCGTCGCTACGGCATCGGGAATCGAGCGCACGGCCGTTGGGTGCACGATTTGCACCAACGTCCGCGGACTCGGTTCGCACTCGTTCCTTGCATCGAAGCCCTCGTCGGATGGTCTACGCGATGCGGTTTGCCGTTTCAACCTCGCTCGTCTCGGCGCTGCCTGGTTCACCCGCAGACTCTCGCCTTTGGCTTCGTGGCTCCATGCGCCGGGCTGGATGCTCCTGAGGGGCCTTTCACGCTCGCCTCGCCTCGTTGCGCCAAGCGCGAACTGGAGTTGCTTGCGAATGCGTTTGATTCGCGGCTAGTGAGCGCTCAGCCCGTGGTGGAGTTACGCGCTGGTCTTGGGCCGCGCGCAGGTTCGTGGCGTTGGGCTCGAGGGTTCTCACTTGGGCGTCGAACGCAACAATGCCCAACATCTGGACCCGAATCCAACGCGTGCCGAGTTTCGGGCCTCCTTCTCCTCTCCGTGGACATTGAGGGCCGCCTCCAACTTCACCCGGCACGAGGCGTTCCTTCGGGTTACCGGGGAATGCGCTTGATTTGGGGTCTCGTATCGCCGACGAAAGCGTCATAGGAGTCGCCCAAGAATAACCTCGACATCTTGCCGTCGATTTGGGTCAGATTCGGCCGATCCGGAAAGCTCGGAACCGGAGGCGTAGCCTGAGTTCCGGTGAGGATTTCGAGGTTTTCGGATCGGTCGAAGATGGCCCGAAGCGACGAGCAATAGGGTGAAGTTATTCTGGGGCGACTCCATAGTCCTGTGAACCGTGGTGGGTTCCGAAGGAGCTATCGACCATGCGCTCAATACGCCTCGGGCTGCTCACTAGCGGGTGGATCCTGTTCGTGATCTCACTCGGTCTCGTCGCGATCGACTCGAACACCGGCGGGGACTACCTGCGCGGCTTCGGGATGCGCGGCTATCAGTGCTTCCTCGGGGTGTTCCTGGCTCCGCTCGTACGGCCGCAGTGGACGCCGCTATGGCTCGTTCTCGCGTCGGGGAGTGCTTTGGCGGCAGTCGCGCCCTGGATCGCCTGGCGCAAGCGGCCGGGCCGCGTGGCACGTGCCCTCCTGGTCCTCGGCGCTGCGGGAGCGATCGCAGTATCCCTGTTCGGCGAACGTACCGGCGTGGTTCACACCTACGCCGGCTACTACGTGTGGTGCGCCGCCTTGATCACACTGGCCATCACTTTCTTGCTGCCCGTCACCCACGCTTCGTCGGGTTCCGACTTGCAAAGCGAAACCCGGAGCGGCTAGCCTGATCTCCGCGCCCCACGCTCATCGCTGGTGAAGACACGGTGGAGGCCCCGTTCTGCTGCGAAGTCGCGGCGGTCGCAATCTCTGGGCAGCTCGTTTCCCGCACAACGCAGAGGAGAGGAGTCCGATGGCCATCAAGCTTCTCGCGACCGGGGTTCCTTGCAGAATTCGCGCTTGGATCGTCTTCTACTCCGCGTTCCTTGCGACCGCGGCGACGCTCGGCCAAGACCCGCTTTACATCGTCTCGGTCACCAACGTCCAGGCATTGCCCACCAGCACCCGCACCGTCGCGGTGGAGCTCGACAACTTCGGAGGCTCGGTTCAGGGTTGGTCCCTGTCGGTCTGCCACGCGCCGGCCGTGATGACGCTCATCGACGTTCAGCCTGGGGCCAACACCCTCGCACTCAACGAAGGACTGGGACCCGATTTCCTCTACACTGGCTTGGAGGCCGACGGCGCGAACATGCTCGTCGTGGTGTGCTACACGGGCTGCGAGGTGCTACCTACTGGCGTCGATCAAGAGCTATTGCTGCTCACTTATGCGGTGAATGCCCCGCTGGGTACCGAGGCGCCGGTGCAACTCTGCTCGAGCGTTGGCAGTCCACCCACCGCGACCCTCATCGTCGTGAGTGACACCGGGGTCACGCCTACGACCGTGGCAGGCACGGTCACCGTCGTCTCGGCGGGCTTCAACTACAGGGCCGAATCGGTGAGCGCTGGATACGACCCCGTGACGGGAGCCGGTGAGTTCGAGGCGTCCTTACTGCTCGAAGAGCAACCCGAGAGTTCCGGCTTTCCAAACCTGGTCTCCGGATTCTCGGTAGCGCTGGGCCACCCTTCCACGACGCTGCAGGGCGTGAGTACCGAACTCGGAGCCGACTTGGCGGCGCTCAAGGCGGGAGCCGGGCCCGACTTCTATACCGCCCTCTTCAACGCGGACTCACTCACCATTGGTTGCGTTTTCGACTTCTTCGGCGTGGCGACCATCCAGTATGCCATGCCCAGTGAACTGGTGCGGGTTCGCTACGCTACGGTGGCGACTGCGCTCGCAGGGGATTTCGACGGTGAGATGGTGGCACTCCACTGGCAGGACGGGCTGGGCGCTGTACCCACCGACAATGTCGTCGTCGTCGCGGGGCAGGCATCCACGCCCAGCATGATCGATGGGCTGATCACCCTCGTGGCGGTGCCTCCGCTCGAGAGTTTGGCCTGCACCGGCACGGGCACCGACACGGCCACCCTCACGTGGACGAATCCTGTTGCGTACGACTTCATCATCGTGCGGCGTGACGGCGCCCTCCTCGCCGTCGTCGCCGGCAACACGACGTCATTCGAGGACGGGCCGCTGCTGCCGGGGACTTACACCTATGAGCTCACTCCGCAGTTGAGCGGTGGACCGGGGTCGCCCGCCAGCTGCTTGTTCGACTCGGCTCCCAGCTTTCGACGCGGCGATCAGAACAACGATGGTCAAATCAACATCGCGGATCCGGTCTTCGGCCTGAACTACCTCTTCAACGCAGGCGCGAGTTTCTGTCTGGATGCTCACGACGCAAACGACGACGGCCAAGTGAACATCGCGGACCCGGTCTATACCCTTGCTTGGCTGTTCAACGGCGGCCCCGCGATGCCAGCGCCGTTTCCAGGATGCGGCCAAGACCCGACGAGTGACGCCATCGAGTGCGACACCTACGACGGCTGCTGACCCGGACCCAGCAAAGGAACCGAGCCCGTCTCGAAGCCTATCGGCGGCCGCTCGCGCCGGAGTCGCTCAGGGATGGTCTGCCGGCCGGAAGTTGCGTAGCCTGGAAGCACGACCCCTCCGCCGCTGCGGCCACGCTCCGCCCGGAGACATCGTCAGGCTGACCGAACCCTCACGTCGCGAGATCGGCGATGATGAGGCGCTCGATGGTCGCGGCCATCTCGCGAGGTGCAGCAAGGGTCGTGTCCGGACGTAGGAGGCGGCGTACCGAAGCCGCCCGCAGAAGCGTGGCCGCGCGAAGGAGCATGGCCTCGGCACCCAGGGTGCGGAGGAAGTCCGGACCAAAGCGAGCCCCGTAGAAGTGGCGCGCGAGTTCGGCGAAGCCTTCCTGCACCGACGCGGTCTCGACGGTGAGTCGATCGCCGAACCCCAGCGCATAGATGCGCCGCACGGGCCGCGGCTCCGGGGCGAATGCAGCGATCGAACGAAGCGCCCGCTTCTCGAACCCCGGGTGCAGCTTGGGCAAGGCCGCCACGTCGGCTCCGGCCGCGATCGCGGCATCGGGCCACAACTTGACCTGGGCAAACCCCGGGAGCGCGAGCACGCGGGACTCGTTCGTCGGCGATTCGACGCTGGGGAGGATGAGGGCCGTCAGATCGTCGGACACGAGTTCCCAGCCGAGTGCTTGTAACAGCGCCACCGTGGTGGATTTTCCCCAGCCCCCGGCGCCGACGAACGAAACGGCGGCGCCGCGGTAGGCCACCGTGCTCGCGTGCAAGACGTGGAGCCCCCGCTGGTGAAGAAGCAGACCGAGCGCTGGCCCAAGAAGCGAGAGGCGCACGACCTCGTCCAGGATCCCTGCCTCGGCATCGACGAGGATGCGCCGACCGTTCTGCACCAGGAAGGCGGCCACACCTCGATAGGCGTACCCGAACTCGTCAGCACCGCTCCCGCCCACCCAGAAGGCCATGCCGCGTTCGTCGAATTCGGCCCCCGGAACGATAGCGGCCCGCCGAATCGTCACATCCACGGTGCTTCCAGTTGCCACGGTTGGGAGTTCGGGCAGCGGTAGATCCGATTGGAAGGTGAGACCGAACGCTCGGCGGCATGACTCGGCGCCATCGGTCGTCATGTCGTATGCGTCCCTTGGCGAGCCCGCATCGTCTCAGTCCCTTCCGGTCGGGAATTGCGGCCGCGAGGTCCATGAGTCCAGCGAACGGCTGCGCTTGTGGAGCAGGGAGTCACCCAGGGGCACCTCGGCCAAGATGCGCGCGATGCGCTCGGCGGCGCGACCGTCGCCATACGGATTCTCGACTCCGGCGACACGGGCGGCGAACCCGGGATCGCGGGCCCGCGCCGTGGCCGCCAGGATCGCGTCGCGCTGCGGGGCGGCATCGATGATGTTGGCCGCCCGCTCGCGTCCTTCTTGGCGCCGCCCAACGTTGACGGTCGGCAGTCCCAGGGACGGGGTCTCCATGATGCCGCTGCTCGAGTTGCCGATCAGGAGCGTAACATGCTTGAGCAAGCTCCAGTACTTCGGGGCCGCGAGGTTCACATACAAACTCGCGTCGGGGCGGCTGGCGCAAAACTCGGAGGCGCGCCGGATCACCGCGCGGCTGCCGGCATCCGAGTTCGGAAAGCAGAAAATGACCTGCAAGTCGTGCAGAGCCGCGAGCGCGCCAAAGACCTCATCGACCTCGCACGTCGTGTCCGCCGCCAGGGTCACCGGGTGGTACGCGACGACCGCCGTGGGTCGGGCGAGGTCGATACCCAGGTCACGTTCGAGGGGCTCGCGGGTCATTAGCGTGCTGCGGCGCAAGTGATCGAGCGACGGCGCGCCGACCTGGTGCACACGCCACTCCTCTTCCCCCATCGCGACGACGCGAGCGCGAGCTTGCGCCGTGGGTGTGAGGTGGATGTGCGACAACATCGTGAGCGCGTTGCGTACCGCGTGGTCGATCGCTCCTTCACTGACCTCGCCCCCCTCGATGTGGGCCATGGGCAGACGAAGGGCGAGTGCCGCAGACGCCGGAGCCAACATCTCGTAGCGGTCCGCGATCAGCAGCAGCAGGTCTGGGCGCAAGCGACTGAGCACCTCCGCGCAACCGAGCGTCGCCACGCCGATCGTCTTCGCCATGCCGACGTCGGTGTCGGAACTCAGCAGGCACTCGATCCGCTCATCCACCGCGATCCCATCCAACTGGATCTCGTCGACCGTGTGCCCGAACTCCGGTGCCAAGTGAGCGCCGATGACCAACAACCGTAGGTCGATCTCCGGTCGCTGCCGCAGTTCCATCAACGGCCAATACAGGTGGCTGTAGTCCGCACGCGAAGAGGTGACCACGGCAACCGTTCTCTTCATGACTCCTCGTTGGCGGCTCGCGAGTGGACGCGCATCGGCTGGCAAACGCTCGTCGTGAGGATAGGCGAGGCGCCGAACAATTGCAGCTCCAAACGAGCGTTCCTTCAACGACGCACTCGCCCCAGTCGGCGCTGGCTGCCTGCAGGCCGCACACTACTCCGGAGTGGAAGACACGACTCGGGTGGGGACTGAGATCGGGTCGTAGATCTTGGCGAGCGGGTACAGTTGGTCGACCGCAAGGAATCGATCGAGCAGTCCCCAGGCGGCGACGCCATCCAGACTCTCGGGTTCGAGGAGGTGGAACGCGAGGAGTGCGAGGGGCTGCGCAGTCCGTACCAGGTAGCTGCCTGCCGCCACCTCGAGAGATCCGTTCTCCCAGCGGCCTTCGAGACGCGTCAGGCGATGACCCTGGAACGGTCGCTCCGCGACATCGATCTCCGCGACTCGAAAGCGCTCCGCGACGAGTTGCGCGTCACCCAGCAACCGCTCCACCCGTACTCCATGGCGCCGAAGTAGCTCCACGACCTCGTGCTGCCCGGTGCCGACCCAATACGCCCGGGGTAGACGCGCAGTGCGCGTAGCCTGAAACCGATCGCACACTTCGACCTCGGTCTCCACCACGCGCGCCGGATCGGGTGAAGCCGCTCCCCCCGAAGGAATGCCTTCCCAGCGCACGACCTCACGCCCACGCGAGAACTCCGCGAAACGGATGCCGAGCGGTGGCGCCGACTCCGGGGCGAGTCCCCAAGCACAAACTCGCTGATCCGCCCGCCGGGTCGTGTCGGCGATCCGCGCCGCGTTCTCGTAGATGAAGGCTAGGCACGCATCGACGAACTCCCAGGTTGCCGCAACGCGCTCTCGAAACGGCCTGTAGGAGGTTGCCTCGGACAAGATTCCGATGCGGTTCCGTGCGCCGACGTAGTTCGTCACGTAGCGCGGCTCCGGGGAGAAGCTCACCCACCGAGTCGGGTTCTCGACTCGGTCCATGTCGCCGTAGACGAAGGTCTCGAGGCTGCGCAGTTCGCGGAGTCGCGCTCCGACGGTGGGGAGCAGTTCCTCGCGCACCAGCGCCATGACGTCGGTATCGGTGTTGGGGGTAAGCGGTGGCGCATAGGTCAACGAGTAGTGATGGCGGGTACCATTCGTCGTGTGCAGGTCGAACACTACGTCCGGGTCCCACGCGTTAAACACCGCGGCGAGCGCACCCCGCATCTCCGGCGAGACCGCCTTCATGCAGTCGCGATTGAGGTCGAGCCCCTGTCCGTTGGCGCGGAGTCCGATGGGATCGGGGCCCTGCTGTTCCGAACGCAGTTCGCTGGCCGGCCCCCAAGCGTCGTTGCCATCCGCGTTGTAGATCGGTGCCACGAGCAGGACCAGCCGTGTGAGCAACGCTCGTCGGGAGCCCAGCGTTACGTCGCGAAGTAGCCGCAACGCGACTTCCTTGCCTTCGACCTCGCCTCCGTGAATGTTCGCTTGCACGTAGACGACCACGCGCCCCTCGCGCCTCGCCGCAATGGGGCCGCCAACCTCCGGCGAGGCGACGACCACGAGTGGCACTGCGCGCCCTGCGACCGACGTTGCCAAGGTCTCGACCCTGATCTGCGCGCTACGACGCTGGAGTTCATCGAGAAACTCGAGCACGTCCGCGTGGGACGAGGTCTGCTGATAGTCCGAAGCTTCGGCTCTCGTGCGCGGTTGGGGGACCCCCGCCGGCTCCTGGGCGACAACGGTCGGCATGCCGCTCAGGACGAAATGCCAAAGCCACAACGCCGACGCGAGAAGGCCAGCGTTACGCCACCGCTCCCAACCCACCATGACGCATCGCCTCGAATTCAACGGGACTCGGGTCAGTCGATCGCCGTGTACTTGCCGCCGTGATCCTCGGCCAGCTGCTTCAAGAACCGCACCATCTCCGCGGGGTCGGTCTCGGGAGCATTGCCGCGGGCGTACTTCGAACCGGCGGGCCACTTGCCCTGCCCTTCGAAGCCGAAGGTGAAGATCCTCACCTTGCGCAGGCGATTGAGTTCCTTGGCCTCCTCGAGGATCCTCGGCACGAGAACCGTGGCAGTCTCTTCTCGAGACTTCATCGGCGCACCGTCCGAGAGCAGGATCATGGTGTCTACCTCAGGATCCTGGAACGCCTTCCGCAGCGCCTCGTCGGTATGCGTCGCGTTGTCGGCCTCGAGTTTCTGCACCCACTGCGCGGCCCGGGACTTGGTCGACGGTGTCGCGAGGACCAGAGTGCCGCTCATGGAGCGCACCTCGTTGTTGTACGCGATCACATTGAACTTGGCCCCCTTGGCGAGCTTGTCGATGGCACGAAAGAGCTCGGTGCGGAGTCGCCGTATGCGCTGCCGAACCTCCCAGTTCGAACCCGTCCCCCCCTCCTCACCGCCGGGATCCCACTTCGTCATCGAGCCGGAGATGTCGACCACGAACACGACCCGTCGCGTGACGATCTCGACGCCAAAGAAGGTGGGCGCGTCGGGAGCGACGTCCCGTACACCGGTCCCCGCATCGCCCTCGGACGGTTCCGCGGTCGGGTCGAGGCCCGCGCCATGGGTCTCCCAGAAGTTCTGCCAGTCCTCGACGCTGTCGAAGTCACGCCGAGTGAGTGAGATCAGCGCCTGGTGGGCGCCGTAGGAGGTAGTGCCTTGGTCGATCCCGTCGCGCGCCAGAATTGCGATGAGTCCCGGGATCGCTCGCTTGGAGCGCCGCTGCAACAGGTAGTCGATCGCGTTGCGTTGCGCCATCTCGTCCGGGTGGGCGAGCCCAAGCAACAACCACTGCTCGGCAGCGTCGCCCTCCACGTCCGCTCCTACGGCGAGCATAGCAGCCAAGATCAGAGGGTTAGTCTTCTTATTGGCGAGACGTTCGAGGAACGGAGCGCCGAGAATCTCCGCACCGAAACCGACGAGCGACTCATGAATCTGGAGATGCACGCGGGCGGACGGCACGCGGGGCACCGCGTCGAGCAGCAGGCCCACGGCCTCCGCTCCGGGAATGCGGGCGACGTCATCGAGCGCACCTCGGATGCCGGACTCGTCACCCGCACGGACCGCGACTTGGAGGCGCTTGCGCAAGTCCGCCGGGATCTCTCCGCCCACCACGGGTGCGCCGAGCACGAGGAGGCAGCATGCCCCAACGCTCAGCCAACGTACCACCCGGCCGGACCACGGATCGGCACTTCCCACACCACACCTCCCTAACTCGGAGCAAGAACGTCGATGACCGGGTCCAGAATGGCTCCCCGTCCGGACGCCGCTATGGTACGCCGCCTCCCGAAGTCTCACAACCTAGACCCGCTCCCGCCCGCCAGCGACGCCCGCAACCGCGAGCCAGGCCCCCCGGGCGACGGTTCCCTACAACCCAGCGAGAGGCTCATGCAGATCGATCCCGAACTCCTCGCACCCCGCGACCGGTACCGGCTACTCACGCACGCCTTTGTCCCACGGCCGATCGCCTGGATGAGCACGGTGTCACCGGCCGGTGTCGCCAACCTCGCGCCATTCAGTTTCTGTGGCGCCGTGACGAGCGAACCCCTGATGCTCATGGTGAGCGTCGGTCGGCGGCGCGGCGCGCGTAAAGACACCGCCGACAACCTCCTGGCGACCGGCGAGGGTGTCCTGCACATCCCGCACTCGGAACTCGTCGCGCAGATGGTCGCCAGTTCCGCGGAACTCGCGCCGGAAGTCGACGAGTTCGAGCATGTCGAGCTAGCCAAGGCCCGCAGCGTTCGGGTTCGGGCACCTCGGGTGGCGGCGGCGGCGATCGCCATGGAGGTCCTGGTGGAGCGGCACTTCGAGGTCGGCGACGGGCCCGTCGATCTGTTCCTGCTGCGGGCGGTGCTGTTGCACCTCGCCGACGAGTTCCTCGTCGACGGAGTCCCGCAGCCAGAACGGCTGTCGGCGATCGGGCGATTGGGTGCCGCCTCCTACCTGAATACGCACTCGACGTTCGAGATGCAGCGACCCGAATGAAGCAACAGCGCCTCTCCGGACACCTCATCCGAGAGTCCCTCGCCACTTCCCAGGCGTCGGGTCTGTAAGGGCCACGTAACAACGGCACCGCGCCCAGCGCGTCAGGCCGTCCCGAAACGTCCACGGGGCATTCCTCTGCCATCGCGCAACGCTTTGGCCACGGCATTGCATAGGTGCAAAATCGACTTCGGAACCCAGCCTCTGACTTCCGGTCTGGTGGGCCAACTTTTGAAGTCGATGGGCTCCCGGACTCGCGACCAACCGAGTTCACAGCGCCAACTGTGAACGTTCCGTTCAGATCGTGCTTCGGTTCCTGAAGGTTCCGTTCAGGAACCGCCCCGGAACCGCCGCAACGACGTCGAGAAGGAGGTGTGGAGGTGGTGCCAAAACGAAGCGCTTGGTTCTGCGCTTGGTGTTTCTCACTCGTCGCCTTGGTGGGGTTTTCCTGCCTCAGCGTTGACGCGCAGGAGCCGACACCCCCCGCGGAGCCGTCGCCGCCCGCAGAGCCGACGCCGCCCGCAGATGCGGGCGCGGGAAGCCTGACTGCAGCGGAGCGTGAGAAGCTGCTGGCCGAGTTCCACGCGACTTCGGCCACCTTCGAGGATGACGGCAGGGTCTGCCTCGTGTACGACTTCGAACAACGCGACCTCGGAATCGTCGAAGACTTCGTGCCGGACATGGCGGACACCAAGCGACGAGTACGGTGGTCACAGGGATACGAGGGGACCTTTCGGACGGTCGAGAACGGGATCGTGATCGCCGATCACGGCACGTGGATGCACGAGGCGCTGTGGAAGTCGGCGACCCTGGAGGTCGAGTACATGTCGATGGCGCCCTACCGGCGCGGCGACCTCCTCGCAGCCGTGTTCAGCTACGACAAGGGGCGACGAACCGTGGGCAGCAACAACGGCACTCAGTGCGTACGGCTCAAGGGAGATCAACACGCGGGCAAGCCGCACCCGGCGGAACCGGAGATGATCGAGTCCGAGAAGCGCTTCCGCTTTGGCATGGCCGTCGGGGATGGCACCGTCACGAGTCTCCGCAACGGTCGCCCCACCTGCGACACCAAGGAGTTCAAGAACTTCGTGGCCAAACCGACCAGTGGCATGGTCGGACTCGTCTGGCGAGGGACCATCAACGGCTTCATCTTCAAAGTCACGATCGTCGGCGATCTCGACCCCGAGTGGGTCGACAAGAAGCTCGGCCGAACTCCCGCAAAGGCGCCCAAGTCGGCGGCACGGAAGTAGGAACGCGCTCAAAGCTCGTCGCGCTCGGTCCTTCTCGGAGACTTCGCACCTCGCTCCCCGGGTAGTGTAGACCTCGCCCCGGGGAGCGAGTACAACCGGCAGACTCTTCGTGCTGACACGAACCGATCGGCGTTACCACGAAGCCGCGGGCTGTGGCCACCGGCGCGCCGGAACCGCCGCGTGCGCGCCGATGGGGGGTGTGCTGCCCGCAGCCCCGAGACTGCTGGAAGCCGGAGCCCTTGCAGATTCTGCTCGCCACAGAGTTGATCGACGGAGTCGTGTCGTTCGCCAGCGGCCACGGGGTGCTGGCCGCGACCGAGGGGGCGGCGACTGACCCTGCGGTCTCGATCAACCTGATCCTCCTGCTCCTGTTCGTGTCGGGGGCCTTGGGGATCTCGTTTCTCTGCTCGCTGCTCGAGGCGGCGCTGCTGTCCGCCCGCCTGTTCGCGCTGACCGAGCAGAAAGAGGCCGGCAACCGCGGGGCGAAGCTGCTCCTCGAAATCAAGCAGACTCGTCTCGACGATGCCATCAGTGCGATCCTCACCCTGAACACGATCGCCAACACGGCCGGCGCGGCGCTCGCTGGAACCCAGTTCCGACTCGTCTACCAAGAGTGGGCCCCGAATGCGAGTGCCGGCGATGGCGTCGCGTCGGGCATCTTCGCGGGCTTGCTCACCCTGCTGATCCTGTTCTTGGCGGAGATTCCGCCGAAGACCCTGGGGGCCGTGTACTCCACACAGCTCACGGGAGTCGTGGGTTGGACCCTCCACTTCCTGATCCGACTGATGTCACCCGTCCTGTTCGTCACGCGTGCGTTCACCCGGCTGCTCGCGCACGACCGCGGTGTGAGAATGTCGCGCGGCGAGATCATGGCGTTCATCGCGATGGCCACCAAGGAGGGCGCTCTCGAAGCGGAAGAGAGTGAGGTGTTTTCGAACTTCCTGCAGTTCCAGGAGCTGACGATCGAAGAAGTCATGACACCGCGCACCGTAGCGGTGATGGCGGATGCGAACGTGACCGTGGATGAGTTCCTCGCCGATCCCTCGACGGAGCCCTTCAGCCGCGTCCCCATCTACGATCGCGACCGCGACGACATCGTTGGCTACATTCTGATGAAGGACCTCTACAAGCGAGTCATGGAGGGTGCCGATCGGTCGCGCCCCATCCGTGAGTTCGCCCGCAAGGCCTGGTACGTGCCGGAGGTCGTTTCCATGTTCGACGCGCTCAAACAGTTCCTGCAGCGCCGCGAGCACATGGCCGTGGTGACCGACGAACACGGCGGCGTCAGCGGACTCGTGACGCTCGAGGACCTGGTCGAGACGATCCTGGGCGCCGAGATCCTCGACGAGTCGGACGAGCACGCCGACCTCCAAGTACTGGCCGAACAGCTCCGCAACACCCGCCTGCAGCGCTTGCGCAACGTGCACCGAGTGCGCCGCCCCCCGGAGGCCGGCACCGAGGGCACGCCCCGGTAACCACTTACGACTTTCGTGGAAAGAACGTGTATCTCGCGACGGACGGTTCCCGTCTCGAGTAGTGCATGCTACTTCTCGGAGGGGACCACTCCGTGTTCCCAGAAAGCGTCTCCGCCGCAGCGAAGTCGAGCGGAGTGCTGCCTGGCGAACCCAACCAGGCGGAGAACCTCAACGAGTCCCCTCGTTGTCGCCCCCGCGGGCCCGTCAGGGTCAGCGGGGCTTTTTTTGTTGGTTGCGCGTCACCGCCGGCCGCCGCCCTCTCGCCCGCATGCAGTCCAGCCACCGGCCGTCGAACCCGCGAATCGACCCTTGCTCGCTCGCAGTCCTTCACGGATAGTCTGGGACCAAGAGGTCGCCAACACCGGTGGGGTGGCAGAGCGGTCTATTGCACCGGTCTTGAAAACCGGAGTGGGCGAAAGTCCACCGTGGGTTCGAATCCCACCCCCACCGCCACTTCAACCCGATCCTCCACCGTGACATGCGGCGCAAACTCCGAGATGGCGGTGGTCAGTCCACAGCTTGGCTTCCTCTCCCGCCGTACGATCGATCCACCGATCGGCCGCCCCTTGGCAAGAGCCACGCCGGAACCGCACAGCTTGGAACCTTCGCTGGCCACGAGCAGCAGAGGCGGTTTCTCGTTCTCGAGACGGAGCGTTGGCGTAACGGACCTCGAATGGACACCGCTGATGCAGGCCGTTGCGAACGGCACCTTGGCAGAAGTGGAAGCCGTTCTCTCGCAAGGTGCGTCAGTTGCGGATCGGGATCGCTTGGCACGTACCCCCTGGGTTCCTCGCGCTGCGTATTGGAGACATCGCCAAGGTGAAGCTGCTGGAAGCCTGGGGGTCGGATACGAGCGCGTGCGCCCAAGGCAGCCTCGACCCGCTCGGCTTTGCGGTGCAGGGCCGCAACCGGGAAGTTCTGCGGTGGTTACTCCAGCGGACGACAGACGTGAACCTGGCTAAATGAGCTGGGATCCACGCCGTTGATGATCGCCGCCATGTCGGATGATCTCGAGTGCGTCGAGATCATCTTGGACGCGGGGGCGGCGGTGCATACGGGTACGGCAAGGATCGAGTCGATGGTGGTACCCCCGTGTACCGGCTGCACACCCGAACACTGCGAGTGGAAGTCCAGAAGGAGAATGCCTCGGGCGGGGCCTCGAGGGTACTCGCGCGTTACTCGAGAAAGCGGGTCCGCGTGTCTTCGGCGCGGGCTCGGAACACCAGCCACTTCAGGTACTCGCTCAACCGGAGGCGATCGGCGAACTCGTACTCGCGGAGCGAGCCACGACGGGCCAGATCGAACACGCCATCGCCCACCACAGGGATGTCGCGTCGGCTCGCACACTCCTCCCCGAGTCGCGTAAAGCTCCCGGCGCCCATCGCCGGGAACCGGGTCACGTCGTTCCTCACGGTGATCCAGAGCGTCGACTCCACCTCGCTCCCCCCGACGACGAAGGCCACGTGTCGCACGGGGCGCGGTGGTAGGGGACGTCGCTCCCATCGAACACAACCTTCGTCCCACGCCGGGGGAACCTCGACATCCTCGTAGCCCGCACGCTCGAAGAGGACGTAGGCAGCCACCACCAGGATTCGTCGCCAGGGGCAGTCGTGCATGTCCCCGCCTCGTAGTCGAAAGGCGATGGAGTCCGTTGTCCACGCAGCTTCGACGGCCTCCGCGCACCGGGGTAGAAAGCTCGCCGACGAGGGCAGACAGCGCGCTTCGAAACCGGACGTACGAAGCGCGGTGAGCAATTCGTCCGCCGCCACGCGGTCGAGCTTGTCGGCGACAATGCCGCGGCTCGAGCGGAGCCTTCGCTTGATGTCGTGGAGGGTCTCGCCGGTCTTCGACGCGATGAGTTTGGCGAGCGAGCCGGGCTTTGGCGGTGACGGGGCCATGAGGTACACCGTCCAGTCGGCCTGGAGACCGGGCGACCGGGCCGGGCGCCCGACATCGGAGACCTGGGGCTCCGTAGACTGGACGTCGAAAGGGAATGTGAGCTCACTGGCGTCGGGGAGTGGGACCTCCACGACGACGGTGTCTTTCTCCAACTCGGTCGGAAGTGTCAGGCAGGGCGCCAAGACGATCACGGTCTTCGGGCTGCGCCGAAGCAAAGAGACCAGATCACGCAGGCGGCGCACGACTTCGGGCTGCGTGAGGAACGCGTGGAAGTCGTGGAGTACGAACAGCGCACTCGACGAGTCGCTGGCGATGAAGTCGAGCGCCCCCGCTGGCTCCCGAGTGGACTGTTCTCGCTCGACCTCTACGCCCTGGAGATCCCGAGCGTCCGAGGCACTGGCCACGGAACGGGCGAAACCACCGGTGGATGCCCACTCATAGACGTTCTTGCCGAGTCGCTTCCCGATCTCGCGTACCCACCGGTCCACGCGTTCTTTCTCGTGACTCACCACATAGATGAGCCGGTAGCGCCCTCGGACCAACAGCGTCAGCTCGTCAGGGAACTTACCCATGGCTCTCGTCTCTTGGCCAACACCTCATGGCACTGGCTCGGCCGTTCGCGAAACACTCTGGGAGATCAGCGCCCCTGAGCGAGTGCAGCGAGGACGGCACCGACGCTGCCGACGAGCGGTGCGAGACCAGGATGTCGCATTCTGAACTCGCGCGCTGGCCGGAGCAAGGGGCCCCACCGGCGATCAGCGACTTCGTGGTCCATAGACCCCGGCAATCAGCGACCGGCCACCGATGTTGTGCTTCACGACGAGGGGTTCCGGCGGACCAGCAGCGCGCGAGCGCCCCCCGCGAGAGCGCACGTCACAGCGATCGTGTTCTCAGGGCTCGGTCGACCAGGAGAGCACCTCCCGCTGCGGCCAAGCTCCCGACGATGAGTCCGTGCGGTATGTGTCTCAACAGCCAATGGCAACCCACGGCCCCGCCGAGCAGGAACGTTGCGCCCAAGTACAGGAACATGTGGGACAGGTCTCCGGCAACCCGCGGCTGCTCCTGAAAGGGCAGGTAGGGGCCGAAGAAATGAGCACAGACCCCAGCGACGAGCATCGTCACCGCGGTGGCGAACAGGAGATCGGGGAACGCGGACACTCCGGACCCGAAGAGGCCTATGAGGAAACCGACGACAATGAGCGGCGCCATGAAACAGACCACGACTGCGCGGTAGTGTCCGATGTAGAGGTCCGAACGCCGTTGAGTCGGGAGCGCTTGGAACAGCCACCCAGCCTGCCAGTCGTCGCCGTAGCGAGCTTGCACCAGGATCGCCGGGAGAGCCAGGGCGGACGCGTAAATGATGGCACACGCGATGAGCGCGGCGTCGACCGAATCGTTGCGCAACCAGGCACCGAGGGCGGCGAGGAAGACGAGGCCCAGAAGCGGGAACGTACGCAGCCGAAAAATGCGTTCGCGAAACGCCAGGGCGCGGAGCAAGTCGAAAGTCGCCCGCTGCTCGGGGCCGCACGTGGCTACCCTTCGGATCAGTCGCCAGACGCGTCCGCTGCGCGCGCGTACCGGCCGCTCCCGCGTCGGCAACTGGAAACCCTCGAGCAGGGCGAAGTACCGCCCTCGGGCCAAACGAAACGTGACCCACACGGCACCAACGGGCACCAACACCGCGAGCGCCGCGAGCCAGTGACTGTGGGCGCTGCCGTTCCCTTCGAGCACTGCGTACAGGCCCCGGAAGTGAAACGGTGGCAGCACGAACTGAAACCCACGCTCCCCCAAGAGAGCCTCGATCTGGTCACGAGTAAGGGGTCGGGTAGAGAACACTGGGGCGACCTGTATCAAAGCGGAGACGCTGATCAGGAGCACGACCTGGAGCAACACGATGACGTCGCGAACCTGTTCGGGCCGCGCCCAGCGAACCACCAACAGATGCAAGGCGAAGGAGCCCAAGACCGCCAGAGTCGCGCTCGCGATCACCGTGAACAACAGCACGGGGACGAATGGGTAGAAGCCGTGGTTGACCCAACTCAAAACAAGCATCGGCAAGCCCAGAGACACGACGACCAAGGCGACATGGACCCCCACGTGCGCGAGCCGCGAAGCCAATACCGTGCGCTCCGGAACCGGGGTGGGTGCGATCAGTGCGCGGTCGGTCGTGTCGAAGAGCACCTGGCTGTAGTCGAGCAGGGTCTGGAGTGTGACGACCAACAGGAACACGAACGAGCAGGCCATGACCACCAGATCCGCCGACATCTGAGACGCTAGCGATCCGACGAGGACGCCCAAGGCAAGGTGGCCGACGTGCGAGACGGTGGATGTCGTGGCCGCTCCAACTTCTCTGCGCATCCGGGAAGCCACGACGAGCCGCAGTTCCAAAATGACCCACAGGTCCGCCCGGTCGACACGCACGAGTCGGAGCCCTGGCGCCACGAGCGGCAGCAAGCAGCGGGCGAAAGCCACCGACAGCGGCACCCCCGTGCCGCCTTCCGCAGCCGCCGCATCGTCGACTGTTTGGTTCCTTCGAGCCGGGTCTGCGCCGCGCCGACGACCGGTCACGCGGAGACTTCCGGCGGTTGCGGACGCAGCGCCGCCAGCACTCGCCGCGCCGCGACCTGGTCGTCGTCTGCGAGCGTGTTCTTGGTGATCCGCCGGAAAACAGCCTCGAGCGATGCGTCCAACGCGGCGCCGCGCAACTGCGCCACCGAACCGTCGGCCACGATGCGACCGTCATCGATGATCGCGACGCGGTCGGAGACGCGTTCCACCACCTCCATGATGTGCGAGCAGTAGAAAACGGTCTTGCCGGAGTCCGCCAGCGCGCGGATCAACTCCTTGACCATGAGAGTCGCGTTGACGTCCAGGCCCGTCAGTGGCTCGTCGAGGAAGAGCACCTCTGGGTCGTGCAGCAGAGCCGACGCAATCAGCACCTTCTGACGCATGCCCTTGGAGAGCGAACCCAAGCGCGAATCTCTCCGTGCCCGGAGTTCGAACGCCTCCAGGATCGCGGTGCCGCGCTGCTCGATCGTCTCCTCCTTCAGGTGGTGCAGGCGACCCACGAAGCGGAGATGCTCGGCGACGGTGAGTTGCTCGAAGAGCTGCGCGTTCTCCGGAACGTAGCCCAACCGCGCTTTCACCTCCTGCGGTGCCTGGCGCAGGTCCAGACCGCAAACGCGCGCCGAACCTTGGAACGAGCCGATCAACCCCGTGAGGATCTTGACCGTGGTCGACTTCCCCGCGCCATTGGGACCGATGTACCCGAACACGATTCCGCGGGGCACGGTCAGGTCGACCCCGCGCAGCACCTCCCGGGTTACGTACCTCTTCGCCAACCCGACGACCTCGATCGCCGGCCCCTCCGCCCCCGTCGACGCGGCACTCAACAGGTCCCCCTTTGCCGCGGCAGCGAATCGCTCGCCGTCACCCGCTGGCATTCGCTCGCCCACCGCGTCGCGCCGCGCGTACTCGGGCCTTGGCCGTCTCCTCCTCGCGAGTCTTCGGGGGCGCTTGTGTGACGAGTGCCGCGAGCAAGGTCCGAACGTTCGTCGCAATGTCCCGCACGGCGCGGTCGAACGCGACCTGGTTGACCTGCGAGGGTCGCTGAGTGCCGCTCACCTTGCGCACGAACTGCAAAGCCGCGGCGACCACCTCGTCATCACGGGTCGGGGGCACGAAGTTGAACAACGGGCGAATGCTTCGGCACATCGCGACAGTCCTTCCCACGCTCCGCACATCAAGACCCGGGAGCGTGTGCGGGCCTCGTCGAAGACGGCACTCCTGCGGCACGGGCGGCGCCCACGCGGAAGCCTACGAACTCGGGCCGTGCAATGATCCGGTTTCCGCCACCGGGCGCAAGGGGTCGTCTCCAAGCCCTGGGGATTGCATGGCGCTTGATGTATCGTAGCGCCACCGAACGCGAGCACGGCGTTCATCGCCCGCCGGCTTCACGACCTCGCGAGAGGGCGCGAGCCCAACGCATTGGGAGCATCCGGCACGGGCTGGCGTCGCCTCGTTCGAGGACCGCATCGTGCGCGACCGAGTCGAGCCGCGGGGAAGGAACCGGAGTTCCGCTCCACGAAGTTCGTGTCCCAAGGAGGAGCAGACGTGGAGTGGTTCGTCCTTCTCGGGTTCGCGGCGTTGGTGCTGTGGAACTTCGTCTACATTTTGGTGCTCGGCGGACGCCTTGATTCGCTTGAGCAGGAGGTTCGCCGGCTCCGGGGCGGCGCCGAGACGTCGCCCCAACCGGACCCGCGGGCAGAGGTTCGACCCGAGGCGTCGAGCAGCCCTGGCGGCGCAGATGCCGAGCCCCAGCCACCGGCCGTAACCCCGATGACGCCCACGAACTCGCGCGCCGCCACCGAACGCACCCTGCACGAACTTCGGGCCGAAGCGCCAGTCGCTGCAGAGCCGTCCCCGACGTTGCCGTCGCCTGCAGTCGACTCGCCGCACTCCGCGACTTCACTCGAGCGCCTGATCGGTGAGCGTTGGTTGAACTGGACGGGCACGATCACGCTGCTCGTCGGCGTCAGCTACTTCCTGAAGTACGCCTACGACAACGAGTGGATCGGGCCGCTCGGACGCATGCTCGTTGCCTACGCATTCGGTGCCCTGGCCATCTTCGGCGGTGGCTGGCTGCGACAACGACTCCATGAGATCGTCGGTGACGGCGTCACCGCGGTCGGCCTGGGATCGTCGTATGCCGCGACGTACTTCGGGGCGAACGTGTACCGTTTCGAGTGGATGCCCAGCCCGGTCGCGCTGGCGATCACGGCGTGCATCACCGCGCTCGGTGTTGCCATCGCCCGCAAGCGCAACTCCGCGCTCTTGGGTACCCTCACCTTCATCGGTGCCTACGCGAGCCCCGTCCTCATCGCCTTTGCCGCCGACCACGGGAGTGTACTGATCACCTACCTCGCCGCCGTCGCAACGGGAGCCGTGACCCTCGCCTCGACCCGAGACTGGCGGGCCGTTTCCGGCATCGCCTTGATCTGCAGCTACGGGTTGCTCCTGGGTTGGTTCGATCGCTACTACGAGCCAGACCGAATGGCGGTTGCCCTGGGAGGTTCGGTCACCTTCTTCACCATCTTCTCACTCGGTTCCGTGGCACCGGTCGTGCTCTCGCGCCGACCGGGCACGGGCTGGGATGTCGGCACCCTGATCTTCAGCTCGGTGTGCGCATTCCTCTTTGCGTACGGCGTCTTGAACGAGTCGCACCCGCTCGCGCTGGTCAGCGGTTGCCTGGTCGCGGCGGCGTACTGCGTCGCCTTGAACCGGAGCGTTCATCGGCGCGGTGAGAGTGGAGCCGGGCTGGCGGCGGCAACGCTGTTGCTTTCGGCTTTCTTCGTGACGGTCGCGGTGCCCGTGTACTTCGATCTCTGGGGTGTGCCGATCGCGTGGTCGGCAGAAGCCGTGATGCTCAGCCTGCTCGCGCGACGCTTCCGCAACGGCTGGCATCTGGTGGGCGCCGGAGTTGCCCTCGCGCTTGCGGGTGCGTACCTGCTGGGCCGCGTCGACGTGCGCCTCGGCGAAAGCGACCTCGTCTTCACCGATTCATTCGGTACTTGGACGATCTACGTCGGCGCGCTCTTCGCGAGCGCGTGGGTCGTTTTGACGGGGCGCGACGCCGCGAGCACGACTTCGGTTACGCGACAGGCCTTCACCGCCTTCGGTACGAGTGCGCACGCGGTCGGCGGAGTCGCAGGGTTGCTCCTGCTGGTGACCGAACTGGTGGGACCTCTGAAGGAGCGGCTGTCGCACGCGCACGACGTGATCGCCGTGATCGTGCTCCTGTGGGCGCTGTTCCCCTTCGTGTACGTCCTGGCCGCACAGCTCACGCTCGCTCGCACGCGCCTGGCGTTTCAAGTGGCAAGCTTGGTGGCCGCCGTCTCGGGGGTCCCTTGGTTCGGCGGTCTGCTTGTCCTCTACCGCTTCGAGTGGGTCCACAGCAAGAACCTGCTCACCCCGGGCCTGCACCCGTGGTTCGGAGCCGGGCTCGGCTGGGTGCTGATGCTGGCTTTGCTGACGAGCCACTTCCGGCGCGAAGCGCGCTGGCTGGCCTCGACGCTCGGCGTGGGCACCTTGGTCGGGCTGTGGCTGCTGTTGTCGCGCGAGTGCTTCGAGTGCTTCTTCCAGTGGCGAGGAGCAACCGCGATCGCTGGCAAGTGGGGGCTGACCAGTCTCTCGGTTCTCTGGGCGGTGTACGCCGGCGCCGTCCTCGTGTTGGGTCTTCGTTGGCAAAGTGCCTGGCTTCGCTGGAGTTCACTCGGGCTGTTCGGGCTAACGGTCGGCAAGGTGTTCTTGGTGGATACCGCCGAGTTGGAAGCAGTCTATCGAGTCGTCGCATTCCTTTGCCTGGGGGCCGTCTTGGTCGGCGCGAGTCTTGCCTACAGCCGTCTCGCCCGGCGCGAGGAAGAACGACCGAGTTCGACCTCCGACCGGCACGGGCTCGGGCCCGACCACCCGGCGGCTTGACCCGGGCCGTCGACCCGAGCCGGGTTCGATTTCGTCGGGGATGGCTGGACCCGGAACCGCGGATCGCGCGCCGCCGTTCGATGACCGGTTCCGCCGGCCCGGCGGTTCGGTTACCATGGAGCCCCGCCTGGGTTCCAATGCCTCCAGGTTCCAATGCCTCGAGGTTCCAATGGCTCCAAGAGAGGAGATCCGCTTGATTCGGTGGAAGTGGGCTGCGGTAAGCGTGCTGCTGATGAGCGGGGTCGCCGCCGCGCAGCCCGCGATGCAAGCCAAGCTCGACGAGAAGCTCAAGAAGGACTTCGTGAAGAAGATCCCCTGGGTTCATGACTACGACGAAGCCCTCAAGCTGGCGAAGGAGCAAGGGAAGCCGATCTTCGGATACTTCACTCGCAGCTATGCCCCTTGACCACCGTGCAATCAATTGGAGGGGGGTCCCCTCCTACAAGACTGGTGGGCCAACGCGGCCAAAGGTTTCATTCCGTTCCTGCACATCACGGCCAGAATCGAAGGGCGCAAGGACGACGACCTGCTCGGCCGCAAGGGCGGCCGGGGATTCCCGTACTGCGTCTTCATGGACGCGGAGGGTAAGGTCCTCAAGGAAGTGCGGCCTACGAATGAGAAGGCGTTCCTGGGAGGCATGAGCCCATTTCGTCTCTTGGCCCAGGCTCAAGCCGCAGCGGCCAAGAGCAACAGCGAAGTAGCCCGCATCGATCTCGCGCTCATCGAAGCCGTGAACAATCCCAAGAAGGACGCGTTCGAGGCCTTGGGCCGGCAGGCGGAGACCGCCGGGGTCAACCCCGAGATCAAGCAGCTCTTCGTCGACCTGGTCGCCACCTGGCCGGTCCGTGAGGCGCTCGAGGAGTCCGAACGGGCCTCCGAGGCGGCCGGACGGGATCGCAGCAAGCAGGAGGAAGTCGGCAAGAAGCGCAGCGAAGCCCTGTTCGCGCTCTACAAGAAGGGCGTGAACGTGACGGATTCGGCCTCGGAACTCTACATTCCGTTCTGGGTGGGAGTCGCGGAGGCGGCCGCTGAGCGGCGCGATGTCGCGGCCGGGGAGAGGTCGCTCGGACTCCTCGAGTCGTACTTCGCCGACAACCAGCGAGCGCTCGAATACTTCAAGGGGCTACGCGAGAAGCTGACCTCCGAGCCCGAAGCGGGCGGGCCCGCGGGCGAGTCGAAGGGCGGCTGAGCACTTCGCTCAAAGCCCTCCCCCCGGCCGACCGAAAACCCTGTGGGACCCGACTGGTTCTTCGAACTAGCCGGGTCCCACAGGCTTTTCGGGAACTTGCCGCACGCATCGCGAAGTGCGGGGTGCTTCACGCGACGCGCTGACACGGCTCGACGACGAGGCACTCCCGCACGCCGACCTCCATCACGAACGAGAGGCCATGATCGGTCCCCTGGTTCCGCCCAACTCCAACATCGACTCGAACACCCGGCGCACGCTGCGCCTGTCGGTCTTCGACGGCGTGTTCTACGCGATGATGGTCGGACTGGGTGAGGCCTACTTCATCGCCGACGGGGTGCGTCTGCGTTCGTCACTCACCGAGTTGGGCCTGCTGGTCACGTTGCCGCTGTGCGTGGGCGGGCTCGGTCCGGTGCTCGCGTACTTCCTCTACGGGCGACTCCGCCGTTGCCGGGCCATCGTCGTCACCGCGGCGCTCGCTCAGTCGCTCGTTCTCGCCGGACTCGCTCTCTGCTCGGCCTACGACTGGATCACTCCCGGGCGCCTGATCTTCGCCGTGTGCTGCTACCAGGTCGTTGGCCAGGCCGCAGGAACGACGTGGTCGACGTGGATCGGCGAACTCGTACCCGAGTCGCTACGGGCGCACTACTTCGCCCGCCGCCAGGGATGGATCCACCTCTTCACCTTCGCCTCTCTCGTCACGGGCGGAGTGCTCCTCCATGTCCTCGAGCCCGCGCGGATGGGTGCGCCGGTCGATGACGGTGGAAGTGGATTCCAGGTGATCTATGCGCTGGCGGCTGCGGCACGCTTGATCTCGACCCTGTATCAGGCCTCGATGCCCGAAGCTCGGTTCCAGCAGATCCCGAGTCTCCGCAAGTTGTTCCGGTTCCAACGCACGACCCGGGGCCGCGGCGCACTACGCCTTCTTTCTTTCGCATGGCTGCTCAGCTTCTCCGTCTATGTGTCGGCACCCTACTACGGCCCGTACATGCTCGAGATCATGCACCTCAGCTACTTCCAATACATGCTGGCGACCGGAGCGCAGGTCGCCTTCAAAGTGATCGGCCTCAACCGCTGGGGGTCCGCGATGGACCACTTCGGTACCTTTCCCGTCTACCTGGTTACGCTGGTGATCATTGGCCTTCTGCCCCTGCCATGGCTCTGGGAGCCCGCGCTCTGGGTCATCCTCGTCGCGCAGGCCGCGTCCGGGTTCGGGTGGGGGGGGTACGAACTGACCCACTTCTCGATGCTCCTCGAGAGTTCGTACCGTGCGTCGCGCCAGTACGTGTTCGCCCTCCACAGCATCCTCGGCGGCATCGCCCAGTTGGCCGGGGGCATGGTCGGCGCGTGGATCTTCACTGCGAGTTCGAGCTGCTACGTGACGGTGTTCGCGATCAGCTGTGCCGGACGCGCGGGCCTCTCGCTGGTCGCACCCTACTGGTTGCTTGCCATGAAAACCCAATCGCGGGTGGGGCGCCGCCGTGTACTCCTGCGGGTGATGGGATTCCGCCCGTCGGGTGGACTCGCTCTGCGACCGATTCCCGTGACGGAGCCCGCCCCGAGCGAGAGTCGATAGCCTTTTCGCTCTCGACCTTGCATGCTGCCGTCGCGTGAGCTGCGCCGATCGATCTCGATCTCGCCGGCGGATCGTCTGGACGCCGATCGTGAGTCCGTGGCCTGAGGAGACCCGCTGTGGGTTGGCGCGCGGAGAGGGCTGCATGGTGCCAACGAACGACTCGAGAGAACCACCGGGCGCGCCGGTTCCCACGGCGGTCGTGGAGGCGCTCCTCACTGAGTTCCTCATCGAATACCACGCCGACCTGGAAGTTCGCGGCGAGGCCCGACCACTCCTCGAGTACCTCGCCCGCTACCGCGGCGCGGCGGAGGCCATCGCCCGCGAGTATCTCCAACTGCAAGCACAACCGTCGCTCACTCGACCCGCGCCGCCATCGCTGCCGCCAGGTGAGCCCGCACCTCACGTCGCGGACGCTGCCGCACGCTACGAACGCCTAGCGACCCTCGGGGTCGGCGGAATGGGCGAAGTGTTCCTCTCGCGCGACCGAACGCTCGACCGCAACGTAGCCATCAAGTTTGCGCGACGAAACTCGGGCGCTCTCCGGACTGCACTGCTGAACGAGGCGATGATCGCCGCCAAGCTGAGCCACCCGAACATTCCACCGGTCCACGATCTCGCCGTCGACGCGCAGGGTCGCCCCTTCTACGTCATGCGCCACATCCAAGGCGACTCGCTCGGCACGGTGCTCCGCCGCCGGGCCGACGGTGCTTCACCGTACTCGCTCGCACGTCTGTTGGTCGTCTTCCAGCAGGCATGCTTGGCGATCGACTACGCACATGCCCAAGGCGTGGTCCACCTCGACCTGAAGCCCGACAACATCATGGTCGGTGGCTTCGGCGAGCTGTATCTGATGGATTGGGGCTTGTCGGCGCGTTTTCTCCGCAGCCGCGGGCCGCGGGTCCCTGAAGGCGACCCGGGATTCGGGCGCGTCGCGGGGTCACCGGGCTACATGGCTCCCGAGCAGGCTCGCGGCTCACCGCACCTCGGCCCCGCCGCCGATGTCTTCGCTTTGGGCGTGATCCTCTACGAGATCGTGTGTGGCGAGCGTGCCTTCCCCTCCGAACCACGAGCCACCTTCGCCGAGCGTGTGGACCGGGCCGACTTCGTGCGCGGGCGAGCTTGGGATTCGGCACCCAGCGATCTCCGTGAGATCTGCGAACGAGCGCTCGCGCGCAAGCCGCAGGGTCGCCCGAACTCCGCGCGCGAGGTCCACGATGCCGTGCAGACTTACCTCGAAGGCACGCGTGAACTGGAGCGGCGCCAGCGGGCAGCGAACGCCGCCCTGGGTGCGGCCGATCAACACCTGGACCAGTTCCGGACCCACACCCGGGAAGCCGAACGACTCGCGATCGAGGTCGAGCGCACTCGACCCGAAGCCTGGGAGACCCCGACTCGCAAGCGCGCCTCCTGGAAGCTCGAGGACCAGCTGGACCGCGAACGAGAGGCCGCGGAACGTGCTGTGGAGCAGGCGACACGATCGGTCGCCGAGGCGCTGCGCCACGCCCCGGGTGACCCGGAGGTGCGGCAGCGTGTCGGCCGCCACTACTGGGACTGCTTCGTCCGGGCCGAGGCGCGGGGCGACCGGTTCCAACAGAGCTTCTACGAGGATCAGATTCGACAGTTGCAGCTCCCGGAGCTTGCCGAAGCGCTTCGTGGCGACGGACGTCTGGAATTGCGGTGCGATCCGCCCGCCGATCGCATCCTCCTCAGCCGCTACGAGGAGCGAGGCAGAGTGCTGCGTCCAGTCGCGCCACGGCTCCTCACGGGCAACCCGGTGGTCGTCGATCCGCTGCCGATGGGGCGCTGGCACGTACGCGCCGAGCGAGACGGTTTCGAGCCACTCGTGGGGCCGGTGTTCATGGGCAGAGGCCGCAAGCTCACGCTGAGATGGCGCTTCCGCACGGCGAGCGAGATCGGCGAGGGCTTCGTTCAAATCCCCCCGGGGCCATGCTTACTCGGCGGCGACGACAACACCATGGCGGCACTCGCGCGCTACGAGCCTGTCGTCCGGGAGTTCTTCATGGCGCGCTGGCCGGTCACCGTTGGCGAGTACGTCGACTTCCTCCAAGACCTCGAACGCGACTCTCCGCGCGGCGCGCGTGCGCGTGTGCCCCGGGTGGCCGAGGGCGGCGCCCCCTTCACTTGGCTCCAGGTGGACGGCGGGATCCGGCTCCTGCGGCGGCGCGGCGGCTTCCAACACCGTCGCTGGCCGGTCTTCGGCATCAGCTGGTTCGACGCCGTCGCCTACGCCCGCTGGCGCTCGCGACGCGACGGGCGGCGATACCAGCTGGCGTCCGACGAAGAGTGGGAGAAGGCGGCACGCGGCACTGATGGGCGCCGCTTCCCATGGGGGGACCACTACGATGCGTCGTTCTGCAAGAACTTGGAGTCGACGCGCGAGAAGAGTCAACCCGAGCCCATCGGCGGCTACCGTCGCGACGAGTCACCCTACGGAGTGCGCGATCTGGCAGGCGGGACCAAAGACTGGTGCCGTGACTGGTTCTCCGAAGCGCAGAATCAACGCCTGATCCGCGGGGGTAGCTGGAACTCGGGGGAGGTGGGTGCGCACAGCGCGTACCGCAATGGCTGCCCGCCGACCGGGGTGTATCCCTTCTTGGGCTTCCGGCTGGTGCACCACGGCCTCCGCGCGCGGCCACGATGACCCGTCGCTGCGACGCGGCGGGCTCACTGCGCGACGAGGTCGAGCCGCAGGTCCTCGTCGACGATCGTGACCTCGGTGCGCGCCGGGGGGGTGCGGTCGCGCCGGGCAAAGTCCGAGAGGGTCTCGCCCTCGCGTTGCTGGGCAAGGACCTCGACCATGTAGGTTCCGGGCGCGAGGTCTTCGAGCTCGTAGCTCCCGTCGGCTTCCACCTTGGCCGATGCAGCGAGAAACTTAGCGGACTCGATCTGCTGGTCCTGGTCTAGCGGTGAAACCGCTTCGGGCGCAGGCCCACCCAGTCGCCGAGCGATGATGACATGGATGGGGGCGTCCGGCAGTCCCGATACGGTCCCACGGATTCGCGCCCCCTGACCGAACACCAGGTCGACCGCGAGCAACTCCCCAGGGCCGATCCAAACCGGCTGCTGACGCATGCGAAAGTGCCCGGCTCGCAGCGCTGCGTAGTCGACGACGTTGAGCAAGTACTCCCCGCTCGGAACCTCCTTCACCGTGAAGTAGCCCGCTTCGTCGGTGGTCGTGTCGTACTTCAGGGCGGCGCTCCGGATGAGTTGCACGAGCAAGCCGGCCATCGGCGAGCTCCCGTCGATCGCGAACCCTTCGATGGATCCGGTGCGCGGTGACGTCGTCGGCTCGCGTTCCGTCTCGGGGCGCGCGGGCAATCCGTCGTCCGCGCTCGACGACGGCGGCGCGGACTCCGACGACGACGCGGGCGGGCGGGTCGACGACGCGTCACAACCCCAGGCCAGCGTCAGGAGCGATAGTCCCATCAGCCACCCCTCGCGAGGCCCTCGTCGTACGCTGGAAGACAACTTGGACTCTTTCCTAGCCGGCAGCCGGAAACCTCGGTTCGAGGCTGACCCCGGGCCTCCGAAGCGGGCCCCTCTCGAGAGCTCGCGAACTCACGGGCCTCTTGCCAGCACGAAGCCAGGACAGCCCGAGCCAGCATTGGACCAGGACAGCCCGCCCGTGGCAATTTCAACCGCAGCGGGAGCGCGGCCCCGCTGCCCATCGCGGGTCATTCGCGGGCCGGGGCCCAAGACGACGTGGAGTACGGGACGACGCGCGACGGCGGTGTTACACTGCCGCCGGGTCAGCGGGGACGGTCCGGGGCGGGCACGGTCCGGGGTACGGTCCGGGGTTTGAGCTGCGAGCGGATGTCACACGGGACTCCGCTCGTGGGAAAGACGGGTGAACCTCATGAGCCAGGCTGCTCGCGACCCGGACAATGCAGCGGACCCCGACTGTCCCAGCGACTTCGTGTCGCTCTACCGGCATGCCGTGCCGGCGCTCCTGGCTTGGACCCACCTCCACGTGCGGGGGCCGCTCAAGCGCCGGCTGGACCCCGAGGACATCGTCCAGGAAGTTTGCTTTCGCGCCTTTCGTGCCTTCGCGGACTTCGATCCGGCGCGCGCGAGCTTCCGCACTTGGGTGTTCGGCATTGCGCACAACGTTCTGCGCGAGGCATTGCGTACACGATCGGCTCGTGGCGAATCGGTTTTCGCTGCGGTTGCTACGGACGCGCCGCGAGGCTTGGATGCCGTTCCCGAGGAAGCGACCGGGGTCAGCACCCTGCTCGCCCAAGAGGAGGGCTTTCGCACGTTCCTCGAACGCGTCGAGAGCCTCGATGACGACGACAAGCGCATGCTCCTGTACCGCGGACTCGAGCAACACTCCCACGAGCACATCGCGGAGGTGCTCGGGATCTCCGTGGACAGCTCCCAAAAGCGCTGGCAACGGCTCTGCCGCAAGCTCGGCAAGCAAGGCATTCCGGACGGCCTCCTCCCCGGTTAGGAGTCGCCCGGGAACCGCCGACTCGCCGAACCGTGGCATCGCCTCGGAGTTGGTGGTAAACCGTGCGACCCTCGGGGGCATGGAACTCCGGGGCTCTGGAACCCGTCCCTCTGGAGACCCGGTGGAACTCCGGGCGCTGTCACTCGTTTACTCCGTTCGTAGGCTCGATCGGCTGGGCAGAGTGTGCGCTCGGAAAGCGCACGGCGTCCCCCAGCCCCACACCAAACCGAGAGGATCCAATGTCTGGCCTCCCATCGCTTCGCAACCGTAGCCAATGCGCGGGTCTCGTTGTTGGCTTGCTCGCCGCAGTGCTGGTATCCGGCCAAACGCCGAGCTTCGCCCAGGAAACCGGCGCGGGTAAGGCTATGGACCCGGCAGCGGCGAACACCTTTCATGTCGACCCGGTGCACTCCATGGCGCTGTTTCGCATCCAGCACCAAGGGGTCGGGATGTTCCATGGGCGTTTCAACCGCATGCACGGGACCGTGAAGTTCGACCCCGCAGCGGCCACGCCCCTCGAGGTGAACATCACGATCCCGGTCGCAGGCGTCGACACGGGCAGCGAGAAGATCGACAACCACCTCAAGAACCCCGATTTCTTCGATGCAGAACAGTTCCCGAACATGAGCTTCGAGAGCACGAGTTCAAAGAAACTCGACGCAAGCACCTTCGAAGTGAGTGGGAAGATGACCATTCACGGCGTGACGCGCGACCTGCAAGTGAAGTTCGACCTCGTCGGGAGCGCCGACAGCGAACGCGGCAAGCGCTACGGATTCGAGTCGAGCTTCGTGATCCAGCGTACCGACTTCGGCATGGGCTACGGGGTCGAGAAGAAGGCGCTGGGCAACGAAGTGCGCGTGACCGTGGCGCTCGAACTCCTCCCCGGGGCGCCGCCCGAGGAGCGAGCTGACGCTCCACGCGGCCCGGGCCGAGCGGGCGGCATGCGGGACCGACTGCTTGCGCTCGACAAGGACGGGAACGGCAAGATCGAGAAGGCCGAGGTTCCCGAGGATCTGATGCGGCTGTTCGAGCGCATGGATGCGAACCAGGACGGCGTGGTCGACGAGAAGGAACTGGCGAACCCGCCGCGACGCGGCGGCGGCCAGTAGCCCGTCCGGGGCCGGCGCGGGGGCAAGTACCGATTCCTTGCCCCGGCGCCGGCGACCCACGGGTGCTCGGCCCCGGCGCTTCGCACACCTCCTCGCGGCGCGAGCGAGCCGCAGCGACCGCTCCCGCGAGGGCCTCCCATCAGCTCTCCCCCCATCAGC
The DNA here is from genome assembly GCA_050246115.1 of Planctomycetota bacterium. Classification (GTDB taxonomy): domain Bacteria; phylum Planctomycetota; class UBA8108; order UBA1146; family JAJFFE01; genus JBFWWP01. The sequence continues at coordinate 52,020 of JBFWWP010000029.1, forward strand.
TCGCCTCCCAACAGCTCGCCTCCCATCGGGCTCGGTCGAGTTGCAGAGCTCATTGCCGCGGCTCCCGGCTCGCCCGGACGCTCGCCCTTCCGAGCGCAACCCTTTCACCCAAGTTCACCGGCCCCTCCGACCGAAAAGCTCTGGGGGGGACAACACCGGGGAACATCGATGTCGAACGCCTACCGCCGGCCCCGCGTGGTCGCCGAGATCGGTTGCAATCATCGTGGCAGCATGACCGTTGCGAAGGAGCTCGTGAAACTCGCCCGCGACTGCGGCGTGGAGTACGTGAAGTTCCAAAAGCGTACGGTGCGCGAACTGCTGACGCCGGAGCAGTACGACGCCCCGCATCCGAACCCGCATCATGCCTACGGGACGACCTACGGCGCTCATCGCGAGTTCCTGGAGTTCGATGCCGGGCAGCATCGGGAACTCAAGGAGTACTGCCGCGACCTCGGGGTCGAGTACTCGTGCTCGGTCTGGGACGTGACGGCCGCGCGACAGATCATTGAACTCGGCCCGAACCTGATCAAGATCCCCTCGGCCCGCAATCACTCACTCGAGCTCCTGCGCACGGTCCGTGACGAGTTCGACGGCATTGTCCAGGTCTCACTCGGCATGACCACTCGCGACGAGGAGCGCGCCGTTCTCGAAGTGTTCGAGGAAACTGGCGCTGCGGCCCAGCGCCTCACGCTCTACGCCTGCACGTCGGGTTACCCCGTCGCCTTCGAGGACGTGTGCCTGCTCGAGATCGAACGGCTTCGCAACGCTTACCGAAATCGCGTCCGCGCCATCGGTTTCTCGGGGCACCACCTCGGGATCGCAGTCGACATTGCGGCGTACACACTCGGCGCGGAGTGGATCGAACGTCACTTCACGGCCGACCGCACCTGGAAGGGAACCGACCACGCGGCGTCGCTCGAAGCCACCGGCCTGCGCAAGCTGGTGCGAGACCTCCAGGCCACCCACGCCGCGCTCACCCACAAACGGGAAGAACTGCTCCCGATCGAGGCCGAACAGCGGGCGAAACTCAAGACCCACGACACGGCGCAGCCTCGAGTGGTGACCTCGTGAGCGTCCTCGCTCTCGTGCCCGCGCGCGGCGGCAGCCAAGGAATCCCACGGAAGAACATCCGGTCGTTCTGTGGGCAGCCACTCATCTCCTGGTGTCTCGCAGCGCTCGAGGACGCCCGGCTGGTGGATCGTGTGGTGGTGGCGACCGACGACGCGGAGATCGCCGACACCGTACTGACGCTGGGTCTCGAGAAGCCCGAGATCTACTGGCGGGCTCCCGAGAACGCGACCCACGAGGCGAGCACGGAAAGCCTGTTGCTAGAGTACCTCGGTTCCGAGTTCGGACAGCGCTTGGCACCCGACGACGACCTCCTCCTCGTGCAGGCTACCTCACCATTCACGCGTGCGATCGACTTCGACTCGGCGATCTCGCACTATCACCGGAGCGACGCCGACTCGCTGCTCTCGTGCGTGCGGCTTCGTCGCTTCCTGTGGCGTGAAGATGGAACCCCCATCAACTACGACTACCGGCACCGTCCAAGACGCCAGGACTTCACGGGCACCCTGCTCGAGAATGGTGCCTTCTACCTGAACTCGGTCACCCATGTCCGCGCCCACGGGAACCGTCTCTATGGTCGCATCACTTGCTACGAGCTGCCCGAGTGGACGGCGATCGAGCTCGATGAGCCCAGCGACTGGACGCTCGCCGAGGCCCTGTTCGAGCAACACCGCCCGCAAGCCGAGACCACCCGCTGAACCGCGCGCGACCCAATCCACTTCTCGACCGCGGTTGCAACATCATCGCCGGGACTCGATAATCCCCCACGGTTCGGCGGCGCCTACCGCCGCTCGCGCGCCATTCGAGGAGATTCCGTGGGAAAGATGGATTCCGCGGGAGAGGAGTCACCCATTCGCAAGCCGCTGCTCACGGTGTTCGCGCTGCTCGTTTGCTTCGTGACCGGCGCCTCTTGGTGGCATCACTCGCGCGATCGAGATCTCTCGGACCGCCTCGCCGTGCAGGGGCACGAGATCCAACAGACCCAAGACCGCATGGCCGAGCACGACCGGCAGTTGACCGATACGCGAGCCACCGTCGTCGTCGAGCAGAAGCTGAACGCCGAACAAGGCCTCGAGATCGGTAAGCTACGAGCGCGTATGGACAACGTCGAGGCCGATCTCGCCCGCACGGCGACCGAGCTCAATGCGGCCAAGGCGCGACTGGATCAGGCCGACGTACGACTCCAGGAACTCGAGATCCTGCGTCGCCACGTCGATCAAATGGCGCTCGCCCACGAGCACGCCACCCGCGAGCGCGATGACCTGAGACGACGCTTGGAGGCGATCGAGCGCGAGTCCCTGGACTCGGAGGAACGTCTGCGACGCATCGAGCAGCAGCTCGGCATCACCCCCCGTCCGGCGGAGTAGTCCCCGATCCAAGTGGGATGGCCACCGCTTTGGGATGGGTCGCTAGCCGAGCCAGCCGGTCGCCCCGAGCGCGGCTACGAGCGCTACTCCCAGCAGACAAGTGAGCGTCCATGCGCGATAGCCCGGCGCGCCCAGCACCGCCACGATCCCGGCCTTCACCAGGGTCGTCGTCACGCATGCGAGCAGAATGCCGCGCGCCGCCAGTTCCGGGTCCGCGAACCCCGCCAGCGCCAGAGTGATGGCCGACAGGCCCGCGGTTCCGGAGATCGCGGACAGCACCAACAGGCCGCCGTACCCGAAGCGCAACTGTGCTCCCAAGACGAAGCAACTCACGACACCGAGGAGTAGACCAAAGCTCAGCACCGACCCGAGGCGCAGCGGGTTCTGCAGTTGGAGCCCGGTGGCAAGCGCCTCGTCGCCGGGTCGCTGCAGGCGCCGCAGCCCGTATACGAACAGGAGCGCCACCCCGGTCGTACACAAGATCGGCCACGAGAGCCGGTCGAGCAACGCCCGCGAGCCGAGTAGGCCGACGAGCACCAGAGTGCGGGGAAACGCCACGCTGCACGCCAGGAGCACCGCCTGCGCGCGGACCAGCCCAAGCCCATCCTCGGTCTGGCGACTCTCGCGCGAAAACTGGAGGGTCGCGGCCGTACTCGACACGAGGCCGGAAAAAACGCCCATGCGGGCCAAGCCACGGTGTTCGAGGAACAAGGCCAACAAGTAGCCCACGAAGCTCATGCCCGAGACCAGCATGACCATGATCCACCAGCGAACCGGAGACAGCTGAAACGGTTCGATGACTCGATCATGGAGAAACGGGAGCACGGCGCCGGCGACCACCGCGAAGCGCAAGGTGGCCGCCATCTCACGGGACCCGAAACGCTCCGAGATCCGGTAGAGCGATTCACGGACGCGGAGCAGAGTCAGCAGGCCCGCAGTCAGGGTGATCGCGAGCAAGAAGTCGCCCTGTTGGACGAGGGCCGCCAACAGATAGGTGGCGAGCTGAGAGAGCTCCCCGACCACACTCCACTCCGAGGCTTTGCTCGCGGTGGAGGAACGCATCAGGCGCAGCGCGCAGGTGACTCCGAGGACCACCGCGCCGGCCGCCAACCCCGCGAGGTAGACGTAGGCTCCACCGGGACGTTCCGTGACGTCGGCGGCCAAGACCCCCAGGAGCCCCCAAAGCGAGTGGCTTCGCACGCCCGCTGCGGATCGGCCGGTGTCCTCGAACTGTCGTTGCAGCCCGACGAGCGCGCCGATCGCGACGGCGACCGCGTACGGGATCAGGCGCTCGAGCACCGTGGTCTCACCGATCATCGCTGGCCCTCACGCGCCCGCCAACCGCTGCGGCCCGTACCTCTGGAGTTCCCGACGCGGAACCGGCCCCTCCACCGTGGCCGACACCTCGCCCCAAATCCTGCGTGTCGTGCGCCGGATTGGGGTCTGGGCCTAGCCGCCGACTCCCTTGCGAAGCTTCTTCAGCTCCGCCAAGACGTCTTTGTAGAAGGCGAAGTACGCGCTCTCCTTCGGATCGCCGAAGCTCACGGAGTTCCGGGAACTCTGATTGACCATCGCCGATTCCGCTCGCCCCCACCCTTTGGCGATCCCGTCGAGCCGCTCGAACAACCGGCGCGTGCGATCGAGCCATAGCGTGAGGTTCGGCTTGTCCGACCGTCCCCCGTGCTCACCGGCATCTTCCTGGAACTGCGGCATCGCTTCGTCATAGAAGCTCTGAGCTTCCTGCTTTACCATTTTCTGGTAGTCGTTCACGTAGAGACTCCTTCCGGGCCGATGAGAATAGGCGAGGGGCACGATGACGTCCATGGAACATCCGGACCGGTCGACCTCGTGCCGCACCCTCGACGTACCGCTGGAGAACGACGGTCCACCCAGTTCGAAAGCCCACGGCGACGCCTCATGAACCCACTATCCGCCAAGCTCATTGGACACCGGGGATACCCGCTCGTCTTTCCCGAGAATACCCTGGAGGGCATTCGCGGCGCCTTGCAAGCGGGCGCGATCCTCGTCGAGTTCGACGTCCAGCTCTCGCGGGACGGCGTCCCCATCGTCTATCACGACGCCACGCTCGCACGCACGTCGGGTCAGCCCGGAAGCGTGCTCGATCTCCCTGCGGCGGAGCTCGTGCGAACTGGCGCTGGCGAACCCGCGCGTTTCGGTGCCGAGTTCGCGGACGTGCGGATTCCGACCCTCGAGCAAGTGAGTGCGCTGCTCGCGCAGCACCCGGCATGCACCGCCTTCGTCGAGATCAAGGAGGAGTCCATCGAGCGTTTTGGCGCCAGCGCCGTCGTGGACGCCACCGTTCGCGCCATCGAGTCGATCCGCAAGCAAGCCGTGTTGATCTCCTTCGATCGGGAGATCCTCCCGGCGTGTCGCGCCCACGGCCTTCCCATCGGTTGGGTGGTCCGCGCCTACGACGAGCCCACCCGCGAGCGGCTTACGGCCCTGGCGCCGGAGTTCGTCTTCGCGAACGTCAAGCGCATCCCCCCCGACCCCGTCGAACCGTGGGCGGGTGCTTGGCAATGGGCCGTCTACGACGTGGTCGACCCTGCGCAGGTACTCGCCTGGCTTCGACGCGGTGTGCACCTCGTGGAAACCTGGGCCATCGGTGAGGTCCTGGCCGCAACCGACCCTCCGCGCGGGCGGGCATCGGCAGGGCAGTCCGCGAAGTGACCCGCGTCGCAACCCGGCCGCCGAGCGGATACCCTACGGGTTGCTCGCAGCGGCCGGGATCGACGGGTCGCCGCGAAGCCGAACCGGAAGTCATCGAGGAACGAGACGAGAGATGAAGAGCCTGCACAAAGCGCTGCTCACGGCCACGCTCCTGGGTTGCATGACTCCCAGTACGGCGTCCGCCACGTGGTCCATCGTCCTCGTCGACAAGCGCACCGGCGAGGTCGGAATCGCGTCGGTCACCTGCCTGACGGGCCTGGACCTCCGGGCCATCACGCCCGTCGTCCTCGTGGAACGTGGCGCCGCCGCGGTGCAAGCGGCCGGCGACTTCGACGGCGTACGCCGACCGATCCTGCGAGCGGAACTCCTGGCAGGCACGGCGCCGGCGGACATCCTCACGCTGCTGGCGGCGGTGCCCGGCCACGCACTGCGGCAGTACGGCATCGTCGACGTCTGGGGACGAACGGCGACGTTCTCGGGGTCACAGAATGCCGCGTGGGCGGGAGGGGTCGTCGGCGAAACCGAAGACCTGGCCTACGCAATCCAAGGGAACATCCTCGCGGGCTCGTGCGTAGTTCCCGCGATCGAGGCGGCCCTCCTGACGAACCCGAACGAACTCGGAGCCAAGCTCATGGCCGGCATGCTCGCCGCGCGCGTGCGCGGGGGCGACGGCCGTTGCTCGTGCTCCCCCGCCGCGCCAACGAGCTGCGGCTGTCCCGTTACCGGCAAGTCCGGTCACATCGGTTACCTGATCGTGGCCCGCTCCGGCGACACGGACGATGCGTCGTGCGACGCCTCCGGCTGCGCCGACGGTGACTACTACTGTGATCTCAATGTCGCATTCCAGTCGGCGTCCAACGTCGACCCTGTGCAACAACTCAATACGCAATACATCGTGTTTCGCAACGGACAGCTCGGCCGTCCCGATGCAACTCGATCGACTGCACACTTTCGACTTACCGACCAAGCCATCGAGCTGACGATCGCACTGCGCGACCTCGCCGGGACCGCAGTCGTGACACCGGTCGCGGTCACGATCGAGCATGCAACGGGAAGCGCCGGACTCACCCACATCGGTCCGGTGTCCGCCTTGGGTGGCGGCCAGTACCGCGTAGAACTCGTGCCATCGCCCGGCCGCCTCGGATTCGATCGCTTCCGAGTGGTCGCGGACGATGGTGGTCGCCCCGTGGTGCTCATGCCCGCGCCCGAAGTGTGCGTGGCCGAACTGCGAGACTGCAACGCCAACGGCGTCGCGGATGGTTGCGAACTCGCGCGCGGCGAGGTCGAAGACGCCAATGGAAACGGGGTGCCTGACCCCTGCGAACGGTTCTTGCGCGGCGACTGCAATCGCGACCACGCCGTGGGGGTCGCCGACGTCGTGACCGTGCTCACGTTGCTGTTCGACCCGGCCGGTCCAGAGGTCCCCTGCCCCGCTGCCTGCGATGCGAACGACGACGGGGCCATCGACCTGGCCGACGCGGTGCGCACGAGCCTCGCGCTGTTCGGTAGCTCCGGCCCCTTGCCGCCGCCCGCTCTGCGGTGTGGTTTGGCTCCGGCAACCAACGCCCTTTCGTGCCAGCCCGATCCCGGTTGCACGCCGTGAGCGCGGCGACCCTGGCGAACCGTTGGCGGGGAACCCCAGCGCCCGCCGACCCGCGGGCTGACCGGGCGTGTGAGGACGGCGGGCGCCGGCCGGACCAGCCGATGGCACCCGTTGGCGGCACGTCGCGGCGATCTCCCGTCACAGTCCGGCGAAGGCCGACCTTGCCGCGCCGCGCCCTTGTGAATACGGTACGGCCGCGCGAAGGAGGTGCCGACGCATCCCTGGGGTGCCGGAGTCCTTCGCCGACGACCGCACGCACGTCGGTCCGACCCGTTCACGGCCCCCGCGCCTGGCCTCCCGGAAAGGTTCTCGATGACCTCTGAGCTGTTGGTGACCGAGTCCGAAATCGAAGCGCGGCTCCGTGCCGACATGAGTACCCGTATCCTGGTCCTCGACGGCGCCATGGGCACCGCGATCCAGGATCTCGGCCTCTCCGCAGAAGACTTCGGTGGCGAAGAGTACAACGGCTGCAACGAGGTGCTGGTCAAGACCCGCCCCGACGCGATCCGTGGCATTCACCGCGCCTACCTGGAAGCCGGCGCCGACTGCATCGAGACCAACACCTTCGGGTCCGCCTCGGTGGTTCTGGCGGAGTACGATCTGGCACCGATGGCCGAGGAGCTGAGCTTCATCGCCGCACAACTGGCGCGAGAAGAGGTCGACCGCGCCTCCACCGCCGCCCACCCCCGCTACGTGATCGGCGCCATGGGGCCGACCACCAAGACCCTCTGCGTCACCGGCGGCATCACCTTTGAACAACTCCGCGAGAGTTACCGCATCCAGGCACGCGGCCTCCTGCGCGGCGGCGCCGACGTGCTCCTCCTCGAGACCGTACAGGACACGCTGAACTTGAAGTCCGGCTACCTCGGCATTCTCGACGCCTTCGCGGACGTCGGTTGGAAGCGTCCGGTCGGTCTGTCGTGCACCATCGAGCCCATGGGCACCATGCTCGCGGGCCAGAGCATCGAGGCCTTCCACGCGTCGGTGAAACACATCCGACCGTTGTTCATCGGCATGAACTGCGCGACCGGACCCAAGTTCATGACCGACCACCTCCGAACCCTGTCGGCGATCACTCCCTTCGCCGTGTCCTGCTACCCGAACGCGGGCCTCCCGAACGACGAAGGCCTCTACGAGGAGACCCCGGCATCGCTGGCCCAAGATTGTCGTCACTTCGTCGACGAGGGCTGGGTCAACCTCATTGGCGGTTGCTGCGGGACGACGCCGGCGCACATCCGCGCGCTCGCGGCCATGGCCAAGGGGCGCGCGCCACGGAGCATCACCAAGAAACACCATCCCATGCTCGCCGGGATCGACTCGCTGAGCCTCGAACGCGACAACCTGCCGCTCCAAGTCGGCGAACGAACCAATGTCATCGGCAGCCGCAAGTTCAAGGAGCTCATCGCCGAAGGCAAGTACGAGCAGGGAGCCGAGGTGGGTCGCGGTCAAGTGCGTGGCGGCGCCCACATCGTCGACGTCTGCATGGCAGATCCCGACCGTGACGAGCTTAGCGACATGAAACACTTCCTGCCCATCCTCACGCGCCTGGTCAAGGCGCCGCTGATGATCGACTCGACCGATGCGGTGGTACTCGAGGAGTCACTGGCGATGTGTCAGGGCAAGGCCATCATCAATTCGATCAACCTCGAAGACGGCGAGGAGCGCTTCGAGAAGGTGGTGCCGCTCGCTCGCCGCTACGGCGCTGCGCTCGTGGTTGGCTGCATCGACGAAGACCCCGAGGACGGCATGGCCGTGACCCAAGCGCGCAAGCTCGAGATCGCGCGGAGGTCCTTTGACCTGCTGACCGGAAAGTACGGGATCGAGCCGGAAGACATCATCTTCGATCCGCTGGTGTTCCCCGTGGGCACCGGCGACGAGAAGTACCGCACCTCGGGCAAGGAGACCATCGCCGGGGTGAAGCTGATCGCGGAGGAGTTCCCCCAGTGCCACACCGTGCTCGGGATCTCCAACGTCTCCTTCGGGCTCCCGCCGGCCGGACGCGAAGTTCTCAACTCGGTGTTCCTGCACCATTGCTTGGACGCGGGCCTCACCATGGCCATCGTCAACTCCCAAAAGCTCGAGCGTTTCGCCAACATCCCCGCCAACGAGCGCGAGCTGTGTGACAACCTGATCTTCTGCCGCACCGCGGACCCGATCGCGGAGTTCACCGCCTTCTACCGCGAGCGCAAGGTGAAGAAAGGCGCGCAGTCGAGCCTGCTCAGCCTGCCGCTCGCGGAACGGCTTCCGCGCAACATCGTCGATGGCACCAAGGAGGGGCTACGCGAATCGCTCGATGAGGCGCTGGCGCAGTACCCGACGCCGCTCGACATCATCAACGGCCCACTCATGGCGGGCATGGCCGAAGTCGGGCGCCTGTTCAACAACAACGAGTTGATCGTGGCCGAAGTGCTGCAGAGCGCCGAGGTCATGAAAGCCGCTGTCGGCCATCTCGAGCCGCACATGGAGAAGGCCGAAACCGCAACCCGCGGCAAGATCGTGCTCGCAACCGTCAAAGGGGACGTGCACGACATCGGCAAGAACTTGGTGCAGATCATCTTGAGCAACAACGGCTACGACGTCATCGACCTGGGCATCAAAGTGCCCCCGGCCGCGCTGATCGAGGCCATCCTCGAACACAAGCCCGATGCGTTAGGGCTGTCCGGCCTGCTCGTGAAGTCCGCGCACCAGATGGTCGTGACGGCGGAAGATCTCCAGTCCGCTGGCATCAAGATCCCGATCTTGGTCGGCGGAGCGGCGCTCTCGGCGAAGTTCACCGCGAGCAAGATCGCGCCGGCGATCGATTCGGTCGTGGTCTACGCCAAGGACGCAATGAACGGCCTGGACATCGCAAACCAACTTCTCAACCCCGAGACCACGAGCAGTTTCGTGGATACCGTGCGCCGAGACCACGAACGCCTCCGACGCGGCGGGAGTTCCAAGACGTCGAAGGCGGTCGCCGCCCACACGGTGCCCAGTCGTTCGCCGGAGATCCACATCCTCGACGAGGTGCCAGCGACCCCGGACACGCACCGGCACATCGAGGTCGGGATCGACCTGAAAGCCGTGTTCGACTACATCAATCCGCAGATGCTGTACTGCAAGCACCTCGGCCTGCGCGGCAACTACTGGAAGCGGAGAGAGGAAGGCGATCCCAAGGCCCTCGAACTGGAGGGTCTGATGCTCGCGTTGCTCGAAGAGTGCCGTGCAAAGAAGCTGCTGCACGCGCGCGCGCTGTGGCAGTTCTTCCCGGTCTCGGTCGACGCACAAGATGTCGTCTTCCACGATCCGGCGACCGGCAAGCCGCTCGAGACCATCCGCTTCCCCAGGCAACAGACGCCACCGTTTCAGTCGATCACCGACCTCGTCAAACCCGGAGAACCGGGGCGCCCTTCGGACAGCGTGGCGTTGTTCGTCACGACCTGCGGTCACGGCGTGCGCGCGCTCGCCGAGGAGTACAAGCAGCAGGGCGAGTTCCTGAAGTCGCACATGATCCAGGTGCTGGCTCTGGAAACGGCTGAGGGCCTCGCGGAGTGGGTCCACGAACGCATACGCCGCGCGTGGGGACTCGCGGATCCGCCAGGTACGACGCCCCAGGACATGATGAAGGCCCGTTACCGAGGTAAGCGCTATTCCTTCGGCTATCCGGCTTGTCCGGACCTGTCCCAGCAGGTGAAGCTCTGGCGTCTGCTTCGGCCTGATGACAGCCTCGGGGTCGACCTGACCGAAGGCTACATGATGGACCCAGAGGCCTCGGTATCGGCGCTCGTTTTCCACCACCCCCAGGCCACCTATTTCGGTGGCGTGGACGGCAGCGAGGACTAGCCCTAAGGAGTCGCCCAAGAATGACTTCACCCTCTTGCTCGTCGCTTCGGGCCATCTTCGACCGATCCGAAAACCTCGAAATCCTCACCGGAACCAAGGCTACGCCTCCGGTTCCGAGCTTTCCGGATCGGCCGAATCTGACCCCAATCGACGGCAACATGTCGAAGTAACTCTCGGGCGACTCCTCAGGCAAGCGCATTCACAAGCAACCGTAGTCCGCGCTAGGCGCCGAGGGGGCTTGCGAGGGCCCCCTCCGAGGAAGCGGCGCCAAAGGCGAGCGCTCGAGGGTGACGTCGAGGCCATGCCCCTTTTGCGACACCTCACACGAGGCGTGGACCCGCAACGCGATCGCGGTATCATTCGCCATCCGGAGGCGCCGCGAGGCGCACCCGCGGTCCCCAACGAGAGGAACCTGCCTTGATGGTCCGACGCGCCTTCGCTCGCCACACCCTCGCGGCTGGCCTGGTGGTCCTGAGTAGTGCCTGTGTTCTGGGAGACGTGGCCGCACAGGAGGGATTTGCCCCGCCGCCGCTCACGATTCCGCGGCAGTCGGGGACCATCCAGGAGCTACCGATCTCGAAGTGGCTGAGCTTCATGGAAGTGGCGAGCGGCAAGTTCGTTGCCTACCCCAGTAGGTTCGGCGACGCCGACGAGGATCGTCTCCGCTTCCTGGGGAACTTGCGCGCTCTCAACTACCCCGTGATCAAGGCCGTGTTCGAGAGCAACGGCTATCAAGTCACCGAGGAGTTGCGCTCGAATCTCATCCAAGTGCGCCACAACACACAGCGGGTTCGCAACCGGGTGACCAAACGCGTCTCCTCCGTCGATGACGAGGACGTCACCGAGGTCGAGGCCCCGTCCTTGACGTGGCTTTGTGCCCTCCGCTATCTCGATGCGGCCTCGACCTATGATGTGGTTCGCCAAGTGTTGCGCCGGCGCAGTCGCGACGGAAAGGTCTCGTCGGAGCACCTTCGCGTCGAGTTGGTCGCGCCCGTCAATGCGCTGGTACTGACCGGTGACGATCAGACCATTCGCCGGGTGCAAGATGTGATTCGAACGATCGACGTCCCGCCGATCAACCAACTCCCCCTGCTACGCTGCTACACGCCTTACCACGCGAGTCCGGTCGAGATCGCCGAGCGTTTGAGTGAATTGACCGGATTCCCCAAGGTCGTGCTGTACGGAGCCGTCGCGGAGGACGACCCCAACACCCTGGACTCGGGAGCCAGCCGCGGCGCCGATACCGACGGACGATACTGCCGACTGCTCGTCGTGTCGGACCTCGAGAAAATCGTAGTGGACACCAACGATCAACATCGGAAGGAACTCATCGACTTCTTGATGCCGCTGATCGATCGACGGGACGCGCTGGCTCGCGCGAGCACACACCTCTATCGTGTCCAGAACGTCCAGGTCGAAGTTGCGGTCAAGAGCCTGCTCGAGTTCGTCTGGGGTGGCGGGGCTGCCACGGAGCAAGCCGTGCCGACGAACGACGAGATCGCGACGCGCATCATCACGCACGAGGGCACGAACTCGATCTTGATCCAGGCCCCAGTCGGTCTCTACGAAAGCATGTCCCGCTTCCTGGAGTCCATGGACGCCAAGGCCGGCGAGGCCAAGCGGAACCAGGACGCGCCGACGGCAGACGCCGGGACCTAATGGATCGATCCGCGTCCCCCTCCGCTCCCGCCGCGGCACACTGAACTCGAGTCCATGCGCATCGCCCTCGCCACGTGTGCGGACCTGCCGTCGTGGGAAGTCGACGATCAGCCGCTTCACCGGACACTCACGGCCGACGGGTTCCATGTCGGGCAACCGGTTTGGAACGACCCCACCGTAGACTGGGGAGCGTTCGACGCGTGCGTGATTCGGACGACGTGGGACTACACCGAGCGCCTCACCGAGTTCCGGGAGTGGCTCGACCGGGTGAGCCGAGCCACGCGCCTTTGGAACCCGGCAACCGTTGCCGCCTGGAACATCGAAAAGACTTACCTGCGCGAACTCGCAACCCGTGGAGCGAGAATCGTCCCGACGGTGTGGATCGAACGCGGGCACTCGCCCGATCTGCGAACAGAGCTTCACTCGCTGGGGTGGAAGCGCGCGTTCCTGAAGCCCGTGGTCGGCGCGTCGGCCCGGGGCACCCTGCCGATCCGGGGCGAGGCCGACCTGGCCACGGCTCAAGCCCATCTCGAGCGCGCTTCGCAAGCGTCGGGCATGATGCTCCAGCCCTACTTCGATCGTGTCGAAACGGAGGGAGAGTTCAGCGCGATCTTCGTCGATCGCGCACTCACGCACTGCGTCCGGAAGATCCCCGTACCGGGTGACTACCGAGTGCAGGACGACCATGGCGCCCGCGACGAGCGGGTGACGCTCGAACCCACCGATGCAGCCTGGGCGCACTCGGTCCTGGACTGCGTCCAGGGAGACCTGCTGTATGCACGCGTCGACTTTCTGCGAGATCGCGAGGGACAGCCACACCTCGTCGAGTTCGAGGCGCTCGAGCCGTCGCTCTTCTTTCGGCACGGCCCGCAGGCGGCGCGAGCGATCAGTGCCGGCTTGCGACGCAGGCTCGGTGCCCCGGGTCGCGTCTGACGAGAGGCGGCGGCATCCGCCGGGCATCGACAGTCCCCCGCGGCCCGCCTTGCTGCCATCTCTCGAACGCTTCGGGTGGCGAGGATCCCGGACAAGTGGGCCCGCATCGAAGCGATCCAGCGACTGAAGAGATTCCTCGAACGCTACTGATTCCCGCTCGAGGAATCCATCGTCGGCCATCGCGACGTCGTGTTCCCGAGCGGCACGTACAAGCTGCACGTTCAGTTGGGCGCCTGCTGCAAAGACCCCGCGCCCACGTGACAAGCGTTACTCTTCGAGTGAGGTGGCCGGCTCGGCATCGCGCCCGGCGGCGCCAGTTCGGGTGCTCGAATCCCCGAACCCGACTAGCACTGGACCCCGATGAGCTGCCCCCCCGAGGGGCAGCCCCGCTGCCGCTTGCACTGACGAAGGCCGTCGAGCACAGCAACATCGCTCGACGACACCTCCGCGACTCTCCACCTCGCTTCAAAGCACCGATGACGCTCGTCGACGAACCCTACAGGTCATGAACGCTGCGCGGTCGGCCCTTTCACGACCAATCGGGCGCCCCCCTCCGGGGCTGACTCTGTGGATCACTCTGGGGCGGGAGATCCCCAGCTTTCCCTGGGACGCGAAGATCCCGGCGACTAGACTACCCAGGCAGTAGACAGCGCTTGGAGCGGTTGGCCCCGAGGGGCCGCAGGGAAGGTCCTCTGTCGGGACCAGTGGTGATTACTATGGAAGGGGGGGAACCCGATGTTCGAGCGATTCACAGACCAGGCCAAGAAGGCGATGGCCTTGGCCTATCATGCCGCAAGAGACCAGGATGATAAGGTAGTCGATGAGGAACATATCTTGATTGGCCTCGTCAAGGCTAGGGGCGGCGCGTACGCGTTGATCGAGCGCCTCGAGGTGTCTCCGACGAGGCTTCTTCAGGACTTCGAGGGTAGCCTGCATCCAGGTAGTCACGAGTTCCGATCGAACCAGATCCCATTCACCGAAGCTGCCAAGAGCTGTCTGGAGACCGCACTCCGGATCACGGTTGATCTCCAACGTCCTGGGATCGACACTTCCATCCTGCTCCTCGCGCTCACCGAGCTACGGACCAAATCGGCCGAGACCCTTGAACGCCACGGAGTTACGGCTCAAGCAGTTCGAGCGGCGCTTGAGGACCCTCCGCTCGAGTCATCGCCCCCTCCGTCGCTTGGTGCTTAGTGACGCGACTCAGCGTCGCTGGGCTGCCGCCGTTCGGCCTCGGCCCCCCGCCCGAGGGCTACGTGCCCCGGCACGAAGTGAGCGCGCGCGCAGAAGAGCGAAAGGCTTCTGAGAGGCGAGAAGCGCAGCAAAAGCACGAGGCCGAGGCAGCGTATGAGGCGAAGCAAAGCAACGGTGACAGCGACGCGCTATCCTACCGCCCATTCGCCACTTGCGCCCGCGAACTACGGATTTCCTTGCCCACGTCGGCTCGAGCGTGGACAGTAGCGGGGCCTGACGAAGGAACGCCTCAGCCCCAGAGGTACCTTCATGAGCAAGCTTCGTCCTCGGCAGCCGGCCCGCCGGCGTTGCCGCCTACGCCGGGTCAAGCCCGGCACCGCGTACCTGATCACCAAGAAGACCAGCGACGACCTGTTCTGGATCGTGGCGTCGCCGGAGATGAACGCGCTCCTCCTCTACACGCTGATTCTCTGGGCGCGTCGGTACGGAGTCCTGATTCACGCCTTCTGCTTCATGAGCAATCACGTGCACCTTCTGGTCACCGACGTCCGAGGCGAACTGCCGGCCTTCATGGGCCAGTTCCTGACGGAGACCTCCAAGGCGATCAAGGTTCTACTCGGCGAGACGCGTCGAATCTGGAGTGGCAAGCGCTACTCCGCGGTCGCACTGCTCGATCTGGACGCGGCGGAGCGCAAGGTAGCCTACTGCATGCTCAACCCAACTCGGGCCGGGCTCACCGATCCCATCGTTTGGCCGGGCGTCACGAGCGCTCACTGGAGGTTCGGGGATACGATCACGGCGCAACGACCGGCGGTCTACTTCTCCCCGCGGTATCGACCGGATGAGGTCTCCATCGAGCTGAGCCCCGTGGCGTTCGCCTTCCCGACCGCGAACGGCGAGGAGCAGGGCCGCGCCTGTGAGGAAAGCAACGTCCGCGTCGAGGCGCTCGTCGAGAGCGAGCTCGAGTCGATTCACCGAGATCTCGAGCGGCGAGGTCAATCGCTCGCGGGCCCGGAACGAGTCCGGAATACCCCGCGGGACCAACGGGGATCCCACCCGGTTCGAACCCTGAACCCGAACTTCGCGACCCAGGACAAGGTGCTCCTCGCGACCGGCATCGCCGAGAAGCGCCAGTTCGAGTCCGACCACGAGCGAGCCCGTCGGCGCTACGTCGCGGGCCACACTCGCACGGTCTTCCCGCCGGGCACCTATGGATACCGAGTCTTGCTCGGGGTGCGTGTCGGATGGGACGGTGCTGCCGCCTGATCCCTCACCTCTGGGCCGGGTGAATGGTGAACTTGGGACTCGAGAACCTCAGCCTCTTCGAGGTGGAGGCCACCGAAGCACCTTCGTGCCCAGACCCGCACGGAACGCCGGGTTCCTCCCGCCTCAGATGCGACGAGCAGCTCGAGCCCCGCTCAAACAAGTGTCGGGCGCTCGCGGTTGCGGCTGATCCCGTTTGGCACCGTCGAGTTCGTTGACGTAAGCGTTGGCTTGTTGGAGCTGCGGAGTCCCACACTGCCTGAACCTCCCGGTCCCAGAATTGCTGACGTCTGTTCCGAGCCCAACGACGCTGTTGAGTCTGTCACCTTGGCAGGTATCTGGAGAAGTGGCGCTCGAGGTGCTGCACGACGTCGAGGAAGCTGAAGTTCCTTACAGCCATGACGAGGTCGATGGGGTTGTAGTTGACGTTGCATCGAAAACAGCGAGCGAGGTTGGTTCGCGGGTTGGTGGCGGTGTGGAACTCCGAGCAGCGTGGGCAGAGGAAGCGTAGGTACCCTTCGACGACCTTGGCGTGCAGCTCGAGGTGTTGGATGACTTCGTGGATGGGGATGAGGTTGCGGAGCGCCCGAAGGCGCTCCTCGGAGAGACGCTTCACAGGATGGCGGTCTCCTGACTGGCGTGTGAGACGAGGGCCTGTGTGATCTTCTTCTCGCCGTTGGAGGCCGCATGGATCAAACACGCGGTAGCGAGGTTGTTGATCTGCCGGGGTAGGCCGGTGGCGTAGTCGTGGATGAGTGTCTTGGCCTCGAGATCGAAGAGCTTCTCGTTCGAGCCGCAGGCTCGGAGCTGGTCGTCGATGTACTGAACGGTGCCTTGTGCGG
>JBFWWP010000030.1:0-13438 GCA_050246115.1 Planctomycetota bacterium
CGGTGGGATGGCAGCGGGCGTTTTGGTGTGCCGCGAACGGGGATGTGCGCGGGCGATGCGGACAGGCTGTCCGCGCTCCCAGGGCGTGCCTGGGCGTTGAAGGGGCGGTGGGGCTGCGGATGCGTCGCGGTGGTGAATGGGCGGATGGTGAAGAGAAGAGGGAGACGGGATTGCGCGCTCATGCGTTCAGAACGCTCGCCAGCAAAGCGGGTGGCGCGGAAGGTGGCGAGGCGCTCGCGGGGCGGAGGTGGCTTGGCGCGGTGGGATGGCAGCGGGCGTGTGGGTGTGGCGCGAACGGGATTTGCGCGGGCGATGCGGACAGGCTGTCCGCGCTCCCAGGGCGTGCCTGGGCGTTGAATGGGCGGTGGGTCTGCGGATGCGTCGCGGTGGTGAATGGGCGGATGGCGAAGAGGACCGGGGGACGGACTGAACGCTCCATGCGTTCAAAACGCCCACCAGCACTCCCCGTCCTAGTCAGAACTCCTCGCCGAGGTCGCGGGGCCAGCCATCGATCATGGGAGGTGCGTTGGGGTCGGCGGGAGGCCGGATGTGATCGAGCAGGGTGTCCTTCATGCGGTCGTAGACGATCCGGCCGTTGACGATGGTCCAGCGCACGAGGGTCTGGTAGTGGAGCAGGTCACCGTCGACCACGGCGAAGTCCGCGTCTTTGCCGACCTCGATCGAGCCCAACCGTCGATCGAGACCGAGAACCCGCGCGGCGTCCAGCGTGATCGACCGAAGCGCGACGTCGGGCGGCAACCCGCCCCGCACGGCGAACGCCGCTTCGAACGGCAGGTTGAAGAGATCGCGGCCGGCGCGACCGTCGAGACTGATGATCGCCATCTGAGGGACTACCGCGAACACGACGCCGCCTTCGTGCAGGCGCGCTGCGTTCTCGATGCACGACCCGCTGGCGGCAATCAACTCGGGCGCGGGGTCTCGCCGGATGCGCGGAGTGATGATCGCCCCCACGCCGGCACGCGCCATCTCGGCGGCGACGGCCCAACCCTCCTCGGCACCGTCTAAGACCAACGCGAACCCAAACTGCTGCGCGAGTTCGCAGTAGCCAGTGATCTCGGCCCACGTCGTGGCACTGCCCAACGCAATGGCGCGTCCTTCGATCAGGTCGAGGTACTTCGAGTACTCACCGCGCAGCCAACCCTTATCCGGGGCCTTGCGTTGCGGATCCTTGGACTTCTCGCGCTCGTACTCGGCGAGTTCGGCCCGATAGGCCGCGACGCGCGTCATACCCTCGCGAACGCGTCGTCGGTCTTCGGGTCGCGAGTTCCGATACTCGAGAGGCTCGAATACCCGCTCGGGAATCACGTGCCCCTCGAGCGTGCCGGCGGTCAACTTGACGGCCACGTTGCCGGCCATCACCGTGGTCAGTCCGCCCGCGAGGCCGAGCGTCAGGTTCAGGGAGAACACGTCCGTCGAGTTCTGCGGATCGCGCTCGCCGACCAGCCCTCGACTGCGTACGGCGATCAACCCCGGGTACACGTGGTGGCCGCGCGCGTCGACCCGTTCCGCGCTCTCCGGGATTTGCACGCGGCTGCCGATCGCATGGATCTTTCCATCCTTGACCAGCACGGTCGTTTCGCGGAGCACCGGCCCCGAGACCGTGTGGACCGTACCTCCTTCGATGGCCAGCCACGTCGGTGCCTGGGGGACGGGCGTCGCCGCGTCACCCTCGCTCGCCGGCGCCGCTTCACCGGTTGCGGCCGCCGGCGGTTCCACCGCGACACCAGGAACCTGGGCGAGAAGCAAACCCACCGCCGATAGCCAACCCCACAGCCTCATCGGCGCCCCCTCTCCCACACCACCGTACCGCCGATCATCACGCGGGTGACGCGACTCGCCGGGTCGAGCGGATCCCCGTCGAAGAACACGAGGTCGGCGCGCTTCCCCTTCTCCAGACTTCCGCAACGGTCTTCGATTCCCAAGAAGCGCGCCGGGTGCAGCGTCAATCCGCGAACGAGGGTCGCTCGCTCCACTCCCACCCGCACCAGATCTGCGATGCCACCGCGCAACGCCTCGAAATCACTCGCGCCATCGCCTTCCGGCACGAACGAAACTTCGCAACCGCTGCGCACCAGGTCGCCGACGAGGTCGAAGCGAGTGACGGTTTCGGGTAGCTGGAACAACCTCGGCGCGAGCATCACCTTGGGGTGCAGCGCCGCCCATCGGTCGAGCACGCGCCGATGGTCAGGGCGCAGGTCTGGAGTGAGGTAGAACCGATCCGGCGAGAGCTCTGGATAGGCCGCGAGCACCTCCTCGAGGTGCACGAGATCCGACGGTCGCGACAGCTCGAACGCAACCTGCTGGCCGGGCTTCTTCTCCAACCAGTCGACGAAGAACTGAAGACGAGCGTCCGTGCTCGGGGGTACGAAGACGGTCTTCGCGCGATCGCTGGACGACGCCCCTTCCGTCGGCGCAGCCCCGGGCCCTTCCGCGCTCTGCGCGCCGCCTCCGGCGGGCTTCGCGTCACCCTCGGCGGGAGCGGGCGTCTGCTTCTTCTCCCACTCTTCTCGGGCCTTCGCGATCTTCGCGATCTGCTCCTTGGCCTTGGCCAGCGCGGTGCTCAACGTGCCCTTGTCGCTCGCGGGGTTCGCCATCGAGATGCGAAGGTAGGAATCCTCCAGCTTCTCGCCGGAACGCGCAGGTCCACCTGTCGAACAAATCGTGGCGCGACCCGGAATCCCAGCCCCGTCGGGGTAGAACGCGACGGTCGTGAATCCCCGCGCGAGGAGTTCGTCGAAGTCCACCTCGTCGGGGTAGATCTCGATTGCGGCACTGCGATGCGACTGATTGCCCGAGCGCGCATAGCGTGGCAACGAGTGCCGCGTCCGCGCGAGCACCAGGCCCGGCATGACGTACTCGTCACCCGCCTCCAACCGCCGCGACCCGGCCGGCACTTCGACGTCACGATCGCCGACGAGCCGAATCTGCGCGCCATCGATGACGACCGTACCCTGCGTGAAGTCGACGCCCGCGGCCGTGATCACGTGCTTCGCTCGGACGACCAAGAACCCGTCGGCAGCCGTCGCGCTCGGGCCCCCGGCGGCGGCGACCGCGATCCATGCTGCCCCGAATCGCCAGACCCAGCTGCGTCCGGCTCCCGTCCGGCGACCATCGAACGCGAATGTCCTGCGGAATGTCTCGATCAAAACCGCCGCCCTTCCGAAGCCCGGTACTCGATACGCCCCGAAATGATCGTGTACTCGCACGATGAAGTCGGGTTGACGGGGTCCCCCGTCCAGAGTCCGAAGTCGGCATCTTTACCGACCGCGATGCTGCCGAGCCGATCGTCGACTCCGAGCGCCTCCGCCGGAACGCGCGTCATGCCGCGAAGTGCCGGGTAGGGTTGCCAACCGAAGTAGCAGGCGGCCGCGGCCTGCGTCACGATCTCCTCCTGGGGAATCACCGGAGCGTCGGTGTTGAGTCCCAGTCGCTTCACCCCACCGGCCCACCACGCTGCGGCATGACCGACGAGCCGCCGCTGCCGGCGCTCGAACCAGAACTGTCGCGGCCCATTGATGGCGTAGACGTCTGCGCGCTCACGAACCAACGGCGCTGTCAGGAAGCCGTTGAAGGTGCAGTGATCCAACACCACGCGCAGGCCGAGCTTGTCGGTCAGCATGTCGAGCGTGGTCATCATCAACTGGTATCCCTGCGTGTGGACCGAGACCACGTACTCGCGCGCGAAGAGACCGCGAAAGTCTTCGAAGACCGGATCGAACTCGGGGGCGTCGGCGCGCTCACCGGTCTCGTAGCGACGCCACTCGTGCGCGTAGTCACGGGCCTTCTCGAGCGTCTGGCGGATGTTGTAGTTCTGGTAGGTGCGACCGGGCCGGAACCAGTAGTTCTCGGGGTTGCCGGCCTGCGCAATCTTGAGCGATCCCGGTGCCGCGATGATCTGCTCCTCGGGAGTCCGACCGGCCAGCTTCGCGATGGTACCGAAACCGCTCAGGTTGGTACCGCTGCCCGGGATCGTGAGCGAAGTGGTCACTCCGCCGGCGCGCGCACGCTCGAGGTTGAGGCTCTCGGGCTCGATCAGATCCATGGTGCGCAGGCCAGGATTCGTGAGGTACACCATGTCGTTGATCCCCCCTGCTGCGACCGAGTGGTTGTGACACTCGACCAGTCCAGGGACCAGCCACAAGTCGGGGGCGTTCACGACCTCGTAGCCCGCGGGCACGGCGATCTCGCGCGCTCGACCCAACGCCTCCACCTTGCCATCGCGCACGAGAACGATGGCGTTGTTGATGACGCGGTCGCCGTCGTCCATGGTCACGATCTTGGCGACGCGAAACGCCAGCGGCGGCGCCGGTTCACGCGCGACGACTGGGCGGCTCGTCGTCACACCCACGATGACCATCCACGACAGCACCAAGCCCCACCGCGTTCGACGACGCGCGTTCGTGGTCGACCGGTTGTGAGTCCGCACCGAGTTCAACGCTGCACCTCCTCTCCGCCGATCAGCACCCGCAGCACCCGTCCTCCGGCGAGAAAGGGATGTCCCTGGAAGACGACGACGTCCCCATCTTTGCCCGCGGCCAGGCTCCCGACTCGCGAGTCAATGCGAAACATCTTCGCTGGTTCCAGCGTCAGGGCAGCCAGCGCGCGGTCGGCGGCCATCCCCTGGGCAACCGCGTTGAGCGCAAACTGCGAGAGGTGCCGCGCACCATCCTCGGCGCCGCTCTGAAACGCCACCATCACGTCGTTGTACTGGAGAGTGACCCCGAGCAAGCGTGGATCCTCGAGGCTCGTGCGTCGCAGTGCCGACGGCAGCACCACGCCAACACCCGACTTGTGCAGGCGCGCGCCGTGCAAGCGTGCCCCTTCGGCGTCGAGTAGGATGATCTGCAGACCGAGTTTGTCGACCCCGTGATCGAGCACGGCGGCGACCTGCGCGGGCGTCGTCACGCGGATGAGGAGCGGGAGCTCCTTCTTCAACACCGCGCGCAACGGTTCGAGATTCTCGTCGACCGCCGGTGGCAGGGGCCGGCCGTCCGCCGCCCGTGAGTCTCTGCGGACACGAGTCTCGACCGGTGTCTTCGAGGTACGCTGTGCCTCGAAGTCCACCGTGAAACCCATCACGCCCACCGTGCCCTTCATCTCGTCCGCTGCGGTGAGGCGTGCCTCCACGGTAGGAGGAGCCAAGAGGCCTGGGAAGTTCACTTCGATCGTGCCGCGCAGTTGATCTCCCGCTAGGGTGAGTAGGATCTTGTGCGGGATATCGATGCGCGGTTCGATCACCCGTCCTTCGACGGCGGCGCCCTTGAGCTCGAGCGTCATCTTGCCCGTGTACGGCTCTTCGAGAGGCCCCCCGGACGCGCGCCCCTCCCACACTCCCGACACCGGATCGCCGCTCTTCGGCTCCGGACTCACGGACTCCGAAGGTTTCTCGCCTTTCTGCCACGCCTCGAGTTCCTTCTCGTACTTCTGCCACGACTCGACGTAGCGCCGCGCGGCCGCTAATCGCGCATCGATGGTCTCGGCGATGGCGCCCGGATCGTCGCGCGTCAGGTCGAGAGCCAGAGCCGCAGTGGGAGCAACGACCCGCGCCGCGCGCGTTGCACCGACGGTCTTGACCGCGGACACACGCGCGCCGCCCGGGCCGGAGGTGTACGCCGTGGTGAGGACCGTAGTCACACCGCCGCGCGCCACCCGCGTGCCCACGGCATCGGTAGCGCCAAACAAGCGCGACGGATCCAACGACGCGGCCGCAGGTCCCCGGTCGCCCTCGAAACCGAGGTGACCGTAGGCATCCAGGAAGCCAGGACAGGCAAACCCGTCGGGACCCGCGTCGATCACGCGCGCACCGACTGGCTGCGCGACGGTCCGTCCCACCGTCACGATCTTCCCATCTTCGATGAGGATCTCGCCGGGCTGCAACTGACGCTCGGGATCGAGCCAGATGGTACCGGCGCGCACGACGACGGACGTGCTCTTCGGCGCCTCGAAGGCGAGCCGCCCGCCGACGTAGACGCGATCGACTCGGCTGATGACCGCCAACGGATCCCCGTTGAGTACGACGAGATCCGCGTCCCTGCCCGGTGCCAGACTCCCGACGCGATCGTCGACGCCCAACACTCGTGCCGGTCCGCTCGTGATCGCGCCGAGTACACGATCGTGCCGCAGCCCGAGCCCGAACGCGCTCACGGCGACCATGCGCAGTTCAGCCGGTGAGCGCCCTGCCGGTGGGGCGAGCACCCAGTCGACGCCGGTGAGGCGAAGCAGATCCTCGAGGTCTCCGCGCAGCGCGTCCGGCGAAGTGCCGATGTCCCCTGCTCCCCCTTCGCTGTCGTAGCGAACACGCGGACGAACCACGAGCGGCACGCCCGCCCGACGCAGGGAGTCGGCTACCGGCTCGGCTTCCGCACCGCCGACCAGGTAGCCTCGTCGGTTCTGCGCGCGCAAGAACGAAACGCCGGCGAGCAGATCGGCTGCGCGATCCGCTTCGACTCGCACCGACGCCGAGCCCCGCCATAGGTCGGCGAGCGCCACCGAGTGGAGCAACAGGCGCTCGCGATGATCGCCACGTAGGGCGGCGTCAATGGACTCCCGCAGCGCCAGCAGTTGACCCAGTCGCGACTCGGGTCGCTGCGGTCGTGCCGGGGCAATCTCTTGATCGGAAGACGTCGGCACGGTCAGTCGCGCATCGAGCGGCGGTCGCAAGGCAGACTCTCCCAGCACGACGCACAGCTCGCCGTCGCCGCGCAGCACTCGCTCGCTCGAGGGACCTGCAAGCTTGATCACGGCCCCTTGCCCGGGGATCAGGCGGTGATCTCCGGGGTTCAAGTGCACGGTCGTCACTCCGGCCGCGAGGAGCGGCCGCCAGTCGGCGAACCGGTCGAAACCGTCGATGGCGCGAAAGCCTGCGCCCGTGGACTCGGGGTCCGAGTGGCGACCTGCGAGATCGGTCGCCGCAGCCACGAAACCCGGAGCGACCGTCGCGTACGGCAACTCGATGCGCGGCACGTCGTCCGGGATCGGCGCCTCGGGTCCCAACGCTACGATGCGACCCTTGCGTACGACGATCCAAGCGTCATCGAGAACTGCTGGCCACCCGTCTGCCATGGGCAACACGCGGCCTGCGCGCAGGGCGAAGTCCCGACCGTGCGACTCGCCGTCGGCCAACTCCATCCCAGGCCACGCGTCAGTACCGAGTGCCGCCGGCGCGCCACGGGCCGGTGCTGGCGCCGCGTCCGCAGCGAGTGCTGGAATGAACGCCGCGCCCACGGTGATCGTCAATGCGATCGCGACAGGCATCGCTCGCAGGAACGAAACGCAAATCACGGGGCCCCCGCTCGATCGCCTTCGCCGCCGTCGCGCTTCGGTGCCGGCGCGACCGGCGCACCGCCCGATTCGGGCGCGGGAGCTTGCCCTCCCTCCCCCGCAGAGGCGCCGCCTCGCTCACCCCCGAACAACTCTTGCAGCCGTGGATCGCGAGCGCGGTCATAGGCCAACACGCCATCGATGTACGACCGGTCTACCCATGTCGTGAAGTCGAGTGGATCGCCGGTGAGGACCAGCACGTTCGCGACCTTGCCTACTTCGAGCGAACCCAGACGCGACTCGAGTCCGAGCGTACGCGCGGCGTCGATCGTGATCGCAGCCAACGCCGTCTCGCGCGGGATGCCCTCGCGCACCAGACGCGCCGCTTGATAGTTCAGGTAGCGCTCCGCGAGGCTCGAGTCGGGGTGCGGCTGCAGCGCGAACACCAAGCCGGCGTCGGCGATGACGCGCGGGATGAACACCTCGCGCAATTCCCCGGTGATCTGGTCCTCCCAACGATCGACGAGATCGGCGGCGAGCACCACCGGACGCTTCGCCGCCGCCAGTTCGCGCACCGCGCGATAGGCATCGCCGGCAAGCACGAAAACGGTGCGGTCCAGGAAACCTTGGGTTCGCGCCAGGTCGATCGCGGGTTGTACGTCCGTCGCCGCACCACAGTAGACCCAAGCTCGCAGTCGGCCCTCGCGCAGCCTCACCAGATTGCGGTGCGCGTCATCATAGTCGGCGTCGGTCAGGAGCGGCTTGCCGAGTCGTCGCGCCTCGGCCGGCCCAACGGTGAGCTTCTGCCCTTTGTCGCTGAGCGACTGCTCGTAACGCGTCTCGGCCAGGCGCTCCAAGTAGTAGTCGAGTTCCAGGAACGCATCGCGTAGCGTGGCCCGCTGCAGCATGCGGTCGGAACCGCGCATCGGGGAAACGCAGATCTTCAACCCCAAAGCCGGCTCGACGGTCATGCTCGCGATCGTGCGGCCGATGGGACGCACGACCCGTGAGAGCCCGCCGATCACGCAGTTTTCGCCCTGCACCACATGCACCGTGGTGATGCCGTCGCGAAGTGAGTCTTCGAAGAACAGCCGCGACGGATCGATCGCGTCGTACACGTCGAGGAACGGCGCAACCGGGATGTTCTCGTTGGTGACGTCGAGGCCGCGGGCCGAGTGCGGGTCGATCATTCCCGGGAACAGCACCTTGCCGTCGAGTTCGATCTCCAGCGCGTCATACGGAATCGCCACTTCGGCGCCCACGGCCGTGATGATTCCGTGCTCGATGAGCACCGTGCCGCGATCGATCGTTGGACCGACCACCGGAATGATCCGGGCACCGGTCAGAGCCAACTTCGGGGGCGGCGGCGCTGCCGAGGCCAAAGTCGTAGCGGTCAGCGCGAAGACGGTCCCGAGCGCAGCGCGCGCAAGCATCCTCATGAAAGCCATCCTGTTCCAGGTGTCGCCTCTTGAACCGGCGTGTGTCTCACTCGGGTTACCAAACCTCGGTCGCGCGCAGATCGCGGGTGCTCCACACCGACTCGCCCCCCACCATCACCAGCGCGGGCTGACTCGTCGCCTCGAATGGCCCGCCGGTCCAAAGCACGAGATCCGCTCGTTTGCCCACGCTCAGCGTGCCGGTGTCGCCATCGATCCCCAACAGCTTGGCCGGGGTTTCGGTCAACGCTCGCAGCACCTCTTGTTCGCTGCTGCCGAAACGTCGCGCGTACATCCCTTGGCGCGCCAGGCCGTCTTCGTCACGCAACTCCTGGGCACTCAGCGCGGTGGGGATCCCCTGCGCCAACAACGCGCGAAACGTGTGGAACCGCGCTCGATCGGCCTCCCCGGAGAACCCTCGTACGCCCTGGGCGCGCTCGAAGATCGGGCCGAAGATGACCGGCGTGCCGGCCGCTCGAATTTCGTCGAGGCAAAGGTACGCTTCCGTCGCCTCCTCCAACGTGAACTGCAGTCCGAACTCCGAGGCCAAGCGAAACGCGGTGAGAATGTCGATCTGTCGGCGCGCCTGAATGCGAAGCTCGGTGTCACCCGCCAGCACTCCGACCAAAACCTCCAGCGCCTCGGCACTCGGCGTATCGGCGCCGCCAACCGGGCGCCCCTGGGAGCGGCGCTGGGCGTCGAAGAATGCCTTCCGGAACACCCAGGTGACGCCCATCGCGCTCGTCGGGCGCCGGTGAAAACGACCGGCCTCGCGCGCAAAGAACAGGCTGAAGTTGCGGGTACCCAGCCAGATCGGATCGCTGCCGATGGTCGCCTTCACCGCGCCGGCCGCTCGCACCACGCGATCTCGACCGGCGGTGCGCAGCACAGCGCCGCGCCCGCCGATCACCGCCGACGAATCGGGCGACACATACACGGTCGTCACGCCGCCACGCACCAAACGCGTGAGGTCGAGGGTTTCGATGTCGAGCGCATCCAGGACTCGGTTCTGGGGCACGACCTCTGCGGTTTGATCCGTGACCACCCAACTGGGACCCACTCCGGACGCCGAGCCGCCGTCCGGGTCGAGCGGCGGGAGCGTCGGATCGACCAACAGACAACAGTCGTCCGTCAGATCCTCGATCGCAGAGTAGTCACTCGCGATCTCGTTGCCCTGCCCACCCGCGCGAACTTCGTGCTCGTGTTCGTGTTCGTGCGCATGTTCGTGCTCGTGCGCGCGCGCGATATCGGAACGCTCCGCGCCGGGCACTCGCGGCGACTCCCGTCGCGCGACCACTGCGGAAGACTCGAGACGGGCGTTCGCATCGATGAGTCCGGGCGTCAGTGTGCCGCCTCCGACACGCCACCGCGGAACGCTCCAAGGGGCATCGACAAGGGTGCCGAGCGCGGCAATGCGCCCGTTCTGGACGAGGATCTGTCCCGGCTCGAGCACGTCACCGTTACCGATCCAGATCCGGTCGGCGCAAAGGACGACCGCACCTTCGTCACCGGCAAAGCCGGTCGATCCCGCCCACGTGGCCAGGCCCACCAGCAACGTCGCTTGCCGCAGGAACCGCAATCCGCAGCCGACCCCCGGTCGGCACACATCGACGATCTTCAAACGACCTTGCCTCTCTTGCGGGCCTCGTTGGATCTCGGTCGAACTCACGTCGTGTTCCCGTCGAGCCCGACCCAGACCTCATCCCCCATCCGGCGCTACCCGCGCCCTGGGTAAGGATCCTGTCCAGCCCCCAAAGTGGATCAGTCGCGCTTGTCCGTCGCCAGCGCGACCCGTTGGCCCCGCACGAACACCATCTCGACCCGGCTCTCGAGCCGTAGCGGATCTCCCGAGAACACGACGACATCGGCCTCGAGTCCCGGGGTCAAAGTCCCCACCGTTCCCGCGATGCCGGCAATCGCGGCCGGCTGCGCCGACAGCGCCTGCCGAGCGAGGGCGGGGGCCAAGCCAAGTCGCACGGCCAGGGCCGCGGTCGTGCGTAAGGTCTCGGGGGAGTAAGGCTGCGAGTCGCTCGAGAACGCGATCCCGAGGCCCCGTTCCGCGAGCCGGGCGGCACCGGCGATCTCCTCGCGTTCATCGGCCATCGAGTACGGTCCGACGACCACCGTGTCCGCACGCCCCGCCAGGGCTTCGACCCCGCGACGGGTGATCCGACCGGGCACCACTACCGGCATGCGTCGCGCTAGCGTGGCCAGGAGGTCGAGCACCACTTCGAGATCGGCCTCGGCCCCCACCCACACCAGGGCGTCCAACTTGCCCTGGCGCAGCGCCGCGATGCGAGCGTTCGGGGGAGCGTCACCGACGAAGAGCGCTCGCAGCATCTCGACTGCACTCGCCCGCGACGACGGGTCGCGATCGGCGGCCACAACGCTGGCTCCGAGCCCGAGCAGCAACGGACCGTCCTCTCGGAGCACGTCCAACTCGCCGTCGAGGAGGGCCGTGCGAAACGCGACCGCGACTCCGTCGACCAGATTCGTGCGTGCGCCACCGACCAACACCGTCGTCACGCCGGCCGCGAGCGCGCGACCGAGGTCGCGGTGCGTCGGGTCGATGGTCTCGCGCAGATTGGCGTCGGCATCGATGGCCTCGATCCGCTCTGGGTTGGCATGGAAGCCGCCGACCGCCGTCAACAGCTCGATCAGGCCGGGACTGATCACCGCCTCGGTCTCGAGTTGGACGCGGCGAGACGCCGCCTGCACCGACACCGCCCCGACGCCAACCGCGGCGATCTTCCCCTGCGCGATCAAGATCCCCGGGTTCGCTTCGAGGGTGCCGTCCGGACGCACGAAGCGCCCGCCCTCGAGCAAGATCGTCGTGTCACGCTGCTGCGGTTGTGCATCCGCCTCGGGGACATCTCCGAGAAGGGCGAGCCCGACCGCGAGCACGAGCGCGGTGCGGCCAGCCACGCGCGACGATCGCCTCGCAGTCCAAGAGCGCGTCGCCACCGGTCTCGTGTGCATCATCGAACTCCCTCGGATCCCGCGTTCGGTGGCGTCGTATCGTCGATCACGATGCGCCCGCCGACGATCACCACCTCGGCGCGCGCGCTCGGGTCGGTCGGGTCGGCGGACCAGAGTACCAGATCCGCGAAGCAACCCGCGCGCACCCGGCCGACATGATCGCCGATGCGGAGCAGCGCCGCCGCTTCGCTCGTCACTCGGTCGAGAGGCGTCGACTCACCGAGGCGGCCCGCACGCTGAGCCGCAAGCAGAACGAAACCCGAACGGGTCGCGTCGACGCCGCCGCTGCCGACGCCGACGGAAACTCCGGACTCACGAAGCATGGCGCACCGATGGGCCAAGGATGCAAGCGGCTCGCCGCTGGGTCCAAGTGCCTGCTCGGTGAGGATGACCGGTACCTCGGCGTGAGCGATCGCTGGCGCCACGAGGTGCCCTTCCGCGACGCCTTCCAGAGTCGCGTCCAGACCGAACTCCCGAATCAAGTCGAGCGCGTTCAGGATATCGCTACTGCGGTCGGCCCGGATGCGCACCGGCTGCGAGCGATCGAGCACGCCGAACAGCGCCTCCAGTTCAGCGCTGCGACGCGGCTCGACCGGTTTCTCGAGTTTCTTCGGCGCGTCGCGACCGGCTGGCGCCTTGGCGTCCGCGTCACGGCCCGGCTTCGGTGCGACCTCATCGGCCGCCGCCGCCGATGACGGCTCGGACTCGTCGTTGCGGTCCGCACCGGCCGGCTCTACTTCGCCAGCGACGGTCCCCTGCGGTGTCACGGCGGCGGCAGCCGCGCTGCCTGCGTCCGCGGCGGGAAGATCGGTGCGTTGTCGACGTCGACGCGGTCGGTCCGGAGCGGGGGCCGGCGCGCCAGCGTCAGGCGCTCGAGCCGGCGCAGCCTTGGGCTCGACTCCGCCACCTTCCGCGAGTTTCTTCTCATACCCTTCGAGTTCGAGACGGTAGCGTTCGAGCGCTTCGTGGTGCGCGCGCGCCGCCAGGAGCTGGTCGCGCACTGCGTTGAACACGCGCAAACGATCGAGCGGTCGTAGCGCCGAACCGAGGTCGATGCCCACGACTTCGCTCGCGGCCATCTCGACCCCGATCGCTTCCGTGTTGCCGGCCACGGGCTCGAGCCGCATGACCACGCCGGCGCCACCGATCCCCGGCGTACCGACCGCACCGACGAACACCGCGGTGACGCCTTGCCGGAGCGCGGCGCGCAGAGCCTCCGTCCCGTAACGATCGAAGGCATCGACGGCACGACAGCGCGGGTCGGCGTTCGCAGCACCCTGGGGCATCCCGAGGGCGCTGTGGATATCGATCAGCCCCGGTGTCAAGGTGCGCCCGCCGGCGTCCAAACGACGCGCGAGCAGCGGCACGTCGAGACGAGCGGCGTCGCTCGCGACGCGCTCGATCTTGCCCCCGCGGATCAGCACCGCGCCGGACGGCAGGTCCCGACCGTCCATCGAAAGCACGCGGGCGTTCGTGATCACCAGCGGTCGCTCCAGCCAATCCCCGAGCTGGGCCTCCGCGGGCCCGCTCGCGAGCACACCGCCGAGGAGCACGCAGCCGAGTAGCACACCGCCGAGTAGCCCACAGGGCGCCCCTACCTGACCCGCGATCGGTTTCGTCAACTGCATGAATGCCTGACTCTCGCGCAACGACCTGCTGCCGACCCGCCGCATGCGTCAACCTGTCCGCACGCGCCACCCCTGCGCCCCGATGACCCTGCGCCCCGATGACCCTGCGCCCCG
>JBFWWP010000030.1:13538-67011 GCA_050246115.1 Planctomycetota bacterium
CCCTGCGCCCCGATGACCCTGCGCCCCGATGACCCTGCGCCCCGGTGAGAACGACGCGGCCTGCGAAGCGGCCGCTGCCCGGCCGCTGGACCGCACGCCTGACCCATTCCTCCGCGAGAGAATAGCGACCGATCCCGCGAAAGTCACCCGCCCCAGAACGAAACCGGCCGCACCGCGTACCCAAGGGGTGCACCTCGGTAGGCGCGGGAGCGGCGCGCCCGCGCGCGGCAACAAAGGTTGTTCCTGACGCTAGAATCGGCTCTATTCCCGATGCGCTGGACCCTGAGAGCGCACGGATCGCCCCGGGTGGCGGGTGGAGCGAGGAGACACGAAGTTGACCGGCAACCGAGACTGGCACGGTGGTGAGAGCTTTCAGGTGAAGGTCGGCCTGGCGCAGATGCTTCGCGGCGGTGTCATCATGGATGTCACCACCGCGGCCGAGGCCAAGATCGCCGAGGATGCGGGCGCCGTCGCCGTCATGGCGCTGGAACGAGTGCCAGCCGACATTCGCCGCGATGGCGGTGTGGCGCGCATGTCTGCCGTCGAGCGCATTGAAGAGATCAAGGCGGCAGTCACGATTCCGGTCATGGCCAAAGCACGCATCGGCCACTTCGTGGAGGCGGAGGTACTGCAAGAACTCGGCGTCGACTTCATCGACGAGAGCGAAGTGCTGACCCCGGCCGACCACGCGTTCCACATCGACAAACAGCGTTTCAAGGTGCCGTTCGTGTGCGGAGCCACGTCGCTGGCCGAGGCCCTGCGACGGGTGGGTGAGGGTGCCGCAATGCTGCGCACCAAGGGCGAAGCGGGCACTGGCGACATCGTCGAGGGGGTGCGCCATCTGCGGCAGATCCAACGCGAGCTGCGAGCCCTCACGGTCACGCCTTTCGAGGAACTCATGACTTGCGCCAAGGAACTCGGTGCACCCTACGAGTTGGTGTGCCACGTGGCGCGCAAGGGCCGCCTGCCGGTCCCGAACTTCGCCGCCGGCGGGATCGCGACGCCTGCAGACGCCGCGCTCTGCATGCGCCTCGGTGCCGAGGCCGTGTTCGTCGGGTCGGGGATCTTCAAAGCGGAAGATCCGGCCCGCACGGCGCGCGGTGTCGTGCACGCTACGGCCCACTTCGAGGACCCCGCCGAGGTCGCTGCCGCTTCCCGCGGACTCGGCAGCGCCATGTCCGGAATCTCGGCCCTGGCGCTCGGAGCCGAGCAGCGTTTGCAAGACCGAGGCTGGTGACCCGTGATCCGAGCTTCCGAGTCCCCGCGGCGATCGCCCTCCGAGACGACCAAGACGACCTCGGCGCCGCCCCGCGCGGGGCTCACGGTCGAGCGCGAGGGCGGGTCGCACCGCGAACTGGGTCTCGTGCGCCCGGCAGTGCTGGCGCTGCAAGGGTCGGTCGAGCCGCACCTGCAGCGCCTCGAAGCGCTGGGATTCGCGGCCACCTCGGTGAGGCGGCCGCAGCAACTCGCGGCGGTGACGCACTTGATCCTGCCAGGCGGCGAGAGCACCACGATCCACCTTTTGCTGACCCGATTCGGGCTCTGGGACGCGATCGCGGACCGTGCGCGGGCGGGATCGCTCGCGATCTTCGGCACCTGCGCGGGCGCCATTCTGATGGGCCGCGCGAGCGACGAACGACCGCCGCGCTGGGGCCTGCTCGACATCGACGTGCGACGCAACGCGTATGGTCGCCAGGTGGACAGCTTCGAGTGTGAACTCGAGCTGGCCCCGCCGATCGGCCCCGTGCGTGGAGTCTTCATTCGCGCGCCGCAGATGGCGGACCCGGGCCCGCGCGTTCAGATCCTCGGCGAACTCGACGGCAGCCCGGTGCTGGTTCGGCAGGACCGCCTGCTCGCCGCGACCTTCCACCCCGAGCTCACGGACTCGCTGCGAGTTCACGAGTACTTCCTGGGGCTGTGACGCGCGGCTTCGCCCTTCGCGTCGGCCAGCCGCACCGACCGTCTCCTCGCCCATCCACTCGCAGACCGGCTTGGCGCGTGACCGAGCTCCCGTTGCCCGGCCGGCGTCTACCTGCTATCTCCCACGGGATCGCAGGGTAGCCGTTCGACTCCGGAGTGCAGTGGGCCCGAGCGCAGGCAGCCCGAGCGTCCAGGGCCGCGATGGCCCGAGCCAACGCAGATGGAGATTCCCTTTGACTCCGCACCGCCGACTGAACTCATGCTGTCGACTGAACTCACGCTGTCGACTGAACACATGCTGTCGACTGAACTCACACGGTCGACCGGCGGCATGCGGCTCCGGGTTGCGGGGCAGGTTCTACGGCTTGCTCTCTTGCGTGGCTGCACTCGCTCTCGGCTGCACGCCCGCGCCACCCGCCGCGTCCCGGGAAGAACTCCACCACTGGCGCAACTTGGGCGAGCTCTACTTCCGAGGACAGAGCGAACGACTCGACAACGTCCCGGGTGACGCCGCCGGGTTCGCTCGAGCCGCCGAGTGGTTGGGGAAGGTCGCCGCGGCGTCACCCGATGACGTTCACGATCAACTCAACCACGCCCGCGCGTTGCTGTTCGCTGGGGAAGCGAACTGGACGCGGGCACAGGCTCCCCTCGAGCGCGCGCGGCGCTTGACCGGCGGACAGCCCGACCTTCCCGAGCTGACCTATCTCACGGCGCTCTACTTCAATCGCACGGGCGACACGGCGGCGGCACTCGCACAGCTGCGTCGAACGATCGAGATCCTCCGACCCGACCGGACTCGTTGGTTTCCGCAAGT
This sequence comes from Planctomycetota bacterium, assembly GCA_050246115.1. Classification (GTDB taxonomy): domain Bacteria; phylum Planctomycetota; class UBA8108; order UBA1146; family JAJFFE01; genus JBFWWP01. The sequence goes on from JBFWWP010000030.1 coordinate 16,273, forward strand.
TTGGTATCAGTGCGTGCTCGCCGAAGAGAAGGCCCGTGACTATGCCGCAGCGGAACGGACCTGCCGAGAACTCATCGATTCCTGCGCCGCGACCGAGCCGCCACCGATCGATGCACGGTTTCGCCGCCCCGCGTTGTACCGTCTGAGTCAGATCCTGGTCGCCCAAGGACGACGCGATGAAGGCAAGGTAGTCTTCCAGGAGTTCAGTCGACTCGAACAAGACAAGACGCTCAACGATGAGGCCTGCGAGCTCACCGAGGTGACCCTCGAACGCCCGCATCACGCGGACGAACCCGCAACGGTTGCGTGGCTCTGGGAGGAGGTCTCGACGGCCTGGCTCGGTGAGTGGAGCGGCCTCCCTCTCGACCGCGGCCGCGCGATGGACATCGAGCGCGACGGAACCGTCGAACTGCTCGTCCTTGGACCTGGGCGCATCGGTTTGATTCAGCGGAACGGCCCCAATCTCCGCACCCTCGAACACGCCTTCGCGAGCGACCTGAGGAACCCTGCGACGGAAGCCGTCACCGGCGACCTCGACAACGATGGCGACTCCGACATCGTCTTGTTGGGCGCAGCCCCGATCCTGCTTCGTTGCGGTGCGGCGGAGGCGCAGCCCCGGTTCGAGGTCGTTGCCACCCCGGCGCTGCCTTCCGTCTACGGCGCGCAGCTCGTCGACGCCGACCACGAGGGGCACCTCGACCTGGTGGGCCTCGGGGGGGACGGCGCGTTCGTGTTCCTTCGGAGTCGCGTGGAGGACGAACTCGACTTCGAAGCCGTGCGACCGATCCCCGCGGCAGCCTCCGTCACTCCCGGTGCGCGGATCGCTGCCCACGACCTCGATCAAGCCAACGACCTCGACCTCGTCCTCCCTGCGGGACCGTCGCGCCCGGCACTGGCGTGCCTGAACCTACGTGACGGGACCTACGCCACTTTCCCGCTACCGGGCTTCGAGGAACATCCGCTGCTGTTCGCCGAGGACTTCGACGGGGATGCCGCTCCCGACGTGCTCGCGACCGGAGGACTCGGCGGCTGGAGCTTCGCCCGCAATGCCGACAGCGCCGGCACGCCTTATCGCCTTCGCATGCAGCCGACGATCTCGGGACCCAAGGCGGCCACCGGTCCGGTACGGGACGCGAAGCTCGCGGACCTCGACAACGACGGCGACCTCGATGTCGTCCTGGCGACTGCCGGTGGCGTGCGGATCCTGCGCAATGCGCGCGGTGGGAACTTCGTCGTCGAGGAGGGGCCGCCGTTGGGCGAAGGCGGGGCGACCACGGTCGAGGTCGCCGATCTCGATGGGGATCGCCGGCTCGACCTCGTGATCGGGACCGATGCGCAGCGTTTGCGCGTCTTCGCCAATCGCAGCGACACGTACCTCGGTGTGCTGCTGGTGGCACGGGGCAAGGCGGACAACCGCGACGCAGTCGGTACCGTGGTCGAGGTCTTCGCCGGTCGCCGCACGCGGAGCGCGCGCGTTCGGGAGTCGTACGGTCACCCGATCGGCACCGGGGAGCGCGAACTCGATCGTTTCGACGGCATCCGTCTGCGGTGGCCCGGCGGACTCAAGCAAGCCATCCCGCGAGCGGAACTCGCGCTCGATGAGGCACGGCGCGCTTTCATCGATCAAGTCGACGGGCCGTTCGTGAGTTGCCCATTCCTCTACACGCTGACGCCCGACGGCTGGCGCTTCGCCACCGACGTCATCGGCATTGCGCCGCTCGGAGAGTGGGTCCCACCCGGCGCCACGGGACACCTGGACTCGGAGGAGTTCGTGCGCATCCCAGCGGACGCGTTGGCTTGCGTCGAGGGTAAGGTGCGGCTCGCGATCACCGAGGAACTCCGGGAGACGGCGTACCTGGACCGCCTCGAATTGCTCGTGATCGACCACCCCGCGGGCCTCGAGCTCTACCTCGACGAGAGTACTCGCCAAGCGGGACCGGCGGACCCGATGCGATTGCTCGCGATACCGCGACCGGCGCTCTCTGCGCTACGCCGCGTGTCCACCGGCGCGACCGACGAGGGAGCGCAGTTGACCGCCGCACGCGATGGGAAGTACCTGCACGGCTACGAAGCGCCGCGTTCGCAATGGGCCGGTTGGGTACCGCCGTTTGCAGTCGAGATGACCACCGATCGCGTGACGCGAGCGCTACTGCTCTGCGGTCGCATCTACTGGTACGACTCAGCCCGGGCGTACTCGCGATGGCTCCGCGGAGGTACCTGGCCCAGCCCGCGACTAGAACGCGTGGACGCTTCCGGGCATGCCCAAGTGTTGCTCCCCGACCTGGGCTTGCCCGCGGGCATGGATCGGACCTTGATCTGCGAGTTCCCGCCGGTCGAGCCCGGCACCCGGCTCCGAATCACCGCCCAGCATCAACTGCTGTGGGATCAGATGCGCGCGGTGGAAGTGCTGTACCCGGTGGAGATCGCCGGCGCGCGCGGTACCACGACGATTCCATCCGGCGACGACTTGCACTATCACACAGCGCCTGTTGAGCGCGCGACCCTCGCGGGTCGCGGTGTCTCCCGGGTCATCGGCAACCGCGAGCGTCATGAGGAGACCTACGATTTCGCGGACGCGGGGCCGTGCTGGATCTTCGACCGCGCGGTCGGCGTGGCGACGCGTTTCGGTGATGTCACGGACCTCACGCGCGCGCCGGACGATCGACTGGTGGTGTTGGCCACGGGCGACTGCGTCGAGGTCGAGTTCGCAGTGCCGCCGATGAGCGAAGCGCGCACGTACTTCCTGAAGGTGACGGGCTGGGCCAAGGAGAACGGCTACCATGTGCAGCACGGCGCAACGATCGAGCCACTCCCGTTTCACGCCATGAGCCAGTATCCGCCGCGCGCGGACGAAACCCCGACGCACGCGGAGTATCGCGAGTACCTGGACCACTACCAGACGCGGGTGGTGAAATGATGGTACGCGCGATGATGGTGCGGGCCGCGCGCGCGCGCGATGGGGGGCCGGCCTCCGCAACGCTGCGCGCATTCGTGGGAGTCGTGCTCGCGTGCGTCGTCGCCGGTTCGAGCCAGGTGCTGGCGGTGCCGGCCGAACCGAACGAGAATCCGTGCGCGACGGTCGACGCCGAGTATCGTGACATCCTGCAGCGGGTGTCGCTCGAGCTGGTGTTCGCAGGCGCGCCGCCCGAGCTGTACCCGCCGAGCGTGAGACGTCGCGCCAGCGCCGCGCTCGCCGGCTTCGTCGCTTGCAGTGCGCAGATCGGCTCGGCAACCGAGCGCGCCACGCGCCACCTCCACGCGGCGCACGTAGCGCTTCTCGCGGGAAATCTCACGGCGGCCCGCGAGCGTGCACGCCTCGCGCACGAGACCGCGCCGAGCGACGACACCGCCGCCACTCTCGCGCGGCTGCTCGCGCGAGCGAACGACTTCGAGGAAGCCACCGCGACCCTGCGCGCCGAGCTCGTGCGCCGGCCCGACTCGGCCCCCGTTCGCCGCGAGCTCGCGCAGGTGTTGGTCGCGACGGGACACACCCTGGAGACGGTACCGCTGTACCTGGGATACCTGGAACAACATCCGAACGACCCGCTCGCGCTGTGCGACGCAGCGTTGGAGGTCCTGGTGCCCTTGTCCCAGATCGACGATGCGATCCGCTTCGTGCGCCGCGCCATCGCTCCGGCCCGAGAACGTCCCGAGTTCGCGGCCGCCCTCGAAGCGGCCGTGGTGAGCTTGGCCCGCGTCCTCGGCCCCATGCAACGTCCGGCCGACGCGATCGTGCTGCTCGACGAAGTCCTGGAGACGCACCCACAGTTGTTGACCGCTCGGCGCGAGTGGGTGCTGCTCTTGCGCCGCTTCGGCCTGCCTGGGCAGGCCGCGCATGCCTACGAGTCGGCAATCGCGACCAACGCCGACCCTACCCTGCGCCTGCTCCTCGCAACCGACGTTTACGCGTTCGACGGCCAGCTCGACCGCGCGTTGGCCGAGCTCGACTTCGTTTACGCCGGCGGGACGTTCGACCCGCGGTTCCTGAACGATCTGGACCGAGGCTATGCGATGCTCGCTGCGGGCTTCGCGTACGCCGGACGCCTCGAGGCGCTGATCCCGCTGTACGAGGCGCTCCTCCAGCGAACCCCACGGTTCCTCGAAGTGCGAGATGCGCTGGCGCGCGTACACCTCGAACGACAGGAGACGGAGGCCGCGCTGGCCACGTACCAGTCGCACCTCGACCGCGAGCCAACGGATGCGCTGACCCGCGCGCGCTTCACGACCTCCATCCTGCTGGGACTCGGGAAACTCGAGGAGGCCGCGGCCCAACTCGAGCGGGTCGTCGCCGAACAACCGCAGAACGGGGTCCCGCGCGTGAACCTCGCTTGGATCCGCGAACGCCAAGGCAGGCTGCCCGAAGCCGTCAGCGCACTGCGCGAGGCCATCGAGTGGATTCCCGAGAATCCTGGCTGCGTGGAGAAGTTCGTGGACCTGCTGGATCTGAGCGGCAACCACGACGAGGCGAACGTATGGCGCGAACGTGCACAGCTCTTGTCGCGCGCCTACCGCCGGCTCGAGGCGCGCTAGCTAGTGCCTTGTCCGCCTGACACGGCACGAGGACCAGGTCGAGCGCGTGCCGCGCGTCAGTCTTCGAGGAGTACGTCGAGTTCGGCGACGTGTCGGGACTCGAGGGCGACTTGCTCCCGCAGGAACTCCCCGATCGCGATGTTCTCGGTCGGGTCCTGCTCCACCTGCTCGAGCAACTCCCGGTAGGCGTCGAGCGCTGCTTGCTCGAACTCCTTGGCGGTGCGGATCGCGTCTTCGGCGCTGACCTTCTCGGGACTCACGCGGATCTTCAAGTCGAGTGCCGGAACCCCGCCGAGGTGCAGAATGCGCTCGCCCAAGGTCTGCGCGTGCTCGAGCGTCTCTTGGAGATTCTGGATCAACGTGTCGCGCACGAGCAGGCGACCGAGTCCCTTCACGGTGACCGCCAAATGCAGATAGCGAACCCCGGCTTCGATCTCTTCCGCGAACAACTCGTTGAGGCGCTTGAGCGTTTCCTTGCGGTCCATACCACATCTTCTACCCGGCGCCGAAGCCCGAGACAGCACTCCCCGACCCACTCACTCCGTAGGGACCGAAGCCGCGGTCAAGCGCGCCTCGAGGCAAACCTCGTCGCAACACGGGCAACTCGCTGGATCCCCGGCGCAACGTTCGCTGAAGCGCTCGAGGGCCCGCCGAAAGGCCTGCGCCTCGTTGGCGGCTGACTCGGCGAAGCGCAAGAAGCGCGTCGCCCGCGCCGCCGTCACGTTGCTGATCAAGTGCTCGATCTTGCAAGTGTCGACGTCCGCCTGCCCCTCGCTCACGCCCAGGATGACCTCGAACAGTCGCTTCATGACGATCTTTCGGACCCGCACCGACTCGGCGATCGCGCGGCCGACGTCCGACAACCCCAAGAAGCGGCGCTCGTCTTCGGTGACGAGGCCTCGCTGCTTGAGGCCTTTCAGCGTGACGGACACGCTGCCGCGGGTGATCTCCAGCAACCGCGCCACGTCCGACACGCGTGCGTAGCCGTACTCCTCGAGAAGTTCCGCGATGGCCACGAGGTGGTGGGCCGCGGAGTGGGAGACGGGGTTGTGATCGAACTCTTTCCAGGAATCGGACATCCGCTCCCTTGGCTCGCTGGGACGCGCTGGCGTCGGACTCGGTGGGCGGGCCGCAGCACGAGGACGCCCCCTGTGACCGGCAGCATAGCACGGGCGAACGCGAGATCCGAGCCCAGGCGCCGACTCCCGCTTGGCGATCGGGCTTCCCCAGCGCCCCTCTGCGCGGGGGCGCGGCAACTCGGTTCGCCACCCCTTCACCGGGTTCGGCCACGGGCCAACGAGCGTCCCAAACGCGTAAGCGCTAACGCTAAAATGACTTGCCAGCACTCCCGAAGCTCGACCGCAACTTGGGCCGACATCTGTTTGACAGACCAAACACAACCCGCAATACTTGACCGGCTCGTTGGCGGAGGACACTTTCGCACGAGCCGTCGATCGACGTGGATTCTCGGGTCGCCGGACACTGGAGCATGTCCTCTAGAGCATGTCCCTGGAGCATTGAAACGGAGGGGTCGTTGTCGCCAACCCACGTTACAGCCGAGTCGACGCTGCCGAACCGCGCCGGGCCCAGCACCACCTCGCCGCGCGCGGTTCCGGTCGCGCTCTCGGAGCTTCCGGTTGGGCAGTGCGGTCAGCTCGGCGACTGGTCGTTCGATGGCCGGGACGCGGACTACCTGCGAGCGCTCGGTCTGACTCCCGGGAGCGAACTCCGCGTCTGCAAGCAGGGCGAGCCGTGCATCGTGCAAGTCCATCGCACTCGACTCGGCCTGGCCAACGCGGTCGCACGTCGCATCTTCGCGGTCTTGACCCCACCGGCGGCAGCCGCGTCGGCGTCCTCGGACTCGTGACGACGAACCCTCGGGCGCTCGTCACAGACCGGCGCTCCCGGCGCCACGTCCGCGCCGAGATCCACAGCCCGCACTCGACCGGGGCGGCGCACCGACTCCCCCCGCACGAGCGACCTCCCCGGCACGAGACATCGGGAGCGGGCACTCCTTGAGCATCGATACCGCCGCGACGGGTGCCAGCGCCGCCTCGCGCGCGACTCTCCAGTTCGCCCTGCTCGGCAACCCCAACGCCGGCAAGACGACGCTGTTCAATCGCTTGTGCGGCGTTCGCGCCCACACCTCGAACTACCCGGGCACCACTGTCGAGGCGCGGGTCGGCCACGTCGACCTCGGGGACATCCAGCTCGGAGTCGTCGACCTCCCGGGCGTGTATCGACTGGCGCTCGACGTGCCCGAAGCTCGGTTCTGTCGCGACTACCTGGCGGGTCGAGTCGGAACCCTCTCGCCGCCGGCAGCCGCGCTCGTGATCGTCGACTCCACGAACCTCAGGCGCCACCTGCTCCTTGCGGGCGAAGTGCTGGCTCGGGGCCTGCCCGCGGTCGTCGCGCTGAACATGTCCGATCAGCGCCGCCGGGCGGGGATCCGCATCGACATCCCCCGCCTCGAACGACACCTCGGCTGCCGGGTCGTGGAAATCTGCGCCCGCTCCGGCGAGGGCATGGCCCAGCTGCGACAAGCGCTCAAGGATCCGGTGCTGCCGACCACGAGCCCACCGGAGCACCCCGTTGCCGTCGAGGCCTGGGCTGCGCGAGTCGTCGACGACTGCGTGGCCGAACCTGGGGAAGCGCAAACCGAGCGCGCCGATCGCTGGGATCGACTGCTGACTCATTCCGTACTCGGGCCCGTGATCTTCGCGCTCGTCATGGGACTGCTCTTCTGGACGATCTTCGCGTTGGCCGACCGGCCCATGAGTTGGATCGAGACCGCGTTCGAAGTGCTCGGCGGTTGGGTATCCGCGTGGCTCCCCGAAGGCGCAATCCGAGGATTGGCTGTCGACGGCGTCATCGCCGGGATCGCCGGCACCGTGGTCTTCCTGCCGCAGATCTGCCTGCTGTTCTTCCTGCTGACGATGCTCGAGGACACGGGCTACCTGGCGCGAGCGGCCTTCGTGGTCGATCGCTTCATGCGACGCTTCGGACTCCCGGGTCAGGCGTTCGTTCCGCTCCTGTCGAGTCACGCTTGCGCGTTGCCCGGGATCGCCTGCGCGCGCTTGGTGCCCGATCGTCGCGATCGACTCGCGACGATACTGGTCGCCCCGTTCATGAGCTGCTCCGCACGCTTACCGGTGTACGTCCTCCTGACCGGCCTGCTGTTTCATGACCGACCGCTGTTGGCCGCCATCGCGTTCGCTGGTTGCTACGCGCTGGGTGCGTCGGCGGCGCTCGTGACCGCGCGACTCGTGCGTCACACGATCCTGCGCGGTCCATCGCCGGCAATGGTGCTCGAGCTACCGGTGTACCGGCGGCCGTCGGTTCGCAACGCCTTGATGGCATCGCTCGAGCGCGGCCTCTCGTTCCTGCGCAAGGCCGGCACGGTCATTCTCGGCATCTGTATCGTGCTGTGGTGGTTGTCAGCCTACCCATCCCTCGCCGTGCCCCCACGTGAGGTGGACGAGTTGCGGGTCCGAGCCGAGGCGCTGGCCGAGACCGATCCGCAGCGTGCCGAACTTCTCGATCAAGCCAGTCGGTTGGAAGGGAAGGCCGCGCTCGCCCACAGTTTCGCAGGCCGTCTCGGCAAAACCTGCGAGCCCGTGTTCGCACCGTTGGGCTTCGACTGGCAGATCTCGATCGCCGTCATTGCCAGCTTCGCAGCGCGCGAGGTGTTCGTCTCGACGCTCGCAGTGATGTTCCAGAGCAGCGAAGAGGAGCCCGAGAAGATCCGCGACCTGGTCCGAGACCAACGCCGCGCGGACGGCAGTCGACTGTTCGCAACCGCCACGTGCGCCAGCCTGCTCGTGTTCTACGTTCTCGCGCTACAGTGCCTCCCCACCCTCGCGGTCACGCGCCGCGAGGCCGGCGGCTGGCACTGGGCTCTGCTCCAACTCGCTTACATGACGGCCCTCGCCTATCTCTTCGCCTTGGGGACCTATTGGGCGGTGAGCGCATGGGCTGCGTCATGACACGAGTCGACGCGACACCCTGCCCATGACCCCACTGCTGTCGACCCTACCCTGGACCGATTGGCAGTTCTGGCTGGTCACGCTCATAGCGTTGGCCGGCCTCGCCTTGGTGCTCAGGCCGCTTCTGCCTCAACGACGCTCCGCGGGATGCACGAGCTGCGCGACCGAACGCCCCAGTCGCCGACCACGCGGCGGATAACATCGACGGCACCCCAGTCCCAGGTTAGAACCGGCCCCCTGCCCGACCTCGTTGCATCGATCTTGGTTGCGCGGAGCGGTTCAGACGCCGAGCTCTGAACCCGAGCTACGGACCTCAGCGACCCGAGCGTCACCCCACCCCCCGCCCCGCCCCACCCCTCGAGGGGCGGGGAGCGCACCTCCTCGAGCTTGGGGTACGTCTCCAACTGGGCGCTGGAACGACAATCGACTGGCCAGCGACAATTACTCCTGAGGAGCATGCTTGGTTCGCAATCGCGAGCATTGGATGCGAGGGGCCTGCGCCCTGTCCGTGAGATTCTTGGATGGTCCGCGGTGTCTGCGTGCGCAGAGATTACGACGATGCGATCGGGCGTAGCGCTCGCGGCATCGTCTTCGGTTCGCACGGAGCGGAACGACGCGCGTGAACAGTCGTCGACGATGGCCTGCAACCGTGCCTCGCGCGCGCGTGCGAAGTGCGCAGCGTGGAGGCACGGTGCGCGAACCCGGCCTGCGGGTCGAAACGCCGACTGCACGCGCAACACATCATCTTCCGGGTTCGCGGAGGCCGCACCGTGCTCGCGAACGAGGTCGCGGTGTGTGACCGTTGCCACGCACTGATCCACGCGGGTCGGCTCGAGGTGTCGGGCACCGTCGACGGTCGCCTCGAGTGGAGACCTCGGCCCTGGAGCGACGCGACGCGGCCTCGATGCGCTCGTGAGCTCGGCGAGCGGTTGCGGTCGCTGGTGGGCGAAGTCCATGGACCGGGCCAAGTGGGCCGCGAACCGTCCCGGTCTTCCATGCTCCGCGACCCGGTGTCCACGAACGCAGACACGCAGCGCGTCGAAGCTCTCGCGCAGGGTCTGATTCGCCGCGGCTACCGGAAGTCGGAAGCGGTCGCGAGAATCGAGCACGCATTCGCGCGGCTCGCCGAGGGGGGCTCCAGCACGGACGACGGGGAGGTCCTGCGCCTCGCCGTCTGCAGTGGGTGTGGCGCATGAAGTGACGGCCCGGTTTGGCCGGTGCACGCTGCTGGAACTTTCCCTCTGTCGGCTCTCCGACAGCGTCCTACGGACAAACATACTCGTAACATCCGAGCGGCTCGGTGAGGGGCTGGGTGACTTCGCAGTTCGGGTACGCGCCGGCGGCCATGGGTCCGCCGGCGAAGAGATACTGAAGCAGGTCCAGCGGGTCGGCGAGGTCGACGGTGTCGGAGTCGTTGAAGTCGTACTGCGCGAGGCACTTCGTCGCTTCGGCAAGGAACAGGCGCCGGAGCATCGCGGAAACGTCGGCGACATCCACCACCGCATCGCGGTTGGCGTCGCCGCGGCGGTAGTACGCGGGCGGGTAGCGGCCTTCGTAGAGGAACGCGGTCGCGCCGGGGTTGCCGCGCCAGTGGGTCCAAGGGTAGCCGGTCGACGGGTTGCCTTGACTCGGAAGGTCCCACACGATGAGACGACCGGAGAAACCCTGCACGATCTCGAGATCTCCGTCGCCGTTCAGGTCGCCGAGAGCGATCGCTTCGCGCTGAGTCACGCCCCCCGTGCCGGGGGGAAACGTGCTGTATTGGTCCAGGTGGACGGGGAAACCGGGAAGCTGCTGGAGGTTCCCGTCCAGCACGAACAGACGTGGGTCCGGCGGCGAGACCCCGTTGTTCTCGACCTGAACGACGATTTCCATGCTGCCGTCGCCATTCACGTCGCCGACCAGGGGGTTGTAGAAGAACAGGTTGGGCGGCGTGAGCGAGGCCACGTGCTGCGGGATGGTCGGATCCAAGACCGACACGCAGCCACCCGTCGTGATGAAGTCCGCGATCCCGTCGCCGGTGACATCACCAGCGCCCGCCGGCCAGCGGGAAAACGGACAGGGCAACAGCGTGAAGGGCCAATAGAACGGTGCTCCGTGCCGACTGTAGACAATGAGATTGTTGGTTCCGCTGCCGCCAATCTCGCAGACCTGGTCCCCGTCGAGATCCGCCACCATGGGCCAACACAGGTTCAACTGGGTGACCTGGTATGGCCAACCCGCCTGCAGGGTGCCGTCGGGATTCAAGACGTACGTCGGTGTTGGCAAGTCGAGCCCCCGGAAGTACACGCCGCTCGCGATGATCTCGCGAGTCCCATCGAGATCCAAATCGGCGATGCTCACTCCGCACCAGGCGTCCCCGTTCGAACCACCGGGCGAAGGGATGTGAAACGGCCAGCCGGGCATCGTGACGCCATGCTTGTCGATGACACGGAGATTCACGTGGGTTGTCATCAGGACGATCTCCGCTCCCGGTAAGCCATCAACGTCACCGGCCGCCAGATCGTACACAAACGGCACCGCGATGGGCCAGCCGGGCAGGTACGCGCCGGTGGAGTCCCGTACATAGAGCGTAGTAGATGTGCGAGAGATCACCTCGACGACTCCGTCTCCGGTTAGGTCCGCGACCCGCACGTCACCCTGCGTTGTCGGTTGCGGTTGCGGCGGCTGCCACGCCAGATCCGGTGCCCCATCGGGCAGGTAAACGAGTACCTGGCCGCCGCCATTGACGACGATCCTGGATTCGTGGTTGGCCCAGCCATTGGTAACCAGCACCTCAACGGGATTTTGGTTCAAAGGGAGCGTCTCAACCCAAGCAGGACTCACTTGCCCGCTGGCCGCTTCGCAGCAAGCGAAGACCAGTGCGATCCATAGGCTCAGTTCAAAGCGCGCCATGTTGAAGTCCTCTCCTGGCCAAGACCTTGAAGAGCGGGCCTGACGATCTGTTAGCGAGACGTGAGGGCAGCGCAGGACAACCCTGCCCTGCCCTCACCCGAGGTTCTCCCAACAGCAGCCCGCGTCCGCCTACGGGCACGCCCCGGCGTACACACACGAATTCAAGCCGTCAGGCGTCGGATCAACCCCACACAGCGGGTGCGGCGACGCCGGCGGCGGCCCCGATGCGAACAGGAAGTTCAAGATCCAAATCGCGTCGGCAATGTTGAGCGTTCCGCCATCGTCGGCATCGGCGGCGTCGGCGCAGGCCGGCACTGCGCCACCATTGAACAGATGGCCCAGCAGTGTGATCCCGAGAACCCGTTCAGTCCCGGGTAACCGAGGTTTCGAGCAATCGACTCCGCCGATCGCGTGGGGCGGCGGGAAGAAGATTCAGGTCTCCGCCGTTGATGGTTACGTGGTGACCACCACGGATCCGGCCCGGGCTCCAGTCGTTCACGTTGATCGTGAGGTTCTCCGTGTACCCGAGAGACCCTGGGCTGCGCCAAACCACACTCCCCCCAGGCAGTGAAGTCAACTACGTACGCGGTATTTTGTCGCAAGTTCCGGCCTTATCTGCGCACCCCATTCGCGTCGGTCCCTACGTTGCTGCCAACCCACTCATAGCCGTGCTGGCTTCGCGATCGCGTCCGCGAGAGCGTCCCCTGCAGGAACCTGCAACTTCATCCTGAAACCACCGCACTGAGATGGAGGATGGAGGAGGAAGATCGTTGGTCGGGGTTGGTGGGAGGCGTGGCGCCGAAGTGGTTCGCGGGCGGAGCTTGGCGCTAAGCGATGCGGACAGGCTGTCCGCGCTCCCAGGGCGTGCCGGGCCTTTGAATGGTCGTGGGTTTCCAGGATGCGTCGCGATGCTGAATGGGCGCTCGCACGCGATGTTGCTCGAGGTTCAGCGCATGGTGCTCGCGAGGGCGGATGCGGACAGGCTGTCCGCGCTCCCAGGGCGTGCCGGGCCTTTGAATGGTCGTGGGTTTCCAGGATGCGTCGCGATGCTGAATGGGCGCTCGCACGCGATGTTGCTCGAGGTTCAGCGCATGGTGCTCGCGAGGGCGGATGCGGACAGGCTGTCCGCGCTCCCAGGGCGTGCCGGGGCTTTGAATAGTCGTGGGTTTCCAGGATGCGTCGCGATGCTGAATGGGCGCTCGCACGCGATGTTGCTCGAGGTTCAGCGCGTGGTGCTCGCGAGGGCGCGAAGGGCGCATGGGCCACGAGGGGTGCATGCGTGGAGGGAGCGGACGAACTGGGGAATGGACGTGGGATCGTCAGATGGTGCGGCGGTCGGGGTGTTCCGCGGTGCGGGACGATCGGAAGATGTGGGCGAGGGCGCGTTCGCGCAGGCGTGGATGCATGAAGTGATAGGTTTGGCCGTCGGTCGGACGCTGCGGTCGTGCCGGCAGGTCGCGGAGATCGTCGGGCGGGTTCGGCAGAACGTGGTCGCACAGGAAGCGGGCGCGCAGGAGCGGGTCGATGTAGGAGAAGACGCTGCGGTAGAGGAGATCGGAGCTGGGCCGAGAAGCGTTCGGCAGCGACACCTCGATGGGAGGTGCGTCGGCGGCGGCGATGAGGTCGCCGGTGTCAATGCCCGCGTCCATGAAGAACGCCGAGCAACCAGGACGGCCGCGCAACCACACCGACCACAGGAGACCGTCGGCGCCGCGAACAGCCGGCAGCGTTCCGGGGTGCACGTGCAAGAAGCGCAGCCCTGGCACTTCCAGGAGCGTGCGCGGCACGATACCGCCGCCGGTGAACAGCACGGTTCCGGGAGCGAGATCCCGGAGCGTTGCGGCGAGGCGCGGATCGCGCAGGTCATCGACGAGACACCGGTCGTAGCGATCGGCGAAGGCGGCGTAGTCGAACGACCCCACGAGCGCTTCGATCGTGGCGCGCGGGTCCGGGGTCACCGGCGTGAGCGCTGTGAGCACGGCGTCGAACAGGGCGGGGCACTGGGACCGAAGGCGCCGCGGCCAGTGAAACTCGGCGACCTCGCCGACGCAGAGGGCGTAGCGCGTGCGCCACGCCGTCGGCAACCAGCGACCCAGCGGACGGCCGGTCGCACGTTGGGTAGCGCGTACCAAGTGCAGGATGCGCGCCACTCGCAGTCCCCGCCGCGCGAGTTCCAAGAGGTACGCGCGCGCCTGCGGTCCTTCGTGGACGAGCACGGTGAGAGGAAGCGTCCGTGGCGTCGCCATGGTGCTCGACGCCCCGGGTTCAGCGGCATCCCATGGGCTGCCGCTTACGACCGGCACGTCGAGCGAGTCGAGTAGCGCGTCGGCTTCGCGCTCGAGTTCCACCGGCGGGACGCCACCGACGCGAACGAGATCGAGCGCGCGAAACGCCGCGTTCAGGCACTTCGCACCGAGGCCGCGATGCTGCGCCCGCCGAGCCCCGGCGAGGAACACGGGGACTACCCGCACCAACTCTGCGCTCGTGAGCGGTGTCGCGTCGGTCCGCGCGCGCCAGTTCGGCGCGTACTCGCGATCGAGTCGGCCACTGACTTCCAGCTTCCGGATCAACTGACCCGCCCGATCCCATTCGGCAGCCGACCACTCGCCGGTCCCGCTCAGGGTCCGGGCCAACCCATTCACATCGATCCCGGCTCGTGTCCGCACGAACCCTCGATTGGCCCCGGCTCGTCCCAGATCAAGTGTGTTCACGTGGTACTCCATGGAGTGCAATGCGTGGCGATCCCGGGCCGGCCTTCGACCACCGCGAGGATGGCCTCGGCGGCGATGCCGGCACTTCCTCGCACGCGAAACACGGTCTCGTCCCGCGCCTGTCGAATGGAGGCGCGCAGGGCCGGACCGCGGGCGACGAGTTCGGCCAGACGCTGCGGCACTTGCGCCAGCTCGGCGTGCCCGACGATGGCGCCGATTCGGCTCCGTAGCGCGACTTCGACGGGCTCGCACGCGAGCTGTCGGTAGTCCGGGTTGTTGACCTTGCGAGGCACGTCCACGAACAGCACCGGGCGTTCGGTCGCGAACGCGTACTCGAGAGCCACGCCGGACCAGTCGCTGATCAACGCCGTCGCCGTGAGCAGCGACTGCGTGGTGCGAACGTCGGACTCGATCGCGACCCGCGGGTCGCTTGCGAACCGCTGCTCGAGTGCTCGCAGGACCTCGGGCCGACGTCGCCGGGTCATCGGATGCGGACGCAGGGTCACGCTCCAGCCCGCCGCGAGCAAGGGCTCGACGAGTTCGGCGCCGCAGGTTTCGAACAAGCCGTCGGGCCCCCAACTGGGCGCGATCAGCACGTTGCGGCCGTGGGCGATCGGCGCCGTGGCACGCGCTGCAGCCGCCAGCGCGCTGAGGGTTTCGAGGTGGGCGTAACCGTGCGCGACCAAACGCTTCGCCGGCAGGTCGGCACACGCCTCCCGTGCTCGAATCTCGCGCACGTGGTGCGGCCCGACGCACAGGATGGTGTCGAAAGCATCGAAGGCCGCCGGACGGTAGATCATGTGCGTGCTCACCATGGAGTGGAACAGGTAGACGTAGTGGACGGGATGCACCCGCGAGCGCTTCAGCTGGAAGGTCTCGAGGTCCGGCGTGCTCGTGAGGAGCACGTCTGCCCGCAGCGTCATGAAGAGCCAAGTCCGAATCAGGCCAGCGCCGACGAAGAAGGCACGGACCCCCGGCGGCGACCGCTCGAGCATGGGATCGGTCGTCGAAGACGTGAGGTAGGTGGGAGGACAGCCCCGCGCGACGAGTGCTGCCACGACCCCCGCGAGATGGGGCCCTGCCGCCTCATCCTCTGCGTACACGACGACCCGTCGCGCACGCGCATCCACGCCGCGAAACCGCAGACCGTCTCGCAGCGCACGCCAACCCCTGCTCATCACGACCTTCCCCCGCCCGGCGAAGGGCCCGTCCTACCCCGACCCACTCGGGCCGGCGGCCCGCCGAGCGGGCGCTGCTTCCTTCATCGGCCGCGGAGAACCCTCGCCGCAGCATTTCGGCTTGCGCCGACCGCGGCCTCTGGCTTGAATCCTCCGTTCGAAGATCGAACGAGCAATACATCCCACCCCCTTCCCGGCGGGCGGCGCTTCCCCGGGAGCGGCTTCCCCCGGCGTTCAACGAACCGGACGGAGGTCGCATGATCGTTGGGGTCGTCAAGGAGACCTTTCCGGGCGAGCGCCGCGTCGCGCTCGTCCCGGCGAGTTGCCCAGCCCTCACCAAGGCCAAGTTCGAGGTCCTCATCGAGAGCGGCGCCGGTGTCGCCGCGGGTTTCCCCGACGCCCAGTACGCCAGTCAAGGGGCGCAGGTGCTGCCTCGCCGCGAGCAGGTCTTCGAGCGCGCGGACGTCCTGGTGCAGGTCCGAAGCCTCGGGGCGAATCTCGACGCCGGCGCCAGCGATCTGGCATTCTTGCGCAGTGAACACACGGTCATCGGCCTCAGCGACCCGCTCGGTGAACCCGCAGCGGCCCAGCGGCTGGCGCAGACCGGGGCTCAGTGCTACTCGATGGAGCTGATTCCGCGGATCACTCGGGCGCAGAGCATGGACGCGCTTTCGTCCATGGCCACGATCGCCGGTTACAAGGCCGTCCTGATGGCGGCGATGGAACTCCCGCGGATCTTTCCCATGCTGATGACAGCCGCCGGCACCCTCGCCCCGGCGCGGGTCTTCGTCGTCGGCGTCGGTGTCGCCGGCCTCCAGGCCATCGCCACGGCCCGCCGTCTCGGAGCCGTGGTGCACGCGTACGACGTGCGCCCGGCCGTGAAGGAGCAGGTCCAGAGTGTGGGCGCGACGTTCGTCGAGTTGCCGCTCGAGACCGCGGGCGCCGAGGGCAAGGGCGGATACGCGCGCGCTCAAGACGAGGACTTCTACCGCCGGCAACGCGAGCTCATGACCCAAGTCGTCGGTGAGAGTCAGGTCGTCATCACGACGGCGGCCATCCCCGGCCGCAAGTCGCCCATCCTGGTCACCAAAGAGATGGTCGCCGCCATGGCGCCGGGCTCGGTCATCGTCGACCTCGCGGCCGAGCGCGGCGGCAACTGCGAGCTCACGCAACCCGGGCTCGCGATCGACGTGAACGGGGTACGCATCCTCGGACCGCTGAATATTGCCAGCACGATCCCGGCACACGCCAGCCAGATGTACGCGAAGAACATCACGACGCTACTGCTCTACCTCGCGAAGAGTGGGTCGCTCACCCCCAACCTGGAGGACGAAGTCGTGAGTTCGACTCTGGTCGCGCGCGGCGGCGAGGTCGTGCATCCCACGATTCGCGAGAAACTCGGCCTCTCCACCAACAACGCCACGATAGGGAGTCAAGGCTAACATGGGCTTCGAACACCTCACGTTGCTGGCGATGACCGAAAGCCAAGTCACGTTGCTCGTCGCTTCGCTCACGATCTTCGTGCTCGCGATCTACGTGGGCGTGGAGATCATTACCAAGGTGCCGCCGACGCTGCACACCCCCCTGATGTCGGGATCCAACGCGATCTCGGGGATCGCCATCGTCGGCGCGATTCTGTCCGGCGGCGAGCATCTCGGGGGCACGATCTTGGGGTTCTTGGCGCTCGTGCTCGCAACGATCAACGTCGTCGGCGGTTTCCTGGTAACCCATCGCATGCTCGCGATGTTCCGAAAGAAGTAGGGGCCGATCCATGGAGCATGCACTCGTCAATCTTGCCTACTTGCTCTCGTCGATCCTCTTCATTGCCGGACTCAAAGGGTTGACCCACCCGCGCAAAGCGGTGCGCGGCAACCTCATGGGAGCCCTGGGCATGCTGGTGGCCATCGTCGCCACGCTGTTCGACCAGGGCAAGCTGTCGCCGATCTGGCTGATCCTCGGCCTCGTCCTCGGATCGGGGATCGGCGTCGTGCTGGCGCTGCGCATCCAAATGACGGCCATGCCGCAGCTGGTTGCGCTCTTCAACGGTTTTGGCGGCGGGGCGTCGGCGCTCGTCGCGGGCGTCGCCCTGCTCCGCGCGGTCGCGGGTCCAACGACGCTGACGGCCCAGTTTACGGTTCCTACCTTCCTGTCCGGCATCGTCGGAGCCGTCACCCTGAGCGGAAGCTTCATCGCCTTCCTCAAGCTGCAAGAGATCATGAAGAAGAACCTGCGCCTGAGCGGGCACAGCCTGATCAACGGCGCCCTCGGCCTGGTCTGCCTCGGCTTGGGACTCTGGGTCGTCCTCGACCCGGACGCCCTGCTCCACTACTGGCTCCTGGTCATCGTGGCCAGCGCCCTCGGTGTACTCCTGGTGACGCCGATCGGTGGCGCCGACATGCCAGTCGTGATCGCGCTCCTCAACTCGTACTCGGGCATCGCAGCCGCCACCACCGGCTTCGTGGTCGACAACTATGCGTTGATCATTGCCGGCTCGTTGGTCGGCGCGTCCGGCATCATCTTGACCAGCATCATGTGTCGGGCCATGAACCGCTCCCTGCGCAACGTCCTCTTCGGCACTTTCGAAGCCAGCGCCGACAGCGGACCGAGCGCGGATGAAGTGTACGGCGGCAAGGTGAAGTCGGCTTCACCCGAAGAAGTCGCCATGCTGTTCGACTCCGCGCAGCAGGTGGTCATCGTCCCGGGGTACGGCATGGCAGTCGCACAGTGCCAGCATGCGGTCCGCGACTTGACGCAGATTCTCGAGAAGCGCGGCGCTGCGGTGGCGTTCGGCATCCATCCGGTCGCCGGACGGATGCCGGGCCACATGAACGTGCTCCTGGCCGAGGCCGATATCCCCTACGATCAGCTCAAGGAAATGGACGACATCAATCCGACCTTCGATCAGGTCGATGTCGTGCTCGTGATCGGGGCGAACGACGTGGTGAACCCCGAGGCGCGCACGAACCCCGCCAGCCCGATCGCTGGGATGCCGATCCTGGATGTCGACAAGGCGCGCACCGTCGTCGTCGTCAAACGCAGCCTCAGCCCCGGCTTCGCCGGCATCCCGAACCCCTTGTTCGCCAAGGACAACACCCTGATGATGTTCGGCGATGGCAAGAAGGCCTTGCTGGAACTGATCGCCGCCCTGAAGGAGAACTGAGAAGGCCGCGGGGAACGAGTCGGGCGCCGCCCCCGTTCATCCGGGCGGGCGCCGGGGCCTCGTTTCCTTCGCGACTCCTTGGGGACGAACCTGCGGGTCGTGGAGGCCGGTGCCGGTTTGGCAGAATCACGCGCCGCCGCCCGAGTCCATGTCGGGCTGGGCCGACGGACGCGCCGGAAAGGATGGTCCGAAATGCGGTCATGGGTAGTTTTTGGGGTGGTCGGCGCTTGCGCCCTCGGCGCCGGGGTCGGGGTTACGGTCGGTGAGGACAAGTCCGACTCGCGTCCCGCCGCGGAGGTTTTTGACTTCACGCTGACCGACAGCGCCGGCAAGAGCCACAAGCTCTTCGACTACAAGGACAAGAAGGCCCGCTACGTGGTGCTCGAGTGGACCTGTACGACCTGTCCGTACGTGAAGCCGCACTACGAGAACGGCAGCATGCAGGCGCTCGTGAAACGCTTTGCGGACAAAGGCGTCGTCTGGCTCGCCATCGACTCGAACAAAGGCGTCACCGCGGAGAGTCTCGAGACATGGCGCAGCCAGCACAAGATCGCGCATCCGATCCTGATCGATGGGGACGGCGCCGTGGGTCAGAAGTACGGGGCGAAGACCACGCCGCATCTGTACGTCCTCGATCTCGAGACCGGCAAGCGAATCTACGAAGGTGCGATCGACGATAACCCGCGCGGCTCGAAGGAGAAGGTCGTGAACTACGTCGACCTTGCGCTCACGGCCGCGCTGGCCGGTAACCCGGTCGAGACTGCACGCACGAAGCCCTACGGCTGACCGGTCAAGTACGCGAAGCGCTCGTAGAGCGTTTCCCCGTGTGCCTCGAGTGTCGTGACCAGCGAGTTCGTCTCGCTCGGCGGGTCAGGACACTCGAGGCCGTTCTCGCCAAGGCTGTGCCAACCCGCGCTCAGCCCCTGTCGAAAGTGAAGTCCCCATGGCCCACCAACTCGTGGAATGTGTTCCGAACTTCTCGGAAGGGCGCGACCCCAAGAAAATCGAGCAAATCCTCGACGCCATCCGCGAAGTAGCCGGCATCGAGCTGCTCGACGTCGACCCCGGCCGCGACACGAACCGCACGGTCGTGACTTTCGTGGGGGCTCCAGCCGCCGTCGAGGAAGCGGCCTTTCGGGCCATCGCGCGGGCCGCGACCGTCATCGACATGAGCCGGCATCAGGGCGCCCATCCGCGCCACGGCGCCACAGACGTGTGCCCGTTCATCCCGATCTCGGGGGTCAGCATGGCCGACTGCGTCGAGATCGCCCGCCGGCTCGGGCGGCGCGTCGGCGATGACCTGCAGATTCCCGTCTATCTCTACGAGCACGCTGCGCAACGCCCCGAGCGCAGGTCGCTGGCCGCCGTGCGCAAGGGTGAGTACGAGGCCCTGCCCGAGAAGCTCGCGCGTCCGGAGTGGGCACCGGACTTCGGCCCCGCCCGCTTCCACGCTCGGGCTGGCGTCGTGACGATCGGCGCGCGCGAGTTCTTGATCGCCTACAACATCAACTTGAACAGTCGCGACGTCGAGCACGCCCGCGACCTGGCCTCCGAGATTCGCGAGAAGGGCCGAGCCGTACGAGTCGATCAACGCACGCCCTTCTACTCGAGTGGCAAACTGGTGAAGTATCAGCCCGCCAAGGGTCGTTTTCCCTGCGCGTATTGCCCCGAGGTCGCCGGCACCTGGGACGCACTGGCAGAGCATTCCCGTTCGCGACATGCCTTCGAGCTCGAGGAGGAGCTCCGATTCCTCGAGGTCGATCCGGCGCACCTCGAAGACGCCAACGTCATGCGGCGAGGCCTGTTTCGCGAGTGCCGTGCCGTGGGGTGGATGATCCCGGAGTATGGCCGCGCACAGATCTCGATCAACCTGACGAACTACAAGGTGACGCCCACGCATGCCGTGCTCGAGCGCTGTCGTCAGCTGGCTACCGATCGCCAGCTCGTGGTGACGGGATCCGAGATCGTCGGCCTGGTCCCCTACGAGGCCATGCGCGAGAGCGGTGAGTACTACCTGGCACGCCAGGGGAGCTCGCGCGGGCTACCGGTACACGACGTGATCGAGACGGCCGTCCAATCCCTGGGGCTACGTGACCTCGGCGCCTTCGATGCGGACAAGTCGGTGCTGGGTCTCCCCAAACGCGACGGTACCCTGATCTCGAAGCGCGTCCACGAGCTGGTCGACGAAGTGTCCCGCCCCTCCCCGGTGCCGGGCGGGGGCTCGCTCGCCGCGCTGGCGGGTTCGTTCGGCGCGGCCCTCGGGTGCATGGTCGGCAACATCAGCCACTCCAAGCCGAAGCTCCGAGCGGTCCATGAGCTGATGGAACAAACGGCGATGCAATGCCAGGGCGTGAAGGACGAGCTCCTGCGCGCGGTCGACGACGACACCAACGCCTTCACCGACGTGATCGCGGCCATGCGCTTGCCCAAAGCCACGGCCGCGGAAGCCGCGGCTCGCGACGCGGCGATCCAAGCGGGGTACCAGAGGGCAACCCTCGTGCCTCTGCGCACCGCCGAACTCTGTCTCGAGGGACTGAAGGCGTGTCTGGTCGCCGCTCGTGACGGCTACGCCCCTTCGGTCACCGACGCGGGGGTCGGCGGCCTGTTGGCCCATGCAGGCTTGCGAGGCGCGGTGTACAACGTCGCGATCAACCTGGGCTCGATCACCGACGCAGCGTGGGTCACGCAGATCCGGGCACAGCTCGGATCGCTCACCGATGCTGCGCAGCGAATCGCTGATGAACTCGACGAGCTCATTCGCGGCCAACTCGCGGGCCAGTAGCCGCTTCCCGTCCTGAGGAGTCGCCCAAGGCTGGTGGAGGTGCGTCGCGGACCTCCACTCGCTCGCCCGGACCGATCGGCATGTGCAGATCGTGGGCGAATCCGCAGGCAGCGAACCAGAGACGGTAGTCCGGCGAGACTGCGCCACCCACGATCAGACGCAGCTCCGGGAAGCGCAGGTCGAGCCTCGTGCCGATCTGTGCGAGCGTGCCGACTTCGGCCGCGACCTCGTCGGCGCCCGCGCGCGCGCGGGCTTGCCCCCGCATCACGACACACGCCGGCGAGAGCGGGTGCGCCCGCTCGACCGCGTCGGTCGCGAGCGCTGCTAAGTAGTCGGCCGGGGTGTTGAGGTTGGTGAGGGAGCGGAGGCCGGGCAGCTCAGCGGCACCGAGCGAACTGTAGCCAGCGGCCTCCAGCAACCACAGCGGACGACGGCGTTCGGCCGCGAGTAGTTCGGCGGCGAGCGCGGCGAGCGCCGTGGGGTACACCGCGGCGATCGGCTGCACGAAACCGTCGACCTTCGGCGCGACCGCTCCCGGTCGGTCGAAGAGGGCCTGCACGAAGGCCGGTTCGAGGAACGGTGCATCGGCACTGGTGACGAACGCACGCTCGGCGGTCGCAGCCGCAAGTCCCTCGCGAATGCCGGCCAGCGGTCCCAACCCCGGCACGCGGTCAACCACCACGCGGAGCGGCACGCGAGCGACGAGCGCCGGCAGACGCAGGGACTCGTGGCTGACGACGATGATCTCATCCACGAGCGACTCGAGCACGCCGACGATCGACTCGATCAAGGTGCTCCCGCGCCATGGCAACAGCGCCTTCGGTCGCCCCATCCGGGTGGACTTCCCGCCACAGAGGACCACCGCACTGCGACGGGGGCGATCGGTCATCGAACGGACCGCCGCGACCGCCGGTCGCGCGCCTCCTCGGACGGCGGACCCGCGTCAAGAACGCTGTCGACGAGTCGCCCGACTCGGTCACTCGGGGCGGACACGACAGTCACCGTCGTCCGGCGTCGCCAAGAATCTAGGCTCTCGGGCAAGTTCCCGTGACCTCCTCGGTCGGATTGCGTTAGCTTGCGTAGCCCTCTGAGGCTAACGCAGCGGGCCTCGAAAGGCAGGAGAATCCTCGTGCGACCGAGTGCCCTGCCCCGCGTTCCAGCGGATGACACGGTGGAGACTTCCTGAAAGCAGGTGCGCCTTTGGACGAAGTGTCGCCGGAGGATCTCGGGCTCAGCCACGAAGTGCTGACACGCCTCCTGGAGTGGCGCATGCCGTTCGGTCGCTACGCCGGCACCGTGCTGATCGACCTGCCGGAGCCCTATCTACTCTGGTTCGCGCAGCGCGGCTATCCGGCCGGTGAGCTCGGCAAGCTCCTGGAACTCGCGACCGTGATCAAAGGCGAGGGCTTGCTGTCGTTGTTCGATCCGCTGCGCCGGCAGCGACCGGCCGCTCGCGAGTGACGCGAGGAAGAATCCCGGTGTGCTCCCGCTACACCCCCGCAGGGACCCGCACCCGCACCTCCCAGCGACAGTACTGCCGGCCGGTGCCCAACCAGTCGGTTCGATCTTCACGTTCGAGCCCCATCAGTTCGAATGCGCCGAAGAGTTCCCGGACCTCCGAGAGATCGAAGAAGTGCTGAACGGTTCCGCGTTCGACCACTTCGTCGACCTCGACGGTGTTGCGTGCGAGCGGGCGCCCGATCTGCATGTAGTCGCGATCCGCGCTCGCCCTCAGGGTCGCGAAGAACTCGGCCCCCGGCTTGAGACAGCGACGAGTCTCCGCGACGAGCCGCTCGGCCATCTCCGGGAGCATCGAATCGAGCACGCCGTAGCTGAGTCCGAGATCGAAAGTCGCCGCCTCGTAGGGCAGCGACGGCCCGCTCGTGGTCTGCGCGCACGCCGGAAAGCCCTCGCGTTCGAGCCACGCGTTGGCCTGCGAGACCGCGGCCGGCGACAGGTCGCACCCGGACGCCACAAACCCCTCGCGGACGAGCAGGAACAGGTGGCGGCCGTTGCCACAACCGAGATCGAGCGCCCGTTTCCCGGCAGCGCTGCGCGCGCCGCGAAACCGGCGAACGAAACGCACCACGCCCTCGCTCGGCCACACCATGGAATAGCGGCCGTCTTCGTAGAACTGGTCCCAGGCCTCGCGCTCGGACGTCCGCACGTCGGTCACTTCAACCACCCCATCCACTTGAAGAACCCGGTGGCGTGGAGAAACACGGCGACGATGCCGACCGGCACCACATAGCGAAGCAACCCGACCCAGGCCCAGTACAGGTGACCCAGCCGACTGCCCGCTTTGAAACCGGCTTCGCGCGCTTCGTTGCTCACTCGCCACGCCGTGAACACGGCGATACCGAGGCCTCCCAACGGCAACATCCAGTTCGAGGACACATGCGCCCAGAATCCGAACCAGCTCTGTTCGTCTTTCGGCATCCACGTGAACATGTTCTGGAAGGGCTCGGTACCCCCGCTCAGGGCACACGGTACGCCCATCAGCGTGATCACAGACCCAACCACCAGCGTCGCGCGCCGCCGCCCCCACCCGAGTTCATCGATGAAGTAGCTCACGGTTACTTCGAGCAGTGAGATCGTGCTCGTGAGCGCCGCGAACGCGAGCAGCAAGAAGAAGACGGGCGCGAGGATGGCGCCACCGGCGATCTTCCCGAACGCGATGGGGAGACTGACGAACACGAGCCCCGCGCCCTCGCCAACGTCCAAGCCCGCCGAGAAGACGATCGGAAAGATGACGAGGCAAGCGAGAAGGGCGATGATGGTGTCCAGCAGGCCGATGATGAGCGACGTCCCCACGAGGTCGGTGTCCCGCCGCAGGTAGCTCCCGTACGTGATGAGCGCTCCCATGCCCAGCGACAGGGTGAAGAACGAGTGTCCCAAGGCCTCGAGAGTTCCGGCGGCCGTCAAATCCGCGAAACGTGCCCCGAACACGAAGTCGACTCCGCGCGCAAACCCGTCGGTGGTCGTGGCATCGATCGCCAACGCGAGCAGCATCAGAAACAAGATCGGCATCAGCCATCGGGCCGAGGTCTCGATCCCGCGCTTGACGCCGAAGATCACGATTCCCACGGTCAACCCCATGAAGAGCACGAGCCCGACGAGATTGATGCCCGGGCTGGCGTTCACTTTGCCGAACAGCGCACCCACGCCGTCGGCATCCAACCCCTTCAACCCACCGGAGAGCGAAAGCCAAAGGTAGTGAAGCGACCAACCCGCGACCACGCTGTAGTACGAGAGGATGACGAAGCCCGCGGCCAGTCCCAACCAACCGAAGGAGACCCACGGACTGCCGCGTCCCGCGAGCAGCCGAAAGGCACCCACGGGAGACTTTTGCGACGCCCGCCCGAGGAAGATCTCGGCCATCATGATCGGGAGCGCGACCAACAGCACGCATAGCAGATACACCAAGACGAACGCACCACCGCCGTTCTTGCCGGTGATGTACGGGAACTTCCAGATGTTCCCCAGCCCGACGGCCGAACCGGCCGCAGCGAGCACGAAGCCTACTCGCGAGCCAAAGTGGCCGCGCTCCCCCTTCGTCTCCACGCCCCCCCCCATTCCCGGCCAAATCCCTGCGAAGCCTCGATACGTCACGACCGCAAGCCGAAGCCTCGGCACCCAGACCGCCGGGATCGTAGCGGATGGGGGCTGACGTGTTGAGAGGGAACGTGCCGCGAGAGACCGGGTCTCCGATATCCCTCTGCGAATTCGCTCGGTCTCGCACCGCCGCCGCTGGGGCTGCGTCGGGCCCCCCAACCGAGCCGAGTCAGGGAGCCGAGTGTCGCCCGCCCTTGGTTCGGTGGGCTCCGCCAGATCGGCGCGGGAGATTCGCATGCGCTGCATCCGTCAGACCGCGAAAGAAGCACTTCGCGTTCACGCCGAGGGTTCGGGTGCGATATCCCCCTTCCTGGACCACTAGGGTTGGCAGGTTCAACTCGCCCAGCAGCCGCCCGTTGGACGTGAAGTCCTTACCGGTCAGTGACCAAGTTCCCGTTGGATCTCCCTTGGCAGGGTCCAAGCCCAGCGCAATCACCAGGAAGTCCGGTCGGAACTCTCGTACCACGCGGAGCGCCTCGTTGAGCGCCTTCCGATACTGCGTGCCGTCTTGCGCCTCGGGCAAGGGGATGTTCAGGTTGAAGCCCAGACCCGCACCGGCGCCACGTTCGTCCGCAAAGCCCGTGAAGTAGGGGTAAGCGAACTCCGGATTCCCGTGGATCGAGATGGTCAGTACGTCGGCGCGCTCGTAGAAGATGTCTTGCTGACCATTGCCGTGGTGGTAGTCGATATCGACGATCGCAACCTTGCCGTATCTACTGAGATAGTTGGCGCCAATGGCCGAGTTGCTGAAGTAGCAGAAACCGCCGAACGAACGGTGCTCCGCGTGGTGTCCCGGAGGGCGTACCAGCGCGTATGCGATGCGACGCCCCGACAGCACATGGTCGGCGGCGGTCAGTACGCAATCGACCGCTCGCTTGGCAGCGGGGTAGGCGTTACGGTTGATGGGCGTGAAGGTGTCGATGCAGTAGTACCCAGCGAGCACCGAGAGTTCCTTCGGCGGTCGCGTCGCGTTGCGCACCGGAAACACATACGGGTACACCGACTTCCCGGGCGCCGCGTTCTCACACGCTCGACGCAGATAGCCGACCAAACTCCGCGAGTGGACCTCGAGAATGTGCTTCAGGGGGTACTGTCTGACGGGGACGATCTCGATCATCCCGCTGCTCTCGAGTTCACTCCGAATCACGCTGATGCGAACCGGCGCCTCTACGTAGCCCCGCTCCCGGATGTGATGGATGTCGTGTTTGTCGTTGATGACGACCACGACCTTCTCCGGCAGTGGAATCGACGCCACGGGCGGTTCCGTCAGTGACTTCAAGTACCTCGGCGCGCGCAGCTGGACGGGATCGTCGCGGAACGAGTCCACGACCTTGCGCACGTAGGTTGGCGGACACAGGTCACTGTACTTGCGCTCGAGGACCGCACGCACCACCCGTCGGGCCAACGCGGCTCTCAGGGTGCGTGTGGCCCCCAGGCCGTCCCAGACGAGGTGCGGTAGATTGTCAGAACCGCCCCCCGGCACCGGCAACTCGTACGCGGTACCCACGATCGGCCGCGCTCCGTATTGCTCGTAGAACCGGAGCCGCGCTTCGTTCAGTTTTCGAATGTGAGGGTCGACGCAACGATCGGGATCGTCCGGCAGGCATTCGAAGAACAGCCCCTCGGCCCCCAACCCCTTGGCCTCGTCGCGGATGTGCTGGAAGAGGGCTGCCCCGACTCCCCGACCGGGGACCTCGCGATCGGCAGCGATGAAGTCCAGGAAGCAGAACCCGATCTCGGGTTCGTAGAGGACCACCGCGAAACCGATGACCTTCTGGCGCGCATTCTCCGCCACGTAGAGGATGGCACGGAAGCGCTTTCGAAACGGGTTGCTCAAGCGCTCCGCCAGAGAGTCGATGTCGCTCGCCGGGGCGTCGGGAAAGCGCTCGCGGAAGATCTTCTCCACCTCGAGCAGCGCGGCCTGGTTCACCGGCAAGACGGCGTCGTGGATCCGACGAATGCGAAACACAGCCCCCCGATCGGCGCTCCGAAACGACCTACTCGGCGCGGAGTTCCCCCGCCACGCCGCGCCTCCTCGTGGGGGATCCGCGCACGCGGGTCGTCATGGTGCCCAGAAGCGGTGACTGTTTCAACCCGACTCGGCAAGTCGGTGCAGCGGACGAGAGTCGATCGGGGACGGGACGACTCCAGCACGACGGCTAGCCTGGGAGAGCGCTGGCCAGTGGACCTCGATGGTGCGCGCAAGCCGGGGTGATCAGGCGACCAGGACTTGGTACTCATCCCACAGGGCCCCGACGAACTCCTTCTCGCGAGCCCCGAGCACTCGTACGAGAACCATCTGGGCGTTCTGGTTCTTGAAGGGGTGAGTGAGAAGGGTGAGCAACTCGAGATCGAACTTCTTGCACAGCTCGACGACGCGAAAGAAGACGTCGGCCTTCTGATCGTTGGTGATGCGCAGGCAGATTCGGTCACCACCCAGCCCCCAGCCGGTGAGCTGCGTCAGGGCGTCGAAGATGTCCGACTCGGTGATCAAACCGACGAGTTCATCTCCGGCGACCACAGGCATGCAGCCAACCTTCTTCTGACGCATGCGGGCACCCACTTCCTCGACCGGGTCGTTGGGCTCACAGGTGTAGGGCCAGGAGGTCATGTGCTGCCCCACTAGGATCGTGTCGAGCTCCGCAGCGACGTTCGCGGGAATCTTGCTCTCCTCGATGACCAGCGGATCGATGAACTGATACAAGTCCGAGCGCGAGATGATCCCCCGCAGTTCCTTCCCATGCACGACCGGCAGCCGACGGATCTGCTTCTCCTTCATGACGCGCAAGGTGTCGAGCAGCGTCATGCCCTCGGTCGCAACGTAGAGCGATTCGGTCATCCAGTAGCGAACCAACATGGCTGGCCTTTCCCATCCGGAGTCGTCCTTCTGGATGATCGGCTCGAGAGGCGTGGTCGAAGACCCCGGAAAACCGAGCCGCGGCCGGTCGCGCCCCGGAGCCAGCGCCCGCTCGAGCCGGCATGGCCCGGGAGAATCGTCGCGTCGGCGCTCCGCAGCGCCGAAACCTGCGCTCGCACAGCGGCGCGCGCAGCTCGGCCCGAACCGAACGACCCTACCCAAGGCCGGCTTCGGGTGGGTGCCGCGGGACGCTTCACGAATCCTTGGAACCGTTGAGGAAGTCCGGAGCCTTCCCGGCGAACGGAGATGGGCCGAGGCTAGCCGGCCAACGTGGTCCAGGTTCCTGACCGGGACTAGGGCTTAGGGCTAAGGAGTCGCCCAAGAGCTTACATCCCGACGTAACGGGCGTAGAAGCTGCGCGCCACGGCCGGGTCCGCGGTGCCCTTGATCACAGCGCGACCATCTCGAAACAGGGTGGCCTCGAGATCGTCTTGGCCGAAGACCAGGACATAGTCGTTCTTGCGGGTGGGGCCGATGGAACTCAGGCGACGCTCCAACTCGGCGAGGTCGAGGTCGGCCGCGAGTGGCGGCGAAACCTGCACGGCGTTGCGGCCGCACAATACCGTCGTAGTGCCTTCGGCGCGTGGGGATCGCAGCACCGGGAACTCGCGCCGCACGCACACTGGACAGGCGACTTCGCGCGAGATCCGCAGGGCGCGCAATTCGTTGTTCCAAAGATCGACGGTGACGAGCGCTCGACCGACCGCTTGCCGATCGCCGACCAGGATCTTGAACGCCTCGGCGGCCTGCAACCCGGCAACGACCGCCACCACTGGGCCGATCACCCCGACCGTGTCGCAGGTCTCACCGCGCCCCGGTCCGGGCGCGCCCGGCACCAAGCACGCAAAGCAGGCGGTCTCGCCCGGCAACACGGCGAGGACCATGCCGTGGGCGGCGACGCACCCCCCGTAGACCCAGGGGAGGTTCGCGCTCACACAGGCCTCGTTGATCAGGAAGCGCGTCGAGAAGTTGTCGGTGCCGTCGAGCACCAAGTCCGCTCCGTCGATGAGCTCGAGGACGTTGTGTGCGGTGACATCGGTCACCCGCGCTTCGATCCGCACCTCGTGATTGATGCGTTGAAGCTTGTCGGCTGCGGCCACCGCTTTGGGGAGGCGACGCCGGGCATCATCCTCGTCGAACAAGACCTGCCGCTGCAGGTTGTCGAGTTCGACGAAGTCGCGATCGCAGATCCGCAGGAAGCCCACACCCGCACGGGCCAGATGCTGGGCAATGTGGGTTCCGAGCGCGCCGCAACCGATGAGAGTCACCCGCGACGCCCGCAGCCGCTCTTGCCCGGCATCGCCGATATGCGAGAACAGCCGTTGGCGAGAGTATCGATCCATGTGCACTCGTGCCGGTTCATCCGCGGAGAAACACGTCGTCCTGGGTCCGCGGCGCCCACGGTCGAGGTTGCACGACACTGCAGGAGTGTAGCGCGTTCACGCGCGCGACGGAACGGGTCTCATCGCCTCGGCGTTCACCTGCGGCGGCTTGCGACCGTCGGCGCGCTCAGCCTCTCCGTGTCCTCCTACTCCTACTCCTACTCCTACTCCTACTCCCACTCCTACTCGTACTCGTACTCGTACTCGTCCCCGTCCCCGTCCCCGTCCCCGTCCCCGTCCCCAGCCTCCCGCTCCCGAGTTGATCCGAGGAGCGTAGTGGATTGCGAGGCACGCAAGAACGGATCCCGAGAGTGACGGTCCGCCGGACTCGAGGCGCGAAACACCGGCGCGATCGATGAGTGTCTGGCGCCGAGGCTCCCAAGCCCTCGCAGTGGCGAAGCAGGAACGTGGAGTACGAACACCGCCGGCACGGAGCGGGCGCGAAGACTCACTCGCACCGTCCAAGCGCGGTTCACTCGTAGTACGCGCTCCAAGGCTTGGTCAGGAGATCCTTCTCGGGGTCGAGCGTGACCAGGGCTTCCACGAACAGGTTCGCCGCCTGGATGTTGGTGAAGAGGCTCACCTCGAAGTCTACGGCCTTGCGGCGAATCAAGTAGTCGTTCGACAACTCCTCGGGATCGAAGCTCTTGGGGACGTTGATGACCAAATCCACCTGACGCTGTTCGATGGCGTCGATGGCGTTGGGCGCATCTTCGCTGGGCCACCGCACCTGGTGCGCCTCGACCCCGTTCGCCGCCAAGAACTCGTGAGTGCCGCGGGTGGCGTACAGGGGCAACCCCATCTGCTGCAAATGCCGAGCGCTGCGCAAGAACGCAACCTTGCCCTCGATCGTGCCGGTCGAGAGCAGCACGCCCTTCTTCGGCAGGCGGTAGCCGACCGACAGTACCGCCTTGAGATATGCTTCGTAGACGTTGTCGCCGAGACACGCGACTTCGCCCGTCGACGCCATCTCCACCCCGAGCAAGGGGTCCGCCCCCTTCAGCCGCGAGAAGCTGAACTGCGGCGCCTTGACGCCGACGTGGTCGAGCTCGAACGCCGACTTCGCCGGCGGGTCGACTGGCTCCCCGAGCATGCAGCGCACCGCGTACTCGATGAAGTTCTCGCGGAGGATCTTCGATACGAAGGGGAAGCTGCGCGAGGCGCGCAGGTTGCACTCGATGACCTTGATGTGGTTCTCACGCGCCACGAACTGGATGTTGAAGGGCCCGGTGATCTTGAGCTCTTCGGCAATCGCGCGGGAGATCTTCTTGATTCGGCGCATCGTCTCCAGGTACAGGCGCTGCGACGGAAACACCATGGTCGCGTCGCCCGAGTGCACGCCGGCGTTCTCCACGTGCTCACTGATGGCATAGCAGATGATGCGACCGTCCTGGGCGACGCCGTCGAGCTCGATCTCCTTGGCGTTCAGGATGAACTTCGAGAGCACGACCGGAAACTCCTTGGAGACCTCCGCGGCCTCCTTGAGGTACACCTCCAGCTCCTGATCCGCGTGCGCCACGCTCATCGCCGCGCCACTGAGTACGTACGACGGCCGGATCAGGACCGGGTACCCCGCCTCGCGCGCGAACGACTTGGCCTCGTCGAGCGAGGTCGCTTCGCGCCACTCCGGCTGATCGATGCCGAGGACATCGAGCAGACTCGAGAACTTCTCGCGATTCTCGGCGCGATCGATGTCCGCTACCGCGGTCCCGAGAATCGGCAGGCCGGCTTGCCCAAGTCGCACGGCCAGGTTATTCGGGGTCTGCCCACCCATGCTGATGACGACCCCAGCAGGCTGCTCCTTCTCGCAGATATCGAGAACGCGCTCCAAGGACAGCTCCTCGAAGTAGAGCCGGCTGCACGTGTCATAGTCGGTCGACACGGTCTCGGGATTGAAGTTGATCATGACCGAGCGGTGGCCGCGCTTCTCGAGAGCTTGCGCGGCATTCACGCAGCACCAGTCGAACTCCACCGAGCTGCCGATGCGGTAGGCCCCGCCCCCGAGCACTACGTACGGCCGCTCCTCGCTGGGGGCGACGTCGTCTTCGTCCGCATTGTACGTCACGTACAGATAGTTGGTCTGCGCGGGATACTCGGCCGCCAGCGTGTCGATCTGCTTGATGAACGGGACGATGCCGAGTTCCTGCCGCCGGGCCCGAGTCTCGAGGTTGTGCGCAAACCGATCCCCGGAGATCTCGCGCCGCTGGAGGAGTCGCCCGATCTGGTTGTCCGAGAAGCCTTGCTGCTTGGCGAGCCGCAACAGGTCGGGGGACAACGAAGCGAGATCGAACTTGCGTAGCTCCGCGGCAGTATCGACGATGTTCTGGATGCGGTAGACGAACCACGGGGTGATCTTCGTCAGCTGCACCACACGCTCGACATCCATGCCCCGCTCGAGCGCCTGTGCGATGGCGAAGAGGCGGTGCTCCGTGGGGTTCTCGAGCACTCCTTCGAGCGCATCGTCGGCGATCGCCAGCGAGTTGGCGACGACCCCGTGCACGCCGATCCCGAGCATGCGACAAGCCTTCTGCAGCGCTTCCTCGAAACGCCGCCCGATCGCCATCACCTCGCCCACGCTCTTCATCTGGCTGCCGAGTTCGCGCGTGACGTGACGGAACTTCTTGAGATCCCACCGCGGGATCTTCACGACGACGTAGTCGAGCGCCGGCTCGAAACAGCTGTAGGTGACCTTGGTGATGGAGTTCGGCACTTCGGTCAGCGAGTAGCCGAGCGCCAGCTTGGCAGCCACGAACGCGAGTGGATAGCCGGTGGCCTTGGAGGCGAGCGCCGAGCTGCGCGAGAGGCGTGCGTTCACCTCGATGATCCGGTACAGGTCTTCACGCGGGTGCACGGCGAACTGCACATTGCACTCCCCGATCACGCCCAGGTGCCGAATCAGGCGAATCGAGATCGATCGCAGCTTGTGGTAGTCCTGGTCGGTGAGCGTCTGCGACGGTGCCACGACGATGCTCTCGCCGGTGTGGATCCCGAGTGCGTCGAAGTTCTCCATGTTGCAAACGGTGATGCAGTTGTCGTACCGGTCGCGCACGACCTCGTACTCGATCTCTTTCCACCCCTCCAGGTACTCCTCGACCAGTAGCTGCGGAGCACTCGAGAGCGCGTCGCGGGCCATGACGCGGAGCGATTCTGGATCGCGGGCAATGCCAGAGCCCTTTCCTCCGAGCGCGTAGGCCACTCGCACCATCACGGGATAGCCGATGCTCTCCGCTGCCGCGAGCGCGTCGCCGACAGCCGCCACCGCGCGGCTGCGTGGAGTCTCGAGGCCAATCTGCCGCAGAGTCGCGGCGAACAGGTCGCGATCTTCGGTGGTGCGGATGGCGTCGAGCGGCGTGCCGTATACCTCGACCGCGAAGCGCTCGAGCACCCCGCGGTCCGCCAGTTCGATGCCGCAGTTGAGCGCCGTTTGTCCCCCGAACGAGAGCAGCAACCCATCGGGTCGCTCCCGCTCGATCACGCGCGTGACGAACTCCGCAGTGACCGGCAAGAAGTAGACTTCGTCGGCCAGCGACTCGGAAGTCTGGATGGTGGCAATGTTCGGGTTGATGAGGACCGTCCGAATGCCCTCTTCCTTGAGCGCTTTGATCGCTTGCGAACCCGAGTAGTCGAACTCGCCGGCCTCTCCGATCTTGAGGGCGCCACTGCCCAGGATCAGCACCTTCGCGGGCTTCTTCATCGCAGTTGCTCCAAGAATCGATCGAACAGGAAGTTCGTGTCCTCCGGGCCGGGGGTCGCCTCGGGGTGGAACTGCACGGTCCAGAACGGCTTGCTTCGGTGGCGAATCCCCTCGTTGGACCCATCGTTTGCATTCACGAACCACTCCTCCCAGTCCGCCGGTAGCGTCGTCGCGTCGACGGCGTAGCCGTGGTTCTGGCTCGTGATGTAGCAGCGAGGGGTACCGACCTCGATGCAGGGTTGGTTCTGGCTGCGATGCCCGAACTTCATCTTGTAGGTGTCGCAACCCGCGGCGAGTCCCACGAGTTGGTTTCCGAGGCAGATCCCGAAGAGTGGACGGTCCCCGGCGAGCGCGGTCTGCGTGTGCGCGATGGTGCGGTCTGCGCGCTTGGGATCCCCCGGTCCATTCGAGATCAACACGCCGTCGCCGTCTTCCTGGTTGAAGTCGTGATCCCACGGCACCCGCAGTACGCTAGCCCCGCGGCGCACCAAAGATCGCACGATGTTGGCCTTCGCGCCGGTGTCCACCAGAATGACTCGCGGCGAACCGCTACCGTAGAGAACCGGGCGATCCACGCTCACCGCGGCGACGAGATTGGTCTGCGAGATGTCCTCGAAGGGTGTGTCGTCCCGAACGTCACCGCGAGCGTCGCCGTCGACGATCAACTTGCCGGCCACGGTCCCGCCGGCACGCAAGCGCTTGGTCAGCGCGCGGGTATCGACCCCTTCGAGGCCGACCACTCCTTGTTCGGCGAGCCACGTGTCCAGCGACGAATGGGCATCCCAATGGCTGTAGTCCGGGGACAACGTAGCGACGACCAAGGCGCGCACGTGGATTCGGTCCGACTCGAATCCATGCGGCAAGGTGCCGAGACCGGGTTCGGTGACGCCGCGCTCGGGGACCCCGTAGTTGCCGGCGAGAGGATAGGTCAGCACCAGAATCTGACCCGCGAACGACGGATCGGTGAGCGACTCGGGATACCCGACCATCCCCGTCGCGAACACCACCTCGCCCGCGACCGAACGGCCAGCGCCGAAAACACGCCCAGAGACCACGGTGCCGTCCTCGAGAACGAGGCGGGCGCGGACGCGACCGAGTCTCGCCTGGTCGCGCGGGCGGGCCGATGAAGAAGCCGAAGACGAGTAGGACATGCAGGGAACCTCCACGAGGCGGTCGTCAGAAGCACCGGCCGGTAACGCCGGCCAGTAAACGCCGGCCATTAAAGTCGGCCCGGAGCGGGGCTGAGCGGTTGCGCGTGGGGAAGGAGTGTAGCGTGAACCGTGACACAGGGGGAGGGTTGCTCGGGAGATTCCTCAGTGTCGTCGCGAGTCGTGAGCCGTTCCCGCGCGGCGCCAACCGACGAGCACACCGTTGCGTCCCGTCGCGCCGTGGTCCCGGCGGTGGCTGAAGTAGCGTTCCGGGCGGCAAGCGGTGCAATCCGGGTGGACCCGAATCGCGGCCGGTGGCACGCTCGCCGCGACCAGGATGTGACGGTGAGTCACGCGCAGATCGAGTTGGCGACCAGAGCGCGCGGCGGCGGCGCCGGGCTGCGACGCGAGCGCCGCGAACACCTCCTCGCCCACCTCATAGCAGGCGCCGCAGATCCCCGGCGACACGGCGGCGACCCAGTCGCGGGGCGCACTCCCGCGCGCCATGAAGGCCGCGACCAGCGCCTGGATGACCCCGGCCACGGTACCGCGCCAGCCTGCGTGTGCGACCCCCACCCACCGCCGCACCGGGTCGGCAATCACGACCGCGGGGCAATCCGCGCCGAGCACCAAGGTGAACAAGTGCGGTTCCGTGAGCAACACCGCGTCGGCAGCGGAGAACACCGCGCTCGGTGCGCGCGCGCCCTCAGCCGCGTGCGCAGCGGTCGGTTGCGTGACTTGGGCGCCATGCACCTGGCCGGCGACCACCCACCGATCGAGCGGCGCGTCGAGCGTTTGCGCGAGCCGGTGGCGGTTCTCGACGACCGCGGCCGCGGCGTCCCCGGTCGAGAAGCCGAGGTTGAGTGAGTCGAAAGGCGCGGCGCTCACGCCACCGGTGCGATGCGCGTAGTGACAAACGAGATCATCGACCTGCGGTAGCAGCGCCTCGACGCGAATCACGAGCCACGCCCACGCGGTCGCTCGTCGGCGAACTCCCGAATGAGCGGCATCACGAACTCGTTGCCCAAGATCTTGGTGATGGCGGCCAACGGCACCGACAGCAAGACGCCGACGAACCCGAGGATCTTGCCGAACACGAGCAGCGTGACCACGATCGTCAACGGGTGCAGCCCGACCTCCCGGCCAAGGAAGGATGGCACGAGGACGAAACCCTCCACGGCCTCCATGACCGCGAACACACCGCCAACCCCACCCAAGCGCATGAAACTCTCGTGCTCGAGCCAGGACAGAAGTGCGGCGGGCAGGATCGCGAGCCAGATGCCGACGTACGGCACCAGACTCAGGAAGCCCGCCGCCATGCCGATCGGAAACCAGAAGGGTACCCCGAAAATCAACAGACCGAGCGCGGTCAACCCGCCCTTGATCAGACACACGATCAAACGACCGCGGAAGAAGGCGGACAACGTGCGGTCGACTTGCGAGGCAATGCGTTCGATGCGGTCTCGTTGAATCGCGGGAAGGTGGCGTCGGATCGCTGCGATCATCGGGTCGATCTCGAGCAAGAAGAAGAACACGTAGAGCGGACAGAGAAGCAACCACGAGAGCAGCGACAGAACCCCAGCCCAGCGAGCCTGGCCCGCCTCCTCCGCCGGAGGCCGCGCCGTATCCCGTGCGAGGTAGCGGTCGACGGTGGCCTCCGCGGCTTCTCGGGCTACCTGGCGCGCCATGGCCGTGGCTTCGGCCGCGGCTTCGGCCGCGGTGGGTTCCGCGGGTTCGGGTTTGGCTTCCGGGTCCGGCTTCACGTACCGGACCAGGGCGGCGAGGAGTGACTCTTCTTCACGGAAGCACACGAGCAGCCGCGAATCGAGGGCACGGGCGAGATCGAAGTGACCTTCACCATCGGTGAAGTCCCGCTGAACGCGCGTACTGAGCTGTTCGAACTTCTCCTCGACCGTGACTCGCAGCTTGGGATCGATCGCGCCGGCTTGCTCGATGAAGAACGCTCGCAGCTTGTCGAGATACCCGAGGTCGCGCACGCCGTTGCCATTGGCGTCACGATAGTAGAGTACCGGCGGCTCACCCGGTTGATCGGCCTTGGGATTCGGTACCCCGACGGCGTCCGGGTCGGCGGCGGCGACGCGACGGTTCTCCCCCACGGACCGCAGGAAGGCGACCTTCACGCCCTGGGTCGCATAGAACGCGGCGGTCAGCACCACCAACGCGGCCACCAGGGTGGCGAGCGCGAAGATCGTCACGACGGCCCACAGCCGGGACAAGCGCAGATCCTCGAGCCGGTCCGCGAACGGATCGAGCACGTAGGCGATGAGGAAACCCAAGATCAGCGGGGCGAAGATGTCTTGCAGCAGGTAGGCGAACGCGAACGCGGCGACAACGACGGCGAAAAGCAGCGTCAGCCGAACGCCACGTTTTCGTAGGTAGCCTTCCATTCGTCCCTATCGGGGTAGTATTCGAGGCGCGGCCTCACGTCGAAGACCTCGTCGAAGGGTCGACCTTCGAAACCGCCCGCGAAGTCGTCGCGAGTGTCGCTATCCTGTTTCCCCATGAGCCCGTGTTCGACCAGGTTGAACACGATCTCCCCGAAGTCTTCGCCACGCCGGACACCCCACGATTCGAAGACCGTGGCGGCCAGGCAGCCGAAGCAGTCGAGCGCGAACTGGCGAATCCCCGCGAGGAGATCTTGCCCGTTCACGTGCCGATTGGGCGCGGACGTCGCGCCCCGGCTCGTCGACTCGGCCGCACGGTACTTGCTCCGTACGGTGTAGTCGAGGGCCTCGAAGACGAAATGGTAAGCCTCTGCGTGGTACCGCGGGTCCTTGCGGATCACCTCGGTCAGACGCTCCGAAAGGGAGCCGTCCATTCACTCCTCCGTCTCTCGTCTCGGGTCGCTCAGAGCGGCGAGAACCGGCGACCTCCCGAGCCTTTGCTAGCACCGGGGCTTCGAGTCGAGCCCGGCATGGTAGAAGCGCCGCGCCCCGCTCGACAACCCCGATTTCGCTCCCCACCACGGAATTCACGGGCGAATCGCGCGGTGTGCTCACCGGAGTATCGGCAGTCGAAGCCGCATGGCTTGAGCGACGGATGCGAGGAAGCGGAACTCGGCGAGGAGTCGCGGGCGACCGCGCGGCGGAGCGCGACCACTACCCCTTGAAGAGGCGTGCTCGGCGAGCAACAAGATATGGTGGCGGCAGGGGCGAGTGCGCTACCGTCGGCGGACCCAACTCGGGCCCGCCTCGTCACGGCTCAAGAGCTGCGCGGTCTCTTCGATGATCAGATCCGGATTGAGGTTCCCATCGACGTCCCGCAGAAATTCATCGAGCCGGACCACCCGCGCAGCCAGTCGCTCGAGCGCGTCAGGGTCGTCGGTCCGGCGCCACCAAAGTCCCTCGAGCACGAGCTGCAGCACGCGGCGGGCGTGGTCCCGCTTGGTCTCGTTGGATGCTGCTGGCAGGTAATCGAACAACGCCTCGGGTCGATCGCTGCCGAGCCCGTCGAGCAGAGACTGAAACCGTTCGTTTCCGCCGCAAGCCTCGATGCCGGCCAGGATCTGCAAGGCTCGCCCCGGGCTGCCACTGCTACCGCGGTGGAGTCCGGGAAGCGCGTGCGGATCGATCTCGAGGCGCGTCAACACGGTGTCGAACTCGACGTTCGAAAGGGGCACGAAAGGAACGCGGTGACTGCGTGAGATGATCGTTGGCAGCAGGTGCGCCGGCCGCGCCGTGACGAGCAAGAAGATGATCCCCGGGGGCGGCTCCTCCAGGGTCTTCAGGAAGGCATTGGCCGCCGGATCATTCATACGATCGGCTTCGTCGAGCACCATGATGCGTCGCGGCTCACCGCGAAGCGAAAGCGACTCGATGGCCGCACGCACGGAGTCGATCTCGAGGCGCTTGCCCGGCTCGGGCGCGACCACGGAGTAGGCGGGGTGGTTGCCGGACACGAGGGTGCGACACGAGACACAAGATCCACAAGCGCGCAGCGGCCCCGCGCGGCACAAGAGTGCGGCAGCGAGTTCGTCGGCGAAGCGCCGTTTGCCCACGCCCGCCGGACCGGCGAGCAAGTAGGCGTGCGACACGCGCCCGCCGGCGATGGCGTTCGTGAAGTAACGCCGCGCCAGCTCCTGGCCCACCACCCCCTCACAGAGCACGGCACACCTCCGCATAGACGCGTTCGGCCACGGCGGACGGCTCGCCGATGCCGCTCACCCTCGCGATGCGATCCCCGGGCAACCCCACGACCTGAGTGAAGCCTTCACTGACCCGAGCGAGAAACTCGGGGTCGCGCTCGAAGCGATCGGGTTGCGCGCCGAGCCGACTCAAGCACTGCTCGATCGGTACATCGATCACCACGTGGAGAGTTGGCTTCCGATCACCCAGTACGCACTGCAGCAGCGTCCGCAGACGCGCCGCGTCGGCGCCGCGTGCCCACCCTTGGTAGACCAGAGTCGACAAGTGATAACGATCCGACAGCACGACGACCCCGCTCGCCAAGGCCGGCCGTACCTTCTCCTCGAACAACTGCACCCGACTCGCGAGGAAGAGCAGGGTCTCGGTATCGAGGTGCAGCGGCAGTTCTTGACGATGCAGGAGGATCCGTCGCACTTCCTCCCCAAGCGGCGTGCCGCCGGGCTCGCGCACGACCAGGTTGGGGCGCCCCTCCCGGGACAGACGCGCCGCGAGGAGCGCGACCTGAGTGCTCTTGCCGCACCCGTCGACGCCCTCGAACGCGACAAACCGACCGGTGAGCGCAGGCCTGTGAAGTTCGTCCATGGGGACACCGTACCATGGGTCGCCGGAGTCGCAACCGAACCCACGAGCGCCGCTCCCCACTGCACGGGTGGGCGGGGTGGGCGACGTGACTCCCAAGCGCCGTGACTCCCAAACGCCGGGCCGACGCGACCGCCAAAGGGTCGCCGGGCCCGGTTGGTACTGCGTGCGGGTGCGGGGAGGTCAGCGACGAAACGGCAGCCAGCGTTGCAGCCGGCTGCGGACATCCTCGATGCGGAGTTCGGCCTCGTCCGCTCCGGCCTGCACCATCATGTCGAGCTCGGTGAAGTCGGACCAGTACTTGCGCCCGATGCGTGGACGCAAGACGACATCGGCCTGACCCAGTTCCAATTCGTTGAGCTTCTTGGCCGCGATCGCCTCGACCCGCATGATGCACTCCCAGCCACGGCTCACGTCCTGCATGGGAGCGAGTTCGGTCGAGATGTCGACTGCCACGACCACCGCGCCCGGCACGAGCTGCCGCGCCGCTTGCACGGGTACCGAACCAATCACCCCGATGTCCGCCAACAGCATGCCACTCATCTCGACCGGCGGGAAGAACCCGGGAAGGGAGCACGAGGCGGTCACCGCGGGACGGAGAGGACCGGTGGTCAGAAGCACTTCCATCGGCGGCCGCAAGTCGATCGCCGGCACGGCAAACGGGATCTGGGTCTGCTCGAAAGTCTTGTCCTCGACCAGGTCGCCTACCAAGTCGCGCAGTCGATCCCCGTCGAAGATCGATCGGCGCCGAATCAAGCTGGTGAACGTGAGGCTCTTGCGGACGTTCGAGAGTACCGACTGAAAGAAGTTCTGCTCGACTTCGTTGGAACCGAACATCATGCGCCGAAAGTGGTCATGCATGAAGCGATCGCTGCGCAGGTACCGCATCGAGTGATCGATCAGGCGCGTGGCGTCCGGGCGGAGGCAATAGGCCGCTCCAACGATGGCCCCCACTGAGGTGCCGACGACGCCAGCGACCGGGATCCCATGTTTCTCGAGCACCTGCAGCACACCCAAGTGCGCCAGGCCGCGCGAGCCCCCGCCACCCAGGGCGAGCACGACCTGCGACGAGCCGAACCACTTCATGCAGACCCCTCCCGCGTACCCGCCGGGGCACGCCCGGCCGCGGGCATCGTCGCGGCTTCCTCGGAGCGTTCCCGTAGGTCTACGATCCGGTTCTCCTTGAGCCGTGTCTCCATGCCGATGCGCTCCAGTACTTCCTCGCGCGACAACACCTCGGTGCGGTTCGGACGCACTTCGAGGGCGCGCTGGATCTGGTCGCCTACGTCCTTCACGGCCGCGTCCGGATTGCGACCCGGAGCCAGCGACAGATACAGCGTCAGTTCGTCGACCTCGAACGGGTCGTCGTTACGCTTGCCGATCACGAGTTGCCACTCGTCGACCGCGGGGTGGCTGTTGAGCACGTCGGCGAATAGGTTCAGGTTGACCAGCGCGCCTTTGAGCTTCGTCAGGCTGAAGTCGGTCAGGTTCGAGGAACGGCTGAGGTTCGAGGCGATCCGCGGCACGCAACGACCACATGCCGGGCACGGCTCGCGCGTGATGCCGCCGTTGACGATGTCCCCGGTGCGATAGCGCAGCACGACGCTGCCGCGACCGTCGAGCGGTGTGTACACCAACTCGCCGGTCTCGCCCTCGGGGAGGATCTCCCCCGACTTGGGATCGATCACCTCGAACAGATCGAGATCGGGGTAGCCATGGAGGCCGGTCCCCTCGCCGCCGGGGCACTCGGCCCAGCAACGACGCGACTCGGTGAAGCCGAACACGCTCAGAATCCGCGGGTCGCGGGCGCCGCCTTGGCGCAACAGGTCGGCGAGCTTCTCGCGGAACCCATCGACGATGCGATCGCCCCCGAGGAAGACCGTCCGAACTCCCGATAGGTCGATCCCCTCCTCTACCGCGGCCCGCATCATGTGGTAGGTGTAGCCGGGGATCCCGCAAAGGGCGGTGGGTTTCATCTTGTCGATCGCCCGCAGGATGCCCTCGGTGCCCATGACCTTGCCGCCGCCGGTGTGCAAGGTGAACGTGCCGCTCGCGACGCCGACGGCGTGCACCTGCCAGAACGCGAGATGCGGGGCATACGGGAACATGGAAACCACACGGTCACGAGCCGCGTCGATATCGACCACCTCGGCGATGCGACGCCCGACCTCGTGCAGGATCTGCAAGTCGTAGTTGGAGAGCACGAACGAAGTGGGCAATGCGGTGCGGCCCGTGGTGAAGAACACTTGGACCGGTCGGTACTCGAAACCGAGCCGTGCCCGCACGTGTTCGACGCCCTGCGTCAGCTTTGCCCAGGCGAGGCCGAGCTTACGCGTCCACGGAAGGGTCGCGCGCAGAGTCTCGGGCGTCGGTTGCAGAATGAAGCGCTGGGGTCGCCCGGGCTCGTCGGCCGTCGGCGCCACGTCGGCCTTGCGCGACAACGGAATGCGCGCGAGATCCGCGAGCGATCGGAGTTCCTCGACGCGAATGCCGTCACGAGCGAAGAGCTCACGATAGTAGGGGTGAAACGGAACGACCTGCCGCGCGAGGAACTCACGAAGACGCGCGAGTTGCAGCCGTCGCTGTCCCTCGGGGCTCAGGTTGTCCCAGTGTGATCTCCCCATGTGGCTGGCCTGGATCTCCCGCCTCTGCCTCTCTCGGTCTTCCCCTGTTCCCAAGCTTAACCCGGATCATGCACGAGCGCATGGGCCAAAGTACCCCGAGCCCTTGACCCGGCGGGCGACGGTCGCCCGCGCGAGGCTTCGGTTGGGTTATCGCTTCTGGACGGTTTCTCGCAGGAGGGCGACCCAAGCGGAGATGCGGAGCCCCGGCTTGACCGGCGGAAATGGCAACACCCGTCCGCCCCGCACCGCGCGCAGTGAATCGAGGCGTTGCCAGCGCTCCCAAGAGTCGGTACCCGCGACCGGGCCATCGGTAGGTAACGTCACGTCGAAGACGAAGTCAGGGTCCTTGGCCAAAACCTCCTCGAGGTCGACGGCGGCGTACGACGCCGACCGGTCGGCAAAGGCGTTGTGGACGCCGGCGGCGCCGAGCATCTCGTCGACGAACGACCCGCGGCCGGCCACGAAGAGTGGCCGCCAGTCGACCACGAAGGCAGCACTGGGTCCGACTGCCGCCCCATCGACCGCAGCGAACGCTGCCGCCGCGGCGAGCACCTCGTCCAACGCCGCCAAGTGCGGCTCCGCGGCCGGCTCGCGGTCGAACCGCTGCGCGAGTTGCGCCACGCACGCCCGCACATCGGCTATGGTCTCGGCCGGGAGCACCTCCACGGGAATGCCCAGCCGGCGCAGGGCGAGCAGGGTCTCGGCTTGCGCCGCGGTCTCGATCGCGACCAAGTAGTCGGGTCGCAACGCGACGATGCGCTCGGCATCGACCTGCAAGCCACCGACGCGCGCGATCGCGGGCGGTACCCCCTCGCAGAACGTCGTGACTCCGACCAGCCGGTCGCCGACGCCAAGGGCAAGGAGGATCTCGGTGAGGCTCGGCGCGAGCGAGACCACTCGTTGAGGCACCGAGGACGCAACCGGCGGACTCACTACCGGCGTCGACTCGGGCTCCGGCGCACACCCCACCCCGAACCCAACAAGCCACGACAGGCCAAAGGCCAGCGCATTCACGAGCAACGGCAGCCCGCGCATGGCGCGACCAAGCCGACGGCGAGCGCTCTCGAGTGAAGTGAATGCAGCTTGGCTGCAGCCACGAGCGGCGCGACTTCGAATCGGCACATGCCGCTCCCCGGCCATCACCGTGGATCCAATCGGGGCAGCAACCTCGGCGCTGAACTCGCCGCGCGATACTCGTCCCAAGGAACGGCGAACAGCTCTTCTAGTCGCGCCGACGTCAGCACCTCCGCCGGGGGTCCATCCCAGCGTTGCCGTCCGTCGCGAAGTCCCGCCACCCGGTCGCACAGCGTCGCGGCTTGGTGCAGATCGTGTAAGACCACGACGATGGTCCGAGCATGTTCCTGGCGCAGCGCCGCCAGGAGCGCACAGAGCTCGGCCTGCGCCGCCGGATCGAGCCCGGCCATGGGTTCGTCGAGGAACAACACCGGGGTCTCCTGTGCGAGCGCCCGTGCAAGGAACACCTTGCGACGCTCGCCACCGCTGATGGCATCGACCCGCGCGCGCGCGAGCGCGAGCAGTCCGAGGCGCGCGAGCAGCGAGCGCACGACCTCGCGGTCGCGCGCCCGAAACGCCTGCCACGGCCGACGGTGCGGAGCGCGTCCCAAGAGCACCATGTCTTCGACCGTGTAGGGAAACGCGAACTCCGAGCGCTGAGGAACGACGGCCACGCGGCGCGCCACTTCGGAACGATCCAACGCGGCCGGAGCCTCCCCGAGCAGACGCAGGTGACCATCGATCGGCAGTAAGCCGCGCAGCGCGAGCAGCAACGAAGTCTTGCCGCTGCCGTTGGGTCCCACGATCCCTTGGCAGGAACCCACGGGAACTCGCAGCTGCACCGCGGCACAGACCTCGGAGGCGCCGCGACGCACGCGGACGGAGTCTGCTTCGATAGCGAGATCGCGAGCCGCGCCACTCCCCGACATCACGAATGCGGCTCCCGTCGACTCGCGCCCAACAAGAACAGGAAGAACGGGCCCCCGGCGAGCGCCGTCACCGCCCCGATGGGCACCACCTGCGGAAAGGCGTTCCGCGAGAGGCTGTGCGCAATCATCAAGAAGACCGCCCCGCCGAGCAGCGACAACGGCAACAGTCGTCGGTGAGCGGGGCCGTGCAGGCGTCGCACCACGTGCGGGACCACGAGACCGATGAAGCCGATGGGCCCAGCCATGGCGACGACCATCCCCGTCAGAAGCGAGGCGCCGGCGAGGGCTACCGCACGAAACCGCCGCGGAGACAAGCCGAGGTCGGCGGCCTCGTCGTCGCCAAGGGCCAGCAGGTCGAACGAACGCGAGGAGCCGTAGAGCACGACCGCGCCCAACGCCAGCACGATCCCGGTGTCGCGCAGCACGTGCGTACCCAAAGTCACCTCGAAGCCGGTGTTGCCCATCAACCAGAGCAAGCTCGCCACCACCTGTCGCTGCGGCGCCAAACTGTAGCAGAACAGAATCAACGCACCAAAAATCGCGTTCAGCACCGCGCCCGTGAGCACGAGACTCGCCGGATCGTTGAGGCGCGCCCAACGGGCGATGCTCAGGAGCAGAACGACCGCGCCCAACGCGCCGACGAACGCGCCGAACGTGAGCCCGATCTCGGGCGCACGCGCCGCCGCCGTCACCCACGGCCAAGCCAACTGGCACACCATGACCCCGAGCGAAGCGCCCCCGGACACTCCGAGAATGTACGGCTCGGCGAGCGGATTCCGCAGGGCCGCTTGGAACACTACCCCCGCCCCGGCCAACAACGCCCCGGCCGCACCGGCGAACAATAGCGGCGCGAGTCGCAGGTCGCGCCAGAGCTGAAACGCCGTGGGCCTCGTGTCCCCGACCGGTGCGCC
Source organism: Planctomycetota bacterium (assembly GCA_050246115.1). Classification (GTDB taxonomy): domain Bacteria; phylum Planctomycetota; class UBA8108; order UBA1146; family JAJFFE01; genus JBFWWP01. Next base: position 60,494 of record JBFWWP010000030.1, read on the forward strand.
CTCGAAGAGTGCGCTCCAGACCGCTGCGGGCGTCAGCTGCAACTCCCCCCAAAACGAACCGAGCGCCAAGGTTGCGAGCAAGACCAGCGCGTAGCCCGCGAGCAGGGTCGCAAGGGATCGCGGCCGCGCGCCTGGCGCTGCGACAGCCGCGTCGTTTGACGATCCCATTTTCAGCGAGCTAGACTTCAAGGGACCTCGGTCCTCCCTGTACGCGCGTTCGACATTTCCTGAAACCAGGTCTCCACCTATAGGGACAGGTCCGCGGATGCAAAAGAGAAAAGTGCTGCTCACGCTCCTCGCCTTCGTCGGCGTCTACTTCGTGGCCGCCGGGGGCATCATGCCGGCAGTCTACTCGCCGAACGGCCTCTTCGGGGTCTTCCTGAAGCCGCTTCGCGACGGCAGCCCGTTCGACGTCGCGCTGCTCATGGTCGCGGTCATCCTGCTGGTGTGGGGATTCCTCATTGGCGATCACGGGCCGCGGGTCGAGCGCAAGCACGTCCTCGCCGGGGTCGGCGTGGGATCGGCACTGCTCCTGACCCTGTGCCTGATCGGCGCCGTCACGCGTTACGACGGAGCTCATGGCATGCAGCTGGTTGGCACGCTGACCCTCGTCGCAGTCGCGCAGGGTCTCGTTGGTTTCTTGGCCGGGTTCCTTCTCTTCTGTCGGCGGGACAGCCGCAAGCTCTCGTACCTGCCGCTGGCCATGAACGGATCCCTCACAGCGATCGCGGCCCTGCTCGCTTTCGGCAGCTTCTTGAACTAGTGACGTCATCAAGCCAGCGCGTTCGCGCGCGACGGGGGCTAGTCCCAATCAAGCGCCTTCACAAGCAACGCTGGTTCGCGCTTGGCGCTACTCGCCGAAGGCGAGCGTTTGTGGGTGGAGTGGATGCGGCTCGGCCGCAGCTACGAGGGGGTTTTTCGAAAGCCCCCGGAAGAAAGAACCTAGTCGCTGGCCAAACGCGGTACACGCTTGGCTAGGGACTAGAGGCTAAGGAGATCATGGACATCCGTTACTGCGATCAGTGCGGGGACATCATTCAGGGCGGGGCTCCGGCCAGCCTTGGCAGCAAGGTCCTTTGCACTTCGTGTTCGGGGAGCAAGGCCGCCGCTCAACCGCTCACCGCGCGCCCGTCGAGCCAACGAACCAAGACCGAAGAGATGCGCCCCCCCGTCGACGAGATCCCGCAGTTCACGCTGTCATCCGTCATGCGCGACGACGGTCTGGACCTGTTCTCGCCGGACACGATCGCCTTGCGCAAGCAACAACGACCGCCCAAAGGCGCCAGCAAGCTGAAGCTGCTCGACGAGTCTCAGGATGAAGCGAAGTCGGCCCCCATGCACACCGGCAGCGTGCATGTCGGCCAAGCGCGCCCGTCGGCAGCGGCAGCCCCGGCGGCCGATCCCGTTTCCCAGCGCTGGACCGTGCACTGTGGCCACTGCCAGGCGCAACTGTCGATCAAGCCGGTGAGCCAGCGCAGCCGCATGCGCTGCCCCCGGTGCGGTGGCCAGCAGATCCTCGATCCCGCTGGCACGTTGCAGCCGATCGTCGCACCCCAAGCGGCACCGCAGCAACAACAGGTCGCGCAGTTCGACCTCGGCGCGGCGGCACCCGCAGCGCGCCCCCCGCAGGGGCCCAGCACCCAGCAGTATGCCCATCCCGCAAGCGCCGGGCACCCCGGGGCGTTCGGGATGAACCTGGAACAGACGATTCAGATCAGTGCCCGAGCCCCGTCGCCCGACGCCGAGCCGACCATGAACATCGCGGCCCGCCGGGCACCGCCCAGCTTCGCCGATGAGGGCCTCTACGAAGAAGACTCGCCGACCGCGATCGTCGCCAAACTCGCAGGCATGGTCCGCGGACTCGACGCTCCCGCGCGTCCGCCGCAGGCGCCCGCCGGCCCGTTGACCGCGACCCGACCCGGAGGCCCAGTCGCCGCCCAGGATCCGAGCCCGAGCCCGCGCAGCAAGGTTGCGGCGCCTGCCTCCGCAACCGCAACCGTGGGCGACGAGCATGGATTCCTCACGTCGTCGCCGGTCCACGCGCAGCCCCACGCGCCCGCTGCCCAGGTGCACCGAGGCCCGGCGCACCCGGGGCCCGCGGTCACGCCGCGCAGCTTCCCGGTCCTCGAGTCGGAGTCGTACACCTTCGAACCCCACGAACTCGGCCAATCCCACGACGGCCCCGGAATCTTCGCCCCGCGGCAGGAAACCGCAGCGTCGTCCGCGCCGGCCGACTGGGGCGTTCGGGAGCCCGAGCCACAAGCAGACTTCCGCGCGAGCCACGCCGCGCTCGCGGCCACCGCCGGACTCCAAGCCGAGGCGGTCGTCCTGTGGATCATGATCGCCTCGCTGCCGACCTTCGCCGGGATGTTCCTGGTCTCGACCGCGGCTGGCCCCGAGGCCCAAGCCCTGATCAAGACCTGCGGCGAAAGCGCGCGCGCCGGCCTCGAGTGGTTCTTCGGTCTGTTCAAGTAGAGTTCAGCGACGACAGCGTGCAGCGCCGCTTTTTTTGCTCTGGACCCGCCCCTGCCCTCTGGTAGACTCCCGCGTTCCGTCGGGTGCCCCACCGGCGCCCAGCACGGAGCTAAGAGTTTGACATGAGGGCGATTAGCTCAGTTGGCTAGAGCATTAGCTCGACAAGCTAAGGGTCACTGGTTCAAGTCCAGTATCGCCCACCAGATCGTTGTGAAGGTCGCGCGGCTTGCCGCGCGACCTTTTTCCTTGGAGTCACCGCTGGACTTGAACCCGTGATGTCTTTGGGGTCAACGGCTGACGCCGTTGAGCCCGTTTCAAGTCCAGTATCGCCCACCAGATCGTTGTGAAGGTCGCGCGGCTTGCTGCGCGACCTTTTTCCTTGGAGTCACCGCTGGAATTGAACCCGTGATGTCTTTGGGGTCAATGGGCTGACGCCGTTGAGCCCGGCTCGAGTCCAGTATCGCCCACCAATCGCCATTGCGCGCGCCGCTGGGATTTGACAACACACTACAGGCCAGGTGACCGGCGTACTGCCCACTCGCAGCGATCCTGCTCGGGTGGAAGCCAGCCTGTCCGTCTCACAGTCCTGACGGAACACTCGAGACCCCAACTGCCTCTGGCCCCAGAACACCTGCGCACCGCTCGTGTGGGCGCCACGATGATCGACACACGCGATCTAGCGCCCTCTGGACCACCCCGATGCGCTGTTGATCTCAAGGGCCTCTGGTGGCAGAACAGCGTGTATCGGCGATCGGGTTCCAAACTGCCCGAGATGAACTCGTGAAGAAGGCGTCACGTAGTCGACTTCGACGACATCGGAGTCCGCATCTACATCGGCGCAGAACCCTCCTCGAGAGCTGAGCTTGGACTTCGACACACCCGTTTCGGAGTGGACCTCCATCCACCCGAGCACGCTTGCGCGCACGACCGCGCCTGGGTCCTGGTGAACCAGCCGGCCAGTGACGCACCCTGAACCCGCGACGACCAAGGGGCCTTTCAACTGGCTGAAGTCCTCGATGACCAAACGTCCCACGGTAGAGCGGAGGGTTCCTGCTGTCGCTTCGGCTCGCGCTAGCCTTCCGACGCCCCGGTCGGGCTCGTAGTCCCATAGGTAGGTCGACAACAGAGAGTCGAGAAAGTCATCACCAGCTCCCGGCGTCCAGAAGTCCACCTCCGTGAACTCTATCCACGCTAGGTCTGGCGCCCTTCCACTCGTATCTCGAACGGGAATCTCCTGCCACCGAACGCGATGACTTTGCCCGAGAGCGAGTACTCCGCTCTCGTGCACCTCAGCGGCTTCGAATCGCCCAAGATGAGATACGAGACCGGGGCCACCAATCGGCACAGCAAAGGCCAAGAGTCTTCCTGTTTGTGCGAGTCCGATGACATAGGAGGCACGCCCAAACAGTTGCACATTGACTAGACGGCATGGCTTGACGTCGGACTCCGCCAACAGAACGACATAGCCCTTGTCGACAGCCGCGTCGATGCGAACCAGGACACCGTCTCCGCCTTTCGTGTCGATGCTCTGTAACTCGCTGTCGATCATCTCGGTGGCCACGAGCAACGGTTCACAGGTGCGTTCCGAACCGCGGCCCGACAGGCACTGGATGTCCGCGGTGAGTGCGTAGCTACCTGCCGGGAGTTTCAAACCGCCAACCAGGTCGGTCCTCGTACGAGCGCCGCTCCCCAAGCTCACCCAGCAATTGGCGACGGGCGTACCTTCATGGTCGCGAAGAAAGGCACTGACGAGCTCGGTGGCGCGAAAGCAGATGGTGTACTCCATGTTGTCGGAGACATCCGGCCACATCAGAGGCATGTCGCTTGCCTCTACGTACGAGAACGTGACCTGCGAATGAAGGGGTCGGATTGACGGGGTCGTGAAACGGAATCTCCCAGAGGAATCCGTCTCGAAGCTGCCGCGCACGTCGTGAAAGCCGTCCTCCGGCTCCGGCAAGACACGCCAATGGACGCTGCGGTTCGGCAACGGGTTGCCGTCGAGGAGCACGAACCCCACCAGTTCTAGCGATTCTCGAGGGGAGCTCTGGGTCAAGTCGAGTTCGACGTAGACGGGGTCGAAGTTGTTCGGGACCTCGACTGCCGCAGGATAGTCACGCGAGCCCGCCCGGAAGAGCAGTTGATAGCAACCGGGAGCCAAACCGACTATGGAACACGTGTCAATCGGGACGCTTCCCTTGATCTCGAAGTGAGGAGTCAAGGGGACTGACTGACGGGACACCTCGAGTGACTCCACGGGTTGGCCCGGTGGGCGACGGATCTGCGCGAGTACGGTTGCTCCAGGAGTGTATCGGCATTCAACCTCGAGAGAGTCTGTCGCGAACTCGACCGGGGTGGCGAGCTTTCCCCAGACGTCATGCGTGGCACGAAGGGTGTATTGCCCCGGCGGAGTGCGCACCGAATAGAGGCCATCCCCAACGCTCGTCATCGCCTCGGATACGCTGCCAAGATCCCCCTCGAAAGAGCCGAGTTGCACCGTCGCGTCGCTGACGGCGGCTCCAAATACATCGAGAAGGAGGGCCCTGCACGGGAGCAACGGTTCCGCCGTTGTCTCCGAAGAGAGGTGCGGCCCGGGTCTCGGGTTGCCGGGTTCTGGGCGCCAGATTGCCAGAAGCAGCACGCCGAGAAACGCCAACGCGGTCAAAGGTCCCTGATAGCGCCTTCCGAGCATTCTGCGCCGTCCTCACCTCGAACTCGGAGCCGTTCTCGCAACAGCAACTAGCGCCCACTGCCGGACGGCTCCCCCCGGCTTCGATCCCCGGCAGCAAGCCACCATGCGGCCGTGATGCAACGCCTCGAACATATTGGCTCACCACCCCCTTCGAAGCGAGGTGCAACGAATCCAAGTCCCTGCTCGGCCGCTCTCGGGAGACCGTAACTTCATGGCCACCGACAAGCCCAGCAGGGGGGACCCGGCGCCCTCGAGCTGACGGGACAGAGACCTGGCGAGCACCAGAGTCACGGGGGCCAGAGTTCACTCGAACCAAACACGCTTCCGCGCCCGACCGCGCCCTGGTCCTGGTGAACCAGCCGAACTCGGAAGCACCCGCCCGAGAGTAATCCCCGCGCCCCGCCCCCCACCACTCGAGCAACCGCCTCCGGTGCTTCGTCCTGGTTCGGTCGTTCGACGACGCGGAAGCACCCGCCCGGAAGCACCCGCCCGGAAGCACCCGCCCGGAAGCACCCGCCCGAGAGTAATCCCCGCGCCCCGCCCCCCACCACTCGAGCAACCGCCTCCGGTGCTTGGTCCTGGTTCGGTCGTTCGACGACGAAGGCCCCAGGGCCGACGGTTCCTTGACGTCGGAGGTTCAATCGCGGTGGTAGTCTGCAGTTGCGGCGTTTCGAGGTCGCTGATGACCGCCCGGCTGGCGGATTGCGAACATCCTCCGTGAGAGGAGTTCGCATGGCGACACCCCCACGTCTGCTGCCGCCGAGCGGCACAGTCATGGTGACGCGACGCGTCTTGAAACGGCAGCATCGACTTCGGCCCAGCCGGGAAGTGAACCAGCTCATCTTGTATTTGCTCGCCGTCGCGGCGGAGCGCTACTCGGTTAGGGTCCACGCCTTCCAGGTCTTGAGCAACCACTTGCACCTCGTCGTCTCGTACTCTGGGAAGACCCTCCCCAAGTTCATGCAGTTCTCAGGTAGCCAGGTCGCCCGGGCCCTCAACTGCCACCAGGGCCAGTGGGAGACCGTGTGGGCACCGGGGTCCTACAACAAACTCGACTTCCTCCGAGATCGAGCGACGATCTTCAAGTACATGCTGTACGTGCTGACGAACGTCGTCGCGGCCGGACTCGTGCGGAGCGCCAAGGAGTGGCCAGGGGTCAAGATTCTCGCGCATGAGATCGGTCGACGATCTTGGCAGGTCGACCGCCCCGACTTCTTCTTCGACGCAGAGGGAGGCATGCCCGAGTCGGTGGTGCTCGAGACCTCGATGCCGCGCATCCCGGGGCTGTCCGCGGAGGAAGCGCGGGGCCAACTCATCGCCGACTGCAGAGAGCGCGAGCGCACGATCCGCCGAG
>JBFWWP010000031.1:0-66899 GCA_050246115.1 Planctomycetota bacterium
GGCTACGGACAAGCGGGTCGCTCGCAGCTCAGCTCCGTCGGCAGGGTGCCCGGTCCACATTGCTCTGGGCCGGGGGCGGGTGGAGCCGGTCCCATTGCGAAGAGGTACGAGAGTTCGGAGATCGGATCGGAGATGTCGATCAGGGCGTCGTCGTTGACATCGGCTGAGGCCTGACAGCTCGCCGCGGGGCCTGCGCCGAAGAGATAGAGCAACGTGAACACGGGGTCCGCGATATCGACGATGCCGTCCCCATTGGCGTCACCTCGTCGGAACTCGCCAGCGGCCGCCACTGTCTCTAGACGAAAGCGGTTTCCCTCGACGGTGATGACCGCTCCGGTCACGGTGATGAGTCCGGCGGTATCGGCGGTAACGAACCGATTCTCGACCTCAAGCGCGGCGGCGCCCTGCAGGTTGCGGAACCGATACACGGCGCCGGAAACGGGCGTGAACTGCTGCAGACGCCGCGGGGTCCAATCCACGGTTGCCGACACTTGCGGCGCATCGTCGAGTTCCGCCGACGAGCGCAGGAAACAGCGCACTTCGTGATGCTGGGGGGTATCCGCGACCGAGGCCACATCCCAGTCGAGATAGCCGTTCACGCACCCGACGAGATCCCCCACTGTCGGGTCACCGTCACCCGGATCGTCGTCGAGCTGGAAGTTCGAGAAGGCTGGCATCGCTTGCCCTAGTCGATAGGTCCAAAGGTCGTCACGACGTTGATTCATGACGGTCCCCCATACGCCGCCGCTGCCCATGTGATCGCGCTCATCCCAGAAGAAAGCCGTCGGCTGATGGGCTCCGGTCAGGGCCGCGTAGGTGTAGGGTTTCTCGGGCCAACCCACCACCACGTCGTTGCGACCGTTCCAGGCGGTGATCAGCGGCCGACTCACCGTCACGTCCTGTTGGGCGAGGAATCCGAGATCCAACCGATCGTAGACGCCCGGCCCGTCACTGGTCGGCAGGTTCTGAGCCGGGGTACCCCACAACAGATCGCCGTTCGCCGGCTCGAGCCAGCACTGGTTCTCGCTGCAACCGAAGTCGAACTTGGGCACGGTCGCGTGAACCGCCGCGAATCGATCCGGGAAGCGGTAAGCGAGGAACACCGAACCCAGCGCACCCATCGAGTTCCCGGTCGCAAAGACACGGTCCGCGTCGGCCTGGAACATGGGCTCGTTCAGTACGAAGTCCAGCTCCGCCATGACGCGGCGAACGGTGTAATCGACGTTCAGATGTTGCTCGTACTCGGCAGTGTTCGGAAACGCCTCGTTCATGCCGTACCAGAAAGTGTTGTCCGGGCTCTGCCCAATCCAATCGTCTGGCGACAACACCACCGCCTCCGGGCGTCCGATCTCACCGGGCAACTGATAGTTACCGCCGCGTGCGTGAAGCTTCAGAAGAACTGGGCGCGGTCCCGGGAAACCGTCATTCCACACGACGCGCAGGTTGAAGGCGCGACTCGGTCGGTTCCACATCGCGGAAGCGAAAGGTGTGTCCTGATCGGAGACCCAATGCACGTAGTGACGGTTGGCACCGGTCAGCGACTGCAAGACCGGGCGCGGGGTCGACACAGTCTCCGCGATCGGTGCCCCGAGGGCGTTCTCTCCCGCGATGACCGAAGTGTTCTCCACACCGCCGGTGACGGTCGTGACCGCATAGTAGCGGAGACCATCGGTCGCCACCGTGTGCACGAACAGGCCTTGGCTCGCAGTGAGAGCGGGTCCCAGGTCGCCGATGCGAAAGAAGGTGGTCGCGCCGCTGAGTCCCGTCTGGCGGAGGTTCTCGCTCGTCCGATCGTCGACCTCTTCCAGCAGCGTCGCGGTAGTCAGTGACGCCGGTGATGTGAACGGGACCGAGTTTCCGTAGACACGATACGCGAACCCCAATCCCGGCAACTCGGTCCACGTCAGGAAGGTCTGTCCCGACTGGTGCAACGCGGTCAAGTCCGAGACTTGCCCCCGAGGCGACGCGCCCCCCAACTCGCTCGCGAAGAACGCGGTGGTCGTCGCCACGGCTTGGTCGAAGTTCGCGCTCGCCGGGCCCTCGGTGAAGCCGTGAAAGGAACCCGGGAAGTCCACCAACGTCGAGTCCTTGCCGGCTCCGAGCAGGATCTCGTGCAGCTTGTGGTTGAGCGGACAGACCGGATCGAGCGTCCCCTGGACGAACAGGATCGGCGAGGCGATCGGGGCAATCCTCGCCAGCACGAGGGGCAGCACGATCTCCGAGTCGTCGACCATCTGAGTGCAGCCCAGCATGAGTTGAGGTCCCGCATAGCCCAGGAACGGACCCGTGAGCGGAAAGCTGAGGACCGCGGGTCCGAGCGCGTCGTCCTGGAAGGTTTCGAGGACGATGACGCCGCCGATGCTCTCGCCAATGAAACCGACGCGCGTAGCGTCGACGTACGGCTGGGCGAGTAGGAAGTCGAGGACCGCGACCAAGTCGTCCGTTGCGTTCACAGGCCCCTGAAGGACCGAGAACGGTTGCCCTGGGGGGTGCCCTCGGTAGTCCGTGAGACACACCGCGAACCCCGCCGCATGCAGCGCCTGCCACCGCTGGACCCCGACGCCGGTCGTCGCTGCGGCCATGAGCGCAGCGTCGCCCTGCCCACCGGGCTCGGCGTGCACGTGCACGACCAACGGGAAGGGTCCAGTGCCCGCCGGCTGACTCACGACCGCGGCGACCGGGGTGCCATCGGCAGAGTTGACGGTGAAGGATGACCATTGGGCCTGAGCCGCGGGCAAGAACGAGAAGAGGACATAGCAGAAGCCGAGTCCGAGCCAGGGCTGCAGGAGTGGAAGCCGACACCCAACGGCCGTTGCCCGAGGACCGACGTTGGTCCGCGAACGACGATGGCGAGGTTCTCGAGTCGAAACCCCGTCAACGGATTCATGCGGCGAGTTCATGAAGCAGGGGACTTGCACGGTGGGTCTCACGGGGACTCCTCGGGGTCTATCGCCAGAGTTCGTCGAAGGTGCTTCGGGCCGGCCAGCCACACCCGCCCCGACGGCTGGCGCGCACGTACCGTGAGGTGAACACCGGGCGCAAGCGTTGGTTGCGCCGCCGCGCGAGCGTCATTCCCCCGGGGCTCGAGGGCGCGCTTCACCCCCGTCCCGGCTGCCAACGACGGCTCCCCCAACGCTCGCGAACGAGACAACTCCCGCGCCGCGCACGTCGAGGCAGTATCCCCCGGGGTGCTACTTGGCTTTGCGGCGGTAGTCGACGCGCATGAAGGAGGTCCATTGCCCGTCTTCTCCCTGAATCGAGGAGACGAACGTCCGGTGGTCTTTGCTCTTCACCTCGAGCGTCTCGCGGTAGGCAACGATCTTGGTGGGGTCGCCGAAGCTCGGGCCCTTGGTGTTCAGGGTGAGCACTCGCTGCGCGTCGTCGAACTCACCGACGTACGACCAGAGCTTGGGCTGGCTCGAGTCGATCCAAGTACCGACGATGCGCTTCTCGTTGGGGTCGTAGCCCAGGGTGAGCACCCAATGGACCACGGTACCCGCCCACGCCCCACGCCCCTCGGCAATGAACCACTGATCGCCGAGCTTCCGTACGGTCTCCGAGCCCTCCGCACGCATCGGTTCGGTGTCCGGGCCCATGCTGGCTTCGGACACGACGGTCCACTCGCCCACCAGTTGCTCGAGCCACAAGCGTTCCGCGGGTGCAGCCGGGGCGGGCTTCTCGGCGTCGTCAGCGAGTACCAGCACGACACTCAGGAGAACACTCAGCGCGAGGACGGTGCTAGGCACCACGGTCGTCAGGCGTGTTTTCATGGATCTGCTCCCTTCTTCCAGAACGATCGGTGAGACCTATCGACCCACCACGATACCCGCTGCGAGGAACACAGGGTAGCGAGTCCCGCGGCAGGCTAGGCCGGGACCGTCGTCGGAGATCCGCCTTTACTCGGGGTGCCTCCAGGCCAAGAATGCCACCCCGGTGTCCGCCGCGCCCGGCGCGAATCGAATCCAGGAGATCTACCATGCCATTGATCATCGTGGCCCACATCCAAGCCAAGGTCGACCAGGTCGACAGGGTCAAGATCGCACTCGAGAAACTCATCCCGACGACACGGGCCGAGAACGGGTGCGTGCAGTACGACCTGCACCAGGACCATGTCGATCCAACTCGCTTCTTGTTCTATGAAGTCTGGGAGTCGCGCGCGCTCTGGCAGGCTCACATGAGTGCCCCGCATGTCGCGGCCTGCCTGCAGGCGATCGAAAGTGCGGTGGCTGAGTTCTCGCTGCAAGAAATGGGTCGCATCGGCGCTTGACGGTCGCCGCAGCGACGTGGCGTGACCGGGGTCGACGAGCGGTCTGCGTGACCGCAACCGTCAGCGACCGAGCGCCTCTTGGGCGGCTCGCAGGAGATCGTCACCGTTTGGGCTCGCGGCCGCCACCACGCGGGCGATGCCCAAGCCTCGCAGAGCGATCGCGGTAGTCGCACCCACCGCAACGGCCGGCAGGGCGCAGAGCCAGCACTGTTGCTCGCGCGTGGCCACCTCGAAGTAGCGTTCGCCGGCCGACGGGCTGGCGAAAGTCAGCAGCGTGATCGGCGAGCGGAGATGCTCCGTGTGCAGCTGCGTCAGGTCGAGACCCGTGAGCGGAACGTTCTCGTACACGGGGTAGCCAACGACCTCGCCCCCGGCCGCGCCCAGGGCGAGCGCGAACTCGGGGCGTACGCGCCGGGCTCCGGGGTGCAGCACCCGAAGGAGCCCCGAGCCAGCGGCACCCCGTCGTGGCCGTTCGCGCGACTCGCACTCGATCAGGGCAGCGGCGAGACGCTGCCCACCCCCCGAGCGTAACTCGACCGTTGGCTCGACCCCGCGCGCGCGCAGTGCCGCGGCAGTAGCCGGTCCGACCGCTGCCCATCTCAAGCGGGCAATCGCTGCTGCGAGCAGCCCTGGGGGCGCGAGCGCGTCGAGCGCCGGGTCCACCGACGCAACGCTCGTCACCGCCACCCAAGAGCCTGAGGTCGGCGGCGAGGACAGTGCTTCCTCGATGGCGGCGACCCAAGCGCGCACCGATTCGCCAGACAACGGGGAAGTCGCGAACGCGGGCACGGAGAGCACATCGGCTCCGGCGTTGGTGAAGAGGCTGCGCCAAGACTCCGCGCGGTCACGCGGTCGGGTGACGACGATCCGCTGACCCACGAGGTCCAAGTCCAGATCGGACCGCGCTGGTTCGCGCGCCGTCACGAGTTCCCCTCGGAGAGACACGCGGGTGAGCCCGAACCCGGTGTCCGGTCGCGGGCACTCAATCGGCGACTCCGTGCGAGCCCCCAGCCTCGCGCAGCGCAGCGACGATCTCAGCACCGCCCGAAGCCAGCAGTCGCGCGTAGAGATCCTCCGCGACGGCGAGTGGCTGCGCGACGCTCCCCTCCGTGGCGAGCCGTAACAGCCGCTCGGCACGATCATCCACGACCATGCCAAGAAGCGTGAGATGCGCGCCACTGGCCCGCGCGAGCGCGCCGACCGGGACACTGCAACCGGCCTCGAGCAATGCCAACAGGTGACGCTCGGCCGTGACTTCGGCGCGCGTAGCCGCGTGATCGAGACGGGCCACTAGCGCGATCAAGTCGTGATCTTCGGCGCGAGTCTCCAAGCCAAGCGCACCCTGCCCCGGCGCCGGCGTCATCTCCGACGGACCCAAGTGCGCTCGGATCCGATCGGCCCGCCCAGTCCTCCGCAACCCCGCGGCGGCCAGCACCACCCCAGCGGCACCCAGGTCACGATAACGCTCGAGGCGCGTATCGATGTTGCCGCGGATGCCGATGACCTCGAGGTGGGGGAACCGGTGAAGAATCTGCAGCCGTCGTCGCGGCGAGCCCGTGGCGACTTTCGCTCCCGGAGGTAAGTCGATCAGGTCCGGCCACTCGTCGGAGATCCACACGTCCCAGGGCTCCTCACGCACCGGTGTCGCGGCGAGCACGAGCCCTGCGGTCATGGCCGTCGGCAAGTCTTTGAGCGAGTGGACCGCCAGGTCGATCTCGCGGTCGAGGAGGGCGCGCTCGAGTTCCTTCGTGAACAACCCCACGCCACCCTGGCGCTCGAGCGGCGTCACCCGATCCGCGTCGCCCCGGGTTCGGACCAAGATCTCCTCGACTTCGAGGTCAGCGTGGTGCCGCCGCAACTCGGTGACGACCCAGGCCGTCTGCGAACGTGCCAACTCGCTGGCGCGGGTCCCGACGCGGATCTTCATGCGGCCCTCTCCGTGGGGTACTCGTTGGGTACGGGTGGCCGGAGAGTATAGACCGTGTTCGTGCAAAGATCATGAGGGATCCATCGACGGGTCGAGGCCGCCCGCACGAAGATCCGGTGCGCTCCCCGAAGTCCCGGAGTCGACATCTCCAAAGCGCCGCCGAAGACAAGCGGTGCGGTACGAGAAGATCCGCACGATGTCGCGCCGTACCATCCCGCGGTGCACGAGGGGCTCGAGAATCCAGCCCGGCACCACGTACTCGACTTCGTCGACGATTCGGGTGCCGCCGTCACAGGGTTCGAAGCGGTGCTCGTGGCGCCACGAACGGTAGGGCCCGCGACGCTGTTCGTCGACGAAGCGCACCGGGGGTTCCCACACGGTGATCTCGGTCTGCCACGCAAAGGGGATGCCATGGAGGCGCAGACGGTAGTCGATGCGAGTTCCTCGTCGCATCACGATCGGTAGTGGTGTGAGGATCGAGAACGACAACCAGGGGGGCGTGATCTCGTTCAAGTTGTTGGCGTCGGCGAAGAACTCGAACACGGTCGGCCGCGAGGTTCCGACGACGAGCGTTGTCGCGTGCCGGTGCGTCCTCACGAAGTCACGCCTCCTGGACTCGGCCTCGGAACGCACCCCCGAGCCGGGATCGCACGAGAAGTCCCAGCGTCGGGGGTGTTGGGGTGACTCAGCGGGTCGTGCAGTCGTCGCCTGCGAGTCGGTCTCGCGGCCTGACTGGATCCCATCGACAGCGAGTGAAGCGGCCGTCGGCTCCCCGAACGACGGTCCCGGTACGGCGGCTGCGCCGTCGGGTACCGCCGTGGGGGCCACACGAGTGGCGACCCACGGCGGCTCGACTGGCATCGGTTTCGGGGCACCGACGGCCACGGATTCAGCGGGCTGGAGGGATTCGCGAAGAATCGTCCCGAGGACGGGCACGCCGTGGTCGGCGGCCTGCGGCGAGGACGGCCGGCTTCGCCGGGGAACCCACCCCCGGTGGCCGATCAGTCGCCGGGACCGCCCGTGCGCGGACGCTCCGCGCGAGGATGCGCAATCTCCTGCGTGAGCAGCTCATGGACCACGCGCTTGACATCATGGTCACGCAATCCGAGGTGGCGCTTGAGGTTCTCGGACGGCAGATGCAAGATTCGATTCACCATACGCCGGGTCAGCTCATCGACTCGCTGTTGGAGTTCCGAGCTACCGAGGTCTCCGAGAGACTCGAGTTCCTCCTGCCGGATTCGCTCGACCCACGCGCGCAGTTCGCGAATGGTCGGTTCGACGCCCAGATTGTGGAGCCACTCCGAGAAGGACTCCTGCTCACTGTCGACGATCGACTCGGCCGCGGGCAGCTCGGCCGCGCGCGCCGCGGCGTTGAATTGCACGATCTCCTGCAGGTCGTCGAGGTTCTTGAGAAAGACCTGATCGAGGTGGCCGCACGCAGGATCGAAGTCGCGCGGCATCGCGAGATCCACGATCAAGAGCGGCCGACCGCCGCGGCGTCGACGAACCTTCTTGAGATCCCGCGCCGTGGCCAACGGTAGGCGCGATCCCGTAGAGGAAATCACGACGTCTGCCGCGACGAGCGCGTCGTGGAGTTCCGAGAGATCGCGCGCACGGCCTCCGTACTGGGCAGCGAGTTCAGCGGCCTTGTCCAGGGTTCGGTTCATGATCGTCAGTTGGCCCGGTGGCAACGCGGGCAGACTCTGCACCGTCAAGACGGCGATCTCGCCGGCCCCGATCACCAACACCGAACGCGACTCGAGCTTACCAAAAATCTTCCGTGCCAGTTCGAGTGCGGCGTAGCTTGCGGACACGGCTCCATCGCCGAGCGCCGTCTCGGTGCGAACGCGTTTGCCCACGCGCAGCGCACGTTCCCCGAGCCGATGCAGAATGCGCCCGCTGGTCTCGGCCTCGTGGGCCCACGTGTGCGCCTCCTTCACTTGCGCGAGGATCTGGCTCTCCCCGAGAATCTGGCTCTCCATACCGCCGGCGACCCGAAACAGGTGGCGCACGGCCTCGGGGCCACGGGCGACGAAGAAGTTGGGCGGGTGGGAGCGCGGCACGAAACGGCCGTCGCTCGCGAGCAGCGCGAGCTGTTGCTCGAGTTGCTCCTCGACTCCCACGGCCGCGCACACCGTGTAGATCTCGGTCCGGTTGCAAGTCGAGAGGAGGAGGACCTCCTCGAGCGAGCAAGTGGAGCGTAGGCGGCTGGCGAACCCAACGGCGGCGTCGCGACCCGGAAAGGCGACCTTCTCGCGTGCTTCGAGCGACGTGACCTTGTGGTTGAGGCTGATGCAGGCGATTTCGAGCATCCTGGCTACCCGTGAAATCCACGTTGCGCCCAGCTCACGAAGCCAATCACAACGACGATGGGGAGTCCGAGGACGGTGCAGTAGGCCACACGCTTGGCGCCGAACTGGAAACGCGTGCCGCCGATGACGCAGCCGGCGTACAAACCCCAAAGGACGAGACTCAGAATCACCTGCGGATCCCGAGCGAACGCCGCGAAGCCATGGGCCCAGGCCGACCAGAACCCGACACCAATACTGACGGTGAGAGCGATGAGCGCGATTCGCGCCGCCAAGGAGTTCAACTGGCTCAGATCCTCGAGCGGTGCCACGAGGCTGAAGAAGAGGCCGAAGCGCCCCCGCTTGATGCAGGCATACAACGAAAGGTAGAGCAGCCCGTAAGCGGCAGCTACTGCGATGGCCGAGAGTCCGACCAACGCGGCGAACGCATGAATCGACACCACCGATCCCATGGGCGCGGCCGGAGGTGCAGTCGCGTCCGCCACCGATAGTGTCGCGAGGAGTTCCAACGGCAGCACCGCCGAGACGATGAACAGACCGGTGCTCTGATCGCCGGTGAACCCCTCGAGCAACCAGTAGATGAGCGCGATGGTCAAGGCCACGACCGCGAACGCCTCGCCGACACTCCCCACTGGGCACTGACCAACCTGGATCCCACGGAGGACCACGGCGGCGGCGTGAAGGGTGATCGTACCGCCTAGAAGCGTACGAGCGCGCCGCGCGAGCAGACTGGTGCGGCGCTTCAAGAAGTTGCGGGCATAGGCGATGACGAGCAGCGTGTAGAGAACCGGCAACAGTAGCGACAGCGCGTGGCTCAGGGTTTCCATGCAACTCGCTTGCGCGCGGGTCCCGTCGCGCGAGCGCGCAGCGAGACCCCGGGCATCGGGAATGGCTCGATGACCGACCGACTCTTACAACGCGTTGACGATCTCCTCGTTCAGGCCCGGCCAGGTACGAAGGTACTGGCGCCGCTCCTGGTGGAGGCGCTCGACGTGCTTGGCGTACTCTTCTTTTCGGCCCTGACCGTGGTACAGCTTGCGCGGATTCAGTACGCCCGCGTCCTTGGCGTCGATCCCGGGGACGCGAGCCGCAACCTCGTAGCCAAAGTCCGGGTCTCGCTCCCACTCGATCGTGCCCTCGGCAAGCGCCTTCACGATCGCGCTCGAGTGCCCGATGCGGACCTTCTCGGAACGCTCATCGGTTGCCGGCCCGCCGACCCGACCGGTGTTCATGACATAGACCTCGAGCGGATTGCGCTCCATGAGTTCGAGGAAGCGATTGCCCTGCTGCGCGTGCAGCATGGGGAAGAACGGATTCGTACCCGGGATTCGGAGCGCCTTACCCGCCTCGTCCGCTCCCCCGGCCGCCGTACCCTGGGTCTCACCCAGCATGAAGAACGCCGCCGCGTGCCGGGCGTCGAGCCGGCACACCGCCGGGATCACGTTCTCGTTGCGATTCAGGATGAGCAGCACCTCGGCGCGCCCCGCCTCGCGCGCGTCGAGCGCCCCATCGATATCCTCCATGCGAATGACCGCGCGCCCGTTCTGGGTGTAGCTCTCGTCGAAGAAGTCGACCTTGCCGGCCCCGTTCATGGAGACGTTCTCCAAGTAGGACTCGCGGCAGCTGACCGCATGGTGAATGGTCGGTTCGTCCTTCACGCTCAGACCGAAGGTCTTGGCGAAGCAGCCGTTCTCGGTGGCGTAGGTCCTGCCGTTCGGCATCCACGCCACGAAGTCATCCTGGACCGGGCGCGAGTCGTTCTGCCGGGTGAAGGTCGTCGTCGTCTTGCCCGTACCCGAGAGACCGACGATCAAGAACACCCGTTGGCGGTCCCCCACCGGAATCACCTTGAGTCCCGCGTGCAGCGGCAAGCCGCCCCGGCGGTACACGAGGTCGTTCCACATGCGCAGGCCACCCTTCTTGGACTCGCCAAAGTAGTCCGAGTGTAGCACGCGGGTGACGCGCTGATCGAGATCGCACGCAATGAGCCGCTCGTCCGGGTACCCATCCGCACGCAGGTTCGGCGTGTAGATCACCGTCAACTCGGGAGTGAAGCTCGACGAGCCCGTCGGGTCCAGCGGGTAATACAGGAGCTGTTGCATGGCGGCGATGTTGGCGTTCGCCTTCTCCATGATGAGCCGCGTCGGAGTTCGAAACTCCGGGTCATTGCCGATGTAGCCATCGACGACGATCATGTCGCGCTGCCGAATGAAGTCATCCTGCATCTTCGCGACCCGGGCCGCCTCTTCGCGCGAGATGCAGGGTCCGGAGTGGCGGGTCTTGTCGTCGTCCACGACGAACGTGGAACGTTTGGACCGCGAGAGCACGCGCGTGGTGACGTTGTAGTTGTCGAACTCGGTGAGCCGCGCTTGCGACATCTGCCCCGTCAGGGTGCGCAGGGCCTGCGCATCGGGACGAAAGATGACGGACTTCGGTTCGACGAGGAGAGCCGGGGAAGAGGAAGCGCCACGCGGAGTCATCTCTGGATCCTTTCTCGGCCGTGGTATGCTCACGCTGCCGATCTGCCCGGCCGCTCCGCTCGCGCTTCCCGCTGTTGTCGGGGGCCTACGAGGACGGTGGGGACGAGGTGCTGCACAGCTCGAAGAGGGGCAGGGTACTGCCGGGCCGCGAGGTTGGCAATGATCCGGGCCGAGCGTCGACGGACCACGGGGGCGTCGCCGGACCGTGGCGACGTCGACGGACCGTGGCGACGTCGACGGACCGTGGCGACGTCGACGGACCGTGGCGGCGTCGACGGACGGAACTGGGCGGTGGAGCCCGCGACGGCGCATTGCCGAGTGGGCGGGGTCGGCCGGCGATCGGGGCGGGCACGGCCACCGCCCGTTGGCCGAGTTCCGCGAGGGGCCCGACCGGAGGCGATTTCCCCCGACACCGCTGCGAGACTCGAGACTACGGCCAACGGGGCGCCCCTGATGACCCGAGGCCGCGAGCAACCCGATTCGCGACCCGGCCGGAGTGACCTTTCATGAAGCCAGACGCCCCCGTCCCCAGCCCCGTTCGTCTTCACCTCGACGTCGGCGGTATGACGTGCGCGAGTTGCGTGCGGACCGTCGAGCGCGTGCTGCAGGATTTGCCCGGCGTGTTGGCAGTACACGTGAATCTCGCGGACGAATCTGCCGCGATCGACGTGGCTCCCGAAGCCCCGCCCGCCGCCAACTTGGTGCGCGCCCTCGAAGCGGCCGGCTACCGCGCGCACGTGTCGGCGACCGAAGCCGGGGCCGACGGCCCCTCGCGCGAAGGCGACCGCGAGGCGGGGCGACGCGTGCTCTGGGCGTTTGCGTTGAGCCTGCCGATCCCGGTACTCATGCTGCTCTCGCACCACGCTCCGGTCTCGCTCGCACTCCAGGGCGTCCTCGCCGCTTGGGTGCAGCTCGGACCGGGCCGCCCGTTCTACGCGAACGCATACCGATCGACGCGCGCCGGCGCGCCCAGCATGGACGCACTCGTGGCGACCGGCGCGCTCGCTTCGCTGGGGTACTCGCTCGCCGCGGCGTTGGGCGCCTTCGGCCCGGAAGCGCCGGTGTTCTTCGAGAGCGCGGCGTTCTTGGTCGCCTTCATTGCGCTCGGTCGCTGGCTCGAATCGCGGGCGCGACGTCAGGCCCGACGCGCTCTCGTCGCCCTGCTCGAACTGACGCCGCCCACCGCGCGACTCATCGGGCCGGAAGGGGAAGTGCGCGTGCCGGCGGCGGAGCTTCAGCCGGGCACGCGGGTGGCCGTGCTCCCGGGCGAACGCATCCCCGCCGACGGGGTCGTTCGCGCGGGCGCCAGTGCGGTCGACGAGTCGGTGCTCACCGGCGAATCCCTGCCCGTCGAGAAGCGCGTCTGGGATTCGGTCGTCGGGGGATCACTCAACTGCAGCGCTCGGATCGAGCTCGAAGTCACGGCCGCCGGGCGCAACACGGTCGTCGCGGGGATCGTGCGCATGGTGCGCGAGGCACAGGCAAACCCAGCACCGATCCAGCGTCTCGCCGACCGCGTGTCGACCGTGTTCGTGCCCGCGGTGCTCGCGCTCGCCGTGTTGGTGGGACTCGCTTGGGTGTTCGTGGGCGACTCGGGGACGGCGGTCGCGCTGCGTCACGCAACGGCCGTCGTCGTGATCGCGTGCCCGTGCGCCCTCGGCCTCGCGACACCGACCGCGATCCTCGTGGGCAGCGCCCTCGGGTTGCGCCACGGTGTCCTGGTCAAGAACGGTGCCGCGCTCGAGATGCTCGCGCAGGCACGACGCTTCGTGTTCGACAAGACCGGGACCGTGACGCGCGGAGTGTTTCGCGTGGTCGCCGTGTCGCCGCACGGGGAGGCAGGCGCGGACCAGCTCGTCGGTTTGGCGGCGAGCTTGGCCCGCACGTCGCAGCACCCGCTCGCCGCAGCGCTCGTCGACGAAGCGCGGCGGCGCGGCGTGCGCACGCCGAGCCTGGATTCGTCCCGCGAGCACACGGGGCTCGGGCTCGAGGGAGTCGTCGACGGGCGCGTCGTCCACGTCGGGCGCACGCGGTGGCTCGCCGAACAGGGGGTGGCGCTGCCGGAGCGAGGAACCGGAGAAGGCACGAGCACCGAAGTGGGGATCGCCGAGAGCGGGGTATTCCTCGGGTCGATCGCCCTGGAGGACGAGGTCAAGGACGAGGCCATCGAAGTGGTCCGCGCGCTGCGAGCGAGCGGCGTCGAGTGCGTACTCGCCACCGGCGATCGCGCAGGCGTAGCGCACCTCGTCGCGCGTCGCATCGGCTTCGATCGCGTCCATGCCGAGCTGCTCCCGGGCGCCAAACGTGATGTCGTCAGACAAGAGATGGCGGATGGCACGAGGGTGGTCATGGTGGGAGACGGAATCAACGACGCGCCCGCACTGGCCACGGCCACGGTAGGAGTCGCCCTCGGGTCAGGGACGGACGCCGCCAAAGAGACGGGCGACATCGTGCTGGTCGGCGACGACCTACGCAAACTCCTCGGCGCGCGAGCGCTCGCACGCGCCACTTTGGCGAAGGTCCACCAGAACCTCTTCTGGGCCTGCATCTACAATCTCGTGGGAATCCCCGTGGCCGCCGGCGCATTCGCGCGCTACGGCCTGACGCTGAGTCCCGAGATCGCCGGGTTGGCGATGGCGTTGTCGTCAGTGTCCGTGGTGACGAACTCGCTGCTGCTCGGTCGCCACGATCGCGAGTGGTTCGACACGCGCTGACCGCTACGGCGCGGACGAGTTCACTCCTGGATCCGCAGAGCGATCCGTACGCGGCAGCGTCACGGTGACCACGTTACGGTCGCCGACGCGTTGGTAACCGACGCGCGAGCAGGCGTGGATCACGAGCGCGAGACCGCGCCCCCCGGGGCTACTCGCGGGGACTGGCTCCGACGATCGCGTTGCTTGATACGTGAACGGATCGAATGGCGGCGCGGTATCGACGATCGTAAGCTCGAACTCTTCTGGCGCCAAGCGCAGGGTAACGCTGACCTCGGAGTCGGTGCGGCCGCGGTAACCATGACGGATGACGTTGCCGACGAGCTCCTCGATCACGAGCCCGGCCGCGAACACCGCGCGGTTACCCACGCCGCGACTCACGAGGAACTGCTCGATACTCAGGACGAGCTGGCGCAGCGCGACCGCATCGGCACGGATGGCCTGATGGAGACTACCGGATCCCGAAGTCACGACGGCCTCGGGATGGCGCGAACGGGTCGCGGTCGCGCGCCGCGCAACGGCGAACGCCGACCTCGAGGATCACGTCGCGGCCTCAATGGCAGCCATCGCTTCCGCTTCGGTCGCGACCAAGGTCAGCAGCTGGTCCACGGCTGCGAGCTGCAACGTCTCGGCCACCGGTCCCGTGGCGCCGTACAAGACCATCCGACCACCGCGTCGCTTCAGCGTGCGGGCGCCGTTCACGAGCATGCCAATCCCGAGAGACGTCACCAGGTCGACCGACGACAGATCGACGATCGCCGGCAACGCGCGCGGCGAGATCGAAGCGTAGAACTTGGTGTCGATGGCGCCGACTCCGGCCATGTCGAGACGGCCCGTCAACTTGACCTGCGTGTAATCGGCGTGGTTGTTCACGGTCATTTCCATAGCGGCTCGGTCATCCTTCGGTCGAGGTAAGTCGAAGTAAGCAGACATCGTCGCCGAACTCGGTCACACCGGTGTCGGCACGAATCGAGTCGATGACATCCCGGGGAGTCGATCGTCCCTCGCCGACGAGACCGACCAGTCGCGCGGCGAACTCAGCGTAGCAGCCCTGAGTACCGTCGGGCCGGGCGTCCTCGTAGCAACCGTCCGTGAACACGAACAACTGGCTTCCAGGCCCGAACTCGACCTCCCCGGCTTCGTAGACGATGTCCGGCCACAGCCCGATCGGAGGCTTGCGCGTGGCGAGTTGATGCGGCGCACCCCCGGGAGTGAAGCAGAGGGCCGGCGGGTGACCAGCCGAGGCGTAGCTCAGCGTGCGTCGGCGGCGATCGAGCACTCCATACCAAATCGTGAAGTAGCGTCCATCGTGCTGTTCGGCAGGAAGCAGCCGAGAAAGGGCGTCGAGCACCGACGCGGGCTCGGCGAACACCGCGTCGCGAAGCGTCTCCTTGGAAAGCATCTGTGTCACTGACACCGAATGCAACGCCGCGGCCACACCATGCCCGCTCACGTCGAGGACGTACACGGCGACACGCTGCGGATCGAGTTCGTGATAGCCGAACGAATCGCCGCCGAGGAGCGCCGACGGCTGATAGCACCACTGCGCAGCCCAGCCGTCGCGCGCGATCGGCTGCGGCAAGAGGGACGCGACGTACTGCGCTGCCTTCTCGAGATCGCGGATCTGCTCGAGTTGCTGGAGTTCCTCGCGATCTCGGCACTCGTGCAGGAACACCGAATCACCGACCTGGAACGACGCCCCCACCGGGAGCGGGGTTGGCTCGGTGATGCGGATGCCCGCGACAAAGGTGCCATTGGTGGAGCCGAGATCCTGCACGACGACATGGGTATCGACCCGCTTGACGCTGCAGTGGCGACTCGAGACACAGGGGTCCGCAACACGGACATCGGCCGTGGACGTGCGTCCAATCACCAACTCCGCGGTGCCAACTTCGGCCCGCACGGGGACCGCGCTCGTCGAGGCGGCGCCTCCCCCCGAGACAATGAAATGTACCCACTGCCGGTCCGAAGGACGGGGCACGTGGCTCTCGAGTACAAAGGTGCCTCGGTCGCTCATGACGGGTTCTCCATGCCGTGAAACGAGGCTCGGATTCGTTGCCCCCCGGCAGCCTCGAACCCTGGATGCTGCCAGCTGACCGCACGGGATTCAAGCCTCACGGACGGTGGCGAGCTCCAGCGCCTGCCGTCCGCGCCAACCTTCCTTCCTGGCGCGTTCTCTCGTGCACTCGCGGGCGCCTTCGGCCTTCCGGTTTCGCCACGACTCGCGCATCATGCTGGTGCGCCAACTCCACGCACACGAACGCGTTGTCACCAACTGGGAAGCTGCTGCTCCATGACCCGAGCCCACGGAATGCGCACTCGAGCCGTCCACGCCGGTGAACCACGCCCGCTGGTGGACGGAGCGATCAGCCTGCCGATCTTCCAGACCTCCACGTACCTTCTGGGAGACTCGGAGGACTATCACGACATTCGGTACATGCGCCTCAACAACTCGCCGAACCATGTGGCGCTGGGCGAAAAGCTCGCAGCCCTCGAGGGCACCGAAGCCGCGGTGGTGGCGGCTTCGGGGATGGCGGCGATCAGCACCGCGCTGTTCTCGGTGCTTCCGGACGGGTCGCACCTGCTGGCACAGGACAATCTCTACGGCGGCACTCTCGAGTTCCTGAAGGAGCTCGAACGCTCGCGCCGAGTGTCCACGTCATTCGTGTCGCTGGAGGAAGCCGACTCGTGGCATCGCGCACTGCGGCCCGAAACCCGCGCCTTCTACGTCGAGAGCCTGACCAACCCGCTCCTCCAAGTGGGTCGCCTAGACGAGGCCGCCTACTTCGCCCGCTCGCATGGCATCGTATCGCTCATCGACAACACCTTTCCGAGCCCGGTGAACTTCCGACCCGCGGAGATGGGTTTCGACCTCGTGCTCCACAGCGCCACCAAGTACCTGAACGGCCACTCCGACGTCGTGGCCGGCGTGGTGGCGGGGTCGGCCGCACGCGTGAAGGATGTCCTCCACTTGCTGAACATCCTCGGCGGCACGCTCGATACTCACGCATGCTTCCTGCTCCACCGAGGGCTCAAGACCCTGCCGATCCGCGTCCGTGCCCAAAGCGAGACTGCGCTGGCCGTCGCGCACTTCCTGGCGCAGTCGCCGGCGGTCGAACGCGTCTACTACCCCGGCCTCGAAGCAGACCCTTCCTACGCCCGCGCGCGCGCCTGGTTCGCGGCCGCGGGCGGCATGGTCAGCTTCCTCCCTCGCGGCGGGCGCCAGGCCGCCGACGCCATCCTCGCGCGCTTCGAGCTACCGATGGTCGCCCCCAGCCTGGGCGGCACCGAGACCCTGGTGATTCGCCCCGCATCGAGTTCGCACGCGGCGCTCGGCCCCGAGGGGCGCAAGAAGATGGGCATCGAGGAGGGACTGATCCGCGTCTCGGTCGGCCTCGAAGACGTGGAGGATCTGCTCGCAGACTTCGAGCAGGCGCTGCGGGGTCAGTAGGCACGGCGGCGAAGGCCATCCTTCCCAAACCACGCGGCCTCTGACATCCTCTCACCGGTCCCCCGTTGCCTCATGGAGCGAGTTCCAAGGAGTGCCTGGACCGTACATACGGAACGAGCCACCTAGTCACATTGCTTCGACGGCACAACCGAGCAGCCCGTCCTGGCCATCCACTCGTTCGCCGTTCGCAGAGTGCTCGGCTGATCGCACTTCTGTCGTCGGTACTCAGTGCAGCATTCGCGCGCCGGGTTGGCTTCATGTGCGGTCATGAAAGACGCGCTCGTTCCACTGCACGTATCGGTCGGGATGCTCGCCACTGGCTCAACCGCCCGTTCCCCCGACATCTCCGTACGCACGGGGCGTCGCGGTGGCGATCGCGACCGGCGCCGGGCGGCCATGGCCTCCAGGCGAGCGGCCGTCCTTGGCCACATCGGTCGCGAGTCCGGGCCTCGAGCGTAGGCCGTGCCCTGCGCGAACTCGGCTCATCGCGCGGCGTCAGTCACGGCGACGGCCTCCGGCGAGACTATCCGATCATTCGGCCGGCGATCCGCCCCTTTGGCCCGCAATTCGCTTCGAGCGAGTCCGACAACCCGAAGGAGATCCGAATGATCAACATTGGCCAGAGCAGGTCGCTTTTCTTGGTGTCCCATGCCCCTGGTATCGCCGTTGCCTTCGTACTCGCCGTCGCGAGTGCGCTCCCGGCACAGACACCGCTTCCCGCATGGGTCGATCGCTACGACGGTCCGGCGCACCTCGAGGACTACGGAGAGGGGGTCACGGTCGACGAGGACGGGAACGTTTTCGTTGTCGGCTTCACGTTCCAGTCCGCATCTTCGTTGCTTGTACCACGGTTTCTCACGATCAAGTATGGCCAAGACGGGGCCCGACTCTGGACCAGCACCTACACGACCGGTACGGACTACGGCTCGGCGCACCGTATCGTCACGGACTCGACCGGTGCCGCCATCATCAGCGGGATCGTGCAGCAGTCCGACTGGACCATCGTCAAGTACTCCGCGGCAGGCACCCAACAGTGGGCTCGGGTTCGGGACACGGGCGCCACCGCGATGACGGGGCCCTCCGATCTCGAGGTCGGCTCCGACGACTCCGTGTACGTTGGGGGCTACGACGTCACGGGTACGATCGTCAAGTATGACGCCGCGGGGATCGAACAGTGGACGCGGCAATACACCGCCGCGCCGTGTGCGTTCCTCTCCACGGCGATCGACGCGACCGACAATGTATACGCCGCCGGGACAGTGAACTCTGGCACGCTCGCGAACGAAGCGATCCTCGTGAAGTACACGGCCAGCGGAGCGCTCGCGTGGGCTCGAACCTTCGGGACCCCGGGAACCGGAGCACTCGATAGGATCGCTCGCGTCGAAATCGCCCCAGACCAAAGTGTGATCGTCGCCGGCACGCTAGGCGAGGGCACGCCAACCGGCACGGACGTGGTCACCCGCCGGTACGACTCCGCCGGCAACTTGCTCTGGAGTCAGACGCTCGGCATCACGCCCAACCGCGACGAGTCCGTTTTCGCACTCACCATCACCGCAGACGGGGGAATCGTAGTCGGAGGTGACACCACCCTCGTGGACTTCTCGACCGACACGCTGGTGGCCCGCTACTCTCTCGACGGCGTCCTCGAGTGGACCGCAATCTACGGTGGTCCGTACGCGGACTGGTGCCGTCAACTCGCTCACGACGCCAACGGGGGAGTATACGCCGCTGGAGTGCGTGGTACCGGCAACGGCACCTACGAGTACCAGTGCGTTCGCTTCTCACCGACTGGGCAGCAGGTCTGGGAGCAGTTCTACTCCGACGGCTCGTCTACGTCGGTGCTCACTGGCATTGCCGTCGGTCCTGACGATCGGGTCACCGCTACGGGGCGATCATTGCGAAGCGGAGGAATGGACGCCGCGACGATCCAGTACCACCAGATCGACGCGTCCCCGTTCGTGCGAGGGGACGCCAACGGCGATGGACTTTTTGACATCGCCGATCCGATCCTGACCGTTGCGTTCCTCTTCAGCGGAGCCACCACTGGGTGCTTGGCGGCAAACGATTCGACCGCCGACGATCTGGTGGACATTGCCGACCCGATCCACTCACTGGGCATTCTCTTCGGTAGTGGTTCGAGCCTGCCGGCACCGCACCCAGCCTGCGGGATCGTCGGCACGGCCGAGGTTCTCGGCTGCGACGACTCTGGAGCTTGCCCATAGCGATTCCTTCCGGAGCCGGTCCGACTTTGGGGACGGGCCGGCTCCGGCGACCGCCCGCGCCGTGTCTCGCGGGGTCGACGTTCCCCAGATTCGTGCCAAGGCCTCGAACTCGGTGAGACGCTCTGCGCGAGATCCAGTCCCACATCCACGATCTGCGCTTGGAGGTCAAAGGTAGGAGCCAACGTCATGTCGCCTGTACGAATCTCCTCGGTCGCGATCGCGATCGCCATCTCGGGCCTAATCGGCCCGCATGCCGCTGCCCAGTCGGTCTTCTCGGAAGGGTTAGACGCGGTCGGGGCCAGCAGCGCGCAAGGCCCCACCTCGCTGACCTCGGTTGGCTGGCAATTCGGCGGATCGACAAGCGCTGGAGTGACCCTATTCGACTGGCGCCAGGGCCCCTGGCACGCCGGTCAACCCACTCCCTGGGAGGGTGCGGGTTTTCTGACCAGTGGGATCGACATCCCGCCCTTCGGTCCCCACTCCTACGCCAGGTGGATCATTTTCCCTGAGATCACCGGCCAAGCGGCGGGGCACGTGGCATCGGCTTTCGTGCGAGGATTCACATCTTCGTTCCCGATCGCTGGCTCGATCCAGCTCCGCTACTCCCCGACGGGCGGCACTGCGATCGGATCGACTCCTGCCGAGACCGGGGACTTCACCGAGATCCTCGATGCCAACTCCAACGGATCCAGTTCCGCGTGGGACCAGCTCCAGGCCTCCATCCCCGGCTCCGGACGGCTCGCGATTCGGTGGGTCGGCACGATCAACGCCGGCATTTTCGGGACCGTCCTCGATCTCGAGGTCGATGACTTCACTTTAACCCCGAACGGTGTCTCCCCGCTACTGCCGCAGCCCGGCGAAACCGTGCACTGGACCCTCGCGATGAGCCCGATCCACCTGGTAAATCAACAGGTGGTTCCGGCAGGCGCGACCTTGATCGTCGACGCCGGCGTGCAGATCTTCTTCGACTTCAACACCCCGACCTTCACCGGTGCGGAGATGACGGCGCTCGGCGGACACATCCGGTTCGACGGGACCTCGACGGCCCCGGTCGTGCTCCGCCGCGGCGTCAACACCACGCAAGTTCCCAGCATCTCAGTAGGGTCCGGGCTCCTTGCGACCGTGGGTACCGCAGGCACCCTCGAGGTGGTCCATGTAGACTCCGACGTCAGCATCGTTGCTGCGCAGAGCGCCATGCTCGCCATCTCCGAGAGTTCCTTCGCACGATCGAATCCCATCGACTGGTCGAGCGCGACGGACGCGCTCTACCAAGTACCGCGGGTGGCCGCCAAGCAGTGCACGATCGTCGTCGAGAACTGCAACTTCTACAATGCCATCGCGCAGTTCGACGACTCCGCCTTCGAGGTCAAGGGATGCACTTTCGACAACAGTGCACTCAAAGTAGTTCGTTTCCCCATCGCACATGCGGTGACCATCGACGACAACGTGTTCGTGAACTCGAACATCGTCGCGCCGATCGAGATCGATGGCTACGACGCCTGCATCGGGTCGGGGAACACCATCGCCGGCAATATCGCGCCGCTTTCGCTCCGCGGGGCCGGGTTGACGCCCGACAGCGCCGTCCCGGCTGCCGGCAACGTCGACAACCGGATCCAACTCACGGGGTCCGCGAACGGCGAGATCGTCGGTCCGATGACGCTACCCCCAATGGCCGCCCCATATCATCTGTGGGCCGGCATCACTACGGGACAGCAGTTCGATGCGCGGCTGCGTTTTCTGCCGGGGACCACAGTCGAGATGGCCCCTGGCGCGTACTTCTCCTGCCGCGGCGTCGCCCGCAACGAGATTCTGGGCACCCCCGAAGCGCCCGTCCGATTCGTGAGAGCCGTGCCAAGCCAGCCGTGGCTGACCTTCCAAGTCAACAGCGCCCCGCCGCTGATCATTCGGAACGCCATCTTCGATGGCGGCGAGTGGGCCGTGGGCGGCGTCGACACCAGCTTCACCGTACACGACTCGACGGTCATGAACAGCTCGGAGGGGGTACGAGCCGGCGATTACTGTGCAGTGTACCTGAGCAAGATGCGTTTCTCGAACAACGGCACGGGCGCGCGCGCCATCTGGGGCGGCGGCCAAGGGATGTCCGCTCAGGGTGTCTTCGTCGAATTCGGCGCCAGCAACGCGAGTTCGTTCGAAGGCAACGGTCAGGGTGCGGTCGTCGACTTTCCGCAGGCCAACCCGAGCTCCGTGATAGGAGCCTGGTGGGACTCGCCATTGGGCCCCGTGGCGCCTACGAATCCCAATGGAAACGGCCAGTCGGCGAGCGTCGGGGTCGACGTCGTCCCGTTCCGTACGACTCCGGTCGACTTCGACAACCATCCGCCGGTGGTCCGGGCCCTCCCAGTCGCGCGTCACCGACGCTTGCGAGTCGGCCAGAAGATCATCTTCCACTGGGAAGGCCGCGACGATGGCGCAATCGTGTCTCAGCGTCTCGAGTTCCGCCCGGCGAACGGGTTCGGGAGCGGGAACGTCGTGGTCCCAGCGATTCCTCCGGATGCCCGCAGCGTCGAGTTGACGATCCCGGACAACGGCGGCGGCGGCGTGGTGTACCGAATCCTCGCCGTGGACGACGCCGGACAGGAGGGCTTCGACGACTTTCACTACTTGCAAGGAGAGGACCATGCGTTCGGCTACCAGTTCTTCACCGACTTGTCGGGTGGCTACCGAGTAGGTGAGAACTTCGAAGTGGATGTGACGGGCGATTCGACTACGGAGTACGAACTGCACATCGACGACTTGCCGCGCGACATCCAGCTTCTCGGGTACGACGGCGGGGTGCTCAGCGCCGGCCGCAACGTCATGCCAGCGGTCAGCACGGACCTCGCTCGCTACGCGGCAATCTTCCTCGGCGAGCCCCACTACAGCCCATACTTCACGATCCGTCCGCAAGCGGGTCTCGGCGACGCGCCGCCGGTCGTCGCCGTGACTTCCCCCGGACCCGGGGAGACCTACTCCGGCGGCGCAGTGATCCCCGTCGAGTGGACGGCGAGCGATGACCGGGGTCTGCGCTCGTTCGACCTGCAGGCGAGCTACGACGGCGGCGAGAGCTGGCATCCGTTCGCCGAGGAGCTGGCGGGCGCACGCCGCGAGTACGACTGGATTCTCCCCGCGAGCACCGGGATCTCCGACCTCCGCATTCGCGTCATCGCGCGAGACACCCGCTTCCAGGTGACTTCGTCGACGGTGACCGGGCTTGGTGTGCTTCCCGGCGACTGGCATGTGCCAACGCCCGAGATCGTCGCCAGCACAACCCTGGGGGTCGAGTCGACCTGCGTGGACTTCACGATCACCGCCGGGGGCGCCGGGTCGTACAGTTGGGACCTCGACGGCGACGCGATCGAGGACTCGACCGTGGCGAATCCACACTTCGAGTACGCAGCGGGGCTCTATGACGTGTCGGTGAGCATCACATCGGGCACCGGTAACGTCCTAACGATAAGCGTCCCGGGGATGATCCGGTCGGTCCGTGCCGGCGACGTCACCGGCGACGGCGCTGTGAACCTCGCGGACCCGGTCGGCCTCGCTGCTTGGCTCTTCGCGGGGGGTAACGCCCTTCCGTGCGCCGCCGCCGGCGATGCGAACGGTGATGGCGGGCTCAATCTCGCCGACGTCGTGAGCCTCCTCCAGTTCCTCTTCGCCGGTGGCCTGCCGCCCTTCCTCCCACCGCCCTGCACACCGTGTGACTGAGCAACGGCCCTGAAACCCGTGCCCAGCGTGTTCCACAAGCGACCCGGATAGACGCCTGGCGACAGAAGCAAGAGGCGGAGCGGTTGGAACTCACCGTGGGCGCGGTGATCGGTCACTCACACCGACGACGATCCTGTCCCCTCGGGAACGCTATTCGACGAACGGTGAGGTGTGACGCATCCCACGCGCGCCCCTACGCGACGAACTCCGGCTCGATCGCGTGCGGCAACAGGCAAGCGGCCGCTGCGCGTTCGAGAAAGAGACGCACGGCGCGCCGGCCATCGTCGCCGTAGTCGAGGGTGCGGCGGTTCACGTACATGCCGACGAAGCGGTCCGCCTGCGCTCGGTTGAGACCGCGTCCGTACGCGAGCGCGTAGTCGAGCGCCTCGTCGCGGTGATCGAGGGCGTAGGCGATGCTCGCGCGGAGAATGCGACTCACCGCCTTCATGTGGACCGGCCCGAGGTCGCGACGGATGGCGTTCCCCCCCAGTGGGAGCGGGAGTCCGTCGGCTTCGCTCGCCCACCACACCCCGAGGTCGACCACCGCGTGCAGGCCTTCGTCGCGGTAGGTCAGCTGCCCTTCGTGGATGATGACGCCCGCGTCGACGTCGCCCCGTTGCACCGCTTCCAGGATCGCGTCGAACGGGACTACGCGCGTACGAACCTTGGGGTACCACAGCCGTAGCGCGAGCGCCGCGCTGGTCCACTCGCCTGGAATCGCCACGATCGCACCGGCGAGCCCTTCGCGCGCACACGGTTCGCGAGTGACGACGACCGGACCGTAGCCCTCCCCCATGCTCGCCCCGTGATTGAGCAGCGCGTAGCGGTCGGCGAGATGCGCGTAGCCGTGGATCGATAGCGCGGTCACTTCGTAGCGCCCGTCGCGCGCCGCGTGATTGAGCGTCTCGATATCCGCGAGCACGTGGTCGAACTCGTAGGGCCCTGGGTCGACCTTTCCCTGACCGATCGCGTAGTGCATGAAGGCGTCGTCGGAGTCGGGGCTGTGGGCAATGGTGATCTTCACGGCAGTTGGCGCCTCGCTCTCAAAGTACGGAAGCTGCGATCGAACCGTCCGGCCCGCCTCTCGCCGGCGGCCGGTTTCCTGCTCTCCACCACCCCGGCCGCGCTCCGAGGCCAGGTCGAAGGTCTCGTGGCGGGGAACGGCGCGCGGAAAGATAGCGGATGGCGCGGCCCGATCGGACCCTTTCTCGGACGATTCCTCAACGTGCAGGCGTGCCCAGCCGAAGAACCGGAACGTGAGACGCTGCGATCCCCGTCTTCTCGGCGACCAGGAGGCCCCGTGCGCCTAGCCTTCGACTGCTCCCACCACCTCGTTCCGGGAGGGGTGCGGGTGTACATCCAGAACTTGCTCGCGGCCTGGACCCAGGCCGAGCCGGAGCACGAGCTGATCCTCCACTACCGAACGCCGCAGCGCCCGACCGAGATTCCCTCCCTACCGGGGATCACTCCGAGCGCACTGGTGCACTGCGGGCTCCCTCGCAAGTGGCTGAGTCGCGTCGAGAACCTGATTGGCTGGCCCGCTATCGAGACCTGGACCGGTCCGATCGACGTGTTCCATAGCCCGCACTTCTGGCTCCCCCCCACGCGACGTGCACGGCGCGTGTTGTCGGTGCACGATGTGGCGTACCTCAGGCACCCCGAGTACTACGCGCAACGCGACCTCAACGACTATGGTTACCACTACCTGTTGCCGAGGTCGCTGCGTCGGGCCGAGGCAGTGATCGTGCCGTGCGAGCACACCCGGCGCGACCTCATCGAGTTGCTCGCGGTGCCCGACGAACGAATCTGGGTCGTGCCGTTCGGGAGCGATCCGCGTTTCGCGGCAGCGAGCGCGGACGAACGCGCCCGCGTCCGCGAGCGTTACGGACTTCGCGATCGGCCCATCGTGGTGTACCCGGCCGGCACCTTCGACGTGCGCAAGAACGTGCCGCGGGTGCTGCGCGCATTTGCTCAGGCATTCCCCAGTCCGTCGCGCCGTCCGCTGCTCTTCCTTTCCGGCGTCGGCGCACCGCCGGCGGATGTGCTGCGCAGCATCGACGAGTTGCATCTGCAGGACGACGTGAGGATCGCGCAGGTGGAGTACCCGAGCGAACTCGTAGCGCTCCTCAGCCTGGCCGAGTGGGGACTCTATCCCTCCCTGTACGAAGGATTCGGAATCCCGGCGCTCGAGATGCTCCATTGCGGCGTGCCGCTCATTGCAAGTTCCGTGTCGTCGGTGCCTGAGGTGGTCGGGGACGCAGCGTGGCTGGTCGATCCCCACAGCGTGGACCAGATCACCGACGCGATGCGCACCCTCCACGAGGACACCGCGCTACGCGCCGACCTCCAGCGGCGGGGTCGGGAGCGTGCCGGGTCTGCGGCCTGGACCTGGGAACGCGCCGCTCAGCAAACCCACGCGGCGTACCTCGGCGATCGCGAGGCGTACCGACGACTGCCCAACCCGCTGCGAACGGCGGCCGGAGTCCGCGCACCCGTGGGCGCCGAGTGCACCCCCGCGAGCGCCGCCGGGTGAGGCGGGCGGGCTGCGACAGCCGTTTCCGCGAACGCTGACGGGCGCCATACGCCTCCTCTCCGCCGTTGCAAACACGACAGGAGGCCGGCGGTGAACGAATTCAGACAGTAACGCGCGATCTCTCCATCGCGGCGTTCGCGCTCACGGGCAGGCGGACGTCGTGCAAGGGAGCGCCTCTCCGAGTGGGGCGACATCGCAGTTGGGAAACGGGGGCTGTGCCGGCGGAGAGCCCATGAGAAACAGATACTGCAGCACGCAGATCGCATCGACCATGGATACCACCCCGTCCAGATCGAAGTCGTTCTGGGCGGGACACGGAGTGGTCTCGCCGAAGTAGAGATACTCGAGAATCGCCATGGCGTCCGCCGTGTCGACCAGGCCACTACGGTTGGCGTCGCCCCGCAGGTAGCGCCGCCGTGGGATGTTGCCATTGTGATAGAAGCGCGCGTTGCTCGCGTCGTGGCCCAGCATCGACCATTCGACGCGCGGTACGCCCGAACCGGGATTCTCGACGTCCCACACGTGCAACGCACCCTCATGCGGGTGGATCAACTCCAGATCGTTGTCGCCGTCGAGATCGGCGATGGCGATGGTTCGCGGCGGGATGACGGTCCAGGGAGGGAAGCTCTTCGGCCAGCCCGGGAGTTGGTTCATGTCGAGGTCGAGCAGGTGGATGAACTCCGTGCTGGGACCCGACGACACGCCGGCGGTCCAGGCCGCGATCTCTGACAACCCGTCGCCGTCGAAATCGGCTACCGCGACGGCTGCGTAGTACCAGTACAGATCGGTGGACGGAGTCTGCGCGATCACACCGACGAACGGTTTCCAGACCGTGAGTTCAGTCCCGCCGGATACCACCTCGAGCGTCCCGTCCGAGTCGACATCGGCTAAGGCCAGAGGTATGTTGCCGCTTCCGAACGCTTGATATGGGGCAGCGAACGCACTTGCGTCGTGGTTCATCAGAAACACCTCGCCGAAGTTCCCCGCGATCTCAGCGGTCAGGTCTTCGTCCATGTCCGCGATCGCTGGGTTGGCAAGGATCAGCGCGCCCCCGAGACCTGGTGGATACGCTGGCCAGCCAGCCCTCGTAGTTCCGTCCCCGTTGAGCACGAATGCAGGACTCGGGATCCACCCACCGACATGACCGGCGAAGCCAACAACGATCTCGTTCGTTCCGTCAAACTCCAAGTCGCCTACCGCTACCCCGGCAATGGCGAAGGGAGCTGGCACTTCCTCGAAGACCCGCGGGAAGCCGGGATGATACTGCCCGTTGCCATCGTACGCGAAGAGCACCCCGTGGAGCTGCGAACCGTCGCCCACCAGGATCTCGAGATCGCCGTCGTTGTCGAGGTCACCGAGGCAAATGTGCTGGATCACAAGTCCCGGAGCATCCACCTGCACCGGCCAACCCGGCTTCAGCTGCCCATCGAGGCCAAGCGCGTAGACCTTCTTGTGAGTCGCCTCGAATACCACATCCAGTGCCCCGTCGCCATCGATGTCCCCGACCAACGGTGGAAGCATGGTCCCACCAGCCTCGGTGATGGGAGCCGTGATTCGGAACGGCCAACCGGGCAAGAAGGTCCCGCCCGAGGTAATGATCACCACGTCCAGCCACCGGCTGATGACGACTTCCGGAAGCCCGTCGCCGGTCACGTCCGCAACGGCGACCTTGCCGGGTTGGATCTGCCAAAGAAGTGGGAACCCGGCCTGCGGCTCCGATGCCAGCAGCGACGGGTACAGACTCGCCGCCACCAAGCCGACAATGACGAACGAGTTCACCCGAGCGGTCATGGGCAACCTACGCCCAGAACAGCGCAGTCGAGAGGGTCGCTCGTGGGGTCGAAACCGCACGTCGTCGGACCCGGCGCGGGCGGTGGAGCGCCGCCGCTAAACAGGAAATTGAGCAAGTAGACGACATCGGCAATACTGATGGCACCATCCGTGTCGTTCACGTCTGCGGCATCTCTGCAGGCAAATGGAGCACACGGCAACGCGGGAGGCACCGGCGGGAACAAGACGCACAAGATGTATACCGCATCGGCCGTGTTTACGCTGGCGTCGAGGTTCGCGTCCCCTCGCTTGAAGCCTCCTGGGCTTCGCTCGTCCGCGCCTCGATCGATGACGCTGAGAATGACCCTGGGTTCATCGTCGATATCCCAGTTGAAACTCGCAGCACTTGCCCAAGTCGGAGCCGGGTTCACGCCGGTGTTGGCGGCAGTGGAGGCGGCGTCCAGGTGGGGGTTGTCGTTCGGCAGGGGCGGATAGATGATACCCGCCGGGCCGCTGTCGTTAGTCGCCACGCCACCGAAGAGGTCGAGACTCAGGGCGAAGAACGCGCATGGCGTCGGAAACTCGTCTTTCGCGTGCGTGTACTCGAACGGCGTCGTCACCGGCCCGGTTCCAGTGCAACAGGCAAACCACTCCTTGAACGGAAGGCCGGGGCCAGCATTGTTCGAGATAATGTTGTTGGTCGCGCGCCACTGCACATAGCCGGAACAGCCGAGCATTAGCCCCGGTACGCCGTTGGGGTCAGTCGTCGCTGTTGTGTTCGCATCGATCGTGTTGTTCTCGAATACCAACAAGCGGACCGGGTCGGTCACGCAGTCCAGAAAAAGTCCCCCTGCGCGGAGGCGCGCCTCGTTGCGATAGATGGAGTTCCCGATAAGGAAGTTCTCCTCGAGGGCCGGAAACGACGGCCCCCCCGAGTCGGCGAGCCCAGCAGAGATGAATACTCCGCCGCCAACCTCGTGATCGATGGTGGTGGGCCCGACTGGTTCCGTCGTCAAGATGGAGTTGTCGTGGATGCGGTTGCGCAGAAAACCGAGTTGGCGATTGAAATCGGAGAACGGCACTCCAGCCAAAGGCGAAACGCCGACATAGACGCCAGCGCCTTGAAACCCCCAGTCAGTTGCCGGAAGAGCGGGGCTCGATGTCCACGTGGAGTTGCCGTGAATGTCATTCGCTTCTAGGTAGATCGTCTGCACGATGGAGCCGGAGTTATCATAGTGACAGTAGACACCTCCGCCCCGACGAGCCTCGTTGTCGTAGATCTGATTCTGGCAGAGTTCAAGGCTAGATCCCGCAGCATACACGCCGCCTCCAAGAGGCGCGGGTTGGAGCGTGAGATTGCCTGTTGGATTGATGAACGTGTTCCCGTAGATCCAGTTCTTCGCCACGAGCACCTCGCTGGATCCTTCTACGTACACGCCTGCCCCCTGGTTCCGGCCCTTGTTGTTGGAAACTTGGTTCAGAATCAAACTGACCGGGGCCTCACAGAAGTCGATCGCCACACCGGCACCTCTCTCGGGGTGCAACTCGGGGATCAAGGTCGCCTGATCGTGTATGTAGCAGCCACGGATCTCGACCGGGCACGACGCACGGTCGATCAGGATCCCGCCGCCCCTTCCTAAACCGAGGCTATCGGTCCCCTCGCAAAGGTCGAACCCCCGCCATCCGCGGTTGAAAGCAGTAGGGTCCGTCGGTAGCGAGGATGCGCAAGTCGGATCGGTCGGGAACGGCCTCGCGAGACTCGCGTCATCGAGTGTGTTCCAACCGATCGTCAAACTGCGGCTGCCGCCGAGCGCGGCGCAACCGCCAAGTGTCGATTCGAACACTCGGATGCACGAGCCCGGACCGTTGTTGCCGTCGATACGGGTCGCCCCGGGGCCCTGCTCGGCATAGATGACGAGGTGGCCGCGAAGCTGGCTCATGTCGATGTCGATTCGGCTGTAGATGCCTGGCGACACGCGCAAGCGCAGGTTTGCTGCGTAGGCACCACCGAGGTAGTTGTTGATCTCGGCTTGCAAGTTCGTTGGACTCGTGTTCGACACCACGACTTCTTGATACGGTGGCAGCTCCTGGCCTTCGACGTAGTTGCAATTGTCACCGCCCTGAAGGAGGGCCTCGCCGCCCTCCCCTTGACCGGGTTCGGCGAGCTGGGCTGCAACTGCCCCGGCCGGTGGAGCGGCCAACCCATCGAAGAAGGGGCGAAGGTCGTAGGTGCCGTTGTCACGAAGCACCGCGCCCGCGATGGCCGCGGAGAGGTCGCCACCCTCGAGCACCCAGAGGTCCACAGCCATTCTGTCGGCAAGCGTCGCCTGGCCGTCGCCGTCAGCATCGACTTGACTCAGGAAGGTGATGGTGTCTACCGACTCGGCGGACTGCGCTTCACTGAATGGCGTCAGCGCTAGAAAAGCGAACAGCGTGGCTGCTGCATTGCAGAGAGAGAGAGAGAAGCCCCCCCGCCGGAACGTCTGCGATGTTGTCATCCGATCCGATTCCTCTCGGAGTTCCACCATCTCGGACCACCTGTGCACCGAGCCCAGGCGTCCCCCAGGTGTTTTGTCGATAACAAAGACTAGCCGCCGACGTGACCGCCGCGCAATGACCTTCACGAGAATCGCTCTCGGGCCCGATCGGAACACGACGCTCCGAGCCTGAAAGGCCCCTTCGGGCGGTGCGGCGTGGCTTGCACCCTCTCGGCGTGGATCCGATCACTGGACGCGGTGCGTATCCTCCACGAGGACAACGCGCTTCGCACCGATCTCCAGCGGCGGGGTCGGGAACGAGGGGGGGCAGCGGCGCGCACCGGGTCGCCGTTCTCCGCAACGGCGCTCGATCTTTCGCGGGGTGCGCGCGCCCGGGAAGGGGCTGCTGGCCGGGGTCGCAAGAAACGTGCGCGCCGGGCGGTCCGACGGTAGACTTACCGCAGGCTTGTGGGCCGTGCGCGTCGGGCCTATAAGGACTTCCACTTCGGGTGAAAGCGGTGGCCGAGAAAGCTCCGGAGTCCGGTGGGTCGGCCCCGGAGGCGTTGCCCCAAGAACTCGTGCAGCAGGGTGAATCGGCGACGACCCTCGGAACGAATCTTCCCCCGGCGGCGCGAGGCGGGCCATTCTCAGGCCCCTGTGCAAGCATGGCCCTGTGCAAGCATGGCCCTGTGCAAGCATGGCCCTGTGCAAGCATGGCCCTGTGCAAGCATGGCTTCGGGGGAAGGGGGCGCGGTCGCCGAGAACGTCGCCTGGCCTCGTGGCAGCGATCGAATCCTTACGTCCGTCATGTTCTCTGGAGGAGCAACCCTTGGCGAGTCGCGAGCAGAAGGTCAAATCGAACGTCAGTGGAGAGTGGTACGTCGACTGCGAGTGCATCGACTGCGACCTCTGTCGCACCACCGCCCCCTCGAACTTCCGTGCGAACGAAGAGGACGGGCACTCCTACGTCTACAAGCAGCCGGAAACCGAAGAGGAACTCCAACTGTGCCAGCAGGCAATGGTGGAGTGCCCCGTGGAGGCGATCGGGAGCGATGGAGTAGGCGCCGTCAAGGAGCCGCCCCGCGGCGAGGTCTCGCGCACCACGACTTCGGCGTGAGCGGGCCTAGCGCCTGCGCGTGCGTTGATGAACGCGTCTGCTGCGGGTGAGGCCCCATGGTCATCGACGCGATCGGTTCCAGCGATCCTCGGCTCCTGCGCTCCGCAGAGGCCCGCGAACCGACGCGCCTGCGGAAGCTCCTGCGTGGAGTTGGTTGGCTGGCCCTCGCGCACGCGATCGTGGGCGTGCTCCTGCGGATCACGGTTCGCGACACCTTCCCGGGAGTCGCGGTCGCGTACTATCTCACCCCGCCCATGCTGCTCGCGCTATCCGCGGCGATCACGCTCGTCTTCGCCTGTCGCTTTCGCCGGTGGCTGCGGGGTGCCTTGATCGTCGGCGCGCTCGCCACGATCACCGGGAGTGCGTGTTCGTCGTTCGCACTGCGCACCACCCCCATGTCCGCGGAGCGTCGCGTGCGGCTGGCCTTCTGGAACGTTGGCCGCTGGGAGCCGCGCGCCAGCATGGCGGACGAGATCCTCGCTTACGACCCGGATGTGATCGTACTGGTCGAGGCCAGGTCCACCGAGAACGGGCCCCAGTGGCCGGATCTCTTCCGCGGCTACGAGGCGTCGAGCAACACCTGGCAGATGCTCGCCCTCGCTCGGGGTCGACTGCAGGAGCGAAGTGCGACCAAGCGGCCGCGCAGCATCCGCGCACGCGCGTTTCGCGTCGCCACCGAGTCGGGGTCGCTCGACCTCATGGTCACGGACGTCAACAGTGCTCCCGCGCGCTCGCGACGGGAACCGTTGGCGTGGCTCGCGGGAATCGCTGACACCAGCGAGGCCAACGTGATCGTGGGCGACTTCAACACACCCAGTGACTCCGTGCACTTCCAGCCGCTCCGGGAGTCGTGGGATCAGGCCTTCGACGTGTCTGGCTCCGGCTACCGCCCGACGTGGCCCATGCCGTTCCCCGTGCTGGATCTCGACCAAGCATGGGTCCGACGAGGGTCGGGCGTGCGCGCAACAGCGGTGACCGCCGGCTGGAGTCGCCGCGCCGACCACCGTCCATTGATCGTCGACTTGACCTTGGAACGAGCGCCGTAGGGCGCGACGCGTTCTGGGTCGCGGGCTCGCAACCCCGCAGAGCCTCGCCCCCTTGACTCCGATCCAGCGCGTTCGTGCCCGCGCGACGCTCACGACACACCCCCGATCCTGCTGCCCCCCCTCGCACGGGTACATCCGGAACCCTGCGCGACCTGAAGTCGCGGTTGGCCTGAGCTTCCCCCCCGGTCGCTACTGGCTGCGCCCAGTTTCACGGGATACGATTCGACGCCGGTCGTCGGACTCGGAGCTGCAGCCAGAAGCATCGACAAGGGAGGTGGAACCATGGTGAACCGTTGGATTCTCGCGACTGCGTTGGCCTGGCAGGTATCGACCGCGCCCGAACCTGCGTGGGCACAACCCGCGAACGCGAACTGCGCGACGCCCGAAGTCGTGTTCCTCGGCGGCACCGTAGTCACCACCAACACGAACACGAGCTTCCTGAGCGGGATCGACCTGACGCCCGCATGCAGCGGTTTGACTCCACCCCTCAACGCTCAGGGTCAGTCGATCGCACACCCGGTCTACTTTCGCTACGACGCGCTCGCGAGCGGAGTCGTCCGCGTAGACCTGACGGAGACGACGGAGACCGGCGTGGTACCGCACGACCCACGGCTCGCAGTTCTCGACGGTCTCGCCTGCCCTCCGACCGCGGCCGCGGTGATCGCGTGCGCCGACGGCTCGGGCACCGCAACGAGCACGACGTTCAGCGCCACCGCTGGGCAGTCGTACCTGATCGTCGTGGGTGGAACCTTCGTCTTCGGAACGGCCGACGGAACGCTCACCCTGACGGCGGACTTCCCCGGCGTCGCGAGCCTGACCTGCACCGGCACCGCAACCGGCGCTTCGTTGCTGTGGACGCTCCCCACGTTCCCTGCGGGCCTTTCGTACGATGGCGGCATCAACATCTACGCCGATGACGGCAGCGGCGTGTTGCTGCTCCAGACCCTACCCGGCACCGACACGCAGTTCGCGTACGTTGCACCGGCCGGGTTCGCGGGCTTCGTCGACTTCTGCGTGGAAGGCACGAGCAGCACCGCCGGCGCCGCGCCCCAGGCCTGTTGCACCGTGTTCGTCGGTTCCATCCCAGGGCCCGCCAACGATGAGTGTTCGGGCGCCGAGTCGATCTCGGCAGACGTACCCTCCCCCTTCGACACCACGTGTGCCAACACGGACTCGACCTGCTCACAACCCGACGTCGGCGGCGCCGGTATCGACCTCGGAGGGTGCTTGTCGACCACGCCGCAGATGACGACCATCAACGGCGAAGTGTACTTCTGCTTCACCGTGCCCGCGGCGGGGATGTACCGAGCGACCGTGATGGAGACCGCCGAGACGAACGCACCGATTCCGTTCGAGCCTCGGATCGCCGTACTCGACACTTGCGGGTGCCCGCCGGTCGCCGCTGCGGTGATCGCGTGTGCCGACAGTACCGACGGCATGAGCGTCGAAGTGGAGTTCCCGGCCGCTGGCGGTCAAACGATCTTGATCGCCGTGGGGAGTTTCTTCGCCTTCGGCACCGGTCAGGGCACGCTGCTCATCGAAACCCTGGCGATCTCCGACCCTTCGTTTCGTCGCGGAGACTGTAACGGCGACGGCGCGTTGAACATCGCCGACGCGGTCGCCGCCCTCGGGATCCTGTTTCCACCCGCAGGGTGCACGCCGGGGGTGACTTGCCCCGAGGCGGTGTGCGCCGATGGGTGCGATGCAAACGACGACGGCGCGTTCAACATCGCGGATGCCGTCGCGCTGCTCGGGTTCCTGTTCCCGCCCCCGGGCTGCACCCCGGGCGTGAGCTGTCCATCGCTACCGGCTCCCGGCGTGACGTGCGGCATCGACCCGACTTTGGACGCTCTCGACTGCGTCGCATACCCCAGCTGCCCCTGAGGCCTGACCCAGCAAAGTGCGAGTCGGGTCGGAGCCGAGCCGTTCAGTCAGTTCGCAGGTGGTTCGGCCCAGGGCGCAAGGCCGGGAAGGTCTGAGAGTGGTGGCCGGATGCTGCTCGCGGACGCACCCCTCGAGTCCCAACCCGAGAAACGAGTGCTCGAGCGAGCCTGCGCCCCGCCGTAGCCATACGACGGGGCGCAGGCTTCTTCGCTATCCCTCCGCGGCAGCGATGGCTCGGGTTTCGACAGCGACTCCCGGGCCTTCGGGCTTGTGCAGGCAAACCACCGCGAGTACCGCGGCACCATTGGCCCAGTAGTAGAGGGCATCGAGCCCGGCGAATCCCATGGGGATCGGTACCGCCAGGAACACTACGCCCACCATGAAATCGACGAGCAGGTGTACCCAGTAGGGTAGAACCCTGAAGACCCCCAGGTGATGGTCGGTCAGCAGAGTGAGGACGAGCGCCGCGACGCCGGTGACGACCGAAAGCCACCGGGCGAGCGGGTGCGACTCGCCCAAGCCCAGGACGAAAGGTAGGGTCATGAGGGCCAAGGCCACCGGGTAGTCGAGGTATGCATGGATTCGTCTTGTGATGATACGCATCGTGGGTGTCCTCCTTCGCGTTAGCCGCGGACTCGGCGCCAATGGGCGTCGGCCTTGCGCAAGAGTTCTTGCTCGTCCCCCGCGTTCCACAGATCGAGCGCATCGACGCCGTCGTTGCGGAGGAACAGCATGAGCCGGCCGTTGACGATCTTGAATTGGGTGGGATCGACCGGGAACTTGTCTTCGACGGCCATTCCGAACGCGCACCAGCCGCCGTAGGCTGGAGCGTACTTCGTGGGCTGCTTCATGAACTCGGTCTTGGCCTCGGCGGAGACGAAGTGATAGGTGATGCCTTCGTGGGTGGCCGCGTGCTCGGACTTGCCACGAACGGGCTTGCCGACCGCAAAGTAGGCGACCGGGCAGTAGCCCTCGAGGGCCACTCCATGCGAGGGGACGTTGCTCGCATGATGGTACGCGCGACTGAATCCCGTAGCCTCCAAGGGGGCGACGGCCTGGCGCGTGTCCGCGCAGCCAGCAGCGGTCAGGACGAGAAGCAGCGCGAGGGCGGAAGTGGCATTGCGATTCATCGGGCGATCTCCTTGCTGCTGGACGTGGCGACCGTGTGTTGGCGGGAACGAATCACGTCGACGCGTGGGAAGTCAATGTCGGTGCGAGCAAACACGTTGAACAAGTTGGTGAACGTGTTCATGCCCACGTGGGCGACCAGCTCGACGATCTGCGCATCATCGAAGCCCGCGGCACGCACACGCTCGACGGCCCGATCGTCGACGTCGCCACGGCGCTCGAGTACGGCGCCAACGAATTCCAGAGCCGCCGAGACGCGGGGATCTGTAGATCTGCCGTCGAGATTGGCGGTGAGTTCGTCGGCCGCAACACCCACCCCGCGCCCGAGGGCCGTGTGCGCCGAGGCGCAATACGCACAGCCGTTGAAGCCGGCAGTGGCAAGGGCCACGCTCTCCCGCAGCTTCGGGTCGAGCTGGCCCTTCGCCAGCGCTGCGGCCAGGGATGCGTACGCCGCGAGGGCCGGCGGAGCGTGGGCGAGAGTGCGATGCAGATTGGGGATCATCCCCAACGCACGTTGGGTGGCGTCCAGAATCGCGATGGACTCGGGAGGGGCTGTGTCTCTCGACAAGGCGGGGATCCGCGGGGACATGGTCAAGACTCCTGTCTCTGTGTGGACGTTGACGCCGGACTCGCTGTCCGATCACAGAGTGAGTCGTCAGAGTGCGGAGTTCCTTACTCCGAACTCTGACTTTGTGAGTCGCCGGCTTCCTCCCGGTCATTGCGAAGTGCACGGTACAGTGCTTCATACTCCTCGAGGCACTCGGGGCAAATCTTCAAATGATGGAGCAGCGCATCGTCGTTGGAGATTGGCGACTCTCCGAGCGCGACTCGATCGAGCAGTCCGGCCACCCGACCAAGAAACTCGTCGCAGTCGATCTCATGGGGTCGCGTGATACTCACCAGTTCGAGCAGTTTCAGCAGTTCTTCGCGCGTGACATGCATCAGTATGTTGCTCCTCGAACACAGTCTTCCATGGCGGCGGCGGTGAAGCCACGACGCTGCAGTGCTGTGCGGATCCTCTTGCGGGCGTCGTGAGTCAGTTTGTAAAGCGCATTCTGATTGGTGCCGAGCTGTCGTGCGATCTCGACGGTGGGTACGCCGCGTAGTTCAGCGAGAATGGCGACACGCTGTCGGTCAGTGAGTTCCGCGTCGATGGCCTCGTTCAGCGCGTTCACGAGCTCTTCTTGCGCGGTGTGTGTCTCTTCGGCTCCGTGCTCGCGCACGCGCAAAGCCTGCTCACGGAGTTCCCGGAACCCGCGCTGTCCGCGCTCGCCCGCGATGCGCTTGCGGAGCGCCGTGAAAGCCACTCGAGTGGCCACGGAAGCAGCCCAGGTCGTGAATGCGCTGTCCCCGCGGAATGTGTGCTCGCTCTGGATCAGTCGCACCAGGGCATCCTGCACCACGTCGTCGAGGTCGAGATCGTCCCCGCGGCCGCCCAGCACTCTCCGCACCATTGCCTGCAGGAAGTCCCGCAGCTCATCGAGGGCTCGGTGGCTCTCCGTGTCGTTGGAGCGGAGAGCCTTCAGCCACTCTTCGTTCGATCGGGACGACACGCGCTGGGCCAAGGTCGTGTTCCTGCCGTTGAGGTTCCGCGCACGAGATCCAGAGACCGGCCCACGAGTGTGCGGCCTGGATTTCCGAGACTCCAGGACCACCGCTCGAGACAAGCCTGCCTGCGGTTGGCGTCAAGGGCCAGGGGCGAGCGCTTGCCGAGGGCGTGCCCCGCCGAGATGCGGGACGCATAGACTCGGCCCTGCCCGGGCCGAAAACCAGCACACCACACACGGTCACGGTTCGACGCCGGGAGGCATAATGTCTTACGCACATATCGGCAGAAATCTGGGCCACGAGTTCGCGACCCGCCTCGCCCCCGAAAGCGATCCCCAGAGCCGCCCGCCTTCGAGGGCACAGAATGCGCGTCCTCGGTGCCTGGGGGACTGCGCGTCGTCCGCGGCCGCCAGCAGAGGAGTGGCAGCAGAGGCGTGGCAGCAACAATCGGAGGATGCCGGCGAGGAACCCGGCGCGTCGAAGCGCCGGCGCAGGGCCTGCCTTGCCG
Source organism: Planctomycetota bacterium (assembly GCA_050246115.1). Classification (GTDB taxonomy): domain Bacteria; phylum Planctomycetota; class UBA8108; order UBA1146; family JAJFFE01; genus JBFWWP01. Next base: position 37,084 of record JBFWWP010000031.1, read on the forward strand.
CGGCTACCGAAGGTCCGAAGCGACTAAGGAGTCGCTCAGGAATGACTTCGACATATTACCGTCGATTGGGGTCAGGTTCGGCCGATCCGGAAAGCTCGGAACCGGAGGCGTAGCCTTAGATGAGATGAGGATTTCGAGGTTTTCCGGATCGGTCGAAGATGGCCCGAAGCGACGAGCAAGAGGGTGAAGTGATTCTTGGGCGACTCCTAACCGAGAAGCACCGTAAAGCAGCCGGAGACGATCGTGCCGCCATGGTCGGTGCTGTCGCCCATGCGGGCGGCGTCCTCGTCGCCGATCTTCACCGAGCCTGAACCCTGGGAGATGGTGTCGGGGCGACCGATGCAGATGGCCTTGTCCGAGTTGCGGGCGGCCGGCATGAAGCCGATCAACACGGTGAAGCAACCCTTCACGATGGGGCCGCCGACGTGCGGCTTGGGGCCGTCGAACATCGGACAAACGTGCATGTCGCTGATGCGGGCGGCCGGTTGCATCGTGGCGTGACCCCTTCCTACGAACCGTCGGTTCCTGAACCGTTGGCGTTGCCGATCGGTCGCACCGCGTACCACTTGACCGCCGACAAGGGAATCGTCCAGTCGCCCACGCCATGGGTTCGGAGGTGACACCCGTGCTGCTTCACCTTCTTGCCGCCGTCGAGGACCTCCTTGACCAGCACGCAGTGCCCCCCGGTCCCTTGCCACCATTGCAGGCAGTCTCCCGGCTGCAGCTGACTCGCTTCGGTGACCTCGGTTCCGAAGCCCCGCGTGACCAGCGCGTGTACGACTCCCTTCAGACGGGGATCGCGCGCACGGAGCAGTTCCTGGACGACCGCCTTCTTGCGCCGCCCCACCTCTTCCTTGCGTTTGGCCCGGGACCAAGTGGGATGCTCCCGGAGTACGTCGGCGGCGATGCCTCGATGCTCCGAGAGTACGATGTTCACCACGCTGCGTCCGGCAGCTCCGAGATCGTAGCCGCTGCGCCGGAGCACCTCGGCCACGTACGACGTGCACACCCAGACATCGGGGTGATCCGTCGCGTTCCGATTCCAGCCATGACCTTCGAACCCGTCGGCCCGGCCGTAATCCGGATGCCGCGCTCGGAGTTCTCGTTCGAACAACAGCGACTCATCCAGGGTGTGCCGATAGCGACCGGTCGAGCGCACTCGGGGCGGACGCCGGAGCGACTCGCGATACTGCTCCGCGAACGGACACACCCCCTCCGTCATCGCCCAGCAACCGGCGCGTCCATCGGCAGTCGGCCCCGTCGGAATCGTGTTCGCGTGGTTGTCCGGGAACTTCGCGCGGCAGTGGCGCGGCCCCTGCCGGTCATCGTTGTGCTCCCCGAAGTCGGCCGCGCAAGGAAGCAGCTTCGGCAACGCGTTGTGCGGGAGCACGGCTCGTTGCCCATGGACCACGCACTCCGAGAGATCGAGGTCACGGCCTTTGGCATCGCGCGCTTGGAAGTGTACGTGCGTGGGACTGTCCTGGGTCGGGTTGCCGGTTCGACCCATGAGCCCGATGACGTCGCCGGCCTTGGCGGTTGCGCCATCTTCGCCCCGGTACTCTTCGAGGTGGAAGAACTGCATCTTGGCGATGGGTTCGCGAATCCACGGGCCCACGTTCACGAAGCGCCCCGCCCCGGTGAGCTTGCCGCTCTGGTCCACTTGCTCACGCTGCTTCGTGACGCCGCCGCAAACAGCGAACACGCGATCCCCCGGATTGCCGGCGAGGTCGACGCCGTGGTGCATCTTCTTCGTGAACTCGACCAGCGCTTGATCGAATGTCTTGAACGGACCCGCATGGAGGTTCTGGTTCGCCGCTTCGCCGAGTCGATGGACGAACCACTGGTCTCCGTCCTTCTGGATGAAGCTGCGACCTCGATTCGCGCCGGCCGCACGCGAGGCCTCGGCCCGCGCCTCGTCGCGGGTCTCGAACTCCTTGTAGGTGCGATGCCCCACGACGTAGTAGGCGGCGCCCGTCTCGTCGCTCGCGCCGTCCGCGGCCCGCACGGCAGCATGCAGCCACTCGGCCACCGGCACGACCTTCCGGCAGAGGCGATCGGCCAGCTTGGGGTAGTGCTCCCGAATCCAGGCCTCCGCATCGGCTGCGGTGGCCGCCTCGGCCTCGACCTCGGCCGGCCTGCGCGCCTCGAACAAGTAGAACCGGTCGTGGAGCTTCTTCACATGCCGATCGAGGTGGGCGGCGCCGTAGACACGTCCGTCCTTGCCCCACGCCCCGTACCAACGCCCGCGCGCGGACTTCGAGGTCGACAGGAGGAGCGTCGGCTGATCGTCTTGCAACCCGCGACCGTTTCGGATCAACGACGCGTTGCCCGGTTCCAGAACGTACTGATCGTCCTGAACCGGCAGCCACGTGGGCTGGCACCACACGAGGGCGAAGGTCCGAGCTTCGATCGGGGCGCGACACACGCCGAGGAGATCCGTCGTGTCGAAGGGCACTTCGATGAAGTTCTGAAACGGCACCACGACATCGCCTTGGACCAGTCGCCAGCCCGACTCCTTCTCGGTGCTCCCGGGCAGGTCTGCGCTCTCGGCCACGGTCAGGTCGTAGTCACAGCGCATGGGCCCGGCGGCCGGATTGCCGAACTCACCTTGGCGCACCGGATCGATGACCTTCAGGTGCGCGAACTCGACGGTGACGGTTCCGGTCACGCCGGGAGGGAGCGGCACCGACAGCACACCGTTCTCATCGGTGGCGTGGCGCCGCGCGAGCAGGTCGTAGAGGGTCCGCGCCACGCTCCGATGGGAAGCGTTCGCCAGGGAGTAGGTCTTGCCGGTGAGTTTCGAGTACGCGGTCGCGAGCGTGCTACTGAACGCCGGTGTCATGACGCCATCCGCCGCGCCATCGTACTGCCCCAGCGCGATCAGCGAACTCTGCAGGTAAGCGACCCATACGCGCCGCTCCTGGCGCTTGGCCAGCAGTTGGTCGCGCTCGGCAAGCAGCCGTGCGAGGACGGCCTCCAGCTCGCGGGCGGCTTGCGTGTGCTGTTTGAGTTCCGCGAGGATCTCCGCGTACTCGCTGCGGAACTTCTCATGGACCTCGGGGCTCGAATCGTCGTTCTCGATGAACTCGCGTCCCTTCCCCTCGGAGCGATCGAGCGCGTCGCGCACTTGCGCAGCCTTGTCGTCCAGCTCTCGTCGGGCTTGGTCGACCTCCGCGAGAAGAGCCTCGAGGCGGCTCTCCTGCGCGTCGCCGAAGCTCGGTGCCCAGGGCGGCGGCGGGAACGGCAGGTCGAAGGCAAGATCCGCAAAGCGGTCGGCGTGGAACGAGGCGTCCTCACAGTTCTCGACATCGATGCGTTGGACGCGAGCCCCGCTGACCGGTCGCTGGGTATGGGCATCGAGGACGGTGAGCTGGAGCTGCGCTCCGAGCACGAGCGTCGCCCCAACCCCGTGCTCAGCCCCAGTCGGTTGACGGGCCGCATGCACCGTGGTCGGTACGCGGCGAATGGAAGCGGTCGTCACGGGTGAACTCCTCTCTCTCGGGCAGTGCCCGCGTTGCGGCTCAGTCGAGGGACGAGTCGACCTCGGTCTCGAACCAACCGGCACTCTCGTCCAACTCCTGGCGCGGCGCTCGCGGGTCCACCCACCACGCGCCCTCCGCATCGTGGAACGAGTCCACCCAAGCGTCGCCGCCCTCGGAGAGCTCGTCCTGCGGAGCCGGTTCGCGGTCGTGGTCGTCGTCCGCAAGAGACTCCGCGACGTCCGCGTCCTCGACGCCCTCGGCTTCCGCCCGCGACTCCACGGACTCGAGAGTGTTGTGGTCCCCGTCGAGCACCTGGTCATCGTGGAGTTCCCGCAGGCGCGCGATGGTCTCGGCGTCCGGCTCGCCGCTCGGCACGAGCTCGGCACCGGACTCCGCGGCCTGAAACTCGCGAATCGCGCGTCGCGTTCGCGGCCCGAGAATGCCGTCGATCGGCCCGGGATCGAAGCCGAGGTTGCGCAAGCGCTGCTGCATGCCGGACACCGTGCGCGCGGGATCGAGACTGCCGAGTTCGATCGGGAACGTCCCCCAGGGAAGTGCGAGCGAGGCCGTCCGCAGAGTGCGGGAGACCTCGGCGGTGGCGAGCCCGTCGCCGCCGGTGCGGGCGGCGGGCTGCTTCTTGCCATCGACGACGAACGCGTACTCCACGTCCGCGAGGGGTTGGTGCACGAAGTCGAGCAGCCGCACGGACAGCTCGAGCTTGCCGGGTGCGCGGAACGAGTTCTTCTGTTCCGTACCCGCGGCGACGACCTTCTCGACCGGGTCCGGAATCACCACTTCGTCGCCTGCCAACAGCACGTTCGGGTTGCCGCGTCGCGCGCGCAGCTCCTGGTTGGCGCCGTGCTCCCAGATCTTCTTCCAGGGCACGCCGTAGCGGCGCGCCAGAGTCCAGAGGCAGTCGCCGCTCGCAACGGTGTGCTGAATCGGCATCGTCACTCCTCCCAGGCGTCTTCGTCGAGCTTGGGAAAGGTCACCCGGCAATCCCCCGTGGGGATGCCCTCGACCCGAGCGAATCCGTGGGCGTCGAGGGTCCCCGTCGCCACCGTGCCGTCGGACAGCTCGAGCCGATAGGGCTCACCGGCGACGGGGAGGTCGTCCTCGTCGAGGAGCTCGATCTCGATCCAGGTCGTCTCGCCGTCTTCGCTCTCGCCGCGTCGGAAGGGTACCGCCGGAGACGAACCATACTTGCCCACGCCCCGTTCGATCTGTTCCGCCATCCGCTCCGCGACCTCGCCAGGGTCCGCTTCGTCCGCGTCCTCGGCCTCCTCGGGCTCGGCGGGAGTGACGACGTCGCCGGCACTCCCACTCCCGGCGTCCGAGCCCGAGCCGGAGTTGATCTTCACGGTGTCGCCGTCGAGCACGATCTCGCCACCCTTGATCGTCACCCCGCTCGAGTCGATCACCACGGCATTGCTGCCACACACGAGGGTGATCCCATCGGTGCCTTCGATCACGATGTTGGCGCCCGTCAGGTAGTAGTCCCCCGTTACCTCTTCGGAGTGGCTCCCATCGAAGGAGTCGACGACGTCACCCGTCACGGTGATGGAGCGACCGTCGCCGATCTCGACCGCCTGCTTGCCAACCACCTTGAGGTGTCGATCCTTGCCCACGAGTTCGAGGTGGTCCTGTTCTACCTTGTCGTGGCGGTTGTTCTTCACGTGCTCGAACTTGTCCGACTCCACCACCAGGTGCCGATTGTTGGCGACCGTCTCGAACCGGTCGTTGCCGACCCGCAGATCGAAGTTGCGCTGGGCATGCATGAACAACTTCTCTTCGTCCTTGGTGTCGTCGAACCGCAGCTCGTTGAATCCGCCGCCCCCGGTCGTCGAGTTCGAGCGAAAACCGGAGTACGCTGCGTGGTCGGGCAAGGCAAACGCGGGCTTGGCGCCGCCGTTGTAGACACGCCCGGTGACGATCGGTCGATCGGGATTCCCTTCGAGAAACTCGACGATCACTTCGTGCCCCACACGCGGCAAGAACAGGCTGCCCCAGCCCTTGCCGGCCCAGAGCTGCGCGACGCGGATCCAACAGGAGCTGGTCTCGTCCGCCTTGCCGTAGCGGTCCCAATGGAACAACACCTTCACGCGACCGTGCTCGTCGGTCCAGATCTCCTCACCCTCCTTGCCGACCACGATCGCTGTCTGCGGCCCTTGCACCACCGGCCGCGGGGTCGTGCACCGGGAGCGATAGGGGATGGCCGCCTCGAGCGCGGTGAACTCGCACTCGACCACCGGCAGTTCGAACTCACGGCCCGATTCATAGGCGCTACTCGTCAGTCGATACTGAGTCGAGAGCACCAAGTACTCCTTTGCGAAGTCTTCCCGCGGGTGATCGACGAGTTCGAACAAGGAGCCGACAGCCACACCCCGCGCATTCGTGCGTCCGCGTACGATGCGCGCCTGGGCTTGCAGTTCCTCCGCGCGAATGCGGGCCTGGCGTTCCCCGGCGTCGAACTCGATGTAGCCACCGTCGAAGTCGAAGATCTCGGACTCGGGGGCGACCGGTTCGAGCCCCACGGGCGTTCGAACTCGGAGCTCCTTGTTGGGCGACAGATAGTCGAACGAACTCAAGGCCACGCCCGCCGTCGGCAGGTCCGTGGTCGCACACCAGGAGGTAATGCGCTCACGCGACTCACGAGCGTCCCAACGCTGGTACTGGATCGTCTCGTAGGTCGGGAACACGTCGTGCGAGCTGCGAGAGTCCGAGAGCACGAGGACATGGCGCCCATCCTCGTGTCGGAAGAAGTAGTAGATTCCCTCTTCCTCGAGCAAGCGACTGACGAAGGCGAAGTCGGTCTCCCGATACTGGACGCAGTACTCGCGTTCCGGGTAGGTCTCCGTGAGGCCGTCATCGAAATCGGTGAGGCCGTGTTCGCGGAAGATCCCCATGACCAGGTCCGGCACGGTCACGTTCTGGAACACGCGGCAATCGGCGGTCCGCGTCAGGAACCAAGGCCAGGGAACGACCGTGGCCCGATAGTGGGCAAGCTCACCCTGAGCGTCGAGCTGCGTGAAACGGCTGACGAAACCGCAGAAGTAGCGCAGCCCCTCCCCCTCCAAGGCCAACCGCAGCGTGACGCTCTGTCCCACCAGGGCCCCGGCGTCCACCGCGTGGTCCTCACTCACGAGGTCGAGTTCGGCGGCGCCGAGCCGTCCCAGTTCCTCGTGGAGGTTCGCCTCACGAATCAGCAGCACGTCGTCACCGAGCGGGGTCGCCAGCGCGATCGGGCGGTGCTGCTGCGTCTTCAGTAACTCGGTCATGTCGCCTCCCGGTCCGTGACCAACGCCCCGGCGGCACGCGGCCGCCAGCGCTACCGAATGAGCAACAACGAGCGCCGGGAGGGCCAGGTGTTTCGGGAGGAACTCGGCGGCGCATTCGGAAGGAGCCGGAACGAGCGGGGAAGGGCGAGTCGCTGGGGCCGAGGGGGTGGCAGGCCTGGGGCCAGGTTCGTACGCGGAGGGTCCGCGGCTCCTGAGGAGTCTAAGCACGGCTTTGCACCGGGCCACGAGGGGCTTTGCGAAAGCCTGTGAGGCGAGCTAGGTTGAGGCGATCGTGCCGTCCGCCTTGCGATGGCTCTGGAACCACGTCACGGCGAAGTCGACCAGGGTCCGTTGGTCCATGAGACGCGTCTCCGCCGATCCGACGCGTCCGACCGTCACGGCCTCGGTCCGTCGCTCGAGATCGGCGCCCAGGGCGACGAAGTCGTCGGAGTCGAGCACGGGTTCGCGGTAGACGATCCAGATGCGATCGCGTCCCGCGAGCACCGGCGCGCCGTTTTCGACTTCGACCTGAGCGTCACCGAAAGCTCTCCGCTCCGCGAGGTGGAGCGACGTGTTGCGGTCGTGCCCTACCCCGAGCAGAAGCACCTTGGCGTGCAGGTCGTAGAGGGCTGCAAGGGGAGAGTTCGCGCCGGCCGGATCGTCGAGCATCTGCGACTCGATGATGCGTTCTGCGTTCGGGCCCGCGGCCGCAACCGATGACGTTGGATGGTCGCTCCGAAGAACTCCCGGAAGGGTTCGGAACAGCTCGGCGATCGCGCCCATCCGGCGGGTCGGTGTGGTGCGAGGATCGAAGGCAGGCAAGGTCGCGCGTATCGTCGGCCACCACGCCTCGGGAACCGGTGGGTTCATCCACGTGGCCGGGTCGGAAAGGCCCGCCGAGTGCGCCGGCATGACGATCGTCCCGTGCGGGCCGACGGCGGCGCGGAGCGCCGCGTTCACCGCCACCGCCCCACCACACACCCACCCCAGCGATCGGAGTGATGCATGGACGAGCACGGTATCCGCCTCCCGCACACCGAGGTCGACGAAGTCGCTCTCGAGCGAGTCGACCGTCACGGGCTCGTGGATGTTCTCGACCGTGCGCGCCTCGCCGCCAGAACCCATGATGGCCTCTCTCTGGGAGACACCGTTCGCTGCTCTGGAGACGCCGTTCCGCTGGAGTCACCGGCTCTGGAGACGCCGTTCCGCTGGAGTCACCGCGCTCTGGAGATGCCCGTGCGGCCCAAGCCCTCGGGGGGCGAGCATGCCGAACGCGTGAGTTACGCGCCCACGGCAGCCCGCTCCCACGCTGCCTCGCGCGGCGAGCCGAGCAAACACCGCCGAACGACTCGGGCGTTGGCGGGCAACTTGCCACCGAAGAGGGCGATGAGCAGTTCCTCGGGGCGTACCAGTTCCGTGCCCTGCAGACCCAGACAGGCTTGGAGCAGCAAGTCTTCTGCGCCATCGAGGCGCAGAAACTCGCGCGCGTCCGCGGGTACCTCCGCCAGCCATGCGACACTCCCGACCCCGGGGCGAATGTCGACCGACCTCACGGAGCCGTCCTTGCGCGAGCGCGACAGCCGCAGTTCACCGCCCGAGCGCAGGCTGGCGAGCAACGCTTCCGGTTCACTCGTCGCCGCACGGGGAACGAAGATCAGATAGTCGGCCCACATGCACTCGCGCGACATCTTCGGAGCACCATCCTCGACCCATACTCCTTCTCGCAGCAATACGCCTGTCGGGAGTACTGCGTTGACCCGGCGGAGGATCTCCTCGACCGGGAGGTGTTCGGCGAGCTTGACCTCCAACGGCTCGGACAGGGCCGCCACGCCAAGGCGAATCGGCGGCCCGAACGAGAGGAGCGGCACGGGATGGAAGCCCTGGCTATAGCCGAGCTCGATCCCGGCCCGCTGAAAGGCGCGGGGAAGCAAGCGCAGCATGTCGAGGTGTGAGACGAAGCGCAGCGCCCCGAACTTCGCGTAGCGAAAGCGATACGTGTACTTGACCTGATCCGCGTAGGCACGTCGCGGAGGACGCGGTTTCCCCTTCTTCGGCCGCGTCTCCCCGTCCGCGAGCGTCGACGGCGTGAGCGGAGCCGTGGGCACGGCCGGCGCCGATGCCGGCACGCCGCGCTGAGGGCCAGCCGCGGGGGTCGACGGACCAACGCGCTCGGTGGCTTCGCCCACGCGATGCGCGTCCAAGGTTTGCAGATACTCGATGCGTTCATCCCGCATCTGCTTCATGTCACAAGTCACGCCACAGTGGTAGCAAACCAGCTTGCGCTGGTCTTCCTGCGCGTCCTCGATGCTCGTGTGGTGAAGCAGTTCCGGGAACGGCTTGCCACACGGCGGCGACAACCGGTCCTTCAGAGCTTTGCGGTACTCCTTGGCCAGGAACTCCATCTCGACGCCACAGTCGATGTGATCCCACGGCAACCGACCATCGACGGGCAGCGTGCTCAGGTAGGCGTAGCGATCGATCCCGCACTCCGCGATCGTCTCCATCCACAGATCGAAGCGCAGGTGGTCTGCCCACGAGTCGAAGCGACAGCCTTTACGCCAGGCGGTCTCGATCACGTCGGCGATTCGGCGATCGCCCCGCGCGATGATCCCCTCGAGGTGCGAGCTGTCCGGGCTGTGCCAACGCAACTTCAGCCCCTTGGTGCGCGTGGCCACCTTGAGCAGCTCGTGCTTGCGTTCGATCTGCGGAATGTCGTCCATCGCCGCCCACTGAAACGGCGTGAACGGCTTGGGAACATGGCTCGACACGGAGAGCGTGACCTCGATGCGGGCGCGCTGCGGATAGTGCTTGCCGATGTCGAGCAACCGTTTGCCGGTCTCGACGATCCCGAGCACGTCCTCGTCGGTCTCCGTGGGGAGCCCGATCATGAAGTAGCACTTCATCTTCCGCCAACCGCGCTGGAAGATCCGGTGGGCGCTGGTCTGAATGTGCTCCTCGGTGACGTTCTTGTTGACCACGTCGCGCATGCGCTGGGTGCCCGCCTCCGGCGCGAAGGTGAGCGAGGTGTTCCTCACCGACGAGATGTCATCGAGCAACTGTTCCGACAATCCGTAGGCGCGCAGCGACGACACCGAGAGCGAAGTCTTGCCCTCCGGCAGCTCGGCCATGATCTTGTGCACCAGCGGCTGAATGGCCGAGTAGTCGGCCGTCGACAGACTGGTCAGCCCGACTTCGTTGAAACCGCCGCACTTCACGGCGTTGCGAACCGCGCCGAGAATCTGCTCGGGGGAGCGCTCCCGTACCGGACGATAGATCATGCCGGCCTGACAGAAACGGCACCCCTCGGTGCAGCCGCGCGCGATCTCGATCGACGCGCGATCGAAGACCACTTCGGTGTTGGGCACCGGGGCCCGATTGGGCCACGGGTACTCGTTGATGTCGGGAACATGGGCGCGCCCGATCTTGGTCGGGACGCCGGGCGCGAGCGGCTCCATGACCACCTCGAGCGACGAGCGCGGATCGATGGCCGTGCGGTAGAGGGACGGCACGTAGATGCCATCGAGCTGCGCCAAGCGTCGCAATCGCTCGCGCCTCGGCAGGCCGAGGTCGCGCAGGCGCACCCAGGTAGCGACGGTCTCCGCGAAGTAGCGCTCGCCATCGCCGAACAAGAAGGCGTCGATGAACGGCGCCATCGGCTCGGGTTGAAACGCCACCGGGCCGCCGGCCAGGATCAGGGGTGCGTCCTCATCGCGATCGACGCTGCGGAGCGCGATCCCGCCCGTGTCGAGCATGGTGAGAATGTTGGTGAACGTGAGCTCGTACTGCAGTGAGAAGCCCACGCAGTCGAACTCGCGAAGTGGGGTCCACGACTCGAGCGACACGAGCGGTAGACCTCGCTGCCGCAGTTCCTGCTCGAGGTCCGGCCACGGCGCATAGACACGTTCTGCCCGCACCCCGCTCATGTCGTTCAGGTGACTGTAGAGAATCCGGTAGCCCAGGTGCGACATACCGATTTCGTATGTGTCGGGAAAGGCGAGCGCGATGGAGATGTCGGCTGCGGTCTTGCGCACCGACTGCAGCTCACCCCCGGCATAGCGTCCCGGCTTCTCGAGGCGATGGAGAAACGCGAGGTAGGGATGCCCCTCCATGTGGGCGCCATCGGGGAGCCGCATGAGATCCTCGCCCGGCGCCGCCTCGTCGGCATGCGGGGCCCGGAAGTCCACTTTCCCCATGGCGTCCCACAGGTTCTCCTGCCCCGCCGTCTTCTTGCTCATGCCATCCTCGCCGGTTCGTGGTCCGCGAGACCAACTTCGGTCACAACGGCCGCTCGCGTCACGGGAACCCTCACGCGACGTCGCGAGCCACTGCCGCAAGGCGGCGATCGTAGCACAAACGGCAGACCCCGGGGAAGCGCACGATGCGAGCGAACGCGACGGAGCTCCCCGAGCCAGGGACCGCACCCCGAAGACCAGGCGCTCACGCGCAAAAGCCAGTCGCTCACGCGCAAAAGCCAGTCGCTCCCGCGCAAAGGCCAGTCGCTCCCGCGCAAAGACGATGGGTCCCGGTGCCAACGCGTACCGCGTTCGCACCGGGACCCAATTCACTCGACCGAAGATTTATTCTTGGGCGACTCCTCAGTTCGGCTTGAACACCAGCACGCCGTCCGCCGGCTTGGGACCGGTGTCGTACGCCTGCACGATATCCTCGGGCATGTCGACGAGGTCGCGTGCGCGCTTGAAATCGCGGAGCGACGTGCCCGTCGAGGCATTGTCGATGTTCGGCGCTCCGCGCTTGGCGATCACGTCGTCGATGTTGACGGTGCGGAAGTCGATGCTGTAGCGGGTGAAACCGCAGTTGTTCGGAACCGTGGCGTGAGCCTGCGCTCCCGAGAACAACACCAGGCCGCCTGGCGGCACGACGAAACGCACTTGTGGGTCCGGATCGATGTCCTCGAGCGGTTTGGGCTGCTTACGCGTGTCCGTCTTGATCTGCGTCGCGGCGTCCTTGCGACCGACCGCGTTCCACTCATAGTAGTTGAAGTCACTCGACCCGTTCTTGATCGCCTGCGTCCAGTAGTGCGGGTGAAAGGACATCGAGCATTCCGACTCGATCTCATAGATCGGCAACCACCAGTTCAGCTGACACTGCGGGGCCGAGTACCAGACGTCGCGGTGCATGTGGTGTGCGTAGCCGACGCCCGACGTCAGGTAGGCGTCGCTCGTCACCATCCGCAGCCTCGGCACGTCCTGGTAAGTGCGATCGAGGTCGCACTGGAAGTCTTGAAGGACGGCGCGCACCAGCTGCTTGGTCTTGTCGTTGTGGATGAACTTCGGCTTGAGCGGTGCGACGACCGACACGTACTCCTCGACCGGCATGTCGAATTGAGCGTATCGCGGATCCTTGCCCGGGAACGCCGCTTCGATCATGGCGCGGGCATGCTCCGTGAGCGCCAGCGTGCTCGGCGTCTCCGAGAAAATGAAAATCTGACCGTCGTAGAGCCGCTGACGCCGCACTTCGTCGGTTGCCTTGGAGTTCAAGTAAACTGTATGCATAGGGCATCCTCTGTCGCTCAACTTGACCCGTGGAAAGCGAAGGCTCTGTTCGTCCGCGATCTCATCGATCGCCCCGACGTTCTCCTACAGCAACCTTCTCCTACAGCAACGTTGAAAAGTACCATCGTGCACCGGGAATTCCTACACGAGGACGGCCCTCGGACTCCGAGCCATCGCCGGGCCGGACCTGGGCCGCGCGGCGACGGGGGTGAGTTCGCCGTCAACCGCACGTGAAGACTCGGGATCGAACGCCGGCGGGGAGTTGCATGCCGTCGCCTCGCGGGGTAGTTTTTGACGGGCTGTCGCCGGGTACCCAGGGCGTGCAAAAGGCCGCGATCCGCGGACTTGCTGCGAGCGCCCCGTGGGACTCCAGCGGGCGGACACCGGCGGGCCGCGAGCAAGCGCCGGTTCCTGGAGTGCCGGTTCCTGAAGTACCAGGGCCCGGCCCCGGTTGTGGCCTCTGCTTGGCCCAGCTCCGGTTCTGGTGCGGGACCTGGCTTCGGGTTCGAACCGGCACGCCAGGGCACGCCCAGCCGGCTTGCGACGGTCGGCCGGAGAACGCGCTGGAGCGCGCCGCCGTGGCCCTCCAACCTTCGCCCGCCACCGACCGCGGAGCCTTAGGGGGCGGGACCGCACACCGCGCGCCGACTGCGGATCACGAACCCAGCAACCGGAGAAGGATGCGTCCAATGACGGCCAAGGTCACGATCGGCCTGCCCGTGTTCAACGGAGAGAACTTCGTCGCCCAGTCCATCGAGTCCATCCTGGCTCAGACCTACCGTGACTTCGAGCTCCTGATCTCGGACAACGCGTCGGAGGATCGAACGGGTGAGATCTGCCGCCACTACGCGGCCCTCGATTCGCGCATCACGTACGAGCGAATGGAGCACAACCTGGGGGCAGCACCGAACTACAATCGCCTGGTCGCCAAAGCCCAGGGGCAGTACTTCAAGTGGGCGGCTCACGACGATCGCTGCGAGCCGACGTTCCTGGAGCGGTGCGTGGAGGTCCTGGACGCGCGGCCAGAGGTCGTTCTCGTCCACTCCAAGGTGCGCATCATCGACGACGAATCCAAGCCGGTCCGCAGCTACGATAACCCGCTCACGCTCTACGAGGCGGACCAACCGCACGTGCGCTTTGGGGAGTTGATGCGCGGCGTCCACGCCTGTTTCGAGGTGTTCGGTTTGATCCGCACGGAGGCGCTTCGCAAGTCCGCTCGCATCGGGTCGTACATCTCGTCCGACCGCACCCTGATCGCGGAGTTGGGTTTGATGGGCAAGCTCCACGAGATTCCCGAAGAGCTGTTCCTTTCCCGTGACCATCCGAGTCGTTCGGTGCGAAGCATGAAGGTGCACGCACGGGCGTCGTGGTTCGACAGCTCGCACCGCGGCCGGATCGTCTTGCCGTTCTGGCGCCTGAACTACGAGGCCTTCAAGGCCATTCGTCGAGCCCCGATTTCACGAGGCTCTCGCATTCGCTCGTACGGGGTCCTTTTCAAGACCATGTGCAAGCGTTGGCGCCACCTCCGAGGCGACCTGTTCAAGGCCGTCAAGGCCATGGCCACGGGCCGCTCCAGCTGACGCCCGATCCGAAAGCCCCGAGTCCAAGCGCGTCGCCGCCCTTCCCCAGTCACGCGCACAGCGGGCGATTCGACCTCGAGCCAGCCGCTGGGCCGCTTGCCGGCAGCGTAACGTTTTCGCACGACCTTGCGGCGGACGAGCAAGGCGCGGGCAGGGCACCCGGGCGGGGTGTCCGGTTTGTGGACGCGCCACACAAGCCCGAACGATGGCGTGCTTCGCAGGCCGACTTTTCTCCGCGCTCCAAGGAAAGTGCCAAGGCCGCGGGAAGGGCCCCGTCGAAGCTTCGGGACCCATGCCCTATCCAACGCAGAGGAAGCGAGATACAGACTGGATCCGAGCCGCCTTCACAGACCGGCGACAAACGAACGACGAAGCGGCCGGGGCGGACTGACGGTGCGTCTGGTCCGTTTCTGGCCCGCCATTCGCTAGCGCGTGGGGGTGCGACCGCGCTTTCGGCATGGCCGAGCCGGGCGTGCCGCTTGCAACCCTGGATCGAGGGCGGCCCTTTGCGGCGAGAGCCAGGGTTCGGTGCGGGGAAAGTTGTAAACGTCCTAGATGTTCAGTACGATTTCGGGCTCTCGTCGCTGACCCTCGTGACGCCCTGCCGCGGGCCACGAAAGAGGCGGTGACGCCCTTCTTGGTCGACCCGTATTTTCATGAGACAGATCCGGGGAAACCGCGACCTTTTCGCGTCGCGGAGACGTCCCCTCAGGAGAAGGACCTTCGAGGCCCGATGAAAACCACAACGCTCGTTCCCTGCGTCACTGGCTTCCCCCGCACGCGTTTCTCGGGAGCGCTACTCACGAGAGCCGGCGCGCTCCTGCTCGTCTTGCTGGCCTGGGCCGCGAACGCAGCGGCTCAGCCGGTCGTCTCGGACGATTTCAATCAGTGCGGGCTCGACGGGTCCACCTGGGCCGTTGCGGATCCGTTGGGGGACGGCACGGTCACCGTGGTCGGCAGTGGCTCGGGAGACGCCCATCTGCTCCTCAGCGTCCCGGGCGGCCTCGCTCACCAGCCGTTCGGCGCGAACCAGGCCTTGCGGGTCCTGCAGAACGTTGGCAACACCGACCTGGACCTGATCGCGAAGTTCGACTCGCCCGTCACGACCGCGTTCCAACTCCAGGGAATCCTGATCGAGCAGGACGCGAGCAACTACTTGCGATTCGACGTGTACAACGCCGGGGGCGGCTCCAAGATCTTCGCCGGAACGTTCACCAACGGGCAGGTGACGGTTCGTAAGAACAGCAACATCTCGACCTTCTTCCCGATCATCCTGCGGGTGACCCGAACCGGCGACAGCTGGAACCTGCGCTACTCGTTCGATCAGGTGACGTGGTTCAACGTCGTGACTTTCACGCACGTCATGACCGTGAACCAAGTCGGGCCGTTCGCGGGCAACTCCCCATCGGGAGGTGTGACCCCGCCCTTCACGGCCATGGTCGACTTCTTCTTCGACGTCGCCAATCCGATCACGCCGGAGGACGGCGCTACCTTCGGAGCTCCCACGACCCTTACGCGCAACGTTGTCGGTCAAGGCAGCATCGCGGCGGACCCCGATCAAAGCGAGTACTACTGCGACGAGTCGGTCACCCTCACCGCGGTCAGCGACGCGGGCTGGGTCTTCGACAGTTGGACTGGGGACGTCACCGGGACCCAGAACCCCATCCAGGTGTCCTTGGCGGACGATGCCGTGGTCACCGCCACCTTCGTTCAAGACGGCACCCTCCTGCAGATCACCAACCTCCAGGTCGCTCCGTCGGTCGACTCGGCGACGATCACTTGGGACACCAACGACCCGGCAAACTCGGAGGTCGCGTTCGGCTTGACCCCGAGCCTCGAGGCGGGTGCGGTGTCGGACCCCACCTTCGTCACGGCCCACTCGATCACGCTGACCGGGTTGCAGCCGAACACGCTCTACTCGTTCGAGGTGTACTCCGAGGAGCCAAGCGGCAACTCGGCCGTGGTTTCGGGGCAGACCTTCATGACCACGCTCGCGCCCACTTCGGGCATTGTGAGTGACGACTTCAACAGCTGTGACCTCGACGGCAACCTGTGGACGGTCATCAACCCGCTCGGCGACGCGACTTTCGAGGTCGTCGGCGTCGGTGGAGATGATGCCCGCATCCAGATCTCGGTGCCTGGCGGGGTTGCCCACGACGTATGGACGAGCGGGAACATGGCCCCTCGGATCATGCAGGCCGCCAATGACACCGACTTCGAAGTCGAGGTGAAGTACGACTCGCCTCTCGGTGGGAAGTTCACGATGCAGGGCCTCCTGATCGAGCAGGACGCCATGAACTTCCTGCGGTTCGACTACTACAGCAACGGCCCGGAGACCAAGATCTTCGCGGCTTCGTTCACCAACGGTGCTGTCAGCGTCAAGCAGAACGCGACCCTGGCTCTGACGGCGCCGTTCTACATGGCGATCGGGCGTCAAGGCGACGTATTCACCCAGTACTTCTCGACGGACGGAAGCAACTGGACCGTGTCCACGTCATTCACCCGCGACATGGTGGTGAACGCCGTCGGAGTCTTCGTGGGCAATGGCGGAACGGGCACGAGCCCACCAGCCTTCACCGGGCAGATCGACTACTTCTTCAACAGCGACGACCCCGTGCTCCCCGAAGACGGTCCGCTCGCGAACCCAGCGACTCTCACCACCATCGTCGGCGCCCACGGGACGGTCGCCGTCGACCCGAGTCAGCCGCAGTACTTCTGCAGCGAATCGGTGACCGTGACCGCGGTCCCAGACCCCGGTTACGTCCTCGCTCAGTGGGGCGGGGACTTGACCGGTGCCAACCCGATCGAGTCCTTGACGATGAATGTGGATCGGACCATCGAGGCCACGTTCGTCGAAGACCCGACCCCGCTCACGATCTTCGGGGTGCAAGCACAGCCTGGCTTTGCCACCGCGGAGATCCTGTGGTCGACGAGCAAGGCGGCGACGAGCAGCGTCGCTTACGGCTTGACCAATAGCTACGAGCTGGGAGTCGTCTCGAGCTCCGATCTCAGCCTCGCGCACTCCTTGGTGATCCCGGGGCTTGCCCAAGAAACGACCTATCACTACCAAGTCACCAGCGTCGGCGCCCTGGGCGAGAGCGTCTCTTCCCCGGACATGACTTTCACCACGACCCTTCCCGGTGGGTTCGTGTCCGACGACTTCAACTCGTTCAACCTCAACCCGATCTGGACCTTCGTGAACCCGGTCGGCGACGCGACGCTCAACTTGGTGGGCACCAACACCCCCAACGCTCGCCTCCAACTGTCGCTGCCGGCGGGGTCCGATCACGACGTGTGGCGTACCGGCAACCGTTCGGCGCGGGTCATGCAAGCGGCCGCCGACGTGGACCTCTCGGCCGAAGTGAAGTTCGAATCCCTCGTCACCGCGCGCTACCAAATGCAGGGCATGTTGATCGAACAGGACAGCCAGAACTACCTGCGATTCGACGTCTACAACAACGGCAGCTCGAACTTCATCTTCGCTTCCTCGTTCACGCCCGGTGGAGTCGTGGTGCGCGCGAACTTGTCGGTGCCCGCTGGTTTCCCCTGGTACTTGCGAGTCACGCGCGTCGGCGACCAATGGACGCAGCAGTACTCGTTCAACGGCCTCAACTGGAATGACGTGGTCACCTTCAACCACCCCATGACCGTGACCCAGATCGGGCCCTTCGCAGCCAACTCCGGCTCCAATCCGCCGGCGTTCACGGCCCTGGTCGACTACTTCTACAACACCGAAGCGCCGATCGTTCCCGAGGACGGCAGTGTCGTCGAAGACACCTTCCCGCCGAACTTGGGTCCTATCAACGTCTCCGCCGGTGAAGACACGATCGTCCTCACTTGGGTCAGCGACGAGCCGGCGACGACCCGCGTGCGCTACGGCCTGACACCCGCCTACGAGCTTGGGGAGCTGGTCTCACCAGACTACTTGATCGACCATGTGGCGATCATCAGCGGCCTCGAGCCGGAGACCGAGTACCTGATCGAGATCGAGTCCGAAGACTCGAACGAGAACGTCGGCACGGTCACGCTGATGGCGTCGACCGGCGCCGTCGGGTCTTCCGCGGGTCCGACCATCGTGGCCTGGTACGGTGATACCCAAGAGTTCTTCGCCGTCGGTACTCCGCAGCCGTGGGCCAACATCCTGGGCAATGTCACCGACGCCGAAGGAGTCGCGAGCCTGCGCTACTCGCTGAACGGCGGGCCGTCGATCCCGCTCAACATTGGCCCCGACAACCGCCGTCTGTTCGGCCCGGGAGATTTCAACATCGACCTCAACGTGGCCAACATGCAACCTGGCGCGAACCAAGTCATCATCACGGCCATCGACGGAATCGGCAACGAGACCTCGAAGTCGCTCACGATCCACAACTCGGCCGGCCCCGTCTGGCCGCTCCCCACTACGGTTTCGTGGAGTGGCCTGGATTCGGTTACGCAGGTGGCCCAAGTGGTCGACGGCAAGTGGGGCCTCGAGCCCGAGGGGCTGCGGATCACCGAACTTGGCTACGACCGACTGGTCGCGATCGGTGACACGAGCTGGACCGACTACGAAGCGACCGTGTCGTTCGTGGTTCACTCCGTGGATCACGAAAGCGCCTACACGCCGCAAAGCGGTGGCCCCGCTTTCGGCATGATCCTGCGGTGGCCGGGCCACACGGTGGGCTCGAACCAGCAGCCATACCATGAGTTCTTCCCGCTCGGCGCGATCGGTTGGTTCCGCTACAAGCAGGACGGCACGGGTCGCTTCCAGCTCTACGGCAACAACGGTGGCAACCTCGACATCGAGCCGAACCACCTATTCCCCTTCGAAGTCGAGCACTACCTGAAGATGCGCGTCGAGACGGTTGGCAACACCGACTACTACAAGCTCAAGGTCTGGCCGGCGACGGAGACCGAACCGAGCGAGTGGTTCCTGGCCGGCTCCCAAGGTGGCCCGAGCGACCCAGCGAACGGCTGCATGCTGCTCCTGGCGCACCACGTCGACGTGACTTACGGCGACGTCGTGGTCACCCCCGGCCCCTTCGCCGACCCGGTACCGTTGCTCATCAGCAACTCTCAGTACAGCGCCGGCGACAGCTTCGCGGTGATCACGTGGGAGACCAACTACTTGGCGACCCACACGCTCGAGTACGGCCTGACGAACGGGTACGAGCTGGGAACGGTGACCTCCAACACGCCGGCGACCTCGCATACCGTGACGCTCACCGGACTCGACCCGGAAACGACCTACTTCTACCGCGTCACGGTCGAAGGGGGGAACCAGACGAGGTCGCGCGATCAATCGCTGACCACCGCCGAGATCGGCGGCATGACGAGCTCTCAGAGTTCGAGCATCGTCTCCGACGACTTCAACTCGACCGACCTCGACCCGATCTGGACTTTTGTCGACCCGGTGGGTGACTCGTCCTACGTGCTGGACGGCGTGGACAGCGGCAGCGCAGTGCTCGAACTGACGGTGCCCAGCGGCACGCCGCACGACGTCTGGACGAACGGCAACGACGCGGCGCGAGTCGTGCAAACGATCCAGGACACGAACTTCGACCTGGAGGTCAAGTTCGAGTCCGTGGTGACCGTCCGCTATCAGATGCAGGGGATCGTGGTCGAGCAGGATGCCGGGAACTTCATTCGCTTCGACACCGTGAAGAACTCCTCGTCGGTGCGCCTGTTCGCCGCGACCTTCGTGAACGGATCGCCCAACGTGGAGTTGAACATCACGATCGCCCCGGAACCCGAGATCTACTTCCGCCTCAGCCGGGTGGGCGATACCTGGACGTTCTCGACCTCGAACGACGGGCAGGACTACCAGACGGCGGTGTCCTTCAATCACCCGATGGTCGTCAGCACGGTGGGCCCGTTCGTCGGGAATGCCGGTGGATCGAATGCCCCCGGTTTCACGGCGCGAGTGGACTACTTCTTCAACGCGCTCGAGCCCATTGACCCTGAGGACCAGTAACGGTCGCGGGCCAGCCTCGAAGCCGAGGATCGAGCAACCGCCGTTTGACATCGCGGGCAAGAACTGCGAAGACGGCCCCGGAGTCAGCGGTCGGGTTCGCGGCACAGCCCGCGGGCCGTGGGGCAAGAGTGTCTACCGGGCGGTCCGTCCGACGAGTCCCGACGCAGGCGCGCACCGCGCTTGCGTCGGGACTGGATTCTCTCCCAGGGGGCTTTCGGAAAGCCCCCTCGCGACCGCGGCGGAGCCGCGATCGCTCCTCCCGAAAACGCTTGCCTTCGGCTCGTGACGCGAGGCGCTCGTTGGGGGTATTCTTGAGTGCGCTTGATTCGAGACGAGCCAACGCTACGGACAGCCGTGGGCTCTTCGAGCAACATAGGAGTCGCCCAAGAATGACTTCGAAATCTTGCCGTCGATTGGGGTCAGATTTGGCCGATCCGGAAGGCTCGGAACCGGAGGCGTAGCCTTAGTTCCGGTGAGGATTTCGAGGTTTTCGGATCGGTCGAAGATGGCCCGAAGCGACGAGCAAGAGGGTGAAGTTGTTCTTGGGCGACTCCGTAGGGCATAGGTGACGCGATGCGGTGCGTAGCTTGCGAATGCGGCGACTTGGATGTGTTCTTCGAGTCCCTGCAAGTACCGGTGTGCTGCAACTTCTCACACGATACGCCGGCCGAGGCGCGCTCGGTTCCGCGAGGCGACATTCGTCTGGGCTACTGTCGCAAGTGTGGAATGATCCACAACGTCGCGTTCGACGAGAAGCGGGTCGAGTACACCGTGGGTTACGAGAACTCGCTGCACGGTTCGGCTCGATTCCAGGAGTTCGCGGAGAAGCTCGCGCAACGGCTCGTCGACAAGTACGACTTGCATGGCGTTGACGTGTTCGAGATCGGCCCCGGGCGAGGAGAGTTCCTGGACCTCCTCTGTCGCGCTGGAGGCAACCGTGGTGTGGGCTACGACCCGAGTGCCCCCGAAGAAGACGCGGAGGTGCCCGGACGGCCGTTCCGGATCGTGCGCGAGCTATTCGATCCGGAACACACTCGCGTCCAAGCGCGGCTCGTCTGCTCCCGACACGTGCTCGAGCACGTGTCCCAACCACGAGCGTTCGCCGAGATGCTCGGACGCGCTCGCTCGCACTCGCCCGACGTGGCCGTGTACGTCGAAGTGCCGAACGCACTGTGGACCCTGCGTGATCTCGGCGTCTGGGACATCATCTACGAGCACTGCTCGTACTTCACGCCGACCTCGCTCTATGCCCTCATGGTCGCGGGTGGCCTCGGTGCCGTGTCCGTGCGCGAAGAGTTCGGGGGGCAGTTCTTGTCGATCGAGACCGAGTCGGGGACGGCCCGGGATGAGGTCGTGCCCCCCGGGGCGCTGGCGGAGCTGACGCGCCTCGTCGAGGCTTTCGGCGACCGCTATCGCCAGGAGCTCTCGGGGTGGAACCGGCGACTCGCGGCGGCGGGGCGAGACGGTCGACGGCTGGCCATCTGGGGTGGTGGCGCGAAGGGCGTGACGTTCCTGAACTCCGTCGACGACCCCCGTGCGGTGGCGTGCGTGGTCGACATCAACCCTCGCAAGCAAGGGAAGTTCGTGGCCGGCACCGGGCTCCCGATCGTGGGACCGGAGGAAGCCCTGCGCGACCATCGAGTCAGCGAGATCATCGTGGTGAATCCGTTCTATCTCGACGAGATCCGTACCAGCGTCCAAGGACTCGGGTTCACGGGCGCGGTTCGGGGTATCGACGACCACTCATAGCCCCTCGCTTCCGCAACGACGGGGACTTTGGTCGAGCCACTGACCTCGGCGGGTCGATCGGAGCCCCCAAGCGCCCGCGAGAAGTCGGCCTTGGCGCTTGTGGCTCCCCCTGCGCGTGGGACAATCCACGCTGGTCTCGCGGCGCCGCCCGGCGAACGGACATCCCCGTTTGCAGCGGCGCCCACGGGGATTCGCTGCCAACCCGCATCCGTTGGGGGGTCTTCGCGTCTCGTCGAGTTCGTCCCCCCGTTGAGAGGGTAGCCCCATGCTGTTTCACGCTCTCCGCGCCGTGCTTGGCCTCCTGACATCGGGGCTCTTCCTCGGCACCGCCGCCCAGGCCCAGCTGCCAGACTTGATCGTGCTCGCGGTCGACGCGAACTCCGTGACGGTCGACGATCGAATCATCGCCGGCAGCGTGAGCGTCAGCGTGCTCAACCAAGGTGCAACGAGCGCGATCGACCCGATCGCCGTGCTCATCTTCGAGGACCACGACGGCAGCGAGACCTACGATCCATTACTCGATACCGCTCTGGGAGTCGCTCAGATCTCCGCGCCGATCGCGGTCGCGGCTCAAGCCACGGTTGCCGTCACGGTGGCGGGCGAACTCTTGTTTCGCGGCAACCGGCTGCACGCCTGGGTCGACTCGGGTGCCGCCGTGGCCGAGTCGATCGAGAGCAACAACGTACTCGACTCCGGGCGTACCTGTGAAGCGGCTGCGATGGTCGGCATCGGGGTCGTCGCCGAGAAGTGGCACTGGCCTGGTGCGGCGCCCGGTAGCCCGCTCCCGAACTTCGCCAACGTCATCGCCGCACCGGTCGTCGTCGACCTCGACCTCGATGGGTTGCCCGAAGTGGTGGTCCCCGTAACCGACAGCAACACCGGCACCCTGACCGTGCCCGGGGCCCTCTTCGTATTGAACGGCGAGGATGGGACCGAACAGTACGCGGTCGCCGACCCGACGCTGCGCGTCAACGCGACCGTAGCAGCCGCGATCGCCAACCTCGACGGAGATCCCTTCCCCGAGATCGTCTGTGCCAACGCGACCGCCACAGAACTCCTCTGTTTCGAACACGACGGCGCGCTCAAGTGGCAATCCACGGTGGGAGGACTCGCTGCCACGGGCTGGGGCGGTGCTTCGATCGCCGATATCGACGCGGATGGAGTACCTGAGATCGTGTTCGGGCGGCAGGTGATCGACGCGGCGGGCGGCTTGCTCTGGACCGCCTCTCAGCCCGTGAGCCCGGCCTTTGCCATGACGACCGCGGCAGACCTCGACCTGGATGGCCTCCAGGAAGTCATCGTGGGGCAATCGGTCTACAACGCGGCCGGCGTGTTGTCGTGGAGCGCCAGCACGTCGTCGCTGGTGGGCGCCATCGGACAACTCGACAGTGATCCCGAGCCCGAGTTCGTGCACCTCAGCGGCAACGCCCTGACCGCACGCAACGCCGACGGCAGCGTGCTCTGGGGTCCGATCCCCGTCTCTGGAACCCTGGGCGCGGCGCCGAGTCCGTCGCTCGCGGATCTCGATGGTGACGGTCTTGCGGAGATCTTCTTCGCTGGCCGAACCGAGCTACTCGCGTACGAGCACGATGGCAGCCCCAAATGGAGTCTACCCATCGACGACGTGTCTTCGGGCATCACTCCGGTCTCGGCCGCGGACCTGAACGGCGACGGCGCAGCGGAGGTCCTCCAGCGCGACGAGCAGTCGTTCCGAATCGTGGCGGGCGACAGCGGCATCGTGCTCTACTCGGCCTCGCTCTCGTCGTGCACGTTCTTCGACTACCCGGTGCCGGTAGACGTGGACGGCGACAGCCGACTCGAGATCGTGGTGGGTGCAAACACCAGCTGCAATCTCGCAACGCCCACGGGCGACCAGGGAGTGTTCGCTTACGAGGAAGCCCAAGATCGCTGGGCCACCGGCCGCTCGCTCTGGAATCAGCACTCCTATCACGGCTCGAACATCGACGACGCGGCGACGGTGCCGACCTCGCAGGGACTCCACTGGCTCAACCCCGCCACGAACTGCAGTCGCTGCCAGTTGCCCCCGCGCACGCAACCCGCACTCCCCTTGCCCAACCTGGTCGTCTCGGCCGTCGAGCCAACCTCGGTTTGCCCGGATGGCGTCCTGGTCCTGGCCCGCATTGGCAACGGGGGCGCGGCGACCGCCGGCATCGTCGAGGTGACCGTTCACGACGGGGCTCCGGGATCGCCCGGCAGTGTGCTCCTCGGGGCGACCCTGACGGCAACGCCACTCGCCCCTGGGGCATACGAGGATCTTTCGTGGATGGTTTCCGTGACTGGATCCGGACTCCGCGAGATCCATGTGAGCGTCGACCCGAGCGACCTCGTGCCGGAGTGCAGTGACTTGGACAACTCGGGGAGTCAGACGCTCCTCATCGCTTGCGATCAGACCTTCGTGCGCGGCGATTGCAACGGCGACGGCGCGAACGACATCGCCGACGCGGTCTTCCTGTTGGGCAACCTGTTCGCGGGGCCAGGCGGGGCCACGCCCCTCCCGTGCCGAGACGCGTGCGACACCAACGACGACGGTGCCAACAACATCGCCGATGTGGTTCGCTTGCTCAGCTCGCAGTTCGGCATGCCCGCGGAACCGTTGCCGGCGCCCACGTTCGCCTGCGACATTGACCCTACGGACACCGACGCGCTCGGCTGCGAGACTTTCGCCGCCTGCCCATGAGCCCCACCGAGCCGACGACGGGTGCCGGCGACCGCCCCGGCCACCCCCCACGCCGCTGCGAACGCTGCCGACAGCCCCTGACCCGTTCCGAGGAGGAGCGTGGGTGGCGGCTCTGCAATCGCTGTCGGGCCGACGACCGCCGGGACTCGAGCCGACCGCCGATACGCGGGCGCTGAGCTCCGCGAGCACTTCGAGGCAGCCCGCCGCAGGGGCTCATGGGAAGCGCAGGCACCGGAGCGCGCGTGCTTCCTGCGAGAACATTGCAAAGATCCGAAGGATCAGCCCGGGTTCCGACACCAACGGCTCGGAGGCGTGAAGCGCATGAACGAAGTGGACGAGCCCGCGAGTCCGTGGAACGAGCCATCCCCAGAGGATGAGATGGCGCTCGTCCGGGCGGTCGTCGGCGGTGACCCGCAGGCGCTGGAGCGGCTTCATGCGCTGTACTCGGAGCCTCTCTACCGGTTCGTGTTCTACCGCCTCGACGGCCACGTGCCCGATGTGGAAGAGCTGGTGCAGGAGTCGTTCCTCGCGGCGCTGCAAAGCCTGCACCGATTTCGCGGGGACTCCGCCTTGTTCACCTGGCTCTGTGGGATTGCCAAGAACCACATCTCCAGACTGCGGCGCCGCCGAGGTCGCGAACGTCTGGCGGACGTGCTGGTCGCCAGTGACAGCGACATCCGCGGGATCGTCGGCCGCCTCGAGACGCTGGACCTCCCCGAGTCGGCGCTCGAGCGCGAGGAGACCGAAGACCTCGTCGGCGCCACCATGGCTTCCCTGCCCATCAGCTACCAAGGAGTGCTCGTGGCAAAGTACGTTCATGCACTGCCGGTGCTCGAGATCGCGCGCCGGCAAGGAAGCACACCGAAGGCGGTCGAATCGACCCTGACGCGAGCCCGAATCGCGTTTCGCCGAGCCTTCGAACTCCTGGCGGGACGTTGGGGAGGGGAGGTCGGGAATGCCTGATTCGATCGACCCGGTCGGGGGTCCGAATCCGTCGCGCCCCGGCGCCCCCGACGGCAGTCGCCCGAGCGAACCCCAAGTGCTCGAGCAGCGACTGTCGCGGCTGCTTCAGAAAGCGTATCGGCCCCCGCAGCCCGACCCGGCCTTCCAGGCCGAGCTCCTGCAGCGGATGCGAGCTTGCCAACGCCGAGGCCTGGGAGCGCGTCGCTCGTGGCTAGCCCCCGCGGCCTTGGCCGCGGTGCTCCTCATCGGGATCTCGACCTTCGTCGCAGTCAAGCCCCCGATCGCACCTCGCTTGGAGGGCGGCACCGGTTTCCACTCTTCGAGCGCGAGCACCGCCCCTTGGAGCCGCGTCGACGGACCCCAGGGGCTCGCGCCCGGCGACGTCCTCGCTCTGGGTCCCGCCGATGCAGCGGTCGTGGTGCCAACGGAGCACACCGAGATCCGGCTCGACCCAGGCACGGTCCTGCGGACGGCGGCAGGTGGGCAACCGGATCACCTCCTCTGCGGCGGCGCTCAGGTCACCGTCCGCAACGGGGAGACGCACGTCCTCGCAACTCCGATCATCGAAATCACCGCGCGTGACGCGGAGTACTGCGTTCTCGTCGCGCTACTCCCGCCCCTCACCCCTTTCACTCAGGAGTACCTGGAAATGAACCGAGCCAAGATCATCACCGGCTCCGCGGTGGCCATCGGCGCCGTCGTGTTGGTGAGCATTCTCGTGATCGAGCAAAGCAACCTCCCGAGTAGTGTTACGGTTCGTCACGGGGATCAAACGTTGCCCGTCGAGACCGGCGTCACGTTGACCTTCGATTCCTCGGCAGCGACGGCCACTCACTCGGACGCAGCCGCCGCGAATCTCGCTGGGGCGTCGGCCAAGACCGGAGCGAGCGAAGCGACCATCGACCCCACTGGAGCCGCCGCGATCGAGCGCCAACACGAAACGCAGGTCGCCGGCGTGGTCGTGGATCGCACGGGACAACCGTTGGCCTCGGCCACCGTCATCTTCCGCGGCGCAGAGACCAGCGAGGGCACCGTCGCGGGACCGGTGACGAGCGACGCCGAGGGAGCGTTCTCGCTGGCGATACCGTCGACGGCAACCGGTGAGATCCTGGTGTCGCTCGATCGCTACGAAACGGCCACCCTGCCCTGGATTCCCGCGGCGGCAAACATCGAGGGTGGGTCTACGGGTGCCGACCCCACCGCGCCCGCGGCCTCGGACCCCGAGGTTTCGCCGTCGCCTGGAGACACCGACGACGACGAACCGGCCGCGTCGGTGCTGATCACGCTCGAGCACGAGACGGCCTTCGCCGGGCACGTCACCGACGCGTCGACCGGCGACCCCATGGACACCTTCGTGCTCGGCTATCAGCGCTTCGAGGACGGCTGGCAGTGGTTCGACCCCGTGGTGAAGTCGCATTCGGCGACCGACGGCAGCTTCTACGTGGGTGGCGTCGACCCGGGTCGGTATCGCGTCTGGGTCTACCGCGAAGGAAGCTCCCGCAGTCTGCCCGTGACCATTCAGTTGCAACGCCATGAGTTCGTCGAGGGTCTCGCGATGGCCCTCGAGCCCGGCGTCGGCTTGACGGTACGCGTCCACTCGGAGCGGACCGGAGCCCCGGTGGAGGGTGCCGTCGTCTACTCTCACCTCGATCACATCCCCGGGACCGTGGACTACGTCAACCGCACCGACGTCGACCGACGCCTGAAGAGCGCGAGCAAGACCGACACCGCTGGGATCTGCCAACTCGCGGACCTCCGGCCGGGTGCCCATTACCTCCGCGTCTTGCACCCCGACTACGCACCGCGCGAAATCGAACTCGAACTGAGTGCGAGCGGCGAGCGCGACATCGAGGTCGCGCTGACGGATGGATCGAACATCTTCGGCTCGGTCATCGACGCGGACGGCGAGCCCATGACGGGCGCCACGGTCCTGGCAGTCACGATGACCATGCGCCAAGACCTGGCTCAGGTAAGCCGCGGTGAGGTCGACGCGGAGGGTCACTACATCGTGCGCAACCTCGGCGCCGGGCCCTACGTGGTGGTGCGAATCGACCCGTCTGCAGAGCAGGACTCCAAGGTGACCATGAGCTTCGTGAACGCAGGGAAGGACACACAGGTCGACTTCATCGAGGTCGCCACGCTCGCCACTCTGAGGGGTCGCATCCTCAACGAGCGCGGGGATCCAGTGCCACGCATGAGCGTGAGCGCAGGGTACCTCGACCCGGTCACCGGCTTCGACTTCCAAAGTGACGTCACGGACGAGGACGGACGCTTCGAGATCCGCAACCTGAAGCCGCGGACCTACTCGGTCAGCGTCGCCGAGAACTTCTCCTACAGCTCGGCCGTGATCGGCTCGATCGATATCGAGCGGCCGATCGACTACGACGCCGACTACACGGTGTACGACCTGCGGATCGACGGGCGGATCACGGCCGCGGACGGCGCCACGGCAATGCCCGATGTCGAGCTGATTCTGCTGCGGGTACGGGACGGCGTGCCCAGCGACTTCGCGGGGCGGGGTGTATCGAACGCCGAGGGCCGGTACGAGATCACCCATCTGCAACCCGGCGAGTACCAACTCCTGGCCTCGGGCAACCAGCTCGCCCCGAGCATGACCAAGACCTTCGAACTCGACGCGACCCATTCCGGCAAGGTGACGCACGACTTTCGCCTCGAAGTGGGCGCCGGTGTACGCGTCACGGTGGTCGACTCGAACGACGTACCGCTGTCCGGGGCGAACGTCATGATCCTGAATGAGCAGGGCGACTTCGTGAACCAGGGGCTGCCGCCGCGGACGAACGGTGACGGCGTCTACGAGTACACACGGCTCCTTGCCGGCGCGTATCGCCTCGAGGTCACCCTGGACGGCCGCCTGCCCGGGAGCGTCACGTTCGCGGCGGAGATCGGGACCGTGAAGGATCAACGAGTCGTGCTCGCGCCTGGACCTTAGGAGTCGGGGCGAAGCCCAGGCCTCGCCGTCGCCGACGACGCCGGGAGCTAAGGAGTCGCCGAAGAATCACTTCGACATCTTGCCGTCGATTTGGGTCAGATTCGGCCGATCCGGAAAGCTCGGAACCGGAGGCGTAGCCTCATGGAAGTTCCGGTGAGCATTTCGAGGTTTTCGGATCGGTCGAAGATGGCCCGAAGCGACGAGCAAGAGGGTGAAGTGATTCTTGGGC
The DNA here is from genome assembly GCA_050246115.1 of Planctomycetota bacterium. Classification (GTDB taxonomy): domain Bacteria; phylum Planctomycetota; class UBA8108; order UBA1146; family JAJFFE01; genus JBFWWP01. The sequence goes on from JBFWWP010000031.1 coordinate 65,476, forward strand.
GACTCCTCAGCGTCAAGCCACCTTGCGCGCGAGCCGGCCGGGCCTATGCTTTGAGGTCATGTCCGTCGAATTGGACCCGAGCGCGCGAATCGCGCGCCCCTCATCTTCTGCGGCTCGTGCCCTCGCGCGCGGGTTCTTCGTCGACCCGCGCATTCCGGCGACGGTGCCGGGGTTCGATGCGCCGTTCTTTCAGGCAGGTCTGGCCGGCTACTCGGACGCAGCGATGCGTCTCGTTGCGCGTCAGCACGGTTGTCCGTACTGCGTGACGGAGGCGCTTCTCGACCGCATCCTGATCAGCGGCGGCAAAGGACGGCGGCGCGAAGACCCGGACTTGATTGCAGCGGAGTGCGGCACCGGCGACCCGGACGAGAATCGCGCGGCCGGACTCGATGACCATCCCATTGCGGGGCAGATCATGGGGACCGAACCCGAAGAGATGGCGGCCGGTGCGGCGATCCTCGTCGACATGAAGTACGACGTGATCGATGTCAACTTCGCGTGCCCGGTGAAGAAGATCAAGAAGGCCAGCCGCGGGGGGCACTTCCTCAAGGAACCCGCGGAAGCAAGAGCGGTGCTCCGGGCCGTGCGCGAGGCGGTGCCGGCCCACATTCCCACGACCGTCAAGCTGCGCCGTTCGTGGGACGACACGCCCGAGATGGCGCGCAACTTCGAGCGGATCTTCGCCGACACGTATGAGCTCGGATACGCTTGGGCCACGGTTCATTGCCGCACGGTGGAACAGCGTTACGTCGGCCCCGCGCGTTGGAGCTTCCTGACCGATCTGGTCGATCGCAACCCCGACAAGGTCATCTTCGGCTCCGGCGACGTGTGGGAGGTGGACGACATTTTCGGCATGATCGAGGTCACGGGAGTGCAAGGCGTGTCGGTCGCGCGCGGCTGCATCGGCAACCCGTGGATCTTCCGTCAAGCTCGCCAGTTGATCGCCGGTCAAGAGCCGACGACGCCAACGGTCGCCGAGCAACGAGCAGCCCTGCTCGAGCATTTCCGATACTCCGTGCAACTCCACGGCGAAGGCCCCGCCTCGCGCATGATGCGCAAGTTCGGCATCAAGTTCTCGCGCCACCATGAGCGCGGCGAGGCGGTGAAGGAAGAGTTCATTCGCTGCCGGAACATCAGCGACTGGCACGGAGTCATCGCGCGATACTACTCACCGGACCCGCAGGTCCCACCCACTGTGCAAGCGGCAAGTGCCAGGGAATCGAGCTAGCTAGGCCCGCATCATTCATGAAGCTTGATGCGAGGAGGAACTAAGGCTACGCCTCCGGCTCCGAGCTTTCCGGAGCGGCCGAATCTGACCCAAATCGACGGCAAGATGTCGAAGTCATTCTCGGGCGACTCCTTAGGCCCGCAGCGAGCGACGGCGCAGGCGCCGCGACTTGCGTAGCAGCTTCACGTACGAGATG
>JBFWWP010000032.1:0-65662 GCA_050246115.1 Planctomycetota bacterium
AGTCGATGCTGACGTTTCAAGACGCGTCGCGTCACCATGACCGTACCGCTGGGCGGCAGCAGACGTGGGGGTGTCGCCATGCGAACTCCTCTCTCGGAGGATGTTCGCAATCCGCCAGCCGGGCGGTTATCAGCGACCCCGAAACGCCGCAACTGCCGACTTCCACCGCGATTGAACCTCCGACGTCGAGGAATCGTCGGCCCTGGGGCCTTCCTCGTCGAACGACCGAACCAGGACGAAGCACCGGAGGCGGTTGCTCGAGTGGTGGGGGGCGGGGCACGGGGATTACTCTCGGGCGGGTGTTTCCCGAACCAGGACGAAGCACCGGAGGCGGTTGCTCGAGTGGTGGGGGGCGGGGCACGGGGACTACTCTCGGGCGGGTGTTTCCCGCAGTCGTCGGCGCGCCGATACGACGCGACGAAAGGCACATTACGGTGGCGCCAAGTCCCCGAGGTCAGTATCTATCTTCGGGTGGAGGCAGAAGCCGCGTCGCGCCGCGATCCCGTGTGCACCTCTTCGATTCGCAAAGGAGACCCCTTGCGCATACCGTTCCCCATCGTGCCCGCTCACGTCCGACGATTCGCCGTCTTGGTCGCCGCGCTTTGCGGCACTCCCTGCCTTGCGCTCGACATCGCGGAACCCGCTCCGGAGTATCTCCAGGCGAAGATCAGGCCGCAGTGGCGCTTGTTGCCGATGGCAGAGGCACTGAAGGAGCTCGGTGACGAGATCGAGAAGCCGGTGGCGATCTCGCGCGGTCTCGCCGAATCTGATTCGGTCGTCGTCCTCTTGGAGAACGACCGGTCGACGGTGCGGGAGATCCTCGAACTCCTGGAACGAACTCAGGATCTGCACTTCTCGGCGGAACCCCTTCGCATCCGGGTCGAGACAGGATCCGAGCACCGCCGCAGCCAACGGCGACTCGTGAATCTGAACCTCCGCGACTACGGTCTGTTTTTTATCCCACGAACCAACGTGCCTCGGCCCAGGAATGGATTTGGCCTTGGTGATGGGGAAAACAGTCACTTCCGGGATTGGTGGGAAGAGAAAGAGCCGCGAATCGACCCCAACCAACTGATCGATGTTCTGTCGACCGAAGGAGACCCCCTCGATGCCGAGATTCGGGGGACCGGCAACCTCATGGTTCTCGCGACAACCGACGAGGAGGCAAGACTGCGCGCAAACCTCGACGAGTTGTACGGTGTACTCCGACGCACCAGCACCTGGCGCGTTCACTTCGGCTGGCTGCCCGAGGGGCAAATCACCGCCGGTGGACTGCTGCCCGATGCGACTCTGCAGGCGCTCGTCAAACAGCTCGAGCAAACGCAGACGCTCAGCCTGGCCGCTTTGGATACTCAGAACGTGACGGCTTCGCGCGAGGTAGCCCGCTCTTTCGTCCGCGACGTCGACATCGATCTAACGGGTCTCGACCCGGTGATGAACCCCGCCGTGGACACGGCGAGCGATGGACTCGTCGCCCAACTGAGACCCCTCATCGGCCTCGAGAGCACGCTACTCGTCTTTCACGCGGAGTGGACCGAACTCAGTCCACCGGCGAAGAGGGAAACCGTTCGGGTGCCAGCGACCACGAGCCCGGCAAGTGCCTCGACGACCTCGAAGGCCGAGGACCGGCAGGGTGGAGCCACCGTCACCCAAACGACATCGTCGAGGCCGACCCACCTGGACCCGGGGGTAACCCTCGAGATTCAACCGGAGGCACGTTGGGAATGGAGACCCAGCGGAGAGGTGTTCGTACCCCGGGGCTACGGACTCGTTCTCGTGGGGCCCGGAGGCAAGCGCTCCCGCGTCATCGTGTTCGAGGAGGTGAGATAGTGCAGACGCGAGCCCTGGCACGTTGGGTCGCCTGCGCGGCAATCGTCGTGAGTTCCACGCTCGCCGCAGCTGCGCCACCCGAGACCGTCGATCTCCGGGTCGAGTCCCAACCGCTGCTCGTTCTTTGTGAGCGGCTCGCCCGTCAGTGCGAAGTCGGCCTGGTGGTTCACCGCGAGGCCGTCGAGTCGCTCCAGCAGTCCGTGAGCATCTACGCCAAGGACGCGAAGTGGGACGACGCCTTGAAGCTCTTTCGCGAAGAGTATGGCGTCGAGTTGCGCCTCACGGAACGGCGCCTCGAGGTCCTCGACGCGGCGGCGGACTTCCGCAAGCGCATCCAGCGCCAGTACTTCCCCACGGCGCAGATCACAGCGTCCGTTGACGACTACCCCGCTCCGAAACTGGGCTTCGAGGCGGAAGAAGAGTTCGGCGGAGGAGTCCTCAACTTCAGTGACGAGGATGGTCCCCCGCCTCTGATCGCCGATCTCGCGGGGCTCGTCGAGCACTCGGTCGGGAGCCTGGAACACTGGGAAAGGGATGGTGTCGGGCTCACGCTCACCGACGACGGCGGCCTTCTCTCGGTCCAGCAAGTCCCCGAACTCCAGGCCGGCGTTCGGACGTTCCTGGCGACCCTGGAACGAAACGCCACCCGCCAACTCGTCTGCCGGCTGCACCGACTGCCCGACGAAACGGTGCCGGGACAGTCCATCGCGAAGAGCGCCTACGCCGAACTCACTCGCAACCGGCGCCCCGAGGCGAGCTTCATGGTCGGGGACGGGCAGCGCAATCACCACTACGCGGGAAACGTCCGAACTTTCGTCGCGGAGTCCTGCGCGGTCGGGAAGTGCATCGACCCCGTCGTCCGCGAGCTGCGCAGCGGCCTGGCGCTCGACGTGGAGCCCCACGTCACACGCGAAGGAGTCCTCGCCAACATCTCCTTGTCGCGCTGCACCAACTCGGGGAGCACCCGGACTGGGGTGGTCACGGCGGATGGTCTGTCCCAGGTCGAGATCGAGCTCCCCATCCTGCAACACGAGAAGACCGGCGACAGCCGCCTCGTCCCGTTGGGAGGCGCGGTGGTGTACCTTTTGGGTGACGAGGTCTATGGCGTGAGCTTCGAGGTGTTCGAGCAGTGACGACGGACGCGCGCATCGTCGCTTGCCCGGGAGTCGCTCGAGATCTCCATCGGCCAAAGTCCCCCGTCACGTCGTGGCGGGTGTGGCACCGCTACCACTTGAGCCTCTCGCCGGGGCAGAGGAGGCCGTTAGGCTGTGACACGCTTCTGCAAGCTGTGCGCAATCTTGAGTGTCGCGCTTCTTGGATGCCGAAGCTCGGCACAAGTCATTCCTCTTGGGGAGTGGCTGTCGGACGACGGACTGGTTTGCATGAGAGTCTGGCAAGAAGGGTACTTTATGTGTGCAGAGCGAAAGCACCCGGCAACAGGTGGCGTGGGTCCAGAGATTAGCTGGGCTGTTGGCCAGTTCCATGCCGATGGGGTGTCCGTATACGGTCCGACCATGCGGGTGAACGACTATGCACCGCGGCAGAAGTGGGAAGTGCGTGACGAGGAACTCTTCTTTGACGGAGACTCCACCGGCCTGAGACTGTATCGACTCGCCCGGCACTATCGAATGCAAGTGGGGACGCTGCCATCGAACATCCGTGAGCCCCCCAAACCAGAGTATGGATCAGCATTGCAGTTGCTCATGGAGGGAGTGAATCCGCTCGAGCATCCTGATTGGCCGCGGGACTACCATGGGATCTACGAGCCCACACTGATACCCGCGCGAAAATGGGGCGAAGCCCCCGCCCGATGATCGCCTTGCAATCATGACCGATCATGTTCGTTGACGGGGAACCTCGGCGGTCGGAAGCGAGGCGAGGCGTCGCGGAGGAGTCGTGGAACGGCGAGTCTTAGCCTCAGCCTCGATGGCCCAAGTCAAGGCAAGCGGGAGCGTTGCTGGCCCTGGCGGGACGGCTCATCGGGGGGCATGGTGATCCAGGTTGCGGAGGTCGGGATTCGAGCGGCTTGAACTTCGGAAGACGCTTCTCCGAGTACGACATGATCGTATGCAGGTGCTTTTCGAGAAAGCAGATTGAGTGGAGGCCCACTTGGAGAGAATCTTGGGCCCGAGGCAAGCGCGGCGCGCGCTGGATTTGGGTCTAGAGTTGCGGCGTGAGGGAGATTCGCGGTGGAGCCTTGGAACTCTGATCACGACCTGACGCGCGAGCAGCTGGCGGCGGCACTGGCTCGGGCGATCGAGAGCCGTGAGTATGTTGGCGAGGTGGACTTCGACGGCAGACCCCGACCGGTTTGGTTTGCGGAGGGTTGGGACTGCGATGTCTTTCGGGTGTGCGATGCCCGGGGGTGCACGTGGCTGTGCAAGCTCCCGAAACGCGGTGGGGTGCAGCCACACCTTCGGCGAGAGGCGTTGCTCCTCGACGATCTTCGGCGAGTCGCCGCTGGGTTGGTGCCCCGGATCGGGATGCGTGGTCCGTCGGGGACGTTGCCGTATGAGTGGATCGCGCTCTCCCTAGCTCCGGGGCAACCGGTTTTCCCGCTCCTCCGCAGCATCGACCCCGGATCGTTCGGGCGCTCTTACGGGGCGCGCCTGAGCGAACTCCATCGTTGGCATCCGGAGCCGATCGGTCCGCGTCCGACCTCGACCGTTCACTCCTTCGGGAGACTCATCAACGATGCGCGAACCGCCGCCGATTCGCTGCGACCCCACGTGAGCCGTGATGGCATGAGGCGGATCGAGAACATGCTGACGCGCGCGGCGGATTACCCAGAGGTCGAGCTTCCCGCGACGTTCGTTCACGGCGATCTCTTTCCTGAACATGTGTACGTCGATCCCGAAACTTGCCAGGTCATACACCTGATCGACTGGGCCGACGCCAAGTGGGGCGATCCGGCTGTCGACTTCGCACTGCTCGGATGGCTGCTCGGGGACGACTTCCTGCGTGCTGCGACGGAAGCCTATGGCGGTGAGGACACCGACTCGTTGCGGCTGCGGGCGGCCCAGTTGGGCATGCTCTTCGGCATGTGTGACGTGCCGGTTGCCGAGCGTGGGGCGCCGAACGTTCCGCTCGCCGAACGCGTCGCGGTGCTCCAGCGTCGCGTGGCGGGGGGCTGGTTGGAGCGAATCTGAGCCAGAGGCAAGCCCGCTTGGATTCGCTTTCGTCTGCCGGAACAGACCCGCTCGACCCCTCACTCCCCGTCCGCCACCCGGGAGGGGCAGGCCTCGCGTGGAAATCGGCTCCGTGGGGGACTTCGCACTCCCATCGGCTTCGCGCTGGGGCGGGCACCCCAACCGGCGCGCTGCCCTGGGTCGCTTCCGCCCTTGAGTTTCAGGCGGCGCGTTTCAGAATGCGGCGCGGGGGAATCCATGGATGATGATGCGAGCCCGAGATCCGAGAAGAGCACCTCCGAATGGAGCACGCCGATTCCGTCCGAGAAGGTCGTGGTCGGGTGGCGTGAGTGGTTGTCCCTCCCCGAACTCGGGGTGGACCGGATCAAGGCCAAGATCGACACCGGCGCACGCTCGTCGGCGATTCACGCGTTCGACGTCGTCGAGTACCACCGCGCTGGACGCCATTGGCTGCGCTTCAATCTGCATCCGCTGCAGCGAAGTAGCGACGTGATCGTGCCGGCCAGGGCCCGGGTGCTCGATCGCCGCGAAGTCCGGAGCTCGACGGGACATCTGCACCTTCGTTGGTTGATTCGCACCGAGGTGGTGCTCGCCGGGCAGCGCTTCCCCATCGAACTGACTTTGAGCCGCCGCGACGAGATGGGGTTTCGGATGCTGCTCGGGCGCCAAGCGCTTCGCGGCAGATTCGTGGTCGACCCGGGGAGGTCGTTCGTCAGCGACCCTCGGCGGCGACGGGCCCGACGCCAGGCCTGACACGGCACTCGACCCAGATCAAGCACGCACCGCGCTTGATCTGGGCCTGAGTTCCTTTCACAGGGCTTTCGCAGAGCCCCTTCGTGGATGCGGCAGAGCCGCGTCTACTTCATCCAGACGCACGCTTCCGGTGGAGTGCGCTCCAACGGGAACCAGCCTCGATCTGGCGCCGCCCACCAGTCACGTTGCCCGCCAGCTGCTCGTCACGGGCAGCTGCTCGGCGGGAACAGGCAACCGAGGAGCACGCTGGCCGGGTGGCACGCGGGCAGGGCACCACCCCAAGCCGGCGGAGGAGGTCCGCCGGCAAAGAGCCACGCAAGAAGATAGATCGGGTCGGCGATGTTGAAGAGGTTGTCACTATTGCAGTCGAGCGCGGCAGTGCAAGACCCTGCGCCCGGCGCGAACGGCGTCGCGCCGAACGGGCCGGAGCCGCCGGCGCCGGGTGGAAACAGATTGCTCAGCGAGATGATCGCGTCGCCCACGGTGATGTTCCCGGTGCCGTCCGGATCGCCCGCGATGATCATCGTCGGACCTCCGAGCGTGACCGAACAACAGGCCGGGGGTGCAATGAGTCCCAGCCCTTGTTCCTCGGCCCGAACGCAGAACTCGACCAAGCCGACGAGACCGGTCACAGTCTGAGTGTAGCTGAAGGAGAGCGGCCCGAACGGGCTTCCCGGGACTTCCGCTCCGTTCTGGAATACGCGGTAGTGGGTCGGCAGCGGCCCTATCGACGGCGGACTCCACGTCACGGTCAGCAAGTTCGCGATCGAGGCGTCGCAGTTGACATTCTCGGCCGGGGACAACGCGCCCGTTCCATCCAAGTTCAGACTCGCGAGGGATCCTTGGTTTCCGAGGGCCGTGATGACGCCGCCCAGAGCGAGGTCGTTGAAGGCCATCTGAGAGTCGGGCGGTAAGAGCGCCAAAGGGTGGCCGGGAACGCTGAGTTCCAGAGTTTCGTTCGAGCTGTTGGTGATCCACAGTCCGTGCTGGGGATTGAGGTTCTCCGGCGCATGAAGGTCGATGTTCGGGACGCTGAACTGCCCGGCCCCCGGAGGTCCGGCGAAGTCCACGACCGCCACCGGCCCCAAGTCGTCGACGTTCTCGAGTACCAACGCGTTGTCGACCACGCTGCCCAGGAAGGGGCTGCCTGCCGGGTCGTTGGAGGTGTCGGAGAGCTCCACTTCGATCTCCGACAGAAACTCGGCGATCGTCGAGAAGTTTACGACCTGGAACACCACATAGATGGTGAGGGTGGCGCCGGGAGCGCCGGGGATGATCTCGATGGTGGTCGTCTCCTCACAGGCTTCGGGCATATAGCGCGTGCCATCCAGCAGCGTGTCGTAGTCAGTGTTGTTCTTGCCCTTGAACATGCGGCGCATGCGATCGGCCGCCATTTGGTCTGCGGGGTCGATGCTTGCCTGCGCCATCGCGATCTTCCGGGCCTGGGCCGCCCAGTAGTTCTTACGTCCGCTGTTGATCACGGCCTGGGCTGCCGGGGAGATCTCGAACGCGGCGGCCCGGCGGATCTTGGTCTTCACGAAGCGGAAGGTCGGTGGCGTCGGCGGCAGTTGGATGTTCAGGCAGATGATCACGATGCCCGCCCGCGGATCGAGCGGGTCGACCGCGAAGTCGTTCATGCGCACGAGGATTCCGGTTTCATTCGGATCGTCGGGCCCGGGGAACGTCCCGAATCCGAGGCCGCCGCTCGCAAGCGAACCCGTGAGCGGGGAACTCGGGTCGAACAGACGGGAGCGAGGAACCCCACACTCGACGTTCGCCGGGTTGCCATTGACCACTTGGAGCTCGGGTGGGCAAGGGCCGCCTGCATAGTGGAAGATGGGGATGCTGGTTCCCAGCTCGCGTATCTCGAACTGACCGATGCCGACCGAGGAAGGCCCGAAACCCCCGATCTGGATCAGCACCGTTTGCCCGGCGCTGGCAAGGAAGCGCACGGTCGACGTGAAGTTGTTGCAACCGGGTTCGTCGTCTTGGCACGCGATGGGGGGGAAGAGTCCCGGGTCGGGCGGGCACGGAACGCTATTGTCCCAGACAGCGATCCGAGTGTCGAAGTTGCCGATGTTGCACGTCGTGATCTCGATCTCGCCGCCATGGGTTACGGTATAGGTCCACCACAGGTCGTTGTGGATGATCGGGTCGAGGCCGAACCACGGTGCACAAGTAGCCGGGATGATCCCCAGGCCGTCGGTTGTTGCCGTCGTCGTGTCGAGCGGGTTGAGTCCTTGGACGGCCGCCAGAGGGTTCGTACAGCTGTCGTTGAGCGCTGGCGGGCCGCAGTTGACCGTGATCTGCCCAGCCCCGACCGCGCCATTGTATCCGCAAACCTGGAGGAGGTAGGTGGCGCCCGCGACGACCGGCCACATGACTACCGACTGCAGCCCACACGTGTCGTCGTCGCAGCCGACCTCCAAAGCCGGCGGGCACACCGTGTCGGCGTAGACCACGAGGCGAGTATCGTAGCTGCTTCCGCACATCGTGGCCGTCGCAAGACCGGTACAACTCGCCGTGTAGGTGTACCAAATGTCGACCGGCTCGAGGGTGCCGCCACAGCTCGGGATCGGACCATCGTTCGAGTCGAAAGTCGTGTCGAACGACTGAGTCCCACCGTCGCTGAGCGGGATGGCGGAGAAGCAGCTGTTGTTCACCGACTGCGCATCGACGATCGCGATCCAGGAGGTTGCGATGAAACACGCCAGTCGTACCCACACGGTCCCGAGTGATCTCGAAGCGAATCGGGCCGTCGAGCCATGCGTCGGACTGGAGCGAGACCTGGTTGCCGGTAGCTGGATCCTGGTTCGGAACATGAGATTCCCCTTTCGGTTGCGTGCCGGCCTGTGCTTCGCTCCTCGCGAGCACCCAGGTCGAGCACCGTTGGCGGGGCAACCACGGCGTTGTCGTGGAGTTGCTCCAGCTCCTCGTTGAGGAATGGAGCCAATTGCGGACACACAATTCGGTGAGAACGAGGGGTCGTAGCGATTGTGGCCCACTCCCGGGACCCGGGTCGTCGCGCGTCTTGGGTGGCCAAGCCGCGATCGCGTCACCCCAGAAACGCTCGCCTTCGGCTCATAGCGCCAGCGCCAACTGGAGGCGCTCGTAAGTGTGCTCGCTCTTGGGGCACTAGTCTGGGGCGGGACTTTCTTCGATGCCCAGGCGCCGCAACTGCTCGCGCAGTCGCGCGACCGCGCGTCGGTGGCGTTGGCGGGTCGCGTCCTCGCGGAGGCCGAGCGCCTTCGCGGCCTCGGGTAGGGGAACGTCCTCGTAATCGAGGAGCACCAGGATCTCCTGGTCAGCTGGGGCGAGTCGGGCGAAGGCCCGTTGCAGCCAGGCCGCGCCTTCGGTGCGCTGCAGGGCCTGCGATGGGGTCGATTGGTCTCCGGTGAAGCCGTCGAGACCTGGGTGAGCGTGGCTGGTCTCTCGGACCTCGGGTTTGGCTTCTCGGTCTACGCTCCGCTTTTGGGCGCGCTCGCGCTCGATGGCCTTGAGGAGGCTGTACTCCGCGATTTGGTCGAGATACGCGCGAAACGCGGTCGGGCCCAGATTCTCGAAACGATGGCGCAGCGAGACCAACTCGAGTGCCGTGAGTTGCACGATGTCGCTCGCTCCCAACCGCGCGCGGTACTTTGCCGGCAGACGCGCCGCGATGCGCTCCCGCAGCCGCGGGCCCTCCAGTTCGACGATCTCGCCGAGCGCCGTGTCATCGCCGGCAGCGAAACGAGCCAGCAGAGACTCAGCGGCGCGCTCCGATCGCGCTTCGTCTTCGGGGGGATTCTCGGAACGCGCCACCGGTACGGCCTCCAGCCTGGGTACGATCGACATGCCAACCCGCAGTCGGGCGATGCAGGGACGAGACGACCCCCGCCCGTCCGGGTGCTCCATTGTAGCCCCCGCGCCTACCCCGGCCACTGACGTGACCCTTGTCCGATCCTCGCCCCTGTGATTCGATGGACAAATGATGCCTGCCGATTCCGCCGATCCCACCCGTCCGAGTTCCGCGTCTGCTCCCGAGGTCGTTGCCGACAGCTACGTCGACTTCCTGGTTCAGCAGCGCGTCGACTCGGGGGCCGACTTCGACCGCTTTTGTGGTGAGCGCCCGGCGCTCGCCCAAGCGCTCCGGCGCTTGCACGACCGCTTCCGAGCGGGTGTGGCCGAAGCGAGCGCTCCCATCTCGCTCGCCTTCTCCGAGAAGCTGCTCGGGCGGTACGGGCCGTGGACGGATTCGGGCGCCCAGGGTTCCGCGGCACCGGCGGGCGGTCCGTCGGCGACGGGAACCGCGACCGGCGCGCTGTCGGCTTCCGAGCCGCGTTACCAGGTTGGGGAAGAAGTCGCTCGCGGCGGCATGGGCGCGATTCTTCGGGTTTGGGACCGTTCCTTGGAGCGAACGCTCGCGATGAAGGTGATGCTCGCCGAGCGTCGAGCCTCCGGGGAGAACTCACCGCTACTCCAACGCTTTTTGCGCGAAGCGCGGATCACCGGACGACTCGATCACCCGGGAGTGGTTCCTGTGTACGAGATCGGAGTCGACGCCACGCAAGGGGTCTTCTTCACCATGCGTCTCGTCGCAGGGCGTGACCTCCGGCAGATCTTCGACCTCGTGCGTCGACGGGTCGATGGGTGGACCCGACGGCGCGCCCTCGAGGTCGTGCTGAAGGTCTGCGACACAATGGCTTACTGCCACGAGCAGGGAGTCGTGCATCGAGACCTCAAGCCCGCCAACATCATGGTGGGCAGCTTCGGTGAGGTCTATGTGATGGACTGGGGGCTGGCGCGGCTCGCCGACGAGTCTTGCCCGAACGTAAGCACCGACGATGGCGCCCAAAGCGCGCTCGCAATGGACGGACCGGACGCGAGCCTCACTCACGCCGGGCTGGTGCTCGGCACGCCGGCCTACATGCCGCCCGAGCAAGCATTGGGTCTGAACGAGTTGGTCGGGCCACGTGCCGACGTCTACTCGGTGGGGGCCATGCTGTACGCGTTGCTCGCGGGCTGTGCTCCCTATCGAGATGGCGAGGCGCCGCCGGCCGAAGTGATCGCGGCCGTCCGCGTGGGGCCGCCCACAGCGATTGCGGTGCTGGATCCGCAGGCACCCGCAGGACTCGTTGCGATCTGTGAACGAGCGATGGCGCGCGACCTGGAGCAGCGCTACGGCAGCATGGCGAGTATGGCCGATGCCCTTCGCGAGTACCTCGAGTCGGAGCAACAGGCCGCCCGGGAAGCGGAACGGGCGCGAGCCGAGGCGGAGAACGCGCAACGCGTCGCGAGCTTCCTCGCTTCCATCTTCTCGGTGTCCCACCCGGAGGAGGCCCGGGGGGCAAGCGTCTCTGCACGAGAGATCATTGACCGCGGCGCCGAGCGAATCGACCAAGATCTCGCGGATCAGCCCATCGTCCAGGCGACCTTGCGCCACACCCTCGGCGAGATCTACCGCAATCTCGGACTCGTCGAGCCCGCCAGTCGCATGCTCGAGGCCGCGCTGGCGATGCGCGAAGCGGGACCGTGTGCTGACCCGGTCGAGGCCGCCCGCACACTGACGGCGCTCGCCTCCGTTCGAGCGCAACAGGCTCGCAGTGGCGAGTCGCTGCCGCTGTTCCGACGCGCCCTCGAACTCCGGCGTTCAGTCTTGGGCAACGAGCATCCGGCGATCGCCGCGAGTGCGAGTGACCTCGCGGCCGCCTTGTGGGAAAGCGGCGACTATCGCGCGGCGGAACCTGTGATCCGTGACGCCGTGGACCTCATGCGACGACTGGGTCTGGGAAAGACCCGCGAGATGGCGCCGGTGCTCCTGAACATGGCGCTCGTCTTGTTCGCCCAACAGCGGTGGAGCGAGGCGGTTCCGTGCTACCGTGAGGCGCTCGAGATCTTCCGGGAACAGGCGCCCGACTCCATCGAAGCGGCTTCGTGCGCCAACAACTTCGGAGACTGTTACTTCGCCATGGGAGACTACGCAGGTGCCTGGGAGTTGCACCAGGAGTCCCAGCGTTTGCGCCAGAACCTGTATGACGCGAGACATCCGGCCACGGCGATGGGCTATCAGAATCAGGGAACCACCTTGGTGGCATGGGGTGACGCTGCGCGTGCCATACCGCTGCTCGAACTCGCGCTCGATATCCGCAGGGAGAGGTTTGGGAGCGAGCACCCTTCCGTCGCTACTTGCTACGCGAATCTCGCGACGTGTGCACGGGACCAAGGGCGCCTGACCGACGCCGAAGCGCTGCACCGGGAAGCGCTCCGAATCCGTGAAGCCAGCTTGGGACCAGAGAGCCCGGTCGTGGCCTCGAGTCTTGCTGGTTTGGCGGCTATCCTCGTGGCGGTCGGTCGGTTGGAGGAGGCCGAGTCCTTGTACGAACGCTCCTTGCGAATCCGCCGTCAGAAGATTGGCGATGACTACTTCGGCAACTGGACGAACGAGTTGGGACTGGCGACGATCGCGCATGCGCGCGGCCAACTGGCGGTAGCTCGAGCGAGTGCCCAGCGGGTCATCGATGCCTACGAGCGCCATTTGCCTCGGCACCCCAATGCCGCTTCGGCACGTCACCTGCTCGCCACCATCCTAGCCGACCTGGGTGACCTCGAGGCTGCGGCGACACAGGCCCGCGAAGCGGCTGCCATTCGTCGCGAGCGTTTGCTTCCGACGCACCCCGCGCGGGCCGAATCGGAACAGCTCTGGCTGCGCCTCGAGGATGCGGGCCGGGACGGGGCGGGGCCACGCACGACGCACCCGCCAAACGAAACGGAGAATCCTTGCTGACGCCGATCACGAGCACGCGCAATCCCGAGGTGCGCCGACTCTGCACCCTCGCCACCGCCGCGGGCCGCCGCGAGCAAGGGACGTTCTTGGTAGAGGGTTTGCGAGCCATCGACGGCTTTCTCGCCGCGGGCTGGATACCTCGACAGGCCTTCTTCGTCGACACCGGCGAGGCGCCACCTCACTGGTCGCCGCTGTGGGCGCGTCCCGTCGCGAGTCTGGTGGCCCACAAGCTCAGCGGGCAGAAGACTCCATCCGGCTTCGCCGCAGAGTTTGCGATTCCGGTGCCCGCGGAACTCGACGAGCGGCACGGCGGCCTTGTCTGCGCAGGGGTCGCCGATCCGGGCAACCTCGGGACACTGCTGCGCAGCGCGGCCGCCTTCGGGGTCGAACAGGTGCTGCTGGTTGGGGGAGCCGATCCCTTTGCCCCCAAGGTCGTGCAAGCGAGTGCTGGAGCCCTCGCCTCATTGCGCCTCCGACGTGTGGACTCGATTCGGCTCGGTCTGGGGGGGAGCGCACGCGCCCCGATCGTCGGACTCGTCGTGGACGGCGGCGAGTTGCTCGGTGCCCAGCCCCGTTGGCCCGTATGGCTCGCAGTCGGCGGTGAGGCGCATGGGCTCGACAGCGAGGCGCTTGCTTGCTGCGACCATCGCTTCACACTGCCCATGCCGGGCGCGGCGATCGAAAGCCTCAACGCGGGTGTGGCTGGAGCCCTGGCCCTGTTCTTGCTCCGGGGGCTGCACCGCGACTCGCTGGCCGGTGCGTAGATCGGAGCTTCGCTCCGAACGGACCGGCTGGCCCAGCGACTCTTCACCGGCGGAACCGCCCGAAGCCGCCCGCACCACGGCCCCTGTCCGTGTACTCCAGTGCTTCACGGCATCCGCCCCGACCCCCGAGCAGACGTGACCCAGCAACGAAAACGCGGTCGACCGACACGAACGTCGGACCACCGCGTTTTCTTCTTCGAAATCGGTGCTCGCCACGCCGCCTCCGAGGAGGCCAATCAGGCGGCGTGCGCGCTGCACCCGATCCAATCCCCGATGGAGGCTATGGGCACGGCATGTCGGCCGAGCACCCGAGCGTGTCCTCCTCGCCTGGGTCTGTGCCGCATCCCTCCACGAAGGGCTCGGGCGGGTTCGAGCCATTGGCGAACAAGTATCCAAGGAGGTAGATCGGGTCGCTGATATCCAAGTTGCCGCTGTCGTTCACGTCGCAGGCATCGTCGCAGGCTGCCGCTCCGCCGCCCGCGAACAGGAGTGAGAGCATCCGCACCGCGTCCGCGATATCGACCGCACCGCTGGGGTTGCAGTCGCCGCGTACGAACTGCGGCAATCCAATCGCCGTGACCCCGACCGAGACCACCCAGTCCTGGACCGTAGTGCCACCGGGCGCCGTGACGATCACGCGGAACGGGCGGTTGCCTGTCTGTACCCCGGTCGGCGTCCACTGAATCTGGCCAGTGTCGGGATCGATCGCAGCTCCTTGCGGTGCCAACGGCAACTGATAGTCGAGGCTACCGGCTTCCAAGCCAGGCAGGTAACCGTCTACGTCGTAGAGGTACGCCACGCCGACGGCGGCAGTCAGGACCGGGGTGCTCACGACGACCGGGCCTGACAGGATCGGGCACGCGAAATCGACGGTGCAGCAGTGAGTGTTTCCGGGTATGCCCACCGAGTCGATGCAAGTGATGCAGTAGGTGCCCGCCTTGCAGTTGGGGACTACATACATCCCGTCGCTCGCTGCCACGAAAGCGATCGTCATACCGTTGAGGCTGATCTGCATCTCTCCGCAGCAGTCGGAGGGGGCCGGCGGTGGGGTCCAAGTCAGCACGAGGTTGCTCCCTTGGAACATACACATGACGCCGTCCACGCAGGGATCGCTGCAGTCTTCGGGGTCCACGGTGCAGCAGAGTACGGTCGGCGGCGTGCCCTGGTTGCTGCACTGCAGGCAGTACTCGCCGGGCTGGCATACTCCGGGAACCGTGAAGGTCGTTGTGCCGGGAGGAACCGGGAAGGTCGTGCCGCCGGCGGTGGTGACGCTGAGCGATTGGCAGCAGTCATGGCCCGATAGGGTCCAGGTCAGTACCACCTGGCCGTTGACCACGTCGCACACGAAGTTCGACACGCACGGAGTGGGCCCGCAGGGCGGCAACGTGATGCAGCGATCGATCGCGCAGCAGTCCTGAAGGGTGGCGTCGTGGACCGAGATCTGGAAACAGAGAACCTGGCCCGGAACACCGCCCACGACCTGAGTCGACAAGGTCACGGATCCGCCAGGCGGGACCGGTGAGAAGCTGAACGCACTCGGCGCGAAGCTCACGCCAGCCGGGAGCGCCCCCAACAGGAAGGCGTTCTCGAGGGTAAAAGGAGAGACGTTCGTGAGCGTGAACTGATAGGTGTACTGGCCCGGGTTGAGCGGGTCACAGACGACCGACGCGTTCGAGACCTGGACGCAACCACAATCGGGTAGGTCCACACAGAACTCCGTGCCGCAGCAGTCCTCGAAGTTCGAGTCGAGCAACCCGAGGCGGAAGCACGCCTGGGTTCCACCCGTGCCGTTCGTGATCACGAACGTGACGGTCGCGCTGGCGCCGTTGGCGAGCGGCGGGCTCTGCGGAAACACGTTGGGCGAAGCCACCACCGGCGCCCCGGGAACGGTGGACGTCGGTGGAATCACGATGTTGGTGACGGGCACCCCCGAGTCGTTGGTCACCGTCATGTTGACGACGAACGTCGTGCCGGTCGGGTCGGTGAGGTCGCACAGGACTTCTACGTCGGTGATGGCCGCGCAGTCCGACGATGCAAACACCTCGGGAATCAGCACAAGGGTGCCGAGCGAGGTCTCCATCGAAGGGCCGCCACTCGCGGCGATGAAGGTGCTGTCGTCCCACTGCCCGCGAAGGTAGAGGTTGGCGTTGGTGTTGTCTTGATTGCGCACCAGCCAATTGAAGTAGCCCTCCCGCGGCGGGCCGGCGACGTTGGGTGCCAACCCGAATCCGGGTACGACTCCGGGGTTGCCCGTTTCCTCGCCGAACTCCCAGTCGAACGTCACGGCGCCGTTCACCAGCGGCACTTTCGCGATGTTGAGTGCGTCCGCTGTGATCCGAAGCGTGCGAGCTACGGTCCACATGGTGTAGTAGTTGCCACGGTTCCCTTCGCCGAGTCCGCCGATCGAGTCCTCGTGCCAGCCGGCCCCGAGCCAATCAATGGCTGCCTGACGTTTGGCTGCGATCGTGTTCAGCGGCGCCGGGGCCGCGGCAATCACGGCGCCCACCGGGACGATCGACTCGGTTTCCACGAGTGCCAGCCCCGAGAGACCCGCGGACGTCGTCGATCGTCCTTGGTTGGTCGGCCAGGTAATGAGGGGCGAGTTCGAGTCGTAGCCGAACCACTGGGGGCCCGCCGCGTTCGGCTGGTGGAAGACCAGGCAGTACTCGGCTTCCTGCTTGATCCAGTCGGGAACAGGAATGTTGTAGTTGGTGGCCTCGGCACCCTCGAGTGTTACGAACATCCAGCTGTTGATGGACTGGTCGCTGCGCACCGATGGACCGGTGTAGTTCCAACCGCCGCGCGGGCCGCTCGGGGGAGCGCTGTTCTGTTGGGTGCCGATGAAGTCGATGAGATCCTCGACAACGGTCTTGTAAGAGTCACCGGCAAATGGACCCACCGTAACGAGACGGGCCGGTGACAGCGCGGCAATGATGGCCGCGGTCGAGATGGCGACCTGGTAGTTGTCCGAGGTGCCCATGCACGGCCGAATGCTACGTCCGTTCCCGTTCAAGTCGGAAACCCCGTTTGCGACCGCGCCCCGAACGACGTCAGCGTTTGCGGCAACAGTGCCCGCCACCACGAGGTTCGCGAACAGCTGATCGAGGCCACGTTGGACGAACTCGGCGTAGATGTCGTCGTCGCTGGCGATTGGAGTGGTGGGCTTGTGTCCCTTGTTGCCGAAGCACCAGAGTGCGAACCCGCCCTCTGCACAGGGGTTGAAGCCAGGCCAGGCTCCGCTCGGAAGCTGCTGCAGGTAGAGGCGACGGAGACCGTTCTCGATGGCAATGTTGACGTCGATTTGCAGGCCCGCTGTTTGCGGGACCGAGGACGGGTCGGTGGGATCGATGATTTGAATGAACACGGAGTCAGAGAAGGTGTTGCTGAACCCATCGACGGCGGTCAAGGTTGCAAGGATCGTCTCGTTGGTACTGAAGTTCAGGAGGTTGAAAGTCACCTCTTCGACGATGAACTTGGGGTCGGAGACGATGCCCGACAGGTTGCCGTCATCCACCACCTGTACGTTTGCGTTGGGGGCGAAAGACCAAGTGTAGCTGGAGCCAAGGGCGCCGGCTCCGCCACCGTTGGCATTGCCCCAGACGAGCGTTCCAACCGCAGGACGGGCGGGGTGCGGGGCAGTCCGCGGCATGTGCGGCGCGCCGGGCATAACGTTGACCTGGGTCAGCTGCGCATGCGCCGCGGTGGCGACGAGGAGGCAGAAACCAAGGGAAGTGAGCGACACAGCTCGGCAGCTCGTCATGGGGACACCTTACACTTTCGGCTGAGCCGGGAACCGCGCTCTGCGGTCCTTCGGTTTGCGGATCGGGGATTCCTCGTCGTTCTTCTGATCACTACGAGCACGGTGGAAAGTCGAGACAGCTGAGTTGGTCGTTGGTCGGATCGGTCCCGCAGCCGGGGTAGGGCGCCGGCGGAGGCGCGGCGCCACCGAACAGCACGGACAACGTACAAATCGCGTCCGCGATGTTCGCTTGCCCGTCGTCGTTACAGTCGCACGCGTCGAAACAGACCGGAGTCACGCCCTGTGAGAACAGGTAGCCCAAGAGAGAGATTGGATCTGCAATGTTGAAGTTGCCATCGGCGTTGCAGTCGCCTCGGATGAGGGACGGTGTTCCGCAGCCCGGGAAGGTCAGGTCGAGCGCGACCGCGCAGCATTCCCCGAGGTCGGCATCGTGCAGGGACAAGAAGAGGCTTAGTTCCTGACCAGGGAATGCGCCGAAGACGGTGGCATGGAGGATCAGAGTCTGATCGGCGGCAAGGCCGAGGGATTCTTGCGGAGTGAGGGAGAAACCGATGTTCGGCGGCAGCGTTGGGTCGCCCAGGATGAATGCGTACTCCAAGGTGAAGCTCGCGAGGCTGTGGACCGACAACTCGAGGTCGTAGGTCGCCGTCGCCACATCCAGGCATTGGAGCGTCGGCACGACTTCGATGCAGTTCGCCACGAGGGGGGGGCCGCTCGACCCAACGGCGACCAACACCGCCACAGCAAGGAAGTTTCCGCGCATGGTATTCCTAACGGCCGAACTGGCGGCCCTCTGGTCGAGCCGCCGCGTGGATCGGCACGATGAGCCTTGTCCAATCGAGAATCCGAAGTTGTGGTCCCACAGAAGAAAAGCCCGTCAGAAAAGCCCGTCTACGTCACGAGATGTTAGGTGCTGTCGAGGTGCTTGTAAAGGAATTGTGAAGCCCGCCGCGAATCGAACGGAGTGGGTGGTGACGGTATGGGGAGCGGGCTCGGGCGGCGCTTGGTGGGGGGGGGCGGTGGGGCATCCGTAGAACTGCTGAGTCGTTGACGCAAAAGAAGGTGAACCAAGGCCGGGCGACAGCCGATGACCGAGCAGGGAACACCGACCATCTCGAAGGGAGGCCAAGGTGAAGTCTGATCGAGTCGAACGCCGGCGAACCGTACGAGTGCCCTTCCGAGAGTCCACGACCGTCACCCTAGGTGGACGGTCGTGGACTGGGTGTACGCTGGACATGAGCCTGGGAGGTATGCGTTTTCGCGCCGACGAGGACGAGGGCCTGCCGAGTCTCGGCACGACGATCGACGGGTTGTTGCCGATTGCGCCTGGGCAACCGGTCACGGCGCTCTTCGAGGTGATTCATCGAGAGCAGCGCGACCTCGGTCTGGCTTTGCGTGCCATCTCCGCGGACGGATTCGCTCACCTGCGCGAAGTGGTTCGCTGGAACTCGCCGACGGGTCACGATGGCTTCGCGGAGCTCACGGAGCTTCTCCGGGACGGCGACTGACCGTGACCCAAGAGGTCCGCCCGATCGATACGCCTGCAAGTGCGGGTTCGGGCGGTCGTCGATCGACGGGATGATCAGGCCGGTTGGGGGCTTCGCGTCCTTACCGAGACCACGGGGCACTCGCCCAGACGTTGGAGCAGGTTGGCGTCGGCGCCGGCAACAATGACCGCCCGTGGACTGCTGATTGCCCCCGGCTCCAGCGCTTCCTCACGAACGAACTGGACCTGACCGGAGCGCGCCGCCTGCCGTAGGAACCGGAGGACCAGACCCGTGTGATCGACGAACATGACCGGGCAGGGTGCCGTGGTCGCCGTCTCCCGAGCCGGGCCGCCGCCGCCACCGGGCGCGGCCTCGGAGCCCGACGCCGGGGCAGTCCGGCGCACGAACGGCACGTCGGAAGGGATGGTCGCCTGCGTCGCGTGGAGCTCTCGGACAGGGAGGAAGACTGCGACGTCGCTAGCCTCGCCGCCGACCCGCATGACGATGCGCAACGACTCCGGATGCACTCCGGCTTCCGGAGGAAGCGCGAGCCCAGCGGGGTAGTGTTCCACCGCCCGTTCATCGACCTTCGTGGACATCCGCGCATCCGGGCTCGCGAGTCGATTCCACGACCCGAGAAGGACGTTCCAGATCTCAGTCAGCGCTTCCTCGACGAAGCCACCGAAGACGAACGGCTCGTCCGCGCGCGGTGGGTCCATGAGCATGGCGGCGTATGCCATGAGTAGCGCGAGCCGCTCACTCACTAGGATTCCGCCGACTCCGGAGGCATTGCGAATGTAGCAGGCGCGGCAGCACACGTGGCCGGCCTTGCCGGCACCGAGCAGGTCGTGAACCGAGGCGATGCTCAGGTTCCCGAGATCGAATGTCACCGGCAAGCCCAGGAGATTCGTCAGGTCGGTCGCAACGCCTTCGAAGCTCTTTCGGAGCTCGGCCTCGAAACTACGGCTGATTCGCGCCATGAAGTTCCTCCGCGGCTTCGGGTGCCCGGCGATCAGGAAGGCCCGAAGGCCTTCACGACCGGCTCAACGCCCGGACCCGGTCTCATGCCGGTACGACTTCCTTGATCTGGCTGGCCAGTTGGTCGGGGGTGAAAGGCTTCGCAACGAAGCCGTTGGCGCCAGCGTTCTTGGCCTCCGTCTGCTTCGAGAAGTGGGTCTCTGTCGTCACCATCAACACCGGCGTCGTCGATCCCAGTTTCCGTAGTTCGCGCACGAAAGTCAGCCCGTCCATGTTGGGCATGTTCCAGTCGCACAGGATCAAGTCCGGGTCGTTGGGAACTTGCGCGAGCGCAAGCTGTCCATCACCGGCTTCCAGGATCTCGGCTTGAACCCCGCCCGACGCCAACGCGCGCTTGATCATGTTCCGCATTACCGCCGAGTCGTCTACGATCAAGATCTTCATTGAGCTCCTCCTGCACGGGCACGTTCATGGTTCGAACTGCACACCTTGTGTGGCTTCATCTGTAGCACGGTATCGACGACCAACCCACTCGCGAAACGGAAGCGATCGGCCTGAGACGCACAAGTCACGCATCCCGCCAAGCGTAGGCTGCGGCCCTGGATCACGGAGGGCAACCCAAGGCTCAGGTTGTGGGGCTCGAGTCGGGTCTTGATCCCGCCTGCCGCCAGATTGGCGATCTCTCCGAGTCCGTCACTCGTCGTCGCGTCATTGGTCGATGGCGCCCCGAGCATGGAGGCGACCAGCTCTTCCGCCGCCGTCGCCGTCACCAGGAGATGGAGCACTGCGTCCATGGACTCGCCTTGTAGGGCGATCGTGGCGATGAAGTCGTTGGCTCCGTGGACATCGTCCCGATCGGGACTGACGATACGCTCGACCTCGACGCCAAACATGCCGAGTGCCTCGCGCAACGCGGGCTCGACGGCACCGAACAACTCTGGGTCCAAGTGCATAGCTCCTTTCCCGACGAACGACCTGGCCTTTCGAGGTATCGGCGTTCTCCGGGGCGGTACTTTTGGGGAGGTTGAGACACGCTTGTCGTCCACGGCGCTTCGGGGGCCCGCCGGGACGCAGCTTACCGGCTCGTCCTCGACCGGCGTCGAGGCGGGACCCCGGTGGACGAATTGGCCGGTTCGGCTGCCTCGGGGTATGTTTCTTAGGGGCTGCTACACCGGAAGAGAGTCCAAAATGCGCACCATCGTCATCGATGATTCCCGGGCCATCCGCAGCATTCTGCGTCGTATCCTTACCGACCTCGGGTTCGAGGTGCTGGAAGCCGGGAATGGCAAGGAAGCGCTTTCGACACTCGCAGCCAGCGGTCCCGTGGAACTCGCGCTCGTCGACTGGAACATGCCGGAGATGAATGGTTACGAGTTCCTGAAAGCCTTTCGAGCGGACCCTAGTTCCGCCAATACGAAGATCATCATGGTGACCACGGAGACGGGCACCGAGGAGATGATCAAAGCGATCGAAGCCGGCGCCAATGAGTACGTCATGAAGCCCTTCGACAAGGAGATGATCGCCTCCAAGCTCGAGATCCTCGGGATCCCGGCCTGCTGAAAGAGGTGCGCTCATGAAGGCGCGTGTTCTGATCGTCGACGACTCCGTGGTGATTCGCCGGGTGCTGAGCCAAGCGCTCGGGAGCCATCCCGACATCGAAGTGGTCGGCACTGCTGCCAATGGCCAGATTGGGCTGGCGAAGATCGCTCAGCTCGAGCCAGACGTGGTCACCATGGACATCGAGATGCCAGTCCTGGACGGCCTCGAGACTTTGGCTGAGCTGCGGAAGACCCACCCCCGGCTACCCGTGATCATGTTCAGCACACTGACGGAACGCGGTGGACAGGCAACTCTCAAGGCACTGTCGCTCGGGGCCTCCGACTATCTGACCAAGCCGAGCCAGACCGAGAGTCCGGGTGAAGCCATCGAGCAAGTGAAAGACGACTTGATCGCGCGGATCCTTGCCCTTACCGGCCGTGGTGAAGCGCCGGTGCGCACGCCGAGCCCCGCTCCTGCGCGCCCGCGGGATCCCCAGCCCGGCCGCGTGGACATCGTTGCGATCGGGGTCTCGACCGGCGGCCCCAATGCGCTCGCTGAGATCTTCCCGCGCTTGCCCGCCGACCTGCCGGTGCCGATCGTGCTGGTGCAGCACATGCCGCCGCTGTTTACGCGCTTGCTCGCCGAGCGGCTGGACAGCGTCTCGCCGCTCAAGGTATCCGAGGCCAGCGACGGACAGGTGATCGCGCCGGGCACAGCGTGGATCGCCCCCGGGAACTTCCACATGACGGTCGAGCGGAGCGGCACTGACGTCGTTCTTCGGACCCATCAGGGTGCACCCGAGAACTCGTGCCGGCCGGCGGTCGATCCACTGTTTCGCTCAGTGGCCAGCGTGTACGGCCGGCATACGCTGGCGGTGATCCTGACCGGGATGGGACAGGACGGTAAGAAGGGCTGCGAAGTGCTGCACGAACTCGGTGCTCAGATCATCGTGCAGGATCGCGCCAGCTCGGTCGTGTGGGGCATGCCTTCCGCGGTGGCCCTGAATGGCTTGGCACAAGCCGAGCTGCCGTTGAATGCGATTGCGGACGAAATTGGTCTGCGGACGCGCGCTCACCGAACCTCTCGGACGCGACGGTCCTTGGCCTCTTCCTGAACGAGAGCTTAATGCCGCCGAAGACTTCTGGTTTGGAGTTCGTCCGTACCCTGGTCCGAGACCGAGCGGGTATCGTCCTGGAGAGCAACAAGGACTACCTGATCGAGTCCCGCCTCAGTGCGGTCGCCCGTAAGTGCGGTCATAGTTCGCTCGACGACTTCTTGGACGCCATTCAAGGCAAGCGTGACCCCGAGGTCCTCGCGACCGTCGTCGATGCAATGACTACGAACGAAACCTCGTTCTTTCGTGAGATGCACGTCTTCGAAGGACTGAGGAAGACCGTGTTGCCGGAGTGCATCGAGTTCAACAAGTCTCGGAGGCAGCTGAACTTTTGGTGCGGGGCCGCCTCTAGCGGACAGGAACCGTACACGATCGCCATGGCGCTTCAGGACTGGTTCCCGGAACTTGCCACCTGGAAGATCCAGTTCACGGCCACGGACATCTCGCAGGAGATGCTCGCACGGTGCCAGGAGGGGGTTTACTCCCAGCTCGAGGTCAATCGTGGGCTGCCCGTACCCATGCTCCTGAAGCACTTTCAGAAGCAGGGTGCGGACTGGCGTGTCAAGGACCACCTGCGTCGGTACGTCACCTTCCGTGAGCTCAACCTGATCGGCAAGTGGCCGCCGTTCCCAACGCTCGACGTGGTGTTCCTCCGCAACGTGCTGATCTACTTCGACGTCGATACCAAGAAGAAGATCCTCGCCAACATCCGCACCTTTCTTCGCCCGCAAGGATTCTTGTTCCTCGGCTCGGCCGAGACGACTTTGAACCTCGACAACGACTTCGAGCGCGTCAAGTTCGATCGCGGTTGCTGTTACCGTCACGTCCCCAGGAAGGCAACCTGACATGCAGGCTCATATGCAGGAGATCACCCGCTTCACCGAGAGCATCTGGAGCACGATGCTCGGATTCATGGTGCAAGCCCAAGTGGGGTCGAGCGAGCGGGAACTCAGCGAGGTCTCGGACCACGAAGTCGTCGCTTCCGTGGCCATTGCGGGCGCCTGGAACGGTTCGGTCGCGGTCGTCTGTAGCGAGAATCTGGCGCGCCGTGCCGCTGGCGCCCTCTTCGAGAAGCCCTTCGGGGAGGTCACTCTCGAGGAACTCTCGGACGCCATGGGCGAACTCGCGAACATGATTGGTGGCAACCTGAAGTCGTTGCTGCCCGCTCCCTCGCATCTCGAAACGCCGTGGATGGCGTGTACTCGTCGCGGGGCCCGGTTCTTGCCCGAGCAGGCCATCATCACCCAGGCTGCGTTCGAGTGCGATGGGGCCGGGTTCCGGGTCTACCTTCTCAAGCCGTCTTCCTGAGTCCGGAGCCCAAGAGAGTCCTGCGGCAGTACCGGGCAGACGTCACTTCTCCCCGCCACAGACCCCTTCGAACCAACCGGAGACCGGAGACGGCTAGCCGATCCCGACCACGGTGACAGGAACCGGCAACCACCCAACGACGCGCCGGGGACGCCCCGTGGAGGGACGTCCCCAGCAGCCGGGCCTTACTCGAACTTGAACCGACCGACCAGCTTCTGGAGCCCCGCGGCCATCTCCGAGAGTTCTTGGGCCGCCTTCTGGGTATCGCTTGCCCCGGAAGACGTGCTCTCCGCCGCTTGGGCGACTCCCGTGATGTTCTCGGCGATCTCGGTAGTGCCGCGGGCCGCCTCGGCCACGTTGCGTCCGATTTCGTTGGTGGCAGCGGTCTGCTCCTCGACCGCACTGGCGATGGTGTTCGAGATGTCGTTGATCTGCTTGATCACGCCCGAGATCTGGGCGATCGCGTTGACCGCGCTCTTCGTGTCCTCTTGGTTGGCCTCGATCTTCTGACTGATCTCCTCGGTTGCCTTGGCGGTCTCCTTGGCGAGCTCCTTGACCTCGTTCGCAACGACCGCGAAGCCCTTGCCGGCCTCTCCGGCGCGCGCCGCTTCGATGGTGGCGTTCAAGGCGAGCAGGTTCGTCTGTTGAGCGATCGAGGTGATCACTTTGATCACTTGTCCGATCTCCGCGCTGCTGTTCCCGAGCTTGGCGACGATCGCGTTGGTCTCGTCGGCCACGCGAACTGCTTGCGTCGCGACGCGCGCCGCTTCGTTCGCGTTGGTGGCGATCTCCGAGATGCTCGCGGTCATCTCCTCGGCGCCGGTTGCCACGGTTTGCACACTCTTGCTGACCTCGCCGGCCGCGTTCGACACCACACTGGCTTGGGCCGAGGTCTCCTCGGCGTTGGCGCTCATCTGCTCGCTGACGGCCGTGATCTCGTCCGCGGACGCCGCCAGGCCCTGGGCGCTGTGGGCGATCGTCGAGATGCTCCCGCGCAGGTTCGAGAGGAACTTGGACAGTCCGACCGCGAGCTGACCAATGGCATCGCTGCCATCGAGGTCGATGCCGCGGGTCAGATCGCCGTCCTGGGCCGACTGCACCACGTCCAGGATCAGGCTCACCTTCTCGCGCAGCTCGGCTGCTTGAGCGCGCTCGCGCTGCTGCGCCGCCTCGATCTCCTGCTCCTGCTTGAGCTGATCGGTGATTACCGCCCATGACACCATGGGCCCGATGTAGGTGCCCTTGGCGTCGTTGATGGCCGACACCTGGAGGTCCAGCGTTTCCGGACCGAGCTGGATCTGTGCGCGGTGTGGCAGGTTGCGCGGGTCGCTGAGCATCTTGCGCTGATGCTCCGGTCGTTTGTGGAAGATGTCGATGCTCGCGCCGACGACCTTGTCGGCGGGAATCGGCAGGTACTGTTCGACTTTGCGCAGCGTGGCGAGCGATGCAGGGTTCATGTAGGTGATACGGAAGTCGAGGTCAGTCATCATGATGTTGATCGGCGCGTTCTCGACGAGGGCGAGGATCCGCGCCTGATCGTTGGCCATGCGGAGTTTGTCGGTGATCACCTCCCAGGTGACCATCGGACCGACGTAGTTGCCGTTGGCGTCGTAGATTGGGCTGACGAGCAGGTCCGCGGTCTCCGGGCCGATCTGAATCGACGTCCGGTGCGGCAGGTTCGCCGGGTTCTTCAGCAAGCGTCGCTGGTGCGAAGGGTTCTTGTGGAACACGTCGATGCTGGCGCCCACCATCTGATCCACCGGAATCGGCAGGTACTGCTCGAGCTTCTCGAGCGTGGTCCGTGAGGCCGGGTTGACGTACGTCAGGACGAGGTCTTCGTCCGCGAGCAGTACGTTGACTGGTGCGTTCTCGAGCATGGCCAGGAGGGTCTCCTGGGTCATTTCCTTTTGCCGCGTCTGCGTCTTCGTCATTGCCAAAGCCTCTTTTCCACCGACCGATTCGTCCGGGGTATTGATGATTTGTGCTGCCAGGGGACCGATCCGCTGCATGACCTCTCGAACTAGGTCGTCTTGGACACCGGCAGACGTGAGCGTTGCCGTGAGATGCTGGGCGATCCGCGAGAAGTGACGTCCTTGGATCGAGAGGTGAGAGTGGGCGGATTCCATGTCGCGCCCCTTGTAGCTGCGCGGCCCGTCCAAGGCCTGGGAGAAGAATGCAACTTGCTGCTTCTTCAGCCACTGCATGTCCGTACGTTCAAAGAACGTCGACACCAAGGGGTCATCCAGAACCAATTCATAGAAAGCATCCACGACGCTCTTGAGCGCTGCCTTGCCCCCGAGGCGGTCGTAGAGCGACTGCGTCGCGGGAGTTCCGGGTACTGAGGGCGTCTCGTTGCGCACGGTCATTGGAGTTCCGTTCACGCTGGGCAAAGAGTCAGAGCGACGGGGAAGACGCCACCGCAGTGTCGAGCGCCCTGCGGGTGTCGAGCACGAGGAGGAGTCGACCGGGGTGTTTGTAGACGCCCTTGATGAGCTCGCGCACCGACGCAGCGACCGTCTCGGGTGGAGATTCGTAGCTCTCCGGGTGGACTTCGAGAACGTCGCCGATGTCATCGACGAGGAGGCTCACCGCGCCTTCCGACTCGCGAACCACGACATTCATCGGCAGCTGCCCGGGCTCGCGATCGGGTAGGCCGAGGCGCCGTCGCAGGTCGATCGCGGTGACGATCTCCCCCCGCAAGTTGATCAGGCCGCTGACCTCGGGGGGGGCCAACGGCACCATGGTCATGCGCTGGTAGCGGATGACCTCTTGAACGTCGAGTACGGGAATCCCGAGGAACAACTCACCCAGGTAGAAGGTGCAGAGCTGTCGGGTCTGGCTTTCGCTATGCATGAGCGACCTCCTGGAGCAAGCTGGGATCGAAGGCGGAAACGATCGAGTCGAGGTCGACGAACTGCGTGACGCGGTCATGGACGACGGCGGTTTGAGTGACGCCCTTGCGCGGGATCTTGCGTTGAACCTCGATCGTCTCATCGACGATGTCGAGGATGCGCCCGACGACCAGGCCAACGCTGGACGAGCCACGCGAATGAACGATGACCTGATAGACCTGCCGTTCGCTCTCCTCCGTGGTTACATTGAAGAGCCGTGGCAGGTTGAGGAGTGGCATGATCTCGCCGCGGTACTGAACGACTTCTTGACCGCCGACGAGTTCGACGCGGTCGAACGGGATCTCTTCGAGCCGGGCAACCGCAGCCAAAGGCATGGCCATCTGTTCTTTGCCGCCGAGGCTGAACAGGAGCAGGGCTTGGCGGCGCCCGACGCTCTTGCTGTCGGCATGCTCGAAGCGGCCGACCTGGCGCTCCGCGTGTTCGGTGACCACCTGGGCGCGCTGAGCCAAGCCCATGACGTCCAGGATCAGCGCTACCTTGCCGTCGCCACGGACGGTGGCTCCGGCGAAAGCACTGGCACCCTTGAGTTGCCGACCGAGCGGTTTGACGACGATCTCCTCAGTGTCGTTGATCCCTTCGACGACGAGGCCGAACTGACGGTCGTCGGCCTGGAGGACGACGATGTTGACGATCGAGTCGGTGCGCGGCGTGTCGGCAGCCTTGGCGATTCGCAGTTCCTCGTCCAGGAAGACGAGTGGGAGGATGTTCCCGCGGAGTCGGTAGACCGGGGCGCGGTGGACATACTCGATGCCGTCGCGGGCTTGGTCCCCCTCCAGGCGGACCAGTTCGAGGAGGTTGACCTGGGGGATCGCGTACTGCTCGCCGCCGGTCGAAACCACCAGCGCGGGGATGATGGCCAGGGTCAGCGGGATCTTCACCCGCAGCGTCATACCTTGGCCGAACACGCTTTGCACGTCGACCGTGCCGCCGATCTTCTCGATGTTGGTGCGGACCACGTCCATGCCGACGCCGCGGCCGGAGACGTTGGTCACCTTTTCTGCGGTCGAGAAACCTGGACGGAAGATGAGGTTCACCGCCTCACGATCGCTCATGCGTGCGTGCTGCTCGGCGGTGATGACGCTACGCTGCAGGGCCTTCTCCTTGACCCTTTCGATGTTGATGCCAGCGCCGTCGTCGATGATCTCGATATTGACCTGGCCGCCCTCGTGGAACGCTCGTAGGAGGAGGCAGCCTTCTTCGGGCTTTCCTTTCTGACGGCGGACTTCGGGGGGTTCGATACCATGGTCGACCGAGTTGCGAATGACGTGTGTGAGCGGGTCCTTGATGGCCTCGATGATGGTCTTGTCGAGCTCGGTGCCCTCACCCTCCATCTCCACACGGACCTTCTTGCCACAGGCGCGCGACAGATCGCGGACCACGCGTGGGAACCGACTCCACACGGTGTGGATGGGCTGCATGCGGGTTTTCATGACACCGCCTTGCAGTTCTGTCGTCACGAGGTTGAGTCGCTGAGTGGTCGCGAGGAAGGTGTTGTCGTTGAGGTTGGCGGAGAACTGGAGAATCTGGTTCCTGGCCAGCACGAGTTCGCCAACCAGGTTCATGAGCTTGTCGAGTTGGGCGACGTCGACCCGGACGGCGGTGTCGGCCAACGAGGCGGCCTTGGACTCGTTGGGACGGCTCGGCTCGGGCGCCGGTTCGCCGGGCGGCGACGAAGCAGGCGCTGCCCCCGCTTCGGCCGGACGAACTCGTTCGGCCTTCTCGACCATGGGCGGAACGGGCTCAGGTGGAGCCGCGGGGACCGCTTCGGCCACGGCCGGATCGGCTTGGCGGCTTGGGTCCTGCAGGCGCGTGAGCAGTGCGATCAGTCCGGAGTCGTCGCGAACCCCCTCGTTCCCGGAGTTCTCGATGGAGGAGAGCATTTGGCGCACCGCGTCGACCATGGCGAGCAACGCGGTGGTGATCTCCTGGTTCAGTTGCAGCTTGCCGTCGCGCAGCATGCTGAGGAGGTTCTCCCCGTTGTGCGTGACGGACTCGAGCTTGTGGAAGGCGAGGAACCCGCAGGTACCCTTGATCGTGTGGATACAGCGGAAGATCGCCGCCAGGAGATTGCGGTCGGTTGGGTCCTTCTCGAGCGCGATCAGGTCACGGTCCAACTGGTCGAGGCCCTCGTAGCTCTCCACCAGAAACTCTCGGATTAGGTCGTCCATGCACTTCCCTTGGAGTTGTTCGACGTGGCGATGGGGTACGCTAGGTCTCGGCCTGACAGCTTTATCGACAGAACTGCGCGGTTCCCTTAGCGACCGAGGCGTGGGTCCCGGAAGCGTGGCGAGGCCGGCCGTCGGGAGGGAGGAGCCCGGGGGCGCGCGACCGCAGCGCACCGGCGGGTTCGCCGCGCACGATGCAGGCTTGCCAGGGGGCTAGCGAGGAGCACCGTTGGCCAGTATCCTCGGAAGCCTTGCGAGCCGCTGGCGGGGAGGGCGGCGCGGCGACCCCGGTCTCGGGTCACTGTTTCGACGCCAACTCCCTTTCAGAAAACAGCTTATGGACCAGGGACGGGCACTCCAGAGGGAGCTTCCGCCGCCCTCTGGGCAAGAGCAGATGGACGATCAGCGTAGACACAACGAAACCTCCTTCCTCGCCGGGGCGCCGTTTCATCGCCTCACGCCAGCCCAAGAGTTGCGCCCATCCCTGGTCGTGATGCAGGGCGCCAACGTAGGGCTGCGGTATCTGTTGAACGAAGCCCGACTGGTCATGGGCCGTGGGCTCGACCAGGCCCAACTGGTACTTCCCGACCGTTCCGTCTCGGGTGTTCATGCGGTCGTTACGCGCACCGGCGAAGGCGTGACGGCGACTTACTCGGTACAGGATCTCGGAAGTCGGAACGGGACCTTCGTGAACGGAACCCGACTCGAGGGCTCGGAGACCCGGGTGTTGGTGTCCGAGGATCGTATCGCCCTGGGGGAGACGGTCCTCAAGTTCACGCTGATGGATGACGCCGAGGGCGACTTCTACGGCAAGATCAGCTCGCTCATGTATCAGGATGATCTGACGGGCCTGGTCAACAAGCGGCGCTTCGACACGGACTATCACGTCAGTTTCGAGTCCGCGGTCCTTCGCCGCCGCCCGATCGCCGTGGTCATGATGGACATGGACCGCGTCAAGCAGATCAACGACACCCACGGTCACCACTACGGGGCCTACACGATCGCCGCTACCGGGAAGTTGATCGGCGCGGCTTTTCGGCCGCCGGCCTTGGCCACGCGATTCGGGGGGGACGAGTTCATCGCGTACATCCCGGGACTCCGGGCCGACGCCGCCGTGGAGGTCGCGCAGTCGGTCGTGCAAGCGGTGCGGGACTTCGTCTACGAACTCGATGGCGTCCGCGTCTATCCGACCCTCAGCGTTGGGGTCGCGGCCTACCCCGACGCCGGTCCGACCCCGGAGGAACTCGTTCGAGCTGCCGACGCGGCGCTCTATCGGGCCAAACAGAACGGACGCAACCAAGCGTCCGTGTAGCGCTTGACCGATCCGGTGAGGCGGCTACAAGCGCTTGATCGATCGCAAGTAGTCGCGCAGTTCGTCGTACTGCCCACCTTGGTTTCCGTAGCTCGCGTAGTTCCGCGCGGTAGCCAGCCATTCTTCGGCGCTGGACGTCATCCGTGCCAGCTCCCGCTCGAGGTCGGCTTGGGTCACGGGATGGACTTCGTCGGTCTCGAGAGAACGTTCGAGGGCTCTTTCGGCGGCACGTTCACAGAGGGCTTCGAGGTCCGCTCCTGTGAACAACGCGGTTTTGCGGATGAGTTTCTTGGCATCGAGAGACTTGGCGCCGGGCAGCTTCGCCAAGCGTCTTGCAAGCATTTCGCCGCGAGCGGCCTCGTCCGGTGGCGGCACGAAGAAGGTGCGGTCGAAACGTCCAGGCCTGCGGAACGCGGCGTCGATGTGCCACGGTACGTTGGTCGCGGCAAACACCAGCACACCCTCGTTCGAAGCCACGGCTCCGTCCATCTCCTGCAGGATTTGGTCAGTCAGCGTCTTGTAGAACTGGGAGGTGGTGCCGCCGCGGCCGCCAGCAAGCGCGTCGAACTCATCGAAGAACAGCACCGTCGGCGTGCGCCGACGCGCCTCCTCGAACAGGCCGTGCACGAACTTCTCGCTCTCCCCGTAGTACTTGTCGAGAACGTCATGGATGCCCACGATGACGAAGCGCGCTTGGCACTCTCCCGCCGTGGCCCGCGCCAGGAAGGTTTTTCCACAACCCGGTGGTCCATAGAGCAGGATCCCACCCCCGGCCTTGCGGCCGAATGCGCTGAAGATCTCCTGTTTCTGAAACGGAGCGATGATCTTGAGGCGAATCGCGCGCTTCACGTCCTCGAGCCCGACGACGTCGGCGAACCCCGTGTGGAGATCTCCCCAATCGAACTGCTTGGCCCACTCGCTGACGTTCGTCGTATCGTCGTGTTCGATGGGCACGGCCACGCGCCCGAGCGGGGTTTGGACTCGAGTCTCCGGGGAGTCCGGGTTCTTCGCCTCTTTTGCCGCTTCGGGTGGAGCCTCAGCCTCACCGCGGCGGGCAGCCAGGATACGTTCCAACTCGGCACGGATCTCCGGGTCATCTCCGCGTTCGAGGATCTGGTCCGCCCGAATCAAGGCCTCGGCGAGGTGACCGTGCTGGCGCAGGAGCGGGATCAAGTTTCGGCCCACCTCGTCCGCCGGCGCACCCACCTGCTCGGCACTGCGGAGCGCTTCGATCGCCGCGGCCTCGCGACCGGCACGTCGTAGCAGGTCGGCATAATGCATCCACAGGGCAGGTTGCCGAGCGTTTGTCTCGAGTGCCAGTCGCAGCGCCGCGAGCACGGGGTCGAGTTCCATGAACACTCCTGAACGAAGGCGGTCCGCGATTCGGTTACAGCCGAGCCGGAAACAGTCGTACCCAGACTTTCATGAGAGGACTAGCAAGCCACGTGTAGACACAGAGGCCGAGGTACCCGAGCGAGATCCCAACGACCACCGCACGCGGGACTCCCAGGGAGTCGGACAGGAACACGAAGGCCACGACTGCGGCCCACACGGAGAGCGCGCCGCCGGGTATCTTGCCGCAGAGTTTCCCGAATCCATAGTAGAGGAGAAACGGCCACCGGCAGTGTTTGTCGATGTCGTGGAAGGCCTCCTGAGTGTCGGTGTTCTCCGGGTCGATCCGCAGGGCTTCACGAACGTGCCGCCGCGCTCGAAACGGCTGGAACCTCTCGAAGGCCGCGGCCGCAGCGGCCAAGTGCGAGACTTCATCGTCGGGCGACAGGCGCAGGCCGACCTGGTTCGAGAGCGTCGCTTGCTTGCTCGACCCTCGGGCGAGCTGAACGATCGACAGTAGATTCTGAGCGTCGGCATCGGTGGGGGCTATACGAAGAGCTTCGCGGACGAGGAGCTCTGCCTTCTCGAGTTCGCCGACACTGTTCTGTAGCCAGGCGTAGCCACACAAAGCGTCGACATCGGTCGGGTCGCGGCGGAGCAGTTCGAGGAAGTGGGCCTCCGACTCTCGATTGCGTCCTTGAAGCATCGTCGACCGTGCCAGCACTCGCGTGGCCGCCGTCTCCTCCGGATCCAGGAGTAGTGCCTCACGGGCGGCGGCCTCCGCATCGGCCGGCCGGGACTGCCTCAGGAACACCAACGCGCGCAACGCATGGAGCGACGCAGCGTCCGGCTCCTCCGCGAGCGCCCGCTCGATGAGTTCATGTGCGCGCCCATACTGCCTGATCTCCAAGTTCTGGTGGACGACCTCGAAGAGGCGCGATCGCGACGATTGTGACGAAGGGCGCTCCATCAGTGAACTCACTTCTTCCGGCGGCCAAGCCGCGCACCGGTCACCCCAGCGGACGACCTCACAGAATCCAACGGTAGTCGTAGATCCAGTAGTAGAGTCCGCATTGCACCGCCAACCCGAGTACCGCCGCACCGAGCGCCGGCCAGAGCAGTCGTCCCACTCGAACTTCGTGATGGCGAGTGAGGTGGAAACGAGCCCATTGCGGACGAGCGGCGAGGTACAGCGCGAGCAAGGTGATGCCATCCCACACGTACCGGTGCAGTCGACCCCACTTTCGGAGCGCGGCCTTTCGCGCAGCGGCCGCTTCTCCCATCTGCTCGAGCAGGCCAGGGGTCTGGAGCGTCGCGGTCAGGGAGGTCTTAGCCACGGTATCCGACGCGACTTTCTCCGACGGCACCGAGCCCCGCCAATCGTGACTCTGGGTCGCGTTCAGCATCCATCCAGTCGAGAGCAGAGCGCCGACCAGGAGCGCAGCCGCGGTCGCAATGATGCGCAAGCGGATCGCGGGCAGCCCCAGCCGAGCGCAGTTGGCGGTGAATAGGAGGCCACCCGTCAGCGGTCCGCAGAGGAACGTCGCGATCATCAGATGTCGCGGGTCCCACGGTTGTCGGAGACCTGCTACGTCGTGCCGTGCCTCGAGGGTCGGCTTGAACAGCTCGTTGTTCATGACTCTCTCCAAGGGGCCTTCGAAAGTCCCCTCGCGGCTGCGGCCAAGCCGCATCCACTTCACCCTAAAACGCTCGTCTTCGGCTCGTAGCCAAAAGCGCGAACTCGAGTTGCTTTCGTTTCACCCGAAAATGCTCGCCTTCGGCTCGTTCCGCAAGGCGCAGACTGGGGTTGTGGAACAACGCGCTTGATTGGGCACTAGTTCGGAACTCCAGGTGGCTGCCAGACCGACCGCCGAGAATAGTAGCGGGGCGTGCTCGAGTCGAGCCCAACGCCAGAATCAAACGCGTGCCGCGCTCGTGGGGGGGCGAGGGGTAGAGAAACCCAGGCCGAGTTCGCGGCGCTCGTCGGTTGGCGCCAGGCCCGTTCTGGCGTCACCCGCCGCAGTTCACGGGCAGGCGGCGGCGCACCCCAGAGTGTCCGCCGTCGGATCCACTCCGCAAGTTCCAACGGGCGGGCGTAAGGGGATGGGGGGTTGTCCGAACAGCGACCCGAGTAGGATCACGGCGTCCGCGAGGTTCAGCCCTCCGTCATCATTCGCGTCACAAGCGTCGCTGCAGGTGACCGCGTTTGGAGTGCCGGTAGGAAAGAGGAAGCCCAACAGGAACACCGCATCGGAGATGTTCTCTGCGCCGTCGACATTACAGTCTCCGCGCACGAGCGTCGCCGTTGCCGAACACTCATCCGGGGTTCCGTCGCCGTCGGTGTCCGTACTCGTTCCACTCGCGATGTCGCATGGGTCCGGAGTGCCATTGCTGTTGCAATCGGCGAAGGCGGGCGCGGTGAACAGAAGCCACAAACTCCCGAACCCGGTGGTCGGGAAGTCGCCGACGGCCCCGACCGCGATCTCGCGGTGTCCGTCTCCATCGATGTCGGCGAGCGCCTGGAGCGAGCGACCGAACGAGCTCGTGTCGATCAGTGCACCATCGAAGTCGCCGGCGGTGTCGCTGATCTTCTGCCCACCGAGCACCGTGCCGCCAGGTTGCAGCGTGAGCACCCACACCGCACCGCGGTTTGCGAAGTTGCCCACGCCGCCATCGTCGTCCAACGGGGCGCCGACCAACAAGTCGGGGATGTCGTCGCCATTCAGGTCACCGGGCGCCCCGACCGCGGAGCCGAAGGCATCACCACCGCTCAGTCCCGCAGGGAGATTGCCGGCGAGCGCGCTGATCTTCTGCGTTCCGGAAACCGATCCGAGCGGGCTCAGAAACAAGATCCAAACGGCGCCCGTGTCGTTTGCGCCGTCGTCGTCGAGGCGCGCGCCGACCGCGATGTCGCCCACGAGGTCCCCATCGACATCGCCCACCGCTGCCACCGAGCTGCCGAAACCGTCGAGGTCGTCCAACACTCCCGCGAACGCCCCGGAGGTTGCGCTGATCTTGTGCTCCGCCACGACGCTCCCGGTGTTCGTCAAATCGAGGAGCCAGACCGCGCCGCGGTCCATGCCGCCATCGTCCGTTCCGCGGGCACCGACCGCGAGGTCCGGGACGCCGTTCCCATCACGGTCGCCCAACGCTGCCAGCGACTCGCCAAAGAAGTCGAATGCGGCGAGCGTGCCCATGAATGAGCCCTGCGTCGCGCTGACCTTGGCGAAGCCGCTCACCGCGGGGCCGGGAGCGAGAAACAAAATGTACACGGCACCCGCATCGCTGGCGCCATCGTCATCACCAGTAGCTCCTACCGCCAGGTCCACTGTGCCGTTCTGGTCGACATCGCCTACTGCAGCGACGGCGGACCCGAAGCGGTCGCTCGCGTCGAGTGGGCCCGTGAATCCGCCTTGGCCCTCCGCGATCTTCGTGTGGCTGGAGACCGTGCCATCGGCCGCGAGGAGCAAGATGTAGACGGCGCCTTGGTCCGATCCGCCATCGTCATCGCCGGGTGCGCCCACCGCAATGTCGGGGATCCCATCGCCATTGAGGTCGCCCACCGAGGCGATGGCTTGGCCGAAGCGGTCGAAGGGGTCGAGGTCCACGCCGAACCCGCCGGTAAGGTCACCGATCTCCGTCTCCCCCGTGAGCGCCCCTGCCCACGCGCCGAGGTCGCACTCGTCAGGAATGCCGTTGACGTTGCAGTCGGCACTGGTGCCGCTGCTCAAGTCCAGCGCGTCGTCGATGCCGTTGCCATTGCAGTCAGCACCCCGAAGTGCAGTTGGCTCGCTCAGCGTACCCGCGAGCAGCAGGGTCACTCCCGCCAGCCAGCCCTGCCAGCGCGTGAGCGCGGTGAAACGGAACAACGAAGCCATCGAGGCACCTCCTGGTTCGGCGTGGAGTCGCTGCGGCCTTGCGGGCAGGCTCTCGCGGCCGGGCCCGGTGAGCACCACGACCGGAGGCGTTGCTCGAGGTTCCGGCGGCTCGCTGCTGCGATCGAGAGTACTGACTGCGCGCCAGACGCGCGAGCGCGGATGGCCGCGTTTCGCGTATCCAGCCGTGCGCCACGGACGGGTCCGCTCAGAAGCGGGATCGTGGCAGCGGCTCGAGTAGGTCCTGGTAGCGGGCGCGCTCCGATGGCGTGAAGTCGCGGAAGAGACGACCGCGGACGGCGTCGAGCAGAGTCTCCGGACTGGCCCACCACAAGCGCGCCGTGCGGTCGAACGACGACGTCGCGACGCGGGTCCCGTCGGCGGAGAACTCGGCCGACCATACGACTCCGGAGTGGCCGTTCAACGTGAGCACGAGGGTGCCGTCCAGGCTCCAAATGCGCGCGGTCTGATCTCGCGACGCCGTGAGTACGCGTTGCCCGTCGGGCGAGAAGACCGCGCTGAGGACCGCTCCTTCATGACCGCGAAGGACGGCGAGGCACGCGCCGTCGGCCACGCGCCAAACACGCGCGGTGCCGTCGTCGGAGCCGCTCACCAGGGTACTGCCGCTTGGGTCGAACCGTACGCTATGAGGCAGCCCCGTGTGACCGTCGAGCTGGGTGATCAGGGCGCCCTGCGGGGTCCAAACGCGAATGCTCTTCGCGCTCGTCGTCGCCAATCGCTGGCCGTCCGGCGCGAAGACCGCCGACCACACGAGGTCGTCGTGCCCCGTGAGTCGAGCGAGGACTCGTGCGTCGGCGTCGAGCACCAATGCGGAGCGATCGTTGCCGCGGGCGACGAAGCGCCATGCGGTCCCACCGAACCAGCCGCAGAGGACTCTCTTCTCGGGACTCGCGATCGTCCAGTGGAGGGTGCCATCGAGGCTCCACACGTAGGCGCTTGGACCACTGGTGGTGGTGAACACGCGCGCCCCAGTGGGCAAGAAGGAAGCCGAGTAGACGAGCTCATCGTGGGGCAGTACGAGCCGCTCCCGTCCGTCGCGACTCCACACTCGCGCCGTGCGGTCGCGCCCGCCGGTGACGACGAGGTCGCCGTCGCACGAGAACGCCGCTGAGTACAAACCCAGAGAGTGACCGCGAAAGACAGGGAGTCCCGCCGGTTGCAGGTCCCAGAGGCGCACGGTGGTGTCGGTCGAGGCCGTGACCACCGTGGTCATGTCCGGCGCGACCAGCGCCGCGTTGACGCTGGCGTCGTGCCCTCGAAAGAAGCTGACCGGTGTGCCGTCGAGGCGCCAGAGACAGGCCGATTGGTCGGCGCTCGCGGTGACGACGTACTGATCGTCGGGCGTGATCGTTGCATGATGGACGGCTCCGCCGTGGCCGCGGAACACGGCGATCTCGCGTCCGGCACGGTCGAAGAGACGCGCGGTCTGATCCGACGAAGTGGCGAGGATCTCACCGCGCGGCGTGAAGGATACGCTCTGCACGCGATCGTCGAGGGCGAGTTGCGGCCCCAGGGACTCACCGTCGGCACCGAATCGCAGCAACTCGCGGTTCCCGACGGCCACGAACTCCGGTTCGCCGAACGCGGTCGCGAGTCGTGGAGGCCCACTGAAGTTCGTCACGCGTTCCCATTGCTCCTTGCCGGTCTCGACTTCGAAGCAGCGGAGACTTCCGCCGGCGCCCGCAACGATGAGAAGTCGGTCGCGATCGATGAGCGCTGCGTCGTGGAGCCGACTCATGCCCATCGGAAACTGGGAGCGAACGGCTCCGGACGCCGCGTCCCGGATGGTGCAGCGCGCGCACTCGACCTCGAAGAGGGTCGCACCCAGCGTGTCGAAACGAAGTATCCGCGGTGAGCGCTCGGGATCTGAGTCGCCAGCCGCCACGTGGGCGTCGCCCACGAGGGTCGGGCTGGGTGTCTGGGCCAGATTCCAGGCGAAGGTGTTCCCAGCGCTCGTAGCGAACGCGAGGCGTCGGCCGCTCGGCGCGACGGCCACCGTCACGATCTCCTCGGTCGACGCGAAGCTCGCGATCCGGACGCCGCCCCAGGTCCACGCCTGCAGGGTATGGCGATCGACGCTGACGAAGCCGGTCGCGTCGCCCAATGCGTAGAGTTGCTCGACACTCTCCTCGTGGCCCGTGAGCACCTGGCGCTCGTGGAGCGCCGCCATCACTTGATGGAGTTGCGATAGCGTCCGTGGGGTGGGCTCGGTGTCGACGGCTTCGCGAGCGAGGAGTAGCGCCAGCAACGGATCTTGACCCGCGGCTTCGGCGGACGCGCTCACGAAGGTGACCGCGCGCGCATGCCTGAGGCTCCGATCGCGGTGGTCGATCGCTTGATTCAAGCCATGAACGTAAACCGCCGTGGTCGCGAGCAAAACGATGGTCGTTGCCGCCAGCGTGGCGGCGAGGATGGGGTTGCGCGCGATGGCCATCTGCAACAGCTCGCGCACGCTCGGCCGACGCGCCGCGATGGGGCGCGCCTCGAGAAAGGCGCGCAGATCGCTCGCCAACTCGGCCGCGGAGGCATAGCGTTGATCCGGCAGGGGCAGCGT
This sequence comes from Planctomycetota bacterium, assembly GCA_050246115.1. Taxonomy (GTDB): domain Bacteria; phylum Planctomycetota; class UBA8108; order UBA1146; family JAJFFE01; genus JBFWWP01. The sequence goes on from JBFWWP010000032.1 coordinate 37,617, forward strand.
GGCGCGGCGGATGATGACATCGAGATCTCGGGGTACGCGCGGCTCCAGGCGACGCACGCGCGGCACCATCCCACGAGCCCATGGGTGCGACCGGGCGTCGGGGTTCATGCCGACCAGCGGATGCTGCTGCGCCAAGAGTTCGAACAAAGTCACGCCCAAGCTGAAGATGTCGCTCCGCACTTCCGCCCGGCCTTGCAGGCACTCTGGCGCCAAGTAGCGGAGCGTGCCGACGAGGTCACCGGTACGGGTGAGATCGCTTCCTTCCTCGGTCTTGCACAGGCCGAAGTCGGTGACCCACGCATGGTCCTGGTCGTCGAGCAGGATGTTCGAGGGCTTGATGTCGCGGTGCACGACCCCGTGCGCGTGCGCATGGGCCAAGGCTTCCGCTACTTCGAGGCCGATCCGAGCCGCGCGCCGCAGATGCGCCTCCCATGCCTCCGCGGCGCTCAGTGCGCTCGCGTCCAGACCCTGGATCACGGCGTCGAGCCCCCGACCCTCGATGTATTGCATCGCATAGTAGTGCCGGCCGCGGTCCGTACCCACGTCGTACACGGGAACGATGTGGGGGTGGTGGAGGCGTGCGGCGGCACGCGCTTCACGGTGGAAGCGCAGGGCGAGCCCTTTGGGATCGCCGCCCGGGAGTTCCAGAACCTTGAGGGCGACGCGGCGACCCAGCGCAGGGTCCAGGGCTTCGAAGACGACGCCCATCCCGCCTCGCGCCAGTTCGCGAAGGACAGGGTAGCCGCCAAGTTCCGTGCTCGCGGTCAGCCGCTCTCCCGGAGGGGGCGGGAGTTCGACGAGTGCGGCGTGCAGGTCGAGAATCTCCTCCGCGAGATCCGGGTGTCGGGTGACGAACTCGCTCACCGGTGGAATCGATCCGTCGACGAAGCCTTGCGCGAGCGTGTCCGCGATGCGCCCCAAGGTTTCGTCTGGAGTCGCGGAGGGCGCGTGAGGTGGTGGGGAGGGGAGCACGTCGCTCATGCGGAGTTCATTCCGTGGTTTGGCTCGGCAAGGGTTCGCAGCGCGCGGCCAAGGCGCTGCAGTGCGCGCGCGTAGCGCAAGCTCGCGGCGGGCTCCGACAACTCGAGCCGCTGCGCCACTTCTTGATTGGTCAGACCTTCGAAGTGCCGGAGCCCCAGCACTTCCCGATCCGAGTCGCCGAGACGGGCGAGTGCGGTCCGTAAACGAAGCGCGTGTTCCCGTTGTGCCAGGAGCACCGACGGAGAGTCGCCGCTGGCGGCCAGAGTCCCGACGGTCGCCTCGGAGTCACCCTCCCGGGCCCGACCCGCGAGTCGGGCCTCGCGCCGGACGTCGCGCTTGCGCCGGCCGAGGTGATGCCGGTGCACCTCCGCGATCTTCTGAAGGGCGAGGTAACGAACCCAAACCGAGAGCGAGACGCTGGGCTCTTGGGCTTCATAGCTCGGCAGGCGGGTCACGGCCTCGACGAAGATGTCCTGCACCACGTCGGACGGGTCGACGCGTCCGCGGAGGCGTCGGTCGAGTCGGACAGCGACCATGCGCCGGATCCACGCGCGATGGGTTTCGAGGCGTTCGTACGCGTCGAGTCGTGCAGGTACGTTGGGCGTCGGCGCGGATTCGGCGCGCATGGCTCTCCAGTCGTTCGCTGGCCGGTGGGGTCCCTCGCACTCGGACGACCCAATGGTAGCGGACGCGCGGCGAATCGGCTGCCCCCTGGCGCGTGGCGAGGGCTGAGCGCAGGTCCCGAGGACGAGTTCGAGATTCTCGGTTAATTCCTTCGGCGGCCGTCAGTACTACCGGGGTGGCGAATCGGCGAGTTCGGTGCCCCCGGCGAGCGCATTCGCTCCCGATTCAGCCCTCGGTCGAACGAAAGGACCCCTGCCATGGACTACTCGATCCGGGCGACATTCCGGCTCGTCTTCGTGTCTGCGACTCTCTGCGGTGCGCTCGGCGCGCAGTCGATCAACGTGAACTTCGGAACGACAGCGTTGCCCGTCGACTACGCCGGGGTCGGCCTGCCGGGCTTTTGGAACGTGACGAGCGGTGCGCAGGGGCCGGTCCATCCCTTGATGAGCCTGGCGGGACAGCCGACGTCCGTGAACTTCACGAACATCGGCGGCACCGCCCTCCTGACGCAAGCGAGCCCCGCCCCGGGTGTGGACGGAGACCTCATGACGCAGTACCTCGTCACCCACAATCCCAACCTCGAGGTGTGCATCTTCTTTCACAACTTGCAGCCTGGCACCTATCTCGTGATTGCGTACACCTGGCTTCCCAATGCCAGCAGTCTGGTGAGTGTCGATCAGGCAGTGGGTCCGGACGAACTGGTAGGGGGCCCATGGCCCGGGGGGCTTGCCGAGGGACGAACTCACTCCGTGCGAGTGGCCCAGGTCACCAACGGCAACCTGGGGCTGCACTCGGGGGTGCCGCCGGGAGCCAGTCCGGTGGTGGCGGCACTCAACGGCGTGCAACTCGTGCTACTGCCCGTGTCGAACCCCTTCGTTCGGGGCGACGTCAATGGCGATGGGTCGCGCGACATCGGCGACGCCGTGGGTACGCTGCAGCACCTCTTCGGTGGGGTACCGAGTTCGTGTCTGGATGCGCTCGACTTCAACGATGACGGCGCCGTGGACATCGGCGACGCCGTGGCGTTGCTCGCGAACTTGTTCCAAGGACAGCCGGGACCGACGCTCCCGAGTGTTGCCTGCGGACCCGACCCGTCGTTGGACCCGATCGGTTGCACGAGCACCGCGGCGTGCCCCTGATGGGACCTGTTCGCGGTCGAGTCCCGGCGCTGCTTGCGGCTCCGGGTCCCTGCCGAGCGTCCCGACGAGACACGCGCTGTGATCGATTCGTCAGCGGATCTCGAGCGAACGCGCAGCGATCGAGGCGGTGAGATCGTGCTCCATCAGCAGATAGGGCAGAACCTCGACGAGCCGACCGGAGAACGGAACGAGCGTCGCTTCATCGAGGCGCGAAGAGGCCGTGAGCGTCGGGGTCAGAGTCAGCTCGACCCGGCACTGGGTCGAGAGCCAGCCAAGAAACTGGCGTAGCGTCAGCCGGGACTCGACGGTGACGAACAGGTCGTTCGAGAAGCACGAGCTCAGGTCCAGTGGGTGATCGTCCGGAGCCAGAGCGCGGAGGCGAACCTCGACGGGCTGGCCATCCCTTGCAGCCGATACGTTGCGCATCGTCGCGACATCGTGGTCTGGTGCCGCAACGGTGAGGTCGTAACGACCGGGCGGCAAGGTCAGCGCCAGAGAGTCTGCGGCTTGGTGGGTCGAGAGTGCGGGAGCGCCGAGTTCTGCGATGGTGGCTTGGGCAAAAGCTGCGGATATCGGCAAGCCGTCGTTCGATCGAAGTCGCAAGACGAGGTTCACGCGGGAACTCGGGACGTCGGCGATGGTGACGCTTCCGGCACCCTGGCCGTCGGCAATCTCGACCGGTTGTACGGCACACAGGACCACTTGGTCCCACTCTCCGGTCCGGTAGAGCAGTGCGAGATAGGAGCCTGCCGGAACATTTCTGGCGACGAACTCGCCGGCGACGTCGCAGCGCGATGTCACTTGCGGTTGCTCGCCCCGCCAGGATCGGGTGAGGCTGACCCAGCGAACCTGGTACTCGTCCGGATTCACACCCGGAGCCGGCAGCACTCGTCCACTCACCGTGTTTCCCAGCGGCAGGGGCAGGGTGAGCGCTGTCTCGCTGCCCGGCGTCACGACGACCGAACGACGAATCAGCGAGAACGGGCCGCGCCCGGCCTCGATCTCGTACGACGCTGGCGCCAGGTTGGCGAAGACCGTAGCACCTTCCAGCGAAGTCAGCCCGTGGCCGACAATGCGGGTTCCGGTGATGACCGTGACCTCGATCTCGGGCAATGGCTCGCCTGAGTTGGTATCGAGGACTGCGACGCTGACGGATCCGCCGCGGTTCAGCTCGAGGCGCAAGTGCTCGTCGCCGGCATTGGCTTCCATCTGGCCTGTTGTCCAACCTGGCGCCTTGGCGGCGACCAGCACTCGCCCTGCGGGCACTCCGTCGAGCCGAAAGCACCCGGCCGGATCGGCGGTGGTGGCGCGATCACCCTCGGCTAGCGCACTTGGCCCGTTGTGAGCGACGATGGTCACGACGGCTCCGGGAATCGGGTAGCCGTCTCCGAACACGCAGCCGCCGAGGAGCAACGCGGAAACCAAGGCAAGGTCGATCGACTCGGTTGCCTGTGCAGGAAGCTCGAACGAGATCGACCGGCGCGGCGCATAGCCGAGGGCCGAGGCTTGCACTTGGTGCCGTGGGCCGTTGCCTTCGAGGAGGAGCATTGATCCGCCCAGTGTGACGAGCGCGTCGCCGTCACGTTCAGCCTGCATCCCCGCTTCGCTCTCCGGCGATGGGCTGGTCGTAGACCCATCGGCAGGAGTTCCAGGGTTCGAGCTTGCGGGCGGAACCGCAAGTTCCGGCCGTGCAAAGAACGCATAGAACCCGTCCGTGTCGGAAACCGTCGCGGCGACGCGAACGAGCGAGGTCGAGGCCTCGGGGTTCTCGCCGTCGGCGTCCGCGGGTTGCTCGCCGAGGAGTTCCACGACGGCGCCAGCGATCGGATGACCGACGGGATCCACGACGCGGCCGGCGACACTTGGGACCTGCGCCACTTCGGATGCCGCCGGCGTGCTCGGGGCGAACCGCGACTCGGACGCAGTCTGGGCTCCCGTGGAGGCGACGGTGTCTGGCAGTGGGCGTGGCATCCCGCTCGCGTTGGCGGTCTCGGCGGTGACGTCACTCGCGCCGTTGGCCAGCGACGGTGGCTTCGGGTCGTTCGCAGCCGTGTCACCCGAGGAGGAGTAGACGGTCAGGATTACGCCGGGGCCGAGCACGACGCAGAGGAGCAGCACTGCCCACTGACGCGCGCCGATCCCCGCACTCAGGCTCGCGTTCGACGTGGGCGCGAGAAGCGGGGCTTCGAACGCAGCATCGACTGCGGCATGGAGTCTGGCGGCGAGCGCGGTCGGCTCGGGGATGCGAGCGGGTCGCGCCAGCCAGTGCTCCAACTCGCAGAGGGATGTGGGCGCTAGACCGAGTGCGGCGGCCGGCCCCAGGAGTTCGCGCAGCCGTTCCTTGGCAGTCGCAATGCGCCGGGCAACGGTGCCTTCCGGGCAGCCCAGCGTGACGGCGATCTCGCGATACTTGAGGCCTTCGTGATAGTGAAGGACCAGCGGCATGCGAAGGGTGTCCGGCAGTTCGGCGAGCGCAGTGACCAGGGCTCGATTCGTCATCTCGACCTCCGCATCCGATTCCGGGTTGGCGCGCGTGTCGGGCTCGACCGGCGCCAAGGCCTCCCGACGACGCCGACGTGTATCGTCGCGTCGCGCGCTGCGGGCAGCGTTCAACGTGACCCGCACCAGCCACGGTGTGAGCGTCTGAATCGGCGGCGAATCGGTGCGGCTGCGGACGAGGCGGAGGAACACTTCCTGCGCCACATCTTCGGCGTCTTCCGCGTTTCCCAGCGCGCGATACGCCACCCGGTAAACGAGTCCACGGTGGCTCTCGACCGCCGCGTGGACGAACTGGCGAAACGACTCCGTGCTGGCGTGGGACATGCCGAATTCCGTTCTGGACCAGGCGCTCGAGCGCGAGCCGAGCGATCGTCGGGCGGGCTGCTACCGGGGATCGGGCACGCGGCAGTTTCGACCCTCCATCGACCCTGCCGCGTGCAGTGGCAGTAGCTACTGCTCGCTGCCACCTTCGATGATCTCACCGACTCCCGTGGTCTCGCCACCGGCATACGCCGGTACCTTGCCGGTGTCGACCATCGCCTGAGCCTCTTGGATCTCGCGCTGCGCTCGCACCAGGGCCATCAGCACGAGAGTGTTGACCTCCGCCGCCGGCTTCCCCTTCTCGAGCTTGCTCAGAGCGACCCCGAGTTGTTTCACTTGGGCTTTGAAGTCGGCCAAGGTGAGAGGATACAGCCCGGCTTCGCCCAAAGCGCCGAGAACGGCGTCGATTCGCAGCTGCACCTTCTCGTTCTCGTGACGCCGCATCTGGGTGAGGGCATGGATGACTTCGACGCGATCGACGCCCCGCGCGCGCTCGAGCAGCTTGCCCTTGGCCTCCGTCCAGTTGTCGTCCTTCAGTTGGAAGACCAGTGGATAGACGCCGTCTTCCTCGACGAGCACGAGCGCGGTCCCGTCCTGTCCCCCTTCGATGATGATTTGCCCTTGGGTAGGCCCGGCTCCCACCATCAGCACCCAGCCCAGCGCGAACGAGACCAGAACCGACCAAGCAAACACGCGTACCATCGGAACTCCTTTCGTTGGGTCCACCCTGTAGACTCCGCGGACGGAGTTTTCTTCGCTCGGGATCGAGATCATGGGCGTTCTGGTCGAGGCCGTTCGCGGGGAGGCCGGGCCGAGGTCAACGGTGACTTGGGCGCGGAGGGGCAACCGGGCTCCCGGGGTGGGGGCGCGAGCGCGAGGCCGAATCTTCGGGCCGGCCTCCCGAGCCGGCCGATGTGTGGGGAATGGCAAGGCGTGGGACCGGCGGCAGCGACGCCGTAGTGACCGGCTTGGCGGAGGCCGCGTTACCGGTCGGCAGCCCTACGAGGCGTACTCCCGCTTCAGGTGATCCACGGACTCCCGAATGAGGGTCGCCAGGGTGGGCTGGTCGATGTCGGCGAGCGACTTCACGTACAAGCACGACTTCCCGGTCTTGTGCTTGCCGAGTCGGCTCATGAGCGCCGGGTAACGCGCAAAGCCCGACATGATGTAGATGGTCAGGTTCTGCTTGCGCGGCGAGAATCCGGTGAAGAACCAGTCAACTTCGCGGCCGCTGTCGTAGGTCATCGAGAAGGCGCCGAAGCCGACGATACTGGTGCCATACATGAACGGTCGCTCGCCGGTCAGCTCTTGCATGAGCTTCAGGAGCGTATGCGAGTCCTGTCGTTGCGCTGGATCCGGGATGGAAGCCAAGAAGTCGTGGACGCTCGCGCTCGTCTTCTGCGTCTTGTTGGTGTTCTTGGCGACCTTCTTTGCTTTTTTTGTCTTCTTTGCCACCTGCTTGCGGGTGGACCCGGTCAGGGTGCGCGCCGAAGCGGAAGTCTTGGTCGACGTCTTCGCCGCGCTCTTCGCCGTGCTCGCAACCTTCTTACCGCGTCGGGTCTTTGCCGTCTTGGCCACCGTTCACACCTCGCGTCGTGTTCTGTTGACCGGGCAATGGGCCGAGCCCATCGGCCCGTGAGGGTCGCCGGGGCGTGGCGTGGCGCGCAAACACTCGCTCCCTCGGCCGACGAGGGGGAGGGCGCGTGCCCCCGCGCGTCAGGCTAGCGTGGCGATCCGCCGGTCGTCAACGCGTCGCGGCTCAGGTCTTCGCCAGCACTGCCCTTTGCGACGGCGCATGACCGAGCGCCGAGCCGCGGTCCGTGAACGGCGGGCGCGAAGGTCCAGGGTCGACGTCGGTGCGGCCCTTCCGCTCCTGGATCAGCCGATCCAAGAGCGTCACCACGGCCTGCGACGCCAGTTCCATCTGCTCGAACCGTTGCTCCGCTTCCTCACGGCGGCCTTCGGTGTGGGCCTTGGCTGCCTCGCGACCGAATCGATGGACCTGAGCGTGCGGCTCCGCGAGGGCTTGGAAGTCGGGATTGTGCACGAACCAAGAGTCACGAAGCGAGTCGTACCACTTGCCGAGCCGGCATTGGTGGTGATCGGCCAGTTCCTCGTAGCGCAGGTTCGTGCGGCCGACGAACAGCTCGGCGAGCCGCTTCTTCCAGATGAAGTGATCGGACTTGGCTCGGAAGAGGACGTAGTCGGGGATCTCCATCGCTTCGAGTAGCTTGAACTGTTCTTCGACGAGGCACTCCGTGGCTCCCACGACGGCGAGCGTTCGGTGGGTGCGGTGTCGATTGCGGCTCGAGAGTTCGGCCACGGTGGCGGTCCCGGATCCGATTTCCTCGACGGCTTGGGTCTGCTCGGACAGCATCGATGCGACCTGCGCCATGCGGGTGGACACGACGGAAGCGTCCTCGCTGATCCTCTGAACTTCCGCCTGCGCTGCGGCGGCAGCGGCCTTGCCGGCCTCCACCTCGCGGGTCACTTCGGAGACCGATTGGGATAGCGCGACGATCTCGGTGGTGACGACCTGAATGCGCTTGCGAATGTCCTCCGTCGCGGACGATGTCTGCTGTGCGAGCTTCTTGACTTCATCGGCGACGATGGCGAAGCCGGCTCCGTGCGCGCCCGCCCGCGCCGCTTCGATCGTCGCGTTGAGGGCGAGCAAGTTGGTCTGGCGAGCGATGGCGTCGATCGTGTCGACGATCCCCGAGATCTGGCGAGAAGCGCTCGAAAGCGTCTGCGCGCGAATCTCGACCATTGCGACCACGTCATTGAAGTGGTCCATGCGCTCGACGACGTCCTCCATTCTCGACACGCCTTCGCTCGCCGCATCTTTCGAGGCCGTGGCGAGGTCGGACGCCGACCTGCTGGCTTCGGTCAGGCTGCCGATCGAGGCGGTGAGCTGTTCGATGGCGGCAGCCATGGCTTGGGTCCGTTGATCGGTCACTTCCAGGATGCTCGACATTTGAGCGACGGCAGTCATGGCCTCGCTCGCGTTCATGGAGAACCGTACGGTGCGATCCAGGCTGTCGCGCGCTTCTGCCGCGAGCGACAGTCCGAGTTCCCGAATGGCGCAGGAGAGTGGATCTTCGCCGGTCGGGAGGCACGAGAAGTCGCGGACCAGTAGAGACTGAGCGGCAGCGATCAACGGGTCGGGGTTGGTCATGGATGTCCTGATCATCGAGCGGGCCCCTCCCGAGTCGTGTATCGACCCTCCGGGCTCTCGCGCCTTCGCGCTTTGTGCGGGGCCCGTGACAGTGACTAGGTAAGTTGATTTCCCGTTGCGACTTGAGTAAGTGACCGCACCCCGGCCCAGGCGGCTTTCGCGGATCCTTGGGAACGGCTCCGAGTCCCACCCGACGGTACGCGTCCCGGTAGCCACCGTGACCGCGGAGGTCGAGCGGAGGTCGAGCGGAGGTCGAGCGGAGGTCGAGCGAAGGTCGAGGGGTGGGCAGGGCCGGTCGCGGACTCAACGCCCACCGGTTCAGAATCGACCGGCGACGTGCTAGAGTCAGCGGCGCCAGGCGCGCGCGTAGCGCCCCCTCGATCACCCCCATCGGAAGGAAACACGAGATGAAGGTGACCCCAACCACTCGAGCGCTGGCCCTGATCGCTCTCCTCCTCGTCGCGACGCCCGCCTCCGGCTTCATTCGGGGCGACGTGGACGGGGGAGGAAGCGTGGATATCGGCGACGCGGTCGTTCTGCTCAACTCGTTGTTCGCACCCCAACCGCCGCAGGTCGCGTGCGCGGACTCCGCGGACACGAACGATGACGGAGCGGTGAATCTCGCTGACGCCATCTACTTGTTGGCGGCGCTGTTTCAGCCTTCCGCTCCGCCCATTCCTCCCCCGTACCCGAGCGATGGTATCGACCCGACTGCGGACCCACTGCCACCCTGCGGTCCGCTGGGACTGCTGACCGTCGCAACGTTGTCCCAGGGTCCGGTCTCCGGGGACAGCACGCCGACGCAAGAGATCATCGTCGACGCGGTCGCCTGGAGTGCTTTCTGGGCGCAGCACTCGTCCGATCCGCAACCGTTCGTCGACTTCAGCACCGAGATGGTCGTCGCCATTCGCGAGGCGTTCGATAACGCCGGCGTCACCATCAACATCGACGAGATCGAGGCGCTTGGAGCGACGCTCGAGATTCGCTATACGCTCACGCTTCCCGGTGTGCCACTTTCCCAGGCGGAGCAACCGCATCACTTCGTGCGTTGCCCGAAGGTGATTGCGCCGCCGGTCTGGGTGGCGACCGTCATCGCCTTGCCGTAGTCCAAGGATCTTCACCTCGGCGCGTCCGTCCGAGTTTGGGGGAGTCCAGGCCGAGTGGGTGCTAACCACGCGCGCACCCTCACGGTCGGCGGGCGCGTATCACCCCTGATGAGACCCGGTCCGATGTTCGAGGAGGATCGAATGCGCCGATCGAGTGGCCTTGGTGCGTGGAGCGTCGTCCTGCTTTGGGCCATGGCCCTCGTGTGCCGGCCTGGGGCCGCCTTCGCGCAGGACATCGACATTGACCTGCTCGCGGGCATGAAGGCACGTGCGATCGGGCCCGCCACCATGAGTGGGCGGATCGCCGCGATCGACGCCGTCGTCGCCGATCCGCGGATCATCTACGTCGGCGCGGCGACGGGCGGGTTGTGGAAGACCACCAACGGCGGCCTGGAGTGGACGCCGCTCTTCGACGATCAAGAAGCGCATGCCGTCGGAGCGGTCGCGATCTTCCAGCGCTCGCCTGACCTCGTCTGGGTTGGCACGGGAGAAGGCAATCCGCGAAACAGCGCTTCCGTCGGCAACGGCGTGTATCGCTCGCGCGACGGCGGGAAGACCTGGGTCCATCTGGGCCTCGCGAAGACCGAGCGGATCCATCGCATTTGCCTGCATCCCACGGACCCCGACGTGGCCTATGTCGCGGCCATGGGGACATCTTGGGGCGAGAACTCCGAGCGCGGCGTCTATCGCACGACCGACGGCGGCCGCAGCTGGGAGCGCATCCTGTTCGTCGACGAGCGCACCGGGTGTGCCGACCTCGCCATCGACCCCACGAACCCCGCGAAGCTGTTCGCCGCGATGTGGGATCACCGCCGGTGGCCGTGGTCGTTTCGCTCCGGCGGGCCCGGATCGGGGTTGTTCGTGACCGACGACGGCGGCAACCACTGGCAGCGGCGCACCGAAGACGACGGCCTGCCGGCGGGAGATCTGGGGCGCATCGGGCTCGCGATCGCGCCGTCGGCCCCGCACGTCGTGTATGCGTACGTCGAGGCCCGCGAGAACTGCATCTGCCGGTCGGACGATGGCGGTGTGACGTGGCGGGTGGTGAGCACCGGGCAGGACATCGGCAATCGTCCCTTCTACTACGCGGATCTCCGAGTGGACCCGGTCGACCCGAAGCGGGTCTATAGCCTCTGGTCTCTGGTCAGCGTTTCCATCGATGGCGGCAAGAACTTCGAGATCCTCGTGCCCTTTGCCGAAGTGCATCCGGATCACCATGCGTTGTGGATCAATCCGACCGACCCCCGGCACTTGATCAATGGCAACGATGGCGGCGTCGCCATCAGCCATGACCAGGGGCGCACCTGGCGTTACGTTCGGAACCTTCCCCTCGCGCAGTTCTATCATGTGCGCTACGACCTCGAGCGCCCCTACAACCTGTACGGCGGTCTGCAGGACAACGGCTCTTGGAAAGGACCGAGCACCGTTTGGGAGAACGGCGGGATCCGCAACTACCACTGGCAGGAGGTGGCGTTCGGTGACGGTTTCGACACCGTGCCGGATCCTCGCGATCCCACGACCGGGTATGCCATGAGCCAGGAGGGGTATCTGTGTCGGTGGAACACCGTGACCGGCGAGCGCAAGATGATCCGGCCGGAAGGGCCAGCGGGCGTAGAGCTACGCTTCAACTGGAACGCCGCGATCGCGATCGACGGGTCCCAGCCCGACACGATCTACTTCGGGAGTCAGTTCGTGCACCGCTCGCGAGATCGGGGGGAGACCTGGGATGTCATCAGCGGGGATCTGACCACCAATCACCCGGAGTGGCAGCAGCAGACCCGCAGCGGGGGACTCACGCCCGACGTGACCGGGGCGGAGAACTTCACGACCATCGTGGCGCTTGCGCCGAGTCCGCTCGATTCGTCGATCCTCTGGGTCGGAACGGACGACGGTCGGCTCCACGTCACGCGCGATGCCGGAGCGAGTTGGACCAGCCTCGAGGAACGGGTGCCCGGAGTGCCCCGGCACGCTTGGATTCCCCACATCACACCGTCGCAGCATCACGATGGGACCGCGTACGTCGTGTTCGACGATCATCGACGGTCGAACTGGGAACCCTACCTGTTTCGCACTCGTGACTTTGGCCAGACTTGGACCCGGCTCGCGGGCGCCGGGGTTTCGGGCTACTGCCTAGCCGTGGCCGAGGATCCGGTCGATCCCGATCTGCTCTTTCTCGGTACCGAGTTCGGTCTCTACTTGAGCTGTGACGGCGGGGCCCGTTGGCAGCGATGGAGTCACGGAGTTCCCCATGCATCGGTCATGGACCTTGCCATCCATCCGCGCGAGCATGACCTCATCGTCGCGACCCACGGGCGCGCGCTCTTCGTTCTCGACGACATTCGTCCGCTGCGGGGCCTGACCGGGGAGAAGCTGGCGGCACCGCTCACCTTGTTCGAGATCCCGCCGGCACAGCAGTATTGGGTCGCCCAGACCGGATCGTCGCGGTTCGCGGGGCACGAGGAGTTCCGCGGTGCGAGCCGACCCTACGGTGCCCTGATCACGTTCGCGCTCAACGGTGACGGGTTGCCGCATCCCGACGAGCAGCAAGAGCGCTTGCGCAAAGAGCGAGCGCGCGCGGCCCGGGCCACGCTGGGGGACGGGCCGGAACCCCGAGCGCCGGGGGAGGGCGCCGCAGAGTCCAAGGCGGATCCGAAGCCCGAAGTCGAGATTCAGATCGCCACTCGCGACGGCACGGTCATTCGCACCTTCAAGCAGTCGGCGAAGCTCGGGATCAATCGAGTCGTCTGGAACCTGCGGCAGAAGGGGTTTCGCAGCCCACGCGACCCGGACGCGCCCCAGCCGTCGGCGGACGCCGAAGAGCCGCAGGGCCCCGAGGTGGTTCCCGGCGACTATCGGTTGACCGTCAAGTACCAGGACTACGTGGCTTCCGGTGTCGTGCAGGTGCTCGCCGATCCACGCCTCCCGATCCCGCTGGCCGAGCGTGAGCGGAAGAGATCCGCGCAGTTACAGGTTGCGCAGTGGATCGAGACTCTCGCCATTGCCCTCGAACGAATTGGCGAAGTGAGGGGCGACCTGACGCGGGTGACGGAGAAGAGCGTTCAGCGCGACCGCCAACTCGGTGTGAAGCGCAAGGCCGGTGAGGAGACGGAACTCGCGCAGCGCGTGCAGCAGCTTCGCAAGGGACTCGATGAGGTCGAGAAGCGCCTGCGCAAGCCCGACGAGAGCAAGGGCATTCTCGCCGACGACACCGCCCTCGACCTCCTCTACCGGGCCAGCTGGTTCCTCGGCTCCTCTTGGGACGCTCCGACTGCTGCGCAGCAGGTCCTCATGGAGCGCGCGAGTAGCCAGCTGCAGTCGGTGCTCGACTCCCTCGACGAACTGCTCGCGCGCGAGGTGCCCGCACTCCGCGCGCTCGCGGTCGGAGAGGGATTCGACCTGTTCCAGCCCCAGGAGCCCTTGCGGCTATGGTTGCCCCGATGAGTCGCTGGCGGACGCGCGGCGCGTAGCGGTCGTCCCCGCGCGAGTGCTCTCATCGCGAGCTTCGCAGCCCGGCACGTGGTTCCACCCGACGGCCGCCGTGGCGACCGGATGGCGCCGACCCCGAGGGGTCAGGGTCGACCCCCGACTCACGTTCTCGAAAATCGTTTCGGCGAACCGGGCGACTCGCGACGTGTATGAGGTAGGACGGACGTTGGGCGTCGGTGAACCCTCGCCCGGCGAGGGCAAGGGGTGCCGCCCCTTCGCCCTCGGCCGGGTTTCTTCACGGTTCGGGTCCACCCCGGACGTGACCGCCCGGAAACCGCGATGCCCGGCCACCGGATCGCTCGTTTCGCGTCTCATCTTCGTGCGTGGTTGACGAGGCAATGTAATGTCACCCGAGTATCGATACCTACGATCTGACGCGCTCCCCGACCGCGTATCCCTCGAGGCTTGTGTGGAAACATGCGCCGAGCGGGCATGGCGGCTCGCCTACGCGCTGTTGCGCAGCCACGACGACGCGTTCGACGTGGTGCAGCAGGCGTGTCTCGTTGCCGCCCTCAAGCCCGGGCAGATCCCGCGTCCACCCGCCGATCCCTGGCCCTGGTTCAGTGTGGTCATTGCGAACGAGGCTCGCAACTCCCGGCGCAAGGCTCGGAGAAGTCCACTGTCGCTCGCGAGCGGTGAGAAAGGAGAGTCCATGGATGTCGTCGACCATCGCGGGGTGGATCCAACGGACGCACTCGCCGTCGAGGACTCGCACCGCGCGCTGTGGCGAGAGATCGATGCGCTCCCTGAGCCGGAGCGCACGGCGTTGGTGCTCACCCGTATCGGCGGCCTCAGCCATGAAGCCGTTGCCCGCTCGGTCGGAGTGCCGCGTCAAACGCTGACGTCTCAGATCGCGCGCGCGATGGAGCGTCTGCGCGCTCGACTGCGGCGGGAGGATCCCGCGATTCTTGCGCAAATGGCGCTCTTGCCGGTGGCGCTCCCCGACCGCGGTTGGTCCGCGGCGATCGCCGCCTGGAAGACCACGGCTTCGGCTGGTCTGGCTGCGAAAGCGGCCGCCGGCACCATGACCCTAGGAGGTATCATGACACTCAGCAAGCCAACGCTGGCAGCGGCGATTTCGGTGGCACTTGGCGTCGGCTTGACCACGGGCTACTTCGCGGGCGATCACCGGCCGACTGCGCTGCGGGGAGTCGAGGAACGAGCCCAAAGTGAGCACGCAGCGATCGCGACGCTCGCAGACGCACCTGCGGCCCTACGACCGGTGATCGACGCAGCCATCGCGGAGGCCTGCGCGACGACCTCCGCCCGTGTCCGCGAGTCGTTCGACTCCGAGCTTGCGGCCCTTCGCGCCCAGCACGAATCCGTGGTCGCCGAGCGCGACGCGCTCCGCGGCCAACTGGCTGAACTCGAAACCCCGAGTGACCCCGCAGGCCCGACCTTCACCTTCGGCGAAGGCGGACAGCTCCCGGAGGTGGCGCAGGCGAACTGGGCGGAGATGGCAGAGGCCTCCCACATCGTCGCTGGCGCGATCAAGGACATGGTCGCCTACCAAGATCGCGGCGAACCGGTCCCGACGAGCGTCGGCATTGCGATGCAGGAGAACGTCGAGAAGATGCGCAAGTACGAGTATCGCGTCTTCCAGAAGCTCCCATCCGAGGCCCGGTTCAACGGCGAGTTCACGCACCCGATCTCGGTCACCAACCTGCTCGCAGCCGAGCTGACGCGTTCCGGGCTGCCGCTCACCGCCCCGCAGGTCGAGGCCATCAGCCGAGTCGGGGAGCAGTACGAGCAAGACGCCGCGCGCTACCGCGACAACTACCCGCCCGACACGCTTCGAGTGCGCAGGATCCTCGACGAGTACCTGCTCAAGAGCGACTTCACCGAGGCGGTCTACGAGGTGCTCACTCGTGAGCAACGACAGATCATCATCGATCCGGCGACGAACCGCATCGCGTTCCTCGATCTCTACTGCCCCTCGCTGATGATCATCCACACGTCGCCGATCCTCCAGGGTGCGACGCCCGAGGAGTTGAAGACCAAGCTGGGGCAACTCGTGAGCGCTCGCTACTCGTTGGCCGACGCCGAAGGGGTCTGGCTCGAAGGGCTACTCCAAAACTGGCGCGCCCGCGTAGCCCCGATCCTGCACGAGGTTCCACCCCATCGCGTCCGCTACTACACTTTCGAAGAGAGCGTGATCGCCGGACACGCCACAGTGGAGCTACTGACCGAGCTACTCGGCCACGCGACCGACGACGCCGCGCGCGCCACGATCCTGGATGAGGCTGGCTTCCTCATCCCGCGACTCGTCGCGGCGCCGACCGTCAGTCAAGGCTGAGCCCACGCTCGAGGCCCGGAGTTCCTGCAGACCCAAGCGGAGCTGCAGCGGTTGCGCGCCGATTTCGAGGAGCTCGTGCCGAGCGACGAGCGCGAGGCCCTGAAGCAAGCGCATGCCGCGCTTGCTTCAGGCCGAGGTTGGTTCAGGCCGAGGTTGCGCACTGCGGTTCAAGGGTTCAAGGGGCGGGCCCTTTCGGAGCTGCTCCAATTCACTTCGGAGCGCCGCCCAGTACCTCCGGTCGACTTCACGTTCGGTGCGTTCCTCCGTCGCGATCTCGTTTTCGACTCCGACGAGGTCACCTTTGCAAGCGGCGGACACCGCGGGTCGTTCGTCGGCACACTCGGCAGCAAGTTGCGGTTGTTGGGTACAGAGTTCGACCAGAAACTCGGCCGTCCTCAGTTCCGCTAGCCAGAAACGGACTTTGGCCGGGTTTGCCGCCGCTCGGCCGGAGACATAGCTTGCTTCGACGAGGCGCCGCAGCATCCCCCGGTCCTGGTCACGCTGAGTCTTCTTGGCTCGGACGAGGTCCGGTAGCGACATGACCTCGATCGTCGCGCCGCCTCCGACCTCGATGGTAGTGCGTCGTGCGCACAACCGCTCGAAGTCTGCCACACCGCGCATGACCGCCATCACGTCCACCCTCATGCCGCGAGCCTCGGGATGATGACAGCGAAAGTGGATGCCATGACCGCGTTGGAGCTACTCGAGTTCGAGGGGAGGAACTGCGATCGTCTCCGCTTGCAGTTCCCGCAGAGCCTCACGGAGCCGGACGAGGTTCTCTTCGGACGAGCGAATCGCCAGGTTTGTGTCCCGGCTAAACTCCGCCCCTCCGTACAATACGCAGGCTTGCCCCCCCATGAGGAGGCTCTGCACTTGGTGCCTTTGCATCGTAGAAAGGACTTTGCGTATCGGGCTCGGGGTCAAGGCTACCTCCCAGCATGAGGAAGTCGTTCCACAACTTCATGGACTCGGCGAATCGCTCGGCCGGGCTCAGCAGGTACCAAGCGGACCACTCGTACCCGCACACGTCGGCGGGTATCCAATCGGGCTGAGTCCCCACCCAGAGTTTCCTTCCACTGGCGCTACGCTACGCAGATCGTTCCACCGGGCTCGAGGGTGGGCCCAGCGACGCGTGCTGGAACGCTCTCGGGCCCCAAAGCCCCAATGCGTTGAGTCGAGTCTACGCGCCTGCCCCCGCAGTTCTCAAGGCCCCGGCACGCGAGTTCAGGGGTTCGGCATCCTCTGGCCCGGCGAACATCGCGCTCGACGCGAACCTCCCGCGCGAACCTCCCGCCCGAGAGTACTCCGCCCAGTGTGCACGAACACCCCGCCGGGCCGGCCGCTCGAGACTCGTTTCACGAATCGACCCACTGCCTATCGGCGGCCTCAGCCATGAAGCTCGTTGCCCGCTCGGAGGTATCATGACACTCAGCGAGCCAACGCTCGCAGCGGCGGGGCTGCCGACTCCCCCGCGGGTGCGTCGCCCGCAGGCGCCACTCCCAGGCCACGCTCGCTTTCGGCTCCTAGCGTGAGACGTGGTTCGGGAAGCCGATGAACGCGTTTCGCTTCGCGTGCAGCCTCCTGCTGCCTTCTCCAGCGCTGCCGCGCGTTACGGGGCAGTTCGGCCTCGTCGGCCTCGTTCCCTCGGAGTAACCCCTGCGATTCCGGACGTGGCCATTGTTTCGAAGGCGGGCGGAGCTACAGTCGTCGCACCAGCGCTCGCACAGGCGGGTGGCAATCTCGGCGGTGTTGACGGGAGGTCTCGGATGCTCGAACTCGTGGCATGGGTCGTAGGCTGCGTCGTCGTGAGCTCGGAGCCGGCGGCGCCGCCACGCTTCGAAGCGCCTGTGCGACTCATGGCCGGTGAGAAACCGATGGGCGGCGACCGGCTCTATCCGTCGCCAGTGTTGCACGATGTCGATGGCGACGGGGTCGCGGATATGGTGATTGGCGATCTGGTCGGGAATCTCACTGTTTCGAAACGGGTCGCCGGCGCCTGGCTGGCCCCGACGCCACTCACCGCGGCCGACGGCAAGCCGCTCAAGTTCAACAACTGGTGATGCATCGGCATGGCTCCACAGTTCGTGGAGTTTAGCGGCGATCGGCATCTCGACATCGTCACTGCGACTTTCGATGGTTCCGCGCACGTAGCTTTCGGAAGCGAAGGTGGGTTCCTCGCGCCCGAGCACATTCTCGACTCGAAAGGTCACCGGGTGTTGCTTGCGCAGTACTGGGACTATGAGCGCAAGGACTGGTTGGAGAACGCCAAGCAGCCCAAGGGACACTGCACCTCTGCCGTGGCGTTCGATTGGGACGGCGATGGCGACCTCGATCTGCTTCTCGGATCCTACGGTGATGGGCAACTCTATCGGCAGATGAACGAGGGCAAGGCCGGAGCCCCGCAGTTCACGGGCGTGAACCTGCCGATCTCCGCGGGGGGACAACCGCTACGCGTCGCAGGAGGCATCACGACCCCGCAGCTCGTCGACTGGAACGGCGACGGCCTCACCGACATCTTGTGTGGTGGTTTCGGCGACAGCTACGGCGACGGGCCCGGTGGGGGCGTCTGGGTCTACCTGAACTGCGGTGCGGCCAAGTCACCGAGCTTCGACGCACCGATCACGCTCATCCCAACGAGTCCCAAGGGCGCGAAACAGCCGACCCGCCCCGACTCTGCCTTGTACGCACACGCAGTCGACTACGACGCCGACGGCGACCTGGACCTCATCGTCGGCGGATACAGCCACTGGAGTCCGCCCGCCCGATCGCTGAGTGAGGCCGAGCAAACGCGAGTGTTGGAACTCCAGCGCCAAATCGAGGGCGTAGAAGAGCGAGTCGCGAAGCTCTACGCCGCTGTCGAGAAAGGGCTCGAAGCCGCCACTCCGGAAGCGCAAAGCGCCGCGATCGACAAGCTCTTCGAAAGCCCGGAGTTCCTGGAGGCTCAAGCGGAGCTGCAGCGGCTGCACGCCGAACTCGACGGACTCGTGCCCAGCGACAAGCGCGAGGCCTTCGTCTGGTACTACGAGAGATCGACCGCGAGCCAGTCGACGACGAAGACCACCGGTACCTTCTGAGGACCCCGGTGCCCACACGGTCTCCCACTGACCCTGGTGGCAGTTGAGGGCACGGGCGACCTGGCTACCTGAGAACTGCATGAACTTGGGAAGGGTCTTTCCAGAGTACGAGACGACGAGGTGCAAGTGATTGCTCAAGACCTGGAAGGCGTGGACCCTGACCGAGTAGCGCTCCGCCGCGACGGCGAGCAGATACAAGATGAGCTGGTTCACCTCCCGGCTCGGCCGAAGTCGATGCTGACGTTTCAAGACGCGTCGCGTCACCATGACCGTGCCGCTCGGCGGCAGCAGGCGTGGGGGTGTCGCCATGCGAACTCCTCTCACGGAGGATGTTCGCAATCCGCCAGCCGGGCTGTTATCAGCGACCCCGAAAGGCCGCAACTGCAGACTACCACCGCGATTGAACCTCCGACGTCAGGGAATCGTCGGCCCTGGGGCCAACGACCGAACCAGGACGAAGCACCGGAGGCGGTTGCCCGAGTGGTGGGGGGCGGGGCACGGGGATTTCTCTCGGGCGGGTGTTTCCCCCCAAAGGCCTAAAGGGCCCGGAGGACTGCCCCGAGATGCTAAAGGTCATCGAAAGGCTAGAACTGGTGATTCGATTGCGCGAGTTGCGCGCAAGACTCAACTGCCGCAATGCACGAAACGCGGGGCATGCGGAAGCATGGGAGAACTATAGACTGGCACTTTTGTATTGTCGGTACAAAATCCTGACCGAGTGCTCGGAGCCACGCGCTCCCGGGCTTCCTGACCTGATTCCGCCGACGCCGATGGAGCCGCCACCAGACCCGCCGATCGACGAAGGAGGTTGATGGATATCGAGTTGTTCCCTGGCGGCTTCAGTGAATGGCGTGAAGTTGTCTTCCGGACTCCGGACAGCGACCTGATTGACAAGTTGATCGACGCCGACCCTCGCCGGGCGCTTCGCTACTTTGCCGCCTGTCTTTCGCTGGCACGTGAACTTGCGCAGTACGACGCGTTGGACGTACGTGCCGGCCTCTACTGCCTGGCGATTGAGAGTGACTATCTGCGGCTGTGGAAGAATCATCTCCTTCCGTTAGATGATCGCCTGTCTGCCGTTGCGGCCATGGGTGTTCTGTTCGAAGACTACTTTGCATTGCACTGTCAGCCGACGCATTCTCGTGAGACTGAGTTGGGTAAACAGCTAGAGAATCTCTCTGAGCCTTGGTGGGAGATGGACCGGCTGCCGGTCAGTAATATCGCCAGGGTGCCTGGAGCACTGGAGCTACTTGCAACCAACTGGTGGGACGAAGTGCCCTTTCATCCCAAGAGAGACGACCACGCGTTCATTTCGGTTTTGAGGAGACTGCTTGCCAGGTTGCTCGGCAGTGACGCGCTGGTTTGTCAAGAGTCAGCGCTATACGGAATGTCGGAGAATGAAGACGTGTTGTCGGTGAGTTGGCGTAAGCGGCTTGTGGGAGCATATTACGCAAGGACATCTGACTGCCATCCGCTGCGTACACTAACTGTCGAAACACTCGTACATCTGAATCATCTCGCTCCGGAGTAAGGTGAGGTGTCGGCACGCGTGCGTCACGAGGAATTTTCTGAGCTTCGGTGAGGCGGGTCGAGGAGCATCCGGAGCATCCCGCCCGAAAGTAATCCGCTGAGTGAGCCCGGTAGCACGTTCGTGTCTTCCGCGAAGTGCGCCCTCGGTGTCGAGAACGGCATGATGAGTCCATCGCGACCGAGTCCTGGGCGTGCCAGTTGGCCTCGGTCGGTCGGTGAGGGGGCCGGTTGCTGAGTGGCGTGACCGTCGGCAATCGTCGTTCAGGCTGGCCCGATGGCGGGCGGTGTTGGCGAGTGTTGCTGGTGACGAGCGCCAACGACTTAGTGTTCAGCGATCTCTGGCACTCGGGGTCCGCGCCCACGAGAACCGAGTCGTGCCACAGACCTTCACGAGTGAGTCGGCGGGGGCTGCGAAGCGAGCCAAGAGTGCTGCCGCAGAGATCTCAAAGCCGTGTCGTGAGCGACGCACGTCAGGAGGGGGCTGGATCCTCGCAGCGCGCGCCGAGAAAGACGTGCATCCGGTATGTGCCACTCGGGAAGACGACGGAGCGCTGGCCGGACACGAAGCGCGCGAGTGCATGTGCGTAACGGGCGAGGAACTCCTTGAGTCGTTGGATCGCCTCGAGGCGCGCCCAGCGATTGGAGGCCGCGATCCTCGGGTTGAGACCCCGCCGTGGTTCGCCGCCTCTTGGGTAGGAGTGCGGCGACTGCGCGAGTATGGCCTGGGCGCCGAGGAACCCCAGGCCCTTCGCTTTGCGATCTCGGCGGATCGTGCGCTCGCGCTCTCTGCAGTTGGCGATGAGTTGGCCCCGCGCTTCCTCCGCGGACAGCCCGGGGATGCGCGGCATCGAGGTCTCGAGCACCACCGACTCGGGCATGCCTCCCTCCGCGTCGAAGAAGAAGTCGGGACGGTCGACCTGCCAAGATCGTCGACCGATCTCATGCGCGAGAATCTTGACTCCTGGCCACTCCTTGGCGCTCCGCACGAGTCCGGCCGCGACGACGTTCGTCAGCACGTACAGCATGTACTTGAAGATCGTCGCTCGATCTCGGAGGAAGTCGAGTTTGTTGTAGGACCCCGGTGCCCACACGGTCTCCCACTGGCCCTGGTGGCAGTTGAGGGCCCGGGCGACCTGGCTACCTGAGAACTGCATGAACTTGGGGAGGGTCTTCCCAGAGTACGAGACGACGAGGTGCAAGTGGTTGCTCAAGACCTGGAAGGCGTGGACCCTGACCGAGTAGCGATCCGCCGCGACGGCGAGCAGATACAAGATGAGCTGGTTCACTTCCCGGCTCGGCCGAAGTCGATGCTGCCGTTTCAAGACGCGCCGCGTCACCATGACCGTGCCGCTCGGCGGCAGCAGACGTGGGGGTGTCGCCATGCGAACTCCTCTCTCGGAGGACGTTCGCAATCCGCCAGCCGGGCGGTCATCAGCGACCCCGAAACGCCGCAACTGCGGAGTTCCACCGCGATTGAACCTCCGACGTCAAGGAATCGTCGGCCCTGGGCCTTCGTCGTCGAACGACCGAACCAGGACGAAGCACCGGAGGCGGTTGCTCGAGTGGTGGGGGGCGGGGCACGGGGATTACTCTCGGGCGGGTGTTTCCCCGGTGTTTCCCCAAAAGAGAGCCACTGGAACAAAGATTGGCGAACATGGTTAGAAGGCATGGAGGTGCAACAGATTACGGAAGCGGACATAGACGATCAGCTGGCCAGAATGGAGAATGACGCAAAGTACGCGGAGAAGCTGAAGCACGGCACGCCCGCCACCACGGTAGATGGAGGCAAAGGAGTCGGTTACAGGGAGTGGAAGAGTGACAAGGGCGGGATTAAGACCCGCTGCAACAAGAACTTCCACGCAGGACTCGGAGTAGTCGACAAGAAGATGGGGAAGATGGGCAAGGCCCTCGGGCGTTGCGGATAACGGGAAAGCTCGGAGGTTTGCTTGGAGTAGTGCTTAGTGCAACGTCGATAGCGTCTGCTGCTACGGAGGGCGACATAGAAGGAGTAATGTTGGAGGCGACACCAGCGGGGTTGTTGCGGGACGTTGGGAACTACGTTAATGACGAGGTTGTCAGTGTGCTCCAGAGGGCCGTTTCGAAGGGCCCGGGAACAGCGTCGGGCTATGATAAGGCCGGCCAGGATCTGAGTAAGCCAGAGGGATATTAGATCAATGAGGAGCGAAGTGATTTTTAAGATTGACACGTGCCCGCCGGGCGGGGATTACGGGCATGAACTCATGAACGGATCTTCCTCATGGGATGGTAGCGTGTTCCGTTACGTGCGGTCGGGCCCGTATGTCCCGCCACTTTCGCTCGTCATCGGGACAGCAATAGGAACTCGTGAGTTCGTGAGCGCCTACGATCGAATGGAGGGGTGGACCCTCTTTGCGTACGCGGTCACCCCGGGGAAGGTGTACCGTGCGAATTGGCGAGAGTGGGGCGACAGGTGGAGGTACCCGTCGGACTTGCAGCCGGACCTTGAAGAGCCGGAAGACTACCATGAGCTGCCTGAGGATGCAGAAACGAGAGCGGCTTGCCCGGAGCTGTTCGTTCTTGACTTCAAGTTGAGCGAGTCGCCGCCCAAGTACGGGGGGTTCTTTCGGCGGTTCCCAATGGGGCGGATTTTCTGTACGCAGAAGGAGAAGGACTGGTTTGAGAACGAGTTTAACAGCGATGGCCTTTACCACTTCGTCGAAGTTGAGTGAGCCGTGTTGTCCCGTCATGTTGCACTACCAGGGGGCGTTGGTGCATGGTTGCTTCGGGGTCGGAAGTTGTTTATCCTACGAGAGGGAGCATCCCGCCCGAAAGTAATCCGCCGAGTGAGCCCGGTAGCACGTTCGTGTCTTCCGCGAAGTGCGGGCTCGGTGTCGAGAACGGCATGATGGGTCCATCGCGATCGAGTCCTGGGCGTGCCAGTTGGCCTCGGTCGGTCGGTGGGGGGGCCGGTTGCTGAGTGGCGTGACCGTCGGCAATCGTCGTTCAGGCTGGCCCGATGGCGGGCGGTGTTGGCGAGTGTTGCTGGTGACGAGCGCCAACGACTTGGTGTTCAGCGATCTCTGGCACTCGGGGTCCGCGCCCACGAGAACCGAGTCGTGCCACATTCACGAGTGAGTCGGCGGGGGCTGCGAAGCGAGCCAAGAGTGCTGCCGCAGAGATCTCAAAGCCGTGTCGTGAGCGACGCACGTCAGGAGGGGGCTGGATCCTCGCAGCGCGCGCCGAGAAAGACGTGCATCCGGTATGTACCACTCGGGAAGACGACGGAGCGCTGGCCGGACACGAAGCGCGCGAGTGCATGTGCGTAACGGGCGAGAAACTCCTTGAGTCGTTGGATCGCCTCGAGGCGCGCCCAGCGATTGGAGGCCGCGATCCTCGGGTTCAGGCCCCGCCGTGGTTCGCCGCCTCTTGGGTAGGAGTGCGGCGACTGCGCGAGTATGGCCTGGGCGCGGAGCAGATACACGATGAGCTGGTTCACTTCCCGGCAGCTTGGGTCGCCGAGGATGTCGGTGGCTTCAGCGCGAGCGAAGGCCGACGTGGCCATCTCCGTCATCCGGTCCAACGCGCGCCGCCACTCGTCACGCGGTTCGTGCGGGCCGCTCCAGCGTTGCACCGCGGCGCGCCGCTCCTCCACCTAGCCGCTGCACCTTCGGGTGGTGGAACAGCCGGGTGAAGGACGCCCGCGCCGGCGCACGCCAGGTGCGCAGGAACCGCTCGAGTTCGTTCAGGAAGCCGACCCCGCAGTTGTGGTCCGAGACCTCGTCGTGGGTCGATCTCGCCGTCGGCCGCTCGGTTCGGATGCGGAGGACCATGCTCGTGGCTCGTGGATGCGTGACGGCGGCATGCAGAAAGCGCCACGTGGCCTCCCGCTGCCGGCCCAACTCGTGCGCGGCGAGGGCGGCGATGAGATTCTGTTCCGGGTACAGCTCGCTCAGCCCTTTCGCCGCCTCGAAGGACTCGGCCCAGTTGCTGCGGTTCAGGTGAATCGTGGCTCGGTGAGCGGCCGCCGTGATGTCGTCGCCGTATCTCCTGTCCAGTCGGTCGCACAGATCGAGCGCCTCATCATCGCGCCCCGCGCGGGCCAGGGTGAGGGTCAGGTTGCGGAGGCCGCGCAGGAAGGGCCGTATCTCGAGTAGCGTCCAGTAGTGTTGCTTCGCGAGCCGGCTCGGGAACTGCTTGCGGCCCACCTCGATGGTGCGCCGGAAGTGCTCCTCCGCCGGTTCTAGTTGACCCCGGTCGAGCGCGATGAGTCCAAGGTAGTTGTACCCATTCGCGAATGCGCCGAAGCAGTCGAGGAGCAGGCGGAAGACCGACTGGGCCTCGTCCATGCGGCCTTCTCGGTAGAGATTGGCCGCCATCTCCTCGACCTCTGGCGGGACCCCGGATGGAGACAGGGTGTAGCTCCAGCCGAAAGCGTCGGCCAAGAACGGCGAGCCCTCCGCTCCGGTGCAGACCCGGACCCGCGTTTCGATGAGGTCGCGCAGGAATGCGAGCTCGTGGCGGTGCTCCTGGATCACCTGCGCAGTGGGGGTTCGCCGTGGCGAGCTCGCGCGTGAACCCGATCAGGCGGTTTCGGAAGCCATTGGTCAGCTGGGCGCCCCTTGGCGGGTAGGTGTCCGGCAACGTGTCGAGCCCCTCCCTTTCGAGTTGTGTTTTTGGTTTGTGCGAACACAACATCAAAGTCAATGGGCCGAATCGGGAACTGTGCTCAGGACATTTCTGGACGTTCTTCCAGGGACCGGGGTCGCGAACCAGCGCCCACCGGACAGGATCGGACGGGATCGGGAGAACGGGCACTTTTGACACAAGAATGTTCTATTCACTGGACCTTTGGTGCGCTGAAGTATATTTTACTCAACATGACCAAGCGGACGGTTCCGGTCTTCCCCCAAGGGCAGCGCCAGCTCGAGCAGCTCGGGGAACGGCTGCGGCTGGCGCGGCTGCGGCGGCGTCTGACCCAGGCCATCGTGGCGGCGCGGGTCGGGGTGTCGAAGCAGACGCTCGGCAAGCTAGAAGCGGGGAACGCCTCGACGAGCCTCGCGACGCTCGTACGGCTCCTGGGTGTGCTCGGCCTCGCCGAGGACCTCGACCGCCTCGCTGCGGACGACGAACTCGGGCGGCGCCTCCAGGACCTCGAGCAGAAGGCCCCGCCCCGGGGCAAGGCGAAGCCGTGATCGAGCGCGTCGAGGTCTGGATCGACGACGAGCTCGCGGGCGAAGGCCCCGCGCGCGTCGGGGAGCTGCGGGCAGCCGGTGAGCGTGGCCGTATGGTGACGCGCTTCCGCTACGACTCGCGCTGGCTGGTGCGCGGCGCCGGCGGCTTCGCGATCGACCCGGAGTTGCCTCTGGGTGAGGGGGATTTCTTCCCCGGGGCCGGCTGCGCGCTCCATGGCGCCTTGCGGGACACATCCCCGGATCGCTGGGGGCGCAGGCTGATGGACCGCCGCGAGCGGGACGAGGCCACTCGGGAGCGCCGCCGCGCGCGCGCGCTGACGGAGTGGGACTACATGTTGGGCGTTCAGGACGCGGGCCGACTGGGCGCCCTGCGGCTGCGCGACCCCGAATCCGGGTGCTGGCTCGATGAGCGGACGCCCGGGATTCCGCCGGTCGCGCGCCTCCGCCAGCTCGAGGCCGCCGCCGCCCGTATCGACGCGGATTCCACAGCGCCCCTCGATCCGGCGATCGCCAGCCTGATCCAGCCGGGAAGCAGCCTGGGCGGCGCGCGCCCCAAGGCGACCTTCCGGGAAAGCGACGGCTCCCTTTGGCTCGCCAAGTTCCCCTCGCGGGACGATCGTCTGGACGTTGGCGCCGCGGAGTATCTGCTGAACCAGCTCGCCCGCGCCTGCGACATCGAAGTCCCCCCCGCTTGGCACAAGGCGCTCGGCGGTCGCGGTCGCACCTTCTGCGTCCAGCGTTTCGATCGCCGAGGGTCCCGTAGGCGCATGTTCTGGTCGGCGATGACCCTGCTCGGCAAGTCTGACCGGGACGACGCAGGCTACCTCGACATCGCCGAAGCGTTGCAGAACCAGGCTGACGCGAACACCGTCGTGCCCGATCTGCACCAGCTCTATCGCCGCGCCCTGTTCAACATTCTGGTCGGCAACCGTGACGACCACCTGCGCAACCACGGGTTCCTGCGTCAGCCCTCGGGCTGGTCTCTGGCGCCGGCGTTCGACTTGAACGTCGAGCTCGATCGGCTCGAACACTCCCTCTCCATCGACGAGTCCGACCACCGGCCGAGCCCCGAGAACCTGCGGGCTACCGCCGAACTCTACCGCCTGACCCCGGCCGCAGCCGCGCGCATCGAGGACGAATTGCGCGCTCGGCTCGCCAATTGGCGCGCGATGGCGAAGAGCATCGGCATTCCTGGGAATGAGATCGATCTTCTCGACTCAGTGATCTTGCGGGCGGGGATCTGAGCACCGAATGGGCCACGCAGGATGCTCTTTCGTAACGATGACCCGCTGTCTCTCGGGCGTGGTGGCTTCGTTGGTCATGGCGTCGGCCAGCAGGAGCGAACCCGGTCTACTTGATCTCGGATCGGCGGGGTCGCACGAGCCAGCCCGCGCACTTACGCAAGGTGGTCGAGAGCGAGCCGTGGGTGCGGGTTTGGCCTGGATAGTGGCTCACAGCAACTGGGAGACGAAGGTCCTCGCCGGCACGGTGACGGGTCGCCCGGGTGCCGAGAAACAGTCGAGGTCGACGTAGTCTGCGTTCAGCACGACCTGGAACGGGAACGCAGCCCCGAGTTGCCGTTGGAAGTACTCGAGCGCTGGGGTGAGAGAGTCGTCGGTGATCTTCACTTCTACGGGGAGCATCCCGCCCGAAAGTAATCCGCCGAGTGAGCCCGGTAGCACGTTCGTGTCTTCCGCGAAGTGCGCCCTCGGTGTCGAGAACGGCATGATGGGTCGATCGCGATCGAGTCCTGGGCGTGCCAGTTGGCCTCGGTCGGTCGGTGGGGGGACCGGTTGCTGAGTGGCGTGACCGTCGGCAAGCGTAGTTCAGGCTGGCCCGATGGCGGGCGGTGTTGGCGAGTGTTGGTGACGGGCTCTAACGCCTTGATGTTCCGCGATCTCTAGCACTCGGAGTCCGCGCCCACGAGAACCGAGTCGGGCCACATTCACGAGTGAGTCGGCGGGGGCTGCGAAGCGAGCCAAGAGTGCTGCCGCAGAGATCTCAAAGCCGTGTCGTGAGCGACACACGTCAGGAGGGGCTGGATCCTCGCAGCGCGCGCCGAGAAAGACGTGCATCCGGTATGTGCCACTCGGGAAGACGACGGAGCGCTGGCCGGACACGAAGCGCGCGAGTGCATGTGCGTAACGGGCGAGGAACTCCTTGAGTCGTTGGATCGCCTCGAGGCGCGCCCAGCGATTGGAGGCCGCGATCCTCGGGTTGAGACCCCGCCGTGGTTCGCCGCCTCTTGGGTAGGAGTGCGGCGACTGCGCGAGTATGGCCTGGGCGCCGAGGAACCCCAGGCCCTTCGCTTTGCGATCTCGGCGGATCGTGCGCTCGCGCTCTCTGCAGTCGGCGATGAGTTGGCCCCGCGCTTCCTCCGCGGACAGCCCCGGGATGCGCGGCATCGAGGTCTCGAGCACCACCGACTCGGGCATGCCTCCCTCCGCGTCGAAGAAGAAGTCAGGGCGGTCGACCTGCCAACATAGTCGACCGATCTCATGCGCGAGAATCTTGACTCCTGGCCACTCCTTGGCGCTCCGCACGAGTCCGGCCGCGACGACGTTCGTCAGCACGTACAGCATGTACTTGAAGATCGTCGCTCGATCTCGGAGGAAGTCGAGTTTGTTGTAGGACCCCGGTGCCC
>JBFWWP010000033.1:0-30739 GCA_050246115.1 Planctomycetota bacterium
TGGGTTCCACCAGCAGCCTGGGCGGGAACAGCCTGCAAGAGGAGTTCGCGCTCGGTGACGCGACTCGGATCATCGAGCTCGAGGTGTTCTGGCCGAAGACTGCGGCGACGCAGAGGTTCCCGGACGTGCCGCTCGACACCCGGGTTCGCGTGCGCGAGGACCGGGCGTCACTGGAAGTCGTCGACGGCACCCGCTGACACCAGTAACCCGACAAGCCCGTCTGCAGAGGCGTCGCCATGAGCCGCCCTTCTCGACGGCCGCAGCAGCGCGGGACCCCTCGACCGGCACTGAAACCGTGTCTGATTACACTCTGCCAGGAAACAGAACCGTCTCTTTTTACATCTTGGTTTGACTCCGCGCTCCACAGGGGCTGCCCGGTGCGCCTGACATGTCGGGTGACGAGCTCTGGGTCACTCGCGCTCGAACCGTAGACTCCCGTCGACCGGAGCGTTCTTGCGACTTCCGTAGGAGACCAGCCACGAGAAAGTCGAGGTCAACACACTTCCGGAGACCCGCCCTGTTCCCTTGGTGTCGCCTCGCGTGCCACCAGTGCCGCCGACGGGTCGTACGCCGGTCATCGTGAGGTCCAACCCGGTGAACACGAACTCGAGTTGCGCCTTGTCTACCCATGAACCGGTCATGACGCGATCACTGGAAAGCGCAACTTCGGTGACTTTCGGACGATCGGGAATGCCGGGCGCTGTCGTGCTTGGTGCTCTCTTGGGGTCGCCTTGCGTCTGCCTAGGGTCGTGAGCGAAGCCGCCGTCATCCGCTGTGAAAGCTGACCTCATGGATGGGTTGGAGCTGGGTTGGAGCTGGGTCGAAGCGGGCTGGCGGAGCCAGAGATCCGAGTGCCAAAGAACCTCGAAGGGATCTACGGGGCGCTGACAGTAGAGCTGACAGTAGAGCTGACAGAGAGCTGACAGTAGATGACATGCGTGCGCGATCGTGGATGTGATCAGCCGACTTCTCGCGTCTGGAACGCGGCGATGCCGATGGCCAGGATCGCTGCCACGTAGGCTGTCGTGTAACCCGTGGTCTGAAAGACGTAGGTGGCGTCGACGGGTCTGCCTTGGGTGAGTGCGTCGGCGAGCCACTGGAACTGGAAGTTGGGAATCACGGTGTACGCGCACTGCGCGAGCCAGCTCTCGTGGGCGAACCGGCCGAAGAAGTAGTCGCTGGTGAGGCCGAGCAGGAACGCTCCGGAGCAGGCTGCGAGTGTGAGGCTCTGGCCCATCCGGGTGGAGGCGGCCACGGCCACAGCACACAAGGTGGCCTCGGCCTCGAGCAGGAGCAGCAACGCGATCGAGATTTGGCCGTCCAGGTCGACGGTCGGGGATTGGACTCGCCACCCCTTGTCGAACGAGAAGGCGAGCAGGCACGCGATGGGGAGCGACACCGCAAGGCACGCCGTGAGCGCAGACCCGAAGACTCGCCCGCGGAAGTAGTTGAGCGCGACCGACGCTCCCAACGAAGCGAGGAGCGCCCCGCATCCGAACGCCAGCACCGGCTCGTCGATCACGTCGCTTGCGCGCATGACGACCCGGTGTCGCACCGCGAGCAAGAACACCAGACACCAGATCCAATGCGCCACGCTCACTGCCCCCAGGACGCCGAGAAACTTGCCGACGACGAAGAGCGGGCGCGAGAGTGGCTTGCTGACGACGGTCAGGACAGTGCGCCGTTCGATCTCGCGGCTGACGACCCCGGTGGCCGTGAAAGCCGCCAGGAACAGGCCGCTCATGAAGATCGTGCTGGTACCCAGGTCGATCAAGAGCTTGTTGTCGTCGTCGAGCGTGAACGTGCTGAATGCTGGGGTCAGTGCGATCGTGCCGACGCCGAGCAGCAGCAACACCACGAAGATGGGTTGGCGAATGGCCTCGACGAAGGTGTTGGCGCCGATGGCACGGACCTGCAGTACGGATCTCATGGTCTCCTTCGCAACTCCCGGAGGCCTGGCCACGGGCTGACCGCACCGTGGCCGGGGGCGGAGGCGAGCGCGTGGCGCCGCGAGTTCGACACTCGGTTCGCACTCGTTGATTAGACACGTGGAGGCTCGGTACGACAACGGAGTCTCGAGTTCTGAGCGCGGGGAGATCTCGACGCCGAGGCGAAAGCAATCGTGCCGGAGCGAGTCGCCACTGGCCCTTTGGTGGCGGTTTCGCTCTAATCGCACATGCGCGGCGACGAGGGTTCGCCCGGTCGCACCCGTCCGTGCTGTGGGTTGGTCGTTGGAGGGATCGTGAGCGAGGGCCGGGTCATCGTAGGCGGGGTGCGCGCGGTCTTGCCGCTCGGGCTACTGCTCGCCGTCGCTGTGGGGCTCGGCACCGTGCTCGCGACGTCCCACTTCGCGGGGCGCGACCCCGTCGCGTGCGGCCTCGCCGTGCTCACCTCGCTGGCGACATTCGCGTCCGCGATCGCGGCCCTGCGACTTACCCTCGGCGCCCGAGTGCCGCTGCTCGCGGTGGCCCGCGTCGTGATCGCCGAGGCGTTGCGACGGCGCGGCGCATGGGTGGTTTTCGGGACGCTCCTCGGGGTCGTCGGCCTGTTGCCGCTCGTTCTCGGCAGCGAGCAGCGCGTGGACTACCAAGTGCAGAGTTTCCTGTCGTACTCGCTCTCGCTGACCACGCTCGTCCTCACGCCGTGGGTCGCGTTGTTCTCGTGCGAGAGTCTGGCCGGTGAGATCGCCGGTCGCCAGATCCACACGACCCTCGTCAAACCCGTCGGCCGTGCCACGTACCTGGCGGGCAAATGGCTCGGCGTCGCACTCTTGACGGCGGCCGCGCTGGCCGCGTTGGCGGTGCTGGTCATCGCCTCTGCACGCACCCTGGCGCGGGTTCCCAACCTGGAAGTCGAGCAGCGCACACGCGTCGATGAGATCTTGTCGGCGCGACGAGTGATCGGGCCGACGCCGCCGACTTCCTTCGACGAGACGGTTGCGGCGCGCCTCGCTCTCGAGTCACAGCGCGATCCGGAGCGTTTGCAGGAACTCGGGCGCGACGGGTTGGAGTATGCCATCCGCCAGGACGAGGACCGTCGCTGGCGATCGGTCGATGTCGGAGCGACCCAGCACTACCGATTCCGCGACCTGGCACCGAGCGGGGCCGCCTGCGAGCAAGTGACCTTGCAGCTACGCTTTCGCGCGCTGCAGTCGGATCTGACGCTGAGACTCGACCTACGGCTCGACGGCAACGAGCACACGCTCGTCGGGGCGGTGAACGAGGTGCAGCGCGTGTCGATTCCCGGCGCCCTCGTCGTCGATGGTGAACTCGTACTCGAGGTCACGAATCCGGTGGGCCTCGACGTGGACAAGCCGGCGGTGATCTTTGCCCGGGCGGATGGACTGTTGATCTCCTATCCCGATGGCGGCTTTGCGGGGAACGTGCTGCGAGCGCTCACGATGTCGTGGTTGCGCCTCTCGTTCCTTGCGGCGCTGGCGCTGTGTGCGTCGACCTTTCTCGGATTTCCGGTCGCGAGCCTGGCGACACTCCTCGTGGCGCTGGCCGGCTCGGCCTACGGTCTCGGGATGGCCGAGCCAGAATTCACGGCTCCCGCCGCGAGCGCGGCGGCGGAGTCCGGCTGGGCGGAGTGGATCTTCGATCGTCTCGAGCAGTTCGGGCTCCTGGCCACGCGTTCACTCTCCGTCTACGGTCGACACGACGCGGCGACCGAGATCGTGAGCGGTCGACGCGTCGGCGAGGAACGCCTCGTCGCGAGTGCGCTTCAGCTCGGTGGGGGCATTGGCGTCGCATGGCTTCTCGGCACGGGGCTTCTCCGACGACGCGAACTCGCGCGGGTGCAGGTATGAGCGCTGCGCTGCCGAGTGTTCCTCGGACTCGATGGACGATCGGGCTCGCTCTGTTGGTCGCCGGCGCCTGCCTCGCGGTTTCCGTGCACTTTCGCGACTCGGTGAACGCCTCACGGCAACGCCTCCGGCTCAGCGTCGACCCCGAGACGTTGGCGAGCCTCCCGCCGGAGCTCGCCATCACTCAGGTCGCGCTGGGGAGTTTCCGCGGCCTCATGGTCGACTACCTCTGGTCCCGTGCCGGCGACTTGCAAGAAGAGGCGCAGTACCACGAGGCCGTGCAGATGGCCGAGTGGATTACTCAGCTGCAACCGCGGTTCGCTCGCGTGTGGTCGTTTCAGGCGTGGAACCTTGCCTACAACGTTGCCATCACGAGTCCGCGCCCCGCGGAGCGTTGGCAGTGGGTGCAAGCGGCGGTGGCGCTGCTACGCGACCGCGCCATCCCGCTCAACCCGACCGACTACTCGCTGCATCGCGAGCTCTGCTGGCTGTTCACCCACAAGATCGGCGGCGACACCGACGACAGTCACTACTACTACAAGGACCGCTTGGCGCGCGAGTGGGAGGCCGTGCTCGGGGTGCCACCCGACAACGACCGCGTGGCCTGGTTCGCGCCCGTTGCGCAGGCGGCGTCGACGGGCGCTGAGCTTGCGGCCCTCCACCCGCAGCTGCGGCCGCTCACGGATTGGCTGGCCTCGCAGGCCGTGTCCGAGATCCCGCGAGCGGCGTTGGCGGTGCTCACCGAGGCCCCGGCGCCGCCCGCGTTTCCGAGGGTCCCGACGTTGGATCCGGCGGCGGCTGCTGCCTGGACCGCTTACCTGCGCGCCACGGTCCTACGGCAGCAGTATGGGATGGATCCCCAGCTCATGCTCGATCTCATGAACGAGTGCGGTCCGTTCGATTGGCGTCTCCCCGATGCCCACGCGCTCTACTGGATCACACAGGGCATTTTGCGGCGCGTAGCAGACTCGAAGGCCGTGCGCATGCCGCCGGCCGGTGACCCGTCGGCGCAATCCATCGAGGCGCGGGCGGCATTCTACGGTCACGTGAACGTGAGCATCGCGGCCAAACGGCTGTTGCTGTTCGGGCGCCTGCTCCACGACCCCGTACGCGACTTCTATCTAACGAACCCGGATCCCCGCATGCTCTCCTTCTACGAGCGCACGGTCACCAGCTACGAGCAAACCTTGCCGCATGCGGGTGAGGATTCGGCGGACGCGCCGATCGCGCTCGAGAACACACTGCTCGATGGGCTCAAGACCGCGTACCTGTATGGCGACCCGGAGCAGGCCGGCCAGTACCTCGAACGCCTGCGCGCCCGCTTCTCGCGTGGTGAGGACCGGTCGCGACGGTATGCGCTGCCCCTGGACGAATTGCTCGTCGAGTTGACGGTTGCGCGCGTAGAATCGGCCGACGATCTGACCCATGAGGTTCAAGCGTTGTTGGGGGAGGGGCTCGACGGTGGGCTCGCGGTCGACCGCCCGGACGTTTCCGAGCGCTGCCTGAAGCTGGCGCGCGAAGTGCTGGAGCGCGGTTGCGAGAAACTGTCTCTCGCGGTGCTCGAGTTCGGCGCGATCGAACCGTTGTGGGAACAAACGCTGCGGGCTTTCCTCGCTTCGCCCGCGCGGTATGCGAGCCCTCAGAAGAAGGCAAGAGTTTGGGCGCATCTGCCGGCGGACTACCGGCAGTCGGTGCCCGCGGATGTGAAGCTCTGGCTCGAGGCGCAGGCCGAGCGTAGCGGTCTCGATGCAAAGACGTTGTTTGACGGGTGACCGGGACGGAGAGGTATCGATGAGTCAGTCCGATTCCGCGATGAGCTTGGACTTCGTTCGCGAACTGCCCAAGGTCTTGCTGCATGATCACCTGGACGGTGGGTTGCGGCCCAGCACGATCGTGGAGCTGGCGCGCGAACAAGGCGTCGAGATACCGACGCAAGACCCGCAGGAACTCGAGCAGTGGTTTCATCGGGGCGCGAATCGGGGCAGCCTTCCGCTCTACCTCGAGGGATTTCGCGTCACTTGTGGGGTCATGCAGACCGAGGCCGCCCTTCGGCGGGTCGCGCGCGAGAAGGCCGAGGATCTGGCGCGGGACGGCGTGGTCTACGCCGAGGTGCGCTTCGCCCCGATTCTGCACACCGAGAAGGGGCTCAATCTCGAGCAAGTCATGAACGCGGTGATCCAGGGTCTCGAGGAGGGGTGCGCCGGGCGCAATCTGCGGTGTGCCGTCATCGTGTGCGCGCTGCGAAACATGGCCCCCGCATTGAGTCTGGTGGCCGCCGAGTTGGCGGTCGACTATCGCGACCGCGGCGCCGTCGGCTTCGACCTCGCCGGCGATGAAGCCGGGCATCCCCCCAAGCAGCACATCGAGGCTTTTCAGTACCTGCTGCGGCAGAACTTCAGCATCACCATCCACGCCGGTGAAGCCTTCGGTCTGTCATCGATTTGGCAAGCCATCCAGATCTGTGGGGCTCATCGCGTTGGGCATGCGACCCGCCTGTACGAGGACATGGTCGACCGCGACGGCAAGATGGTCAAGGGTCCGATGGCCCAGTACATCCTGGACAAGCGCATTCCCTTGGAGATGTGTTTGTCTTCGAACGTGCATACCGGGGCCGTGCGTTCCCTCGAAGAGCACCCGTTCGTGCGCTACCTGCGCGAGGGATTCCGGGTGACGCTCAACACGGACAACACGCTGATGTCGGCGACCACCCTGTCGGACGAGCTCTACCTGGCCCACCGACTCTACGGGTTGGATCTGAACGACCTGCAAGACGTGACGATGCAGTCCATGAAGAGCGCGTTCGTCCACTTCCAGGAACGCATCGACATCATGGACAAAGTGATTCGACCCGGGTATGCCGCGAAAGGCTGGCGCGAGCGACCCTACTACGGGCCGGGTCATCGTTCGTAGCCATAGGAATTGACGCTTCTCGGTGCAGCCAGCCGTAGCGGAAGCGAACCACGGAAAGAGGCGTAATGCTCAGCAAGTCCATCGAAGGGGCGATCAACGACCAGATCAATCACGAGTTTTCTTCGGCGTACGTGTACTTGTCCATGAGTGCGTTCTTCGACCGCATGAGCTACCCGGGCTTCGCGCACTGGGCGCGGATTCAGAGCCAAGAGGAAGTCGTCCACGCAATGAAGCTGTTCGACTACCTGAACGACCGCGGAGGTCGCGTGGCGCTGAAGGCGATTACCGAGCCGCAGAGCGATTTCAGCTCGGTGGTGGCGGTGTTCGAGCACGCGCTCGAGCAGGAGAAGTTCGTAACCCAGCTGATCCACCGCTTGTACGAGTTTGCCACGACCGAGAAGGACTACGCCACCCAAGCGGCGCTGGTCTGGTTCATCAATGAGCAGGTCGAGGAGGAGAAGGCCAGTACCGATATCGTCGAGCAGCTGCGCCGCATCAAGGATGACAAGACCGCGTTGTTGATCCTGGATCGCGAGCTCGCCCAACGTCCCGCGGCCCAGACTCCGGGAGCGGGCGAGGGGTAGCGACTTGGTGGCTGCGCATGCCCCGAATCGGCGGACTGCCGGGCGTTGTCTTGGGCGACTCCTTGGGCGTCAACGGTCTTCGCGAGCTTTCCGCGTGGCGCAGGGCGCGTCGTGCCACCGCTGCGACCGAAGCTCTGAGGGCGCGCGCTGCGTGCGACTCGTCGCGTGGTTCGTGCTGTTGCTCGCGGTTCCGCGCGTCGGTGGGCAGACGGAGGAAGGCGCCGTGCCGGCCGCTCGTGTGCCCCGGATCTGGGAGAGCGAGCCCGAGTCGGCCGTGGTGCCGCCGGCGACCTTGTGCCTCCGCGTGCTCGAGCGAGCGGGGGGAGATCGGCTGCGGGTCTGCGTCGCGGTGCTGGACCGGTTCGGCGCAACGGTGCAGACGATCACGACCCGGCCGAAGCAGGGCGACGAGGAGGTGCCGCCGAGCGTACGACTCGATCCGGGCTCGGACTACTGGCTGTATATACGGCATGCGCGCGAAGTTCGGGCCGTCGCGTATCGGGCGCAGGCCGGGCCAGAGACTCTTGAACTGATTTGGGATCGACTTCCGGCGGCGCCGCGCGTAACGCCGGTCGTGCTCGAGTTCGCGGTCGCGGATGGCTTGGCCACAGCCCACATCGAGCCCGGCGCGGGCAACGTTCAAGTCTGGCGCGAGGGCAATGACATCTTGTGTCAACGCCACGTCGACGGCGATTCGATTCCGTTCGTGACCTTCGAGCGGGATGGGTTCCGCAGCGACTATGGGATCTACGGCCTGTGGGGCGAGAAGAACCCGATGTCTGCGCCGGCCCCACTTGCGGGCGACCCTGTTCGCTACCCCGATCGAGATGCCGTCATGGTGCTCGGCGGTTTGCTGGTCGAGGCGGGACTGGGTGCCGAGGCTGCGCACAAGGTGCTGCAAGAACGTCGGGACGCGTGGTTCGGTGTGGGCCTGCGCGTGTTTCTCGTCGTCGACCGGGGGCTCGCGGGTGCGGTGCTCCCGCACCTGCCCGAGGTTCGGGGACTGCCCCTTCTGATCTGGGTCGACCTCGAGTCGCCGGTGCGCTGAAGCTCGTTGCCACGTTTCCCAATGAGATCGAGCACGCGTGGCCGCCCGTGCGTCAACGTCGACGCCACACCCAGGTCGTCATGGCGCGCAGGTTCTGCACGTTCGTGGTCTTGATCGGGTCGACCAGGTCGGCGCCGATCCGCTTGGTCTCCGCGAGCAGCAAATCCAGATCGACGAGGAAGCGATCCGTACCGTCCGGCAATCGGTGCCACCCGGTACCGTTCGCCGTGGCGTCCACTGCAGGCGACGACCGGACGACGAGCGTCTCGATACCGATCGAAGAGGCGGTGCGACAGAAACACAGGCCGCCGGGACGCAGCATCCGCCGGAGTTGATCGACCTGCGCCTGGAAGTGGGTGAGGTCGCGGGCGAAGTGGAGTACCGCGTTGCAGATGATCAAGTCGAAGCGGGCCGTGTCGAACGTCGAGTCTTCGAGCGGTTCGAGCCGAAAGTGCGTGGCGTCTGCCGGACGTCCCGCGGCCGTGGCCAGTGTGCGCGTGCGGGCGAGTGCGTGCGGATCGGGGTCGCTCGCCGAAACGTCGTGACCCTGTCGTAGGAAGTACACGAGGTTGCGACCGCTCCCACAGCCCGCATCGAGCACCGAGGCCTGCGGATCGACGTGGCCGCGCAGGATCTGATCGAGCAGATAGAGGTCCATGTCGCCCAGTTGCTCGCGCAGATTCACGCGGGAAACCCGTGTTTCCGAGCGACCCGCCATGCGGTCGCCCATGGCAGGTCCTCTTTGGACTCAACGCCCATGACGCCCGAAGATCAAGCCGACCAGACCGCCGATCACGCCGCGCAGGATCGTGACGCGTAACCGCGGACCTCCGGGACCCAACTCGACGATGTCGCCGGACGCGAGCGGGCGTTCGTCCGTGACCTCTTTGCCGTTCAGCCACGTGCCGTTCGTCGACCCCAGATCGGCAACCGTCAGCGTGCGATCGTCACCGGTTCGAATCTCGGCGTGGTGGCCACTGACCTCGAGGTCGCGTGTTTGTTCGAAACGTACGTCGCAGTCCGAGTCGCGTCCGATCACCAAGGTCCGGAAGGGAAACACGTCGCGCCGGCCGGCGTCGTGTCCGGAGAGGTGAACGATGACGATTCTCAATGCCATGGACGGGCTCCGGACTTCATAGCTCGTGGGATGACGGGCCGGACTCGCCGTCCGAGGCGCCGTTGCCCTCCACCCGACGCAGCATGATGAGGTTGGTTCGTCCGGGACGATCCATGGGTGCCCCCATCACCAGCACCAGGAGGTCACCGATCCGCGCCAGGTGGTCCTCGAGCAGGCGGGAGTTGAGATTGCGGATCAGCTCCTCGGTGTTGGTGACCTCACTGAAGAGATAGGGCTGGACGCCCCACACCAGGCACAGACGATTGCGGACTCGCGGATCGGGCGAGTAGGCGATCAGCGGCGTCGAAGGGCGGCGGCGGGCCGTGAGCAGCGCGGTCTTGCCGGTCTGGGAGAACGCGACGATCGCGTGCGCGTTGAGGTGGTAGGCCACCTGGCAGCTCGCGTCCGCCACGGCTTCGGGCACGGTGTCGATGCCGCGTTCTCGGCGGCGAGTGCTCGGTGGCCCGTCGTGCAGGGTTTGCGTGGTTCGAATGATCCGCGCCATCATGAGGACGGACTCGACCGGATAGCGGCCGGAGGCGGTTTCGCCCGACAGCATGACGGCGTCGGTGCCGTCCAGCACCGCGTTCGCCACATCGCTGGCTTCGGCGCGCGTCGGCCGCGGCGCCTGGGTCATGCTCTCGAGCATTTGCGTGGCCGTGATCACGGGACGACAGCGCCGACGCGCTTCCTCGATGATCCGCTTCTGAGCGATCGGCACCTGCTCGGGCGAGAGTTCGACTCCCAGGTCGCCGCGTGCGACCATGACTCCCCAGGTCGCATCGAGGATGGCACCAAGGTTGTCCAGGGCCTGTGGCTTCTCGATCTTGGCGATCACGGGAATCGTTGCGCCATGAGCGGAGATCAAAGTCTGCAGCGCGGTGATGTCGTCGGCATTGCGGACGAACGACAACGCGATCGCGTCGACATCGCAGCGAACCGCGAACTCGACGTCCCGGCGGTCGCGCTCGGTCAGGGCCGGAGTGGAGACCGCGCTCTTGGGCAGGTTGATGCCTTTGCGCGATCCAATGGCGCCGTCATCCGCGGCGCGACACCGCACGGTACCGGGCTCGACGTGGGTCACCTGGAAGGAGACTTTCCCGTCGTCGATCAGGAGCGGATCTCCGACCTTCACGTCCTCGTCCAGGAAGTCGTGATCGCACGGATACTCCGCGCCCGCGGTGGGGCGTCCGACCGCAATCACGATCTCGTCCCCGCTTCGGACCGGACGCGGTGGGCCGTCGAAGCGCCCCATGCGAATCTTCGGCCCTTGCAGGTCGTAGAGTACTCCCACCGGGAGTTTCAGACTCTCGGACTCTGCCCGGACCCGCTGGATCCACTGTGCGTGAGTGTCATGGTCGCCGTGGGACGCATTGATGCGAAAGAAGTCGACGCCGGCCCGGATGAGCGCGCGGACGATCTCCGCGGACGCACTCGCGGGGCCCAGGGTGGCGACGATTTTGGTCCGTCTCGGGGGAGTATCTTCGGTCATGTCGGTCATGCCGGGGAGGATGGACAGAGCGGCGACAAAAGGCAAGCGACTGCGGGGGTTCCGCGCGCGCTGTCCAGGACCGCCGCGAGATCGCGTGCAAGCGGACGCCAGGGCACTACACTGGGGCGCCTGCGGCCCGCTCGGTGGGCCTTTCCTTTTTGAGTCCTTCATGCTGCCGCGACGGTCCATGGAGGGGGAGGAGCGACCCATGTACACCCAACGGGACTGGCTGCGCAGCGAACTCGAGGCGATTCAACACGCGCAGATGTGGAAGCGGGAGCGGATCATCACCGGCCCGCAGGGCGTCGAAGTGGCGACCGAGGACGGCCCCGCGCTCAACTTCTGCGCCAACAACTACCTGGGTTTGTCGAATCATCCCGAGATCGCACGCGCGGCGCGTTCGGCCTTGGACGAGTTCGGCTTCGGCCTGTCGTCCGTGCGCTTCATCTGCGGGACGCAAACCCTGCACAAGGAACTCGAGACGCGGCTCGCGGGCTTCCTCGGGACTGAAGATTGCATTCTCTATACGTCGTGCTTCGACGCGAACGGGGGATTGTTCGAGACCCTGCTCGGGCCAGAGGACGCCATCATTTCCGATGAGCTGAACCATGCGAGCATCATCGACGGGATTCGCCTCTCCAAGGCCCAGCGGCTGCGCTACCGTCACATCGACATGGCCGATCTCGAGCGCTGTTTGCAGGAAGCGGCGGGGGCGCGGTATCGGATGATCGCGACCGACGGTGTCTTCAGCATGCATGGTGCGTACGCGCCGCTGCCCCGCATCTGCGATCTCGCCGAGCAGTACGAGGCGCTCGTGATGGTCGATGACTGCCACGCGACCGGCTTCGTGGGAGCCACGGGACGTGGGACGTGGGAGCACTTCGGCGTCGGCGGGCGCGTCGACGTCATTACCAGCACGCTGGGCAAGGCATTGGGCGGGGCCAGTGGTGGCTTCACCGCCGCGCGCAAGGAGATCGTCGAGCTGCTGCGTCAACGGTCGCGCCCCTACCTCTTCTCGAACAGCGTGCCGCCGGCCCTGGTCGCCGCCGGCATCAAAGTCCTGGACCTGATCGAGGGGGAGCCCGAACGCGTACGCACCGTCCAGGACAACGCGAGGTACTTCTGCGGGCTCATGACCCAAGCGGGTTTCTCGGTCGGTGATGGCCGTCATCCGATCGTGCCGATCATGATCGGCGATGAGCGCAAGACCATGGCCATGGCCACGCGTCTCAACCAGCAGGGGATCTTCGTCGTCGGCTTCTCGTACCCGGTCGTGCCACGCGGTCAAGCCCGCATCCGAGTGCAGCTCTCGGCCGCCCACACGCGCGCGCACATCGACCGTGCCGTGTCCCAGTTCGTCGTCTGTGGGCGCGACCTGGGACTCATCGAGTAGCCGCCGATGGCAACTCTTTACGATCGTATCGGCCTCCACTACGGAGACCTGCGTCGACCCGATCCGCGCGTCCTCGAGTGTTTGCTCCAAGGGCTCGGGGGCGCGAAGTCGATCTTGAACGTGGGTGCGGGCGCCGGTTCGTACGAACCGCGAGACCGGGCAGTGGTGGCGCTGGAGCCTTCGAGCCTGATGATCTCACAGCGCCGCGCGACCTGTCGTGGTGTCGTGCGGGGGGTCGCAGAGGCGTTGCCGTTCGCGAGCGCGGGGTTCGACGCGTGTCTTGCCGTGTTGACCTTGCACCACTGGTCGGACCCGTGGACCGGGGTCGCCGAGATGCGACGCGTTGCCCGGGAGCGCGTCGTGATCGTGACCTGGGATCCCGCGGCGCCGGGCTTCTGGCTCACGGACTACTTCCCGCGGATCCTCGACATCGACCGTGCGATCTTCCTGTCGCTTACCGACCTGCGCGCTCGGTTCGGTGCGCAGCTCGAAGTGCGTCCCGTGCCGGTTCCGGCGGACTGTACCGACGGCTTTCTGGGGGCCTACTGGTGTCGTCCTCGAGCCTACCTCGACCAGCGGGTGCGCTCGGCGATTTCGTCCTTCTCCAAGCTGCCCGACTCCGAGGTTCGACAAGGCCTGGCCCAACTGCAACGGGATCTCGCCTCCGGGCGCTGGCAGTCGCTGTACGGAGCCGCGCTCGGGCTCACCGACCCGGAGTCCCCGCGTTCGGGATCCACACTCGACCTCGGTTACCGGCTGGTCGTCCTCGACGTACGCCGCGGCGGGGGATCGGGGTAGCGCGGGAGCGCCAGTCGGTGACCTGCGCTGCCGGTGACCTGCGCTGCCGGTGACCTGCGCTGCCGGCCGACGCCTAGCGTACCCGCCGGCTCAGTCGTCGACGACCTTGTAGCCCTGGGTGCGCAGCAACGCGACGAGTTCGTCGACTTGTTCCCCGCTCAGTCGCAGCGTCATCATCAGTGCTTGCTCATCCAGAATGGGGTGCGTGAGAATCGCTTGCAGGTGGAGACGGAAGCGGCGACACAAGCTCACCACCCGGTAGACGTATTCATGGTCGATGTCTGCCGGGAAGCGCAACGTAATGCGACGGCCGGGCCGGCTCGCGTAGGCGAGTTCCGCGAGCGCGCGCAACAAGTCGGTTTCCGATACGATCCCGACGAGATGGTCGCGCCGCAGGACCGGGTAGGCTCCGACTTTCTCGCGACCCATTCGCTCGCAGACGCTTTCCACGTAGTCGTGGCTGTCGCACGTCGCGGGGTTGGGGGTCATGGCATCCGTCACTGCGACCACGGAGAGCGCGCGCTCGAGCTCGGGGCCGACGGGCTGCGTGAAGTCCAGGCGTCCGACGTGGCGCA
Source organism: Planctomycetota bacterium (assembly GCA_050246115.1). GTDB lineage: Bacteria > Planctomycetota > UBA8108 > UBA1146 > JAJFFE01 > JBFWWP01. The sequence goes on from JBFWWP010000033.1 coordinate 13,723, forward strand.
TCGCGTCGTTGCGGCTGACGATGCCGCAGAGCTGATCGCCCCCGGTAACGACGGGGAGTCGTCGCACTCCATGTCGTTGCATGAGCCCGACCGCGTCGAGCAGGCTTGCCGTGTGCTCGACCACCACGGGGTCCGGAGTCATCCAATACAGGATGATCATGGCTGGATCCTCGCCTTTCCCAGCACGCGTTGCCGTTCGTGGAGTGCCGCGCCCAAGGACGCCCTTAGGAGTCGCCCAAGAATAACTGCATCCTCTTGCTCGTCGCTTCGGGCCATCCTCGACCGCTCCGAAAACCTCGAAATCCTCACCGGATCTAAGGCTACGCCTCCGGTTCCGGGCTTTCCGGATCGGCCGAATCTGACCCAAATCGACGGCAAGATGTCGAAGTCATTCTTGGGCGACTCCTTTGGTTTGCGGGCCCGGAGCGGTCGAAACCGTTAGGTTTCGACCGTCGGTCCTTGCATTTTGGTCGCGACCTTCGAATGATCCCCGATTCCGATCCGAGAGGAAAGACAGGAACGTATGCACGTCCAGGCACTACGCGGGTTTCGCGACTACCTGCCGAAGGAGATGCTGGCCAAGGACGGAATGCTCCGGACCGTCTGCCGCGTCTTCGAGTCCTTCGGCTATCCACCCATCCAAACCCCGGCCCTCGAGTACAGCTCGGTCCTGCTCGGCAAGTATGGTGAGGAGGGGGAACTCCTCATGTACCGCTTCGAGGACAATGGCGGTCGTGACGTTTGCATGCGCTACGACCTCACGGTGCCGCTCGCACGAGTCGTGGCGGAACACGGCGACCTGCGCATGCCGTTTCGACGCTACCAGATCGCCCCGGTTTGGCGCGCCGAGAAGCCCGGCAAAGGGCGCTATCGGGAGTTCCTTCAGTGCGACGTCGATTTGGTGGGCGTCAACAGCGCAGCTGCGGATGCGGAGATGATCCTCGTCGCCTGCTCGGTGCTGCGCGCGCTCGGCGTCGAACGTTTTCAGCTGCGCCTCAACCACCGCGGTACCTTGCGCGGGCTCACGGAAACGCTCGACCTGCACGGCGCCGACGAGGCAGACTTCCTGCGCTTGCTCGACAAACTCGACAAGATCGGCGAAGAGAAGCTCGCGGCGGCGTTCGCAGAGCGTTTCGCGTTCGACGAACGCCGCCAACAGCTAGTGCGCGAGTTCTGCACGGCGGGCCAGGGGGCACGTGAAACGCTCGCGCTACTGCGGGGGTTGGTGGGGAGTGTCCCCGCGGCAAGCGAGGGGCTGGATCGACTCGTGGCCGTACTGGATCTCGTCGAGGGAGCCGGCGAGGGGCACCACGTCATCGTCGACCCGACGATCGCGCGCGGCCTTTCGTACTACACCGGGTGCATCTACGAGACCCGGCTCCTCGACCTCACGGAGTACGGGAGCGTCATGAGTGGCGGGCGCTACGACGAACTCGTCGGGGTGTTCGCGCAGCGGGAACTACCGGCTGTCGGAGTCAGCCTCGGCGTGGATCGGCTCTTCAGTGCACTCCAAGAACTCGGCATGGTGGGGGCGTGCGAGACGCCGGCGCAGGTCATGCTCGTCCACTTCTCCGAGACGCTGGTCGACTCGCTGCGGGTGGCGGCGCGACTCCGCGAGTGTGGAATCTCCGTACTGTTGTACCCAGAGGCGGCCAAGGTGAAGAAGCAGTTTCAGTATGCCGGATCGGCCGGCATTCCGTTCACTGCGGTGATCGGTGCCACGGAGGCGGCTCGGGGTACTCTCAACCTGAAGGACATGGCGAGCGGCGAACAGTCCGAACTCACCCTCGATCAGGTCGTTGCCCGCTTGCGCGCAGCAGTGAAGGCGAGCCCATGAAGCGTTTCCAAGCCTACGACCCCAAGGAGTATCTGGATTGGCAGCCAGATCCCGAGGTGACCCGCAGCTATCGCCGACGCGTAGACGACGACCCGACCCTGAGGGCGGAGTGCGACGCGCTTGGTCTCGAGGGCTACCGTCGGATCTACCAAGCCTTGGTACGGACGCGACTCTACGACGTAACGCTCAAACGTTGGGTGCGCACCGGGGTCCTGACCAAAGCGTGGCTCGGGACCGGGGAAGAGGCTACCACGGTTGGGGCGGTGCACGCGCTCGCGGGCGCGGATGTCGTGGGTCCCATGATCCGCAACCAAGGGGCGTGCTTCGAGAAGGGGATCCCGCTCGCGGATTGCTTCAAGGTCTACCTGGCTACGGGCGACACGATCACGCGCGGACGCGACCTGCACATCGGCGATCTGCAGCACAACGTGGTGGCACCGATCAGTCATGTGGGCGACCTCGTGCCGGTGCTCGCCGGGTTCGCGTTGGCCTTCCACGTGCGTCGGGAGTCGCGCGTTGCCCTCACCTGGTGTGGTGAAGGGGCGACCCGCACCGGCGCCTTCCATGAAGGCTTGTCGTTCGCAGCGGATCTCGGCCTGCCGCTGGTGGTCGTGGTTCAGAACAACGGCGTGGCTCTCGGAACTCGTTGTGGGGACACCCTGGCGCGCGCGCTGGACGGCCTGCCCGGTGGCTATGGCGTGACCGGCCGCGTTTGCGACGGCAACCATGTGCTCGAGGTCTACAGCACCATCCGAGAGGCGCGGGCGTTGTGCGTTCGGGGCCAAGGGCCGGTCGTCGTACAAGCACGCACGTTCCGCATGGGGGGCCACGCCACCCACGACGAAGCCGAGGCGCGCGAGCTGTTCGACGCGGAGGTCTTCCGGCACTGGGGGGCGCGTTGCCCGGTGGGGTGCTTCGAGGAGTTCCTCGCCAGCGAGCCGGTCATGGGGCCGGACCCGCGCGGTCGACTTGCGCAGTGGGAGGCCGAGGTGAACGACGAGGTCGAGGCCGCCGCGGCTGCGGCGCTGGCCGCCCGCGAGACGAGCCCCGTCGATCCGGGGGCGATGGCGAACGACGTCTTCGCGTCCGCGTAACCCGCGGAGATTCCCAAGCACTCGAGTTCGCGCTTGGCGCCAAGCAAGTCTCTGGGTCGCTCCGCTCCGATCGAGACGCCCCCGATGCCCCGGCAGAACTGAGAACTGCCAAGGCCTTCCCGACCTTCAGGTACTCATGAGCCGTGCTCTTCGCGATGCCCAGCTCCCGATCGCAGTACTGGTGGAAGCGCTCCGTAGACGACCGAACTCTCATCCACGACGAAGTCCTGGCCACTCCCTTCCGAGGCGGTGGCGCGTACGAGGTCGAGTACGAGTGGGAGAAAACGACGACGACAGGACGGGAATCACGGTGTCGATCCGACGTACGACCCTGTTCGTGCCCGTCGCATTCTTGAAACTCGTTGAGCGGGGCCACTGACTCCAACCGGCGCCGCCCGAGCGGGGTAGCGCGGCACGCGCTTCTACTGGGCCTAACCCACGGAGAACGAAGTGCCGCAGCCGCAGGCGCCGGTGGCGTTGGGGTTCTCGAACACGAAGCCGCGTCCCATCAGGCTCTCCTTGAAGTCCATGGTGATGCCGTTCAGGAACAAGTACGACTTGGGATCGACGAGGAGCCGGACGCCCTGCGCGAGATCGAACACTCGGTCGCCGGCTTTGGATTCGGTCGTGAAGTCCATCTTGTAGGTCATCCCCGCACACCCGCCTCCTTGGACGAACAGTCGCAGAGACGTGGCCGTGGGCTCTGGCGTGTTGGCGATCAGTCGCTGGATCTCTTGCGTGGCGGCTGGCGTGACGGTGATCATTCGACTCCCTTGTAAGCGTTACGGTCCGACGGCGCTGACTGGCCTTTGGCCTAGAGGACCGTCTGGCAAGAGGATACCAGGTTGGCCGGCGCCGGCAAACCTCAGCGAGCGCGCAGCTGTTGCACGGTCCGGGCGACCCGTTCGATCGTGTAGTCGATCTCGTCCTCGGTGTTGAAACGTCCGACGCTGAAACGCACCGCACTTCGTGCGCGTGCGGCCGGAAGCCCCATGCCCACCAGGACGTGCGAGGGCTCGACCTGACCGGTGCTGCACGCGGAACCCGAGGACAGAGCGACATCCGGAAGGGCCAGCAGGAGGGCTTCGCTCTCCACGTCTACGAACGACACGTTGACCGTGCCCGGCAGGCGCCGGTCGGGATGACCGTTGCGAGAAACGCCGTCGACGCGCGCGCAGATTCCGTCGTAGAGGCGGTCCGCGAGGCTGCGCAGTCGAGCCATTTCGTCCTCGAGTACCGCTCCCGACGCCAGTTCGGCCGCGCGCCCCATGCCGACGATCAGCGGCACGTTCAGGGTGCCCGGCCGGAGCCCGCGCTCTTGCCCGCCACCGAACTGGAGGGGCTCCGGGCGCAGGGGTGGGTCCAGGGTCCGCAGGTAGAGGAAGCCGACACCCTTGGGGCCGTAGAACTTGTGCGCCGAGGTCGCGAGAAGGTCCACCCCCAGCTCACGAACGTCGACGGGTACCTTGCCCATCGCTTGCGCAGCGTCGGTATGGAACAGAACTTGATTGGCGCGCGCTACCCGGCGGATCTCCGCCAGGGGGTTCAGCGTGCCGACCTCGTTGTTCGCGGCCATGAGCGAGATCAAGATCGTGTCTTCCCGGAGCGCCGCGGCGACTGCGTCGGCAGTGACCCGTCCGTACTCGTCCGGGACCAGGAATGTAACGTCATAGCCGCGCTTCGCGAGGACCCGACACGGATCGAGCACCGCTTTGTGTTCGACGGTCGAGGTGATCACGTGGCGCCCGGGGCGGCGCGCGGCCGCGACGCCCCCGAGGATGGCCAAGTTGTTCGCTTCCGTTGCCCCGCCCGTGAAGATGATCTCGGCCGGCTGCGCCCCGATGGCTTGGGCGATCTGCTCGCGGGCGCGGGTCACGGCCTGGTCGGCGGCCCAACCGAACGGATGGGTCTTGCTGGACGGGTTACCGAACTGAGCCCCGAAGAAGGGGAGTAGCTCGGCGAGCGCGCGTGGGTCGACACACGTGGTCGCGTTGTTGTCGAGATAGATCGGTACCTTCACGGGCTTCTCTTTCCATGGCGGCCTGGTAGCTTACCCGATCGACGGGAGCCCATGAATTGGAGTTCGCTGGAATGTCCGGACCGCGCCACCGACTCTCGCTGCGAAACTGGGTGAGCGGGCGCGCTTGCAAGCGCTGCCGACGCCTCGTGGCCGCTGGGCTAGGGCGGTTGGCGCTGCACGGGCTGTCGTGGTTGCCGCGCCGCGCGGTGCATGTCGCCGGTGGGCTCGTGGGGACGCTGATCTGGGCGCTCGCCGTGCGCTCCCGCAGGCTGGCGTCCGCGAACCTGGAGCGCGCGCTGGGCGGGGAGTTCGACGCGCGAGTCCGCCGCCGCATCGTGCGGCGTATGTTCACTCACTTCGCGAGGACCTTCCTGGACATCGTCGTCATGCACCGCTGGGGTCCGCGACGAGTGCACGATCGCATCGTCGTCCACGGTTGGCCCGAGTACGAGGCGCGCATGAGCGGCGTCCTCAGCGAAGGCCGAGGAGCCATTGGCCTCAGCGGGCACCTGGGGAACTGGGAACTGCTCGCGTGTCGCGGCTCCCACGAGTGGGGAGACCAGTTGCGTTGCGTGGCGAAGCGCTATCGGTACGCCCCGTACAACGACCTCGTCGAGCGTGTGCGCACCGGGCTCGGGGTGAAGGTCATCTATCAAGACGAGTCTCCGCGGCTGCTGGTGCGCCTCCTTCGCAGTGGGGGGTTGCTCGCGCTGCTTCCCGATCAAGACGCCAAGAAGGTCCACGGCCTGTTCACGGATTTCTTCGGTCACACTGCCTACACACCCTCGGCGCCGGCGAGCTTGTGCCTGCGCCTCGGGGCACCGATCGTGCCGTCGTTCGTCGTTCGCGAAGGTCTCGAGTATCGGGTGCTCGCCCTGGAGCCGATTCGACCCGAGGAAGCGGCCGGCGCCGAGGACCCGGTTCTCTGGCTCACTCGCCGTTGGACGACCGTGCTCGAAGACGCAATCCGTCGCTACCCCGAACAGTGGGTGTGGACCCATCGGCGCTGGCGCAGCACCCCCGAAATGGTCGACCGCCGCCGTCGCGCGGAGCCCCTCGCCCGGATGGCTCGCGAGCGCTGAGCCGAGGGCGTGCGCCGACGAGCGGGCCAGGCCGCGGGCCAACGGGCTTTTCTCCACCGAATCGACTTTCGCCAGGACGGGAGGCGGTGGATACTGGTCGACCCCAGGCGGAAGGATGCACGAACATGTTGGCTGCAGTAGCTCTCTTCGGCGTGCTGCTCTTGGCTTCCGCGGGCGACGTCGATCCCGCGAGTCTCGAGTGGAAGAAGCCCGAGGCGGCCGCCGATTTCAAGGCGGCGACCGAGGCCTTCGACGCGGGCAAGTTCAAGGAAGCACACGAGGCCTTCAAGGGACTGAAGAAGCACGCCAAGAACGACGAGACGAAGCGCGTGGTCGAGTCCTACCAACGAGGAGCCGAGGGCGGCTACCGACTGGCGGGGCTCCAAGCCATGGCCAAGAGCGGTGACCGTCACAAGGCCTTCCAAGAGGCCGAGAAGTCCGTTGCGAACTACCGCGATACGCCGATCGGTGCCGCCTTCGACAAGTTCGTCGCGGAGCTGAGCGCCGAACTCTTCACCTGGATCGAGAACTTCGAGAGCAAGGGCAGCCGCTACTCCGAGAGCAAGGGGAAGACCTTCATCGACGATCCCAAGTTCGTGCGCGAGGGCAGTCGTAGCCTGCGCTGGGAGACCGGCGGTGACAACACGGTTCTGAAGGTGCGTGGCGATCAGATCCCCCAGGACCTGTCGACCTACCGAGCGCTGTCGGTGTGGATCCTGTTCGAGGGACGCGGGTTGCCGTTCGAGTTCGTGTTCGTGTCCAAGGGGACTGCGCAGCAACCGGTGTCGGGTGATACCGTGAAGAACGGGTTCTTCAAGTCGATGAAGGCGCATTCGGGCTGGCAGCGGCTCGAGGTGCCGCTGGCGGAGTTCGTCTCTCAGGGCGCGGCGACCTGGAACAACATCGAGGACTTTCGCATCCAGTTCAGCAAAGGGCAGAAGGTGACCCTCTACGTCGACGGCATCTCGCTGATCAAGAAGTGACGCGTTCCGGCGCAGGCGAGTCGGGAGGCGTTCGTTCCGTGACGTCGTGGCTTTCTTGGCGCCGTTTCGTGCCCTATCTCGCCGTGCCGGTGCTGGGGTGCTGGATCGGCTCCGTGCGGACTCGCTGGTGCGAGACCGAACACCTGCGGACGGCACGTGGGGATGGCCAGGGAGTCATCTACGCCTTCTGGCACGAGTCGCTGTTACACTTCACGTGGAGCCATCGTCGACGCGGGATCGGCGTCATGATCAGCCGTCATGGCGATGGGGAACTCATCGCTCGCGCCGTGGAGTTGTTGGGGTTCACACCCGCGCGCGGGTCGACCACCCGCGGTGGCGCCGCAGCGCTACGCAAGCTGTCGCGTCGGGCACAGTCCACCGATGGGCCGAGCCCGGACTTCGCGATCACCCCGGATGGCCCGCGCGGGCCGCGGCGCACCGTGCAAGCCGGGATCATCGAATTGGCGGCACGAACGGGGCTACCGATCGTCCCGGCCGCGCTGCACTACGCGCGTTGCTGGCGAGCCGGTTCCTGGGATCGGCTGGCGTTACCGCGCCCGTTCACGCGGGCGGTCGTCCTCTTCGGAGAGCCGCTCCGCGTCGAGCGCGACGACGTCGCGTCGGCGGACGCCCGCGACCAGCGTCGAGCGCTTCTCGAGCACCGCCTTCGCGAGCTCTCCGAACGTTCGGAGCGCGAGTTCGGCCTGCTGTACCGGGCGGGTGCCCCGCGGCTGGGGGCTTTCGATCCGCGTCCCATCGCGGGTTCGCGGCAGGACGTGGCCGACGAGCAGGTGGATCGGCCCGCCGACCAGCCTGAAGAGTAGGCGCCGCAGAGCCGTGCCCGGAGTGCGGAGGCAGTGAAGTCCTCGGAGACCCTCACGGCCCACGAGCCGCCGGGCTTCGGCCTCGAACCCAAGTCATCCCGTACCCCCGCACCCGTTGGTGAGCGGATCGTGTTGATGTAGAATCCACCTTCTGGAGTCCTTGACCCCGAAGGGCCCGACACGGCGTGTTGCGGTGGGGCGGGTGCGGCGCGGTGGCTCGCGCCTCGTCTCGGCGCTCCCGCGTGACGGGTGTGGCGCGGGTCTCGAGCAGCCGCAGTCGGCAGGAGGAGATTGCCCGATGATCCCGAGTCAGCGAACGTCACGAGGTCGAGGGCGTCGCCGCCCGTCTCGCGTGTCCAAGTTCCGCGCCGGCGTGAGCGCGATGGCGCTCTTTCTGTGGATCGGGTCGGTCCCCGCTCAAGAGACGAAGCCGGCCACACCGCCGGCGGCCGACCCGAAGCCCGCAACGCGGCCCGAGAGTCCGAGCGCGCCGGACGCGCCGACCGAGACCGCGGCGGGGCGGGCCTTGCTCCTCGAAGTGGTAGCCGCCTGCGGCGGAGAGCGCCTGGCAGCGCTTCACACCTTCCGTTGGAAGTCCCGGGAGACGCGCTTGTTGACCAGCGGCGGCGTGGTGGAGCGCGACGTCGAAGGCACGCTGCAGCTTCCGGAGGAGCGCTTTCGCATGGACTTCGAGCAGGGTGCGCAGAAGTCCTATTACGTCGTGACGGAGAAGGGGGGGTGGCAGCGTTCGCCGACTTCCCTGCAGGACTTCACGGAGGCCCTCTGTACGGACTTCCGGCGGAACCTTCGCACTTCGACGACCCCGCTGCTGCGCGCCCATGCGGAACTGGTCGCGCAAGAACTACCGCTGGAGGTCCTGGCGGGCAAAGAGTACCGCATTCTTCGGGTCTGGCGCGGTACCGACGGTCCGGTCGACCTCTTCATCGACCCCGACGACCTCACGATCAGTCGCCGTCGGTCCAGCGTGGTCGTCAACGGGCAGGTCGTCGTGCGCGAGGAGAAACTCTGGGACTACCGCGTGGTCGACGGTTTGAAACTCCCGTTCGCGCGTTCCATGTACGACGACGGGAAGAACGTGGCTACCATCACGACGATCCAGTACACGTTGAACGTCCCGATTCCTGAGGGGCACTTCGATCGTCCGAGCGGGTAAAAGTGGCCCACGAATAACTTCGACGTCTTGCCGTCGATTTGGGTCAGATTTGGCCGATCCGGAAAGCTCGGAACCGGAGGCGAGCAAGAGGGTGAAGTTATTCTTGGGCGACTCCTAAGCTCGGCGGCGGAGTTCGGACTGTGGCGCATCTCAGCCGTTGATGGCATGCGGTCGCGTGGCCCTTTGCGATGGTCTCGAGGTTGAATCTTGGCGGCACTGTTAGGTCTCGAAGTCAGCGGGGTCGACGCGATCCTCACGGTCGTGGATCGTCAGGGGCACCTGCTGTGCGCGCTCCGGGAGCGGCTCTCGGCACCAGCGGCTCAGTGGTGGACCACGCATCCCGAAGAGCGCTTCCGGGCGATCACTTCGCTCCTCGATACCGCTCTGCGTGAGGGACTCCTTGCGGGCGGAGTGGCGGCGATCGGGGTGTGCGCAACGCCGGGCCTGGTGCTTCTCGGGCCGGAGTTCGAGGTGATCGCGCCGCGCGATCTGCCTTGGTCCGAAGCCTTGGACGGCTGCGACGCCGACGATCTCGGGCGGGTCCTCGCGCAACTTGCGGGTCACGCCCCCAGCGCGGTCGCCAAGGTTGGCGCGGTGCTGAGTACCTTGGACTTCATCCGCTTCCGTCTGACTGGCGCTTTGGGAACTCACGCTTCGTTCGCGTGGAGGACTGGGCTCACGCACCTACCGCCGTGCGCGACGACCTGGAACACCGAAGAGATCCTCGGCCTCGGATTTCGCACGGAAGCCTTCGTGCCCATTTTCGACGCTACGGCGCGCGTGGGTGTGATCCACCCCGATGTGGCTGCCCGGTGTGGAATCCCGATGGGTGTCTGGGTCCATGCAGGCGCGGAACCCGTGGCTGCGAACTTGGCACTCAACGCCGATTCCGGCCTCGGGGGGCCGCCGATCGTGTTGCTGAACGAGGGGCGCTGGGAGGCCTGGGAGTCGTGCCCGACCCCCGTCGAGCGCAACCCCCGCGTCATCACGGCTGACGGTCACGAATGGTGGCAGCGCCTTTCCGTCGCCGATCTCGATCCCAGCGAAGGACGGGTCCCCGCGCAATGGGGCGATTATCTCCTGGACTTGGCCCATGTCGCTGCGCCGTCGGCGAACCGAAGCCAGTCGGGCCGGCCCCTCGGAGAGTGGCCGTCGACCCTTCCGGGCTCGCCGCGAGTCGCGGCCGGAGCCGGCCAAGCGTCCATCGCGCCCGCGGTCCAAGCGGGGCTCGGTATCGGGTGGTGGCGCGATTCGCGCGTTCTGCGCCGCAAGTACCTGCGCCCCCTGCCGTACGAAGAGTGGCGGGCCCGCGTGCAGCCCGTCATCGGGCATGCCGCGGTGCAGGCCGAACCCGACGACTGAGCACGAGGTCATCGGGTGCGTGCCCGGTGCGCGCGTCCCGTCGAAACTCATGGACCAGCGTCCGGTGTTCCACCCGACCCGTGCGTACGCGCCGTACACCGGATCCACCTGTGGGCTTGCCGTTTCACTGCGGTTTGGTCAACATGCCCTCCCGACACCGCGATCCAGTCGAGTTCGGGACCCACTCGTGCCGGGTCTCGTGAGTCCATGGCAGAACGGGTCACGACTGGCTGACGCCCCGAGCGGGGGGCGTTGGCGAGCCCTGTGACCGACCGCTCGCGTAGGGTTTCCGCCCCTTTTCGCGTAAGGAGCCGATGGGAGAGCCTACGCTCAAGTCGCTTCTCCGGAGTCGCTTTCGCGCCACCTTGCTGGGTGGTGCGATCGGCGACGCGCTCGGATTCCCCTTCGAAGGCTACTCGAGTTCGTTCATGGCGGCGCTCGGCAACGAGGCAACTCAGCAGTTCGTGCGTCACCGCAGTGGCTACTTCCCAGCGGGTCAGTACTCCGACGACACCCAGCTCACCTTGGCGACGGTGGAAGCGCTACTGGAACAACGTGGCTTCGACGGCGCCGCGATCGCACGCCACTTCGTGCCGTTGTGGCGCGACAACCTCGTCGTGGGTAGAGGGCGAGCCACCAGCGAGGCGATCGACCGGTTGCTGAACGGCACGGCCGACTGGCAGACGAGCGGTGCCGAAGAGGGTCGAGCGGGCAACGGCGCCGCCATGCGAGCCGCGCCGTTCGGGCTGCTCGACTTCGATGACACCGAGCGTTTGATCGAGCACGCCGTCGCCGCGAGTCGCATCACCCACAAGGATCCGCTGGCCGTCGCCGGCGCGGTCGCGATCGCGGCCGCGGTGGCCTACAACTTGACCCACCGGGACGTGATCTTGGGCGAGTTCCTCGACTGCGTTGGCGGGGCGACTCGCGGTGTCGACGCGCGGTTTGCGAACTACGTGATCACCATGCCGCGGCTGCTGTCTCTGCGCGAGGAGGCCGCGGTCGACGAGATCTCGACGACAGGGCTCGACGGACCATACCGCGAGAGCGGCGATGGCATCGCACCATTCGTGGTGCCGAGCGTGCTGATTGCCCTGTACCACTTCTTGCGCACGCCCCACGACTTTCGTGCGACGGTGCGAGGTTGCCTCTATGCCGGCGGGGACGTCGACACGACCACTGCTCTCGCGGGGGCGGTCAGTGGGGCACTCAACGGCGAAGCGGCCCTGCCGCAGAATCTCGTCGAGTCGCTCCAGGATGCCGCGCGGATTCGCGATCTGGCCGACCAACTGCACGAGCTGAAGACGGGTGGCCGCCGACTCGCTGCGGTGTAGTGGTTTGACGCCGAAGTCCGCCGAAGAAGTCCTGGCCCGCTCTCTTCGCCGTGACGGGCGGAGGTTCCGATTCCGCAGCGGCAACCGAACAGGCCGTTCACTCGCCGAGGTCGCGGCTCCGATAAGAGGGAGGAAGTCATCGTGTCGAAGTGGAAACCGTTGGCTCGTTCGGGGACGAGAACTCCCGAGTCGCCAGGGCGCCACGTGGGTCGGGGTACGAGGAGGTGCGAAGATCGACAGGGAAGCGGAGGACATCCGGCTGTTCGGAGAGACCGCGTTCGAATTGGGCTTCGCGACGACTGCGCAACTCTACGAGGCGCTCACCATTCAAGCTCGCCGCGAAGCACAAGGACAATCCCACCTCATTCTGGGCGAGATCTTGGTCGAGCTCGGCTACTTGACCGAGAAGCAGGTGCTCGAGGTGTTGACGCGCCTGCACGGTTCCGAATCGAGTCGCCCGAGTGCGCATCGCCGGTCTACTTCGACGGGCTGAGCTGAGCTCGGCCCATGGAGTTTCCCCGTCTCCTCAGTTGCCCTTGGGTGGTGCGCGCGTTGGCGCCTCTGGAGGCTGGCTATCGACTCGGGCTGCGGCTCGACGATTGCCGCCGGCGACGCCACGTTGCTGCCGGCGTCTGGCCACAGCGGCTCCCGTGCCGGGTGATCTCGATCGGGAACCTGGTCGTCGGGGGTGTTGGCAAGACACCCCTGGTGGAGGCCATCGCTCGGGAGTGGCTCCGGCGGGGGGGGCGCCCGGCGATCCTCAGCCGGGGATACCGTGGGGGTGCCGGTGGCAACGATGAGTACCGCCTGCTCGTCCGCCGTCTCGCTGAGGTACCCCACCGGCAGCACCCGGATCGCTATCGCGCGGGCCTCGAACTTCTGCGGGAGCGCCCGGACATCGATCTGATCCTGCTCGACGATGGGTTTCAGCATCGCCGCCTGCACCGCGACCTCGACCTCGTCGCCCTCGACCTGACCCGTCCTTTCGGCTACGGCCACTGTCTTCCGCGCGGCCTGCTGCGCGAACCCTGGCAGGCCCTCGGGAGGGCGGACGCTTTCATTCTCACGCGCGGTGAGGACTGCTCCCCGATCAAGCGCGCGATCGTCGAGACGTTCCTGCGCGAGCGGTTTCCGCGCACCCCACGGATCGCGGCGCGCTTGCGGTTCGAGGGCTTGCGCGGCCCGAGCGGGGCCTCGGGCGACATGGCCCCGAGCCGCCGCTGGGCCGCGTTTGCCGGCATCGGGAACCCAGACGCGTTCTTCCGCAGCCTGCCGCTGTGGGGCATTCAACCGGTCGCCGCGCGGAGCTACCCGGATCACCACGGTTTCACCGCGGCCGACCTCGAGCATTTGGTCACCTGGGCCCGTTCGCAGCGGGCCGACGCACTCGTTTGCACCGAGAAAGATGGAGTGAAGCTCGAGGCCCTGCCTGGCTTCGCTGAGCTGGCTCTTCCCTGCTATCAAGTGCAGATCGGATTCGACCTCGGGCAACCTCATCCCCTTGACCTTCGCTGAGACCGCGGTGAGATGACCCGGCGGTCTCGACCGCCCGCGACCGCAACGTGCTGCTCGCGGACGCCATGCGAAGGAAGCTGCGTTGACGGATGCTGACGGCTATCTCCAACCGCTCGATCTGAGCGGCCTGACGACGTACTCCATTCGCGACCGGAAGAATCTGGTCCGACACACCGAGTTCGCTCGCCTCGTCGAACCGACGGCGAGCGTCGTCGAGTTCCTCGACTCCCTGCCCCGTTTCCTGGCCGCGCGCGAACTGTTGGGCGCTGCCGAGTGTACGGCGCGCTCGGTGCGGCGGGGGCGACCGGTCGTGGTGGCGCTTGGCGGGCACGTGGTCAAGGTCGGTCTCGGACCGGTTCTCATCGACTTGCTGGATCGTAAGGTCATCTCGGCGCTCGTCATGAACGGCGCGACCGCGATCCACGACTTCGAGATCGCCATGGTCGGCGCGACCTCCGAGGACGTGCACGAGAACCTCCAACACGGTCGCTTCGGTATGGCGCGCGAGACTCCGATCGCGTTCGGGCGCGCCCTCGGCCGTGCGCGTGATGGCATCGGGCTCGGGCGTGCGATCGGCGAGCAGATCCTGGCCGATGGGCTCCCTCACGCGGACGTTTCGCTGCTCGCCCAGGCGGCTCGTCGTCGCGTGCCCCTCACCGTCCACGTCGGAGTGGGCACCGACACGATCCACATGCATCCCGAGATCGACGGCGCCGAACTCGGGCTCGCCAGTCATCTCGACTTCCGCCTGCTGGCGCGGATCGGCCTCGATCTCGACGACGGTACTTGGATCAACATGGGATCGGCTGTGGTCCTGCCCGAGGTGTTCTTGAAGATCGTGAGTCTGGCGCGCAACCTCGGTCGGGCGGTCAAGGGGGTCACCGCCATCAACTTCGACATGCTGCAGCACTATCGCACCCAACAGAACGTACTCAAGCGTCCGGTCGACCGGGGGATTTCCATCACCGGTCACCACGAGATCAACATTCCGCTGTTTCGTTTGGCCCTACTCGCCGAACTTGCCCGTGACGAGGAGCCCGCGACGTGATGCAACTGCCTGCGCTGGAGACTCTCGGCCGTCCGCACATCCTGGTCGTCGGCGACGTAATGCTCGATGAGTACGTGTGGGGTGAAGTGTCGCGGATCTCGCCGGAAGCGCCCGTGCCGGTCGTGCGTGGCACCCACCGTGAGTTCAAAGTCGGCGGCGCTGGTTCCGTGGTCGAGAACCTCGCGGTCCTCGGGGCCTCGGTCGATGCGGTCGGTCTCGTGGGGGAAGACGAGGCGGGCCGTCAGCTTCGTAGCTTGTTCGCGAAGCGCGGCATCGAGGATCGCGGCTTGGTGGTCTCTGCGACCCGCCGCACGACTTGCAAGACGCGGGTGATGGCCTACGTCCAGCATGCCAACCGCGCTCAACAGCAGATCCTCCGCCTCGACTGGGAGGAGGTGCGGACGCCGAGCGCGCCGGAGGCGGCGCAACTCCGAGAGGCCCTCGAGTGGGCTTTCGCCCGCAAGCCGCAACTGGTGCTGGTCTCGGACTATGAGAAGGGCTTGCTCACCGATGCGTTGCTCCAGGATGTGATCCAACGCGGTCGCTTGGCCGGGATCCGGGTGCTGATCGACCCCGGGCGTACCGTGGACTACGATCGCTACCGCGGCGCGTGGTTGATCTGCCCCAACCGCTTCGAGGCGCAACAGGCGAGCGGCGTTCCCATGCGCGAGGTCGACGACTACGGGCGCGCCGGCCGGCTCTTGGTCGAGCGTTTGGGCCTCGAACATGCTGCGCTGACCTTGGATCGCGAAGGCATCATGCGAGTGTCCGCGGACGGGTCCAGTCGTTTGTTCCCGACCCGCGTACGCACCGTGACCGACGTGGCTGGGGCGGGCGACATGGTGCACTCCATCGTCGGGCTGGCGATCGCCTCGGGGTGGGGGATCGACGACGCACTGCTGCTGGCCAATGTCGGCGCGGGGGTCGAGGTGTCGAAGGTCGGGGTGACCCCGATCGAGCGGTGGGAGCTCTACCAGGCTTGCGCCGAGGAGACGAGCGTATCCAAGGTGCGGCGCTACGAAGATCTGCTCACCATCGTCGCGCGCGCTCACGCGGCGGGCACTCGCATCGTCTTCACCAACGGGTGCTTCGATTTCCTGCACGCGGGCCACGTGAAGTTGCTGCAGCAGGCGCGTGAGTTCGGTGACTTGCTCATCGTTGGACTCAACAGCGACGACTCGGTGCGTCGGCTCAAAGGACCCAATCGTCCTGTAATGTGCGCCAGCGATCGCGGCAGCGTGCTCAGCGGTTTGGCTTCGGTCGACCACGTCGTGTTCTTCGACGCCGACACTCCGCTCGAGCTCATCGAACGGATTCGACCGCAGGTTCTCGTCAAGGGAGCCGATTACGCCGGCGGCACCGTAGTGGGACGGGAGATCGTCGAGGCCGCGGGTGGCCGGGTCGAGCTGATTCCACTCACCCCGAATCTCTCGTCGACCGCCATCCTCGGGCGGTTGCGCGCTGACTTAGCTGCCGACAGTTCGTCGACGAAGTAGCACGCCAGCCGCAACGGCACGCCGATTCGCGACGGCCCCTTGGGGCCCACCGTCAGCCATCGTGGCGCGGGTCGACGTCGCTTGGTGCGGTGTACGCGTCGTGGAGCTTCACCGGCGCGTTCTTGGACCGGCGTAGGCGTAGATTGAGCGTCTCGACGAAGACCGAGAACGCCATGGCGAAGTAGATGTAGCCCTTCGGGATGTGGTGGTCGAGACCCTCGGCGATCAGGCTGACGCCGATGAGGATGAGAAACGAGAGCGCGAGCATCTTCACTGTCGGGTGGCGATCGACGAACCCGCTGATCGCCCCCGCGAAGACGAGCATGAAGCCGATCGCAATCACGACTGCTGTGATCATGATCGAGAGCTCATCGACCATGCCGACGGCCGTGATCACGGAGTCGAGTGAGAACACAACGTCGAGGAGGAGGATCTGCACGATCACGTTCCAGTAGTTTGCGCCCACCTTCGCGGCGGCGGCCCCTTCTTCGCCTTCGAGCTTCGAGTGGATCTCGTGGGTACTCTTCGCGATGAGGAAGAGCCCGCCGACGATCAAAATCAAATCTCGGCCCGAGATCGCTTCGCCGATCACCGTGAACAGCGGCGCGGTGAGCCGGATGATCCACGTGAGCGAGAAAAGGAGTGCGACGCGGGTGACGAGCGCAAGGGTGAGTCCAAGTTGTCGCGCTTGTTTGCGCTGAGCACTCGGGAGTTTCCCGGCAAGGATCGAGATGAAGACGATGTTGTCGATGCCGAGCACGATCTCGAGTGCCGTGAGCGTTCCGAGAGCGATCCAGCCTTCGGGTGTGGCGATCCAGTCCAAGGGTTTTAGTCCTCACGCTTCGGGAGCGGTTGGCTTACGGGATGCGGCGGAGGGTAGGGAGATCCCGGCTGCGAGTCAACGGGGGTGGAGCCATCGCGGCTTCGCCGCGGTCGCGAGGCGGCTCGCGAAAGCCCCTTGGAGAGAATCGAGTGCATTTGCCAGGTAGCGTTGGCCGCGATTCAGGCCCGTTCGATGGGGAGGACTCGGATCCGGAGGCGTATTGGTGGATCCGTCGAAGAAGCTGGAGCCTCATCCGCGAACGGAGATGAGTCGAGGCTGCCCGGCCAACGAGGTCGATGTTGCCTGACACGGCACGAGGCCCAAGGCAAGCGCGGTGCGCTTGATTTGGCCCTCGTCAGGTCACGGATTCTGCGTGGGGCTGACGAGATGCTCCCGGAGAACCTCGCGTACGACACTCGCCGGGA
>JBFWWP010000033.1:30839-63011 GCA_050246115.1 Planctomycetota bacterium
GTTGCCTGACACGGCACGAGGCCCAAGGCAAGCGCGGTGCGCTTGATTTGGCCCTCGTCAGGTCACGGATTCTGCGTGGGGCTGACGAGATGCTCCCGGAGAACCTCGCGTACGACACTCGCCGGGATCGCAAAGCTGGCCGTGCGATTGACCCGCGCGATGTTGATCCCGAGCCACTCGCCGTCGACCGAGAGCACCGGTCCGCCGCACTGTTCGGGTGCCAGGGGACCGTCGTGCTGGAACACGGCTGGGAAGCCGGAACGGCGGATACTGACCGGGCCGGCGTTCTCGAACTCTTCGTCCTCGCCCGAGGGCTGTCCGAGGACCACGTTGACGGCGATCTCTTGCTCTCCGCGCGCAATGCCAAACTCTACCAGGCTGCCCGGGCGTTGTCGGCGAATCGTGCGCATCAGCTCGCTCTTGTTGCGAACCGTCTCGCCGGCCGCGGTGTTCACGCGATCCTGCGCCATGAGTCCGGCGCGCGCCGCAGCCGTGTCCGGAACGACGCGCGCGATTACCGGGCCGGAGTCAGTGTCTTCGAGAACGACTCCCAGAAACGCCGGCTGCGGTCGGACTCGTCGCGGACCCACGCCGATCACGCCGATCACCGGCAGTCGCCCCGGCTGCGCGGAGATCGCCCACCGGCCGACTTCGAGCGGTAGTTCGGACGAGCCCGTCCAGTCCAGGACCGGTAGCCCCTGGCCGTCCACCTTGACGAGGGCCAGGTCGTGCTCCTCGACGATCCGGCGTTCGGTGATGGGCAGGCGCCGACCGTCCGCGAGTTCGCAGATCCCGTTCGCCGGCAGCGTGCTGGCGATCGTCAGGATCCATCCATCGGTCGTGACCATCGACCCAAGCGACGCCAGGTCCCGGCCGTCGAGCACTCGGACGGTAACCGGCAGCGCGCGCGCAGCGACGGGAGCGCAGGTTTCGGCGATGCGGGTGCCGTTTCGTCCCAAAGAGGCCGGGAGCCGCACGCGCTGAGCCATGCACGGGTCCGTCAGGAGCAAGTGGCTCGAAAGCGCGAAACAAGCCGCGAGCCAGCGAGAAGTCGAGCGCGACAAGCGAGTTCCTTTCGTTCGATCTCTGGGCACGGCACGCATCGGGTTGGCGTGGGTCTCAGGGCATCGTGGACAAAGCGACCTGCACACTGAGGCGTTCGAGCCCGCGCTCGAACTCGATGATCACGCGTTCTCCTGCCCGGTGCCGGGAGAGCGCACGGGTCAAGCCGTCCCAGTTCGTGAGCTGCGCACCATTCACGCGCAGCAGCCGATCGCCCGGCAAGAGCCCTGCTCGGGCAGCGGGCAGCCCTTCGAGCACCTCGGTCACTACGCAACCGGCGGACGTAGTCTCGCCGCGAACACCGATCACGACCCGCTCGCCGCCCCAGAGTTCGGAGTTCTCGAGGCGCTCCCAGTTCTCGCGGAAGAGGTCGATCGGGATGTGGTAGTTGCCGTCCAAGTTGAGGCCGATGCGGCTGTGGATCCCCACGACTCGACCGGTCGCGTCGAAGAGCGGCCCGCCGGAGTCACCGCTGGCGATCGAGCAGTCGGAACGGATCGTGCGACGTTGGTTCGAGAGCACCCGGCCCGTGCGAACGACCGGCGGCCGATCCCGCTCGAACCCTCCAGGGTGCCCCGTGGCGACGCACCAGGCGCCGCGCTCGAGGGGCGCGGAGTTGCCGAGTTCTGCGTGCGGCCAGTTACCGCTCTCGGTGATGCGGACCAGCCCTAGGTCGGCGTCGAGCCCGGCCCCCAAGGTCACCGCAGAGACGGACCTCCCGTCTGCCAGAACGACCCGGAGCCGTTGTCCGGGGGTGCCACCGGAGACATGGGCCGCCGTGACGACGAGCCCGTCCGCCGAGACGATCACGCCGCTCCCGCGGGTTCCGGGCCCGGCGATTCCCACGGTGCAGTCGAGCGCGCGCGTGGCCACTTGCCCGAGCGCCCGCTCGATCGCTCGGAGATCATCGAGGGTCTCCGGCGCGGTCTTTTCGAGCGCAGGGGGGAGCGCTGGCGCTGGTGCCGCCTGGGAAGCCTCTCCGGGGAGCCCGGTTCGCACCGAGTCGGGCTCGGCCCGGCATTCCCGCAGCTGGGTCCACCCCGCTAGACCGATGGCAAGGACGAGCAACGGGGTCAGCCGGGGCAAGTTCCGACAACCAAGCATGGGCACTCCTCGGCGGCTCGGGGCAGGGCGGGTCCCTTCGTTACCGATCATAGAGACCCGAACGCCACGGGCAACGTGCAGAATCGAATTCTCCGGCTCGCCGGCTCGACTGTCGCTCCGGTCCGAAACCACCCATCGAGCCTCCGCAGTTCACTTCGGGTTTCGCGCCCCCTGGATTCAGTCGGACACCGCATCCGTTCCCCGCCCCGCCCCGCCCGGCTCGTCCCCATCGCCTTCTTCTCCCCCCATCGCGCTCCGAGCGCACGACGATTCCCTTCCTCCGCCACTGCGCCCATTCAGCAACGCGACGCATCCTCCGAGTGCACCGCCCCTCACACCGCCAGGCACGCCCTGGGAGCGCGGACAGCCTGTCCGCATCGCCTCGCGCCACGGCCCCTCACACATCACCCCGGCCCCACGCATCCCATCCACCGACCCTCGCGCCTCCCATCCACCGAGCGCACGACGATTCCCTTCCTCCGCCACTGCGCCCATTCAGCAACGCGACGCATCCTCGGAGTCCACCGCCCCTCATACCGCCTGGCACGCCCTGGGAGCGCGGACAGCCTGTCCGCATCGCCTCGCGCCACGGCCCCTCACACATCACCCCGGCCCCACGCCTCCCAGCCCCCGAGCCCCACGCCTCCCATCCACCGAGCGTCACGACGATTCCCTTCCTCCGCCATGCGCGATCCACCGACGGCGTACGCCGTAGTTCAGTGCTGACGCTTGCTCACCGCCAAGACGACGAACGCACGTCTCTGCTCGTCGACGTTCACGGACTTGAAGCTCGGCTCGTTGCCGATGATGCGCAACGCGTGTGTCACGTTGCGACCGGCTCGCATGCCACGGTTGCCTGCGAGTCTTGCGACCCAGCACGCGAGGCTCGGGGGCTGGGAGGCGTGGGGCCGGGGTGATGTGCTGAGGCGCCGTGGCGCGAGGCGATGCGGACAGGCTGTCCGCGCTCCCAGGGCGTGCCAGGCGGTATGAGGGTCGGTGGACTCCGAGGATGCGTCGCGTTGCTGAATGGGCGCAATGGCGGAGGAAGGGAATCGTCGTGGCGCTCGGTAGATGGGAGGCGTGAGGGTCGGTGGCTGGGAGGCGTGGCGCCGTGGCGCGAGGCGATGCGGACAGGCTGCCCGCGCTCCCAGGGCGTGCCAGGCGGTGTGAGGGGCGGTGCACTCCGAGGATGCGTCGCGTTGCTGAATGGGCGCAGTGGCAACCGCAGTTCGCTCCGTCCTAAAGCGCATGACAGAGCCATGAATTCTACGAGCCCCGCGCTAGGCTCCGGCACTCAGGCGGAGTGGATCCGTCCGCCGTCTGGTCCCCCGAGCCTGCGCGCAACGCCATGCCAGAGCAACCCAAGTCCCAACAACCCGAGACCTGACGCCCAGATCGGCCAGTCGATCCAGAAGGCGAGAAAGACGCAGGCTGCCAGACCACACCACGCGAAGGTGACGTGGAAGAGACGGTCTGCGCGGGCCAGCCGCAGCGCGGCCAAGTTCGTGATGGCGTAGTAGACGAGCACCGTGAAGGCACTGAACGACCAAGTGGTTTTGACACTGCCGATCGCGGTCAATCCCGTGATGAAGACACCAACGACGATGACCGCGACGGTGGGTGTGGTCTGCGACTCGTTGAGGCGTGCGGTGGCGCGCGGCATGTCACCGCGCCTTCCCATAGCCAAGAGCACGCGCGAAAGACCTAGGATCAAGTTGAGAAGAACACCCAGCATCGCTGTCATCGCGCCCACGGCGACGACCCAGTGCACTTGCGGATGGCCGAAGCGTCGGGCGGCCACCTCCAGCGGCGCTGCCTTTCCGAGCGCGGCTTCCCCGAGTGCCTCGGAGCCCAGAACGCCGATCGACACGACGCCAACGGCCATGTAGAGCCCAGCCGACACGGCCAGGCTCGCCAGGATGGCGCGCGGAATGGTGCGCCTCGGTTCGCGAACCTCTTCGCCCAGGGTTGCGATCCGGCCGTAGCCGGTGAACGCGACGAACATCAGCGCGGTGGCGCAAAGGAATCCCTGCAAAGGGGAGTACTCTCCAGTGCCCCAGAACGGCGAGAACGGGGAGGATCCGTTTTGCAGCACGGTCGGGAATCCAGCGAACACGAAGGTCGCGAGCGCCACGAGCGTCGTCGAGACGATCACGACATTGACGACGTTGGATCGCCTGACCCCGGTGATGACGGTGCCGGTCAAGACCATGACCGTGATCGCCGCGACCGGCACCAGCCCATCGGCGCTGCCGCCGAAGGAGTGCAACAGGTAGCCGGAGAAGCCCAGGGCGGCGGTGGCCGCCGAGGCGGACTTGGCGCACAGGAACATCCAGCCGGCGGTGAACCCGAGGGAGGGGTGGAGGTACCGGTAGCCGTACTCGTAGGTTCCGCCGCTCACCGGGTGGCGGGCAGCGAGTTGGGCGCTACTCAGTGCATTGCAGGTGGCGACGAAGGCGGCAAGCCCGATGGCCAGCACCACGGAGGGGCCGGTCATCCCGGCCGCGATGCCGATGCTGACGAAGACGCCGGTTCCGACGGTCGACCCCAAACCCGTGAGGGTGGCGCCGAACACACCGAGTTCCCGAGTCAGCAGGGGCGATCGAGAGCGATCTTGGCTCACCGCTGCACCTTCAGCCGCTCCGAGCGACGGCGAGTTTCGATCTCTCGTCGGCCGCGTCGTCGTGGCAAGAAGCGGCCGAGAGCCTATGCGCTGGCGTAGTAGCGCTTCATGTCGGCGAGCGACTTCACTTGGACCTTGCCCGCGTTGCCCGCTTGCCCGAATGCCACCATGCGGTCGACGCACACCTTCTTCATGGCGTCCCGAGCCGGCTTCATGTAGGCCCGTGGGTCGAACTCGTCCTTGTGCTCCCACAGCACTTTCCGGATGGCGCCGGTGAGCGCGAGGCGGTTGTCGGTGTCCACGTTGATCTTGCGGACGCCGTTGCGGATGCCGCGCTGGATCTCCTCGACGGGAACGCCGTAGGTCTCGGGGATGACGCCACCGTAGCGATTGATGATGTCGAGCAAGTCCTGAGGTACCGACGAACTGCCGTGCATCACCATGTGACAATTCGGCAAGCGGCGGTGGATCTGCTCAATGATGGCCATCGCCAAGATCTCGCCGTCGGGTCGACGCTTGAACTTGTAGGCACCGTGGCTGGTGCCGATGGCCACCGCCAACGCGTCGACGCCGGTCTCGGCCACGAACTGTTGGGCCTGCTCGGGATCGGTGAGGTGAGACTTGACTTCGGCGTCGCTCAAGCCGGCGCCGTGACCATCTTCGATGCCGCCCAAACAGCCGAGCTCGCCCTCGACGGTGACCCCCGCGGCGTGAGCCATCTGCACGACTTCGCGGGTCACGCGTACGTTGTACTCATACGACGCGGGCGACTTCCCATCTTCGGTGAGGGAGCCGTCCATCATGACGCTCGTGAACCCTTGAGCGATCGCCGAGCGACAGGTCTCGGGGCTGTTGCCGTGGTCTTGGTGCATGGCGATGGGGATGTTTGGGTGCAGCTCCACCGCGGCCAACATGAGATGTCGCAGGTAGGCGTCTTGCGAGTACGAGCGCGCCCCGCGTGATGCCTGAACGATCACGGGCGAGGCGGTCTCCTCGGCTGCCGCCATGATCGCTTGGATCTGCTCCATGTTGTTCACGTTGAAGGCGGCGACACCGTAGTCGTGCTCGGCTGCATGGTCGAGTAGGACGCGCATGGGGGTGAGTGCCATGAGATCTCCTGTCACCGGCTATCGTCCAAGGGGTACGCCCGATCCCGTCGCTCCCCGAGCGGTTGCAAGGGTCGGGTGCCCGATCCGGGGGGCAACTCGCGGAACACCGCCCCGAGTGGGAACAGAACTGCGCGCGGGCACTCTACTGAGCGACGAGACCTGGCAAAAGCGGTTTCTCCGCGAGCGGCGCGGGATCGGCGAAGGAACCCGTGGTGAGGAACCGGAGCACCCCGTTCAAGGTGTCGGGGTGATTCATGATGAAACTATGGCCACTGTCGACGAGGTAGTGGCCGTGCTCGCCCGGCATGCGGCTACTCGCGAGCGGGACGGTACGGTCCCGCGACCCGGAGATCGTCCCGACCTCGACGCCGACCGGGTATCCGAGGGTGTGGATCGGGGCGCCTTCGGTATCGACGAGGTCGCCCAGGATCGGTACGTGCGGCCCGAACCACGGCATCAGCCGCGAGGCCTTGGGTGAGCCTTGGTGGGGGGTAGCCAGCGTCACGAGCCGTCCGACCTTTCGCCGCTCGACGGTGGGTGGGGCGGCATCCCCGATCCCCGCGGCGTGGGCGTCTTCAGAACTCGGCGCCAGCGCGAGTCGCGCGACCAGCCCACCCAGACTGTGCCCGACGAGGTGGATCCGCTCGACCGACGGATCACGCTCCAACTGGTCGAGAGTCGTGCGGAGGGCGTCGGCATGCACCGCGAGCGGGTACTTGCTGCTTGGGTACGTCCAGTCGCGGACTTGGTACCCCGCCGCCGCGAGATGTCGATGGAGGCGGCCCATCGATCCAGGGCCGCGCAACAACCCATGCAGCAACAGCACGACCTCGCCGTCGCGGGTGCGGTTGGGCGGCGCGGGCGTCACCGTAGAACAGCCGCTCCCGCCCCCGAGGATGGCGATCGCCAGGACCAGGGCGAGCGCGCCGAGGCGACACCCGAGCCGCCTTCGCGGCCGCACGGCGGTCGGCGGGTCGCCCCCTCGGAACGCCGCGTCGCCTACGCCCGCGCCCTCGCGATTCGACCGCGCGTGGCGTGACCCGCGCGTGCGCGGCCGGCCCCGTTCGCACGCCGGCTTCGGCGACTCGACCCGTCTTCGCTCGCCGCCAGTCAGACCGCGACCTTGGTCAAGTTGTCGACGATCGCGTCGCCGAACTCGGAGCACTTGAGCAGCGTCGCGCCGTCGATCAGCCGGTGCAGGTCGTAGGTCACCCGCTTCTGGGCGATCGTGCGCTCGAGCCCTTGGACCACCGAGCGCGCTGCTTCGTCCCAGCCGAGGTGTTCGAGCATCAGCACGCCCGACAAGATCAACGAGCCAGGGTTCACTTTGTCCTGACCCGCGTACTTGGGCGCAGTACCGTGCGTGGCTTCGAAGCACGCGAGTTCGTCGTTCATGTTGGCTCCCGGCGCCAAGCCGAGCCCGCCTACCTGGGCGACCGCGGCGTCGGAGATGTAATCCCCGTTGAGATTCGGCGTCGCGAGTACGTCGTACTCCTCGGGCCGGAGCAACAACTGTTGGAACATGGCGTCGGCAATGCGATCCTTGATCACGACGCGCCCCGGCGGAACGCGGCCCTCGTGCTTCTCGAATAGCTCTTGTTCGGTGATCGTGCGGTTCGCGAACTCATGGGCCGCGAGTTCATAGCCCCAGCGCATGAAGGCACCCTCGGTGTACTTCATGATGTTGCCCTTGTGCACCAGCGTGACCGACTCGCGCTTCTTGTCGATCGCGTAGCGGATGGCCCGACGGACCAAGTTCTGGCTGGCCTCCTTGCTCATCGGTTTGACGCCGATGCCCGAGTTCGCGGCGATGCGCTTTCCCATCTTCTGGTTCAGGAAGTCGATCACCTGATTCGCGTCGGCACTGCCCGCTTCCCACTCGATGCCCGAATAGACGTCTTCGGTGTTCTCCCGAAACACCACCACGTCGAGGCGCTCGGGGTGCTTCATGGGGCTGGGAACGCCGTCGAAGTAACGCACCGGACGCACGCATGCGTAGAGCTCGAGGATCTGGCGGATGCTCACGTTGAGGCTGCGGAAGCCGCCACCAACCGGCGTCGTCAACGGCCCCTTGAGCGCGACGCGGTACATGCGGATCGCCTCGAGCGTGTCCTCCGGCAGCCACTCCTTGGTCCTCGCAAAAGCCTTCTCGCCCGCGAGGGTCTCGAACCACTCGATGCGGCGCTGTCCGTCGTAGGCGCGCGCGACGGCTGCGTCGAGTACGCGTTGGCTGGCGGCCCAAATGTCTGGACCGATGCCATCGCCTTCGATGTAGGGAATGATCGGGTCGTTGGGGACGCGAAGGCTTCCGTCAGCGGCAACGTCGATCGGCGTTCCCCGGGTAGGTGGCGAGAGGTGCTTGAAGCGCAAGAGGGTGCCCTTTCATGGTGGCGACGAAATGGGTCGCCGCTGGCATCGTCGACTTCGCGTCGTCGTGTTGGCAACGTCCAGTTCGGAAGCCCGCCATCATAGCACTCTTGGGCTCGGGCGCCACCGACTCGGGGAGGGTGGCGCGTCCGCCGATGAGCCCTGGCCCGGTGGCCTGCCGACCGGGATCCGGTGGCGGGGATTGGGCGCCGAAGCGCCGGCCGCGGCTGCCCGGCCAACGTGGTCAAAGTCACCGGAAACGGCACTAGCCCGCATCATTCGTGAGCGCTCGGCTGCGGAGGACCGAAGTCTCGCTCTGGCTTCGTCATTGCAGCGAAAAATCTCACCGGAACTAGGCTACGCCTCCGGCTCCGAGCTTTCCGGATCGGCCGAATCTGACCCAAATCGACGGCAAGATGTCGAAGTCATTCTTGGGCGACTCCTTAGGCCTCCTCGCATCGAGCTTCATGAATGATGCGGGCTAGGTCGCGTTCACCGCGCTGCCGCTCAGCGCGTCGATGCGCTCCTGCGCCCGCTTCCACAGATCGCTCTCCTGTTCCACCCGTTCTTGCGTGGCGCGGTACCAGGTGAGGGCTTCCTCGTTGCGGTGTCGCTCGCTCTGAACTTCGGCCAGCAGGAAGCACGGGATCGGACTGGCCGGGAACAGTCGTTGTGCGGCTTCGAGATCGCCGAATGCCGCGTCGAGCTGTCCCTTCGCTCGGTACGCGATTCCGCGGTAGAACCGGGCCTCGAAGTGCTGCGGGTCCAGATCCACCGCGCGATTCAAAACGGTCAGCGCGGCCGCGACGTTGTCGCGCTCGAGGGCCAGAACACCTTGTCCTGCGGCGATGGTCGCATGACTCGGGAGTTCCTGCGCGCAGCGACGAAGAAGAGTCTCGGCTTGGTCGAGCAGTGCTGCCTTCTGCTCCGTACGCGCTTGCTGCAGCAGCGCCATGGCTTGGTCGTAGTGCTCGTACGTCGCCTGCGCGCGCCGCACCCGGGCTTCGAGGTTGGCCCAATTCGGTCCGGAGATCGCCAGCTCGCCCGTGGGCGGCAGGTTCGGGTAGTGCTGATCGAGGTACGAGCCGATCTCACTCACCCGTTGCTCGTCGGGCGGGTGGGTCGCGAGGAGCGCGTCGACCAATCCGGGCGTCTGGCCGGCGTTTCGTTTGAGAGCCAAGAACATCTCGAACGTCTTGGTCGACTCGCGAGGGTCGTAACCGGCGGCCAGTGCGTAGTCGACCCCTCGTTGGTCGGACTGCAGCTCCTGCTCGCGCGAAAACTTGAGTAGCGCGAGTTGGCCCAGGGTTCCGAGCGTACTCGCGATGAGCGGCGTCTCCGACTCGGTGACCGCCTGCTCGGCGGCGGCCGTGACGCCGATCACCAAACCGAGCAGCTGTTGGCGGGTTTGACCCCGCAGCGAGTGCTTGTGGGTGACGTGTCCGATTTCATGGCCCATGAGATGCGCGAACTGCGCCTCCGACTCGACTCGAGCGAGCAAGCCGCGCGTCACGAACACTTGACCGCCGGGTAGGGCGAAGGCGTTGATCTGCGACGTGTTGAGGATCGTGAACTTCCACGGCAGATTGGGGCGCTGGCTGCGTCGCGCCATCTTGTCGATGACGATTCCTTCGAGATACTGGGTCAGCTCCGGGTCGGGGTACACGCCGCCGCTCTGCGCGATGAAGTTGGGTGCGTACTCGAGTCCGATGCGCGCTTCGTCGGCATCACTGGGTTGCCCCAAGCAGAAGTAGCGCTCGCCGTTCACCAAGTCGGTACAACAACCCGGGATGCTCGACGCGAGAAAGAGGAGTAGCAGGCTCAGGATTCCGCGTCGGTGCCCGTGTCGACCGGTGAGCACGCGTCGGCCTCCGCGCCCGATCGACGGCGCGTCGGTCCGTCTGTGCTGAACTTCGTCGGGCCGGTAGGATGCGAGCTTGGTGTTGCACATGGCGCTTGGATCCGATCTTCAGTTACCAAGACCTTGGGGAGACCTGTCGGCTCTTGCACGACGGTCCGGGGTGACGTGGACTGCGCGGGCGCACCGTTCATGAAGGGTGTCGAGGCGTAACGCAGTCTCGTCGACCTCGAAGGGTATGTCCGGGAGGTCGGCGAGGTCAACCCCAGGCGCGCAAGGTAGGGACATGCGTCGGGCTGAAGTTGTCGTAGGTCGTGACGGTGGAGACGTCGAAACCAACGAAGGTGAGACCGTGGTGGACCGAAACGCGGTGGCGTTGAGGATTCGAGGTCGCGTGCAGGGCGTCGCCTTCCGCGAGAGTACCCGCCGGGAAGCAGAGCGACTCGGGGTGTTCGGGTTCGTGCGCAACGAAGTCGACGGCAGCGTGTTCGCGCATGTGGAGGGTGACGTCGCGGCCGTGGAGGCTCTCGTTGCTTGGTGTCGCCGCGGGCCGGCTCTCGCGCGCGTCGATGCGGTTGATGAAGAGCCCGCAGAGGTTGCCGGTCATCAGCGGTTCTGGGTCGAGCGACGCTGACACTTCGGAGAGGACTCTCGCAAAGCCCCATGTGGCTGCGGCTAGCCGCAACGCAATGACCTCGGACGACCGGTGTCGAGTGGCGTGGACATCGTGTGGATAACGATTGCGTTGACGGTGGATCAACGCTCGCGCGAGTCGCGATCGCCGAACCTCCGTTCAGGCAGGAGGCATCAAAAAAACCGGAAGGGCGGGGGGTGCCCTTCCGGCTGCATCAGGACCGAGGGGAACGGGCGAGCCAGGCTTGCCCACCCCTCGATTTCAGGTTTTGCGTTTCACACGTCGTGCGGCGCTCCGAACTTCTCGCCGTTCCGATTCGGCCGCGCGTCGGTTGCGTGCACCGAGGCGGCGACGAGACTTCTTCGGCGTCTTCGGGACTCGGACTCCTGCATTTCGCACAAGCCGAGTCGCGACCGGCACTCACTCAACCCGGAGGCTAACCGTCTTGCCGAGTCGTTGTCAAATGGGGCAATTCTCTAGCCATTCCAAGTCGCGAATTCGCGCCTCGACGACGATTCTCGAGTCTGTAAGTTGTTCCTATGTTTTGACTTCTGGCCATCGTGGGGGAGCGTCGTCCGCCGCAGAGTTTCCCCTAGGTTGCAGGTGCTTACGGGGTTAGGCAAGAACGGCCGGCGCTACGATGGGCCGCGGTCCTCCGCTCGGAACCGCTCCCGTCCGCGGACCCAGGTCTACGAGGCGGGGCGCGCCCGACGGACGGGGTCACCCCGCGGTCGGGATCTCGCGCGCCGGGAACGCCGGCCCGTCGACGCACACTCGCCGATAGCCGCCGCCGGGACTCGGGATCACGCACCCGAAGCACGCGCCAAACCCGCACGGCATGTAGTTGTCGAGCGCGATCCACAGATCGAAATCCCGGCGCACGGCAAACTCCCGGAGCGCCATGTTCATTGCGTGTGGACCGCAGCCCACCCCGGCGACCTGCCGAGGCTCGAGCCCTCGGGTCACGGCCTCCAGAAGTTCGATCACGGTCCCGTGGTGGCCCGAGCTACCGTCGTTGGTCGCGACCGCCAGCGGGAAACCGTGCTCGCGAAAGCGCGGCTCGCTGACCAACAGCGACCGACGCCGCGCACCGATCAACACGTGGACATCGAGGCCCCGGCGCTCCGCCAGGAGCTCCCGGCAGTAGAAGAACAGCGGGGCGACCCCGATGCCGCCACCGATCAGGATCAGCCGTCCGTCTGGGGGGAGGTCGAATTGCGGAAACGGGTTCCCGAGCGGACCCAGCAGGTCGACGGGGTCACCGGGGCTGAGGCGCGCCATCCAGCGGGTCCCCGGCCCCACGACCTGATACAGCACCGACAGCCGTCGAGCCTGGGCGCCGGGAGCCGGGCCGACGTCGTAGACGCTGAACGGGCGTCGCACCAAGGGGTCATCGCCCTCTCCCACCCGCACCTGGACGAACTGTCCGGCGCGGCAGCGTGGGGCGAGTTCGGGGGCGTCGACCTCGAGGTGGCGCCAGCCTTCGCCGAGGTCAACGTTCTGGATCACCGGGTAGAGCATCAGCTTCTCGCCTGTTCGAACTCACGAAATGCGTGCGGAAGGAAACGAACGACATCGGACGCGATCAGGCTCTCCTCACCGACCTCGGCTGCCGCCAGATCGCCGGCTCGTCCGTGCAGCCAGGTAGCGCGCACCGTCGCTTCCCATGGCGCGTCGCCGCGGGCCAGGAACGCTCCGATGATTCCGGCGAGCACGTCACCGGTCCCGCCGGTCGCCATACCGGGGTTGCCCGACGCGTTGCAGTACTCGCGCGCCGCGTCCAAGACAAGGGTTGGCGCGCCCTTCAGCGCCCAAGTGCCGCCAAAGCGCGCGACGAAGGACCGGGCGGCGGTGGCGGCGGGCTCGGGGTCGAGTCCAGCAGCCGCGAACAAGAGCCGGGCTTCGCCCGCGTGCGGCGTCAGCACCGCGCCGCGCAGGGTCGCGAGTCGGCCGGCGTCGGCGGTCGCGCTGAGTTCGGGCGGCGAGCCAGCCTCGCGGATCAGGGTCGCGAGGTGCCACAGTCCGTCGGCATCGATCGCGTGGGGCCGAGTCAGGCGCGGCAGCAGGGAACCGAAGAAGCGCGCTGCCGGGGCCGCGCGACCGAGGCCGGGTCCGACGATCACCGCGTCCGCGCGGTCGATCGCCGGCTCCAGCTCGTCGGCTGCCGCCTCGCCGAACACCCCGGGCACCGACGACTCGCCCACCGGCAGCGTCATGGCTTCGGTGAGCTTGACCTCGAGGATCGGGTTCAAGGAGGCCGGCACTGCAGCGGTGACGAGGCCGACGCCACTGCGCAGCGCTGCCTCGCACGCGAGCGCTACGGCGCCCGTCAGCCCAGTCGAACCACCGATTACGAGCAGTCGCCCCATCGTGCCTTTGTGCGCATTGCGCGGCCGAGGCCTCAGTGCCGGAACTTCCCGCGGAGGAGCGACTCGGACGATGCTTCCGCGGCCGTGCGTCGGCTGCGGGTTCTCATTACTCATGGGCTTCTCCCGCGAGCGCGTTTGTCGGCGTTCGCTCCAGCACTCGTGTCGTCGCCAACCACCCGAAGTCGTTTGCGAGTCGTTCGCGCGCGCACCCTCGTCCGCGGGGTGAAAGCCCGCCGACTCGGAGTCGGTCGTCGTCTCTAGGGGGCGCCCGAACTCGTGCTCGGCAGCGGCGGCATTTGATTGATGCGCGATGCCAGCATGCCGGCACCGTAGCCGTTGTCAATGTTCACGACGCTCACCCCAGCGGCACAGGAGTTCAGCATTCCGAGGAGCGCTGCCAATCCGCCAAAGGCTGCACCGTAGCCCACCGACGTGGGTACGGCGATCACCGGCACCGACACGAGACCGGCTACGACCGAAGGCAGCGCGCCTTCCATGCCGGCGACCACGACGAGGACTCGCGCGGCGCGCAACTCGGACTCGATGCGCAG
Source organism: Planctomycetota bacterium (assembly GCA_050246115.1). Lineage (GTDB taxonomy): Bacteria > Planctomycetota > UBA8108 > UBA1146 > JAJFFE01 > JBFWWP01. The sequence continues at coordinate 44,517 of JBFWWP010000033.1, forward strand.
CAGTCGGTGAACTCCGGCCACGCCGACATCGTAGTGCGGGTCCGTGGCGCTGCCCGTGATCTCGGCGGTGATTCGTGCTTCCTCGGCGACACCGACGTCGGACGTTCCCGCGCACAGGATGGCCACACGCCCGACTCGCGGAAGCGGGGTCGGCGCGCACGTGAAGCAGTGGGCTCGCGGGTGGTGCACGCCTTGCGGAATCGCGGCCTGCAGCGCGGCGGCGCTGCTCGGGGGAACCCGGGTCACCAAGAGGCGTTGGTGACGATCCATGACGGCACGTGCGGCGGCGACGAGGTCTTCGGGGGACTTGCCGCTGCCGAAGACGACCTCCGGGAAGCCGCAGCGTCGTTCGCGATCGTGATCGATCCGCACCGTCGGCGGAACGATGGCGACGAGTCGTGCGAGTGTCTCGTCGACGCTGTGCTCGCCGCGCTCGAGCGCGGTGAGAATGGCGCGCAGGTCGTGTTGCTCGTCAGCGCTCGCGGGAAGCATGGAAGTGTACCTGTTCGCCAGAGTCCGTGAAGCGCCGCGGGCGCGCCACCCGCCGCTCCGCCGCGGGTGAGGGAACGGCCCCACGACCCGAGATGCAGGTTGTAGACGCGAAGGGAGTTTCGGTCGAGGGCGGTCTCGGACCGGGATTCCCGAAGCGGTGGATGTTTGCGATGCTAACGGGCTCGTACGCGCGGGCGACCGGCTTCGCGACGCGACCCTTGCCCTCGGGGAAGTGCACGCCCGCGCGGAAGAGCCGGGTCGGATCCGCGGAGTCAGCTCCTCGCCGACTCATCGAGTGGTGGAGTGCATGAGTGAAGGGAGGTGTGGCATTGGTCACAGCGCTCGGGCCCGGACCGCGAGGACGCCTCGCGCTCGCGTGCCTGCTGTCGGTTTCGATCTGGGGCGCGGGTTGCGCCGCGAACGGACCGCACGGCGGCTTGGAACATGTCGTCATGGTGTGGCTCAAGGAGCCCGGGAATCTCGAGGCGCGACAGCGGGTCATCGCGGCTTCCAAGTCCCTTGCGGCCATTCCCGGGGTCACGGGCGTGCGGGCCGGAGAGGTCGTGCCATCGGGTCGTCCCATGGCCGACGACACGTTCGATGTGGGAGTCGTGATCGAACTCGAGAGCCAGGCGGCGCTCGCGACCTATCTCGATCACCCGCTTCACGTGCGCGCCGTTCGCGAAACCCTCGAGCCCCTCGTCGACCGGATTGCGATCTACGACTTCTCCGCGCGTTGATTCGCCTCGGCGGGGTTGGGCGACTCCTAAGGGTGTCGTGGCTCGGCGGGCCGGCCGGACCGATTCTCTTGGCTCTCGCTCGCCGGGGTGAATATGATTCGGCGTCGGACGGTCCCGAGCCGTCCGCGAACGAACTCGACCGAACCGGTCGTTGGGCTGAGTGCTCCCAGGAGGAACAATGTCGTTGCGTGCAGGACTGGTTTTGGCATTGGTCGCTGGGCTGCAGTGGCCCGCGTTCGGGCAACCCAGCGGTTTCTTCACGGAGAACGTCGCCAGCGGCTGGGTCGGCGCGACGGGACTGACCTTCGACGCCAACGGGCGGCTCTACGTCTACGAGAAGGCCGGTCGTGTCTGGATCGTCGAGAACGGAGTTCGTCTCCCGAGCCCCTTGATCGACATCAGCGACGAGGTCGGCGATTGGCGTGACTACGGCCTCCTCGGGTTCGCACTGCACCCCAACTTCCTTGCGAATGGCTACATCTACTTGTACTACGTGGTGGACCACCATCACTTGTTCAATGCCGGGACTCCGTCGTACAACCCGGCCGCCAACGAGTACTTCATGCCTTCGATCGGGCGCATCACCCGCTACACTGCGAACATCGCCAACAACTTCCAGAGCGTCGAACCCAACAGCCGTCTCGTCCTGGTCGGATCGAATGCGAGCAACGGTTTCCCGATCGTTCACCAATCCCATGGTACGGGATCTCTGATGTTCGGCACCGATGGCACTCTGCTTGCCGTCTGCGGTGATGCCGCGAGCTACGAGACGGTGGACGCCGGCGGTTCGGTGGGCGGCAGCTATGCTGCGCAGGCTCTCGCCGAAGGAATCCTACAACCCAAGGAAGACATCGGAGCGTTCCGGGCCCAACTCGTCGATAGCTTGTGCGGCAAGGTCGTTCGACTCGATCCCGTGACCGGCAACGGCGTCCCAACGAACCCGTACTTCGATCCCATGGCTCCCGCTTCGGCTCGCTCTCGAGTGTGGGCGCTGGGTTTGCGCAACCCCTGTCGCACCGTGTTGCGTCCGGGGACGGGAAGCCACGATCCGACGGATGGCGATCCCGGCGTCCTCTACATCGGAGATGTCGGCTGGAACTCCTACGAAGACCTGCACGTGTGCGATGGCCCCGGGCTGAACTTCGGTTGGCCCCTCTACGAGGGGCATACGGTGCAGAGTGGTTACGTCAATTTGAACATCGCGAACCTGGACGCGCCGAACCCGCTCTTCGGGACGTTCGTCCCGGGTACGGGGCAGTGCAACCTGGAGTACTTTCGCTTCCGCGATCTGCTCGCTCAGGAGACCCTCGATCCCAACGCGAGCATCCGCAACCCCTGCAATCCCTCGCAGGAGATCACTACCGCCACGACCTGGTTCCATCGGCGCCCGGCGATCGACTGGCAGCATGGCTCCGGGCCCGCCCGCATTCCGACCTTCAACGGATTCAACGCCGCGACGGTGCAGTTGCAGAGCCCGCAGTCTCCGGTACCGGGACCGTTCTTCGGCGGGAACTGCTCCATCGGTGGAGTTTGGTACACCGGGCAGAGCTATCCGGCCGCGTGGCAAAACACCTACTTCCACGGCGACTTCAGCTCCGACTGGATTCGGGCGTTCAAGTTCGACGCGAACGATCAACTGCTGTCGGTGGAGGACTTCATTTTTGGCGCGAACGACTTCGTCGCGATGGGTGCCGATCCGCTCAGTGGGGATCTCTACTACATCCAGTACGGAAGTCTGGTGAGGCGCCTCCGTTTCCAACCGTCCGGGAATCAGCCGCCGCTCGCGCTTGCGTCGAGCGATGTCACCTGGGGCGCAGCCCCGCTGGCCGTGCAATTCACCGGCTCGGGATCGACCGACCCCGAAGGTCAGCCGTTGACCTATCACTGGGACTTTGGCGATGGTGCCTCGAGCACGGCGGCGAATCCGAGTCACACCTTCGTGGCGCCGGCCGGTGTTCCGACTCGGTTCGACGTCACGTTGACGGTGACGGACGCGGGTAGCGCCACTTCCATGGCGACGCTGATCGTGTCCGCGAACAACTCGCCGCCCCAGGTCACGATCACGAACCCGAGCATCACCGTGTACCCGATCGGCGGCGGCGATCAGGTCTACGACCTCGAAGCCTCGTTGTCCGACGCCGAACACGCCGAAGCCTCGTTGGTATGCGCCTGGCGAACGACGCTCCACCACAACGATCACACGCACCCGGAGCCGCTCGATCCAAACTGTACGTCGACCACCGTGATCACACCGGTGGGCTGCGATGGTCAGACCTACTTCTATGAGATCTCACTCACCGTCACCGACCCCGCCGGACTGACCGGCTCGGACACCGTGCTGGTGTTCCCAGATTGCCCGAACAATCCCCCGGTTGCGTTGGGCGACAGCGCTGCGGTCCAACCGGGTGGCGTGGTCGCCATCAACGTCCTGGCCAACGACTCCGACCAGGACGGGGTGCTCGTCCCTGGGTCGCTCACCATCGTGGCCGGCCCGTCGCACGGCAGCCTCAATGTGAGTTTGCAGACCGGCATCGTCGTGTACACCCACGGTGGGGGGCCCGAAACGAGCGATAGCTTCGCCTATACCGTGGCGGACGACGACGGCGCCGACTCGAACGTCGCCGTCGTCACCATCTCCACGATGTCCGGCCTGCGGGGGGACTACTTCGCCAACGCACAGCTGTTGGGCTCGCCGACTCTCACGCGGGTGGACGCCACCTTGGACTTCGATTGGGGGAATGGCGCTCCCGGACCAGGCTTGCCAGCGGATCTGTTCTCGGTTCGCTGGAGTGGTCAGCTCGAGCCGCAGCACTCGGAACTCTACACGCTGCGCTCGGTCAGCGACGACGGCGTGAGAGTCTGGATCAACGGAAGCCTCGTGATCGACGCCTGGATCGACCAAGCGCCGACCGAGCACACGGGCACGGTGGCTCTCACCGCGGGCGTGTGGAGCGATGTGGTCGTCGAGTACTACGAGAACGGTGGCGGCGCGGTGGCGCAGCTGCGGTGGTCGAGTGCGAGCCAGGTCGACGAGGTCATCCCGTCCGTACACCTTCGCCCAGCCCCCGGTAACCAGCCGCCGGCCGCGATCGACGATCAGTTCACGGTGGGGCGCGGTCTGTCCGCCGACTTGCCAGTACTCGCCAACGACCTCGACGTCGATGGAGTCTTGGATCCAGCCTCGGTCCAAGTCGTCGTGTTCCCGCAGCACGGCGCCGTGGCCGTCGACCCCGTCTCGGGCTCGATCGACTACACGAATGACGGGTCCGTTGCCGCCGTGGACACCTTCACCTACCGTGTTTCCGACGACGACGGTGCGCCTTCGAACATCGCGACGGTAGTGATCGACGTGTTCGCTCCTCCCACTCTCTCGGTACAGTCGCCGACCCCTGGCGCCTCGGTCGCGACGACTTTCGCGCTCGAGTACCAGATCAGCGGCGACATCGGCCAGGTCGACCACTGGCACTACTCCTGGGACGGCGGCCCGACGTTCATGGTTCACGACCTGACCGGAACCTGGATGATCGTCGGCGCACCGCTCGGAGTGCACGTCTTCCGCATGTGGCTGGTCGACGCCCAGCACCAGGATCTGCCCTATCCCGAAGCGGAAGTCTTCCTCACTCTGACCGTGTGCGATGACCCATGGATCCGCGGCGACGGGAACGACGACGGTTCGGTGAACATCGCGGACGCGCTCTCCCTGCTGGCCGCGTTGTTCCAGGGTGCTCCGCCGCCGGTTCCCGCTGCAGTGGGCGACGTGAACTCCGATGGCGGCGCGGACATCGCCGACGTGATCTTCCTGCTGCAGTACCTTTTCAGCGGAGGCGCCGAGCCGGCGCACCCGTTCCCGAATCCGGGCTGCTGATCCGCCGGTCCGACTCGCACGGGCGTCGTTCGAGGAAGCCGTGCATTCCGGAGCCTCACCTTCTCGAAGAGCGCGTGAACGCGGTCGATGAGGCTCACTCGACCCGACGCCCGGAGTCACACCCCGGGAGGCCGAACGTGAATCAGCTGACCTCGAGGGGCTTCGACGTCGAGCTCGAGAGGCGAATGCGGGGGGCTTCCCGAGTGCGACGGAATCTCTCTCAACCACGCCGCGCTCCACCTCCTCCGCCAAGGGGCGAGTCTGGCTCGAGAGAAGTAGGGGCGCCGACGACACCATCGGACCGGCCGGGGAGTCCATCCGAGACTTCCGACGGATCGGTGACGAACTCTGGCGAGGAAACAGCTCCTCGACACGAAACGGGTACTCTGCCCTGAAGCGATGGAAACGGGTGGGGCGCTCGGCCACGACGGTCACCGCGGCCCGAGTGCGCCGACCTGACTCCACGTGAGTCCGAAGCGTGCGAGGTATTTGCGGAGGCGGTCGGCGTCGTTCGTGGAGCGACGTCGTTCTCGCGAAGCCGCGAACAGTCTACGGCCTGCTTCGGACAGCGAGCGGGAGCCGCGACACACGTCGAGTACCGTCTCGAGCTGAGCGCGGTCGAACAAGTCGATCTGCTCGATCTCATCGGAGGTGAGGAACGAGGCGAGTCCGGGGGACGTCGCCCGATTCGCTCCGGCCCAGCTCGCCCGCAGACGCTCGACCTCCTCCGCGACGACTGCGGTGTTGATTCGCCCCGAGGGCGCGAAGGTCGCCATTCGCCGAACGGCAGCATTCAGGTCGCGGAAGTTCCCGCTCCACAGCGCGTCGGGCCCGAGCGCGAACTCGAGGAAACGGTCCCGCGCTTCCTTGTTGAAGCGCACGCGTCGGCCGGTCCGCGATTCCAACTGTTGCAGCTCGTACTCGAGGTTCGGCTCGATGTCCTCACGTCGCTCGCGGAGCGGCCGCAGCCGGAAGGTCCAGAAGTGGATCCGGGCGAGCAGGTCGTCGCGAAAACGTCCCGCGCGCACCTCGTCGTGAAGGTCGCGATTCGTGCCGCAGATCAGCTGGAAGTCGCTGCGAACGGGCGCGTCTGAGCCAAGCGGCAAGAAGGACTTCTCCTCGACCGCTCGCAGCAGCATTGCCTGCTCATCGGCGCCGAGTTCGCCGATCTCGTCGAGGAACAGCAGGCCCCCGTCGGCCTCACGGAGGAGGCCAGCGCGAGCCCCCGTTGCGCCGGTGAACGCGCCCCGTGTGTGTCCGAAGAGCGTCGACATGGCCGCGTCGCCGCGCACTGTCGCGCAGTTGACCTCGACGAACGTCCCCTGCACCTGGCGGCGCGACTTTTTCAGCTCGTAGACCCGTCGCGCCAGCTGCGACTTTCCTGCTCCGGTCGGCCCCATGAGAAGGAGCGGGTCCGTAGAGTGGATCGTGACGTGCTCGATCTGCTCGATCACCTCGTTGAAGGCACTGCTGCGCGTCTCGATTCCCGACTTCAGGAAGTTGCGCCCCTCGATCTGCTCGTCGTGGAAGCGCTCGGCGATGCGATCGTAGCGCGACAGGTCCAGGTCGATGAAGCGGAGCGACCCCGGCTGTCGCCCGAGTTGCTTCTTGCTGGGAGGAGCGGACTGCAACAATGTCGCCGGGAAGTGACGCGACTCGGCGAGTAGGAACAGGCAGATCTGTACGACGTGTGTTCCGGTCGTGATGTGCAGGAAGTAGTCGTTGCGGTCGGTGTCGAAGGGGTAGGCCCGCGCGAACTCGTGCAGTGCGCCGTAGGCGTCCTCGAGATCCCAGGGGTCGACGATCTCGACCGCGTGCAAGTGGACTTCGGTCTCCGGGGAGACCGATCGAATGTCGTCGGCGACCTCGCGCGCTAGCCGCGCGGACTTGGCCTCGTGCAACAAGTCGAGACGATCGAACAGTTCGTTCTCGTGTTGAAACAACGACACCGTCGGGCGCCAGCGATCCCACCGCTCGGCTCTCGCACTCCGGTCGAGCGTCGCCCCCAGAACTCCCAGTACGACTCTACGCTTCATATCCAATAGGATAAATGGCGCTCCCATAGGATCGCAAGGGCTGGCGAGCCTGTCCCCAGGGGTGACGCCCACAGAGCCGTTTAAGTGACTTTAGCTAATAGGCTTAACGACGATCTCGCTGGACTTTTGGCGCCAGTGGTACGGCCCGTGCGCTACCCGCAGAGTCACTCCGTGAGAAGAAGGAGACGTCGCCATGGCGAACCGAAAGCTGTTCCCGAGTTACCGAGGTCCGCGCCTACCGAACGCCACGACTCGCAACGAAGCGGGTGGCGCCGCGTACGAGTTCGAGGCCCGTCATGCGCTGGCTCAGTACGCCGCAACCGGCTGCCTCAACGCGGTCTTCTATGCCTCGGCAGACGACCAGCTGGCGCAAGTGCTAGCCCTGTGCGAAGCAGTCGACCCGGAGTTCATCGCGCAAACCGCGCTCTACTCGCGTCGCGACGGAGCCATGAAGGACCTGCCCGCGCTCCTGTGCGCGGTACTTTCGGTCCGCGGTCCGGAGTTCTTGGAAGCGATCTTCGACGACGTGATCGACACCGGGAACATGCTGCGCAACTTCGTCCAGATCGTCCGCAGCGGGGTCGTCGGGCGAAAGAGCTTGGGATCGCAGCCGAAGCGCCTCGTGCGTCGGTGGTTGGATCGCCGGCAAGACGAACAGCTGCTGCGGGACACGGTCGGGCGGCGTCCGTCGATCGTCGATGTCATCAAGATGGTTCACCCGAAGCCGCTGACCGCCGCGCGGGACGCGCTGTACGGGTATCTGCTCAACCGCGACCATGACGCAAGCGTGCTTCCGCAGTTGGCCAGGGATCTCGAGGAGTACAAGGGAGCAGACGATCGTCGGGGTGTGGAGATGCCCGATGTTCCGTTCCGGATGCTGACATCGCTCGACCTGGCGCCGTGGGAGTGGAAGGCGATCGCCCGTAAGGCGCCGTGGGAAACGACGCGGCTGAACCTGAACACGTTCCTTCGCCACGGCGTCTTCGAGGACCGTGATCTGGTCAAGTTGATCGCGGAGCGTCTCCGCGATCGCGAGTCGATCCGGCGGGCGCGGGCACTCCCGTACCAGCTGATGGTTGCGTACCAGATGGTCGAGCCAGGAATGCCCGACGCGATCCGCGAAGCGCTCCAGGAGGCACTGGACGTGGCGCTCGAGAACGTACCCCGGATCGACGGGCAGGTCTTTGTCTTCCCGGACATCTCCCAGTCGATGCACTCGCCGATCACCGGTCACCGCCGAGGAGCGACGACTGCCGTGCGCTGCATCGATGTCGCTGCGCTCGTCGCTGCGGCCCTGCTGCGGACGAACCCACGAACCGAGGTAGTCGCGTTCGAAGCGCAAGCGGTACCCGTGGCGTTGAACCCGCGGGACTCGGTCTTGACCAATGCGAACCGACTCGCGTCGCTGCCGTGCGGAGGGACCAATTGCTCCGCGCCCTTGCGCTATCTGAACGAGAAGAGAAGGTCAGGAGACCTCGTGATCTATCTTTCGGACAACGAGTCGTGGATCGATTCGCCACACTACGGACACTGGGGTGGAGGGGCGACCCACACGATGCAAGAGTGGTCGGCGTTCAAAGCGCGCAGCCCGCAGGCCCGAATGATCTGTGTCGACGTCCAGCCGTATGGATCGACGCAGGCGCAGGAGCGAGCGGACATCATCAACGTCGGTGGCTTCTCCGATCGGGTCTTCGATCTGATTGGGGCAGTGGCCACCGGAGGCGCCGCGAAGGGCTACTGGGTCGACCGAATTCAGTCGGTCAAGATCTCGGCAGCAGCGCGCCGACTGCCGGCTGCCGGCCTTGGAAAGACGTGAGTGGATACGTTGAGGAATCCGGAACCTTGCCAGCGAAGGGAGATGGGCCGAGGATGCTCGGCCAACGTGGTCAAGGTTGCCGGACGCGGCGCTAGACCAAAGTCGAATGAAACGGCCGTGGCCGGATGCCGTCGTGACTACACGTTGTCTCGTCGATGTCACACCGAGTCCTTGCCGGCCACGCCGCTTCTCAGGTGAAGAGTGACTCGTGGCGAATGCAGAAGGAACTACACGAATTCTGTGTTGTGGGTTCGAGTCCCACCCCGAGCCCTCGACGGAGCAACGATCCGCCGTGGGCTCGGGTAGCTCAACAGGTAGAGCAAGGACTTGTTCCTTCGCCCCTTGTCGCCACGTTTCACCGGCGCCCGAAGCCCCCGAGAGCACGGGTATTGAAAGTACGAAGAACGGACTATCACGAGACCGGCGGCGAATGCCGGGAGAACTCCATGGATCATCACCTCGCGTGAGAGTGGGTTCGAACCCCACACGCTCCTTACGGAAGCGGAAGACGTTCTCTCGACCCCTTGTCGCCGCCGCGGCTAAGGAGTCGCCCAAGAATAACTTCACCCTCTTGCTCGTCGCTTCGGGCCATCTTCGACCGATCCGAAAACCTCGAAATCGTCACCGGAACTAAGGCTACGCCTCCGGTTCCGAGCTTTCCGGATCGGCCGAATCTGACCCAAATCGACGGCTAGATGTCGAAGTTATTCTTGGGCGACTCCTAAGGAGGAACTCGAACATGAAACCAGCCATGACCATCGACGGGGATCGCGCGAGCAATGGCCATCACCAGCTGATCCCCACCGGGGAAGCCACGGCTTTGCTTCCGGTTGGCGGAAGCTTCCCGCCGATCACCGTGATCGGCACTCCGGAGATCCGCGATCACTTCGGGGAGGCGTGTCTCGACCAAGCCGTCGCATCGCGACGAGCGCCGGGCGTCGAGCACCTGGTCCTGAACCCCGACGCACACGTTGGTTACGGGGCCCCCATCGGTTGCACGATGGCATCCCCGTCCCACATCTACCCGGGGCCGGTCGGCGTCGACATCAAGTGCTCGATGAGCCTTCTGCAGCTGGATCTACCCGAAGAGGCGGTTGCCGACCGCGCCGTACGCCGGGCGCTGATCGATGCGATCTGTGAACGCGTCCCCACCGGTGCCGGTCGCGGTCAGCGCGACGTGCCCAAGTCCCGCTCCGTCGACGAAGCCCTTGGCGCTCGAGTCGCTGTGGAAGGCGCGTCGCCAGGGGTTTGCGCCGAGTTGGGAGTCCCGCCCGAGTGGGGCCTGCGTTGCGAGGACGGTGTGCACTTCGGGCACGACGATACGACGGACGCGCTCCGGCGACGCCTCGATCTCTTGCGGACCAGGGGCCACTTCGAGCGCTTCGGCCAGAAAGTCTCGCAACTCGGCTCGTACGGTGGCGGGAACCATTTCGGGGAATGCGAGATCGTTCACGTCGACCCAGACGCGACGGAAACCGCGCGGACCTTCGGTCTGCGCGATCGCCGGGTCGCCTTCCTGTCCCACTGCGGTTCGCGGGGCTTCGGTCACAACCTCGCGATGGGGCAGTTCCGCGCGCTCCAGCACAAGTTCGAGAAGTGGGGGATCCCGTTCCCGTCAGGAGATCGTCACCTCGTGCACGCGCCGCTCGGAACCCCTGAAGCGAACGACTACATCGACGACATGTCGCTGGGAGCGAACTTCGCGACGGTCAATCACCTTCTGATCAACGCATTGGTCTTGGAGGCGTTTCAAGACGTGATCCCCGGAACCGAAGGTTCGCTCGTGTACGTCATCAGCCACAACATCGCTCGGCGCGAAGCCGTTGGAGGAAAGCTCATGTGGGTCATGCGCAAGGGCGCCACCCGCGCGTTCCCGGCTGGACACCCCGCGCTGGCCGGGACATCGTTTGCGAACACCGGTCACCCGATTTTGCTCCCGGGGGATCCGCAGGCTGGCTCGGCCGTGATGGTGGCGGCGGCCGGGGCGAAGGGGGCATTGTATTCGATCAACCACGGAGCCGGACGCGCCAAGGGGCGCAAGCAGGCGTCCAGGGAACTCGATCAGCGACAGGTGGATCAAAGCTTCGCCGATCGCGATATTCTGACGAACTGCCGTCGCTACCCGTTGGACGAGGCGCCGGCGGCGTACAAGGACTTCAACGAGGTGCTCACGTCGGTCGCGAAGGCCGGACTGGCGACGGAGGTCGCGCGGCTACGGGCGCGATTCGTGATCAAGGATGCGGACAAGGCGGATGACTGATCACACGCTCATCACGATCGACGGCTCGGCTGGCGAGGGAGGAGGGCAGATCCTGCGCTCTGCCCTCGCCCTGTCGGCCGTCCGGGGGACCCCGATTCGCATCGAGAACGTACGCGCCGGGCGCCGGAAACCTGGCTTGCTTCGCCAGCACCTGACGGCGCTTCGCGCCATCCAGCAGGTCTCGAGTGCAGAGGTCGAAGGCGATGACATCGGCTCTCGAACGATCACGTTTCGTCCTCGTAGTATCCGGGGTGGCGACTTCCACTTCCCCATCGGCACCGCGGGGAGCACCACGCTCGTGCTCCAAACCGTGCTGCCCGCACTGCTCGTCGCCCGCGAGCCCTCGGTTCTCATCGTCGAAGGGGGAACCCACAACCCAGCCGCCCCTCCGTTCGACTTCTTGGCCCGTTGCTACGTCCCCCTGCTGCGCCGAATGGGCGCCGCCGTCGAGATCGGACTCGAGCGCCACGGCTTCTTCCCCGCCGGAGGCGGCCGGATTCGCGTCGCCGTTCAGCCAACGCCTGCACTCCAACCGATCGAGTTGCTCGAACGAGGGCACCCCGTCGCCTACCGCGCGCGCGCCATCATCTCGAGCTTGCCCGACAGCGTCGCCCAGCGCGAACTTCGAGTCTTACGAAGCAAGCTCCCCTGGCCCGACGACGCGTTTACCGCGGAGCACGTCCCCAACCCAGTGGGACCCGGGAACGCACTCGTCGCCGAAGTCGAGAGCGAAGCCCTGTGCGAAGTCTTCACCCAGTTCGGCAGCGCCGGCACCCCCGCGGAAGCAGTCGCGCGCGAACTAGCGCAACAAGTACGCCGCTATCTCGCGGCCACCGCCCCGGCCGGCCCCCATCTGACCGACCAGCTCTTGCTCCCGCTGGCACTCGCCGGCGGCGGCGCCTTCCGCAGCACCGGTCTGACCCCACACGCCGAGACGCACATCGAGCTGCTCCGCCAGCTGCTCGGAATCGCCATCACCACGACCCCCGAAGATGACGGCGTGACGATCCGGGTCCGCCCCCGCGGCTGACCCTCTCACTCGCGACAGCGGTTGCGTCCCGAAACTGCGGCCGAAGCCGTGAAACGTTCGAGTTCGCGATGCCGAGCCGTGTGGAAACGGAGCGAACCGGGGGCGCGCGGGCGGAGCCTCACAGGCGACCAACGTAAGGCTTTTAGATTCAAATAGTTACTGGCCCTTGGTGGTTCCGTGCAGCCCCGCGATTTCGCCCAAGTTGGCGTACCACGTCAGAAGTTCGATTCGAAACGCGGCCACCGTGGTCTCTGACTCTCGAACTTTCCCTAGATTAGAACGGGTCGCGCACGGTACCCTGTGGCTTGAGGAACGAGCGGATCGCGTCGGAGACCGGAGTCCGGTCTGGTGCTCCTTTGCCTTGGAACAGTACATCAGGGCTGCCGACCCGCAACCGTTGGTCGCCCAGGCCTGGAAGCCGCGGCCTCCAAAGCCATCGGGACCTCTCGACTCTTGGCGTTCGTTGGATGTCCCGTGGGTGGCCACGCCGCCACCGAGAAAGGACACACCATCCGGTTATCCAGGTCTGTCTAATACAGTCCTCCGGATCCGGACCGCGATATTCGACCCGTTACCAAGTGTTGACCTGCGCCTCATGCCAGGCACACCAGCCGCGCGGCGTTTATGCAGCGAAACTCGGCTCCGGGGCCTGGTGCACGTGTCTTACACAGAACCGTTGAATTGGTTGTTGGCAAGCGAAAGAGCCATCATGGCAACACTCGGAATCGTGCTGCTTGTCGTCGGTGTTCTCCTTGCCGCGGCAGCTTCGCGACCCACCGAAAGGGACACCGCCAGACAGAAAACGGCGTTGATCGGTGGAATACTCGTCGCCATTGCTGGCATTACAACCGTCGTGGGCAATCTGCTGTTAAGTACATCGTCAACCAGCGAGATTACCGAAACGACGCGTGAAGAAGCCGCCGCAACAAAGGAAACGGTGCTTGGCGCGGCAGATCAGACCGAAAACGTGGTGCAGAAAGAGGCGGCCGAGACTAACAAAGTTGTTCAAGAAGAATCGGAAAGAATCCAGGGCACCGTAAGACAGGTGGCTGACATTACGCGGGAGACAATCGAAAAACTTCGCGTCGAAATCACAATCGATGAGGCATACATCATTCTCTATGACGACAAAGACTTTCGCGATCGACAACTGACGATACGCTACCCAGATGCCCCGGCGGATTTCGACCAAGTCAGATCAGATGACAATAAAAGGGGGTTTGAAGACAAGCCATCATCTGCCAAATGGTCGATCCCAAAAGGTTGGAAGGCTGTGTTGTTCAAGGACAAGAACTGCGATGGCGATCGCTACGAACTTAAGGGGACAGGCAAAGAAGAGACGAACGCCGATCTTGGTGGCTTCGGAGACAACACTTCATCTGTTTGCTGGGAACGTGCCGGTTGACCACAAGATGCTTGCTAACAGCGTGCGTCATTGTTCGCTGGTTCCGGGACTAGGCGTAATTGGGAGGTTCATGTGATCAGTCGGTTGTTCAAGCAACTTGCGGCGGTGGTTGGTACTGCAGCGCTCGCCGTGGCCATGATTCTTGTGGTAGCACGTGGCCTCTCGGCAGGAATCCCGGGTCAGAGCCGGAGTCCCGGCCAGCAGGCGGCGATTCCCGCGACCGGCGTGCCTGGCGATGTCAATGGTGACGGGGTGACAGACATCTCCGATCCGGTAGCCCTGCTAGACTACCTCTTCAACGGTGGTGCAACACCGGCAACGTGCTTTGCCCAAACAGCCCCGGGTTTCGTGCTCACGGACGCCGAGGTTGCCATTTTGCGGGGAGTCTCGGGGAACTCGAGAACGGTTGGAGGTCCGGCACCTTTCATCGCCGAGGGAGCATCGTTTCCGAACAGTCCCGCAACCGGGGTTCCGTTCTGGCGAGACGCACAGTCAGCTCTACAAGGGGGCGGGAGAATCAAGCTGTGTGTAATCAATACAGGCGACGTCGATCTCACGTTTGATGATCACAACCTGCAGCACGTACTGGCAGTCAGGAGGGGTGAAAGCGCCTACGGTGAGGTTGAATTCGGAGCGGCGGTTTCGCAGGTCTTCTCTGTGCAGGTGAGCAAGACTGCCGGAGCCGGCGAAGTTCGGTTCATTTGGTTTACCCTGAGCGCGACCCCGTAGTTGCCGATGACAGGAAGCGCCTTCCAAGTGGGATTCAGAATGCGGGAGGGTCATGGGAAGTCCCGTCGCCTCCGTTTTGGACTGCATGCAGATTGAGCAACGCGGGCGAAAGAACGGTGACAGTCACTCCCGATCCCTAATCAGACGAGGGAGTTGGGACTTGGGACATCAACCTCGGCGATCTCACTGCTGGGTCGCGCGGCCCGTATTCGAAGCGACTCAGATCGACCGAGTTCGGACGCGGCTGGTGTCCGCGGTTCACGGGCCGACCCGGTCGGCGGGTTGTTTCACGCAGAGGAGGTGGGGGTGAGGGTTTCTCTCTGTTCCTGGTTTGTGATTCTCGTCTCGACCGGGCCGCTGCTGGCGCAGGATCCTGACCTGGTTCTCAGGGCGCCCAGCGGGCTCGGCTTTGGTGGCTCCTTTACCGGGAGCGTGGTTTTCGACAATCTCGGTACGGACTCGGTGGATGGTTGGTCGTACGGTCTCTGCCATGACGGCGCGATCGTGGAGCTGGTGGACTTCGTCGATAGCGCTTTGGTCTCGACCGTTAATGGTGGCGGGGCGCCGGGGTTCGGCTCCACGCTTGTCGTGGACCCGAGTCTGGGGGGGACCCAGGGCATCGTGGTCGATCTTTTCGGTGTGAACAAGCTGGCGCCCGGAGTTGGGTGTGCTTTGGCGGACGCTACCTATGACAGTCAGCCGGCCGGGCTTGCGTCACTGAGCACCGTTACTATCTGCAACAGCCTGGGGACCCCGCCGGTTGCTACGGTTGTCGTCATCGGGGGGGCGTCGCTTGAACCGACTCGAGTCGCTGGCGCGATTCGTGTCACGTTCGGCGACCCGAGAAGCTACCTTCGGGGCGATTGCAACAACGACGCTGTTTACGACATCGCCGATGGCGTCTTCCTCCTGAACGCTCTTTTCCAAGGAGGTCTTCTTCCCAGCTGCGTGGAAGCCTGTGACTCGAACGGGGAAGGAGTCGTTGATTCGTCTGACGCTGTGTACACCTTCACGTATCAGTTTGCGGGAGGGCCACCGCCACCGATGCCGTTTCCGGATTGCGGTGTGGGAGAAGTCACCGACGATTGCGCGAGCTCCTCTTGCCCATAGCATGGCGGAAAGTACGGAAAGTACGGCGACAGTGACGCGCCAAACCCCTCCAAGGCATGAACTTGGACACACAGAATCGGTCGTGTCTACCATCATGGGGTGGCTCTGTTCGCCGTTCGGAAACGGACGATTTGCGCGACACCGATTTTCCCGCCATCGCGGCCCTGGCTTCCCATTGGGCGATTGCTCAGAAGGCGACTCTCAAACGGGAGATTGGTTGGGCGGAGAAGGTTCGCTGACGACCAAGGCATCAAGTGGCGTTCATCGTCGGAAGTCGAGACTCAAGATCCGGCCCGCGATATCCAACCCGTTGCCAAGTGTTGACCTGCGCCCCACTCCAGGCACACCAGCCGCGCGTCGTTTACGCAGCTAAGCACGGCTCCGGGGCTTGGTGCGCGTGGCTTAAAGAACCGTACGCTTCGGGCGCGTCGCCGAACCCGAGCCAGAGGGTACTATGCGCGTTCTCGCGACAGTGTTGCTCATTTTGTGTTTCCACGGGCTTCTGCTCGCCCAGGTCGAGCTGGAGCCCTGGCAGTGCACAGCCCCGATGCTCGAGCCCCGTGCCGATCACGGTATGGCGGCCGGCTCGAACGCCGTTTACGTGGTTGGTGGGTTTGCCCCGGAGGGGAACCTGGCCTCCTCGGTGGAGTACTCGCCGATCGACCGCGACGGATTCCTGGTGGGATTCACACCTGCGAGCCCGCTCAATCAGGCGCGCGCTTGGACCATGGCGGTAGCGACTGACACACACGTCTACGCGATCGGCGGCGCGAGTTGTGATACGCTGGTTAGTTGCACGGTCTCGTCGGTCGAGTTCGCCGCGATCCAACCTGACGGCTCCCTGGGGGCCTGGCAGTTCACGGCGCTACTGAACGGGAACGGCAGGGCGCACGCGGCGGCGATCCTTCACGGTGACCAGATCTACCTGGTCGGTGGCTACAGGACGGGCTCTGGCCGCCTGTCGACAGTGGAGACCACGACCATCAACCCAGACGGGACTCTGGCACCTTGGACTGTGCTGGCCGAGTCGATGACCGTTGCGCGGGAGAAGCCCTCGGCAGGGATCGTGGGTAACGTCTTGGTGGCCGCGGGCGGCCTTGGCCCTGGAATCCTGACCAGTTCGGAGTGGACGACAGTGCTCTCGGGCGGGGGACTCAACCCCTGGCAGCCCGGCCCGCCTTTGGCGATGCCCCGCTACCGAGGAGCGAGCCTGGCCGTCGGCAACACGGTCTTCGCGGTCGGGGGCTACAACAACGGTCAGACCCTCGGGTTCAACTCAGTCGAATCGGCTGTGGTCGGGCCTGTGGGACCGCTGGGCTGGGTGGATTCGACGCCCATGCAGGAGCCGCGGATCGCCTTCGCGGCCTGTCGCCACGGCGACTGGGTCTACGTCTCCGGCGGCAACCCCGCGAACGGTGGCCCGAGTTTCTCACCGACCGTCGAGAGGTCTTGGATCCTCGTGCCGGCCGACTTCATTCGTGGAGACTGCAACGGGGACGGGGTCATCGATGTTTCTGACCCGGTTGCGTTGCTGGGCCTCCTCTTCCTTGGGGACGAACCGGCCTGCCGAGATGGCTGTGATGCCAACGACGACGGTGGTCTCGACATCGCGGATGTGACGCTGAGCCTGAACCTCGTGTTCGGTGGCGTGGCGTCCCCACTCCCGCCCTTCCCGGATTGCGGGGCGGACTCGAACCCGGATCCACTCTCCTGCGGTCTATCGGCCTGCGTGCCCTGAGAGGGAGTACCGTATCAACAAAGACCCGGATCGCCTTGCGCCGTGAGGAGGATCACGGGACGAGTGGAGCGGGGGGCGAGAGTGGTGATCTCGACCGAGATCCCCGCAGCCGGGTTGAGGTCGATTTCCTGGCCGGGTCTTGCTTACGTCTGCCCCAGAGGATGACGGTTCGCGAGAGCGGCGAGCACACGACCCGTAGCTCTACGATCGGTCAGGCTGTGGCGACCGCGCCGGGCGCCCGCTCACCCCGGCGGTACCTCTCGACGTGGGGCTTGAAGGCTTCCTCGAACCGAACCATGGCTTCGACCATTGCCCCATGAATCGAGTCCCAGTCGGACTCGCGTTCGGTCGAGCCCTCATGATCGACGAGTGCGATCACCGTGCACGCCTTCTTTCCGGGGAGGCGCCTCCATTCAAGGGGCCCCCCGAACTGCTGCTCGATGGTAGCGCGTTTCTCGAGTAGCTCCTCGAAGATGGCCTCGTTCTCGGCAGGATCGGAACGCCCCAGGTAAAGCTCTATCCGGCCGCGGCGGTGTGCAGTGAGGTAGAGGAAACCGATGCCATGGTTGCTCGTCGAGCGTCGAGAGCCAGTTCTGTCGCTTCGGGGACAGCGAGCTATGAAGATCAGTCGCCGCGTTCGCTCTCTTCAGAAGCCCACTCCAGAACCGATAGAGGCGGTCCTTGCGCTCGTTCCGCACGGTCCGCTCGATCGCTGAGCGTGATCACAGTTTCTGAGGCCGCAGGCCGGGCTTTCTGATCAGGATCTGTGAGGGTCGCCCTCAGTTACCGTGACTACCCCGCCCTCCCTCGGGGACAGCATCCCGCCCGAAAGTAATCCGCCGAGTGAGCCCGGTAGCACGTTCGTGTCTTCCGCGAAGTGCGGGCTCGGTGTCGAGAACGGCATGATGGGTCCGTCGCGATCGAGTCCTGGGCGTGCCAGTTGGCCTCGGTCGGTCGGTGGTGGGGCCGGTTGCTGAGTGGCGTGACCGTCGGCAATCGTCGTTCAGGCTGGCGCGATGGCGGGCGGTGTTGGCGAGTGTTGCTGTTGACGAGCGCCAACGACTTGGTGTTCAGCGATCTCTGGCACTCGGGGTCCGCGCCCACGAGAACCGAGTCGTGCCACAGACCTTCACGAGTGAGTCGGCGTGGGCTGCGAAGCGAGCCAAGAGTGCTGCCGCAGAGATCTCAAAGCCGTGTCGTGAGCGACGCACGTCAGGAGGGGGCTGGATCCTCGCAGCGCGCGCCGAGAAAGACGTGCATCCGGTATGTGCCAC
>JBFWWP010000034.1:0-48047 GCA_050246115.1 Planctomycetota bacterium
CGGACCCCGAGTGCCAGAGATCGCTGAACACCAAGGCGTTAGAGCCCGTCACCAACACTCGCCAACACCGCCCGCCATCGGGCCAGCCTGAACGACGATTGCCGACGGTCACGCCACTCAGCAACCGGCCCCCCACCGACCGACCGAGGCCAACTGGCACGCCCAGGACTCGGTCGCGATGGACTCATCATGCCGTTCTCGACACCGAGGGCGCACTTCGCGGAAGACACGAACGTGCTACCGGGCTCACTCGGCGGATTACTTTCGGGCGGGATGCTCCCCGACCGTGCAACGTAGCGAGACAGGCCGAGCGCGACCGCCATGGCTCTCCCGGAGAAGAGCGCCTCGCCGGGCAGGGCGTGGGGTGCAACGGCTGGGGATCCGCGTCACCGGTCCCATCGTCTCGAGCGTAGCCGACGCACGGGGTGGGCGCCGGCGAAACGTGCCCACCGTCCGGAATCGGACGCGGGCGTGCTGCGTGCGCCCCAGCCCCGGGGGGCGCCGCAAGGCGCTTCCCCCTACCACTCCAGGCCGAGCATCAGGCAGGCATGGCGGCGTGCTCGTGACGGACCCTTCTCCTATCGAGTCGGGTTCAGCGATCGGCCGACGCTCCCGGCGATCCCGAGTCCGGACCCCGCCAGCGTTCGGCTTCATCGGGTTTACCCCATGCCTGGTAGAGTTCGATCAATGACTCTCTCGCGGTCTGGGTTCGCTGATGCGCTTTCCCGAGAGCCTGCTCGAACGTCTGGTACGCCCCGAGGAGGAGGGGCTCGGCCTCCGAGTAGCGTCCTAGGTCCATCAGTGTGAGACCCTGGAAACGCTCGTAGATCGCGGCGAGAGGGCTTCCGCTCGGCTGCGCTCGGCGCATTCCGGCAACGATATCAGGAAACAGAGAAGCGGCCTCTTCGTTCCGCCCCATCTTGCGGAGGAGTCCCGCGTAGTTCCCCCTCGCGAGCAGCGTGTTCAGATGATCGGGGCCCAACTCCGCGACGGTTCGCGCCACGGCGGCCTCCAGGAAAGGCCGAGCCTCCTCGTAGCGACCCAAACCGTAGTAGCTCACCCCCAGGTTGTTGCCGTAGAGGTGGGTTCGGGCGTCGTCTTCACCAAGGAACCTACTTCCGGTGTCGAACGCCTCTCGAAGCAAGGGCAGCGCCTCTTCGAAGCGTTGCGTTCCATTCAGCAGATAACCGAGGTTGTTGAGAGCAACGGCGGTATCCGGATGATCGCGTCCCAGCGACTCCATCCGTTGGTCGATGACCTCTCGCAGCAAGGGCTCGGCCTCGGCCGACTTCCCCCGAGACTGGAGGTACACCGCGAGGTTGCACTGACTCCGCAAGGTGAGCGGGTGCTCGAGCCCGAGATGCTCGCGGCACAGCGCCGTCACCCTGCGGTGGGTCTCGTCCGCGGAGGGATCACCGAGACGCTCACGCGCGATCGCGACGGACCCCAGCGCGGCGAGGGTTTCTTCGTGCTCGACACCGAGCAGCTCGCGAAAGCCCTCGAACGCTCCCTCCGCGAGCTGCTTCGCGCGCTTCGCGTCGTCCGAGTCGAGCAGGACCGAGGCCAGGGCGCTCGACGACCGCAGGGTCGCGGGGTGACGGTCGCCGTGGAGGGCGAAACGTAGCTCGACCGCGCGTTCGAGGTGACGCTTCGCGAGGCCGAGCTCGCCGAGCTGCTTGCAAGTTTCGCCGATCGCATTACGCAGCCGGCTTTCGATCTCGGGCTGACCTTCGAGCCCCGCGAGTTGCTCCTCGATCCCGAGGAGCTTCTCCCGCACCGTCGTCGGCGAAGCGGCTTCCTCGACCTGCCCGGCCGACGTCAGCAGATCGGTCAGAATGCGCGTGACCTTCTCCGATCCGGCGAGCGCTTGCTCCAGGTCCGCTCTTGCGGCCTCCGCGGATCGGGTCGCGGCCCGCGCCTCTCCGAGCGCTTGCTCGAGCTCTACTCTCGCCTCTTCCGCGCGTCGGCGCTGGAATCGCTCGGCCACGAGTCCCGCCAGGGTCGCGAGGAACACGAGTGCCGAGCCCAGCACGACCGCGCGGTTCCGCTTGGCCATCTTGGTCAAGACGTAGATCCGGCTCGCGGGTCGAGCCGAAATCGGCTCATCGTGGATCACGCGCCGAAGGTCCGCCGCGAACTCGGCCGCGGATGCATAGCGCCGCTCGGGGTCCTTCTCGAGCGCCTTGGCCACGATCGTCTCGATGTCCCCGCGCAGCGCCGACTGCCGACGACCGAGCCGCTGGGGTTGCTCCTCGACGACGCGACGAACCATCTCCGGGATCGAACTCTGGCCGGGATCGATGGGAAGCTCTCCACTGAGGAGCTCGTACAGGATCGCCCCGAGGGAGTAGATGTCCGCCCGGACGTCGATCGCGTCGGAGTCGCCACCCACCTGCTCCGGGCTCATGTACGGCAGCGTCCCGACCAGCTGCCCCGCGAGCGTGCGAACGGTGGACGGTCGTCCCTCGGGGCTCGTGACCCGGGCTACCCCGAAGTCGAGCACCTTGGGCTCGCCGGGCCGGGGGCTCGCGGAACGAACGAGAACGTTGCTCGGCTTCAGGTCTCGATGGATGACCCCCTTCTGGTGGGCGTGGTGCACCGCGTCGCACACCCGAGCGAGCAACTCGAGTCGTTCCCGGGTGTCGAGTCGCTCGCGTTCCACGAATCGGTCGAGGGGGGCTCCCTCGACCAGCTCCATCGCGAAGTACGGAAGCTCGCTCCCGCTCTCAGCCGTCGCGACGCCGGCCTCGTACACCTGCGCAATGCCTGGATGCTGCAAGCGACCGAGCACCTCGGCCTCGAACTGGAAACGCCGGAGTACCGAGGGATCGAAAGCGCCGGCCGGGAGTACCTTCAGGGCGACGGTCCGGCGCGGATGGTCCTGTTCGGCGCGGTAGACGACTCCCATGCCGCCGACCCCCAGGGGTTCGATCACGCGGTACGGACCGATGCGACGGCCCTTTTCGTGACGAACCCCCAACGCAGCCGCCGCCTCGGCACCGACGCGACTCTCTACTCCGTCGACCCACTGGGATCGTTCCATACGTTCGTCGAGCCGGAGGAGGGATTCGACCTCGAGCAGCAGTTCGTGGTCCTCGCCGGTCGCGTCCGCGAGAAAGACCGCTCGGTCCGCCGGAGGAAGACCGCAGGCTCGCGTGAAGAGCTCCGACACGCGCTGGAACCGGTCGGTGTTCACGAGTCGTCTCCGACGCCCAACGCGCGAGCGATCCAAGCGCGCGCGAAGCGCCAATCGTTGCTCACCGTCATCGAAGAGACCCCGAGAACGGTCGCGGTCTCTTCGAGGTCCAGCCCCGCGAAGAAGCGGAGCTCGACGACACGAGCCTTGCGAGGATCGAGTTCGGCCAATCGCTCCATCGCCTCGTGGAGCGCGAGCAGGTCGACGTCGGGCACCGCGGCCGAGCCGAGTCGCTCGTCCAACGTGATGCGTCGCCGACTGCCGCCTCGCTTCTCCGTGGCGCGCGCCCGGGCATGATCGACGAGGACGTGCCGCATCGTGGTCGCCGCCGTGGCCAAGAAGTGGGTTCGATCCCGCCAAGGCGGGTCCTCCACGCTGGCCAGCCGGAGGTACGCTTCGTGAACCAAGGCCGTCGGCTGCAAGGTGTGCCCGCGCGACTGACCGCGGAGACTGCGAAAGGCCAGCCGCTTGAGCTCGTCGTAGACGAGCGCAGTCCACGCTCCAGCGGATTCCAGTCGTTCGAACGCCATGGCACCTCCCGGTTCGTGCGAGGGTGCAAGAGTCGCCGGTAGTATACCGAACGTCAGCATCGTTCTCTCCCGCTCCTGCGAAATGGAGTTCGGCTGCGAAGACCCAGGTCGAACGACCCAGGCCTCGCAGCCACTCCCGCACCCCCTCGAGCAAACCGTCCTTCGGATCCGATTACATTCGGATTACATCGGACCGGGGCAGCCATAAGCCCCGCAATCGAGGCCATCGCCGGTGGGATCGACTCCACAGCCCGGATGGGGCGCCGGTGGGGGCGTCGCCGGACTCCCGAAGAGTCCGTTCAGCATGGAGATCATGTCCGCGATGTCGACACTGCCGTCATCGTTCGCGTCGCACGCATCGTCGCACACCGGCTGCGGAGCCGCTTGCCCTCCGAAAAGGGCGCTGAGACCGAAGATCGCGTCCCCGATGTTGAACGAGGTGTCGACGTTGCAGTCCCCGCGAATGAACTCGCGCGCGGGCTGCCCCTCGTCGTCCCCCTCGAGACCCGGGAGCTCGGGGAGCGACCCCGGGAGAGGCTGGAGGGTGACGACGATGTCGTCGTCGAAGCCCGGCGGCAAAGGGATGGGCAACTGCCAGCTGAAGCCGCAACCGCATCCGATGAAGTGACTGGGGTCGCAGTTCGCGGGGAGTCCATTGACGTTCCCGCAGTTCGAGCCACAGGACTGCCCGAAACATGCGCCCACGCCTGGCTCGGAGAAGAGCTCCACCGGGGTCAGCGAGATCAAGTTCGGGCCGGCGTACACCGCGACCTCGGTGGACAGATCGAGTTGCGTGACGGTGTGCACGAATTCGATGTGGCCGTGGACCAGCACGTCTTGTCCTCCGGTGGACGACGGGACGAGTTCGACCAAGTCCAGCCGACGGTTGGTGTAGGTGGGTTCACCATCGAACACGGCAGTGTGCAGGGTGTCACCGCCGCTCGCGTTGGGCTCCGCGCCGCTGGCCGGAGAGAGCACGACGAGAATCGGGTCCCCGGGAGCGAGAGGCTCGTCGGACAGGTGAATGGCGATCGGCGGAAACTTGCACTCGCAGCTGCAGCCCGAAGCCCCACCGCAAGGGAGCTCCTTCGAGCAAAGCAAGCTGGCCGCAATGCCATTGACCGCGCCCGAGCCGCAGGTCCCCGCGCAAGGCGGCCCCGACGCACAGACCGTCGGGCCGGGGTTCGCCTGGAGGTCGGCGAGATCCACGAACACGATCCCGGACGCAATGTGCACTTCGACGTTGGTGGACAAGTTGGCCGGGGCGCTGGCCATCGGAGTCGCGGCTGTCCAGTAGATGGTCACGTCCCACAGCCCGGCCGCCGAGCCCGGCGTGATCTGCACCGACTCGACGCGGCGCTCCCAGCCGGTCATGGTCTGCGCGTTCGCGAGCGAACCCAGACCGAGCAAGAGCCCACCGACGAAAACCAAGCCCCTGAACCAACCCTGGCGGCTTCGGGCGACACTCCCCCACCGATCTGCACGAGAACATCGGACGCGCGATACGAGACTCATGGGGCGAACTCCTCTCGAAACGGACGCGAATACGAGCCGCGAACCATCGCGACCCATCCTCCGAAACGAGAAGTTGGCCCGCCGTCCCCAATCGAATCCGGGTTTTTCGGCGGTGGTGCCGGGCTGAGCAGATCGTCGTTTTCGTCAGCCGGCGCGCACGGTCCTGACAGCGCGTACGGTCGTCGGAAACCGCGTCGCCAAGAACGACCCAAGTGAAGCACCTCTTGGTGCTTGCTGCGAGGCTTGTGTCAATCCGAGAGCAGAGCGTCAGACTCGTTCCGGAAGAGTTCCTCGACCCGTTCCACCTCGTCTTCGGTCAAGTCCTTGAATTCACGGCTCCGCGCACGCTGGGATAGCTTCCCCCTCGCTTGACGCAGGAAGCGAAACAGGAGATCGACCGTGGTGCCCGGCATGTCCACGAGGTCCTGAACCGCGGCCACGAAGCGGTCGTGCGCCTCGAGGAACCTCGCCTCCCGGGGGAGATCGTCTTCGATCGTCGACTGAACGCACCGATACAGAAACTCGGCGATTACTTGACCCCGCCAGCGGCCTACCGGCCGCGCGGAGCGTGGGATGACCACCGCGACCTCCCGCGTGGGCGACTGAAGCAGCATCTTCAAGGGAAACGCTCGACGTACTTGCCTCCGCAGTCGGCGCCTCGATGGGGATGCCGCTGCGCGCCCCTGCTAGCACCATGCCTCGAACGTTCGCGACAGAAGTTGGTTCAACGGCTGACCAACGTGGCGCGCAGACCGCGACGAACCGTTAGGGGCAGCCGCGGAGCGGGCCCTCGCAGATGAGGGTGTCCAACGTCGGATCCTCGCCGCAGTCTGGATAAGGCGCGGCGGGTGGTGGCGCGGGCGTGCCGAACAGGGCGGTGAGCAAGCGAATGCCGTCGGCGATGTCGAGACCACCGTCGTCGTTGGCGTCGCAGGCGTCCTCGCAGTCGAGCGCCTGCGTAGGAAGCGAGGTCGGGAACAAGAAGTTCAGCAGGCGGATCGCGTCGGCAATGTTGAACGCCGTGTCGTTGTTGCAGTCGCCGCGCACGAGTTCGACGATCTCGCACTCGTCTGGGACTCCGCTCGCATCCAGGTCGAGACTCGATCCGAGCGCGAGATCGCAGGTGTCGAGGACGCCGTTGACGTTGCAGTCTTCGCCAACTCCTTGGGCCAGATCACACGCATCCGGTACTTCGTTGCCGTCGCAATCCACCGTCAGTTGCAGCGCGATCTCGACGCCATCGACAACCCCGTTCGCATCGCAGTCGGTCAGATCGTCGACCACGACGATGTCGAGCTCGTACTCGTTGGTTGCCTGCGCTTGGCCGAACACACGCAGCCGATAGACTCCCCCACCGAGGTTTGCCGTGGTCGCGGACTCGAGCACCACGAGTTCAGAGTCGGCACTCGGACTCGACGCACCCGTCGGCTGTTGTTCCTCGCCCGGCGCGTAGACCTCCAGTCCGAGGTCTCCGAGCGCGCGCGTGAAACGAATGCGCACCGCAAGCACCGCGCCGGCCTCGATCGCGACCCCGAACCAATCGTGGTCTTCGCCCGTCGGCCGCGGGCTGATCGCGAGCCGTTCGAGACCGACCGTACCCGCAAGGACGGGAGCCCTCCTCGGCGAGTCGTTGTCTTCCCATGGATCCACCGCGTTCGTTCGACCTGCGGCTCCCGGGGGCATCGTCGGCAGCGCATAGGACAGTCCGTACGTCGTCCGATAGGTCGCGTCCCGCTCTGCACGCGCGAGCGATAGCCCGGTGGGCGGTGCCTTGATCTCGGGTTGCATCCAGAGCATGCCGTTCCCCGCCGGCGCGAGGTGTGTCGTCACGAAACCACGCACGAAGCGCACGTAGTCGACGCTCGCTCCGGTGTCGTCGACCAGACTCACATCCCCGGTGCCGCTGGGATTCCAGGGCCACGCCACCGCCGACCCGCCGAAGAGTTCGAACGCCGTGTCCGCGCCCACGTTCTCACTTACGACCACGGTCGCATCGGGCGGCAATACGAACCCGCCAAAGACGTAGGCAGCGTCGGTGGCCGTGCTGGTGGTGCCTCGCCCGATCAACTGCCACCCGGTGAGGTCGGCGTCGACCGTTCCGAGGTTACGCAGTTCGACGCGATCTTCCGTTCCAACGTCGATCTCGGTGATGACCACCGGAGGCGCTGCCAGTGAGTCCACGGTCACGGCGTCCGCAAGGGTTCCGGCGGCCCCGGCGGGATTGACGACCGAGATGGAGTAGACGCCGTCCGCAGCGGTCGACTCGGCCACGAGCTCCAGAGCGAGCATCTCCGGAGCGATGACGCGCACCGCCGACGCCGTGAGACCGACGCCACCCAGGGTCACCATTGCCCCGACCGCGAACCCACTGCCTCGAACCAACGCCGGGTAGCGCTGCCCGGGCCGCAGAGCGGCGACCGCAACCGCGTCGATCGTGGGCACCGGGGCAGAGATCGGCTGCACTCGCAGTTCATAGGTTCCGTACTCGAGGATGTGAATCGCTCGCGTCGCGTGACGCAGATAGAGGTAGTAGGCCTGAGTCGACGGCGCGCGCCACAGGATGGTCGGGACCGTCTCCCGCATGTCTTGCGCAGAGCCACTGTTCTGGGTGTTGAGCACCGAATCGTACGGGTCGTCACTGGCGGCAAGGAGCTGATCCCCCACGAGGTCGATCAGGAACAACTCCGGGTCGGGACGTCCGAAGATGGTGTTCGCCGCCCCGTTGACCTCGATTCGATAGTGCGTGCCCGCCACGGCTTGGAACCGAAACCAGTCTTCGTCGCCCGCCGGTTCCGGGCCGCTGCGGTAGAAGGTGTTGCTCTGGAAGGTCGAACCGAGTGTGAGCACCGACGCGTCCTCGGGTCGATCGTTCGGCTCTTGGGCATCCGGTCGGAACTCGAGCCGGTGGCTCTCGAAAACGTCCACCAAGGACGGCAGAGTCCCGAGCCCGAGATCGAACCACAGGTCCCAGAAGTCCTCGACGTTGGTGAACGGTAGGTCCCGGACTCGCATCTCCTCGGTCACCAACCAGACGTCGGCGGAGCGGCCCACGACTCCATCATCGTCGACGCCAAGCGCGCCATCGGGCGTACTGACGTCATCGACCAAGTCGTGCAGGGCCGCGGTCACCGCGACCTCTTGGGATGCTCCCCCCGACTGATCGGACTCGAAGCTGTAGGAGAACCCACCCGTCGTTCCGAAGCTGTCGCGATCGGAGTAGACATCGGGGCGCGGCCTCCCCCCGAAGTGAAGAACGACGCTGCTGACATAGGTGGCATACCCCTCGCTCCAAGACAAGCGCGGATCCTGATCGTCGTCGCTGCTGGAGTGAGTGCCGCCGGTATTGCGAGAGCGCCCGAACTCGTCCTCGATGAAGTGTCCCAGCTCGTGAAGTATGTTGGCATCATCGTAGCCGTCGTTGTCGGCCAGCGAGACCGCGTTGGCGCCGCCGCTGTAGAACGAGCCGGTGCGGCCATTGTTGGGGTTCCACCGCATCTCGAACGCCACTGCCGGCAACGTGCCGTCGACCGACTCGACCCACTCCGCGATCAGGATTCCCATGTCGAAGGCGTTGAACACCTGGGAAGACCAATCCGTCGTTGCGGGATCGCCGATGGCGGCGGGTGCTTGCATGACACCGAACGCGACGGACGCCGAAGGCGCGTGGCCGGCAACGTCGCGCGTGGCGTCGTGGTACGTGTACGTTGCGTTGGCGTTCATGTCGTCGACGACTCGCAGGGACAAACCCGGAGTCGCATCGGTCGACGCCAGGACGCGCACTCCGACGTCGCGCACCGCGTTGTCGACGACGAGGAGCGTGAAGGCACCGCTGCCGTCGGTCGCGCCGGTGGCAAGCACCTCCAGACTGACCAGGTCATAGACCTGCACGTCCGCGCGCCGGATCGGTTGCGAAGCCGTGCCCGTCCACCCGGACAGCGAGTAGAGGCGGTCCACGTACTCGAAGCTGCCGGTCGCAGTCCAATCCGCGCGCACGCTGATGGGAGTCAGTACCGCCGCGGCGCACACGGCGAGAAGAACCCGCGATCCGATCATCGCCCACCTCCCGTCGATGTCGCCGTGGACTCGGGGGCGAGCTTCAGGCCGCGCCTCTCTGCTTCTGCGGTCGTCATGTACTCGACGGCGTGTCGGCCGTCGGGCAAGGGCAGCAGCACGGCGCGCCGAGCGTCGAGGGCGCGGCGGCGAGCGGTGCGTTCGACGATGCGGAGTTCTTCATCGACGGACAACCACGGTACACCATCCGCTTGGAGCGCAGTGAAGCGGACCACGAGGCGCTCCGGCGGGTTGCCGTCGCTCACGATCAATCGTCGGTGGAGGGCCGGCGATTCGGGATCGAAGTGCACTGACTCCGAGCGCAGGCCGTCGGCAAAGACGAGCGCGGCCGGCTCGATTGCCTCGATCCGAGCCGTGCCCAGGATCGCCGGCAACACCGTCAACGAGTAAGTGCCGGGCTCACCGGAAACCGCCGCGAGTTGGAGCACCTCGGGCGGGCGCGGGTCGCAGCCGCGGTGCGGATGCGTCGTCGGATCGAAGCTTGCTTCCGGCGTCGACGATGGAGCCCCCGGTTCGCGCCCCGGAGCGATCGCTACGAGCGCCAGCACTCCGAGGACGAGGAGCCCCCACCACCACGCCCCATCGATCCGTTGTGACACCACGATGCCCCTCTCGTCCTCGGTCTTCATGACGCTCCCTACGCCGACGGCGCGCGTACTCGCGGGGCGAGCACGGGATCCGCGACTCCGTGGTGACGAAACGCAAGTTGATGCCGTCGTCGGGTCTAGCCCCAGATCGTCCAGGCAACATACGCGAGCAACAGCCCTATGATGACGGCCAAGGCGAGAATCCGCGGACCGCGGCGGCGCCGCCCCCCGAAGGCCCCGGAATGCACTCCCCGGACGGCCTCCACCCATTCGGCAGGGGTCACCTTGCCCGCGAGCATCAACGTCTCGCCCGGGTGAGATCGCCCCTCCCCCAACTCGATTCGCGCGTGCCGGTGCTCGGCTTCACTCAGCCGCTTGCGCGCCCGCAAACGGTCCAGCGCGAGTTCGTAGCGCTCCATCGGAACCCCCTCGTCCCGGAGGAAGGCGGCCTCCACGGAACCGAACCGCAGCAACTGATCGGCCGTCAACGCCACCGGGCGACTCGGCTCGAGCGGCGTGTCGTCGACCGCCGAGCCGTTCGTGCTACCGAGATCCTCGAGCAGAATCTGCGTGCCGTCGCTGACGAACCTTGCGTGATTCGCGGAGACCGACGGGTCAAGGAGCGACAAGGCCGCGCCGCGGCTCCGACCGACGGCGATCTCTGCGCGAGCTGAATCCGGGAACTCGAGCTCGTGGGTGCGTGTCTCGGCGCCGTTGCGCAGCACGATGCGCGCACGCGCCGGCGACGGACGCGCCGTGCGTCCGGCCGCCGAAGCGTTCGGGTCGCTGGCACTGGGGAGCTGAATCGTCGTGAGGCCATGAAACACGGGATCACCGGGACGCTTGGGCCGGGGAGGAGCCTCGAGAGTAAGCTCTTCGCCGCCGGCGGCCATGGAACCCCGTTCGTCGTCTCGCAGCTGCCGCGCGAGCAAGGTGACATCCGGACCCGGGGGTTCCGCGGGCGCGACCGCCGGCCCCGGGGCGCCGACAACGACCTCGAGCCGGGTTCGCCCGAGCCAGATCGCCAACCCCTCGGTCAGGGGACACCGCTCGCCAGCGCCGAGTTCGGGACCATCTTCGATGCGGGTCTTGTTCGTGCTCCCGAGATCCTCCAGCGCTAGCCCCTCGTCCAACCGCACGACTTGAGCATGGCGATTCGAGACCTTGGGATCGTTCAACGTACAGTCGATCTCGGGGAGTCGGCCGAGCACCATGCCCTCGACCACGGGTACGTCGCGCGGCGGACAATCCGGTTCGGTGATCCGAAACCTCAGGCTCGGGGAGGCAATCACTTGTCGCTGCCGTTCGCCGGGACCGGCTTGATCGCGGGATTGCCACAAACCGTGCAGATCTGGCTCGAGACCGCACGCTCTCCGTATCTCATGCTGCAGACCGTGCACTCGAAGTGGCGCCCGCAAAACCGCTGAGGGTGGACCGCGCCGTTGTATTGAAAGGTCTGCTGCAAGAACGTGTCAGGACAACCCGCGAGCGCGCACGCCACTCTCGCACCGTCCTGAATCGGCGCCGATCCGTCGCTCACCGGCGTGGCGCCCCCTCCCAGGAACGGGGCCAACCCTTGCCAGGTGACGAAGGCCACCACGAGCCCCGCGATCCCCAGAAACCAGAGTCGTCGGTAGAAGGGTACTTGCTCGTCGACTTCGGCGCCGATCGCAACGCCTGTGGCCGGACGCGCAGCGAGTTGGGTCACTGTGCTTGGCGACTCCACGAACGACCGCACTTCGCGCCCTTCGGGGGCGGTCACGGTCCCGCCGCGCCCCGACGTGAGGGTGACCTGGTTCGGGTCGTTCGCGGCCACTCCAGGATGGGGCGTCGACCGCAGCTGCTTGGCGGTCTCGAACAACTCGAGCTGCTGTTCGCTCTGAGCGCAGAAGAGACACGGCGGGAGCTTCTCATCGATCGGTGAGTAGAAGCCGTGGACATCGCAACGGCGGTAGCCTTCGCCGTACTCATCGGCCAAGAACTCCGGCAGCGTTTCGAGGCGAGCCTGCACCTCCCGGAAAGAGCTCAGACGTTGATCCGGATCGGGCGCCAGGCACAGTCGCACCAGTTCATCCAACTCCGGCGGGACCCGTGGGTTCGCCGACGACGGCGGGTCCGACGCGCGCCCGAGAAGCGCGGCCTGCTTGCTCGGGGAGGCCCCTGAGATCAGGCGATAGAGAAGCGCACCGAAGGAAAACACGTCGGACCGGAAGTCGGTGATGCCGTCGAACGCTTCCGGCGCCATGTAGCCCGGCGTGCCGATCAAGGTGCTCCCCTTGGAACCCTCTTGCAGGATCTTACCGATCCCAAGGTCGGTGATCTTGGGGACCAAGTCGGCACCGCGAACCAGGACGTTCTGCGGCTTGAGATCACGGTGCAGCAGCGAGAACTCTTCGTGCAGCACCCGCATGCCCACGGCGATCCCGCGTGCCCAGTTAAGCGCGTGGTGTAGGTGAGCCGGCCCGCCGGGGATCGTTTCGTGCAAGCCGAGCCCGTCCACGAACTCGAGGAACAGCCACTTCTCGTCCTGATTGTAGAGCAGTGCCTGCACGATGTTCGGATGGCGATGGCGCGCCGAGAGCCGAATCCAGTTCAGAACCTCATCCCGAAAGCGCACCTCGCGCTCCTGGTCTTCGGAGCCCCCCCCGAAGAGCACGGTCTTGACCGCATAGAACTGATCGGTCGTGGCTTGGTGGCAGATGTAGACGACGCCCATCCCACCCTGCTTGACGTCGATGACGTGGTATCCGCCGGCCAGCACGGAACCCACCGCGTGGGTAGTCGTCGACGTCACACGCGACACCTCAGCTCCTCTCGAGCCCCAGCTTCTCGGCTCGGTTCATTGCCCGACGACCCGCAAGAGACGGTCGCCTTCGCGAGCGCCTCGCGCCCCCTGCGGGCAGGGCGGCGAACGACTCGCGCGTCCAGCGACACCAACCCGGGGACCGCCCCCTCCCCTTCGGCGCGCAACCCAGAACATCCGTTCGCGACGCTCGCGGGCGCGCTCACGAGTCGAGCGGCGTGTATCGCCGTTCCAGCGAGGCGGGTTTCGAGAGCCCCTTTGGAACGATTCCCGCGACCGGC
The DNA here is from genome assembly GCA_050246115.1 of Planctomycetota bacterium. Taxonomy (GTDB): domain Bacteria; phylum Planctomycetota; class UBA8108; order UBA1146; family JAJFFE01; genus JBFWWP01. The sequence goes on from JBFWWP010000034.1 coordinate 12,984, forward strand.
TCGGCACACGCTCGGTCCGGGCGTAGCGTACTCAAGCTCGGGCCCGGATCCCATGGTTTCAGCAAACTCCGCGGGGAGCCGCGCAGTCCAACGCCAGCGCCGGACGTCGGCCCGATTCGCTGTGGGCATGAGGATCGGCCGGGACTCACGGGTTCAGATGCGTTCCCACACGATGCGAAAGGCCTCGGCCAGGTGCAGCCCCGCTTGTGAACCGCGGAGATGGGCCAGGTGGCGAATGGTCTCGGGGGATCGCGGGTGCGGGGCTTCCCGAACTTCGGACTCGTAAGCGCAGAACGCCCGAACCTTGCGTTCGAGATCCTCGTGTTGCAGCGACACGTAGAGATTCGGCTCGAATGGCTGGACACCCCACTCGGTCGACGAGACGGTTTCGTAAGTCAGCAGTCGACTGGGTGAGCCTGGGCCTGGGCGACAGGCGACCCGAGCCGCCTCGTGAACGACGCCGTGATCGCGGTTCAGATCGCCCGAGTGGTGAACCAGTACCCATTGGGGTCGGTGGCGCACGACGGCCGCGGTCACGGGATCGTTGACCTGCGCGGGCGGCAGCGTGGACAGGACCATGTCGGGGAGCCCGACGAACTCGACCGCGGCACCGCCCACGAGTTCCATCGCACTCCGGGCGTGGCGCTTCTTGTCATCGATGCGGTGCGGCTCGCCGCGATACTGAGTGGAGCAGCCTTCGGTCAGGATCAAGACCACGGCCTCCCCACCTTCACGTAGGGTCCGCGCCATCAGGCCACCACAACCGAGCACCTCGTCGTCGGGGTGCGCCGCGACCACCAGGATCTTGCGGGTCATGTCGGATCCTGCCTACTGGCGTCCGGTCCGGCCAAGCCCAGTTCGGGGTGACGACGCACGATCGGCGTCGCGGGAACCCCGACGACCGTAACCCCCCTGGGAACGTCCTTCGTCACTACCGCGCCCGCGCCGACGACGGCGTCCGGGCCGATGGTCACATCGTCGAGCACGGTCGCGCCGATTCCGACCCACGCCCGCTCGCCCACCCGAACCCCGCCGGCCAACCGAGCGCCCGGCGCCAAGTGACAGTAGTCTCCGAGGTGGCAGTGGTGTTCGACGATCGCGCCGGAGTTGACGAGCACCGCCCGCCCCACCCGCGCTCCCACGCCGACGATCGCACCCGCCGCCACGACGGCTCCGGGGGCGAGAACGGCCGAACGCGAGACGATCGCGCTCGGGTGCACGACCCCTCGGAGTTCGACGCCGTATTGACTCGCAGCGCCGTCGATCTCTTCGCGTTGCTCGCCGCCGCCGACCGCTGGAATCGCACCCTGAACGCGCGTGCGGTAGATGCCAAGATCGTCGAGGGTCCCGATCACGGTGACTCCGCGGATCTTGCGCCCGACGAAGCGGCCCTCAGCACCACTGTCGAGAAAGCCCAGGACGGTCGGTGGGTTCGGCAAGGACTCGAGCAAGTCGAGCACGACCTCACCCTGATGCGACGCGCCAACGATCAGCACGGTGTCGACGAGCGACAAGCTACCTCCTCGGCGCAGAACGAGACAACAGGCGGCGCGATCGTCGGCTCCGAATGTACCGCAGCCGACGAAGGATGCCACCACTCGGCGATTTCGTCGCGTGATGACCTGCCTCCAGTATCGGCAGATCGTGGCCCCGCTTGAGCTTGAGGTTGTTCGTCTCATACCCTCTTGCCGATGCCCAGGGCAACCAGGTAAAAGCGGGGTCCGAATTCTCCCGCGTCGACGCGTGTGAGCCAGACGAAAGGCGAGCTATCGATGCCAGCCTCGACTTGTTGCATTGGCGGGCCCGTGATGCGAACGGCCCTTGCTCTCACCGCGGTGGCCGGAATGCTGACGAGCGCGGGAAGGGTCCTGGCGCAGCTCCCGCACGCGCCCGCGTCGCTGCTCGTCGCTCAGGACTCGAGCGACGGTCGGAACGACAAAGCTTCACCCACCCGGCCCGACACCGGAGCGAGTTCGAAACCGAAAGCCCCCGACACCGGCAGCCGCGAGGGTGGGGCTAGCGGCCCGCGGGAGCACGAAGGACCACCGGCCCGAGCGGACTTCGGCTGGTTCAATTTCCAACCGCTCTCGACCTGGAGAACGAAGGCGGCGCCGGGCGGCACGCAGATGCGCCGAGCCGAGTACACGATCCCGGCGGTGCCCGGGGACACCGAGGACGGCCGCCTGGTGGTGTTCTACTTCGGTCCCGGCCAAGGCGGATCGGCAGATGCCAACCTGGCGCGGTGGAGCGGCCAGTTCCGCAAGCCCGAAGGGATGTCGGACGAAGACCACTCGGTTCTCTCCAAACAGAAAGTCGACGGGTTGGAAGTGACCATCGCCGAGTTGCGAGGCACCTACGATCCCGGAGCCCGGTTCCAGGAACAGCCCAAGCCGGGATACATGATGTTGTCGGCAGTGGTCGAGACCGGCGGTGGTAACTACTTCGTACATACGATCGGCCCGGAGAAGACCCTCCTCGAGTGCCGGTCGCGCTGGTACGCCATGATGCTCGACCTGAAGGCCGGAAGCGCGGCCAAGAAGTGAGTGTCGGCGACGACGCTCGTTCGCGGCGACGCACGGCACTCGAGACGTTTCCCAACCCGAACTCGGGACGCGACTACACGGTGGACTTCGATTGCCCAGAGTTCACCTGCGTGTGCCCGATCACCGGGCAACCCGATTTCGCGCGGATCCGCATCGAGTACGTTCCCGCTACGGCTTGTGTGGAGATGAAGTCACTCAAGCTCTACCTCGGGTCGTATCGCGATGAAGGACACTTTCACGAGGCGGTCACGAATCGAATCCTCGATGACTTGGTCGCCGCTTGTGCTCCCCGATGGATGCGTGTGACCGCTGCATTCAACGTTCGCGGTGGGATCTGGCCAGTGATCACCGCCGAACACCCGGCCTTGGGCTCGGCACCACCCGGTGTCTGTCCAACGTCGACCAGTGGTCGTGTGGAGGCTAGGCGCTGAGGAGGTGCCGCAGGCTCGCGGAAGGAGTTCGCAGAAGACGTCGCAGGGTGTTCGCGAGGTCAACAAGGTCGCAGGGGTGGGTTCGCGGAGATCTGCAAGCGGATCGCGTCTCTCGGTTACCCGGGAACGCGCGCCGGCCGGCATCACGTCGTTCCGACCGTGCACAGCGCTGCGATCCCCATCGACCCTCGCAGCCGCGAAGCGGCTCGGGCTCACGGCCCTATCCCCGTGAGACGCCGGGCGAGTTCGAACGAGGCGCTCGATCACCACTCGCAGGTGACCGACGGACGCGCACCACGGGGAAGGCGCGGCATGAGTTCTCTCTTGGGGGACACCATCCCCCCGGCCCGCCGCAGTGGAATGCGAGAGTAGGTCCGCGTGCCCAACAGGGACAGCCGCGGTCCGATCAGGGGAAAAGTGATAGAGGGGTAAGGTGCACGAACTATGATCTCGCCGAGAAGGCTCGCCGAAGCCGAGAAGAACCGGGACCGTATCCGCAAATTCCTCAGTCGTTGTGCACTGATGGGTCAACCTCCCACCGTGCGAGAGATCTGCCAAGCGGTAAACCTGCGGTCCACGGCAACCGTTCAGAATCACTTGAGGGCGCTGGAGACCGAAGGGTTCTTGGTGAGCGCCGGAGAAGGCAAGTCACGGGGATGGCGCGTCCGTGAGGCCGAGCTGCGCGCGGCCCGAGGCATACCGGTCGTGGGCCGAATCGCCGCCGGTGCCCCGATCGAAAGCCCTGATCCGACTGGAGAGGTGTTGGCCGTCCCCCCCAGCTCTTTCGTCGACTCCGGCGAGATCGTAGCGCTGAAGGTCGATGGCGAGTCCATGCGCGAGGCCGGGATTCACTCGGGCGACTACGCGATCATCCGCCGCCAAGCCGAGGCCAGGAATGGTGAGATCACGGCCGTGGAGATCGACCACCAAGGCACACTGAAGCGTTGGCAACAGGACGACAGCGGTCGCATCACCCTGCAACCCGCGAACCCCGACTTCGAACCCATCTGCCTCGACCCGCGATCCGATCGGGTGGCGGTGTTTGGCAAGTTGGTGGGGATCTTCCGCAAGTACGAGTAACCAGGTCGGCGACACCCGACAGGACCGACGAGACCGAGGCGTGACCCGGTCTCGCGGTCGAAGGGGGATGCAGTCGGAGGCCCTCCCGGGGCGGTCGGGGGCAGGGACGGTCTGCCTCCCGGTCGCTTGCAGCGCCAGCCCGCGGATCGAGAGAGTTCACGGTTCGCGCTGGGCGCAAAGGAGCCGAAGGCAGAACTGCCGCGCGCTCGTTCCAGGTCCCTATCGACTGTGGCTATCGTCTGTGGCTATCGTCTGTGGCTATCGACTGTCGGCGGACTTGCCCCCGAGCTCTCGGAAACTGCCGCCGGTGCCATCGCTGAGCTGTTTCAGCAGGTCGCGCGCGCGGCCGCTCGGCTCCCCCACGAACACCGTGCACACGCGCACGCGGTAGTGACGGTTCCAGCGCTGGAAGTTGGCGATGAACCGACCCGGGTCCTGAAATTTGCCTTCGGTCGGCGCCCCTTCGCTGAGCAAGTAGACCGTGTCGGTGAAAGGCTGCGTCAGAGCTGCGATGAGAGTGTCGTAGAGGTTGCCGCGGTTGTGACCCGGCTTCTTCGAGATTTCGCGGCTCGCATTGAACTCGAGGAGCCGCGCTCGCCCGCCCTTGAGCAAGACGGGGGCCTCGGAGAATCGTTCGAAGAACGACCCGAAGTAGGCAACGCTGACTAAGTAATCCTCCGGCAGTTCCCCGAGCACGCGTGCAAGTTCCTGCTTGGCGAGGTCGAGGCGAGTCGCACCGCCGTCGCCCTCGACGAGCGTCCGCCCCATTCCCCCCGAGAGGTCGACGAGGAACGCAAGTCGGCTCGAATCGACGAACTCGCCATGATAGCGCACCGCTCCCGTGCGAGGGGTTGGCGGCGGCGGCGCCCCCTCTACCAAAGGCTGCCAGGCCTCGCGGTTCTTCTCCCACCACAGCCGCCAGGTGAGCGCGTCCGCCGGCAGCGAGTTTCCGGTCACCTTCGGCAGCGCGGCGTAGAGCTCGCTCTGGAGCCGGCCACTCGCTCCTTCGGCGACGGCGATCAGCGCATCGACGACCGCAACCGCCGCCGTGCGCGACGCGGCATCCCAACGTACTTTCTGCACGAGGTCGGCCGCAGCCAACCAGACTCGCGGCGCCCACTCGTTGCGGGGGTCTTTCGGCAGCTCACTCAAGATGAGTGCCGCAGCGAGCCCGAACGCGGACACGTCGCACTCACTCAACAGTTCGATTGCCTCGATGCGAAGGGGCGGACTGTCGCCCTTTGCGGCCTCATCGATGCGCGCACGCGCCAAACGCGGGTCAACCCGGTGCAGCGTTCGCAGGGCCTCCGCCTTCACGCGGAACGATCCCTTCTCCCGCTTGAAGACCGCCTCGATGGTCTTCACGGTCTGCGGATCGACGATCCGCCCCAAGGCCCACAGACACAGCACCCGCGACTCTTCGTCCTTGCTGCGAGTGAGCGCGTCGACCAACGCCGGCACCCCGGCTCGGAAGGTCCGCTCGCCGTAGATCTCGGCGACCGCTTCGCGGGTCAGCGGGTCGGCGGCCGTGCCCAGTCCGGGTGCGAGAGCGGCAAGATCTTCAGTCGACCACTTCTCGAGGATCGTTCGATACACCCGATCCCGCACCAGACCGGAAACGTCGCTCAGGTGCGCCAAGGTCTTGGCCGCGTCGGCGGCGCCCCGGCGTGCGTCCTCGACCGCTGCGTCTGCAGCATCCCGTTGCTTGCGGATCGATCGCGCGACATCGACGTAGACTGGCGTTGGCCCGGCCTTCTGGGCGAAGAGCGCAGGCGACAGCAGGACCGCGAGGCCAAGGCCAAAGCAAAGCGGGTACGCCGCGACACGCGGGTTCATCTCCGGTACTCCTGTTCGGGCCGCCGCAATTCGGCGACGCAACTCGTGATTCGCCCCGTCGAGAGGCAACTCGGTTCGGGGCTCGTTGGGTCGTCGCTCCGGGCGTTCTCGGAGCACCCGGTCATTCCGACGCCACCCATGGCATCACTGCGCGCGCCGACATCGAGCCGTCACCCGGGGCGGCGTTGGTTGCCGCGACGCTGAATCGCCAAACGCCGAAACGACCCCAAATGGAGCCCCCAGCTCGGCAAGAACTGCCCGCTCGCCTCGAGCTGCCTCGCGCCGGCTGACCGCTGGCGACGCCGCGGGACCCGAGCGCCCCAGCAACGAGCACCCAGGGCCGTCGAGTTCCGCGCGACAAAAGTACCTGTGCAAGGAGCCGGTAGCGGTCAGAATAGCGCCTGCGGGCGCCCGGGCAACTTCACCTTCGCAGGGCCTGCATCATAGCTCGGAGTCGCATCCGGCAACAGCAATCGGAGCGGCGGAATCACGGCGGGCCCCGGGGATGTCCGCGCGCGCCGGTCGGACACGGCGCTGTGCAGGAGCTCCGGCGGACGACCCACGACGCCGCCTCGGGCGAAGCCGCGGGAGTCTGGACCGACGAACCCCGGAAACCTGGGAAAGGACCATCGTGAATCTGTCAGGAGCTCGGGCCATCGTCACCGGCGGCAGCGCTGGCATCGGCGCGGCCATCGCGCAAGCGCTCGTCACCCGAGGTGCGTCCGTCGTGATCAACGGCCGCGACCCCGCGCGGTTGCGGGCCGCCGCCGCTCGGCTCGGCGTCCGCGGCGTCGTCGGAGACGTCGGTCGCGACGCGGCCGCGATCGTCGCTGAGAGCGTCGAAGCGCTCGGCGGCCTCGACATCTTGATCAACAATGCCGGCTGGGGTCGCCGAATGCCGATCGAGACCCTCGATCCCGAGGTATTCGCGGAGATGTGGCGTACCAATGTGCTCGGCGCGGCGCTCATGACCCAACACAGCATCGCCCACTTGCGGGCCGCGGGACGCGGGAGCGTCGTCAACATCGCGTCCACCGCAGCCGTCCGTGGCTACGCTCAAGGAAGTGCGTACGTCGCCACCAAGTTTGCTCTTGCTGGCATGACGCAGTGCTGGCAGGCCGAACTTCGCCCGCAGGACATTCGCGTCATTCAAATCAACCCGAGCGAGGTTCAGACGGGATTCGGTGGGAGCGACCCGGAGCGGCCCCTGCACCCCGGCAAGCTCGTCGCCGAGGACATCGCCCATACGGTCATCGCCGCACTGGAGCTGAACGACCGCGGACTGATTCCGGAGCTGACGGTGTTCGCGACCAACCCTTGGAAGAGCGCGTGACTCGGTGTTCGTGACTCGGCTCTTGCTGGTTGCTACGTGCGTAACGTTGTGCGGGGGTTGCGGCAGCGGCCAGTACCTACGCGCGCGGGCACACGACCTCGGGGACTGCTTCACTGCGCGCGCGGCGCTCGGAGTTGGCCTGTACGCCGAAGCCGAGGTGACTACGCTCGTGGCGCCCGCCTTGGGCTTCGCCGACGCCACCCTTGCGCCGCGTTACTCTTGGGAGTGGGATCCGCGTCGGCACGAGGTGTTCGGAGGACTGCGAACAGCAGCGTTCCCGACCCTCCTGCTCGCGTGGCCCATCTATGGCCACGGCGAAACGCGAGAGGGGTACGGGGACACGCACCCGTATTGGCGTGGTCTGATCGCCCCGTGGGCACTCGTCGGCACTCACCACATCGAGCGTCGTTCCACCTCCCTCTTGGGAGTGCATCGGCTGATCCCCAACCCCAGGCTGTGGGATCCCGAGTTCGACGACGAACCGCGTCCAACGCCCCGGTTCTCCGAGCACACTTGGATCGCGGTGTCGGCGACGCCGCTGCTCGTACGGTTGGACCTCGGTTGGAATCCGCTCGAGACCTTCGACTGGCTGGTCGGCATATTCGGCTGGGACGTGCTGCGCGACGACTCGCGAGCGAGTCCGGGCATAGAATCCCGCGCCTCCGCGGCCGGCGAAACGAAGTCGGTGAGCGAGAGCTGACACGCGTCGACGGGAGCGTGGGGTGAGAGAGGCTCGGTGATGGCGAAGAAGCGGATTCGCTTGGTGCACTGGAACGTCGAGGAGGCCCGTGAGCACGTACGCGCGCTGCGCGACGCCGGCTACGCAGTCGTCAGCGGTCCGGTCGACCCAGCGGAACTGCGTGCCCTCAAGGCGCGTCCGCCGGCGGCCATCATCATCGATCTCGATCGACTCCCCGGTCAGGGACGAGACGTCGGCATCGATCTGCGGCGCGCGCAACCCACGCGCCAGGTTCCCCTGGTCTTCGTCGGCGGCACGAGCGAGAAAGCGCAACGGGTACGCCAAGCCTTGCCCGATGCCGTCTTCACGACGTGGGATCGAGTCGAGTCGGCGCTCACCGAGGCCCTCGAACGCCCGATCGCCGCGCCGGTGGTCCCCGCGCATTCGCTCACGGGTTACTCCGGGACCCCGCTGCCGAAAAAGCTCGGCTTGAAGGAGGGGCTGCGAGTGGCACTCCTCGATGCCCCGCCCGACTTCGAGCAGGCCCTCGCGCCGCTGCCGACCGGGGTTCGACTCGTTCGTCAGGCGCGCGGTCCTCGCGACTTGACGATCTGGTTCGTACGTTCTCAGCGAACCCTCGCGGCACGAATCGCGTCCATCGGGGCGCGCGTCGAGAACGGCGGCTTGTGGATCGCGTGGCCAAAGAAGGCGTCGGGGCTCGTGAGCGACGTGAGCGAACCCCTGGTGCGAACGACCGGCTTGGCGAACGGCCTCGTCGACTACAAGATCTGCGCCATTGACGCGACGTGGTCCGGACTGAAGTTCGCCCGCAGAAAGTCGTGATCGTCACGCGCAGGACCGAACGGCTGAGGAAAGAAGACCATGTACTACGCTGCAGCACTGCAGGTCGATCAATCCAATCCGCGAACCCGCGCCGACATGGTTCGCAACACGTCGCACATGGTCGCACTCCTCGAGCGGACGGTCAGCGGGTATCGTCCGTTTCACGACATCCGACTCGCCGTGTTTCCGGAGTTCGCACACGCTGCGCCGGTGTACGAAACGGCCGAAGAACTGCTCGAGAAGCTCGCAGTCGAGATCCCCAACGAGCATACCGAACGCTGGGAGCGAACTGCGCGCCAGCTCGGCGTCCACGTTCAGACCGGGAGCTTTCTCGAACGCGACCCCCGCTGGCCGGACGCGGTCTTCAACACGACCTGTTTGATCGGGCCGGAGGGACTGCTTGCGCGCTACCGAAAAGTGAACCCGTGGATTCCGTGGGAGGTCCACACCAGTCCACACGATCTCCCCCACTATCCGGACGACCCGTTCCCGGTCACGGAGACGGAGCTGGGCCGCCTCGCGGTGGCGACCTGTTACGACTGGTTGTTCCCCGAGGTCACCCGCGAACTCGCGTTGCGCGGTGCCGAGATCTTGATTCGCATCTCGGCCTACATGGATCCGTGGGGAGCGACGCCGCCGATGGACTGGTGGACGGTCGTCAACCGCTGTCGAGCGTTGGAGAATCTGTGCTACGTGGTCGCAGCGAACCAAGGCGCGGACGGCGGGCGCTACCCACCGTTCACGTGGCCCGGTGGCAGCATGGTCGTCGACTACGATGGCAGGGTACTGGCCGAGGCCCCGCCGGGACCAGGCGAGCGCGTCGTCGTCGCGCCGATCCACATCGCGGCGCTGCGAGCCGAGCGAGCCCGTCGCATCGGACACGCGATGCCGGCGCACCTGCGCTCCGAACTCTACACGCGCCTCGCGCAGCCGCAGTACCCGGGCAGCCGCGACGCGGCAGAGCGTTCGGTCGCGGGACTCACGAATGCCATTGAAAAGCACAAGCGCAGCCTGTGGCCGCGGGCGTGATCCGCTACCCGTAGCGCAAGTCGTTCCGGCTCACCCGGCAGCACTCAGGAGTCGCCCAAGAACAACTTCGACATCGTGCCGTCGATTTGGGTCAGATTCGGCCGATCCGGAAAGCTCGAAACCGGAGGCGTAGCCTTCCGTGAGGATTTCGAGGTTCTCGGATCGGTCGAAGATGGCTCGAAGCGACGAGCAAGAGGGTGAAGTCATTCTTGGGCGACTCCTCAGTTGGGGGTGCGCCCGATGAAGAGAAGCACGACTCCGCCGATGGCGACACAGGTCCCCAGCAGCGCACGAACGGTGATCTTCTGGCGCAGGAAGAACCACACGAGGGGCAACACGAAGATTGGACTCGTCGACGTGAGCGTGCTCGCCACGCCGATGCTGGTGTGCTGGAAAGCAAGGAGACTGAACCAGATTCCCAGATAGGTTCCGCAGAAGGCCGCCGGGATCAGTCGGGGGAGGTGTCCGGGTGCTCGCAACTGCGCGCCCCACACCCGCAGTCGCCGCGCAGCGAGCCCAACGATCAGGCCGGCAATGACGGCCGCAAGCAACCGTAGGAACGAAGCCTCCATGGCCGGGCGCGGGGCGCCGACCGCCGCGAGTGCTTGGATCCCCTGCTTGGCCCAGAGCGCCCCCACTGCCTGACAAACGGACCCGGCCACGCCATAGACCAAGCCGACGACCGGTGAACTCGGAAAGTGACCCGGACTCTCGTTCGCCAGGCCGCGCTCGCGAACGACCCACGCGACGCCGGTCAGGGTGAGGATGACGCCCGCGACGGCGAACGGAGTCTGCGCTTCCCCGAGCACCGTCCAACCGAGAAGCACCGCGGCCGGCGGCGCGACCATGGTCACCACCAACGCGCGACGCGGCCCTAGGATCTGCAGGCTGCGGAAGAAGCAGGTGTCGCCGATCGCCAAGCCAACGATTGCGCTCGCTCCGAGGTACATCCAGGCGGCAGCACTCGGGTGAAACGGCGATTCACCAGTGGCGAACGCGATCCCGAGCAGCGTGAACAGCAACAGCGTCGCACCGACCGTGTTCTTGAACAGGTTCATGGCCGCCGCGGCCACGCGTACGCGACTGAACAGCAGGCTACCGATCGACCACATGCAGGCCGCGCCGAGGCCGAAGACTTCGCCCGTGTACCGTTCCAAGAACCGCTCGATCCCGCCAAGTCGACCCGCGAAGGCCCCGAGGGGGCGACGGAGTATCGGCGGATTCCGCCAGCGCGCAACGGCTCATGCCATCATGTCAGAATGACACCCTCGAGCAACCCGGGTCGTACCTCCCATCCGATCTCACGACAATCAAGTGCCATTGTGACAGCCGAACTTCGCCGACGAACCGCTGCGAAGGGCCGGTCGCTCTTTCCAAATCGCTACGGAAAAATAACTTACGACTCGACCGAGCGGAGTTGGCACAGTCAGTGCGATACCTCGATCGAATCCTGAAAGGAGGATCGTCATGGCACCCACTCTTACTCTCCGACCTCCGCTGGACCCGTTCCGCGAGTTCGGCCAGCTGTTCCAAGGGCTCGTTGGCCGCCCCTGGTTCGGCGAAGCCCTGGGCACGACCGGAGGTCAGCCGGCTCTGAACGTCTGGGAAACCGAGGAGGGCTACGTGCTCGAGGCCGAGCTCCCCGGGATGACGTTGGAGGACGTCGAGCTGACGATGCTCGACAACGTGTTGACCCTCGCCGGCACCCACCGCGAGGTGAGCGCCGAAGGCGTGTCCTATCGCCGCCGCGAGCGCCGGCTCGGTTCGTTCAAGCGCGAGGTGCGCCTCCCCAGCCGCGTCGACGCGAACGCGGTCAGCGCCACTCTGAGCGACGGTGTGCTGACCGTGTCCGTTCCGAAGGCGGAGGAAACCCGCCCGCGGAAGATCGAAGTGAAGTTGCGCTGAGGCGACCCCAAGGCTCGAAAGGAGTAAGTCCATGGACACTCAAACCCGTGATCGATCGGTCGTCACCGAGGAACCGGCTGAGTCGCGTAGCTACCGCCCCAATGCCGACGTGCTCGAGAGCGTCGACCGATTCATGCTCTGCATCGAAATGCCCGGCGCCGATCGCTCCGGCATCCAAGTCGACTTCGAAGATGGTCTGCTCACGATTCACGGCCCAGTGCCCAAGCGCACTCCGGAGAACGGCCGCGCGCTGCTCGAAGAGTACGGCTACGGGGACTACCACCGCTCGTTCCGACTGTCCGAGAAGATCGACGCGAACCGCATTTCCGCAGAGTATGACAACGGCGTTCTCGTACTCAGCCTCCCCAAGTCGGAAGCCAGCATGCCTCGCCGCATCGAGGTCATGCAGCGCTGACGCCAAAGACCGTCGCATTCGCGAAGTTCGAAGCAGGAACGCATGAGCCTCGGTCGGGTGGGCCGCGTCTTCGGCTGACGGCGCGCAGGAAGACCCGCGCGAGACCGTGAAGCGCCGCCAGCGCTCGAGGCTCATGCCTGATGCGGAACTCGACGGAACCTGCCCTCGGGCCATGGAGCGACCATCCTGGCCCCGGGGCAGGGATCCTTTGCAGAAAGGCCCTACGGAAGCGCCACGAGCGCGAACCGCGGTCTCGCTTGGCAACCCGAGCTCGCGTCGGGGGCGGTTGGTCGAACGAGTCGCAGCGCTGAGGCCGAGTAGGGCGGCTTGCGGCGAATGGGTGGTCTTTTCACTGCATGCCATGCGGCGATTGATTGCGTTTGCGGCGAATGGCCAACATGATCACCGCAGGAAGCGCGGTGATTATGGCCTACATCCACGAGCTCCCGGACTGGCCGGATTTCACTTGGGACAGCCAAGCCCTCGCGGGGCCCCTGGCCGCCTTGCGACACAAGCAGGGCAGACACCTCGGCAAGATGGAGGCCCTGGGGTTCGAACTCCGCACCGAGGCGAGCCTTTCAACCCTCACTGAGGAGGTAGTCAAGTCCGCGGCCATCGAGGGCGAGCATCTGGATCACCAAGAGGTCCGATCATCGATCGCTCGCAAACTCGGGCTCGACGCTGCCGGTCTGCCCGAACCGGGACGCAACGTAGAAGGCACCGTTGCAATCCTGCTCGAACGACACGGCGCTGCGCGATATCCGAGAGCTCCTCGACCGGCGCATCATCGTGAAGAACCCGGGCGGCGGGCGCAGCACGAGCTACCGCTTGGCGACGCCGGATGAAGTCCAAGTGTGAGATCGATCCGAGTTCGCAGGGCACGGCGAATCCAGTCCTGGCCTTGCCCCCTCGGATTGCTCGTCGCGAGCGAACACTCCGAACCTCACGCCTTACACGTCCTATCAGGTTCTGCTCGTCGGCTCGAACCTGAGGTCAAGCGCCCTTTGCGCCGCCCTTCTCTTGGCCGATCCACAGGCGGTTGCCATCCGGGTCCTCCATGCGGAACTCGGTCATTCCGTAGAAAGTGACGTGGGGTTCCTGCACGGAGAGGCCATTCTCGCGCGCCCGGCGATGAAAGTCCGATAGGCTCTCCGGGTAGAGGTACAAGACTGAGGTTCTGGGAATGCCGGCATGAAGGTGGATCGATTGGTCGAGCATGAGCTGGCAGTCACCGCAGCGAAGCATAGCCCAACCCCATTCGTCGTTTCGGTTCTCGACGACGAAACCAAGCTTCTCGTAGAACGCGACGCTATCCGGCATGCTCTTGACCGGCTGCATCGGGATCAGACGACTTAGACTCATGTGGCCCTCCTGCCCTGGTGTGAAGATCTGACGTTCAGCAGCTCGTGCGATGCCGAGCGCTGTGCGCCGTATGCAGTTGTCGTGGGGCCATTGCACCCCATCCTCACTCGTTCGCGCCTGGCACCTTCCAGGGTGTGATCCGAGGCACCCAACGCGGAACGTTTGCGCGGTACTCCGCGTATGCCGATCCGTACCGGCGCCGCAGGTGCGGCTCCTCGTAGAGAACCACGAACGCGAAGAACCACAACCCTACGAGCGCTGCGTACCCGAGCAGGACGAGACTCCGGAACAGCAACGTCTGCCCCACGATGGCAGCCAACACGCCGACGTACATGGGATTTCGCACGTACCGATACAAACCCGATACGACCAGGCAGTCGGTCGGCGCGACCGGCGAAGGCGTGCCCAGCCCCTGGATCGCAAAGCGCGCGAAACACTCCACGACACTGATCGCACCGAGCGCGACCAGAGCGTAGCCAAGCCAGCGAGTCGCTAGATCTTCCGCAGGTGGAGTCTGTCGCGACCAGCCGGTAAGCAGCCACGGGATCAACCCCGCCACGGTCGCGGGAGCGATCCAGAAGAAGGCGAACGACCCGCACAGGGATGCCACGCGCCGATTCACCACGCCACCTCCCTCGAAGACGTGCGCGCGATCCGCGGCAAGCCAAGCGCCGTCCGTTGCGTCGGTTCGCGCGTCGGTTCGCGCTGCCTCGACGGGATCCTTCATCCCCTGTCCGCCAACGTCAAGCAATCGCCGCCTGGCCCCACCGTGCGGGAGCCAGGGTACTGCAAACGCGGGACTTCCAGGGAGCGTCCATCCACTGGCGGTGGTCCGTAGCCGAGCCCGTTGCCCCCGGTTGCGTCGCAGAAAGGTCGATGAGCCGACGGCAACCGCTTCTCGACCCCAGTCGAGCGCATTCGCGGGCAACTGCACGTCGCGCTCGACGCTGTCGTCTCCGAGGGGGCTCTCGAAGCCCCCTCGGAGAGAATCTAGGCCCGAAGCCAGCGCGGCATGCGCTCGCTTCGGGCCAAGGCTAGTTCGCTTTGTAGACCAGTACGGGCTCCAGTCGACGTTCGATACGAGTCAATTCACGCTGTGCGCGCATGACCGCGTCGATGTCCTTGTAGCAGCCAGGAGCCTCCTCGCGCAGGGCATCCTCGATCCGACGATCGAAGTGCACCCGACCCAGTTCGCGGCGGAAGTCACGAAGCCCCACGTTGCGGCGCGCCTCCGTGCGGCTCATGGCCCGACCCGCGCCGTGGGAACTCGAAGTGAGGGCACGCTCACAGCCCCTTCCGGTGACGTGGTAGCTCGGAGACCCCATGGACCCCGGGATCACGCCCGGCTCTCCGTCTCGTGCACGAAGCGCACCCTTGCGATGCACCCACCACCCGCGACCGTCGTGGTGTTCCCACTCGACGTGGTTGTGGTCGCAGTCGATGAGCGTCGCCTCATCGGACGAGACGCCGAACAACGCTTCGAGGGCGACAGCAACCGCCTCGACCAGATGCTGTCGGTTGGCGCGAGCATATCGGCGCGCCCAGTCCACGTCGTGGAGATAGGCGCGCCCCGCCGGACTGTTCGCCTCGATGGAACCCAAGCCGTCGCCGCCTGCAGCCGACGAATCGAGCCCCGACACCGAATGCCCGACGTGGAACTGCGTGATGCGCTGCCCCATTGCCCGCGAACCGCTGTGGACCATGAGCCAGAGTCTCCCCTCCGCAGCACGCTGCAGCTCCACGAAGTGATTCCCGCGTCCAAGCGTCCCGAGCTGCACCCGGCCGTCCCGAGCCACCTCGCGGGTCAGTCGCGGATCGCTCAGTTCCTCGCCGCCGAGCCCGGTCGGCAGGTCCGGCAGGGTGTCCGGACCGTGACGATGGGGCGGAACCAAGCGCGCGAGCGCGCGCAAGAGACCCTGCGCTCGTCGGGGGTCCGCCAGCACGTCGGCGTCCGTATCCAGTGCGATCGCCGCCATGCCACACCCGATGTCGTCACCCACCGCGCGCGGGAAAATGTGGCTCTCCGAGGCAGTCACCGTCCCGATGCAGAACTCCTGGCTGAGATGCACATCCGGCATCACCGCCACGCGGGCGATGTTGGGATGCCCGATGAGTCGTTCGAGAGCGCGCTCGACCTCGTCCGAGAGCGGGCCGATCGTCCAACGCTCGATCATGGCGCCTCCTCGTCGTCCGCGACGGACTCGTCTGGGAGCGAAACAATGAGCGGCACCCAGCTCACCGTTAGCTCCGGAGCCCGTCGTCGCGTGATCGCTTGTGCGACCACGAACCGTAGGTCACTGCGCGCCGCCTCCAAGCGATCGTTCAGCACCTCCATAGAGTGCGTCGCATCGGGTTTGGGCGCGACGCGAATGCACAAGTGCGAGGCATCTGGCGCCGGCTGGACAGCGAGCACCTGGATGGAACGCAGCCGCGGGTCGTCCGACCCGTCGAGGGAAAGCTGAAGCGTCGTCGCCACTTGCTTGCATAGTTGCCATGCTTTGCGTTCGGTCCTGTGCTTTCGGGAAGAAGTCCGGTCGTAGCGGGGATCGTCACCGTCCCCGGGCCCGAGCTCGCCGCACAGCTGGGCAAGCTCCCGCATTCGATCTCGACGTGATGTCATCTCGGTTCTCTCGATGGGATGGATTCGCCACCTCCGAGAAAGGCTCGGGGGTGGACCGCGCTGGGAAACAGGGGCCGAGAAGGCGGCGCGGAATCGTCCGGATCGAGGTCAACGACGAACGCACTCTGCCGACCCAGTCGGAGAGACTCTGTAGTTCATCGATCTCGAAGAGAGCGTTAGCGGCTCAGGGGCGCGGACGAAGGTTCGCCGCCCGGGGTGCAGTGGTCGTCATGGCAGCTCCTTCGTCAGCAAGAGGTGGGTTAGGTTCCAAAAGTCGGGACCGTGCGAGTGCGGTGGAAGGATAACGCTTCCAACGCCGAACGGCAAGCGCACGCGAAACACTGCGGCACTCCACGGGATGGGTATCCCGGTCCCGAGGAGTCGCGCACTCTCCTTGGACCCACCGATGCCCCGCATGCTCCGGATGCCTTCCCAGCGAACGGAGATGGGCTGAGGCTGCCCGGCCAACGTGGTCAACGTTGCCTGACACGGCACTAGTCCTGGCGCTGCCGCAACATCGGGGCTACGAACTCGTCCGACGACTCGCTCACGTCGGATCCTCGGTTGCGCCGCCCTCGTAGCACGAGCGGCCCGGGCGACAGCACGCCGGCAATACGTCGGCGTCGTCCGGGCCCTGGGCGGCCATCGTGCGAATGCAGTGGAAGAGCGCGGTATGCGCCGTGAAGCGATCTTCGAACGCCGAGCGTCGGTGGTGGGTGTTGAGGTGCCGGGTCTTCGTCATGAGTAGCGAGCACACGTCGTCCGGAAGTAGTTCGGGTTTCATCGCCTCGCTCATGGGCTCAACCGTTCCAGGCTTCGCGCAACGCACGAGCCAACGTGACCTGAAGCATCCGCACCTTGTAAGCGTTCTGCGCGAGCGGACTGGCCTTGGCCGTCGCTGCCTTGCTGACGCGCTCGACCAACTCGTCGGTGAGGCTCTGGCCGTCCAGGAGTCCTTCCAAGTCGCGCCGCCGTTGTGGCGTCGGGGCGACGGCGGAGAGCACGACGCGGGACTCGGCGATGCGGTCGTCACGCTTGCGCAAGGTCACGGTGGCCCCACACAGAGCCCAGTCGAAGGACTGCTTCTCTCGCGCCTCGAGGTAGGCCGCGTTACGCCTGTCGGTTCCGGGGGGGAGGATGATCGTGGTGACGATCCAATTCGGGGCCAGCACGTTCTCGGCTTGGACGTTCACGTCCGGCCCGACGAAGAAGTCCTCGAGCGATCGAACGGTTGCGCTGCCCTGCGGGCCGGCGATCTCGACCTGCGCGTCGTAGCCGATCAACACCGGCGCGGTATTGGACGCATGCACGACAGCACACTTGCGGTTGTCGAAGATCGCGTGGAACTCGTTCTCCCCGAGCAGCGCGTAGCACATGGAACCGCCCTTGCGAAGACACGGGTAGTCTTCGTGGCGGTAGTAGTGACAGCGCGGTCGTTGGCACAGGTTGCCGGCCAGCGTGCCGACGTTGCGCAGCTGTGGGGTCGCGGTCCGCCCGATGGTCGTGGCCAACGCGCCGTAATCGCGCCGAATCTCGTCGTGCTCGGCCACGGCACTCAGCTTCACGAGCGCCCCGATCTCGAGACCCCGCTCGGTGCGCCGGATCCGATCGAGCCCCGGAATGGTCTTCAAGTTGACGACCGACTCTGGGGCCGCGATACCCTCTTTGATCTCACCCAGGAGATCGGTTCCGCCCGCCATGATCTTGGTCGCGGCGAAGCTGTCGCCGCAGGCGGACACGGCCGCCGAAACACTCTGTGGAAGCACCAGTCGAAACGGTCTCATGACCTCTCCTCTTTCGCGGCCAGTGCCTCGAGTACCTTGCGCGGCGTGATGGGAAGCGATGAAATCCGGACACCAATCGCGTGGTAGACGGCATTGGCCACAGCTGCGGCGGTCGCGACGATCGGCGGTTCACCGAGTCCCATGACGTGGGTGTTGTTGTGCCCCATGTAGACGTCGAGCAGCGTGACGTCGACTTCCGGACAATCGACCGGGCCAATCACCTTGTAGCCTTCCAGATCGGCGTTCAGCATTCGGCCCTTGGTTCGATCCATGACACGTCGCTCGAACAGCGCGTAGCTCACCCCTTGCACGACCCCACCGCGCACTTGGCTCTCGGCGAGCTTGGGATTGACGACTTTCCCGCAGTCGGCCACCGCAACGACCCGGAGCACGCGCACCTCGCCGGTGCCCGTGTCGACCTCGACCTCGACACACTGGACGCCCGCGTTGGTATCGGCAAAGCCGTCGTAGTTGGGATGGCGGCGATCCAAGGTCGGGCGCTCGGCCAGCACCTCGATCGCATCCTCGTCGAGAAGCGCACACGCGTCGGCGAACCGCATCACGATTTCGAGCTGCGGGCCGTCCCGCCGCACCACGTGCCCTCCCGCCAGAGTGAGGTCGGCGGGGTTCCAGCCTTTGCGAGCAGCAACCACGTTCAAGAGTTGCTCCTTCGCCCGGTGGCCCGCGAGTCGCGCAGCCGGCGTGATCGTCGGCGCCGTGGTCGAGCCCCCGCTCCCGGGTCCCCGGGGATCGTCGGTGTCGCCAATGAACGTGCGCACGTCACGCAGTTCCAGGCCCAGCTCTTCCGCGACCACCATGCCCATGATCGTCCGCGTGCCGGTCCCAATGTCCTGCGAGCCGTTGCGTACCTCTACGGCACCGCTGCGGTGGACACGGACCAAAACGCTCGCGCCTCCACCGCCAGCCGCGAACCACAGAGAACTCGCGACCCCCACCCCGCGCTTGCGGTCCCCAGGCTGACTGCCCGGAGCACGACTTCGCTTCTCGTCCCAGCCGATCTTCTGCCGGGCGATGTCATACTGCACTCGCCGAATGGGGTGATCATCGTTGCGCTTGCGGAACTCGATCGGGTCCATTCCGAGCTTGGCCGCGGCCATGTCCATCAAACCCTCGAGCGCGAACACGCCCTGCGGCCAGCCCGGTGCGCGCTTGGCGCGCGCGTCCCCGGCGTTCGTGCGCACGCCGTACTCGACCTTGTCGATCTTACCCAGCTTGTAGATGCCGTCGTTGTGCGCGCCAGCTCCCGACGGCGTCGTGCCCGCGGTACCCCAGCTCCGCGCTCGGAATGCGACGATCTCACCGTTCGCACCCACGGCCATTTCGAGTTCTTGGCGTGAGTCCGGACGGTTGCCCACACTCTCGTGCTCTTCTCGTCGATCGAGCATGAGCTTGACCGGACGTCCCGCGGCTTTCGCCAGGAGCGCCCCGGCCACGCCCTCGCGACCCGCGGAGAACTTGGATCCAAAGCCACCGCCGACGTACTCACACAGGACTCTCGCTTCGCTGGCGCGCACCGAACCGCGGGGATGCGTGAGTTCGCGCAGCACACCGAAAGTCGCCTGTGTCGAGCAGTAGCACACGAGCCTCTCGCCCTCCCAGTTGCAGACCACGCCATGGGTCTCGAGCGGCGCGTGCATCTGCACCGGCGTTTCGAACGTTCCTTTGACCGAAACGTCTGCCGCCGCGATGAGGGCGTCGACCTCAGCCGCAGTGGCGGCCATCTGCTCGCGGCGCCCGGCTTCTCGCTCCTCGTCGATCGAGCCATCGCGGCGTCGCGGAATCTCCGGGAAGATCCGCGCCACGTTCTCCTGATCGCCACGCCCAACCTTCGGCGCCCAGTCCTTCAGCGCGTCCTCCTTGGTGACGCAAAACGGAAGCACCTCGTAGTCGACCGTGATCGCGGCGAGCGCAGCCGCGGCGAGCGCCTCGCTCTCTGCCGCCACCGCGGCGACACCGTCACCGGCGAACCGCACCGAGGTCAGCTCGAAGGCCTCTGCGAAGGAGAGCACCGCTTTCACACCGGGCATGCCCCGCGCTCGCTCGAGATCGATCGAACGCACGTTTGCATTCGGGTGCGGGCAGCGCAGGATCTTGCCATGGAGCAACCCGGGCGGGTTCTGGTCGTAGGTGTATCGCGCCCTGCCCGTGACCTTGGCCACCGCATCCAGCCGGTCCCGAGGCTTGCCGACTTCCCGCAAAGCGTGGTCCGGGTGATACGGGGCAACGTCGCCGTCGGGCAAACGCACGTCGAGGTCGCGGAAGTGTCCCTCGAAGCCGACCCGAATGCGTACCATGCCCGGCTCGGGCGGAGTGGCGTCGTCGGCGGCCTGCGCGAGGTTCGTCCCTGGATTCGTTTCCATGCTCACCTCCCACTCTGACCCGAGGCGCGCGCAACCGCCTCGAAGATGTTCGGGTAGGTCGCACACCGACAGATGTTGCCGGCGATTCCCTCCGCGACCTCGGCACGGGTCGGCCGTGGGTTGCGCTCGAGCAACGCGGTGCACGCCATCACCATACCGGGGGTACAGAATCCGCACTGCAGAGCGTCACATTCGACGAAGGCCGCTTGCAGGGGCGTGAGTTCATTGCCCACCGAGAGTCCCTCGATGGTCTGCACACTCCTACCGATTGCGTCGACGGCCAAGAACGTGCACGAGTTCACGAGAACTCCATCGACGCGCATGCTGCAAGCCCCGCAAGATCCGCGATCGCACACCCGCTTGGCACCGGTGAGATCGAGGCGATCGCGGCAAAAGTCGAGCAGGGTGGTCGCGGGAGGCGCCTTGGCCTGCCGCACCTCGCCATTGACGACGAGTTCGATGTCCACGTCACCCGGGCCCAGGACCGGCGCCGGATCCGGGGTCGCCGGCGCGTCGCCAGGCTTCGCAGTGACGGCCTGCACGGCGGAACCGAGGAGCCCCATCGACGCCACGGTCAAACCGGTGCCCTTCAGGAAACCGCGCCGGCTCAACTCCGCGTCGCGGGGCTCGGGCGAGTGCCGATCCGCGCCGGGGTCGATCGTGCGTGGCGGCGGATGCATCTCTTTCGGCGTGCTCTGTTCCATCGAATCTCCTGTTCTGTCGGTCGCCGCCGAGCACGTTCGTCGACCCGCTCGTTGGCTGCTCTTGCGGTGCAGGTCAAAGGTGCGCAGACGGGCGCGGTCGACCCAAGGGTGCGCGAACGGGGTCAACCGCGACCCGAAAGCCTGGGCCGAGCGTCATGGTAACGACTCTCGAGTACGCGAAACAGGCCATGCCTGTTGGGGAGGCCCGCACCCGTTCCGAAGCCGACGCCCCTGGGGCTTTCGGCCGACGTTCGCAGCGATTACGCTGCGGTGTCGGCCGCGCCTGGTTTGGTCCTGCGTCGACACGGGCGCGGGTTCTGAGAGCCACCGAGCCCCGCCGAGTCTCTCGGTATCGCCGGGCCCTGGGTTTTGGCCGATGATTTGCCGTTCGCATTCTGCCGAAGAGAAGGAGGCGGTGGACCGTGCGCGCAAGCCACGGAGAGCGCCAACGCCCGAACCAGGTTCACAAGTTTCGGAATCACCGAAAGTGAGATCGCATGACAGTCCGAGTCGCGATCATGGGCTTCGGCCGGATGGGCCGCAGCGTCTTCCGAGCCTGCTACCCGCGCACCGACATGCAGGTGGTGGCGATCAACGACATCGCGGATCCCAAGGCCATGGAGTACTTGCTCCGCCATGACTCCTTGTCGGGGCCGTTCCCCGAGCCCGTATCGATCATCGACGATTTCCTCTACGTCCAAGGGAGGCGAATCCCAGTGCTCCACCAAAAGGAGCCCGGCGAGGTTCCGTGGTTCGAGTACGGGGTCGACGTCGTCGTCGAGGCGACCGGCCGCTATCGCACGGCCGCACAGCTGCGTCGCCACCTCGAGGCCGGGGCCGATCGCGTGGTGCTGACGACCCCGCCGCGCGACGAAATCGACGTGGTGTACGTGCCGGGGATGAATCGCGAGCCGATCGCGCGCTCCCACCGCCTCATCTCCTGCGGGTCGAGCACTGCCAACTGCTTGGTCCTCATGCTCAAGCTCCTCGACGAGAACTTCGGCGTCCAGAGCGGCTTCTTCACATCGGTCCATGCCTACACGTCCGAGCAAAGCCTCATCGACACTTTCCACGGCGACTTCCGGTTGTCGCGAGCCGCGGTCGAGAACATCGTGCCGGTGAGCACGTGGTCGGTGCACATGGTCGACCGTTTGTTCCCCCACCTCGCGGGAAAGTTCGGGGGTGGCAAGTTGAACGTGCCGGTCTCCGACGTCTCGTGCGTCGACTTGGTCACGGTGCACGACCAAGAAGTCTCGGCGTCCGAGGTCAACGAAGTGTTCCGCAGCGCCGCGCGGAGTACGCTCAAGGGTCTCGTCCACTTCACCGAGGAGCCCATCGTATCGTCAGACGTGTCGGGCTCCCCGGCTTCGTGCACCTTCGACAGTCTCACCACCATGGTGGTCGAGAACTCGATGGTGAAAACGCTCGGGTGGTACGACCAAGGCGGCGGGCTCGCGGCGCGCATCGTGGATGTGCTGGCCCAGCTCGCGCCGCGCGGAGAGGGGGTGCGCTCATGAGGATCGCCATCAACGGTTTCGGTCGCATCGGGCGCAGCGTCTTCCGCATTCTCGCCAATGATCCCGAGATTCAGATCGTCGCCATCAACGACCTGGCGCCGCCGGAGGCGCTGGCCTACCTACTGCGGTTCGACACGGTCATGCGCACCTTCGCAGGGTCCGTCACGCTCGACGGCGCGACTCTGCGCGCGGGCCAACAAAGCGCCGATCTGGTCTCGTGCGCCGAGGTGTCCGAACTGCCTTGGGCACGGTTGGGCGTGGATGTCGTGGTGGAGGCGACCGGTCGCTTTCGCACCCGCGAGTCGCTGCTCGGCCACCTCACGGCCGGCGCGGGCAAAGTACTCCTGACCGTGCCGCCCAAAGACGACGTCGACGCCCTGATCGTAGTGGGCGTCAACGACGACACCCTGCGGCCCGAGCATCGCCTCGTGTCGAACGCCTCGTGTACGACCAACTGCCTGGCCCCGCTGGCCAAGGTACTCGACGACAGCTTCGGCCTGAAGAAGGGCATGATGTCGACGGTGCACGCTTACACGAACGACCAGCGGCTGTCCGACTGGTACCACAAGGATCTGCGTCGCTCACGCGCAGCCGGGATCAATACCATCCCGACGACCACCGGAGCCGCGCGCGCCGTCGGTAAGGTGCTTCCGAAGCTCAAGGGAAAGCTCGACGGCATCGCCATGCGGGTGCCGGTGCCCAACGGGTCCATCGTCGACCTGGTGGCGATCCTCGGCCGCGACGTCACCGTGGAGGAGGTCAACTCGGCGATCCAGAATGCAGCCGCAGGTCCTTTCCGCGGCATCATCGAGTACTCTACCGAAGCGATCGTGTCGAGCGACATCGTCGGCAACCCACACTCTTGCATTTTCGACGCGCCGCTCACGCAAATCGTGGCTGCGCGGACCGTCAAGGTGCTCGCGTGGTACGACAACGAGTGGGGCTACTCGAATCGCCTCGTCGACTTGATCAAACTCATGGACCGTTGAGCGCGGGCCCCTACTCGTGCGAGCACCGGCCCCACAAGACGGCGCCCGCGAGGGTTGGCCGTCATTTTAGGGCCCTCATTTCAGGGCCCTCATTTCAGGGCCTTCATTTCAGGGATGGAACGAAATGACCGAGTCCGAGAAGTTCGTGCCCACAGACCCGCAACCGGAGCCCGCGAAGAACGCTCGCGGCGCCACGCCCAGAAGGCCCTCCGTCTTTGGACGCGGGTTGCGCCGGGTCGCTTCGGCGCTGCTCTACTGGTTGGTCCCCATTCGCAAGGCCACCGACCGCGACGACGGGACCGCCCGTTTGGTCTACACCAGCTTTCCCAAGTCGTTCTACTTCTACATCGTGTGGTTGCCCGGATTCGTGTCGCTGATCTTGCACTCCTTGGGGCTGGCTTCGGACACCGCCCTCGTGTGGACCTTGATCATCTCCGCCTTCTTGGCGTATCTCGCCATCGCCGAGGACCTCGAGTTGCTCGAGTTCGCGCTCTGGGTTACAGCCATCACGCTCGCGGTGACCCTGTATCGTTTTGGAGTCATCGACTTCGGGTGGTTACGCTACGGAATCGACAAACTTCGCGGCGTCGCCCTGACGTTCGACCGCGCAACGATCGAGGTCGTGACCTGGGGGCTCTTCTTCTACTGGTGCGGTGTCTACTTGTTCTCGGTGACGTGGCGTAAGCGCGAGCTGTCGTCCAATCGCCGGGCCAAGATCAGCCCACCCCGCGGCAAGAAGATCATCCCGGTCGTGGGCCGCATCGTGGACAACCAACTGATGGACATGCTCGAGTTCCTCCTGGGGTTCGGCGCTTATGACGTGGTGATCATGGAGACCAGCGGCCGCGAATTGGATCGCGATCGAAACTGCGTGGGGCTGGGCTTGTTCATCAACTTCTTCAGCGACTTGGTCGGTCGGATCGCGACCCAGGAGGCGGGAGTCCATGCTGCGGCGGCTGCCGCCGAAGCTTCGGATCCGGGGGTGTAGTGCCGATGTCCAAGAAGTCCCACGACCCGCACAAGCGTCCACCCGAGCCACCCG
The DNA here is from genome assembly GCA_050246115.1 of Planctomycetota bacterium. Taxonomy (GTDB): domain Bacteria; phylum Planctomycetota; class UBA8108; order UBA1146; family JAJFFE01; genus JBFWWP01. The sequence goes on from JBFWWP010000034.1 coordinate 37,477, forward strand.
AGCCGCCCAACGATCGTAGGGCTGCTCCCGGCAGCGAGGCGGACCTGCGAAGTTTCTTCCCGTCACGGGCAGCCGAGATCGGCCGGATGTACAAGCTCGTCGCCGATCCGCAGGAGGACGAGCTCATTCGACGGCACGCGCGCGAGGCGATCGATGAGTTTCGCGAACTGGTCAGGAGCTTCCCGCTGGGATCGCGCGAGCACGCCTACATGGTCAACTTCCATGACAGCGCGCTCGACTATGCCGCGAGCATCCGGCGCCTCGATCGAGAGCTCGAGGAGGAACTGCGCATGGCGCGGCGGGACCGCGACGCCGACGAGCGCGGCGTCCTCGCTTCGGTCAAGCACGGCGCGCTGATCAAGGTGGCCTTCCACTACCTCCTGATCGGGGGGCTGTTCTTCTTCCTTGCGAAGTCGATCACGAGTCCCGTGAACCCGGAAGCCGCAACCCTCGATCGCCACGCACGTGAGGTGGCCGCCGGCATCGGCAGCATCGTGCTCGCGTTCATTGCGCAGGGATTGCTGTTGTCCCACCGCTTGGGTCGAGTGCGCAGACGCTACGACCGACGCGTCTGGCACGCACGACGGGATTGGGCCCATGCCCACGTGGAAGTCCACAACCTCGCGCTGGCCACGGTCGAGCACGAGTGGGTCGAAGTCACCGGGCAGCCAGCACCGCTGGCCCAGCTGGCGCGCTTGCAGATCCGGGCCGTGTACCTCGGAGCCTTGTCCGCCCGACCGACGCGCGAGCCGGAACTGCGTACGCGCCTCGCCGCGCGCTTACGAGAGGTCACCGGCTGGCGGCCCCGCGCCGCCGCGGGCGAAGGCGCCAGCCGCGAGCCGGCCGCCGAAGGCGACTCGACTCCGGGTCGCGGCGTTGGGGCGGGGCCAGTCCCCATGCCTCTGACCGGCTCCGAGGGAAGCACGGCTCGATAGCGAGCAAGTCTCAGGTCACGCGCATTGACAAGCGACTCGACACGAAGGAGTGAACGCGGGGATGCCGAAACGTCAGTACTTCCTGCGCTACACACGCGAGTGGGGAACTCCTCTCGAGTTGCTGTCGCATGTGCTCTCGCCGTTCGTCGGTTTCTGCCTCACCATGCTGACGGTCGCGCTCTGTATCGTGTTGCTGGGCATCGATCCTCTGTTCCTGTTGCTTCCCGTGACGGTCGTGGCCGCGGTCATTGCCTTCGTGTTCGTGAGTCATAGCTCCGTGAGCTTCCTGCAGCGGAGCTTGCGGGAGATCGACGCGTTGCGGCGGGAACGGGATGACCTCGCGCTACGAATCGGGCAGTTCTTGGGGGCGCTCGACGGACGCGCTCATCTGAGCCAGGGAGAGCGGCGCGAACTCTACGAGATCCTCCGCGACCATGCAGTGGTCGAGTATGCGATTGCCGACGAAGTGCGTCTGTACAACCGACGCGCGAGTCGCGCCTCGCGCAAGGCCCTGAGCCAAGGTGCGGTGCCGACGGAGCTAGCCGACGAGGCGGGTGAGAACTCCCGCTGAGCCCGAGCCAAGGTGCTCGCAGGGCGTCTAACGGCGCATCGAAAACAGGCCCGACGCGAGCGCGTGACGCGCCAGCATCGGGCCTGGATAGTGGTCGACTGCGGAATCGCTTTGGGCCCTACAGGCTGCCCTTGATCCTGTCCGCCTTCTCGCTCGCCAGCTTCTGAATTCGCGTGCCGTCGAGCTTCTTGTTCTTGACGATGCCCATGAGCAAGCCGTAGGCGTCTCGTTGCTTCGCCTTGCCGATGAGCTGATCGACCTGGTCCATCATGACCTCGGCCTTGATGTGCTCTTTGATGACCTTGTCTTTGTCCCATTCGTCGTAGCGCTGGCCCGACTTGTCACCGACTTCGGTGCCTTTGAACGACTTCTCCAGCTCTTGGAGAATCTTCAAGCCATCGGCGTAGTACTGTTCCTTGCCCATGGCCTCGGCCCGCTCCAGTTGCTTCTGGCCGAATGCCAAGAGCTTCGCCTTGGCTTCCTTGGCTTCAGCAGCCATGGCCGCATCGTCGCCGGCTTCGGCGCGCTCGAGGTCCTTCAGCGCTTTGGCGATCGCGCCGGCCTTCAGGTAGGCGTCGACCTTCTTGAACTTCTCGGACAGTCCCAAGTCGGGCACCACCCGGACGTTCTTCAGTTCCTCTTCGATCGTGGCCACGGGGACGGACCCTGGGTGACCCTCCCAGAGCAAACGTCCATCGGCGCTAATGAGCCAAGCGTGGGGGATGCCACTCGACGAGTACTCGCCCGCATTGGCGAGCCCGACGAGGTAACGCATCTTGTTGTCGGCGACGTACGGGGTGACTTTGCCTTCGACTTCGTTGGAAACTCCAACGACCGCCAGACCCTTCGCACCATACTCGTCATGAAGACGATTGAGGTGCGGGATCTGACCTTTGCACGGGCCTCACCAGGTAGCCCACTTCTCGAGCAGGATCACCTTGCCGGTGAGGTCTTTCCAGGTCATCGGTCCCGCGGCGTTGTACCACTTGGAGACCTCGACTTCCGGAGCCCGGGCGCCGACTTCCAGCCCCCAGGCCGGAAGCGTTGCTCCCAGCGCCAACGCCATGACCGAAGCTCCCCAAAGGGAACGTAGCATCACGACTCTCCTTTCGAACGCGGGCGGAACCGATTCCACCCGACTCCATTTCCTACTTGCTCGCCGGCGTCAGCCGCGCGATCCTCGATCGAATGAACTCGCCCCGAAAGCGGTGAAGGCAGCCCCCCAACCGCGGTGCCACGCGGTGCAAACGGGCCGGCCGCGTAGTGTACGCGAACCGGCCGACCGGTGTTGGACTTCTTAGCAACTCCCTCACCCAAGATCGCGCCTGGGCGGAAATCCGCGCGGCCCCCTCGGAGCGAGCCGCCCAGCGCCCATCACGGCGCAGCTCCGGCGGCGTGCCCTGCGGCACCCGAGTTCCACCGGCTCCGCGCCGCTGACCTGGGGCAAGGAGGCTGACCTGGGGCAAGGAGGCCAGGAACCGTCACCGTCCACCCGTCCCCGAAGCCCGGACACCTCGAGCAACTCACGGCAGGGACTTGCGTTACGGACGCACGCGTACGCCCTGGTCTCACGCGGTCACCCGCTTCCCCAAAGTCACGGCGTCCCGCACCCAGCGGGCGAGCACGTCGGCAATCCGCCCCGAGGCCGTGCCGTCGCCGTAGGGCCCCGGGTGCGGTCCGAGGCGCCAGGGCTCGACCAGCGCCCGACGAATGGCGGCGTCGATCGCGCGACCCTCCGCCGCGACGAACTCGACACCGCGCCCATGCTCGCGCTCGCGGTTGCGATCGCCAACGTTCACGACGGGGACGCCAACGACCGGAGCTTCGATCGCACCGGCGGAGGAGTTGCCGACGAGCACGGCGGCACTCGCCAGCGCGGCATGGAACTCCTCGCGCGGCAACGAAGCGTGGACGCGTACCCGCCCCGGCGAGCGCGCCCGAACGGTTTCGATCGCAGCCATGATCTCTTCGGAGCCAGGATCGCCGTTGGGATGAATGGCGATCACTCCGAGGTCGTTACCCAGCAAGCTCTCGAGCGCGGCCGCCGTCAGCGCTCCTGCTTCTCCACGGTGCCAACGATCCGGGTGCAGGAGGAGCACACCCGTCGGCTGCCCCGGCGCGAAACCCTGACGCTCTCGGAAAGCCGCGGCACTGGTCTCGACCCCGAGCTGCCGCCACCTGCGGACGAATTCGAACACGTTGTCGAGGCCAGGCGCCCCCACGAGATGAACTCGCTGCGGTTCCTCGCCGTGCGCGATCAACCGCGCGGCCGCTGCTTCCGTGGCCACGAAGTGGAGGTGGGCCAGACGGGTGATCGCGTGCCGGAACCCCTCATCGAGCGTTCCGCTGTCGGTCTTCTCACCCCCGTGCAAGTGCGCGACGCACCGCCCCGACGAATAGGCCGCGACCGCTCCGGCCAACGCCTCCGCCCGGTCACCGAGCACCACGACGACGTCGGCCTCCGCAGCGCGCATGGCATCGCCGAGTCCGGCGACCCCGCGACCGATGGCCCGCGGCAGCACCTCCTCGTCGATGGGCCCTTCGTCGTAGCAAGAAACCCGGTAGTCGACGGGCAAGCCCGAACGGACCACGTCGTCGACCGTGTGGCCGTACCGCCTCAGCAGATGCACGCCGGTCACGGCGAGTCGCAGTTCGAGATCTGGGTGAGCGGCGATCGCTCGGCAGACGGGCTCGAGGATCCCGAACTCCGACCGTGTACCCGTGATGACCAGCACGCGTCTCAACGGCTGCCCTCCACACGCACCTCCTCGAACCAGGGCAGTAGCTCGGTCAGCTGCTCGATCACGCCCAGAAAAGCCCCAGCCGGTGCTGGCAGGTCGCGATACTCGCCGCGGCGAAGACGCACCACCGGCATGCCGAGAGCCCGCGGGCCATCCGCGTCCGCAAGCGGATCGTCCCCGACGTAGAGCACGTCTGTGGGCGGAAGGCCGAGTTCCGAGCTCGCGAACGCGAACGCAGCTGACCCCGGTTTGCGCCACTCCCGGGGATACTCGCCGGTGCAGACGATGGGCTCGAGACGTTGATCGAGGCCAAGTGCGGCAATCTTGGAGCGCTGCATTCCCGGATGCCCGTTCGTCACCAGCCCCATCGGGACGACACCATCGAGGCAATCGAGCACCGCGCGCGCGTCCGGATAGAGCGTGAGCGTCGGTCGGTGAGCGTGAAAGCGCTCGACGAGCCGAGGCACTTCGCTCGCCGGCAACGCCGCCGCTGCGAGAAAGCGATCGAACAAGTGCGGGTCACGACTGGTGAGTTGCCGCCAGAGTCCACTGAGCCGGCTCAGTAACTCCCCCTCGGGGCGCGCGTACCTGCCTGCGAGATCGCGACAGATTTCGCGAAACGCGCCGTCATAGTACTCGGCGGGATCGTAGAGCGTGGCGTCGAGATCAAACAGAATCGCCCGGAGCAAGGTAGACCTCTTCGTAGCGCCTGAGGAATCGCATTCCGACACCGACGTCGACCGCGCTGGCGATCGGCAGTCCTTCGACCCACGCCAAGACGCCCTCGAGCAGCGGTGCGCCGCCGGCCAACGTCAGAGCAACGCCGCCGCCGAGACGCGGGTTCAGGTCCGTGAAGCGCGGCACGCCGTCATCGCCGAGGAAGCACTGCACGCACGCCGGACCGGTGAGCGAGAGCCCCAGCGTCAGCCGCTCGAGCCACGGCAGGAACGGGCGCACCGAGACGATCTCGCCGGCCACCGAGATTCCGGCGCTGACCCGCAGTCGGCGCCGGGCGCTCGCCACCCGCAACTCCCCCGTGCGCGTCGCCAGCAGATCGATGGTGTACTCCTCGCCTCGCAGTCGTTCTTGGAGCACGAACGGCTCGTCCCACTGGCCGCGCAGGATCTCGAGGTGCGCTCGACTGTCGACGATGGCGAAGCCGCGCGAGCCACGGCCGGCGCGCGGCTTCGCCACGCAGGGATAGCCCCCCACTCCGTCGGCGCGCTCGGCGGCCACGGTGCGCGGCCCAGGGATGTCGAGTCGCGCGAGTTCCTCGGCGGTTCGCAGCTTGTCGAGACACACGGCGATCGCGGCCGCCGGCGGTGCGACCAGAGTGATTCCGCGCGCTCGGAGCGCATCCCGTACGGCGTCGAGTTCCGCGATCTCCTCGTTCACCGCCGGCAGAATGACGTCGATCCGGCGCTGCTCGCAAAGATCCAGCACGGCGTCGCAGAACCCCGGAGATGAGGCCCGCGGGATCACTGCGTACTCGTCCGCGCACAGGAAACCGACCGAGAGCGGATCGGCGTCGGCCGCAACGACCCGACACCCGAGCCGCTGCAAGCCGTGGATCACCGGTGCCGAGGGCAAGGAGCCGGCCCCGGTTCGCAACACCACGTGCCGGGGCTCGGCCTCGCGTCGGGTGGAACGCTCGGTCACGCGAGATCCTCCTCGTGCAGGATCCCACCGGCGGCCAACGCGCGCGCACACCGCCGCCCGACGACTCGGTCCCATGCCTCTGCGCCAATGCCACCGGCGGCCCGACGCGTTACGAGGTGCTCCGGCAAGAGCCGCGTACCCGCAGCGATGGGAATCCGCGCCACGATCGACTTGCGAGCATTCTGGCGACCTTCTTCTTCGAGCGGTGTGTGCAGCTTCTGCCCGTTTCCGAGGGCCGTCTCGAGGCGCCGAATGGAACTCACCCACTCCGCGAACGACGCTGGCTCCAGCGAGGCCGCGTGATCGGGGCCGCGTGCCGCGCGGTCGTAGGTGAGATGACGCTCGAGCACACTCGCGCCGAGAGCCCGGGCCGCCAGCGAGGCTTCGACCCCTTCGGTGTGATCCGAGTAGCCGACGACGCCGCCGAATCTGCGAACCAGCTCCCGCACTGCCAGCACGTTGGCGTCCGCCAGCGGGGTCGGATAGGCCGTGACGCAGTGCAGCAACGCCACCGCGGGCGCCCCGGCGTCGACGAGCGTATCGCGTGCGCTCGTGATCTCCGCCCAGTTGGCCATTCCGGTCGACAACAAGATCGGTACACCAGCGGCAGCGGCAGCTCGCAAGAGCGGGAGATTCGTGAGTTCACCCGAGCCAAGCTTGAGCGCGGGGACGCCGATTCGCAGCAGATCGTCGAGACTCGGCAGATCGAACGGGCTCGCCAAGAATACCAGCCCGTGCTCGCGCGCCGCACTGGCAAGCCGGCGCAAGTCATCGAACTCGAGTTGGAGCGTGCGCAGCAACTCGCGTTGGTCGGATGCCGCCACGCCCACGGCTCGCTGATAGCGCGAGACCGGCGCCCCGGCCGCAGCGATGTCGTCCGCGCGAAACGCCTGGAACTTGACGGCGTCGGCGCCAGCGCGCGCGGCGGCTCGAATCAGCTCGAGGGCGCGGTCGACGCGACCATCGTGGTTGACCCCGACCTCGGCAATGATCCATGCGGGCTCCTGCGAACCCACCCTGCGGCCCGCAATCCGGTTTGCGGCCGCCGACTCCATCGCGGAGCTCGAAGTCATGATCCCACCCCTCGTTCACTTCCAAGTCGCCCATCGGCACTGTCGGCTCACGCGAGCACGCGCTCGGCTCGCTCCCAATCGCGCACGCTGTCGATGTCGATCGAGCTCTCGCGGTCCATCACGAACGGCACCGGCTCGCCGGCCTCCGCGGCTCGATCCAAGATGCGACTCGTCCAGTACACCGAGATCGCGCCATTGAGGCGATGGATCGTGGGCAAGTCTTGGCGCCGCAACGCCCGCGTCTCGGGAGGATACAAGAAGTGGAAGCGTCCGCCGTCGATGAACCCCATCCAGTGCGGGTGCTCCTCCACCGGCGTCACGCTCTTCAGGTACGAAGCGCCCGAGCTGTGAAACAGTGCGAGCGCGCGGTCGACTTGCTCAGGCCGACAACAGGGTGACGTCGCTTGATAGAGCAAGGTCACACCGGCGTCGTCCCCATCGCGACGCAGCGCTTGGACTGCGTGTTCGAGTGCTTTGAGCGACGGCGTGTCGTCGCGGGCGAGCGCCGGCGGCCTCATGAAGGGTACGTCCGCGCCGTACGCGAGTGCGAGTGACGCCACTTCCGGACAATCCGTCGAGACCACCACCCGCTGGATGGCTTCGACCTGGCGCAGCGTCTCGATGGCGCGCCCAACGAGCGGGATTCCTCCCAGCTCGCGCACGTTCTTGCGTGGAACCCCTTTCGACCCCCCACGCGCGAGGATCACGGCGACGGTCCGATTCGTGTCGAACGACGAGTCCATTGGAGACCTTGGTCCTCTCCCGCGGCGCCACCTCGCAGCGCCGTCCCAGCGTTGTCGACGAGAAACTCCTAAGACGCAGTGACCTCCGGAACTCGTTCGGGCCAACCCCGCGCTTACCGGAAGTTGCACTCGCCCCTATCTTCGGCTGTCCGAACGCCTCCCTTGAGCCGCAGGGCCGATACGGCCCGAAGTCGCCGGAGCGGACGCATGGGCGTGTCGGCGGTGCCTCTGCAAGCGACTCCCCACAAGCCACTTACAAAAAAGTAGGGGGCCGAGGCGAGCAATGGGCCCGCGGCTGTCCAATAACGGGTGATCCCGCGCAATCTGGACCCGAGCGTCGAACCACGACGCGAGCACGAATGGAGCATCATGAATCGTACGAACCCCAGGTCACGGCCGTCCCGTCCGTGGCTCGCCGCGCTGCTCTGGGCCATCCCCCTGGGCGTTTGTGCCGTGCCGCTCGTCGGCGACCTCGCCTCGACCGGCGTGGCGCTCTGGGCGCAAAGCGAGAAGGACGACGGCTATGGTCCTGCCCCCGGCCGGGGCGGCGACGGGATCGATGGCAAGGAGAGCCCGGAGTCGGCGAAGGAAGCCCTGAAGCGAGGACAGCCGGCGCCGATCACGCCAGCAGTAGTGCCGGCGGGAATGGTCGGCCCCAAGCTGGTGATCGAAAACCCCAACTACGACTGGGGGACTGTCCTCCAAGGCACCATCGTAGAGCACGTGTTCAAGGTCAGTAACCCGGGCGACATGGACCTCATCCTCTCGGTGAAGCCCGGTTGAGGTTGCGCACAGGTCCGTTCGGACCGAGTGGTCCACCCCGGTGGGGTGGGCGAAATCGTTCTCTCGATCAATACTGACAAGCTGCACACGACCGTGAAGAAGGCCTCGACCGTCAGCAGCAACGATCCGAACCGGTCCACTCTGCCGTTGTCGCTCGGTGGACAGGTGCAGGCGCTTCTGGAAGTGAAGCCCGCCCAGGTGAAGCTCTCTGGGCTCGCGTCGGACATAAAAGAACTCGACGTCGAACTCGAGAAGGGCTCTGACCTGATGGTCGAGATCCTCGGCATCGAGGCGACCCGCGGCCTGGTCGAGGTTACTTCGATCGACACGATCGAACCCGGTGCGAAGTACTCGATCCATCTCACGGCGGCGGCTTCGGAGAAGCCGGTGATGGACCGCGACACCTTGAAGGTGAGCGTCCGCACGAGCGATGGTCAACAGCGCGAGACCCAAGTCGCCGTTCTCATCGAGAACCTCGATCGCATCGTGTTGACGCCGAGGAACAACATCGTGTTCCGGCAGCAACAGGCCGCGACCCTCCGCGACTCGAAGGTCTCCGCCTCGCAGTCGCTGTTCCTGAGTTCGGCGAAGCCTGGGATCACCTTCCAGGTCACTGGCGTCGAAATCGTCGACGCACCCGAGGGGCTGTTCGAAGCCGAGTTCAAGGAGGTCACCCCGGGCGAACGCTATCGGGTCACGGTCAACCTGCTGAAGTACTTGGACGTGCCGAACGTACGCGGCAAGTTGCGCGTGCATACCGATGACCCCAAATCGCCCGTGCAAGAAGTCAATCTCTTCGCGCAGTTCGGCGCCCCCCAGATGCCCGCAGGCCGTCAGGGTGAGGTCAAGCCGGCAGTGCCCAATCCCAATGCGAAGAAGGAACTCGTCGACCCGAAGAGCAAGGGTCAGAAGTAGCCCCTGAGTTCCCTCATGGTTCGAGACGAGGTCGGGGCCCGCGCGGACCGACCTCGTCTCGATCGTCCAGTTCCTTCCGTCGAGTACCCGCACCCATGTTCCCCGCAAGCCCGCAGGTTGAGGAGTGCCATGAGACAGTCGTCGAGCCGACATTGGGGCGCAGCGTTCGTTCTCGTCGTCGTGGGAGTGTTCCTCACTGGCCCCACCGCGACCGCCCAGCAACCCTCGGGTGAGACTGGTCGGGTCGATGGGCCGCGCATTCGACTGGACAGTGTGGAGTACGACTGGGGCAAGGTCATGCACGGGGAGATCGTGACCCACGTCTACAAAGTCGTGAACGAAGGCACGGCCCCGCTCCGCATCAACAACGTCCGTCCTTCGTGCGGCTGCTCGGCCTCCAACTGGACCAAGACCGAGATTCCGCCGGGAGAGTCGGGCACCATCGAGTTGAGCGTGAATACCGCCAAGCTGCAGGGCGGCGTGACCAAGAAGGAGGCCACGGTCTTCACCAACGATCGCCTGGCTGCGGACCTCAAGGTCTTCATCGGCGGTGAGATCCTGACGATTGCCAAGCCGACGCCGGAGCGAGTATCGATCGTCGGGCTCGCGTCGGAGACCAAGAGCGCGACCCTTGACCTGGTCCGCGGCACCGATCAGACGTTCGAAGTTCTCTCGGTCGCCTCGCGCTACAGCCAGGTCGCGGTCGAGCGCACGGAAACCGTCGAGTCGGGCAAACACTACCGCCTGCATTTGGCGGTGTCGCCGGCACTGCCAGGCACGAAACCCGACAGCCTGGACATCCGGGTGCGCGCGGGCAACGGCACCGAACACCATCTGGCCGTGCCGGTATCGGTCGAGCATCAACCCCGCATCCAGCTGAACCCGGCGGCGGGGATCGTCTTTCGACGCGATGAGACCGACAAGCTCCTCGCTCCGGGCGCGGAACCGCTCGTGAAGGAGGTGCTCCTCGAGAGTTCCCGCCCCGACATCCGCTTCACGGTCGAGAGTGTCGAGATCGAGGGGCCGGCGAGCGGGGTGTTCGCGACGTCGGTCGAGACCCTCGCCGAGGGCCTCCGTTACCGGATCCTGGTCCAGGTGACGAAGTACTCCGAGCAGCGCTTTGCGCGCGGCAAACTCGCCATCCGTACGTC
>JBFWWP010000034.1:48147-61711 GCA_050246115.1 Planctomycetota bacterium
GACCCGGGCCCGCGGGGTCGGCGCGGTGCGGAGTATCGGGTCTCGTGCTCCGGATCCTGATGCTGGTCCTGATGCTGAGCGCCCTCGCGTCAGCCGGGCTCGGCCTCTCGCGCCACGCCATGGGCCAAGCGCCCGGTGCCGCCTGGATCGACGTGGGTACATCCTGGGTCGTCGCGGACAAGGTCCTTTCGACGACGCTCCCGGACCTCATCCACGGCCTTCAGCATCCGGTCGACCTCCCGCTGCGAAACCCGCGACCGCACGCGATTCGAATCGCGCAGGTCTTACCTGGCTGCACCTGCGTGAAACCCAGTCTCAGCACCCTCGAGATCGGACCTGGGGAGACCGGCACGCTCCCTTTGGTGTTCGACACCTCTCACCTGACCCCCGGCGCGCAACAGCGCAGCCTCACGCTGGTCAGCGACGACCCCACCCAACCGCGGGTGACGCTCCAGTGGAACTTCCAACTCCTCCCGTTGTTCGCCGTCGACTCGCTCCCCCTCCGGATCTCGGGACTCCCCGGCGCCAGTTTCGAGCGGACCTTCGATCTGCCGATCCGTCTCGACAGCCCCGTGGAACTCTTGCAAGTCGCCGCGCACCACGGCCAAGTGACGCCATCGGCGGAAGTGCAGGATTCACCGGACCCGACCGCCGGGCGCCGAGGGGGCTCGCAGTCCCTGCGGCTGCGGTTGACGGCGGCAGCAACCAACACGCCGGCGATCCTGCCGGATGACGTCGAGGTCACGCTCCGGGAAGCGACCGGGCGCGAGTTCCGGGCAGCCATTGCGATCCTGGTCGAGGTCCGCGACGTCGTGAGCCTCGATCGCAACCTCATTACGTTCCGACCCGACCGTATCCGGGGCTGGCTCGCGGGCGAGTTCCCGGAACTCTCGGACTCGGTCTACGTCGAGAGCGGCGAGCCCGGCTTCACATTCCAGATCCAGCGCCTCGAGTTCGCGGGCGCCCCGCCCGGAGTCTTCTCGGCGACTTGGACCCCGGTCGAGGCTGGCCGGAGGTACCGAGTGACCGTCACCTTGAACAAGGCGCTCACCACGGGCCGCGCCCACTGCCAACTCCGAATCGTCACCGACGCCCCGGTCCAACCCGAACGCCGCATCACCGTCTCTGCGCACTTTCCGCGCTGAGCGGCGCCGCCTGGACTGCGAGCACCGGAGGGGCGATCCTGGCAGGAGCGCGTTGGGTTCGACCTCGCCCGCCAGACTGCCTACGAAAACCCAGCCGAGCGACCGATAACAGACTCGGCGCGCGTTCGTCCGCAGTCTCATTCTCGGGGGTGCGTTGCCCGCCGGGTACGAGCCCGTCACGCCAGAGGCTTCCCTTTGGCGTTGCATGCCGCCGGCTTTGTTCCTAACTTCCGCGGGCCGAGAGCCTCGCGGGCCGTCACGTCGCTCGTACCAAGTCGTCCTGTCCCAGGAAGGGATGGAAACACATGGGTCGTTGGAACTGGAAGCAAGAGCAGCTCGACCAGGCGTACCTCGCATGGCACGAACAAGCGCGGCGAGACTGCCGGCGAGAGATTCTGCAGATGACCCATCTCGTCGACTCCGGACACCCGGGCGGTTCGCTGTCCTCGCTCGATTTCTACCTGGTGCTCTACGCGCACGCGAACATCGACCCCAAGAACCCCTGGCAACCGAACCGCGATCGGATCGTCGTCAGTCATGGTCACACCTCCCCCGGCGTTTATTCGGTGCTGGCGCGACTCGGCTTCTTCCCGCCGCAGGAAGTCATCTCGAGCTTTCGTCGCACCTCGAACGTGTTCGAAGGCCACATCGAGCGCGAGGTACCCGGGGTCGAGTGGACGACCGGCAACCTTGGGCAAGGCTTGTCGGCGGCCTGCGGGATGGCGCTTGCGAACCAGCTGAAGGGCATCGACGCGCAAGTCTTCGTCCCGATGGGCGATGGGGAGCAGCAGAAGGGACAGATCGCCGAGGCGCGGCGCTTCGCGGTCAAGTACAAGCTCCATCGGCTGACCGCGATCGTCGATCGCAACCGACTGCAGATCGGCGGAAACACGGACGAGATCATGCCGCAGGACGTGGCGGCCGGCTGGAAGTCGGACGGCTGGGTCGTGCAGGAGATCGACGGACACGACCCGGTTGCCATCCACCGCGCCGTGCGCACGGCCATCCTCGACACCGCCGCGCCGCACGTCATCATCGCGAACACGGTCATGGGCAAGGGCGTTTCCTTCATCGAGAACCTCGCCGACTACCACGGCAAGGCGCTGAACGCCGAACAGTACGCTCGCGCAGCCAAGGAGTCGGGGGAACCCGCAGAACTGTGGGACCTGGCGCCACTCCAGGCGCTGGTCGCCGCACCGCCGAAGAGTTCCGTGGCGAAGCTCCCGCACCCCTACCCCAAGGTGGTCCGCGGCACAGCACGAACCTACGGCACCGACCAGAAGACCGACAACCGGAGCGCCTTCGGGACCGCGCTCGCGGAGGTCGCGCAGGCCAGTGCCAGCGGCGGTGCGACCCCCGTGGTCGTGTTCGATTGCGACCTCGAGGGTTCCGTCAAGACCGGGGCGTTCCGCAAGAGCTTCCCGACACACTTCATTCAGGGCGGGATTCAAGAGCACAACACCGCTGCCGCCGCGGGCGCGCTCTCGGTGGAGAGCTTCGTGAGCGTGTTCGCAGACTTCGGCGTCTTCGGGGTGGCGGAAACCTACAACCAGCACCGGCTGACCGACATCAACCACGGCAACATCAAGTTGGTGTGCACGCACGTCGGCCTCGACGTCGGCGAGGATGGCAAGACCCACCAGTCGATCGACTACGTGGGTGTGCTGCGCAACATCTTCGGCATGGAGATCATCGTACCGGCGGATCCCAACCAAACCGATCGCGCGGTACGCTACGCGCTGAGCACGCCCGGCATGATGTTCGTGGGCATGGGCCGATCCAAACTACCGGCGATTACACGCGAGGACGGTACCCCGTTCTTCGCGGGCGATTATGAGTTCCGGCCGGGAGCGGGGGATTGGATCCGCCGCGGTACGCGCGGCGCGGTAGTGGCGATGGGTACACCGACCGGAAGGGCTCTCGTCGCCGTGGATCGATTGCGCGCGCAGGGCGTGGACGTCGCGCTCGCGCACGTCGCGACGCCCGGTCGGATCGACGCGGAATTCCTGGACGAACTGGCGGCGCAGCCGTTCCTGATCACCGTCGAGGACCACAGTATTCGCACGGGCTTGGGCCAGTGCCTGGCTGCGGCTCTCTTCGAACGCGGACACGTGCTGCCGCATCATCGGCTCGGGGTGCAGCACTACTGTCCGTCGGGGGATGCCGAGTCGGTGTACGCCACCCAGAACCTGCACGCCGCCGGAATCGAGCGCACGGTCGTGGAGTTCGGAGACCAAGTCGCGAGTCGTCAGGGCGCGGTGCGAGGCCGGGCCTAGACCGAGGCCGGGCCTGACTCCGCGAACTACTTGCGCTTGATCTTGTGGAGCGTGTGCTTGCGGAGACGGGCGCAGTACTTCCGGAGTCCCTCGCGGAGCTTCTCCGACACCCCACCTTTGACGCTGATCTGGGTGCGGTAGTTGAGATCTCCCGACTCGGAGCACTGGAGCCACACATACTCGCGGTTCAACTTCTTGGCCATGGTCGAGTCCTGTTCGGCCGCCGAACGGCGACGATGATCGCGCGCCGGACGCTCTGGTTTCGTGGTTCGTGGCGCACGGCCGAAACCGGCAGGCGAGACCGGCGGGCGCCCTTGAAAGAGCCCGGCAGGTTACCGAAGGCCGCGGGTCTCCGCTAGCCCCAAATCCCGCATTCGAGAGCCACCCAAACGCGGGCACGGTCCCGCTGGAGGTTCCTCGGCGGCGGACGGGTGCTGCGGACGGGTGCTTGGCCGCGGCGAGGAAACCCTGCGAGTGTTCCCACCCCGCCGACCGAGGTTGCGCCCCGCTCAGCCGCGACCGCGCGCCAGGAACCCGGCCAGCGCGCCGCCGGCCCGCGCCCCGCTCGTCGCGGTCCCCGCCCGTTGAGCGCGTTCGACGATCTCGAGGAACAACGTCTCGAGGCGCTGGCGCGGGGCGCGGACGCCACGAACCACGCCCCCCGCCTCCTCGACGACGGCGCGTACCCGGCCCACCACATTTTCGCCGAGCGGCCCGGTCTCGATGAGCTGGCTGTCCGACACCGTGAGCAACTCCGCGACGCTCCCCAGTGCGTGGATCCGGCCGCCATAGAGAATGGCCACGCGGCTGCACACGTCCTCGACGTCGGCGAGCAAGTGGCTCGACAGGAGAATCGTTTTTCCCCGCTCTTGGAGCGCCAGGATCAGGTCCTTGATCTGCCTCGTCCCGACCGGGTCGAGACCCGTGGTCGGCTCGTCGAGAATGAGGAAGTCGGGGTCGTTGATCAGCGCTTGCGCGAGCCCGATGCGTCGCTGCATCCCTTTCGAGTACTCCCCGATGCGGCGATGCTGAGCCCCCACGAGTCCGACCATCTCGAGCAGCGTGTCGATGCGCTCCGACCGCTCCCGGCTCGGTAGACCAAACAGCCGCCCGTAGTAGTCGAGCGTCTCGCGAGCATCGAGAAACGGGTAGAGATAGGTCTCCTCCGGCAAGTACCCGATCCGCTGCTTGGTACCGACATCGGCCGGCCCGGCCCCGAACACTTCGACGCTTCCCTCGGTCGGGAACAGCAGGCCGAGGATGATCTTGATCGTCGTACTCTTGCCCGACCCGTTGGGTCCAAGGAGCCCGAACACCTCGCCCGGTTCCACCTGCAGATCGAGCCCGTCCACGGCCCGGACCCGCGGACGCAACCAGAAGTCGCGAAAGACCTTCGCCAGGCGGTGGATCCGCAGCACCGGTTGGGGCTCGCCCATGACTCCCATCCTTCGCAGTTTTGGAACCCCGGCGCACACCGACTCGAACCGCCCGGTGAAGAGAATCTAGCCCAAGGCAAGCGTGGTATGCGCGTGCTTCGGCACTAGTGCCGTGTCAGGCAACGTTGACCACGTTGGCCGGGCAGCCTCAGCCCAGCTCCGTTCGCTGGGAAGGCTCCGGACTCCTCAACGTATCTAGCGCGGTTCGAGAACCAGAGTGCCCTCTTCGATCCGCAGATCCATGCGGAACTGATTCAAGAAGTTCAGGCCGATCAACCCGAGATCGGGCGTGCCCGGAAGGTCGAGCACCAACACTTCCACGTTCGGGACCTCCCACCCGCCGAGGGACATCGAGTCGAGCGTGACCGTAGCCGCTTGCACGATGCCGCCCGCGGTCGAGACGCGCACTCGCGGCGCGCCGTGGGTGCGTAGTCCGAGACGATCGGCCGCGGCTTGCGGAATCGTCGTGCGCGTGGCACCGGTGTCGACCATGAATCGTTGCTCGAGGCGCCCATTCAGCAGCGCCGAGGTTGGAATCAGGTTCGCACCCGGCTCGAAACGGATGACGATCTTGCCCTCTTGCCCCTTGAGACGGGAGATCTCGGACTGGATCACCCGGACGATGTCGGACAGGTTCACGGGGTACTCGCGAGCGAACAGCACGCGCTCCGCTTCGCGCCAGTCGGCGTCGACCAGCGCGAGTTGCGCGCCCCGCAGGTGAAGCAGCGGATCGCGCGGGAATCGTGCCATGGCGTCGCGGTAGACGGCCCACCCGTGCGCGCTCTGCCGATCGTTGACCAGCCCCTGCAGCCATTCGTCGTAGATCCTCTGCTCCAGACTCGTGGCCAGCGACTCCGTTGGCGAACCGGGTCGCAGGATCGCCGGCCCCGCGCCTTGGAGCAGTGCGAGCGCGCCGGCCGCTCCGAAGTGCGCGTGCTCGGAGGCCGCAAGCACCACCAAGAGTTCCCCGTCGCCCGCCTCGATCAACACGCTCGCGTCGAACAAGGCGAGGAATGCGGCGGCGTTGGCTCCCTCCAGTTCATGCCCGAGCAGCGACTTGATGGGGAGGATGACGTCGGCGAGACGCAAGCTCTGAGGCGTCTCCTCCGGGGTCAGTCGTGGTCGCATCCGGCAACCCTGTGCGAACGCCGCGACCCGCTCGTAGGGGGACACGCTGCGCGCGATCGCCTTGGCAAAAGCCTCCTCGCGTCCACCCGCGAACGTGAGCCGGTAGAACGTGGTTACGTCGGTGTCGGGGACGCGGTGTTCGAGAAGATTGCCCTGCCAGAGCCAACCACCCGGCGGTCCGTGTTCGCCGAAGGTAAACCCGACCACCGCGTCGGCCTCGAGGAAGACCCCGGGGGCAACGAGGTTCTCGAACACATCCACTCGGCGGAACTCTCCGTGGGACTGCGAGACTCGCACGCGCACCCGCTCTCGGCGAGTGCTCCCGTCGAGCGCGCTCCACGTGAGTTCTTGCGCGCCGCGCCAGGCCACGAGCGGTACTCCAGGTTCGCTGCCCGTCAGTTGCCAGATCCCCACCTCGTCGCCGGTCCGCCAACTCCCGCGTTCGATCGTGCCCCCGCCAACCGTCGGACTCCAAGTCGTGCCACCGAGGCAAGCGCGCCGCGGGAGCACGAGCCAACCACCGGCCAAGCGAAGCGCCGGAACCTCTCCGAAGCGGTTGCCCCAATCGTCCTCGATCCGCACCACCGCCCGCGTCCAGGGCCCCTGCCCAGTCCGGTTCGGAGCCGCACTCGGCGGATCCTTGGGCGCAGTCCGTGATGCGGCCGGCTGTGGGCGGCGGTCCGCGGTCACCACCGCGGCTCGTTCGTCAACGTCACCGGGCGCGGTCACTGGCTTGCGCGACTGCGTGTCGCCATCGCCACCGCGCCTCGGCGCTGGCGACGAGCGATCATTCGCCAGGAACAAGCCGACCGCGACGGCCACCAGCAACAACCCCGCAACCGCAACCCCGCGCCGGCCTGCCCCCCGGTTCCTCGACGGGCCATGGGTCCGACCCGAGCCCCGATCGGCACGCCCCTGCAGGTTCGCACCACACTGGTCGCAAAACGTGGCAGCGGCGTGGTTGTGGCTCAAACAGCTCGGGCACTGCACGGTCGCGACTCTCGTTTCTGCAGAAGATCGTAGGGCAAACCGGGCGAACCCGTGCGCACGTCAGGCCGCGCGCGCGGTCGCCTTCACTTCCAAGCCCTCGGCTTCATCGGCTCGTTGCGCAGCCTGAGGCGTCCGCTCGACCCTGGCAACGACGCTCTATCATACGGAGAAACGGCGTCCCATCCTCCCGAGTTTCCAGGGCTCCCCCGGGGGTGCGCCGCTCATTTCGCCTTGCTCCGCCCCCTGTCGTTGTTATCCTCCGCCGGGTTTCCTTCCCCTGGGCGGAATCCTCGCGCTCCGGCCCACGCTCGGCTCGGCAGCCAACCGTTGACCCTACTGCATCGCTAGGAAGACGTTCTCATGGGGCTGATACTGAGCCATGTTCGTACTGACGACCCTCAGTTCCAAGCCAATCGGCGTGCCTCCGAGGAACGGGTCGAACTGCTTCGGAGCCGGCTCGCTCAGGTGCGTCAGGGTGGCGGGACGACCGCGGTCGATCGACATCGCGCGCGCGGCAAACTGTTCGCGCGCGACCGCATCGATCGCCTCCTCGACGACGGCTCACCCTTCTTGGAGGTCGGGGCTCTCGCGGCCTGGGACCTCTACGAGAACGCCGCTCCCTCGGCGGGGGTGATCACCGGAATCGGCCGCGTGGCCGGGCGCCATGTCATGGTCGTAGCCAACGACGCTACGGTGAAGGGCGGCACTTACTTTCCGCTCACCGTCAAGAAACACCTGCGGGCCCAAGAGATTGCCGCGGAGAACCACCTACCGTGTGTGTACCTGGTCGACTCGGGAGGGGCATTCCTACCGCTCCAGGACGAGGTGTTCCCCGACCGCGACCACTTCGGGCGCATTTTCTACAACCAAGCACGCATGTCCGCAGCTGGCATCGCCCAGATCGCCGTCGTCATGGGGTCGTGTACGGCCGGTGGTGCGTACGTACCGGCGATGAGCGATGAGGCGATCATCGTGCGCAACCAGGGCACGATCTTCCTGGGCGGCCCGCCCCTGGTGCGTGCGGCGACCGGAGAAGTGGTCACCGCCGAGGACCTCGGCGGCGGCGACGTCCACAGTCGCATCAGCGGAGTCACCGATCATCTGGCCCGCGACGATGAAGACGCACTCGAAATGGCCCGAGCAGCCGTGGCGAACCTCCATGGCCGTCCACCCGATGTGTTCGACCGCACCGCGCCGGAGGATCCTGCGTACGACCCCCAAGAACTGCACGGGATCATTCCCACGAGCAACCGACAGCCGTTCGACGTGCGCGAAGTGATCGCTCGGATCGTCGACGCCAGCCTGTTCGATGAGTTCAAGCAACTCTACGGGACCACGCTCGTATGCGGCTTCGCCCGCATCCACGGGCACCGCGTCGGCCTGCTCGCCAACAACGGAGTGCTATTCTCCGAGTCGGCGCTCAAGGCCACCCACTTCGTGGAACTGTGCTCGCAGCGTCACATCCCGATCATCTTCCTGCAGAACATCACCGGCTACATGGTGGGCAAACAGTACGAGCAAGGAGGTATCGCGAAGGACGGAGCGAAAATGGTCCACGCCGTCGCCAACGCGGCTTCGCCCCGCTTCACGGTGATCCTCGGCGGCTCCCACGGGGCCGGAAACTACGGCATGTGCGGGCGCGCCTACCAACCGCGCCAGCTTTGGATGTGGCCGAACTCACGCATCTCGGTCATGGGCGGCGAACAGGCGGCGCAAGTGTTGCTCACCGTCAAGAAGGACCAACTGGCCGAGCGCAACCAAACACTCTCGCCCGCCGAAGAGCGCGAGATCGTCGACCCGATCCACGAGAAGTACGAGCGCGAGGGCAGCCCGTACTACTCGACCGCGCGTCTTTGGGATGATGGCATCATCGACCCGACGCAAACGCGTGACGTCCTGGGTCTTGGCATCGAAGCCGCGCAGAACGCACCCATCGCGGAGCGGCGCGTCGGCATCTACCGCATGTAGCCGCGGACGAAAGGACCCTGTCATGGAGCCCCTCGCGCACGTCGCGATCGCCCGCACCGGTCGCACCGCCACCGTCACGATGCGACGGCCGGAGGTACACAACGCCTTCAGCGACGACGTCGTACGCGAGCTGACGATCGCCTTTCGTACTCTGGGAACCGACGAGTCCGTGCGGGCCATCGTGCTTGCCGGCGAAGGCAAGTCGTTTTCCGCGGGCGCCGACCTGAACTGGATGCGGCGCATGATCGACTACTCCCGCGAGGACAATCTCCGCGACGCCGCCGACCTGGCCGCGATGTTCCGCTCGATCGAGCGTTGCCCCAAGCCCGTCATCGCTCGGGTGCAGGGGTCGGCGCTCGGCGGAGGTGCAGGCCTGGTGGCGGCGGCCGACATCGCAATCGCCGAGGAGTCCACCCGCTTCGCCTTCTCGGAAGTGCGGCTCGGGATCATCCCGGCGGTCATCTCCCCCATGGTGCTCGCCAAGATCGGCGGCGGAGCCGCACGCCGGTACTTCCTGACGGGGGAGCGCTTCGATGCTCAACGCGCACTCCAGATCGGACTCGTCAGCCAGGTCGTCGCGAGCGCTGACTTGGACGCCGCCGTCCAGCGGGTCGTCGACGACCTCTTGCTCGCCGGTCCCGAGGCCGTTCGTGCCGCGAAGGAACTCGTGTTCGCGGTGACGCGGGAGACCGACCCGACCGCTCAGGATCGCCTGACTGCGGCGCGCATCGCGGAGCGTCGCGCCGCGAGCGAAGGCCAGGAAGGCATGCGAGCCTTCCTCGAAAAGCGAACGCCCAACTGGATCGAAGGCGGCAACTCATGAGTCGTTGCCAACGAGTACTGGTGGCGAACCGCGGAGAGATCGCACTGCGCCTCTTGCGTGGGCTCCGCAGCCTGGGCCTCGAGACCGTGGCGGTTTTCTCAGAGGCCGATCGCCACGCGCCGTACGTGCGCGCAGCCGACCGTGCCCTGGGCCTCGGTCCATCCGCGCCCAACGAGAGCTACCTGGCGATCGCCAAGCTCATCGAGGCCGGCCGCCGTGCGGGGATCGATGCCGTCCACCCCGGCTACGGCTTCCTCTCCGAGAATGCCGCGTTCGCGAACGCGGTCGAAGCCGAGGGTTGGACCTTCATCGGACCGGCGCCAGCGACCATTGCGCTCATGGGCGACAAGACCCGAGCTGGCCAAGCGGCCGCGGACGCGGGCGTGCCCACGGTCCCCGCCTATATGCCGAAGTCCCCGGACCCGACGATCGATGAACTGGTCGCCGCGGCGCAGGAACTCGGCCTACCGCTCATGATCAAGGCCGCTGCCGGCGGCGGCGGCAAGGGCATGCGCATCGCTCACCAACTCGACCAACTCCCGGAGATGATCGCCGCGGCCCAGCGTGAGGCCGTGAGCGCCTTCGGGGACGGGCGGGTCTTTCTGGAACGCTACCTCGAGCATGCACGACACGTCGAAGTGCAAGTCATCGGGGATGGCCAGGGCCAAGCGATCGCTCTCGGGGCTCGCGACTGTTCGCTCCAACGACGCCATCAGAAGATCGTCGAGGAGAGTCCGCCGCCGGACTTGGCGAGTGCCACTCGCGACGCCATGATGTCGGCGGCGCGGGTTCTGTGCCAAACCACCCGCTACCGCGGTGTCGGCACCGTCGAGTTCATCCTCGCTGCCACCGGCGAGTTCTACTTCCTCGAGATGAACACGCGGCTCCAGGTCGAGCACCCGGTCACCGAACTCGTTCACGGAGTCGACCTCCTCGCCCTGCAAGTCGCGGTCGCGCGCGGCGAACCGCTGGACCTGGACTTGGAACGACGACCTCCCGCTGGCCACGCCTTGGAGGTGCGGGTCTACGCCGAGAACCCGGCGAATGGGTTCCTCCCATCGGTCGGTCGACTGACCGAAGTCGTGTGGCCGGCAGGCCCGGGGATTCGGGTCGACGCGGGCGTGGAGCGCGGCTCCGAGGTCTCCGTCTACTACGATCCACTGCTCGCAAAGATCATCTCCCATGGCGTCGACCGTACCCAAGCCGTGGAGCGCATGCGAGCCGCGCTCGCCGAGACCTTCATCGCCGGGGTCGAGACCAGCCTCGAGTTCTGTCGCGATCTGATTGGCAGCGAGGACTTCCGCGCCGGCCGCGTGTTCACGACCTACATCGCCGAACGTTTCACACCCTGGCCCCCTGCGCGGGCGGCCGACCCGTGGTGGCAAGCGGCCGCGGTAGCCGCGCTCGAGTTGGGAATCGCCGAGACCGGAGCGAGTTCCGGGTCACCGCGCCTCCCTGCGGCTTGGGATTCACTGGCTCACTGGAGGCTCGACTCATGAACGCGCCCGCCTCTCGACCTGGCCAACGAGTGTGGTTTGCAGACGGTGAGCGCTGGGTCGAGGCGTCGGACGGCGCGGGTCCGTTTCGCATCGTCTCATGGCATCCTCCGCGAATGTTGCTTGCACGCGGCGACGAGGTGCGCGCGTTCTTCGTGGCCCCCACCGCCGACGGCAGCGGCGTGTGGCTCGGCGGCGATGGTCGCACCGAAGCGGTGCTGCGACCCAAACGGGGACGTTCGTCGGCTTCTGCACAAGGAACGACCGGACACGAAGACCTCACATCGCCGATGCCGGGTAAGGTGCTGGCCGTCCTCGTGGCCGAAGGAGACCCCGTGAGCGCCGGCCAACGCCTCGTCATCGTCGAAGCCATGAAGATGGAGAATCCGCTGCGCGCGCCGCACGACAGCGTCGTCACCCGCCTGCACGTGAAGGTGGGCGACAACGTGGTCCCGGGCGACCCGATCATCGAGTTGGACCGGCGCGACTCACACCCGGTCGAGTGACCTCGGTACTCGGTCGCCGTGGTTTCGGGCCAGATGGCCTGCGCGTCACTGAAGTCACGAGTTCGTGAACCGGCTTCTCCGATCGTTTGGAGTTCTCATGAACAGGAACCACCTGCCGCGACACGTGCGCGTGGTCGAGGTCGGACCCCGCGACGGCCTCCAAAACCAACCGGCGATCATCTCCACCGAGCACAAGGTCGAGTGGATTCGCCGGCTCGCGAGTGCGGGACTGCGGGAGATCGAGGCGACGGCCTTCGTGCATCCCAAGTGGGTGCCGCAGCTCGCCGACGCCGAAAGGGTGGCGCGCGCTCTCGCCGCCGCTGGCGTGGCCCTCCCTTCGGCGCTGGTGCCCAACGTCAAAGGCCTGGAGCGCGCCCTCGAGACGGGACTACGACGGTTCGCGCTGTTCACGGCCGCGTCGCAAACGTTCAGCCAGAAGAACACCAACTGCAGCATCGAGGAGTCGTTCGCACGCTTTGACGAAGTGTTCGAGCGCTTGGCAGCGATCGAGGACGACGTGTGGGTGCGCGGCTACATCTCCACGTGCTTCGGATGTCCGTACGAGGGCGACGTGCCCGTGGCACGAGTCGTGGAAGTCGCAGTGCGGCTCTACGACATGGGCGTCAGCGAGATCGCGATCAGCGACACGACCGGAGTTGCGTTCCCGCGCGCGGTGCACGAGGTGGTCGAAGCCGTCGCGGCCCGCGTCCCCCGTGAGCGCATCGCGCTGCACTTTCACGACACGCGCGGCCAAGCCCTCGTCAACGTTTACGCGGGACTCGAGGTTGGCATCCACACCTTCGACGCGGCGGCGGGCGGCCTCGGCGGCTGCCCCTACGCGCCCGGCGCCGCGGGCAACCTCGCCACCGAAGACCTGGTCACGCTGCTCGACTCCCTGCAGATCGAGACCGGCGTAGATCGCGCGCTCTTGGCGGAGGCCAACCTCTGGTTCGAGACCCTGCTCCCGAGCCCACTCCCCAGCCGCGTGCTCGCGACCTACCGCGGCAAGTCATGAAGGCCGCGCCCGCCGGCGAAAACGGCAGCGCCCATCTTCGGCGTCCATCGACGCGGCGCGCGGGGTTGGGAACCGCCGTTGTCGCCCACCTCACAGCCGACGGCCCACCCGCCGGACACGGAGCGGTGCGTTGGCCGGGCACATCTCGTACAATGCGTTCATGAACCAGTCTTCCGCTCCGCAGCCCAAACCCACTCCGCGCGCCGCCGCTTCCGCCTCGGAGCCAGCGCGCGGGGCTCGACCCACGGAAACCGCCACGAACGCCGCGGCGCCGAAGCCCACGTTCCGTCCGGCGGCAGAGGTCACGAGCGGCATCGAGTGGCGCCCCGGACGGTTCATTCCCGACAGCGAAGTTCGCTTCGAGCAGACGATCGGCGGCGGTCCGGGTGGCCAACACGTCAACAAGACCGCCACCCGCGTGACCCTCATTTGGAAGCCCGCCGCGTCGGTTGCCTTCAGCAGCCGCGAAATCGACCGCTTGCTCGAAGGCCTGGCTACCCGCTTGACCGCGCAGGGTGAGTTGCGGCTTCGCTCATCGAGTGAGCGCAGCGCCTATCGCAACCGTGAGGAGTGCGTAGCTCTGCTCGTGCGACTCGTTCGCGACGCTCTCGCCCCGCAGCGCAAGCGAGTCGCCACGAAGACCCCGCGCGCCGCCAAGCAAAAGCGGCTCGAGACCAAGGGCAAACGCTCCCGGACCAAGCAACAACGCCGACGCCCGGACCGCGACGCGGATTGACCCGCCCCTCGACTTCCCTTGGCGCCGCTCGCTGGAGCCGTCTTC
>JBFWWP010000035.1:0-55753 GCA_050246115.1 Planctomycetota bacterium
CCGCCCGGTAGAAACCGGGTGCACAGCCACGAGCCCCAGCACCCCGCGCAGTGAGGACAGCTCCGAATGAACATCCAAGAACGGGTTCGACAGGTACTGGCGGCCGAGGCGGCAGCGATTCTCGCGATCCCCGTGGGGGTCGAACACGAGCACGCCGTCACCACGCTCTTCGAGTGTCGCGGCAAGGTGCTGACGACGGGGATCGGCAAGGCAGGTCACATTGCGCGCAAGTTCGCGGCGACGCTGTGTTCGACCGGAACTCCCGCGGCCTTCGTTCACCCCGCCGAGGCGGCTCATGGAGATTTGGGTTTGGTGGGACCGGACGACGTGATCGTCGCCTTCTCCACCAGCGGCAAGACCCTCGAGGTCCTCGAGATGCTGCGGCTGAGCCGACACCTCGGGCTGAAGACGATCATCGGCATCACGTCGCATCCCGACTCGGAACTGCGGGAGCAGTGCGACATCATCCTCGACATGGGTGTGATCGAGGAACCCTGCCACCTCGCCATGACCCCCAGCGCGAGCGTCGCCGTCATGCTCGCCCTGTCCGACTCCATTGCGCTCACGCTGTCCGAACTCCGTGGCTTCACCCGCCACGACTTCGGCATTCGTCACCACGGTGGGTACCTCGGTCGGCGGGCGCGAACGGACAACGAATAGCCGGCGGCCGTCGTCGCCGCGGCCCGGGGCACACCCCCGTCGAGCCCCGCGTCCGCGACGTTGGGGAGTGACCCTCGGGGTGATAAGATCCGGTGTGATAAGATCGTGGCCGGCGGAGAAGCCGCGACCACTTCGCCCGAAAGCGCTCGCCTTCGGCCCGTAACGCGAAGCGCGAACTAGAGTTGCTCGGGAGTGCGCTTGATTCGGGGCGAGTCATCGCAAGTCTGCACCGAGGTCACGACCCAGAAGCAAAGCCATGAGCCCTGAGCCACGGTCCAAGGACGAACTCCCCGACGCGGACGAACGACTTGCCGGGAAGACCCCGGCCCCGAGCCCGCCGGGGGCTGGGCAGAGTCCGACGGATCAGATGCTCGCGGCGCTCTACGAGGAACTCCGTTCGCTCGCGCAGCGCGCCATGGCCGCCGAGCCGGTCGGTCACACCCTACAGCCGACCGCGCTCGTCCACGAAGCCTACCTCCGTCTCGCCCGTGGCACTGGCGGGCAGTGGGACAACCGCGCGCACTTCATGGCATCCGCGGCCGAGGCCATGCGTCGCATCCTCATCGAGCACGCGCGACGGGTTCAACGGCAGAAACGTGGCGGCGGCTGGCACCGAGTCACGCTCGACCACGCCGACTCCGGAACGGAGCTCGATCTCGAGCAATTCCTCGCCATCGAAGACGCGCTGGTTGCACTCGAAACGCGCTATCCGGAGAAGGCCAAGGTCGTGAAGCTGCGCTTCTTCGCGGGCCTCACGAGCGCCGAGGTGGCAGTGGCGCTGGGTGCCAACGAAGGGGTCATCCATCGGCACTGGCGTTTCGCCCGCGCGTGGTTGCGCTCCGAGATGGACCGTGTCGCTCGCTGAGCGAGCTTGCCGAAGGACTGCTAGGCCTCGAGCAAGCAACCCGCCACGACTACAGCTTCTGTATGATCGTGATGATGTCGCCATACACCCAACCATACAGGCCGAGGACGAACACCAACTCACAGGCCAGTGAAGCAAGCACGATCACCACGGCGTCGTTGAGCGGCCTGCGATGGGCAAAGACTACCATGGCAATCGTTAGGGCAACGGGTAGAAGGAAGACGAAAGGGCTCACCCCGATTACGAGAACCGCGCTCGTGAACGCGGAAGGTGAAGCTTCGAGGTCGCGAAGCATCGCAGTCCACACTCCGGACGCGACATGCACGACCCGCGTCAGAAAGAAGCAACCCACGGAGACGGGTACGATCGCGGTGTAGATGATCGGTCGAAAACCACTCGCGCTCTCGGACATCGGACACCCCCCTCGCTCCGAGACACCTCGTTCGAACCCTCGGCCAGAAAACCATAGCCGCCCGCGGCGGTTCACGCTACTGCAGAGAGCTGCCCTGGGTCGTACCCACTCAATGCCCCGCCCGCGGGCGCGTGGTCGCTTGCTGACGGGATTCCTGAAGCCGAGGTCGATACACTTCGGCGCGTTCGGGTTGGTTCGTGCGGTCGTAGAACTCGACGAGCCGTTCCAACGTGGCAAGGAGCAGCGGACTGGTCGGCGCTACCTTCCCTTCGAGGTTGCCGAGCGCGATCTGGTACTCTCGCTCGACTTCCTCGACGCGCCCCAACCGGTCCAGCGCCCGCGCATAGCGGAAGTGAGCTTGGGCAGCGATCACCGACCCGGCACCATAGCGCTCCTCCGTGAGGACGACACTCTCGCGAATCAATTCCGCGGCCTCTTCGAGTCGCTCGAGCTGGGTCAGCGCCTCGGCCAGGGCGGGCAGCAACGCGAGAGTATCGGGCGTCTCACCGCCGGCTCGGGTTCGCTGAAGGGTCAGTATGCTCCGCAGCTCGGCTTCGGCCTCGACGTTGCGCCGCAGCTGCTGCAGAAGCAACCCGCGCGCCAGGCGCGCACGAGTCACGAAGGGGTGATCACTCGGATATGCCAAGTGGAGCTTGCCGATCACTCGATCGAGGAACTCCTCCTGCTCGGTGGGATTCTCGATGTGCGGCGCGAGGTCCAGTTCGGCGATGATGGTGCTGCGAGCATTCTCTCCTTCGATGCGCCGCAACTCACGCACGGCCTCGGTCAAGAGCGTCCGCCCGCGCTCGCTCTCCCGGGTGTATACGAGCACCCTGCCCAAGGCTGCTTTGGCGTGAACCGCGAGCGAGTGATTCGGGCCCCAACGCGCAGTGCTTCGCGCGAGCACGTCTTCACCGAGCGCAATGCACTCTTTGAAGTCGTGGTTGTTCGAACAGACATCGGCCAAGCCGACGACCGCGGTGAGCGTACGCTCATCGTCATCGCCCCATAGCCGACGGCTGGTTGCCACCACTTCTTCCATGAGCGGCTTCGCCTTCGCGGCCAATCCGAGAGTGTTGTAGCTGCCCGCGAGGATCTCCTGGAGCAAGATCCGCAGATCGGGATGGTCTTGATAAGCCTGGCTGACCGTGGCGGCTGCACGATCGAGCACGTCGATGACCCTCACGGCCTCGCCATCGAAGTCGGGGTTCGGGGACTGCAGCATGTCGATCAAGAAATCGCGAACCACCGTCAGCCGCGCCGCTTCCTGGCGCGCCTCGGCTGCTTGCCAGAGGGCCGCGGCCGTTCCCAGGACCAGGGCAAGGCCGGTGGTCCCGAGCCCAGCGATCAGAGCCTTGTGGCGCTTGGAGTACTTCGTGAGGACGTAGAAGGTGCTCGGCGCGCGCGCCAAGATCGGCTCATTGCGTAAGAAGCGGCGCACGTCGGCAGCGAACTCGGAGACGGTTTGATAGCGTCGTTCGCGCTCCTTGGCGAGGGCCTTGCCGACGATCGTCGAGAGGTCGCCACGGTAATCGCGGTCGAGCCGACCCAGAGTGACGGGCTCCACGTTTCGGATGACCCCCACCGCCTCCTCGATGGACTTGCCCTGCAACTCGTAGGGCAATCTGCCGGCGAGTAGCTGATAGAGAATGACGCCGAGAGAGTACAAGTCGGACCGAATGTCGATCTCATCCGGTCGACCCGCTGCCTGCTCGGGACTCATGTAGGGGAGGGTCCCGATGATCTGACCCGGTTGAGTATGGAGGGAGAGCTCCGGAGCCAGTTCGCCGCTCGCCCGGGCTACTCCGAAGTCGAGCACCTTGGGGCGACCCGCGTCGTCCACCATGATGTTCCCCGGCTTCAGGTCACGGTGGATCACGCCTTTCAAGTGAGCGTGCTGTACCGCGTCACAGATCTCGAGGAAGAGTCGCAGGCGCTCGCGCGTCGAGAGTGCTCGCCGCTGCGCATGCTCGAGGAGCAGCGACCCGGGGACGTACTCCATGGCGAAGAACGGACAACGAACTCCGCCGATCTCCTCGATCCCGGCCTCGAAGACCTTGGCGATGCCAGGGTGCTCGAGAACGGCGAGCACCCGAGCCTCGTACCGAAAGCGCCGCATGGAGCTCTCGAACACCGAGCCGGAACGCATGATCTTGAGGGCTACCGGACGCCGCAGACTCTCTTGCTCCGCCAGATAGACGACTCCCATGCCCCCTTCGCCCAGGAGCTTGATCACGCGATACGGGCCCAGGGTCAACCCGCTCAGATCGCCCGCTCCGCCGGCGGTGCCGAAGACACTACCGGCCGGCCGTTCCAGGAACGAATCCTCACTGCGGTCCCAATCCAGGAGGCGCTGGACCGCCTCGCGTAGTCCTTCGTCGCCCTGGCACTCGCGACTCAGGAAACTCGAGCGCTGACCCGCAGGCAAAGCGGACGCCCGATCGAAGAGTTCCTCGACGCGCCGATCGCGTTCCGGGTCGGGGGTCGCAGTGCGGGAGACCATGGGTGTTGAGGGGCTTTCACGCTGGCGGCTACGAGGGCGGTCGGTGGCCCCACGCGTCACGCCGGGAGCCTGCCCACCGAAGAGCAAATGCTACACCATGACTGCCGTTCGCGCGCGGGCCGTCCGTCGTCGGGGCGCGCTCGGCGCCGCGCGACCGTGCGGTCCCCTGGCCCCGCTTAGATCGGCCACACCGGTCGAGGTGCTCTTCTGGCAACGACCGCTACCCAGGGGCGAGTCGTGACTTACGCCACTTCCAGAACGAGCGCGATGGCGCCGTCGCGCGTTGGCGCATGTTCTCAGGGTCGACTGCGTCGGACTCACCCGGCACGGACCTTCCGGACTCGAACCCGCTGAGCCCGTACTTCCGCAACCTGAAACCACGGAGCCGTCCATGGCACCCATGTTGGCAACCACCGTCGACGAATCGACCCCGCGCTCCGCGAGCGCCCGTTCGTCACGCCCGCAACCCAGCCGCGCGCCACGCGACCGGGCGCTTATCCAAAGAGAGAGCCGATCGGTCGGCTCCAGGAGGATCCCCTCATGAGACGTCCTACCGTCGCTCGACGCGCTACTCCCATGACCGTCCGACTCGCCACCGCGCTCGTGCTCGCGCTGGCGTGGTTGGGCTCGGGCGGCAGCCCGGCTCACGCGCAACAGGGTAACCTGCTCACCGGACGTCGCCCGCCCACTCGCCTCGTGACGACCGTTCCCGCTTTCGGGGCGACCGGGGTAGCGCTCGATGCCACGACATCGATCACGTTCTCGGATCTGCTCGACCCGAACACCGTCGACGACCAAAGCGTGACCGTCGTCAGCGCCGGCAGCGCGGTGAACGTCCAGCGCACCGTCTCGCTCGACCGCAAGACCATCGTCTTGCTGTACCCGGAGTTCCTGCCGGGCAACGCGCTCGTCCAAGTGACGATCAACGGCGATCTCCTGCGCGACATCGCCGGGCGCCGAGTCGACGCCGACGGGAACAACTCACCGGGCGGAACCGCGCTCCTCGAGTTCACGACGAACGCACCGATTCCTGCGCCGGTACTGACGGATACCGCCCTGATCGTGGGCAACGTGCGCGTGCTCGACCCGACTACGGGTATAGAGGTGCCGCTCGTCGGCATCCAGGTACAGGCGTTTCTCTACCCGAGCGCGCCGGGCGTGCCCAACGAAGGGGTCGCGGTCACCAACGCCAACGGCGACTTCGAAGTGACGACGCTACCGTTCACGGGCGTTCGCACCTTCGTGATCGACATTCATCCA
Source organism: Planctomycetota bacterium (assembly GCA_050246115.1). Lineage (GTDB taxonomy): Bacteria > Planctomycetota > UBA8108 > UBA1146 > JAJFFE01 > JBFWWP01. The sequence goes on from JBFWWP010000035.1 coordinate 5,701, forward strand.
CCCGGCTTTTGTCAGGCGCTTCGTCAGGTGACCGTCATGGCAGGTCGTTGCTGGCGGGTGAACGACGCGGTGCTGCAACCGCTGAGCCCGCCGGTGATGGTGCCGGCAGCGACCGGCGGTATGGTCGTCGATCCAGGCAGCGGAGTGACGCTCATGATTCCGCCGGGGGCGCTCATCGCCGACTCGATGATCCAAGTCACGCAGCTCGACTCGGACGAACAGCTCCGAGACCGTCTGCCCATGCTCACCTCGACCCAAGGGACCTTTGTCGATGTCGCCGGTGTCTCGGGCGACATCACGAACATGCCCGTGACCATGCGGATCGAGAACCGCTACGGCCTGCCGATCGGCACCACGGTGCCGATCCCAATGGGCAAGCTCGATCACCACACCCTCGAATGGAGCGACCTCCGCGATCTTTACACCGGACCCGGAATGGCGCCCGCGTCGTTTCAGGGACAGGTGGTCTCGGACGGCGCCGGCGGATCCGTGATCGAGTTCGAGTTCGATCACTTCTGCAGCATCTGCACGTCGTACTGCCTGCCGATCCCGCCGCCGCCGAATCCGCGGCCATGCGACGCACCGCCGCCGCCGCCCCCGCCGCCGGTGCCGCCTGGCCCAGCCCCGCCGGCACCGCCACCGGGCCCGCCGGGCCCGCCGGTGCCGGGCGGTGCCACTCAGTGCGGCGGCCCGTCCCCCGATAGCTTCAGCTTCGGGAACTCCGTGGTGCAGCTGCGCGAAGGCTATCTCTACGAGTACATCTCGCTGCCGACGTTCCAGGAGCGCGGGGTCGCCTTCGGGGCTCAGTTCGGCTACTTCAGCGGCGCCGCGGCGCCGTCGGTCACCCTCAGTGCGCAGACCGACTACGCCACGACGCGGCCGATCGAACGCACGCAGTACGAGTTCGACATCGAGGGCGTGCGCGTGCTCGGCGTCTATGGTTTCAGCCAACTCAACGTCAAGCACTTCGGCAAGTACATCTGGCCGGGAGTAGACGGTACTGGAGCCTTGCTCCCCACCGGTTCGTATGCGTTCGACATCCACGTCTCGAGCTTGAACGCGAACGTCAGCGTCGCCATCCCGAGTGAGTTCGGCGGCGGTGGCACCGGTCCGGACGTGACGGTGTTTACCAGCATCAGCTACCCAGGACTGGTGCCGCAACGGTCCCTCCTGACGACCGGCCGCGCGCTCCTCCTGAATCTCGTGGACTCACCGTACGGCGCGGGCTGGTCGCTGCTCGCCGAAGAGCGCCTCTACTTCGACCCCGACGGTTGCATCTTGCACGTGCAGGGCGCCGGCGACCGGCGTCTGTTCTTGCCCGACCCGAACCAGGCGAATCGCTGGAACCCCATGTTCGCCGACGGCACCACCATCACCATGAACCCCGCCGACGGCGTGTTCACTCGTCAGTTCGCGGATGGCGCGGGTGCGACCTTCAACCCGGCCGGTCGCGTCACCATGACCCGCGATCGCTTCGGAGCCGCCACGACCTATGCGTACGCGGGCGGGCGCCTCACCAGCGTCACCTCGCCTACTGGCTTCTCGTACTCCCTGAACTATCAGGGCGGCAAGTTGCAGCAAGTGGTGGACTCGGCCGGACGCACGACCGACTTCACGATCAACGCAGCCGGTGATCTCGTCGCGACGACCGATGCGGCGGGATCGACTCGCACCTTCGCGTACGACGCCGAGCATCGGCTCACGCGCCAGGTCGGCCCGCGAGGCGAAGCTTCGGAGTACGACTACGTGGGCGGCCGCGTGGTTGCGACTCGCGCTTTCGACACCGATGGAGTAACGCTCCTGCGCGAGCGCACCTTCTCCCCGAGCGTCCTCGAAGGAGAAGTCGGACTCGCGCTCGCGCAAGGCATGGGCACGGTCGGCATGCCGATCCCGGTCGTCTCCGACCGCATCGACTTCAGCGTCGACGGACGCGGCGTCGTGAGCGAGCACGAGATCGACGACATCGGCAACACCGTGCGCACCACCGACGGCGTGAACGAGACCCGCTACACCTATGACGCCAGCCGCCGCGTGACCGCCGTGATCTTCCCCAACGGCCGGCGCACCGAGTTCACGTACGACGCCGCGGGTAACGCCGTTCAGATCCTCGAGCGCAACCCCGCCGGGCAGGTCTACGCTACGACCGGCCGCGAGTACAACGGCTCGGGCCTGCTCACCCGCGAGATCGACGCTGCGGGTCGCTCGAAGCGCTTCACCTACGACAGTCTCGGCCGGGTCACCCAGATCGAAGAGCCGAACGGCGGGGTAACCCAGCTGTTCCACCAAGACCCGGATCACCCGAGCTTGGTCACCACCGTCCAGCGCGGGCGCGCCGCGATCGGCTTCACGTACGATGCTCACGGCAACCTGCAAACCGTCACCGATGCTCTCGGGCGTACGACCCAGTTGGCCCACGACCTCGGAACCGGGTTGCTCGCGACGGTCACCAATCCCGAGCTGCACGCGGTGTCCCTCGCTTACGACGCCATGAACCACTTGGTCTCCGTGCAGGGCCTTCCCGACGGCGACCTCCAGCTCAGCTACGTCGATCCGTCGTGCGCGTGCACGATCGACGACATCGTGACGGTCACGGTGCCTGGCGGCGCCCAGATCACTCACGAACTCGACGGTCTGGGCCGCGTGATTGCGCAGACCGACTTCGCCGGACTGCCAGAGTTCTTCAGCTACGATCCCGAGGACAACCTCCTCAGCTACCAGGGACGCGACGGCCAGTTGCTGACGTTCACGTACGACGCGCTGGGCCGCATGGTCACGAAGACCGCGGACAACGGGGAGTTCACTTCTTTCGAGTACGACGACGCGGGTCGTGTGACGCGGGCCGAGAACGCCGTGGCGACCCTCACCTTCGAACACGACTTCCTCGGACGCATGACCCTCGCCCACAGTGCCCTCATGTACGCACCGGGCGGGGTTCCGCAACCGCCGGTCATGCGCGAGCTCGAGTACACGTACGACGTCCTCGGCAATCGGCTCTCGCTGACATCGTCGTCGGGAGTTCAAACCTACCAGTACGATTCCATGAGCCGGCTGAGTGCGGTCACCGACGCGTCCGGGAACACCTGGAGCTTCGCGTACGACAGCCTCGGCCGCCGCACGTTCACCCAACGATCGAACGGCACCAGCACCATGGTCAGCTACGACCTCGCTGGTCAGATGCTGCAGGTGCTGCACCAAGACAACGCACTGGCGACGATCCTTGGCAATCTCTACACCCAGTTCGACGACAACGGACACCTGCTGCAAGAGACCGTGTCCGGACCGGGGCCCAGCCTGGCCCGGTCGTTCGGCTACGACCCGCTCGGGCGGTTGAACGCGGCGACCTCGAGCGCGTCGTTCGGCAACGCGAGCGTCACGATCGACTCGACGCTGGATGCCGCGAACCGGGTACAGAGCAACACCGAGTACACCTACGTCCATGACGTCAACGGCCGCATGATTGCCCGTACCGCCGTTGCGTCGCAGCTCACGGAGCAGTTCATCTACGGATCCGAGGGGCAGTTGCTGACGTACCGGCAGACGCGCAACGTCGGCGGCAACCCGGAGATCATCCTCGACGTGCGCTACGCCTACGATCCTCTCGGTCGGCGCGTGCGGCGATCGGTGAATGGCATCGCGGCGGGCTACTTCTACGACGGGAGCTTCCTCGTCGAGGAAATCGACCATCGAGGCAATTCCCGCCGGGTCTACACCCACGGCACGGCACTCGATGCGCCACTGGCGTTCGTCGATCAAGTGACCGGTGAGGTGTACTTCTATCACCAAGACCGCCTCGGGAACGTGCGCGGCCTCAGCGACGGCACCGGCGCGCTTGCCAAGAGCTACACCTACGATGAGTTTGGTCAGCTCTTGACGGAGAGCCCCGCAACCCTGTTCCAACCGTTCACCTTCACCGGTCGCGAATGGGATCCCGAGAGTGGGTTGCTGTTCTTCCGGGCTCGGCTCTACGACCCTCTGACCGGTCGCTTCCTCACCGAGGATCCGCTGGAGCTCGCGGGGGGGCGCAACTTCTATGTCTACGTCGAGGGCAATCCGGTCAACGCGACTGACCCGTTCGGGCAGCAAGGCTTGGGCTTGCCCACGCTGTCGCTCGGAGAGGACCTCGAGCTGACCATCGGCGAAGTGCCGAAGCCGCCGGAGCCGGAGGTTCCGTGGCCAATGGGGCTACCGCCGCTCCCGGGCTTCCCGAGCACGGGCGGGCTCGTCCTGAACTTCTGCTTCGGCGGGGTCTGCGGCTCGACTGGCATTGGCATCGGCCTGCCAGACTTCAGTGACATTTCTCGCACCCCGGTCGCCTGTGGCCTGAGGCTGAACTTCTGATCGCTGGCAATGAAAGTCTTGAAGACCATGAACAGCATTCGACTTGCCGGCCCCGCACAGCGCCGCCGGCACCCTTGGGCTCTCGCATTGACCGTGCTGCTCGCCTCATCCGCGGCAGCATTCGGGCAAGCTTCGACCCGCGGCTATACGCACGACCTTCGCGGCAATCGCACGCAAGCCACGGGTCAGGTCCGGTTCTCGTCGGCTGGCGCGTTCCACTTCGAACCCAATCGGGTGGTGCCGGGAGACCGCGTCAACATCTACGGACGCAACTTCCCGACCGCCATGCCCAGCCAATACTCGGTGAGCTTCGCCGGTATGCCGGGAACCATTGAGAGCGTTGCAGAGCGCGTGATCACCGTCGTGGTGCCGAGCAGCGTCGGCGACGGTGACGTCGTGCTGACGCTGCCGAACGCGCAGCAGTTCCTCGTGGGCAGCCTGCACGTCCAGGGCATCCTCGTCACCCCGTCCACGATCGACCTCGGGTACGGGCAGTCGCAGACTTTCGTGGCGCAAGTGTTCGGTGCGCCCGGCGGCTCGGTGCAGTGGGAGCTCGAGGCCCTGGTCCCGGGCGCCGACCCGGGGACCATCTCGGCGACCGGGGTGTACGTCGCACCGGTCGCTCCGAACGGCGCGTTCCCGGTGCTCGTGAAGGCGACCTCGACCGTGCTCGGGCAAACGGCCACGGCGTTGGTTACGAGTTCCTGTTCGAGTGTCGCGGCTCTCCCTGTCGCCACTCTCACCCCGGGCATCTGGACCGCCGCGTTCGAGCGCGATTGCTACGACTTCCCGGGCGCCTCCGGTCAAACGGTCACCGTCGCCTACCTCGGGTCCGCACCCGCTCACCGGCTGCGACTCCTGGATGCGTCCGGCTTGGTCCTCGCGTCCGCGGTCGATGCCGCGAACCTCTGTCTGCCCACGGTATTGCTGCCCGAGACCGGGATGTACCGAATCGAGGTCGAAGCGGGGCCTGCTGCCAGTGGCAGCTACCAAGTGTGGCGCAACGAGTACACCACGCAACCCGCCGGGCTGTGGGTGTTCCCGGGCAGCGGCTCGTGGACCGACGCGCAGAACTGGAGCGGCGGAACGGTCCCAGGACCGGGCGTCGCCGTCACCATCCCCGAGTACCCCGGCGAGCTGACGGTCACGGTCACCACGGGGAACTCCGTTTGTGCCTCGGTCGTGAGCGATGAGAACCTCAGGCTCCAGGGCGGCACGCTGAACGTGACCGGGTCGCTCCAGGTGAATGGCATCCTCACCCTTGCCGGCGGCACCCTGGCGAACGCTACCGTGCTGCCCGGAACCGGCGGCGAAGGCCTCAACGCCACCACCAGCGGGGGCACGCTCGACGGCGTCACCCTCGCGAGCCTAGCGACCTTGGGCAACGACGCCGACATGACCGTTCGCAATGGTCTGACGTTCGCCGGCGGATCGATCCAGATGACGACCAACAACAACTTCACCGACATCACCTTCAACGGGACGCAGACCGTGGGTGGCAACGGAGAGATCATCTTCAACGGCTCCGGCAACCTCGTGCGCAACCGGCTCTTCACGAACGTGGCTTCGACCACTGTCACCTTCGGACCCGGCGTGACGCTGCGCGGGCGCCAAGGCCTGATCGGCACCGGGACGGGCAGTTTCGTCAACCAAGGCACGATGCGTTCGGACACTGCGGGGCAAACCGTGCAGGTCACGAACTTGAGCAACACCGGTATGCTCCAGGCCTTCGGCGGTACCCTCGACCTGAACGGCGTGACCGGCAACCTCGGCACCGCCCAGGTGAACGGCGGCGGCGTCCTCGACGTCGACGGCAACTACACGGTGAACAGCGCGCTCATCGTCCGCGACGCGAGCACGCTCACCCTTCGCGGCACCTGGGTGAACGCCGGCGGTATCGCCATGACCAACTCGACCGTCAACCTCGGTGGGAGCTTCCAGCAATCGTCGCTCGCCAGCTTCACCCGCTCCGGCGGCACCGTGAATCTCACGGGGACCATCGACGTGACGGGCACCACGCTCGCGTTCAACGCGGCGTCCGGTTCGTGGATGTTCGTCGGTGGCACCGTCATGGGCGGGACGATCACGATGGCCAACGGTCAGTCGCTGATCCCGACGACCACCGCCGGCACGCTGAGTGGAGTGACTCTAGCCGGCGTGCTCGCGATGCCCAACGACGCTGACATCACGGTCACGAATGGCCTGACCTTCGCACCGGGCGGCGGCATTCAGATGACCACCAGCAACAACTTCACCGACATCACCCTGAACGGCAGTCAAACCATCGGCGGCACCGGCGAGATCGTCTTCGACGGCACCGGCACCCTCGTCCGAAACCGGCTGTTCACCAACGTGGCCGCGACCACCATCACCTTCGGTCCCGGTGTCACGCTGCGCGGGCGCCAAGGCCTGATCGGCACCGGTACCGGCAACTTCGTCAACGAAGGCACGATTCGAAGTGACACAGCGGGACAGACGGTGCAGGTCACGAACTTGACCAATACCGGCACGCTGCAGGCATTCGGGGGTACTCTCGACTTGAACGGCGTCACCGGCAACCTCGGCACCGCCCAGGTGAACGGTGGCGGAGTCCTCGACGTCGACGGCAACTACACCGTGAACAGCTCGCTCACCATCCGCGACGCGAGCACGCTCACCCTGCGCGGCACTTGGGTGAACGCCGGCGGCATCGCCATGACCGATTCGACCGTCAACCTCGGCGGCAGCTTCCAGCACTCGTCGCTTGCGAGCTTCACCCGCTCCGGCGGCACGGTGAACCTCACGGGTATCATCGACGTGACCGGAAACACCCTCGCGTTCAACGCAGCGACCGGGTCATGGCTCTTTGTCGGCGGCACCGTCGTCGGCGGCACCATGACGATGGCCAATGGCCAGTCGCTGATCCCGACGACCACTGCTGGCACCTTGAGTGGTGTTACCCTGGCCGGCGTCTTCACGATGCCCAACGACGGTGACATCACGATCACGAACGGCCTGACCTTCGGAGCCGGTGGCAGCATCCAGATGACCACCAACAACAACTTCACCGACATTACGTTCAACGGCAGTCAGACCATCGGCGGCACCGGCGAGTTCGTCTTCGACGGCACCGGCACGCTCGTTCGCAACCGGCTGTTCACCAACGTGGCCGCGACCACCATCACCTTCGGTCCCGGTGTGACGCTGCGTGGGCGCCAAGGCCTGATCGGCACCGGTACGGGTAGCTTCGTCAACCAAGGCACGATTCGAAGTGACACAGCGGGACAAACCGTGCAGGTCACGAACTTGACCAACACCGGCATGCTGCAGGCATTCGGCGGCACCCTCGACTTGAACGGCGTCACCGGCAACCTCGGCACCGCCCAAGTGAACGGCGGCGGCGTGCTCGACGTCGACGGCAATTACACGCTGAACAGCTCGCTCACCATCCGCGACGCGAGCACGCTCACTCTCCGCGGCACGTGGGTGAACGCCGGCGGCATCGCCATGACCGACTCGACGGTCAACCTCGGTGGCTCCTTCCAACACTCGTCGCTCGCGACCTTCACCCGCTCCGGCGGCACCGTGAATCTCACGGGCACCATCGACGTGACCGGCAACACCCTCGCCTTCAACGCCGCGACCGGGTCGTGGCTGTTCGTCGGCGGCACCGTCGTCGGCGGCACCATCACCACGGCCAACGGCGAGTCGCTGATCCCGACGACCACCGCCGGCACGCTGAACGGTGTCACGGTGGCGGGCGTCCTCGCAATGCCCAACGACGGCGACCTGACGATCACGAACGGCTTGACCTTCGCGGCCGGCGGCAGCATCCACATGACGACCAACAACAACTTCACCGACATTACGTTCAACGGCAGTCAGACCGTCGGCGGCACCGGCGAGTTCGTCTTCGACGGCACCGGCACGCTCGTTCGCAACCGGCTGTTCACCAACGTGGCGGCAACCACCATTACCTTTGGTCCCGGCGTCACGTTACGCGGGCGCCAAGGCCAGATCGGCTTCGGGACGGGCAACTTCGTCAACCAAGGCACGATCCGGAGCGACACCGCGGGACAGACCGTGCAGGTCACGAACTTGACCAACACCGGCATGCTCCAGGCGTTCGGCGGTACCCTCGACTTGAACGGCGTGACCGGCAACCTCGGCACCGCGCAAGTGAACGGCGGCGGCGTGCTCGACGTCGACGGCACCTACACGGTGAACAGCTCGCTCACGATCCGCGATGCGAGCACGCTCACGCTGCGTGGCACCTGGGTGAACGCCGGCGGCATCGCCATGACCGACTCGACCGTCAACCTCGGCGGCACGTTCCAGCACTCGTCGCTCGCGACCTTCACCCGCTCCGGCGGCACGGTGAACCTCACGGGCACCGTCGACCTGACCGGTAACACGCTGGCGTTCGACGCGGCGACCGGCTCGTGGTTGTTCGTCGGCGGCACCGTCCTCGGTGGCACCATGACCATGGCCAACGGCCAGTCGCTGATCCCGACGACCACCGCCGGCACGCTGAACGGTGTCACGTTGGCGGGCGCGCTCACGATGCCCAACGACGGCGACCTGACGATCACGAACGGCCTGACCTTCGCGGCCGGCGGCAGCATCCACATGACCACCAACAACAACTTCACCGACATCACGCTGAACGGCAGTCAGACCATCGGCGGCTCCGGCGAGATCGTCTTCGACGGTAGCGGCACCCTCAACCGCAACCGGCTGTTCACCAACGTGGCCGCGACCACCATCACCTTCGGTCCCGGTGTCACGCTGCGCGGACGCCAGGGCTTGATCGGCACCGGCACCGGCAGTTTCGTCAACCAAGGCACGATCCGCGCGGACGTCGCGGGGCAGACCGTACAGGTCGCGAACTTGACCAACACCGGCATGCTGCAGGCCTTTGGCGGCACCCTCGACCTGAACGGCGTGACCGGGAACCTCGGCACCGCGCAGGTGAACGGCGGCGGCATCCTCGACGTCGACGGCACCTACACGGTGAACAGCTCGCTCACGATCCGCGACGCCAGCACGCTCACGCTGCGTGGCACCTGGGTGAATGCTGGCGGCATCGCCATGACCGACTCGACCGTCAACCTCGGCGGCACGTTCCAACTCTCGTCGCTTGCGACCTTCAACCGCTCCGGCGGTACAGTCAATCTGACGGGCACCCTCGACTTGGGTGGCAACACCCTGGCGTTCAACGCGGCGACCGGCTCCTGGCTGTTGGTCGGCGGCACCGTCGCGGCCGGGACCATCACGATGGCCAACGGCCAGTCGCTGGTCCCCACGACCACGGCGGGCACGCTGAGCGGCGTGACCTTGGCGGGCGTCCTCACGATGCCCAACGATGGCGACATCATCGTCACCAACGGTCTGACCTTCGCGCCGGGCGGCGGCCTCCACATGACCACCAACAACAACTTCACCGACATCACGTTGAATGGCAGTCAGACCATCGGCGGCACCGGCGAGATCGTCTTCGACGGCACCGGCACCTTGCTCCGCAACCGACTCTTCGCCAACGCGACAGCCACTGTCGTCACCTTGGGGCCCGGGGTGACGCTGCGCGGCCGCCAAGGACAAGTCGGCACCGGAACCGGCACCATAGTCAACCAAGGGACCATTCGCTCGGAGACGATGGGAGTGAGCATCGGACTGTCGGGCGTCACGAATCAAGGTCTCGTGGAGACCGCGAACGGTGGTAGCTTCAGTTCGTCGACCGGTTGGAACAACGCGGGCACCGTGAACGTCGGCCCCGGTGGCACGTGGTCGAGCAGCGCCAACTACGTGCAGACTGCTGGCAGCACGAACCTGAGCGCCGGCGCCACGATCACCGCGCCCACGTTCGAGCTCCAGGGTGGAGTGCTCAGCGGATCCGGGACCTTGAGCGCGAACCTCACGAACACCGGCATCGTCCGACCTGGGGGCACCGGCATTGGCACCCTCACGGTGAACGGCAGCTTCACGCAGTCGGCGTCGGGTGCGCTCGAGATCCAGCTCCAGGGGACCGGCGCCGGGCAGTTCGACGTGCTCGCGATCTCGACCCAGGGCAACTATGGCGGAACGCTCGCGTTGAGCGCCTCCGGGTTCGCTCCCGCACTCGGCAACGTGTTCCCGGTGATCACCCACGGATCGACGTCCGGCACCCAGTTCAGTGCCGTGACTGGCGGTGCGCTCGGCGGTGGCCTCGCGCTGCAACCGACGTACTTGGCGAGCGGCGTGAACGTTTCCGTGGTCAACGCACCGTAGTCACTACAGCGCAGTATCGATAAAACCGGAGAAACGAGTACCCCGATGAAGTCCTTCTCGATTCTGATCACCGGCGCCGTTCTGGCTTTCAACCCGGTCGGCGCGCCGCCGCTGTGCGCCCAGGCGCAGTCTTCGGCCGCGGCAGCCTCTGCGCTCGCGAACGCGTTGACGGCACCGAGTCATGCGACTGCAACCGGAGCCCTACCGTTCGGCGCAACGGTCCTGAATGGGCCCGTCGCCCTCGCGACCCTCGACGCGATCGACATCTGCTACGACGCGGGCGGCGCGGTCTTCGGCGTGCCCACGGTGTACGTGGTGGACCTGACCGGCGGCCAAACCTACCTGCACAACGCCGCGACCCTGGCACTCCTCGGCTCGATCCCGAATCCGCCGGGGAACCTGGTGACGGGGATTGCCACCAACGGGACCACACTCTACTGGGCGGTCGACAACCAACTCCGGACCAGCGCCATGAACGGCACGAACCCGCAACTCGTCGGGCCCCTCGCTGTCCCCGGTGCCGGCGGCCAGGTCGCGTGCATCACCCGCGCTCCGAACGGCGACCTGTGGGTGGTCGACAACGTGAACGATCACTACTCGCGCCATAGCAGTGTCAACGGCGCGTTCCTGGGTGCCGTGGTGCCGAATCCTGCCGGCAGTGGGGCGTTCGGGAATGGCATCGCGTTCCGCGCCGATTGCGGGCTGTTGGCCGCCCCCCACGGCAGCCTCGGGTCCGGACAAGTGACGACGATCTCGCTGATGTCGACCTCCGGCATGGTGCTCGCGTCCAGCCCCGTGCAGACGCTGGGGTCCTTCATCAACGGCATCGAGGCCGTCGCGGTATCGCCGAGTGCCGGCGTTCCATCGCTGTTCGTGATCGAGAACTTCACCAACTCGCTGTACGAAATCGCGGCCGTCAGCCCATGTCCGGTGGCACCCACGGACTGCCACTCGCCGGTCGCGGGCGGCCAGCGCTTTGCGTGGGTGGATCTACCGGCAGAGACCCGCACCAGCACCCCTGGGTTGCCGATCGACTCCGTGTTCCCGACAACGACTTCCAACTTGTCGGTGGCCGGCGTGATGGCACCGATCGCGGACCTCGACTGCCGTGTGGAACTCACCCACACCTTCGTCGGCGACCTCGACATCACGGTGTCGAAGCCCGCCGCCGGAATCACCGTGCAGCTCCACGACAGCGCCGGCACGAGCAGCGACGACATCCACGTGGTGTACGACGATGAAGGGCGGTCCTCCGGAGCGCCGTTCTCCGCCGGCGACCGCATGCAGCCCGCAGGCGGAGCGCTCGGCGGCGCTGCGCTCGCGGACTTCGATGGCATCGACCCCAACGGGTCGTGGCAGCTGGCGGTCACGGACAACTTCGCTGGAGAGAACGGTACCCTCGTGGAATGGGAGTTGATCTTCTCCCGCCCCCTCGCGATTCCCGACAACTTACCGGCCGGCACCGCTGCGCAGATCACGGTTCCCGCGAGCGCGACCGGTCAGATCGCCGACCTCGACCTCGAGCTTGCCGTGACCCACCCGTCGATCGGCCAGCTCGTGATCGAGCTCACGTCTCCGCAAGGCACCACGGTCCGTGTACACAACGCCACGGGCGGCGCCAGCGCGAACTTGTCTGCGCGCTACGACGACTCGACGGCACTGGGCAGCTTCAACGACGGCTTCGGCAATCGTGTACCCGACGGACCGGGAGCGCTGCGGGACTTCGACCTCGAACCGCTCGCCGGGGACTGGACGCTGCAGCTCGCGGACAACGCCGCGGGCGCGGTCGGGTCGCTGACGAGTTTCGCGCTCCGCATCTGCGACGTCGACTGCAGCGCACCGACCGGTGTGACCTGCTCGTCGTCGTGCACCACCGGTACGGTCTCGTTGGGTTGGTCGAATGGTCAGGGGTACAACGAGGTTCGCATCCTGCGCAACGGGGTCCTGATCGCCACGCTGCCCGGATCCGCAACCAGTTTCCAAGACCCCGGCCTCGCCGCGGGTTCGTACGAGTACGAGATCCGCGGCGACTGCAGCCCAGGCATCGGGGCGGCGACCTGTTTCGTACGCCATGCGCCGTTCGCTGGCCAGTCTCACTTCGTGTTCGCGGGAGAGCTTCCGTTCGGTTTGGTCGATAGCGTTTCGGCGCTGACCACTGCGCTCGTCGCGAACGCAGCGAATCCGCTCGTCATCGACGACCTTACGTATCCTTGCTTCAGCCAAGCGCCCGCGGACAGCGTCCTGTGGCTCTGCCTCGGCACCTTCCCGGACAACTACGTACTGACGCCAGCGGACGGAGTTCAACTCGTGAACCTGTCTGGCGTGGGAGTCTCGATCTACCTCGAGGGCGCCGATGTCTGGGGTTTCGACCCGATCACCGCCTTCGCCGATCACGACGGAGTCGAGAACGGCACCGCCCTAGACGGCAACGACGGCTTCGTCGCCATGAACGGACTTGCGTTCAGCGGCCTCGACCTGACGACGTTCGCGGGTGGCTATGAGCAGGATCAGGATGGCAGCGACTTCACCGATCGCCTACTCGCGACGGGCACGACCGCGATGGCGCCGGTCGACCTCGGCGGTTCGAACGCCGCCATCGTGTGGCGCGATGCGACCGAAAACTATGGTACGGGCGTGTTCTACGTGCCGACCGGAACCGCGGGCCGCGTTCTCAACCAGTCGTGGGAGTTCGGCGGTTACACCGGTAATGCTGTCGGACTCGCTGCGGAGTACCTGAGCGCTCTCGGCGGCGTTGCGGGACCGCCCAACTTCGTGCGAGGCAACGTGAACGCTGACAACAGCATTAACCTGCTCGATGCGGTGACCATGCTCAGCTACTTGTTCATCCCCGGCTCCACCGTACCGCCGTGTCTGGATGCTGCGGACGTGAACGACGGCGGCACCGTCAACCTGCTCGACGCAGTCAACCTCCTCAGCTACCTGTTCATCCCCATGAGTCCGCCGCCGGCAGCGCCGTTTCCGAACTGTGGCCAGGACCCGAACCCGGACAACCTCGGGTGCGCGTCCTTCGCTCCGTGTCCGTGAGGCTCGAGGTCTACTGCGTGCCCAAAATGGCTTCGAGGTTCCAAAGCAGGTAGAGCGGCAGCGCGAGGAGTTCGTAACGAACGGGATCACCCTGCGTCGTCTTCAGATCGACAGTTGAGAGCGAGGGTGGGTTTCGGTCAGCGCGAATGGCGAAGTCGAGTCGTTTGTCCGACATGAACTGATGCAGGCTCTTCATGGCGCCCGATCGTCCGGCTTTCAGTTCCAAAGGGATCACTCGCCCCATCGCTTGAAGCACGTGGTCGACCTCGCCGGGCCTTCCGCCTTCGCGCCGCCAGTAGTAGAGAGTCGCTTCCTGGTGCGGGTCGCACAGGAGTCGAAGCTGCTGCGCGGCGAGCTGTTCGGTCAGTCGCGCCCTCAACTCTGGGACGAGGGCGTCCCACTTGGGGAAGATGGAGCCCGCCGGAGTACCGAGGAGAGGATGCAGCAGCCCGACGTCGAGGAGCACCGCCTTGCGTGATGTATCCTTGGCTTCCGCTCCGAGGGGTATTCCGTTGGCGGCCGTGTACCTGACAACCGTCGTCAGCTGAGCCGCTGTGAGCAGCTCCAGTGCGCGCTTGGCTTGGTGCTGTTTGACCCCGACGTCCGCGCGCGCGTAGACGAACTTGCTCCCGATCGAACCCGCTATCGAGCTCAGCACGAGGTCCAGCACCCCGCGGTCGATCCGACCGGCGTACTTCGCGAAGTCGGCACGAAAGGTGGCGAGAAGCTCACTCTGCATCGATCGGACCTCGCTCGGTAGGCGCGAGTCGACGTCTGCGGCAACGACGGCTGGCATCCCTCCCACCATGGCGTAGCGATCGAACCACTCGAGAGCTGTGTCATGGGCCGCCGGTGACAACTCCAGGCCGGGTCGCCAACCTTCGAGACGCGCGAGGAGGGACACCTGCCCGTGCGCCTCGAGAAACTCAGCGAACGACAGCGGCTCGATCCGGCGGAAACTGATCCGTCCGACCGGCATGCTGAAGGCGTGATCAGCAAGCGTAAACTCGAGGAGTGATCCGGCGGCCACCACGGGAAGTTCGGGGACACCCTCATAGAACCAGCGGAGTTTGGCCAGTAGCTCGCCGGCTGCTTGGATCTCGTCGAGGAACAGCAGATGGCTCTTGGGCGACACTCGGTGTCCCAGGTGGAGTGACAACTCGCCCAGGATCTGATTCGGGTCGTTCGACGCGAACCACCGAGCCAGGGCCGGATCCCGCTCGAAGTTGAGCTCGACCAGCGAGCGTCCGGAGCGTTCCGCCAGGTCGCGGACGAGCCACGTCTTCCCGACCTGGCGGGCACCCCGGAGAACCAGCGGGCGCCGGTTCTCGTGCTGAATCCACCGCTCCAAGTCGCTCGCAACGCGTCTTTTCATCGGCGTGACTTTAGATTCAACGCGTTGCTTTCGCAATCTACCTATAGAAACAACGCGTTGAATTCGTCGTCGAATCGCCGGAACCGCTCCTGCTCCCACCCGGACTAATGGACATAACGGCCTATTTCACCGGAACTTAAGCCTTGAGCATCCCCTCCCCGCGGGGGTCCGTTGAGAAGTCAACCGACTCGATCGGGGTGCCCGGGTCGCGCGACCCAGCGGCCCGGCGATCAGACCTTGCCGGTCCGCGGCGAAGGGACCGCGCGGTCGAACTCGAACGGCACTCGGCGCGCGGGGTAGGTCTCGTCTTCGCCGCCGAGGAAGCGTCGTGCGGTCTCATCCAGTTCGGGGAAGTAGCTGTGGGACGCACCTTCGACGATGACATGTTGACCCTGCCTGAAGTGCGCGAGGACCGCCTCCGCGTTGGACGCCGGGGTCCGGCCGTCGAGCGAGCCACTCAGGAGCAGCGTCGGGGTGGCGGCTCGAACCGGGGAGCGATAGTCCGGTCCGAGGTCGGGGGCGCCAAGCGCTTCAGCGACGTACGGGAATGGCAAGTTGAAGACATCCCCCAGAAGTGCGTCCGGCGCTTGTTCGCGAATGAGTTCCTGCCGTTCCGGCGAGACGCCCGAGGCCGCGTCCATGACCAGCGACATCGCCGACGGCAGGAAGGCTTGGCGACGTTCGCGAGCATCGACCGCGATCGCACCGAAGTTGCCTGAGCGAAACTCGTCGAAGATGCGCGGCAAGGCTCGGATCATGCGAATGCTGCCGAGGGCTTCGGAGAGGTACAACTGGTAGTCGAACGCGCCCAGGACGACGTCGCGGGCCTCATTGCCCGAACCGTCGATCGGCGCGGGAACGACACGGGGCTCGCGATGCAGGGCTTCCCGAGTCTCCTGCATCAAGGTCAGCAAGTCGTCAGCCCGGTCGCTGGTTCCAGCAGCCTGGCGCGCGAGCTCATTGATGTGTGCGAAGTGGCGCTCGGTGTTGGCCGGCAGCTTGTGAGTGTCGTCGGGCCCTTCCACGAGCCCGAGCACCGCGCGGTGCACGCGCGACTCATGGCGCCGCAAGATCGCGAGCCCGAGGTGCGAACCGTAGCTCAGGCCGTAAAGGCTCACTCGCTCGACACCCAACGCACGCCGTAGATCATCGACATCGTCGGCACTCTGGGTCGACGTGTAGCCGGCGAGATCGGTCCCCCGCTCTTCCCAGAACGTACGGAGCGCGCGTGCGCGCTGGACGGCGACGTCGATGAACCGGTCGCGGTCGACCGGGTCGTCGAGTGGGAGATCCCAACGTTCGCTCGAATCGAGACAAGGGCGCGACAACCCCACCCCGCGCTGATCCAAGGCAATCACATCGGCGACCTTGGACAGCTCGAGGAACAGCCCCGGGATGCGCTGTGCCACGCGAATCCCGGAAGCCCCCGGCCCGCCGGCCAGGAACACGATCGGAGGCCCGGGGCGCTCGGTCCGGGCGCGGAAGCGGGCGAACGCGAGTTCGATCCAGCGCGAATCGTCCCGCTCACGATTCTCCGGAACCGTGAGCCGCCCATACTCGACGGCGTGTCGATTGCGGCCGCCGTCCACCGTGAGCACTCCCGGGTGCATGTGGAGGGCGCAACCTCCGCGGGACGACGGGGCGTCAACCGGCTGGCGTGTGTTCATGGCATCCAGAATAGGGAAAGCGCGCGCCCATACAAGCAGCCGGCGCGACTTCCGAGGCAAGGCGAGCCCGTGTCGTGCCGAAACAATGGACGGAGCTCGCGTGCCGGCGATACGCGGCCTGCCCGTAGCGGTCGGCCGACGCGACAGGACGTGGCAGCAAGGGCCACGAGCGCCCGCCGGAGAAAGCCTGGGCCCCGGGCCAGCGCGGCTGCACGGAGTCTGAACCCATTGGGAGAGCGAGCGCCTTGAAACCCAGCTACCTCAAGTACTACGACAAGATCTCGTCCCTGGCCCCGTTCGCCTTCTTGCGCGACGCCCTGTTCGCACGGTCCAAGGTGCGCAAGCTCTCGCTCGCGAATCGGCAGCGCGACTATGCTCGGCTGCAGAGCGACCCACGGCTTCTCGCGCTGCATCGGCAGTTGAACCGCACACTGCTGGCAGCGAACGAGCAATGGTCGAGCTACGACTATGGGGAAGGCTACTTCTATCAGGGGTTCGATGAGATCGGGGTCACCGGGCTCCGCAACACGCGCGAGCGCCTCGCGCAGATGCAACTGCACGAGCGCCTGCGTGGACTCTCGGTCCTCGAGATCGGCTGCAACGCCGGGTTTCTCTCGTTGTCGATCGCCCGGGTCGCGCGCCAGGTCGTCGCTTTCGACTTGAACCCGCACCTCGTCGATATCGGCATCGCGGCCGCGCGCCATCTCGGGCTCGGCAACGTCGACTTCCGCGTCGGCGCCTTCGAGGAGCTCGCCTTCGACACGCCCTTCGATGCGGTGCTGTCGTTCGCGAACCACTCGACCTACGACGGGAACACCCACCAAGACATCGCGCACTTCTTCACGCGCTGCCATGAGTTGACGAGGCCCGGCGGGCTGTTTCTCTTCGAGTCTCACCCCCCGGCTTACGAGGGCGCCGGCCTCGACAAGGTGCTCGAGGTCCTGTCCGGTCTCTTCACCGTCGAAGAGCGTCGGGTACTCGCGTACGGCAGCTTCTTGGATACCGGCCGCACCTTCGTCGTCGCCCGTCGGCCTGGCGGTCGCGCTCCCTGAGTCGTCGAGACTCGCGGGACAATCCGCGCTCAAGCCGCCCGTGTCCGTGCCGATAATGTCCGTGGGAGGGTCCATCGATGCCCGAGGTGAATCCATGGAGCCGTTCGTCGTGCTGAGTTACTTGGAACCTGGGTCGGGGTCGATCCTGATCCAGACGGTCCTCGCGATGGTGTTCAGTGCCGCCTTCTTCCTGAGGCGCTGGCTGTCGCTGTTGTTCACGCCGATTCGCAGCTTGTTTCGGCGCAAGACGACACCCGGGCACCGCGACCCGGCGTAGCTTGGAGAGTATCAGGAGGGACTGACGTGCCACTGCTTCCGCAGCTGCGGCTCGAGCCGCTGAGACGATTGCGCGCCTTGGTGGCGCGACGATCTCGATCGTGGTATGGCCCTCACCCGCAACCACGACGCCTCCGCGTGCGGGCCCTCTATAGCTTTCAGTTCGCGTTCCTCCTGTTCCTACCGTACCTGCACATCCTCACCGATGGCCACAACCGGCTCATGCTCGGGTTCAGCCTACGGGGCCTACTGCAGATCTACGCGGTAATGACTGGAACGGCGCTGACGTTCCTCGCCGGTCATGTTGCGCTCGGGTTCGTCGTGGGCGCGTTGCCCTCGAAGTGGCGGGGGTTCGCGCATCGAGTCTGCCTCGGACCGCTCTTCGCTTTCGGGGCCTGCGCGGCCGCGTACCTGCTCCTCATTCACTTGCCGTGGAGCGATCCGGACGCGGCGCTTGCGGGCTACCACTCGCACTTCAAGTGGATCTGGGCCTCGGTCGCACTCGGCGTGATCAGCTGGCCCATGCTCTGGCGCGCCTTCGTTGGCGTCGGCGAACGGCTGCTCCAGCTCCTGATCCCGCTGCCGCTGATCCTACTGCTGCACCTTCAGGGCTACCCGGCGATCAGTGGCCCTCCGACCCCGCCACCGTTCGAGGCCGACTCATCGAATGGAACCACCCCGGCGAACGGCGACGGTGGTGCCAACCCTGGCTCCAACCTTGGCTCCAACCTTGGCGCCGGGCTGGCCACCGGGCCGACCTACATCTTCATCTTCGACGAGTGGGACCGCCTGGAGACTTTTGGCAAGGGACCGGTCGCCGAGCGCTTCCCGCACCTGGCCGAGTTGCTCGCGACCAGCACGTCGTTCGCAGCAGCCACCTCCACCAGCAACATGACGCTGCATTCGATCCCGGCGATCCTCTTCCAAACCCAATCTGAGGTGAAGATCGACGATCGCGGCTCGACTTGGTTCGCAGCCGAGGGAGACTGGCAGCCCTCTACGGCTCACGAATCGCTGTTCGCGCGACTCGCACCCGCAGGCGCTCCCCGCTGGCTGATCGGGCGCGACGTACCGTACTCGATCCTGCTGGGCGACCAAGTCGACTGGGTCGACCAGATGCCGTACGACACCGGGCAGTATCTTGGCCTTGGGGAAATGGTGCGTGCGCACCTCTTCAAAGCCTCGTTCTATGGTCGTTTCCCGTTCCACCGACTGCTGGGGCTCCAGCACTACCCAGCCGACTTTGCCCTGCAATCGCTCACCCGCCAGCACGGTCTCACGTTGAGGTGCATCGAGCACGGCGGGCCGCGACTGGTCGCCGTGTTTCACTACCTGCTCCCGCACAACCCGTTTCACTACACACGCCACGGGGTGCGTCCCGACTATCGCACCGCCCACGTGGACCCGGCCGCGGGGTACGAGGGCAACCTCCAGTACCTCGATACCGTGATCGGGCAGCTGGTGGCCGAGATTCGCCGGGCCGGGCACTGGGACTCGTGCACGCTCGTCCTGACCTCGGATCACGGAACCGACGCGCCCGGGACCCATGACCGGCGACTCGAGGTTCCGCTGATCGTCAAGCTCCCGCAGCAGCGCGAGGCTCGCGTCGTTCACGAGCCCATTCGGACCACGGAGTTCGTCGCGTGGATCGAGCGAAACGTCGGCAAGACCGCCGGCGACTGAGCGTCCGCGCAACCGTGCCCAGCGCTACGGCGGGCGGGCCCGATCCCTCGGTGACGTCGCCGCAACCCGTAGATTCTATGCGCCAGCATGTCTGCCGTTGCCCCCCCGCATCCGCTACAATCGCCCGCACCGCTGTTGGCATCGAGACCACCCCGACCGACCTCAGAGACCGTGCGCGTGGGGAGTCTCGCAACGCGTCGACGCCGGTTGGGCAAACGTGCGGCGCTTAACTCGGCCGTTGGCCCGACGCGCGAACGACACTTGCCCTGGGCCCGGCACCGGCGACGATTGCACACTCGGGTCGCGAGCACGCCGCGCACGGAGCATCGAACCAGACGGAGCCACTACCCGATGAGCACGCCTTCCGACCTCAATCCGAAGCGCCGGGTCTACATTCCCGCAGTCGGTCCGCGCCTGCGCTGGCTCCTCGCCAGCGTACTGGGCCTGTTCGCCATCCTTGCCGTCAACGGCGGCTACCTCGTGACCCTTCGCGTCGCCGGCTGGTGGAGTGGTCAGACGTACGAGAACTACTTCTCACTCCTGATGTTCCTCGCGCACTTGCTCCTCGGGATCGCCCTCATCCTGCCGCTCGTCGTCTTCGGTGTCCTCCACATCCGCAACGCCCACGACCGCAAGAACCGGCGCGCGGTGCGAGTCGGATACGCGCTCTTCGCCACCAGCCTGGTGCTCGTCGGGTCCGGCATCGTGCTGACGCGCATCGAGGGCCTCGTCGAACTGAAGAACCCGCACCTCCGTTCCGTTGCCTATTGGGCGCACGTATTGACGCCAATCGTCGCCGCCTGGTTGTTCGTACTCCACCGCTTGGCCGGCCCCCGGATCCGCTGGCGGGTTGGAGGAGTGTGGGCGGCTTTCGGCACTGCTTTCGCGCTGATCCTGCTGTTGCTCCACGCGCAGGACCCGCGGCAGTGGAACCAAGTCGGCCCGGCCAGCGGCGAACAGTACTTCTTCCCGTCGCTTGCCCGCACCGCCACCGGCAACTTCATTTCGGCGAGCGTGCTCGACAACGACGAGTATTGCCAGGAGTGCCATGCGGACGCCCACGCCGCGTGGTCCGCGAGCGTGCATCGCTTCAGCTCGTTCAACAATCCGGCGTATCTGTTCTCCGTCCGTGAGACCCGCAAGGTCGCCCTCGAACGCGACGGCGACCTCCAGGCATCCCGCTTCTGCGCGGGCTGCCACGACCCCGTGGTGTTCTTCAGCGGTGCCTTCGACGACCCGAACTTCGACGACGTCGCGCACCCGACGGCGACAGCTGGCATCACCTGCACCTCCTGCCACGCGATCACCCACATCAACAGCCCGCGCGGGAATGCCGACTTCACGATCGAGGAGCCGATACACTACCCCTTCGCGTTCAGCCGCAACCCGGTCCTGGCGTGGGTGAATCGCCAGCTCGTGAAGGCCAAACCCGAGTTCCACCGCAAGACCTTCCTGAAGCCCCTACACCAAACCGCAGACTTCTGTGGTTCGTGCCACAAGGTGCACCTGCCGGAGGAGCTCAACCACTACAAGTGGCTCCGCGGCCAGAACCACTACGACTCGCACCTCCTCAGCGGCGTCTCCGGCAAAGGAGTCTCGAGCTTCTATTATCCCCCGAAGGCCAACCCCGACTGCAACGGCTGCCACATGCCGCTGCGCACGTCTGCGGACTTCGGCGCCGATTACAACGACGATTCCGGCAAGCTCACCATCCACGATCACCAGTTCCCGTCCGCGAACACGGCCATCCCACACCTGCTCGGTCTCCCGAGCTGGGTCAACGAGCGACACCGAGAGTTCTTGGAGGGCTGCGCCCGAGTCGACATCTTCGGCGTGAAACTGGGGGGAACGATCGCGGGCGCGTTGGTCGCACCGCTACGACCCGAGGTGCCCGCGTTGGTTCCGGGTCAGACGTATTTGATCGAGACGGTCGTGAGGACGCTGCGCTTGGGTCACTTGCTGACCGAGGGCACTGCCGACTCGAACGAGCTATGGCTCGACGTCAAAGTGACGAGCGGAGATCGGGTGATCGGGCGGAGCGGCGGGCGCGAGGCCGACGGCACCGTCGATCCGTGGTCGCACTTCCTCAATGCGTACGTGTTGGATCGCGACGGCAACCGCATCGATCGGCGCAACGCCCAGGACATCTTCGTGCCGCTCTACAACCATCAGATCCCGCCGGGTGCGGCCGATGTTTCTCACTTCGAACTGCGGGTGCCGACGGACCTGCAGCTACCCGTCACGGTCGAGGTGAAACTGCAGTACCGGAAGTTCGACACTCGCTACATGCAGTACGTCTATGGCCCCGACTTCGTGAACGACTTGCCGATCACGACCATCGCCACGGATCGGGTGACGTTCCCCTTGGCAGGTGTCGCGGGCTCGCTCGCGCCCCCACCCGAAGTGAAGATCCCGACCTGGGAGCGTTGGAACGACTACGGGATCGGACTCCTGCGCAAGGCCGACGCGAACGCTGCAAAAGGCGAACTCCGGCAGGCCGAGGCCGCGTTCGCCGAGGTCGAAAAGCTCGGTCGCCCCGACGGCCCACTGAATCGCGCGCGGGTCTACATCCGCGAGGGGCGGCTCGCCGACGCGGCGGCCGCACTCGAGGCGGCCGCGCGCCACGACCCACCGGCCTACCCGTGGTCGGTGGCGTGGTTCACCGGGTTGGTCAATCGCCAGACCGGCCACTTCGACGAGGCCATTGAGAACTTTCGCACGCTCGAGGACACTCGCTTTCAGGAAGCGCGCGAGCGCGGTTTCGACTTCGGCAGCGACTACCGCCTCTTGAACGAGCTGGGCCAGACGTTGTTCGAACGCGCGAAACTCGAGCGCGGCGAACCAGGACGCGACGCCCGCACGCTGTTCTTGACGGAGGCGCGGCGACGATTCGATCGGGTGCTCGAGCTCGATCCGGAGAACGCCACCGCCCACTACAACTTGTCGCTGATACTGCCGCAGCTCGGCGACGATGCGCGCGCCGCGGAACATCAGCGGCTCCACGCCAAGTACAAGCCCGACGACAACGCGCGTGACGTCGCCATTGCCAAGCAACGCGCAGCGAACCCGGCCGCCAACCACGCGGCGGAGGCAGTCGTGATCTATTCGCTACAGAGAGTGGGGGCGCCGGAACTCGACGGCAACCCACCGCGGAGCAACGGAGCCGGACGATGAGTACAGGGGAGGTCGGCGGACCGGAGGCGAATGAAGAGGCAGCCTCCGAACAGCTCGCGGCCTACGATGACACCGTCATCGGACGGGCGTTTCGGGTGTCCCTGTTGATCCTGGCAGCCTTGGGAGTAACCGGCGGCACCGTGTTTTGGTTCACGCGTCCGAGCACCGCGCCGATCCGCGTCGACGAGCAGCCGCTGGTGTTGCCACGCATGCAAGAACGTCGGAGCGACCCACCGTCGGTGCCGTTCCGGGACGTGACACGGGAGGTTGGCATCGACTTCGTGCACGAGAACGGTGCCCGCGGTGCCAAGCTCCTCCCGGAGACCATGGGGAGTGGCTGTGCAGTGCTCGACCTGGAAGGCGACGGCGACCCTGACCTACTGTTCGTAAACGGCTGCGCGTGGCCGCATGACCGCGGAGCGGCACCGCCAAGCAAGCCAGCGACCAGCCAGCTCTATCGCAACGACGGCACCGGCAGCTTCACGAACATCACCGCGGGGTCCGGCCTCGATGTCGAGCTGTACGGTCTCGGGGTTGCCGTCGGGGACTACGACAGTGACGGCGACACCGATGTCTTCGTCGCCTGCTTGGGGCCCAACCGTCTGTTTCGTAACGATGGAAGCGGACGCTTCACGAACGTCACCGAAGCCGCCCAGATACAGGGGGCCGCCGACGCTTGGAGCTCGAGTGCTGCCTTCCTCGACTACGACCGGGACGGCCAACTCGACCTGTTCGTCTGCAACTACGTGCGTTGGTCGAAGGAGATCGACGAGAAGGTCGACTTCCGCCTCACGGGCGTCGGCCGTGCCTACGGGCCGCCGACCCAGTTCGAGGGAACCCACTGCGAGCTGTACCACAATCGCGGTGACGGCACCTTCGAGAACGTGTCGCGTCGCGCCGGCATCGAGGTCGCCAACCCGGCCACGCAGCGTCCACTCGGCAAGGCTCTCGCCGTGCTCCCGATCGACATCGATCGCGACGGCTGGCTCGACCTCGTGGTGGCCAACGACACGGTTCAGAACTTCTCGTTCCACAATCGCGGAGACGGCACCTTCGAGGAAGTCGGGGCGGTCACCGGCATCGCCTACGACGCGCGCGGACTCGCCACTGGCGCCATGGGAATCGACGGAGCCTACTACCGCGACGATCGCACCTTGGCCATCGCGATCGGCAACTTCGCGAACGAGCACACGTCGTTCTACGTCGCTCAGGATGGAAGTCACGCCTTCACCGACGAGTCCAGCACCGAGGGCATCGGCCCGGCAAGCCTGCTGAGGCTCAGCTTCGGTTTGTTCTTCTTCGACTATGACCTCGACGGACGCCTCGATCTCCTCCAGGCCAACGGCCATCTCGAAGAGAACATCAACGTCGTTCAGGCTAGCCAGCAGTATCGCCAGAGCACCCAACTCTTCTGGCACTGCGGCGAAGGCAGCGGCGGCTGCTACACCCCCGTCGAGTCCACGAACGTCGGCGATCTGAGTCAGCCCATTGTCGGCCGCGGCGCCACCTACGCCGACCTCGACGGCGATGGCGATCTCGATGTCGTGCTCACCCAAGTTGCCGGCCGGCCACTCGTCCTCCGCAACGAGCAGAAGCTCGGCCACCACTGGCTGCGCGTCGACCTCCGTGCCACTCGCTCTCACCCCGAAGCCATCGGCGCCCGCGTGGAGCTTACCGCCGGCGGCCGTACTCAGGTCCAGCAAGTCATGCCTACTCGCAGCTATCTCTCGCAAGTGGAACGCACTTTGACCTTCGGCCTGGGAACCGAAACCACGGTCGACAACTTGGTCGTCCATTGGCCGAGCGGTAAACAACAAACCGTCGCGATAGCGAAGGTCGATCAGCGCATCACGATCCTCGAAGAGTAGGAGCCCGCGGATCGTTTGCCCGCGCCCGGAAAGGCTCGACCATGCATCCGCACTTGCGTGCTCTGTCGCTCGATTTCGAGCGCAACACCGCCGAGTTTCGAGCGCTCACGAGTCTGCCGCCCGAGGCACTCACGCGAAAGCCCGATCCCCGGCGCTGGAGCGTGCTCGAAGTGATCGAGCACCTCCGAGTCACGGGCGATCTGTACTACCCGCTTCTCGAGGAGGCCGTCGACGCGGCACGCGGCGCGGGCGGCGATCCGAGCGCGCCGTTTCGGCCGTCGTTGTTCGCGCGGCTGTTCGTACACATGGCGGGTCCGAACTCGCGGCTGCGACTGAAGGCCCCCGCGCTCTTCAAGCCAGCCCCGGCGTTCGAGGACGTCGCCGCGCTCCCCCGCTTCCTGAAGCAGCAGCCGCGCCTAGGCGAGTTGATCACGCGCGCGGATGGGTGCAATCTCAACCAGACGAAGTTCCCATCACCCATTTCGGCGAGGATTCGGTTCACGATCGGCTCGGGACTCACGCTGATGGTGCGCCATCAGCAGCGGCACCTCCTGCAGATCGGGCGCTTGCGCGCAGGGAGCTGACGGACCTGAACTTACCGCTGCAAAGCTGCGGGTCCGGGCTCCCGCCGATGCATCACCCCCCCGCCCCGCCTGCCCCGCCCCATGAGGGGCGGGGAGCGCACCTCCTCGAGCTGGGGGGGCTACATGCAACTGGGGGATGGAACGACAATCGATCGTTTGAGGCCTGCAAAGCACGTCGTGTCCGCGATCGCGAGCGTTGGATGCGAGAAACCTGCGCCCTGACCGTGAGATCCTGGAGAGGCCCGCGGTGTCTGCGGGCGCAGTCAGTCCGACGATGCGATCGGGCGTCACGCTCGCGGGATCGTCTACGGTTCGCACGGAGCGGAATGACACGCGTGGACGAGTCGTCCACGAGGGGTCTTCGGCGGTGTCGCGCGCGCGCGTGCGAAGTGCGCTGCCTGTGCGGCTCGATGCGCGAGCCTGCGATGCAGGTGGAAGCACCCTTCTCCTGTCCGATGGTTCCCCGGCGGGACGAGATGCGATTTCTGGCGTAAAACAAGCTTTTCGTTACATTAGGTTATCCCCGGGTGTTCGATCTCCCGCCCGTCGTGCGGTTCGTCGAGGGGATGAGGGAGACCGAATCTTCGAAGCCGCTGGGCTAGGCATGCTAACCAAGAAGCTGCTTACCCACGCGACCCAGACGACGTGCACCAGAGCTCGACCACCAATAGCGTGGCATTTCCGAACTAGGTAGATCTACCTATTTTTCGAGCCGTGACACTACCGGTTTTCTCCCCACCCCATCCATCCAGCCACGCAGTTTCCCTCCCTCACCACCACCCATCGGCATAGCAATTCCTGGCCCGTCTGGGACTTGCGCAAGTCTCTGACTCTCTCTCATCGTGGAACGCTTTCCTCCGCAGTCGCTCCTCCCACCATCGTTGCTTCCATACCGGAGACAAGATTCCTTTGAACAGACGGAGACCAACCTACTAAGCTGGTGGCCTGCCCGCAGTAGGGCACTGCGGGCCCATGCGTAACTTGGGTCAACCTTGGGTCTTTTGTGTGCGGTAGTGTTGGAGACAGGCTTCTGTGGTGAATGCCAGGCGCGCCGGTCCGTTTCTGGGTTGTCGCGTTAGGTACGGTCCAATCAGTCAGAAGTCGTGGGAGCTAGCCGAAGGGGTTGCGCGATGTTCAAGCGGTGTGCTGCGCGGTTCTGTGGGGTGTGTCTGAATGTGGTGGTCACCTCGGCTGTGGTCCTCGCTGTGTGGAGCTTCATGGTGGAGGCGGGACCAAGCTGCGACCCAAGTACATGTGTGTCCTCCGTGTGGCCAGTCGGAGAGGCGTGCTGCAATGGGGATATCAATGGTGATGGCGAGCGTAACCTTACCGACGTAGTGAACTACCTCTCTTGGTTGTTTAGCGGCGGCCCGCCGCCGGCCGCGATTGCGGCGGGCGACTGTACGTGCATGCAGGGATGGACGAATCTGACGGTTCGGCTATCTGGCCCACAGCCAGTTCCGACGGCGACTCTTGAGCGAGTTGCTTTTGACACCCCAAGCGGTGTGGGTGTCGGGGATTTCGACTCCCTAAACAATACATTCACGGCTTCCGAGGATGGGCTCTATCTCGTGTCGTTAAGGTTGGAGTGGCAGACGAACTCTCTGCAGCATTGGAGCGGGCAGATTAACCACAACGGTACGTCAGTGGCCCAGCAGTATCTCATTGGCAGCACTGCCGGTGCGTCTGCGGTTACGAACGCTTTTACGCAGCACATCACGATGGTGGCGGGTGACACCATCGCCGCCTATGCGAACCATGGCTCCGGAGCTAGTCCGCCCCCTAGCGCCAACCTGGCACAGGGTCACACGCAGCTTCAGATCACCCGTATTCGCTAGGGGCGTCGCACGAGAACGTGCTTCGCGGTAGATCAGGCTTCACGGCGCTCCCCAAGTTCGCTCTGCCGCATGAGCGCTACGTGCTCTCGGAGGTGGTCACAACGAGCGAGCGCTAGCTGCTCGGGGGGGTCGCCACCTTCGGGTCGGCAACTTGCGTCGACGGCCGGCCGGTCTTTGACGACGTCGAGGGGTCGTCGCGCCCTCGCTCGACAGTACACCGCTGAATCGGCTTCCCTGGGGTCGCTGGTGCTGCTCTTGCGGGACGCAACCGGGTCTGCTCGCCGAGGCCGTGCCGGCTATCTCTCCGCTCGCCGCTCGCCGAGCTGCGCCCGATCTCGCCGGTGCGCTACGTCGGCCCACCGCCCGCGACACGGCATCGACGTTCGCGCTCGGCGGGTTGGACGGTGCCACCTTGTCCGTCCCGGCGTGCTGAGGGCTTGTCGGGGCAGCGCAGGCCTGACCGATGCATCGCGAGGCGTCCCACTGTCTGCGTCGCTGTTGCCTCGACCGCGGGCTTGTCACAGGGCCTTCCCGGCCACCACTCCGATCGTGGTCGATACCACGACCCCGGTGACAGCGCCGGTGATCGCCTAACCTTTGGCTATCGCGGTTCGCGGTCCGGCGTCTCGACGTCGTGCCCGAGACCACGTCAGAAGGCCACGGCGATGAGGTGAGCCGGTCGCTCGTGGCCCCCACGGATCTCCACGATCGCGCCCCGCCCGCCTCCCCGAACTCCCCCCGAAACCCTCGATGTCGTAGAATCCCGGGTCGGGGACGAGCCGCCTCTCGGCGCGTCCGCGCCGATGCGCACCGACTCTGCACGAGGGAAACTGCCATGCTCTTTCGCCGAATGTACGACTCCGACCTAGCTCATGCGTCTTACCTCATCGGTTGCCCGGGTACTCGCGAGGCGATCGTGATCGACGCGGCACGCGACATTGACCGGTACTTGGCGGAGGCTGCGCGCGAAGGTCTGCGCATCGTGGCCGCCGCGGAGACACACATTCACGCGGACTTCTTGTCGGGCACGCGTGAGCTCGCGGAGCAGCTCGGGGCGCGGGTGCTCGTGTCCGCGGAAGGAGGGCCGGACTGGCAGTACGGGTGGCTCGACGCGAAGGCCGGCGGCGGCAGTTATGAGCACCAACGCCTCCGTCATGGCGATCGCTTTCGGTTGGGCGGAGTCGAGTTCGAGGTGGCACACACGCCCGGACACACGCCCGAGCACGTGAGCTTCTTCGTGACCGACCGGCGCGGAGGCGCTACCGACCCCATGGGCATCGTCACCGGCGACTTCGTTTTCGTCGGCGACCTCGGGCGTCCCGACCTGCTGGAGACCGCGGCCGGTCAGGTGGGGAGTCAAGAAGAAGGTGCACGCCAGCTGTTCCACTCGGCGCGACGCTTTCTGGAGCTCCCCGACTATCTCCAGGTGTGGCCTGCGCACGGCGCGGGGAGCGCTTGCGGCAAGGCGCTCGGGGCCACGCCACAGTCGACCGTCGGCTACGAACGTCGCTTCAACCCGGCGCTGCTTCAGCTCGCGACCGAGCGTGGGTTCATGGACTACATGCTCGACGGTCAACCGGAGCCGCCCTACTACTTCGGCCGCATGAAGCGCGAGAACCGGGATGGACCACCGCTCCTGGGTGCACTCCCGCGGCAGCGCGTACTCGACGCGGACGCCGCGCAGCGCTTGGATCGAAGTCGACACGTGATCGTCGACACCCGGCCCTGGCCTGAGTTCCGGGCCGGTCACCTTCCGGGATCGCTGTGGTCACCACTCGGAAGCAACTTGATCGCGACGTGCGGGTCCTACATCGCGGCGGACCAGGAGGTCTGCCTGGTGGTCGACGACGAGCAACTCGATCGCGCCGTGCGCTGCCTGGTTCGCATCGGCCTGAGCGCGGTGACCGCCCAGGTTCGTCCGCAGTCCCTCGCGGGCGGCTCCGCGCTCGGGTTGGTCAGCACCCCAGAGATCGACGTCGCGGAGTTCGCACAACGGCTCGCGCGCGGCGACGGCGGCCCGCTCGATGTGCGGCGCGCCGCCGAGTTCGCGCAGGGACGCATCCCGGGTGCAACGAACCTCGCCCACACGCGGCTGCTGCCTCGCCTCGCGGAAGTGCCCCGCGACCGACCGCTCGTCGTGTCGTGCAAGTCCGGAGTGCGCTCGGCGATCGCGTGCGCCTTCCTCGAACGGCAAGGCGTCGACGTCACGAACCTGCGCGGCGGGTTCGACGCGTGGAAGCGCACGCTGAACCTGGAGATCGAGCTGGGGGATGCGCCCGGCGCACCCGGCGCACAGTAAGGAGTCGCTGCCGAGCGAGAGGAAGCATGCGGCGGTCGCGCGGACGACGCCGGGGCCGAGGACTCGCAAAAAACTGGGCACGGCGGACGGGGTCGCGGGGAGAATTGGATGACGCCCACGACAGGAGACCGATGCCTCGCCCCGATTCGGAGCCGAACCCCGCGCTGCAGCACGACGCCTTGCTCGAGCAGGTGCAGTGGGTGCGCGGGCTCGCTCTCAGCCTCGTTCGGGACAGCAACGACGCGGACGATCTGAGCCAAGAGGCGTTGCTCGCGGCCGTCGATTCGCCGCCCGAGGGGAATCTCCGAGCGTGGTTCTCGCGCGTGCTGCGCTACAAGCGTTCGACCCAGAGGCGGACCACCTCGCGCCGGGCCCGGCGCGAGCGAGAGTCCGCTGTCGGTGAGTCTCTGCCATCCACGAGCGACGTGCTCGAGCGCGCGGAACTACACCGGAAACTGGTCGAGACGGCGTTTCGCCTGCGCGAGCCATTTCGCACCACGGTGCTACTACGCTACTTCGAGGGACTCGATCCCGATCAGATCGCGCGCCAACAAGGGATCGCCGTCGCGACCGTGAGAAGCCGTCTCAAACGCGGCCTCGACGAATTGCGCGAACAGCTCGACCACGACTTCGGCGATCGCCGCACGTGGTGCTTGGCGATCCTGCCGCTCACCCTGCTCCCGACGTGGAGTGTTGGGCACGCGGCCGCGGCCACCGTTTCTTCCGCGACCTCGAGCTCGGTCGCCATTCCCGCAACCCTTGTCGGAGGAGTCATCATGAGTATCAAAACCGTCGTCGCCGCTGCGGCTGCGATCGGCGTCGTCGCCGGCGCCATGTGGTTCCTGCAGTCTTCGTCCGATCCTCCTGCGCCGGTCGGTCTGACCGCCGAGCGGACCACGAACTCGTCTCCGAACCACCTGGACACCTCGGCAACGACGGACGAAGTGCCCGCGGCAACCGACTCTCCGGCAGCAACGGTTCGCGCGCAGGAGTCGGACTCGGCCGCGCCGCGTTCCGTGACCGATCCCGCCACGGGAACGATTCGCGTCCAGGTCGTCGATGTCGACGGGCGCGCTCTGGAGCAGGTGGTGATCCATGCGCTGCGGTCGAGTTCCGCCGATCCCGTCGGCGATCGCGTCGGGGCGCTCCTCCTCGGACCGCCGGTTCAACTGCCGCCCGTCGACGATCCAACGAATCGCGGCGTCACCGACGCTGCGGGTGCTTGCGAGTTGGTCGGGCTGACCGTCGGATCCTACCGGCTTGCTGCGCGCGCGGAGGGGTTCTGCACGGAAGTCGTGAACCCGGTCATGGTCGAATCCGCGCAGCCGACCGAGTTGAAGGTCCTCCTCACCGAGGGTTTGACGATCGAGGGGACCGTGGTCGACCCCTCGGGCTTCCCGGTGGTCGGAGTCGAGGTGACGGCGCGCACTGGGTTCTTCGTCTCCTCTGGCGACGACAACCTGGCGTACACGGTGCAGATCGGCGCGGGCGGCGCCCAGCTCATCGACCCGTCGGTGACCGACGATCGCGGGCGTTTCCGCCTCACCGGACTCACGGCGCGCAACTACACGTTGCGCGCAGCGCACACGGATTGGGTCCAGGCCGCGTCGCGCGAGGTCGCCGCGGGGAGTCGCGGCGTGATCCTGGAGATGGCTCGGGGGGCGGAGCTGTCCGGCGTGGTCATCGCACCCGACGGAGGCCCCGTCGCAGGCGCCATGGTTCGCGTTCGGTCGGCCGACCCGCTGACCCGCATCGACCCGGCAACGACCGACGCGATGGGACGCTTTCACTTCCTCGGTTTGCCGTCCGGAACGCTCGACCTCGTGACCCACGCCCAGGGCTATGCGCCGCAAACGACCCGAGGATTGAAGGCCAAGGTCGGTGAGTCGACGGCGACCGAGATCGTCCTCGAACGGGGCGCCGTCGTGTTCGGCCGGATCGTGGATCCCGACGACGAGCCGGTCGCCGGCGCGAGCGTGATCTTCGACGGCAAGAGCGGTGACCGCAGCTTCGTCGCGCCAACGAATGAGGACGGCAGCTTCCGCTTCGAGAACCTCGCGGCGACCGAACGTTACGAGGCCAAGGTCCGGCACCCGGACTACCGGCACGCCGTGATCGCCAGCTTCGACGCACACGGCGAGATCGACCTCGGGACGACGCGGCTCTCCCGCGGCGCCGTGATCTCGGGCCGGGTGGTGGACGCGGATTCGAACCCCGTTGCCGGGACGCGAGTATCACTGCGCTCATCGACGGAAGACCGGCAGTTCGAGGCAATCTTCGTGGAGCTGGGCGACATCCAAGTCAGTTCCGAGATTCCCGGGTCGATCACCACGGACGCGGACGGCAACTTCCGGATCGCTGGCGTCGAAGCGGGTGACTATCGCCTGAGTGCCCGAGCGAACGGGTTTGCGAGCTACCGCGGAGAGACGTTGAGCGTCGAAGGCGACACCGTGATCGGTGGCGTCACCATCGTGCTCGAGCGTGGCCTCGCCATTACGGGCACGGTCGTTGACCCTACCGGCAACCCGGTCCCAGGAGCCTCGGTTGCGGCGACGACTTCGCAGCCGCTGGGGGGACGCACTGAAACGACGACCCTCGCCGACGGGACCTTCGAACTCACAGGACTCTCGGAGCCGACGTACAACCTCACGGCCAAGTCGCCGGCTTTCGGCTCGGTCTCGATTCGCGGCGTGGCCAGCGGTCAGTCGGCGGTGACCCTCGAGTTCCGAGCCCGAGCCAGCCTGACCGGTACCGTCGTTTCGGCGACGACCCAGCAGCCCGTCGAGGAGTTCGAGGTGCTGTTGCGGCCCGTACACACCGAGATCGCGGACTTCGACATCAACGCGATCCTGGCGCAGAGCATGGTCATGCCCCAACGCTTCAAGGACCCGGGTGGCGTGTTCCACCGCACCGGCCTCGAACCGGGCGCATACACTCTGGTGGTTCGGGCGCAGTCCCATGCCCCGAGTCAACAAGAGATCGTGCTGGCAGAGGGGGTGCATTCGATGGTCGAGATCCTGATCGAGCAAGGCGGGGTGATCTCCGGCCGCGTCGTCGACCCCGATGGCAAACCGATTCGTGGCGCCACGGTTCGGGTCGCCCGCGAAGATGCCCCGCCGTCAGGAGGGGCGAGGATTGCGGTGTCGATGTCGTTCGGCGACGGCGGATCGGAAACCAGCACCTCCTTCGACATGGGGCAGGGGGAGAGAGTGAAGACCGACACCGACGGTCGGTTCACCTACGAAGGACTCGCTCCTGGCAAGACTCAGTTGGTCATCGCGCACGCGCAGTTCATCTCCGCGACCACCGAAGTCGTGGAGGTGTTGCGCGACGGCAAGCACGACCTCCAAACCGTCGAACTCAGGCGCGGTGGAACCATTCGCGGAACCGTCTACGACGCCGATGGCCGTCCCACCTGGCGCGTCGGTATCCTGTTCTTCGCAGTCGACGAACAAGGACAACGCGGCGAACCACGCTTCACGCGACCCAAGGCCGACGGAAGCTTCAGTCAGTCCGGTCTCGAGGATGGCCTGTACCAGCTGGAACTCAACCCGTGGGAGGAAAGCGGATCCACGAGCGTGCGGATGAACGCGGAGCAGCCGACACTCGAGGTGCGCGTTCGAGAGGGCCAAACGGTCGAACGCGACCTGCACCTGCAACGACCGCAGGGGTCGTGAACGCTCTGGCAGCCGAGCCGATCACGCGCTCGACCCCCAAAGCCCAAGAAGTCCGTGACGCAGCCGCAGTCAGTCGCTTCCGAGCTTAGGAGTCGCGTTCGCAGACGCAAGCGGCTATCCTGCGTGGCAACGAGAGGTGCCGGTGGGAATGGAGCCAATCGAAGCCGTGCGTTGGGACATCGACGACGATCTGCGCGCGCTCGGGCAGCAGCTCGCGGCTCTCCGCGACGCCATCACGCGTCCGACCCACGAGCTGCACCTTCGAAGGCCCGGTTCGGGTTGGACGGTTGCGCAACACGTCCATCACGTCGTGCGCGCCTTCGCGGCCGGCCTGGCTGCGGTGGGTAAGCTCTCGACCAACGTCGGACCGGTCACTCCTTCGGGTCCAGCGACCATTTCCTCCCGAGCGGAGCAGATCCTGCGGACGGGCGAGATCCCTCGAGGGGCAGCCGCGGCGCCCGAGATGGTGCTGCCCGACGCGCAGCCCGACATCGATTCGCTGCTCGATTCGATCGTTCGCCTCGACGCCAAGGTGGTCGAACTCCAGCGTCGGACCGAAGCGATCGCAGGCGCCGGCGCGGGCACCATCCCCCACCCCATTCTGGGCCCGCTCGGCGCCAGCGATTGGGTGCGGTTCACGCGCGTTCACACGAATCACCATGTCGGCATCGTGCAGGACCTTCTCGCGCACGTCGACGGGCCCTGAGCCACGCAATCGGCGATAGCTCCCCCGCGGGCGACTCGACGCTTTCCAACTCCTTCACCCAGCCCAACCGTTCGCGCCGAGAGGTCGACCCACGGCCCGCGGCAGCGACCCCGTCGCTCAGAACGTAGTCGCCTGCACGGCAGTCGACGCGGCCGAGGCATTCCCCTGAGCATCGATCGCGATCACCTGATAGGTGTATGGGGTCGCCGGAGCGAGCCCAGCATCCGTGTAGCTCGTGTCCGCGCCGACCGTCGCGAGCAGCACCCCATCGCGCACGAGCCGATACCCGGCGATCGCCACGTTGTCGGTGGCGGCGTTCCATGTGAGGCGGATCTCGTGGTCGGACAATGCGCTGGCGGCGACGCCGTCGGGAGTCGACGGGGCCACCGTGACCATGGCCTGCGTAACGACAGCACCTCGGTCAACCGCGATCGGCCGATACGCGGCCCGCACCTCGGCGGCTGCGCCGCTCCCCTCGGGGTCTTCGATGAATCCGAAAGTGAACTGCGCGGGTTCGATCGTGAGGATCGGAACGAGTGTGTCGCGCCCGAAGCCGAAGTCGGTCATGAGTTCGTTCTGGTGATCGTAGGCGTCGAGTGCACTGTCGTCTTCGTGGTTCGCAAAGAAAAGGGCTCGACCGACAAGCGGATCGGCGAAGAGCACCCACTCCTCGCCCGCGAGGTCGCCCCCCCACGGTGTGGTGAGAAAGTTGAAAGTGCCGTCGGCGCGCAGACAATAGTCGGTCAGAACGTCGAGCCGCCCACCCGGTGTCCCCTGGTACAAGAACCAGTACGGGTGGTCCGCGCGAAGTACCGTCAACCGGGCATAGCGCGGGAAGATCTCCCACGTGCATTCCCACGCGCCATCGAGCGTTTCGGTATGGATCTCGGTCAGGAGCGGTCCCTGCCGTACGAGGCTGCTCGAGCTGCCGCTATATCCCGGGTGGAAGTGGTTCTCGGGACTCACCAGGTTGGGAATCCCGCGGAATAGGCCCCCAGCACCGCCTGTTGGGGCATGCGAGATCCAATCGTTGCCATCGAGATCGACCGCGCTCGAGAAGCCGCCGGCGTCCTTCTGATAGTGGAAGGTGCCCAGAGTGGTGGCCACTTGGTAGCTGCTCATCCCCTCATCGATGACGTTGTCGGTCACGACGATCCGCGGTGTCACCGCCGCCGGAGGCAGCGCAGAGTTCACGGCGAAGTAGAGGTGATAGTAGCGACGCGCCGTCCCGGGCTGCCAACCCTCGGCCAGGAACACCAAACGGCCACGAGCGTTGGCCGTCGCCTCGAAGGTCGGGTCCAGGTCGAACTGGTGCGGCACACTCGCGTCGAGGATCTGACCGGCAGCGTTGACCTCGACCACCCGAATGGAGCCGACATCCAGAGCGCCGCTCGTACCCAAGTCGCTCAACAGCCCCGTGAAGTCGACGTCGAGCTCAATGGGCTTCTCGAAGCGACGGTAGGACTGCGGATCGACCACGAGCGGGACTCGGAAGCCCCACGACGCACCCAACCATTCGTCGCCATCGCTAGCCAGCGTGGTCGCGGACACCGCGGCCGATGGCGCCGAAACGTTGCCCGCCGCATCGCGCGCGAGGACTTCGTAGGCAAAGGGCGTCGCGGCGACCAGGCCCTCGTCCGCGAAGAGCGTTTCGACTGTCGTTCCCACCACGGCACCGTCGCGAAGGACTACGTAGTCGGCGACTCCTCGGCTGTCCGTGGAAGCGGTCCAATGCAGGTCGATGCGAGTCGTCGATGCCGCATAGGCGACCACGTCGGCCGGCACGGTCGGCGCCCGCCCGTCCGTTGGCGGCGCGCCCAACGGCTGCCCCATGAGATCCACGAGTTCGGCGGGTGCGAGCGCGCGGGTGTAGATACGAACGTCGTCGATCGCTCCAGCGAACGCGCGACCGCCGCCGGGCGCGTCGCCGATCGCGACCCGCGCCGCCGGGTTCCGACCCACTGCACCCGTTCGGCCGGTGCTCGCGAGCTGCACCCCGTCCTGATAGATCCGCATGGACGAGCCGTTGTAGACCGCCGCAATGTGGGTCCAGACGCCGGTCGTGAGACTGGAAGCCACGGTCAGCGTCTTCACGTTCGTCCCGTTACGCAACCGGAAGCGGAGCTGGTTGCCGAGATGGGTCGAGAAGGTCCAGTACTGATCCGCGAGCTCGTAGCCAACCGCCTTCGACACGAAGCGCGCATCCGGTATCGAGAAGCTGTCGGGTCGGCACCATAAGGCGATCGTCAACTCCGAGGTCGCGGGTAGGTCGAGCGTGCCGAGGTCGACGCTCCCTTCCACGCCGTCACCACGCATCGCGTCGCCGAAGACACCTGGAACACGGGTGGCGCCGCGAAGTACGCCGTCGTTGTCATTGCCCGACGAATCGAGCACGGTCGAACCCGCGCCGTCCTCGAAACCAAAGGCCACGATGAGACTCGGATCGAGCGGCACCGGAGTGTGCGTCGTTGCACTCGCCGTAACCGAGAGCGCAGACACGTTGCCCGCGGCGTCGGCCGCAGACACGTTGTAGTCGTAGGTCGTGGACTCGACGAGCCCGAAGTCGACGAACTGCAGGACCGTCGAACCCAACGTGGCGACGGCGAGACCGTCGCGAAAGACGCGATACTCGCTGACCGCGACGTTGTCGGTAGCCGGCGCCCACGTGATCCGCACGCTCGTGGTCGACAGCGCCAACGCGGTCACCGAACCCGGCACCGTGGGAGCCGCGGTGTCTGCCGCTGCGGGGGTTTGCACGACGACGGGAGCCGACGGCGCCGACGTGTTGCCCGCGGCGTCGAACGCGGCGACGGTGTACGGATAGCTCGTGCTGGGCGTGAGTCCCAGGTCAGCGAACGTCGTTTGGGCGCTGCCGAGTGAGGCCACGACGGTACCGTCGCGCACGACCTGATAGCCGGTGACACCCACATTGTCGGTCGCCGCACTCCACGTGAGCGTGATGGCGGTCGCTGAGACGACAACCCCCACCAGGTTCGTCGGAGCGAGGGGTGGCGTGAGATCGGGCATCGTGACCAACGCCGGGATCGATGGCGTCTCGTTACCCGCCATGTCGAACGCCGCCACCGTGTAGGCGAAGGTCGCCCCCGTCTGTAGCGGGCCACCCGTGTCGAGTAGCGCGAGCACACCGCCAGCCACGTTCGCGATGACAGCGCCGTCGCGCCGCACTCGGTATCCCGTCACAGCGACGTTGTCGGTCGCTGCCGACCAA
Source organism: Planctomycetota bacterium (assembly GCA_050246115.1). Classification (GTDB taxonomy): domain Bacteria; phylum Planctomycetota; class UBA8108; order UBA1146; family JAJFFE01; genus JBFWWP01. The sequence goes on from JBFWWP010000035.1 coordinate 42,758, forward strand.
TCGAGCTGCACCGACGTCTCGGACGTCGCCACCGCCACGAGGACGGGTGCCGTCGGCGACTCGCTGTCCGGTACGCCCGGCGTCTGCACGACCGCGGGCGGACTCGAGGGCGCAGAATCGTTGCCCGCGGCATCGAACGCGATCACGGTGTAGGAGTAAGTCGAGAGCGGCACGACCGTCGCGTCGTTGGTCAGGGTGTCGAGCGGGCCCGTGGTCGTGAGCAAGACGCCGTCACGTAGCACGCTATAGCCCGCGATCGCGACGTTGTCGGTCGCGGCCAGCCACGAGACCTCGACGGACGTCGCGCTGGTTGCAAGCGCCTGGACCCCGGCTGGCACCGTCGGTGCCTGCGAGTCCCCGCCGCCCGGCGCCACCACCGGCGTGCTCATCAAGACTGCGATCTCGCCGGCATCGAGTGCGTCTTCGATGATCCACACTTCGTCGATGAGGCCGTCGAAGCGCTTGCGCGACGGACCTGGGTTGTCGCCGATCCAGGCCTCGACACCCGGTCCCGGGTTGATCGCACCGGAGTAGGCGACCGAGCCGACCAAGACGCCGTCCTGGTAGAGGCGCATGGTCGTGCCGTCGTACGTGCCGGCGACGTGCGTCCACACCCCGGCCTGCAGCTGTGGGCCCGTCGAATTGAGTGTCTGGGTCGGGCTGCCGAGCGCCTTCACCCGGAACCGGAGCATGCCCTCACCGATGGTGCTCAGCATCCAGTAGTGATCGTTCACGCTGGAGGCCACGGCCTTCGAGATGATGCGGGCATCCTTGGCCCCGAAGTCATCCGGCTTGATCCAAGCGGCTAGCGTGAGCTGCCCGCCAGAGAGCTCCGGCGCGCCCAAGCTCACGTAGCCGGAGACCCCACTGAACTCGACGGCGCTACCGAAGACTCCTGCCGCGTTGCGGCTGGCCCCCGGAACGAGCACGCCATCGTGCCCGTTGCCCGAGGCATCGACGATCGTGGCGCCGAGCCCTTCGAATCCATAGGCCGCGAAAGCCATGGGACCCGCCGTGACGGGCAACGTCGTGGCGGTTGCGGGCAGGGACTCCCCGGAAGCATTGCCCGCGGCATCGAGAGCGGCCACCGTGAAGGTGTACGCAGTCGCTGGCGCGAGTCCGATCGCCGTGTACTCGAGCGCCGCACCCGGGAGGCTCGCGACGATCATGCCATCGCGCCGAACCAGGTAGATGTCGACGCCCACGTCGTCGACCGCAGCGCCCCAGGTCAGGCGAATGGCGTTCGCCGACAGCGCGGTCGCGACCACGGGGCTCGGGATCGAGGGCGGCGTCTCATCGAGCAGCGGTGTGGTCACCTCTGCGGGTTGGGACGGCGCAGACACGTTGCCGGCAGCGTCGAACGCCACGATCGTGTACGAGTACGTCACGCCGGCGCTGACCGACAGGTCTTGAAACGCAGTCAGCGTCGCCGGCACGGTCGCCACCGTCGCCCCGCCACGTCGAACTTGATACACCGTGACGCCGACGTCATCGGTCGACGGACTCCACACGAGAGCGACTTCCGCAGGCGAGACCGCAGTTGCCATCACGGCACTCGGTGGCGTTGGCGCCGTGGTGTCCATGAGCGTTGGCGTCGTCACCACGGCCGGCGGCGTGGACGGGGGCGAGACGTTGCCGGCCGCGTCGAACGCGCTGACCTCGTACGAGTAGGTCACGCCGGAAGCCAGACCCACGTCCGAGTATTGAGTGACCGCGGCAGCCGTGGTCGCCACCACGAAGCCGTCGCGCGACACGCGATAGCCAGCCACCGCGACGTTGTCCGCGGACGCGTTCCAGTCCACCAGCACTTCGGTAGCCGACATCGCGGTCGCGAGGACACCCGTGGGACGGCTCGGCGGGCTCGTGTCTCCCGACGGCGCAGCCGCGATCGGCGTGGTCATGAGCGTCGCGATCTCGGCCGCCGCGAGCGCACGGGTGAGGATCCACACCTCGTCGATCACCCCGTCGAAGGCCGCGCCGGAGGTCGGGTTGTCGCCGATGCGCGCAAACACACCTGGGTCGACCGCGATCGCGCCCGTGTGCCCCTCGCTCGCAACCAAGACGCCATTGCGGTAGATCCGCATCGACGAGCCGTCATAGGTTGCCGCAACGTGCGTCCACACCCCGGCGGTCAGCATCGCGGGTGCGGAGATGGCAGTCTCGGTGACGCCGCCGCTGGTCTTCAGGCGGAAACGCAACGACCGATCGACGTACGTGCTGAGCATCCACCAGTGGTCTTGCTCGGTCGTGCCGTTGGCCTTCGAGATCAACCGCTGGAACGGATCATCGAAGTCGTCGGGTCGACACCACATCGCGATCGTGAGCTCGGAACTCGGGATATCCAGGTTGCCCAGGTCGACGTAGCCGATGAAGCCGTTGAAGTCGAGGGCGCGGCCGAGCTGCGCCACGGTCCGGCTCGCTCCAGGGGAGAGCGAGGAATGGTAGCCGTTGCCGGAAGCATCGAACGCGAGAGTTCCGGCCAGCTCATCGAAACCGAACGCCGCGAGCACGTCCGGCGAAAGGGTCGAGGCGAGGGTCGTCGCCGACGCAGTGGCAGCACTCGACTCGTTGCCCGCGGCATCCTCGGCGATCACCTCGTAGGTGTATGCCGAACTCGGCGCCAACCCCGAGTCGATGAAGCTCGAGCCGGTCCCACGCGTCGTTCCGACGAGGACACCGTCGCGGCGTACACGATACGCCACGACACCCACGTCGTCGGTAGCTGCGCTCCAGGTCAAGGAGACGGTGGAGCGCGACGATGCCACGGCCATGAAACCTGGCGGCGCCGACGGGGCGGTGAGATCGAGTACGTCGGTGTGGACGGTGATCGTCGGTGTCACGGCCGAGGCGTTGCCCGCATCGTCGAAGGCCGCCACGGCGTAGGCATAGTTCGTGTCGGCGGCAAGGTTCTGATCGAAGAACTCCGTCACCCCGAGCACGGAGGTCAAGAACGCGCCGTCGCGGAAGATCCGGTAGCCTTCGACCGCCACGTCGTCGCTCGCTGCGTTCCAGAACACGCGCACTCGGTCGTGCGCCAGGGCCAGTCCGCCGAGTCCGGTGGGTTGGGTCGGCGGGTTGGTGTCGCCCTCCAAGGCAACCAAAGGCGCGTTCGCGACCGACTGGATCTCGCTCGCAGCGAGCGCACGGTCGTAGAGCCGCACTTCGTCGATGATTCCGTCGAAGGTCTTGCCGCCTCCGGGGTTGTCCCCGACCCAGACGGACACCGCCGGGTTCGTGCCCAGCCCTCCGGTCTTCGCGGCCGAGCCCACGAGCACGCCATTTTGATAGACCGCGATGGTCGATCCGTCGTAGGTGAGCGCGATGTGCGCCCAGGTGCCGACCGCGAGCTGCGCCCCGGCGGCAACCAGAGTCTTCGTGTTCGACCCCGCCTTCAGTCGCACGCGTATGCCGGTACCATTGTTCGTGCTGAGCATCCAATAGTGGTCGTCTTCCGCGACGCCCGACGCTTTCGAGATCAAGCGTGCGTCGGCGATGCCAAAGGCTTCGGGCTTGCACCAGAGCATGACCGTGAGACCGGTGCCCGCGATGTCGAGCCCTCCGAGGTCGACGTGCCCAGAAACGCCATCGAAGGAGACTCCGCGCCCGAAGTAGCCGAAGAGCTCACGGGAGGCGCCGGCAGCGAGGGTCCCGTGATGAGCGTTGGAGCTGCCGTCGAGCGTCGTGCTGCCAGACCGCTCCTCGAAGCCGTAGCCGGCAAACAGCGTCGGGTCGGGCACCGGTTGTGCGGCGGCCGTCGAGACCACCACGGGCACGGAGGGCGCCGAGACATTGCCCGCTTCGTCGACCGCCGAGACCGTGTAGGAATACTGCACCATCGGGAAGAGCGCGGTGTCGAGGTATTGGTTCGCGACCACGGTCGCCACCACTTGCCCGTCGCGCGCGACTCGGTAGCCCGCGACCGCGACATCGTCGGTCGACGGATCCCACGCGAGCGCGACCCGCGTGCCGGAAACCGCGATGCCCACCAACTGCTCGGGCACGGTGGGCGCGAGCAGGTCAGGGTTGCAGTCGATCGACTTGTTCTCGTAGATGTGGAGGCGCCACACCTCCCAGCCGGTCGAGACAATGTCGAGATCGCCGTCCGCGTCGACGTCGAGCAAGATCGCGGAGTCGTGATGGTCGATCCCGGTATCCCCGGTATCGATGACGAAGGGAGTCCACGACGCCCCGGCCCCTTGGTTTTCGTAGGCAATGAGTCGGTGCTGACCCATGTGCTCACCGAGAACGACATCAAAGTCGTGATCGCCATCGAGATCGGCGACGTCTACGCTCCAGCCGCCCCCGACCATGTCGTCGATCGTGTGAATCGTCCACGTCTGGGTCGGGTCGGCCGGCGACTCGAACCAAACGAGCGAGGTGAAGTCTCCTAGGTAGTGTGCAAAGCCGACGACCGCATCGAGATCGCCGTCGCCATCCATGTCCACGAGCCGGCTGCGGTCGGGGGTTCCGAAACTCGTGATCGAACTCGCCGTGAACGCGGTCCACGACGAACCCTCGTTACGCAACCATTGCGTACCCTGGAAGATGTCGAGATCGCCGTCGAAGTCGAGATCGACCGGCGTGAGATCCTCGCCCTGCGAACTCGGGTGCAGTACCTCCAGCATCCAGGGGTCGTTCACTGGGTCGTTGGGAATCGTGTACGCCTGCACCCCGCCGGCCCCACTTTGCCAGGACAAGCAGATCTTGTAGTCGTCGCCGGGGCTGAGCCGGGCGCCGGTTGCCCCTTGGAGCCAGAAGTCGGATCCGACGCCAGCGGATCCGATTGGGTGCACCGAGAACGTGCCGTCGCCGGCGTTCTCGGCCCAGGACATGCCGTCGCCGCGGAACTCGCCGTCGGTGCCCAGGAGGTCCGGATCCCCGTCGCCGTCGATGTCGTGGACCCACGCCATCTGGTTCATCGGCGCGCCCACCGTGTGGCGGGTCCACGCGATGTTGAGCGTCCCCGGGTTCTCCCACCACCAGCCGCCACCGACGACATCCAGATCGCCGTCGCCGTCGATGTCCGCGCCCGTGACGAAGACCGCGCGCTCGGGCATGGTCACGTCCACGGGATGGCGCGCCCACTGGTCGATTTCGAGCCGGTTGTTGATCCAGATGTTGAAGCCTGGGACGCCGGTGTCGAACGGCTTCCCGATGATGTCCAAATCCCCATCACCGTCCAAGTCACCGACGTGCGACTCGTGAGAATCGAAGCCCGTTGCGACTTCGGTGGTCTCGAAGCCACCGGCACCGTCGCCATAGAAGACCCACACCTTGGCGTCCGTGTTGCCGCCCGAGAGCCGCATCTCGGCACAGAAGATGTCGAGGTTACCGTCATCATCGATGTCGACGACGTCCAGGCTGTGTCCGTTCTGGACATCGAAGCCAAGCAACAGATGCGAAACCCAGGTGGTCCCGTCGTATTCGTACCACTGGAGGGGACCGAACCCGTCGATGCCTTCGGGACCGAACACGTCACCGACGACGAACACGACCTCGGGATAACCGCCCGGGATCAGTTGCCCGACAGCGGCACGTGAGAAACCTTGGCCCGGGTCGATCGGCATAGGGGTGAACGAACCACCGCCCACGAACTTGAACCAGTACCCACCGCCGACCACATCCAAGAGGCCGTCACCGTCGACGTCTGCACTATCGAGTCCCTCGGAGATCGAGCCCGCGGTGAAGATCGTGGTGTAGGGCCAGTCCCCCACGAAGGTCCGCGGATCGGCTGGAATCTCGGCAATCTTGAGACTGTTGTTGTCCCCCTGGTTCCAGAAAACCAGCTCCACCACGCCGTCCCCATCGAAGTCACCGAAGATCAGATCGTGGTGTTGATTCTGCCCAACGCTCTTGATCAAGCGGCGCGTCCACGGGGAACCGAAGGACGGATACGGATTCTCCCACCACCACATCTGGTTGCTGCTCGAATCGGCACCGAGCACCAAGTCGGTGTCGCCATCCCCGTCCACGTCGTGGAAGCTTCCACCGGCCTCAATGGGTTGCAGGGTGTCGTCGATCACGAAGCGGGTCCAGCCATCGGCGTTGCGGCGGTACCAAACGAGCGAAGGCGTCGAACGGCGCTCCGAGATGACGAAATCGTTCACCCCATCCAAGTCGATGTCGACGATGAGCGAATTGGTCTGTTGTTCACCGTTGACGGTCGGCGCCTCCAGGTCGCCGGCGGCGGTGGACAGATGGGTCCAACGAACGCACTGGGCCGGAGCTGAAGTCCAGAACAGGACCGAGCAGCCGAGCGCCAGAGAAACCAGGAGCAAGGGATGGGCGTAGCGCGGGCGTGTCATGCTTATCACTCTCGTCGAAGTAGCATTGTTGGACGGCGTCCCGCCCCGGAGGGCTCAGCAGATCGAAGCCGACTCGAAGGGCAAAGGGCATACCCCTATGGCTACGACAGGACGCCGCCGTGGAACCCGCCTTGCGGGCTCGATTTCCGTTGCGAGAAGCCAGTTCGTGGCGTTTCGAGGCTCAGACCCGTCCCCGAGAACGTAGGCGCCGAGTGTCTCACATGCCTGTGATCGATGGAACCCCACTCGGACCGTGTTTCGCGGGATCGGCGCCCATGTGCTGCCCCCATCCCCCCGAGGAGTCACCGCTTTTCGTGCAGCGCAAGCGCGGTACGGGCGCGTTCGCGCACCGACGTAATGGCGAAGACGTCGTAAAGGAGCTTCGCGGGCAGCCCGAGGTGGAGCAGCAGGAGATCCGTGATCTCCGCGAGGGACACGCGCGCGGGCAACTCGAGCTCCCCGGTCGACCGAGCCAAGGTCGCCTCGCGAACACGCTCGCAGTAGCGTTCAGAGTCGGCGAAAGCCTGCTCGGTCTCCGCCACGAAGTCGATCTGCACCTTGCGGTACAAGCGGTCGCTCGGCACCTCGACGAGTTGCACGCGACCAACGCCGCGCAGCAGGATGACATAGCGCCCGTCGGGTAAGCGCTGGTAGTCCTCGACTCGGCCCAACCCGGCGAGCGGTTGAACGGGCGCCGGCTCGCGCGCCATCTCCGACGAACCCAACACCGTTCCGACGACGAGGTGGCCGGCTGCGTCGAGCAGGTCGCCAACCATCTGACGGTAGCGCGGCTCGAAGATGTGGAGGGGCTGAACGACTCCCGGAAACAGGATCAGGTCGGGCAGCGGAAACAGCGGCACGATGGCGCCTGAGGAACAGCCGGGTCGGTGAGGAGACTCCACGAGGTCGCGATTCCTTTCGCTCCGTCTCGCCCCTGCTGGGAGCGGGAACCGGCGTGCGCTGCGAGCCGTGCGCCGGCGTGCCCAAAAACTAGGACGTTTCTACGCCGATCGCCAGCCCGGATCACTCGAGATGCTCGGTGCGGCTCCGGGCTCGGCCCGCCCCGGCCTTCCCGGACCGGATCAACGGCTACCTCGCGGCGGCACTGCCGGTTACCATGCGCCCTTTGCACCTGGCCCGGGTGGCCTCACCACGGGACCTGATTCACCCCGGGACGGATCTCACGAAGCTCAGGCGTCCAGAAAGGACCACCCCCTTGAAGAAATTGTTGGCTGGCTGCTTGATTCTGTTCGTCATTGTGATCATCGCGTTGATCGTCGGATTCTTCGCACTGCCCAAGAACTACCATGTGATGCGCACCGTCACGATCCAAGGTAGCCCCGCCGACATCTACGCCCACGTGGGACACCTCGATCGGTGGCCGGAATGGACGGCCTGGAACACGACGAAGTACCCGACGCTCGCGTATGAGCCGTTCCAGCAGACCGAAGGACCGGGCGCGCGGATGATCTGGACCATGGACAAGAGCCGCGGCGAACTCACGTTGACCCAAGCCTCGCCGGACACCGGGATCGGCTACGACTTGGTCTTCGACGAGGCGTATCGTTCCAAGGGTGAGATCACTTTCGAGCCGAGCGGCAGTACCACCACGGTGACCTGGAAGAACCATGGAGACCTCGAGGGGATCATGGTGCTGTTCGGTCCCTTCCTGGACTCCATGATGGGGCCGGACTTCCAGCTTGGCCTCGAGCAGCTGAAGCAGAAGGTCGAGCAGCAACGCTGAGGGCCCAGCCGGCGCTCCTCGGAGTTAGGCTCTTGGCGGGCGTGGGAGGTGCGCGGACGCGTCGCCGCGAGCAGTACGAATCGGTGCGAACAGGCTGTCCGTGCTCCGAGGGCGCGCCGGGGTGGTGAGTCTGGGCGGTGAGTCTGGGCGGTGAGTCTGAGCGTGGCCCGGAGTAGGCGTCGTGCGGTGATGGGGATGAAGAAGACGGCCCCTGGGCGGGGGGAGTTGGAGGCGTGGCCGGTGGGTCGACGGCGCACCAGGGGTGGCTTCTCGAGTGGGGCGATGGGGAGATTCTGCGGGTGGATCATCGGCGCCTTGGTGTTTGCCGGAGCGGCGAGCTTGCCTCGGGGACCCGACGCCGTCGCTGAGGACGCGAGCGACGCCGCGGCTTCCTCGGGTGCGGCCTCGCGCCCAGCTTGGCGGCCCGACGCCGAACTCGGCGCCGCCGCCCGCGCGCTCGCGGACGCATGGGGGGCGATCGACGCTTCCGAATCGGCTTGGGTGGGCAGTCCGACGGCGCTCGAGTTTCTGCTGCGCGCGGCGCGGGTGACTGCGGGTTCGCCCGCGTCCCCGTCGCACCCTGCGCCGTCGCCGCCGCCTTCGCCGCCGCCCCTCGACGCAACGCTGCGATCAGCTCTGCACACGCTCGCCGACAGCCCAGCTCATGATTCTCGAAGTCCCGGGTTTTTGCTGTTTCGGGACCGACGCACCTGGGACCAGCCCGAGCCGATCAAGCGCCTCGCACTCAACGCCCAGATGGCCGGCGTGTACGAAGAGGCGTTCCGGCTGACGGGCGACTCCCGGTTCGCCGCGGTGGCGCGGGCGGCACTCGACTGCGTGCTCCAGCTGCGCACGCAACGCCACGTCATGCAACGTGCCATCGGCAAGCCGGAGAGCGACGCCGAGGGCTCCACCGCGCCGCCTCGAATCGACCGCGAGGTCTCGACGGCGGCGAACGGCCTGGCCATCAGCGTGCTCGCGCGAGCTGGACGCACATTCGGCGACGAGGCCTACCTGCGGGCAGCCGCGGGCGCAGCCGACTTCATGCTCCGGGAGTTCTTCGACGACCAGGGGCGGCTGATCCACCACTGGTCGGAAGCCGACTTCGATCGTCGGGCGGCGGCCGCGACCACGCGCGGCGAGCGTCATGCCAAGCCTGCGGCCGCGCCCGCCAAGCTCGAAGACTACGCGTTCTTCATTGCCGGCTTGCTGGATCTGTTCGAGTGCACCCAACGTCCGCGCTGGCTCGAGCGAGCGCTCGACCTGCAACGTCAGCTCGACTCCGCGCACTGGCGCGCGACACACCAGGACATCGCGCTCGGGGACGCCACGCGCGGGGACGCCACGTCAGGGCGCTACTCCTTCGAACCAGAGACGACGCCGAGTTCCGGGAGCTCTGATCCGTCGAGCTCCGGCGAGCACGCGGATGCCGAGATCCTCGATGGCGACGCGTGTGCGACGTCAAACCTCGTGCGTCTCCACGCGCTGACCGATGACCCGAGTTTCCACGACCGAGCCACCCAGATCTTGGAGCGCCTGGCGACGCCAGCGTTCACTCGGGTGACCGCGGCCCCGCGCATCGCCTCGGCACTCGACGGGTACTGCCGCCCTCCGTGCCGGGTGTTCATCGTGCGCAAAGGTCCCGACGACGACATAGTGCCCTTTCTCACCGTGCTAACGACGAATCTCGAGCCACCGCGCGTCACCGTGGTTACCACCGCCGGCGTTGCCGCGGAGTTGCTCGCGCGGCTCGTCCCAGCGCTGGTTGGCAAGGACGCGCGCCTCGGTCGACCCACCGCGTACGTCGTCTCGACCCAACGGACCTCGAGCGAGCCGCTGTTCACCGCGGAGGCGCTCGCCGCCGAGCTGGCGAAACTCCGCGCCGGGCGTCAGGACGTTGCCCAGTGAAACCGACGCCGACGACACCGGTGGATCCGCCGAGGATCGATGCCGTGCGAGCGGCGCGCGCCCGACTGCGAACCTGGGTGCGTGAAACGCCGATGTGGGAGTGGTGTGGAGGCGCCGTGGAGCGCCGCTTGCCCGCTGGCACCTCGGTCTTCATGAAGCTCGAGCTGTTTCAACATACGGGCAGCTTCAAGCCCCGCGGGGCCCTTTGCCAGATGCTCGACCTCGGAGCGGAGCAACTCGCGCGCGGGGTGACCGCGGTGAGCGCAGGCAACCATGCCATGGCCGTGGCATACGCGGCGCGCGCCCTCGGAACCACGGCCAAGGTCGTCATGCCGCAGAACGCGAACCCGTGGCGCGTGGCCGAGAGTCGTGCATATGGCGCCGAGGTGGTCTTGGTCGAGAACGTGCACCGAGCCTTCGAAGAGACGAAACGGATCGAGAGCGAGGAAGGGCGGGCGTTCGTGCACCCATTCGAGGGACCGGGCGCGGCTCTCGGCACGGCGACCCTGGGTCTCGAGCTTCTCGAACAACGAAGTGATCTCGAGGCGGTGATCGTTCCGATCGGCGGCGGCGGACTTTGCGCCGGAGTTGCTTGCGCGGTGAAGTCTCTCCGACCCGAATGCCGAGTCTATGGTGTCGAACCCGAAGGGGCCGACACCATGCACCGGAGCTTCGCGGCCGGCGAATCTCGGGGGATCGACGCGGTGCGAACGATCGCGGACTCACTCGGCGCACCCCATGCTGCGCCGTACAGCTTCGAGCTGTGCCGACGCTTCGTCGATGAGCTGGTGCGCGTCGACGACAACGCTCTTCGAGGCGCGATGGCAACTCTCTTCACCGGCGCCAAGCTGGCCGTCGAACCGGCGGGTGCCGCAGCCACCGCGGCGTTGTTCGGCCCCCTCGCCGACCGGGTCGCCGGCCAGAGGGTCGCGGTCATCGTCTGCGGCTCGAACATCGACCTCCAGACCTACGGAAGGCTCACGGGGTGCGCTCCGTAGGGTCCGTCCGAACGTCGGGGACCTCACCTCAACGGCTGCCGGCCCGGGCGCCCCGCCGGATCGGCCCGGCAAGTCCGACTGTCCGTGAATCGAACGGCGCCGACGTACGCGACCGCGGCACCTCACGCCCGGACCGAGCACCCCTTCTCCGGCAAGGCGCCTCATTTCGAGCAGCGACGTGAAGGTCGCCGACCAAGATCCTAATGCATTGACGAGGCTTGATTTGTGGCAAAGGAGCCCCCCCGGGGAGGCGGCTCGAGCTCCCGACCGAGAAGTGCCCCGGCGCGGACCGAAGCCGTCGGTTCAAGAAACTCGCCTTCCGCGTCCGAAACCCCAGTAGAGAGAATCGTTTAGAGTCAATCCCAGAGGGTGAGCGAAGGGATCCTGCGAGCCCGGAGCGACTCCATGAGGTAAGTTTTCTGGGTTCTACGAGGCGGCATCACCGGGATTTTTTGGGCCAGCTGGAACTTGGCCGCCGTCTTGCGTGTTGGTAGCTTGTTGAGATCGAACACAACGATGGCCGAGAGGCGATGCCTGGCTGGGCGCCGATAGCGCCGATAGCTCTGACAAGAGCGCGCAGCAGGACCGCATGCAGGCCGCCTCACCCACCGAAGGAAAGAAGGAGAACATGAACAAGACGCTCGTTTTGATGCTCGGACTCGCACTGTGTAGCGGCAGCGTGGCGTACGGTCAGTGTTGCAAGGGTGGCACCAAGGAAGCTGCGGCCAAGGGTGGCGACGGCTGCACCAAGGAAGCAGCGGCCAAGGGTGGCGACGGCTGCGCCAAGGAAGCGGCGGCCAAGGGTGGCGACGGCTGCACCAAAGAAGCGGCGGCCCCGGCTGGCGAAACCTGCGCGAAGGCGCCGGTCGCTCTCAGCAAGCAGATCGCCGACCTCGCGGCGAACGCGGAGAAGGGCTGCACCAAGTCCGCTGAGAAACTCGCGAGCCTCAAGAAGGCCTGCGGCACGGAAGACTGCGGCGAGTTCATGAAGAAGGTCGCCGAACTCGAGGCGTGCGCGGCCAAGGGTTGCGAAGAGAGCAAGACCAAGCTCGCCGCTCTGACCGCGAGCCTGAACCCGAAGACGCTGAGCCAGATGGTCACCGAGCTGGCCGCGAACGCGGAGAAGGGCTGCACCAAGTCCGCCGAGAAACTCGCGAGCCTCAAGAAGGCCTGCGGCACGGAAGACTGCGGCGAGTTCATGAAGAAAGTCGCGCAGCTCGAGGGCTACGCGGCGAATGGCTGCACCGAGAGCCAGACCAAGCTCGCGGCCATGACGAAGGAACTCACCGGCGAGTGCGCCACGAGCTGCGGCGACAAGACCAAAGCCGCTGGCACCGAAGCCAAGGGCGGCTGCTGTGGCGACAAGACCAAAGCGGCCGGCGCCGAAGCCAAGAGCGGCTGCTGTGGTGACAAGACCAAAGCGGCTGGCACCGAAGCCAAGAGCGGCTGCGGCGACAAGACGAAGCCGGCGAGCACCGAAGCCAAGGGCGGCTGCTGTGGCGACAAAGCCAAGACGGGCGCCAACTAACGGCTAACGAGGTCCGTGTCGCCGGCGCCGCCCCAGGGTGCCGGCCTCCGGAACGACAGAGGAGGGTGCCCCGCACGGGTGCCCTCCTCTTTTTCTTCTTCAGGCTTCCCTTCCCACTGCAGCCGGCCTCCCCCTTCTGCTCGAACCGAGCGCTCGTCGAATGACGTAGCGACCCGTCTACGATTAGGCTGAGTAGCCCTACCGCGGATCTTCCGGCTCAGCCTTGTCGATCACCTCGCGCGGACGGTCATGACTCCCGCGCTGCAGAAGGGATCTGACCTCGACCCAAAGGCGTTGCGGAAGACCTGATTGTCGACGCTCGGTGACCGCGCCGGTGATCGACTCACCGTTGGCCACCGCAGTCCCGGCCTCGACTTCACACCTGGGAGTATCGCCGACGCTCCCAATGCCCCGATCCCGGGACTATCTGGAATCGGTGGTCCACTACGGAATGGACCCTCTCTTCACCCCACCCCCCCGCCCCGCCCCTCGAGGGGCGGGGAGCGCACCTCC
>JBFWWP010000036.1:0-55320 GCA_050246115.1 Planctomycetota bacterium
CTGCCGTGCAGGTTCGCTGTGCAGTGGGCGAGCGGTTCGGAGTCGCGACCCTGCGGAACCTGCTCCGAATCAACGGCGACTGGCGCGCGTTGAGGTTCGAGTTCGACCTCCAGGAATGAACCGGGTCTAGCCGCCGCGCCGACGCCGATCCGGAGCCCCGAGAGCGCTTTGAATCGGGGGCCAGCTCGCCCCGCAGCGCGTTGATCCGAGCCCGCGGGGTGTGGGCTTGAATCTTGGAAAGGACTCTAACCGGTCGTTTCAGGTTCGGCGAGGTCCGGCGAGTGAGCAGAAGCTGTCGATGCTTCAAGAGTCTGGCTGGCGGAGGGCGGCGAATACGAGTCCACCGCTGGAGACGCCGCCGGCCGCAATAGGGTCGCGCCGTTGAGACCCATCGTCTGGACCTGGCGTCGACTTTGCGCGGGCAAGATCCTTGGAGAGATCTCGAGGAGCAAGCAATGAAAGCGATCGTCGCTGTCTTGGCCGCGGCCGCTGGATCTTCAACGGACAGGATTGCTGCACACAAGGTGTTCCTGCGACGGCGGGAGCAGATCTGGCGAGACATTCAAGCAGGTAGGTTTCCCACCACCTATGTTTCGGTCAATGGTCGAAAGTACGTCGGCGCGCCGTGCAGGACGGCGATTCGCTGCGACTTCTTGCTGGCAAGCAAGATTGCCCTTGGGTCCAAGTACGCAAAGGATCACATTGCTGACTTGGCACAGCGCGACCTCCTGTTCTACGTGCTTCGTGACCGAGAAGCCTTCCCGAACCGGGTTGGGAAGAAGTTCTACTGTTGCCCGAAGTGCACGGCGAAGCTCCACGAGTGCGTCTCTGCCAAGGTTTTCCGCTATATCGACAACGCGAAGTGGAAGGCCGAGATCGAGTCCGAAGGGTGGGTGCCCAGCGAAGCCTGATCCTCCGTCGCTGCCGCCCCCCCAGGCGGGCCTGCCTGCCTCCACCGGCGCGAGACGTTCGGTGCTTCGGGGAGGTTGGCAGAGCCTACGCGTTGCCCTTGGTGGAGGTCGCATCCGTGGCCCCTCGTTCCGCCGGTCAAGCTCGGGAGCCGGACGGTCGATACACCGAAGACCAGGAGGAGGCACGCGACCCATGAGTCAGCCCGACGACCACGAGGAGCGCTATCGGCGCGCCGCGCGCCGGATTCAGTTCTTGCTCGACAACCACCGGCTCCCCGCGCACGAGGCGGCGCGGCAGCTCGGGGTCCGAAAGACGGTGCTGCAAGACATCCTCGACGGTCGCTCGTTCCCAACCGAAGGGCTCCTGCGCAAGATAGCGGCCCACTTTCGTGTGGACCTCGACTTCCTCGTCGGTTCGACCGAGATTGCTGAACCGCCCACCCCGACGTCGACAACGGCGCCGGCTGGTGTCGCTGGGCCACCGCCGCAGTCCACGGCCCCGCGACCGGCACGACCCTCCGCAACCTCGGTTCCGGGGAGTGACCCGCCCAAAGCGGAGTCGCCGCCGCAGCGCGCGGGCCGGACGCGGTCAACTCCCGGCGTCAGCCTGCGCACGCTAGCCATCCGCCACCAGGCTCTCGTCGAACTCCTCGTCAGCAAGGGCGTGCTGACCGCGGCGGAGTACCGCGCCCAGGTGGAAGCCATCGACGATCGCGCCGGCGCAAAGGCCTGATCCCGCGACTTGGTTCCTTCCGTGCGGCCCGTGAGTAACCCCGTCGAGTTCGCGGCCCCACCCCTCCGCGCACGAGCTGCCGTCCAAGAGTGAGCTGGGCACAGTCCCTGCCCCCCCCGCCGCTTCTCGCGGGATCACGGAACACTCGGAGGTCGTCGGTCCCGGCCGCGCCTTGCAGATCCAAGCATCCGATCTTGCGTTCGGTCAGTCCGGATGTCATCGCTGAGGTTCGATTCGTGCCGCCCGTGATCGGACCCGAGTGGGAGCGCATCGCGCTCCGGGATCGGGGGCCGACGACGAGGATCATGCAGACGGCGGGCGTTGGGGTTCGCGTTTCGGTGCCGAACTCGGGGCTACGAGAGGTCTAGGTTTCCCCATGGTGCGTGAGGTGTTTCCGTGACCGAGGCGGATTTGGTGAAGCTCCTCCAGATGACCGATGTGTCCCCGTGGCGGGTGGCCATGGCCCGTTGGGTGGAGTCGCGGCGGGTTCAGGGAATCGTCATCGCGGTGATCCTCGCCAACGCGGTCATCCTGGGCCTCGAGACCGATGCGGTGGTGCGCGAACGATTTGGTTCCTGGCTGTTCGTAGCCGATCGGGTATGCCTTGCCGCCTTCGTCGCCGAACTGGTGATGAAGCTGGTCGTCTACCGGGCTTCGTTCTGGCGCAACGGGTGGAACTGGTTCGACGCCGTCGTCGTCGGCTTTGCCCTGGTCCCCGGTGCTGGCCCGTGGTCGGTCCTGCGATCGCTGCGGGTGCTTCGCGTCCTGCGTTTGTTGACAGTCGCGCCGCAACTCCGGAAGGTCGTGGCCGCCTTCCTGCACGCGATTCCCGGCCTCGCTGGGGTCATTGCGGTCATGGCGGTGTTCTTCTACACGGCCGGCGTCCTGGCCACCACGCTGTTCGGACAGACGCACCCGCAGTGGTTCGGATCCTTGGGCAGCAGCCTCTATTCCTTGTTTCAGGTCATGACCCTGGAAAGCTGGTCGATGGGAATCGCGCGTCCCGTCATGCAAGAGCATCCTTGGGCGTGGGCCTTCTTCGTGCCCTTCATCGTCATCGCGACATTCACGATTTTGAACCTGTTCATCGGCATCATCGTCTCGACCATGCAAGAGCTGTCACAGCTCCCGGATCCGAGCCAAGCGCAGCACGACGTGATGGTCACGCTCGAGAAGCTCAACGACAGCCTCCGCGAACTCCGTGCTCAAATCCTGCGTGACCGCGGACCTGTTTGAGGTGCAGGTTGGCGCGGCGATCCGCGTCGGAGCCAGCGAAGTGGCCCAAGCGGGACCACGTCCCGCCGAGCGTACGCCGTCACTGCTTGCGGTGGTTCGCCAGGGCGCGGGTCCATGCAGGAAGCGAGCGCTGGATGGTCTCACGCGGGACTGCGTAGGAGATCCGGACGTGGCCGGGCCGCCCGAAGCCGGATCCGGGCACGACCAGGATTCGCTCCGCCATCAACTCGCGAACGAACTGGGTGTCATCGGCGATCGGAGTGCGTGGGAAGAGGTAGAACGCGCCGGCAGGAGTGGCAACGTCGAGTCCGATCTCCCGCAGGTGGCCGAGTAGCAGGTCCCGCCGGTCGCGGTAATGCGAGGCGTCCACGGAGAGTTCCAGGCAGTCGGCGATGGCTAACTGGAACAGACTCGGGGCATTCACGAACCCGAGCGTGCGGTTGCAGAACGTGCACGCGGCGAGCAGCTGGCGTGCGTCGCTCGCGTCCGGGGCGACGGCGAGATACCCGATCCGTTCGCCGGCGAGGCCGAGGTCTTTCGAACTCGAGGTCACCAGGATCGTGTCTCGATAGAGCGGTGGCACTTCGGGGCAGGTCACGCCGTCGTAGACGATCTTGCGGTAGGGCTCGTCCGTGATGAGATAGATGGGTTCCCCGCGCGCGCGCGCGCGCTGTTCCAAGAGATCTACGAAGGACTCTAGTTCCGGCCGCGAATACACGCGGCCAGTCGGGTTGTTCGGCGAGTTGATGATCACCGCGCGCGTACGTTCGGTGATCGCGGCGTCGAGCGCTTCGGCCGACAGTCCGAAGTCGTCGTGCGTTTCGATCTCGACGCATACGCCCTGATAGTTGGCCACGTAGAATCGGTACTCGACGAAGTACGGTCGCAGGATCACGACCTCGTCGCCGGGGTTGAGAATCGCCTTCAAGCAAGCATTCAGCGCGCCACCCGCGCCGACCGTCATCATCACGCTATCGGCTGTGTAGTCGAGTCCGGTACGGCGCTGGAGGTGGGCGGCAACTTTGGCGCGGACCTCGGGCCACCCGGCGTTGGGCATGTAGCGATGGATCCCCTGCGGATCCGATCGAGTCAACTCTCGCAGGCGATCCAGGAGCGCGGGCGGTGGCGGCAGGTCAGGGTTGCCCAGGGTAAAGTCGAACACACCTTCGGCCCCGCATGCGGATCGGAGTTTGTGTCCTTCCTCGAACATGCGTCGAATCCAGGACGATTGGGTGAGGGCCTCCTCGACGGCCCGCGCAATGGGCATTCTGGTCTCCCTGCCGGAGTGAGCGGGTGAAGGGAAAAGAGGGCGGTGCACCGCGTCGCGGCGCATCCGGTACTCGGACCGCGGTGAGCGCATGGGCGCTGACCACGGGCCGGACTCGCCTCCAAGGGGACGTTTCTTGGGCCCCTCGTGGACGTTCGGCGAACCACGTCCACGTCGCCCGAAAGCGCTCGCTTCCTGGGACGTCGGTGCGGCTTGCTGTCCGACGCACGCGCTCTCTCGGCTAGCCTCACCGGCGGAAACAGACCCGGGTGGGCGTTGATGCGACGCGGCATTATAGCTGTTGTCGCTCCGCGGTCAAAACTGTGCCGCGGCTTCCGACTCAACCGATTGCCCAAGGTGTCTCGGCGGCGCTGAAGCCGATGTTATCCCCAGAAATCAGAAGGTTGTGCACAACTTGCTGTCAACCGCATTGACAAGCCGTCGGTGTGGGGTATGATCTGCGAGCACGCTCGAAGACCTCGGTTCCTGCGGCCCGCCGTTCTCGAAACGCGGGTCCCTCGATCCGGAGCGGCGACGTCTACGCGTGCAAGAAGACTGGCGGCGCCACGGAGAGTGGGGCCGAGCAACCTCGAGATTGGCAACCCTGACCCAGCCCGGAACATTCCCCTAATTTCCCCCTTTCGGGTTGGGTCTTTTCTTTCCCCCTAGCCCATCTCTATTGGCTTCCCCTGGCTATTGGCTTCCCCTGGCTAATGGCTTCCCCTGGCTGACGGTTTCCCGGGCCCCGGGCCCCTCTGGCTCTAGCACCCCCAGTGGCCGGTCTCATCCAGATTTCTTCAGGTAGCGGGTTCCGTTTGCACCTTTGTGCGATAGATTTCGTTTTTCGGAATGAGGAGGCGCGAGAGTTGCCGCTCCGCTTCACTCACCGAGACCTGTTCAGCGACGGCGTCGGAAGGACGGAGCCGCGGACAGTGCTGCCGCCGCGGGTAGGTTCGGGCCCCGGTTGGCTACCTAAAGTCTTTACGGACTTTTGAGTTGTCAACACTTCGAGGGAACGCTCTAATCGATCGCGGAACCGTACAGTTTTCGGAAGAAATACGAGGAAGAACACGAGGGAATCGGGGGCCGGGGTCGCTCCCGTGAAACTTCGGTGCCAGGCGGGTCTGCTTATTTCGACCGGCTTGGACCGGATGTCGTTTCGGCCTGGTTTCGTGGGAGGTGCAACCCCACCCCAAGCCGCAGGCTGCCATGAGAATCCTGTAACCACGGACGCGGTAAGGGCTCGAGCCCTCGGAGCCACCGCTTGTCCAGACTATGGAATTGAGGCCGTAGGGCCATGAGCTCTGCGAATCGTCACCGAAAGACCTCCCCGCGCGAACCCGCGGTTCTAGGCCCGAGTGGGGCCGCTGCCGATCTCACGCCTGTGAGCTTCACTCCTCAGGCGCGGCGTGGCCGAGTCCGCGCACACCCCATCGTCGTCGCGCTTGCGATGTGCGCATGCTTGCTGGCGGTTACGTCGACGAGCGCCGACGCCTCGCTCATGATCCTGCTGCCGATCGCCGTTGCCGGTCGCCCCGCGGCCGAGAGCCGACGGGGCCGGCCCCGCGTACCCGACCGCGAAACCAAACAGATCTTGGTCGTCGGCCGGAACCAGCGCACACGCAAGCACTTCGAGACACTCGAGACCGGCGCTTCCAGCCCTACGCGGGTCGTCGGCGTCCTCGATAGCTATGCCCATGGACACAGCCGCGACGACTGCGCGGATCTGCTGCTCAAGCACGACGTCCAGGACTTCGGCGACGTTTCGCGCCTCGCGGAGGTCCTGCGCAGGACCCCAGTCGACGAGGTGTTGGTCACGCTGCCGATCAAGTCTTGTTACGACCAGATCCAGGCCACGTTCCGGACCTGCGAAGAAGCCGGGATCACGGTGAGTTTGTGCGGGAACTTGTTCGGCACCCACTTGGCGGTCGACCAACCTTCTCGGTCAGCCCCGCGATTGACCTACAGCCCGGTACCCCAGTCCAACCTAGAGCAGCGGCTGAAGCGGGTCTTCGATATCGTCGGCGCCTCGGTCGCTTTGATACTCCTGGCCATTCCTATGCTCGTGATCGCGATTGCCGTGAAACTCACCTCCCGTGGGCCGGTGTTCTTCCTGCAGCAACGCTCGGGGCTCAACCACCGTGCGTTTCGCATGATCAAGTTCAGGACCATGGTGAAGGACGCGGAGGCGCGAAAGTCCGAAATCGAGCACCTCAATGAGCAGGAGGGGCCGGTCTTCAAGATCGCTCGTGACCCGCGCATTACTCCGGTGGGTCGTTTCTTGCGGAAGTTCAGCCTGGACGAGCTGCCCCAGTTCTTCAACGTCTTGCGCGGGGAAATGAGCTTGGTCGGTCCGCGTCCGCCCATTCCCAAAGAGGTCGAGAAGTACGAGTGGTGGCAGCGGCGCAGGCTCAGCATGAAGCCGGGGCTGACTTGCCTGTGGCAGGTGTCCGGTCGGAACAAGATTTCGTTCCGCCAGTGGATGGAACTCGACTTGGAGTACATCGACAACTGGTCCCTGTGGCTCGATGTGAAGCTCATCCTGAAGACGATTCCGGCCGTCCTGTTCGGCCGGGGTGCCAGCTAGGCCCCCGCTGGAGTCGCTCGCGAACTCGGTTTCGGGGGTTCGTCAAGCGACTTCCTTGGATCCGTCGAAAGACCCGGGGCCTTCGACGTAAATGCACCCAAAGCAAGACTTGTGACTTCGGGTCGGGGCCTCGACCGATCCCCGGCGGAGGGATTTCGGAGCACCCTCACTAGACACCCACTCCTCGGCTCGCGAAGATCAGGGTTTGGAAACTGCCGTCAACTTGGCGCCGGTGCTGCCCGCCCCCGGCCAGGTGAGGAAACCTTGAGCGTTACGCTGAACTGCCCCCGATGCAAATCGGAGAACCCTTCCGGTCAACGGTACTGCAAGCGCTGCGGTTTCGGGCTGGACCGGACCGGCGCGGTGTCCGGGGTCCGCCGTCCCGGCAACGACGACTGGGTGGGAAAGACCATCAACGGCAAGTACCTCATCACGTCCATTCTCGGCGAGGGTGGATTCGGCACCGTGTTTCGGGCCGAGATGCTGCTGTTCGAAGACCACCGTCCGTTCGCGCTGAAGCTGCTCCACCCCGACCTTTGCGAGAACGAGCAGTTTCGACGTCGCTTCCTGCGGGAGGCCGCGATGGCGATGGCGCTGGTGCACCCGCACGCGATTCAGGTTCGGGAGTTCGACCAGACCGAAGAAGGTCTCCTCTACTTCACCATGGACTACTGCCCGGGCGAGCCACTCCACCTAGTGCTGGCTCGCGAGGGGTTCTTCACGATCAATCGGGCCATCCCGTTGGCTCTGCAGATCCTCAGCGTCTTGGAGGCGGCTCACTCCAAGGAGATCATTCACCGCGATCTCAAACCGGACAACGTGTTCCTCGTGCGCGATCCGGCCCACGGCGAGTCGGCCTTCGTGGGCGACTTCGGCTTGGCCAAGTCGATCGAGCGGTCGTCGGGACGCGGGGAAAGCGAGAAGGACCTCACTCAAGGTGGGATCGTCGGCACGCCGCGCTACATGTCGCCCGAGCAAGGGCGGGGTGAGCCGCTCGATGGCCGGAGCGATCTCTACAGCGTCGGCGTGATCTTCTTCGAGATGATCACGGGTCAACTACCCCCGCGGCTGGAGGGCAAGGGCCGGATTGCGAAGGTCAGCGGCATGGGCAGTCCGGAGTCCCCGGGTCTGCAGCGGTTGCGGGAGCTCATTCCCCCGAACCTGGTGATTCCTCGGTCCGTGCTCGAGGTCGTGGCCCGCGCTTTGGAGCCGCGTCCAGCCGCTCGTTTCCAGAGCGCCACCGAGTTTCGTGAGGCGCTCGAGGCCTTGCCGACGTACACGCCCACCTACATCGAGCCTCGGCCACGGCGCCGTCGGCGCAGCCGACTGGTCATGACCATGGCTCTGCTGTTCGCCGTCGCCGGCGGGGCGCTGTTCTTCCCGAGCGTCCGTGGGTCGATCTCAGAACTCGCGCGAGCCGTCGCCGAGAGCACGCAGGAGCCCTCGCGCCAACCGCCGGAAGCGCCCGCATCGCCCTCGCAACCCGGGCTGGCGGTTGGTGTCCCCACGACCGGTCAGCCGAGTCCCTCGGCCTCGTCAGAAGCCGTCGGCGATGGCGGACAATCTGCAGCTCCGTCTACCGCCGGGACTCCGGTTCCTCCAGCCGCCGGCCAGCCAGGCGACCTCTCCGGGGATGAAGTGTCCGGCCGCGACCTTTCCAACGACGGCGATCTCCAACGGTCCATGCATCCGCGCGGCTCCGACGAAACGGCGCGACCCGTACCCGCAGCCTTCCCCGCCAGCGAACTGCGCGATTGGGTCCCTTACCAGGTCGGGGATTTCCTGACGTACCGAACGAGCCACTTCCGGGGCGACGGCTCCGAAATCGAGCGCGAGGAGACGCATCGCTACCGCGTGAAGCGGCTCGACCCCGAGCGAGGTTTCCTGGTCGAAGAAGCTGGCGAGGACAGCACCGGGGAGTGGTGGTGGCTCGTCACGCCAACCGAGTTCAGTCGCACTCGCACGTGGCTGAACGAGCGCGGTGAACCGGAGATTCGCACCCTGCAAGAGGTCCGCTGGCGCGACGACGCCCCGCTTGCCGAGTGGACGCGCGACGAGGATCATTTCCGCGCCCGATGGGTTCAAGCCCGTCGGATCGGCGGCCAACTGTACCGCGACCTCCTCGAGGTCGTGGCGACGCGAAAGCTCGAGCGCCGTGGGCTCACCGAAGAAGTCGAGCGCCGCACCTACTTCGTGCAAGGCTACGGCGAAGTCCTGCTCGAGACGCTCGTGAACGGAAGCGTCGTCCTACAGCGGGTGCTCGTTACCAACCCTCAGGCCGATTGATCGCCATTCGACCGTCGTCCGAATCGAGCCCGTTCACCAAGGTCGGTGGCGCGGGGCCCCTGATCGCTGGGCACGCTCGGGCACGACCAACGCGATGCACACCCAGTGCGACGCGTCCTTCGACGCAACCACTCACCACAGACGCTCGCCTTCGGACGCAATGCGACCGTTGGTACCGTTCCTGAAAGCGCTTAGTCACGGCCGGCCGTGCCCTCGGGAGCGCGGCCAGGCCGTCCGCAGCCGCACTCCACCCATTGGACTTCGACGCCTGATCCCGGCCGGCTCCTAAGCGCCGGGCGCGCTTCCCGAGGTCTTTCCGGGCGCCGGATCGGTGCGGTCGGGGTTGGGTTGCGGCACTCCCGGATCCCCGCGGTCATGGGTCGCCGGGGCGCTCGTGGGCTTCTGAGGGGTGATCTCGGGAAGCACGTTGCCGCACACCGGGCACACTGCATCGGTCTTCAGTGCGCGACCTCCACAGTCCCCGCAGGGCGGTCGCATCTTGGCCTCGGCCTCCTCGCGTGCCTGCCTCTCCAAGCGCTCCTGCACCGCCTTTGCCAACTCGCGTTGGTGGGCCTCCTGCTCGATGCGAGCCCGCTCGCGCTCGGCCTTGATCGAATCGACCACCGAGACGATCGCCGGGGAACTGCCTTGGTAGCGCAACAATTCCTCCTCGACCAGCTTCAGGTCCTCGGCGAGCTTTGCCCCCTGGTCGCTCTTCGGCGCCGACGGATCCTGGGCGGCGCGGAGGCGACCGAACCAGCTTGCGAGGGTCTGGTACACGGCTTCGTCCGATCGAAGCTTGTCGAGTCGGGCCGCTTGAATCGCGATGTCCAGAGGGTAGTGGGGATCCTTCTTCAGGAGCTGCTGGATTCGGCCCAGTCGAAAAGCCGGGAGGTGCCCCTCGCGCAGACGGCGCTCCTGGAGGGTCAGCTCTTCCGCACGCTTGAGGAGCGCGTCGGGGTTCTCGACCCCAAGTTCTTGGCCCTTGGCGACCACCTCGAGCAACTCGTCGGCGAGCAGAGAAACGGTCTCCCCGAGCAGGTCGTCACGCGTGCGGCTCTCGGGGAGTCCGTGGAGCAGCGTGATGAGCTCGTCGAGCACCTCGCGCGCGGGCGCACGAGCGGCGACATCGGTGGGGAACACCAGCCGATAGGCGCGGGCTCGCTCGAGTGCCGCTCGGGCTTGTACCACGGGATCATCCGAGAGCGGCTTCTGGCCGAACACGAGCTCGAGGCTGCGCCCCGCATCGGCGGGTGTCGGTTGGGAGGCACACCATGCGACGAACGCCTTCGACGCACCCTCGGCGTCACCAAGGCGCGATAGCGTCACCGCCCGCCCCAGGCGCGTGGACGCATTCTCCTCCTGGCTGACCGGCGTCGAGTAGAACCGATGCGCAGCTTGCCAGACCGGGGCGTGATCGCCGCGGTACTCGAGCAGCTGTAGCAGAGCCCGCTCGGTCTCGCGAGGCCCGAATGCTGGTGTCGTGTTCATGAGCAGGTCGTACAGCTTGACGTAAACGGGTGAGAAGGAGCGCTGGGCCGCGTCCAACTCGAGGGCGCGCAAGTAAGCTCGGTTCGATTCCTCGTTGATCCGAATCCGGCGCTCGCGTGCGAGCGCGGTCAGGTACACCACCATGGGATTGTCCAGCGAGCCGACTTCTCGAGCGCGCTCGAAGGCCTCCTCGGCTTCGCCGAACAGCTGCTCGTGAAAGAGGCAGATCGCCTTGCCGTAGAGGGGCCACGAACTCTCGCCGGTGAGCATGAGCGCCTCCCCAAAGTGGTGGCGGGCTCGGCGGCACAGCTCCAAGTCCACGGAATCGTTGGCAGCGATGACGCCATCGACCGCTACACGCTCGTGGAGTTCGCGCAGCAGCAGGCTCCCCAAGAAGCAGTGACCTTCCGCCAACTCCTCGGGTTCGGCCACCTCCGACTGGAGGATCCACTGCAGCACCGCCTTGGCTTGCTCGCTGCGCGCGAGCTCGACCAGGCACACCGCTTCCTCCATCCGCGTAACGAGGCGCAAGCGCGGTTCGCTGTCGATGCCCCCCGCGGCTTGAAAGTCGGCGAGCGCCGACTCGAGGTAGCGCGTACGTTGATTGCCGAGTGACTTCTCGGCCAACACCATGTAACACTCCCCGCGAGCGAGCAGGATCTCGGCGAGCTCTTCGTGCTTGTTCAGGACACCCGTGTAGAAGACGATGGCTTCTTCGTGGCGGTCCGCTTCTTCCGCTTGCACCGCACTGGAGATCTGACCGCGCACGTCGTCCGGTATGGCGGTCGTGCTGCAACCCGTGGCGATGGTGAACAGTGCGGCCAGGACGAGCGCGTGCAGGCCGGTGCGTCGACCAGCCGTCGTGGCGACGACACGGCGTCGTCCGTTCACAGCAGGGGCTCCGGCATTCGACACTCGAGTGCCCGGTCTCATGAGTTCGGTGCAGGAAGTCGGTCGACACGAGCCTCTCGTCGCCTTGGGTCGAGCGGCTGGCGTTGCGGGGTCCGTGGCCCGAGGCGACCGCGGGCGACCTCGCCAACCGGCCGCAGCGGCCTCAACGAACAGGTGCGTCAGACGATTCGAAGCGGGCTTGAACTCGGTGGATCTCATTGGTCGACTCGCGTTTCGTCCCGGGCGTGGAACTCACTCCACGGACAACAAGAAGCGGACATCTTTACCCAGTCGCCCCTCTTCGCCCTCGATCTCCGCGTGGACTTCCAGAACCGGGCTGCGTCCGAGCTTGGCCATGGCCTGTTCACTCACCTCGAAGAACAGCGCGAACGCAACCGGCGGGTCCCCAGGGGCGACTCGCAGGTAGGCCGGGAGGCCCTTCCCGCGAAGGTCGCGCTCGAGTTCGAAGTTGAAGCGCGCGACCTCTTGGCGCATCACGAGGTAGGGAACCAAGACCGGGAGTCCCAGGTAGCCCACGCCCAAGCCGCGCTGATACCGCTCGATCACCGTCGTCGGCGCCGTCGGCAGGACCGGCTCGGGTTCCCCTTCGAGCCGAAGCGTAAACCGCTCGCGCCGCAGGACCGCGGTGCGCTCCGAGATGTTCTCGACGCGCACGATCACCGGCACCACGCGGTCTTGGGTCAGCGCTTCGTGGAAGTAGGCGCGACACTCGGCGTCGTCGCTCACGAGCTCAGCGGCCAGCAATACTCCGTCCTGAGTTTGGCGAAAGGGGCGCGAGTGCGCAGGCCTTCCGTCGTCCAAGGGAAGCGCACGGAACGGCAGAGTGCAACCCGCCATCAGCGCCGCACAGGCCGTCATCAGTGCCGCACAGGCCGTCATCAGCGCCGCACGGGCTGCGACCGCCGCGCCCCCGAGTCGGCCGGTTCCTTCGGATCTCGGCATGCCAGGCTCCTTCTGCCCCTCGTGGGCCGTGCCCGCGTTTCATCTCGCGAGCTTCGTTTGACCCCGGACCCACGGGAGCCCTACGATAGA
Source organism: Planctomycetota bacterium (assembly GCA_050246115.1). Taxonomy (GTDB): domain Bacteria; phylum Planctomycetota; class UBA8108; order UBA1146; family JAJFFE01; genus JBFWWP01. The sequence continues at coordinate 12,456 of JBFWWP010000036.1, forward strand.
GGTTCGTAACCATGCAATCCAGACTCCCTTCCCTGAGAGAGACGCGTGTGACCCCAAGGGCGCAGATCGAGTTGCACTTCGAGAACGGACCGCGAACGGGTGAGGCCGTGACGATCGACGCGTCGCCGTTTTTGGTCGGGCGCGATCGTTCGGCCCAACTCTGTCTCGACGACGGGGCCGTCTCGCGCCTCCACGTAGCCCTCGTGGAGCGGGATGGCGAGTGGATCCTGCAAGATCTCGGCGGCCGCAATCCACCGCGGATCCATGGCCGCCCGGTGGTGTCGGTCCCGGTACTGGACGGCGACGTGATCGAGGTCGGTGGTACCCGGCTGAGGGTCTGTCGGGTAGCCGGCGAAGGGGCACCCGGGGTGGAGGTCGAGATCCCCGCTGCTCAGCGTGGAATCTCTCCCTCACGTGTGCAGCAGCTCGCCGGGCGTCCTCTGTGGGAGATTCTGGTGCGCTGGACCGACCTCATGCGTGGCCTCGACAAGGAGGGGGAGGTGTTCGACCTAGCCCTCGAGGGGCTGGTCCAAGTGATTCCCGCAGATCGCGTCGGCATCTATCGACTCGATCCGGCGAGTGGCGCGCTGGTCCCGCTGGCCTCCCGCAACTTCGAAGGCGAAGACCCCATCGAGTACAGCGAGACCATGGTCTCTCGCATGATCCGTTCACAGGTCGCCAAGCTCTACTCGCCGGAGATCGACGCCGACAACGAAGTGCGCCGTTCCCGTTCGATGATCCGCAAGAAGATCCGCAACGCCTTGTGTCTTCCCATGCTTGGTCGCGACGGGGTGTGGGGGGTGGTCTATATGGACCAGGTCTCCGAGGATCGACCTCCGCTGCTTCCAGTCGACCTCGAACTCGGGAACCTCTTGGCCCACTGGATCTTCGAAGCACTCGACAAGGCCGAACGCTTCCAAGCCATGGACCGCGAGATCGTGCGATTGCGCCAGGAGGACAAAGAGGATCCGGTCCTGATCGGCGAGAGCAAAGAAGTCCGTGAGATCAAACGTCGCATTCGCAAGGTTGCGGCCACCGACGTTACTGTATTGATCACGGGCGAGAGCGGCACCGGCAAGGAGCTCGTCGCCCAGGGAATCCACCGCTACTCGCCGCGCAAAGGAGAAGCCTTCGTCGCCATCAACTGCGCGGCGATTCCCGAGAACCTGCTCGAGAGCGAACTCTTCGGCTACGTTGCCCACTCCGGGATTCACGGTGCCGATCCCAACGGCAAGCCCGGTCGTTTCGAACTGGCGAGCAAGGGCACCCTGTTTCTCGACGAAGTCGGTGAACTTGCGCCGCCGCTGCAGGCCAAGCTCCTCCGCGTGCTCGAGGAACGAGTCGTGGACCGGATCGGCTCGACCGAGCCCATACCGGTCGACGTGCGAGTCGTCGGTGCCACCAACCGAGATCTACTCGGCGAAGTCGAAGCCGGTCGCTTTCGCGAGGACTTGTACTACCGGCTGCGAGTGTTTCCCATCGACATACCGCCGCTCCGCGACCGTCCCGAGGACGTCTTGCCGATCACGCGCCACTTGCTCGAACGCCACGGGGGTCGCGCCGACATTCGCATCTCGCCGCGCAGTTTGGAGATGATTCGGAATCATCCGTGGCCGGGCAACGTCCGGCAATTGAAGAACGTGCTCCTCGAGGCGCTGCTCGTCGGCGACGGTCGCACGATCAACCCGCGCGATCTCCCATCGCTCTCGGGGCCCGACTCCGTGTCGTTCCAGACCCTCAGCGAGGTCGAGAGCCGGCACATTCTCAAGGTTCTCGAAGCCGTGAACTGGAACAAGAAGAAGGCGTCCGAAGTGCTCGGGATCCACCGGTCCACGCTCTACGAGAAGATCACGGAGCACCGCTTGGAGCCACCCGAGCCCGCCGAGCTCAGCCCCGAGAGCTGAAGCTCCGGTCGTCAGGGTGGATGATAGAGAGGCATGGGGTCCTTGGGCGTTGGATCCCCATGCCTCGGTTGGTAGAAACCCTCGAACTTCGGATAACGGTCGGTGACGCGCGAAGCGCGCGTATCGGTTGCTGGGTTAGGCTTAGGAGCTTGAATGAGCTAGTTCGACCAGAAGCCCGTGTACCGGAACACGCCGCCGGTCTCGTGTGCGGTCACCATGCGGGTGCTCAAGCCCGCGCCGGTCCACGTGTCGAATTCCGTCTGGAAGCCGCCGCTCGTCAGGTTGTGACGCCCGACCCAAGACGACGGACCAACCGAACTCCAAACAGCGACGTAGCGTCCGGTGCCTGCGTCGTCGGTGTAGGCGTTCACGTAGCGCAGCTCGCGGCCGGCGTTGCTCTGGTTGGTGAACTCGGTCTGGTAGCCGGCGCTCGTCATGCCGTAGTAGGCGTACCAAGAACCTACCGAGCCCTGCTCCCACAGAGTCGTGAAGTACAGCGTGCCGTTGAGGTCGACCACCGAGATCACCTCGGGGTGGTACCCCTGATTGGACCGCGTCGTGAATTCCGAGTTGAACTGCGCCGCCGTCAGACCGTGGGAGGCGGTCCACACCGGGCCGAAGGCTTGGTCCACGAAGATGGCCGCGTACCGGAGCGAGCTACCGACCGGGTAGCAGTCGATGTGCGTCAGACGGTAGCCGGCGTTGGTCCACGTCGTGAACTGGGTCTGGTACTGAGCGCTCGTCAGGTTGTGGAATGCCACCCACGGCCCGGGGTTACTCTGATCGAACACGACGTTGTAGTAGGTGTTGCCGTTGTAGCTGGAGCCGTCGACCCACACCGGGCGGTAGCCATTGGCGACCATCGCGTCGAACGTGCTCTGGTAGGAAGCCGCGGAAACGCCGTGTCGAACTTGTTGGAATCCAGTCAGAACGGGGCCGACGAAGACGTCGTACTCTCGCACGAGCGCGCCGTTCACGAGGATCTCGACTTCCCACTCGCCCTGGGCGGCGCCGGCCGGCAGCACCGGGTTCCACCACCAGAAGCTGTGACGGTAGACCTGCGTAAAGTTGATCGTGGTGCTCGCGAACACCGCATTGCTCGGGTCCCGCAGGCGCAGCAGGATCGAGCTGCCGGGCCCACCACCGCCCATGGATAGGCCGATCCCGAGGGTCGAGCCGGGGCTGATCACCGTCACGTTCGGCGGCGGATCCTTGATCTGATTGGCGCTGGAGATTGCGCCCGAGCGCAGGGTGGCGTCCATCAGGCCGATCGGCGTGTTGTAGACCGGCGGGTTGATGAACATGTCTTCGAGGAATGGGTCCACCACCTGGTTGTCTTCGTCGCGCACTTCGAAGTGCAGGTGCGGTGCGGTCGAGCAGCCGGAGCTTCCGACGACGCCGAGCACCGTGCCGGCCGTGACGTGCTGGCCCATGGACACGACGACGGAGTTCTGCTTGAGGTGCCCATAGGTCGAGGTCGTGCCGTCGGCATGCTCGAGCTTCACGAAGTTCCAGTTGCCCGTGCACGACATGTTGCGATCGAAGTTGGAGTCCTCGAGGCCAACCACGGTGCCGGCGGCAGCCGCGATGATCGGGAAGTTCGCGTCCATGGCGCGGAAGGTCGGGACGTCGATGTCGATGCCTCGGTGGCCGTCGTAGCTCTTCGAGCCGCCCAGGTAGTCGGTGATGCCGCCGCTCGGATTGAGATCGACGTAGTTGTTGATGACCCACTCGTCGGCGTCGTTCCCCGGCATCGGCCAAATGAACTGCGTAGGGAGAATCACCGGGGTGCAGTAGGCGACCGACGGGTTGCACCCGAGTGGGCTGACGCCGCCAGTGGGCTCGAGTCCACAGGTGGGAAACGGTGCGCTCGGAGGATTGCCGCCGTTAAAGAGGTACGCGAGCAGCAACACCGCGTCGCCGATGTTGACCTGAAGGTTGCTGTCGATGTCCCCCGCCTGGAGGCAGCTGGGCGGCTGGGTGGACGAGCCGAAGAGATACGTCAGGATACCGACGCCGTCAGCCACGTTCGCCTGGCCGTCGGAGTTGAAGTCGCCCCGAATGAAGGGGTGCTGCGGAAGGCCCGCGACCTGTCCATCGCTGACCAGCGGCCACGCCCACGCCGTGCTTGCCAAAGCCAGTGCCCATAACCCGTTGCGCATGTTCATAACGAACTCCTGTCCCGGTTTGGTTGCGAGCCCCGAAGAGTTCGGCGCCCGCTCACCCTCCAGGCCGAGTTTCGCGTGGCAGCTCCCTCACATTTCCTCCTTTTTCCTTCCGAGCCGACCCCTGGGTCTCGGACCGTGTCGCCAGCGGACCCCGGGTCGGGCTTGGTGCGGGTCCCGGCGCCCGGGTGCAGGTAGAATGGCGGGCGTGAGGGAGGGGCGGCGGCGCCGCGTCCCCTTCCTGAGGGCACCCCCTGAGGTGAGGCGAGAACTCATGGAACCCAACCGGGCGCGATTCACATTGGTCTTGGAGCGCCTTCGAGGGGGAGATCGAAGCGCCCTCGACGAGCTGTTTCCGCTGGTCTACGACGAGTTGCGCGCCGTCGCTCGTTCGCGGCTGGCGCGCCTCCCCGGCGCCCAGACCTTGCAAGCTACCGCGCTGGTCCATGAGGCCTACCTGCGACTCATGGGGACGGAGACTCCCTGGCAGAACCGCGCCCACTTCTTTGGGGCCGCAGCGCGAGCCATGCGCAATGCACTGGTCGAATCCTCCCGTCGTCGGCGGCGCGACAAGCGGGGCGGCGACTGGCAGCGCGTGACGTTGTCGGACTCGGTTCTCAGCGCATGTGATCCCGGCATCGACTTGCTCGTGCTCGACGATTGCCTGGCCCAACTCGAGGGTTTCGACCCGTTGGCCCACCAGATTGTCGAGCTACGCTTCTTCGCGGGCCTAACCCTGGAAGAGGTCGCTCTCGCGCTCGACCGCGGCCGCAGCACCGTCGATCGCCATTGGAGCTTTGCGCGCGCTTGGCTCCTCCGTCGGCTCGACGAATCCACCCCTGCCCGCGGCCCCGGCTTCGGCGACCGGGGAGGTTGACATGAGCCGCCCCGCGCTTTCCTTTCTTCGCCAACAGGAGGTCTTCTGGCGCGCCGTCGAACTGCGCGGCGCGGAGCGCTCGGCTTACCTCGAGGAGGTGGGTCAGGAGAGCGTGGACCTGCGCGCCGAAGTCGAAGCCTTGATCGCGTACCACGAAGCCGAAGTCAGCGGTCTCGACCGCCCGCCGGTCACGGCAACGCTGGTGGGCGCGTCCCCGACCTTGTCGACCGGGACCATGCTCGGGTCCTACCGCGTCGAGCGCTTCCTCGCCGAGGGTGGGATGGGAGCGGTGTACCTTGCGGAACAGTCGTCACCCCGTCGCACCGTCGCGCTCAAGGTGCTCAAGCCGGGCGCGATGACGCCATCGCTCATGCACCGCTTCGTGCTCGAAGCCGAAGTCCTGGGCCGTTTGCACCATCCGGGGATCGCGCAGATCTACGATGCAGGACGCTCCGCGGACCAGTGCTACTTTGCGCTCGAGTTCGTTGCGGGTTGCGATCTCATTCGTCACGCCGAAGATCGGGCACTGTCGGATCGCGAGCGACTCGCACTCATCGCCCGCGTCGCGGACGCGGTGCAGCATGCGCACCAACGCGGGGTGATCCACCGCGATCTGAAGCCGTCGAACGTTCTCGTCGACGAAACTGGGCAACCCAAGATCCTCGACTTCGGGGTTGCGCGGGTCGCCGATCGTGACGGCATCTTGCGTTCGTTCGCAACCGTCGCGGGGCAGGTCGTGGGTACGCTTCCCTACATGAGCCCGGAGCAGGTCTCCGGTGATCCCTACGAAGTCGACGTACGCACCGACGTGTACGGACTCGGCGCTCTGCTCTACGAACTCCTGACGGGGAAGCGCCCCTTGGATCTCGAGGGGCGCAGTCTCACGGACGCCTTCCGCGCGATCGAGCAGGAGGCGCCGTTACCCCTCGGCTCGCTTCGCCCGGACCTCGATCAAGACGTTGCGACGATCGTGCATCACGCCCTCAACAAGGAGCGGGCTCGTCGCTACGAGTCGGCGGCAGCGTTCGCCGCGGATGTGAGACGCTACCTGCAGAGCCAGCCCATTGCTGCGCGCCCGCTGACGCTGCGGTACCAGATCTCGCGTTTCGCGCGCCGCAATCGCGGCTTCGTTGCCAGCCTCCTGACGGTCGCCGCGGTCGTAGTGGCGGCAGGCGTCGCGGTCGGCTTCTTCGCCTGGAATGAGCATCGAGCCAACGAGAGCAGCGAACGTCTGCTCGCCTATCTCTTCGACCACGTGCTGACGGTCCCCGACCCTTGGCGTGGCGGCGAACGCGACGTCGCGCTCGCGGACGTCCTGGGGCATGCCGAAGAGAGCGTCGATCGGTTCTTCCCCAATGCGCCTGGGGAGCGGGCGCGGGTTCTCGAGGCCGTGGCGACGACCCTGCAGCACTTGGGACGCCTGGAGGAGGCCGAGCGGGTGTTTGCTCGCGCTGCGACTGCGGCTGAGGGCGCCTTTGGACGCCTCGACGAGAAGACGCTCGCGATCCGTAACGCGCGAGTGGTGACCTTGCAGTCTCTCGGGCGAAATGCGATCGCCCACGCCGAAGCGCAGGCGCTCTTCGATGACGCACGCGCATGTCTGGGCCCCGATGCGGTGCTGACCTTGAACGCGCTGAACAACCTGGCTCTCTGCACCAAGGAACTCGGCCGTCACGCGCAGGCGCTCGAGTTGTATCGGGACTGCGTCGCGCGCAAGACGGCTCGTTTTGGCGCCGAGTCCGACGACACTTTGGCGACGCGCGGCAATCTCGCGCACTTGTTGCAGCAGATGGGTCGCCCACGCGAGGCGGTGCCCGAACTGAGGGCGGTCTTGGCGGGGTATGAACGTCTCTACGGGCGAGCCCACCCCGACACCCTGATCTCGATGGACATCCTCGGCACGACGCTTCAGAGCGTGGGCGAACTGGAGGAAGCGGAGCGCCTCATTCGCGAAGCCCATAACGGTTCACTAGAGGTCATGGGGGAGAACCACCCCGACACGCTGGCGACGGAGTACCACCTCGCCCAGGTCTTGGCTGCGCGCCAGAGCTTCGAAGAGGCCATTGGTCACTTCGAGCGAGTTCGAACCGAGTTGGTAGCGACCCTGGGCGAAGCCAACCCCAGAACGATCCAAGTGGCCGTGCAGCAGGGGGGTGCCTTCTTGGAGGCGGGTCGCCTCGATGAAGCCGAGCCATTGATCGTGGACGCCGTGATGCAGTCCGATGGTCCGGCGTTCGCGCGTCTGGCGCTGCGCGCGTCGGTTTTGTTCCACCGCGCGCGCCTGGCGGCCCGGCGAGACCATCCGGAGGCGCGGGAGTGGTTCGATCGGACTCTCACCTTGGCGCGGGAGTTGTTCGACGCGGAGAGCCCTCACACCGCGCTGGTCCTGGCGGAGTACGGAGAGTGGCTCGTCGGCCGTGGCGAGACCGAGGCCGCGCGCGGGTTCCTTCGCGACTCCCCCGCGATCCTCGAGAACGCCTATGGGGCCGACGACCGCCGGACCCGGCGCGCGCGCGCGGCTGCGGAGCGCGCGGAGCGGGTGGAGTAGTCTCAACCCCCTGCGAGCCCCGCGCCGCCTGTCTGCAGGGGCTTTCCTCACAGCGACTTACAGAATTCTGGGGCAAACTTGCCGCGGTTGGCGGATGTCCCCTCGGAGGCGCCTTGGGGGGGCGACCAACCGGCCTGCAGCCCGTTTGTGTGCGTCCCCCGCCTCCGCTACTTGACCGTTTTCGGCGGCCGGCCGATCGGCGCTGGCCCTCGCGCCAAATCGTATTTCACGGAGGTCGTCATGATCGCGTCGCGGACTCGTATCGGGTTGCTCATCGGATTCGCACTGCTCCCGTTCGCTGCCGCGTGTGAGGCTCACTCGCCACCGTTCGTGCGCGGCGACTGCAACGCGGATGGCGTCGTCGACGTGGTGGATGCCATTGCCGCCATCAACGCGATCTTCGTCGGCCCGTTGCCCAGCTGCGTCGACGTCTGCGATGCGAATGCCGACCTCACGGTCGACGTTGCGGATCCGATCTTCCTGCTCAGCTATGTGTTCGGCTTTGGTGCGCCGACGCTGCCACCTCCGTTCCCCGCCTGCGAGTCCGTCGAAGACTTCATCCGTTGTCCCATGGGATTTCCGCTGTGTCCGCTCGGTCCCATTCCGACCGACTTGGAGATCATCGCGGGGAGCGATCAATGGGGTGCTACGAACCAGGTGCTTCCGGACGAACTCGTAGTGCTCGCGACCGACGACCAAGGGGCGCCGGTCGAGTTCGTCGACGTCTCGTTCACGGTTGCGACCGGCGGTGGGCAGATTGTCGGGTCGTCGCACGGGGACACCGATGCGAACGGCCTGGTCCGCGCGCGGTGGCGGCTGGGGGGATCGACCGGCGTGCAGACCGTGATTGCGGAGGTGGTGGGGCTCGGGAGTGTCGTGTTCCGAGCAACCGCGACCCCGAGTCGTCAACAAGAGCCGACCCTGGAGGGGAGTGATGCCCCTGCCGTCTACACGCACGGACACGTCGTACTGGGCACCGGCGAAGTACGACTCGATCGCTGCGACCTTTCTGTGCCTGGTCGCGGCGATATCCGATTTCGCCTCGCCCGCCGCTATCGTAGCCAGCTCGGCCACGCGGGAGTCCTCGGTCCGGGATGGGACCTCAATTACGACGAACGCCTCATCATCGAGGAGAACGGTGATGTTCTTCGGCGGGATGGCGCGGGTCACATCGATCGTTGGATCCGGGAACCGAGTGGTACTTTCGTGTCTCCACGCGGGTACTTCGGCGAGCTGATTGCGCGACCCGACGGTACCTACCAGCTCCGGGAGTCGAGCGGCTTCCGTAGGATCTACGACGAGTCGGGGAGACTGGTACGTCACCGCGACCGTCATGGCAACGAGATGCTGCTGAATCGCGACGCTCTCGGCCGCCTCACCGAGATCTACGATGCCTACGGCCGAGCCTATCAGTTCTTCATCGAGACCCTGCCCTCGGGGCATGCCCGGCTCACCCGCGTGGTCGATTTCACGGGCCGCGAAGTGCGCTATTCCTACGACTCTGAGGGACGCCTCGTCAGCGCGCGCACACCGGTCGTCGTCGGCAGCACCACCGGCAACGACTTCCCGAATGGGCGCACCGAGGTCTACGCTTACGACGTGACCTTCGACGTCGCCGCCGCCGCCGACCCGGCGCTGGCGAGCAATCTCATCTCGGTGACGTTCCCGCGCGAAGCCGCCGGCGCCGGTCCGCCGGCCTTGGCTTGGACCTACGGCATCGATCCTCTGAACGCGACCACGTACGACCGGGCGCTCACGGAGTCCGAAGGGGGGACCAACGCGACGGGTGTCGCCGCCGGCGGCACATCGACCTTCTCCTACGTCAGTGTGAACGTCGGCGCTGCCCCGGGGCAGCTGCAGCTCCCTCGTTGGGTCGTCCACGTCACGGACCGCGCTGGCAACGAGTTCGAGGCGTCCCACAACGAAGTCGGCCACGCGATCCTGCTGCAAGAGTTCACGCGAGGGCTACGGCCCGCCGAGCCTCTCCTGTACGAGACGCGTTCGTTCTACGATCTCGATGGCCAACTCCTGCGGCGCGTCTTCCCAGAAGCGAACGAACTGGTCATCACCTATGACGCGAGCGGTGCTCGCCGCGCGCAGCGCAATCGTCTCGAGATCCGGTTGGTCGCAGGGCCGCGCGGCGGAGGAGAAGACATCGTCCACAACTTGACCTACGAACCCCTGTACCAACAACCGCTGACGCACGTGGATCCGCGGGGCAATGCCACTCAGTTCGTGCCCCCTATCGGAGCGGCGTCCGCTGCGCGCTACACGACGACGTGGTCCTACGACTACCAAGAAGGCGTTGGCCCCGTTGCCGAGGCGGTCGAGTTCGGAATCGACCTGACTGGCGTTCCTCGTGGTCTCGGCGATCTCAATGGTGACGGCCACTTGGCTGCGGATTACGGAGATCGGGTTCGGTGCCAACGCCCAACGGTCTGGCTCCGCCCCGACAGCCAACAAGCGCTGCAGAGTGCCAGCACCCAGCAGCTGATCCTCGAGGAGTTCCAATGGAACGATCGCGGGCAACGCGTGCGGACCATCGACGCCGAGGGGAACGTGACCCGTTACGACTACCATCCGGACAACGACCCCGACGGCGATGGAGTGGCGACTCCGCCCGGGCCAATCGCCACGACCCCAGCGCCGTACGGCTATCTGCGCTCTGTGACCGACGACGCCGAGACCAGTCCACGGCGTACTGCACCGGTCCCGCCACTTGGGCTCGAGACCTCGTTCGAGCTCGACTCGGCTGGCAACGTCGTCGCGATCCTGAATCCCCGCGGCGTTCGCACCGAGTTCGAGGTCAACGCCCTCAACGAAACCTTGCGGGTCATCCGCGGCGCCGACACCACGGTCGCGAACGGCACGGGTCAGCTGATTCCACCCGAACCGCCTCTTGCGTACCAAACCCACTACCACTACGACGCGAATGGTTGCCTCATCCGGATCGACGACGAGAATCGGGGTCAGCCCACGCCGGGAGTCGGCGACTTCGTGTCGCAGATGTTCCGCTACGACATCCTCGATCAGCTCATCGAGCACAGCGTGGAGGTCGACGCCGCGACCACGGCCGTGTCGGCGCGGCGCTACGACGCCTGCGAGAATCTCACGCGGCTCATTCGTCCCGAGGGCAATCAGGTCGCCTTCGAGTACGATGAGCGCAACCTCGTGCTTCGCATGACGCGCGGCTTCTCGAGTCCAGACGCGTCCACCTGCCAGTTCGACTACGATCTCAACGGCAACCTCGCCCGCTTCCTGGACGCCGAGGACCAAGACGGCGATGGCCTGGGTGAAGCTACGGTCACGACCTACAACGGCTTCGACCGCGTCATTGCGGTGGCCGATCCGCTCGGCAACGAACGCCGCTACGAGTACGACGTGGCGCTCGACGTGGTTCGCGTGCTCATTTCCGGCCACCCAGCCGACGCCCCAGGAGCGCCAAACACGGACCTTCGCGATACGCGCTTCGCCTACGACGAGTCTCATCGACTGTTTCGTGTCGACGAGCTCCTGTTCATGCCTCAGGGCAGTAACCCGGCGCTGCCCGTGAGTCTGCTCGATCACGACGGCGACGGGCTCGTGACCTCGTATCAGGAGTTCGATGCACTGTCGCGCCGCACGTTCTGGACCGAAGACGACCTCGCGACTCATGCGCTCGTCTACGATGGCGCTGACCGAGTCGTCGAGCACCTCGATCCCGGGGGGAATCGTGAGCTCAGGGAGCACGACCCCAACTCGAATCTCGTCCGGGTTACGCGGATCGACACCGCAACGGCAGGCGTGGTCGTCGACGAGGAGTTCCAAGGCGCCAGATCTTTCGATCAACTGGACCGTCTCATCGGTGTCAGCGGCAATCGCACGGCCCGCTTCGCGTACGACTCGCGTGACCTGCTCGTCGCGATCAGCGACGCGCAAGGGACCGTAATGCTCGACCCGCTGCAGCAGGTCACGCCCGAGATCAACGGACCCGGGAACACCACGACGTACGTCCATGACGGCCGCGGCTTGTGCATCGAGATGTCCGCCGACTTGCGGGTCGGGGGCGTGGGCGAAGCGCCCCTCGATCTGTCGAATCCGTTCAACACCGATGGACGCATCACCGAGTCGTTCGACTACGACCGTAACGCGCGTTTGACGGGCTTCACCGACGACAACGGGAATCAGTCCCAATGGAACTACGATGCGCTCGACCGCCTGCGCGAAGTCACTCGCGCCGATGGCACCGTTTACTCGTGTGCATACGATCGTGACGACAATCTCGTTGCGCGAGTCGATCCCAACGGCTCCGCCATTACCACCGACTACGATGTGCTGAACCGGCCGATCTTCGAGAGTGTCGTTCGGGGAGCCGGCGTCGGCGGAACCACGGAGTTGAGCTTTGGCTACGACGGACTCGGCCGGCTCGTCCGTTCCACCGACGACAACGGCAGCCCGTCGACCACGCACGGGGTCACTCACGTTTGGGACTCGCTCGGACGCCCCGTGGAGACCGCAATCGACTCGCGCACGCTGGCAACCACCTGGTCGGGAGACGGCAAGGTTGTCGGTTGTCGCTACTCGGGAGGGCGTGACGTGTGGCTCACGCACGATGAGCTCGACCGGACGCTCGCGATCACGGAGGGCGGGGCGACGCTGATGACGTACGAGTGGCTCGGTCCGGGCGTGGAGCGCCCGCTCCAGCGTGAGCACGGCAACGGAACCTCGCTGACCTACAAGAACATCGCCGGTACGCTGGCGTCGGGATACGACGAGTTTGCGCGAGTGCAGCAGTTGCGACACTTGGACGGTTCAGGCGGAGAAGTGGTGTGGCGGACCTACCGCTACGATCGGGAGCATCACATGACCGAGGAGCGCCGGTGGGACGATGCCGGCCGCTCCGATCGATACCAGTACGACTCCTCCTACCGCCTCGATCGGGTCGAGTACGACCTCGGTGCGGCGGGCCTCGTCCGAGACTTGTTGCAGGCGGAGTACCGCTGGGATGGCGTCGGAAATCGCCGCGAGGTCGACGAAGTGCGCACATCGACGGGCGCGAGCACGGTGTCGTACATGACGAACACCACCAACGCTTACACCGGCGTGGGGCCCTCTCCACGGATCTACGATGCAAACGGCAATCTCCTCGGCGACGGCGCGAGAAACTACACCTATGACTACCAGAATCGGCTGATTGCCGCGCGGCGGGCGAGCGACGGGGCCCTGTTGGGCGAGTACCAGTACGAGGCCGCAGGCCAAAGAGTACGCCGCAAGGTCTACGACCCGAACCAGCCCGGTTCGGTGCGCCGCGACGTGGCGTACACCTACGACGGTGAAGGACGTTTGGTCGAGGAGATCGGCCCGCAAGGGCTCGAGGTGAGCTACGTCTACGGAGACCACGAGCGCACGCCGGTTCAGATGGTGCGCACCTCGCTGCACCCGGCGGGCGCGGGCCAGTACTACCTGCACGAGAATGCCCGCGGCGATGTGGTCGCCGTGACCGATGACAATCAGGGGGTCGTCGAGCGCGTCGTGTACGGCGACTTCGGCGAGCCGACTCGGTTGCTCTCCATCCAGAACGAGGTTCTGTTCCGAGGCTACCGCTATGACGATGAGCTCGGGCTCTACTACGGCGACGGCCGTCACTACGATCCGCTCGCGGGACGGTTCCTGCAGCGGGGCGCGGACCCCGACATGGGGTCGCACGGGAACCCCTACACGCTGGCCGGAAACAGCCCCCTGATGGCTTCGGCTTCGTCCATGGCGTCGACCGTGTCGGGACTGCGCTCGCCCGATGCGTACACTCCGGGAATCACGGTCGGCGAGTGGTTTGGCGGCTTCTGGAGTTCGCTGACCGAGGACAGCTGGGCCGCTCACTCCTACAACAACGAGGCGGCCTACATCGAGAAGGTCGCCGAGCTCTACGTCGACGACGGCAACGGTATGGGCATGGTCGCGTTGCTCACCACGGCAACTCTGATCTCCGATGCCTTCGGCGGTACCGAGGTCTACGAGGCCGGGTCTGGAAACGACCTGGTCACCCTGGTCCATACTGGCAACTATCGCGAACTCTCGGGCAAGGAACGAGTGGTGAAGGGCATCGCCGGCGGACTGAAGGTGGTCGGCACTGCGTTCCAGGTGTCTTCGGCGGCGCGCGGCCTGACCGGATACACCGTGCGAACGGTGTCCCAGCTCGAGGCGCGAGCTGCGGCGCAAGCGACTTCCCAAGGGGTGTCGAGCACTGCAACGCGCGGGGTCTTGGCCGGGCACGGGGAGGTCACCGGCAACGTGTTCCGGTTGCCGCGCAACGTGAGTGTGCGGGTGCATTGTAAGTATGGCGACGAGCTCATGGATGCCGTCGGCAACCGGGTCGATCGTCTCGCCGGCGTTGGGCCCGACGTGCGTGTCTTCAAGGGCGGCGACCTGATTCCCGAGCACATTCTGAGTGCTGGGCCGGAACTGAACATCGCTCGCAACATGCCGTGGGTGCGCGAGGTCCTCACCGACACCAAACTTTCGACCCTGGTCGAGCAGATCGCCGCCAAGAACCCCGGCGCTGAGGTCCTGATCGAGTGGTCTGCTTGTCGAGTCGGACCGGGGCAGGGCCTCGGCCAAGTCCTCTACATCCACGCGACTCGGGCGCTGGGGCCGTCCGGGCTCGCCATGGGGGAAGCCTACTCCGTGGCTTCGTACCAAGTTCGCATTCAAGAGGACGGCGAGATCATCGTCGAGGACGACGCCTTCGGAGTCCCGCCCGGGATCGAGTCCGAGCTCTGTACGGCGGCGAACGACGGTACCCTACCGACTGACACCTACGAACTCGTGACCGCGCCTTCTTTGCACCCGGACCTGTTCACATGGGCGCCCGACGGCAGCTTCGCCATTGCCCCGCTCACCACCGTGACGCAAGTCACTTTTACCTACCGGGTCGTGCGCGACGGCCAGCCGTCGGAGACGAAGACGGTGACCGTCGAAGTGCAGCCCAGCGATCTCTACACCGATCTACCGACCAGCGTCGATCCCATGACCGGCGAAGCGATGGTGACGGTGCCGTGCCTGCTGCTCGGCGGAGCGCACTATCCGATCTACCAGTTTCGGCTCACGAACAACCCCGCGGACGTTTGTACACCGCCGCACTGGCACGCCTTTGGCGCGGTGTTCCCGCTGGAGTTCCCGAACTCGGGAATCGTCGATCCGAATCCACCGTCGTGCGGGTTCGGCACCTTCTCCGCTGTACCGCGTGAAGACTTCACGATCAGCGACTCCGCGTGGCAGGACTTCTTGATCCAACACATCCCGCCGATCTAGGCTCTGTAGTTCCAGTCTGACCCGAAGCAAGCGCGCACCGCGCTTGCTTCGGGTTGCGCTCAGCTCCTGAGTGAGTGACGCCGCGCCGCGGCTCAGACGTACTCCGGTGCCGGCGAACCCGGGGCGGTTCAATCCAGACGCGGTTCGGCTACTTGAATCCGTACTCGTACACGTCGTGAGCGGTGCACGTACTTCGTACACGAACGAGGAGTGCCAGTGTGCAGCCGGGTACGAGTACGAGTACGAGTACGAGTACGGAGAGGACGGCGTGGGCCGCGGTGACCTGGGTCGATTCGGCCAGTTGTGTCTGCTATTGTGTCATGGCGTGACGGGTGCGCGAAGCGAGGCTCGAAGTGAGGGGCGTCGGTGGAGGGGTACGACAAGGTCGTGGCCGAAGCGGGTCCTCTCCGGGCGGAAGACGTCGAGACACGGCCGATCCGTGAGCTGTTCGCGCGGGTGAGGGCCGGGAACCACTCTTGGCTGGCGCGGCTGGCAGCGCCGCAGGACACGCCATGACCGACGGACGCGCGGGTGCATGGCGTAAGCGAGGGCCC
The DNA here is from genome assembly GCA_050246115.1 of Planctomycetota bacterium. GTDB lineage: Bacteria > Planctomycetota > UBA8108 > UBA1146 > JAJFFE01 > JBFWWP01. The sequence goes on from JBFWWP010000036.1 coordinate 27,791, forward strand.
GTTCCTGGGGTCGACAAACCCGTACCCCGCCCGTCCCAGACCCCGCCCCATTCAGCGTCGTGGCGCATCCTCTGAGCCCCGACTAGTCAAATGCCCCGGCGCGCCCTGGGAGCGCGGACAGCCTGTCCGCATCCGCCCTTGCGCGAACCACCGCACCACCATACCCAAACCGCACCGCGCGCACCACCGCCAAGTCGCCCTCCGGTCCGCCTCTACCCCCGAGACGATGTGGCGGGAGATCCCGACTTTACGTACTCGCCGGGGCGGGCTCTCACCGGGGCGTGTCCCCCGGGCGAGGCGGGTGTGCGCGCCGCCGCCGACGAATCTCGGCGGCTTCGTCGAAGCGATCCAGACTCTCCAAGGCGTCGATCTCGACACGGTCGAGTTCGGCGGCGAGACCGCTGGGTGGGGGCGGTACGATGCCGCGCAGGTCGCGGCGGGCTGCGAGGACGACCTCGAGTGCGCGCGCAGGTTGTCCCAGGTCGCTCAGGGTGCGAGCGTAGTCGATGGCCACTTCGATGCGCATTGCGGGTCGCACTCCGGCATCCGGACCGGCGCTCGCGAGGAGGTGCTGAGCCTCCTCGAAGCAGCCACTGGCGGCGGTCTCGTCGTCGGCGATCGCGTAGCGTTGGCCGCAATCCACCAAGACCTGGGCTTCGAGTTCGCGGAGCCGGTCGCCGGTAGCTCGATCCAGTGACCTCCTCGCCTGCGCGAGTTCTTGTCGCAACTCGATGAGCCTCAGAGGATCGAGCGACTCGTCCCCGAAGCGAGCCGACTCGACCTTGCTCGCGTACCAACCTTCGACGTAGCTCGCTTGCTCCGGATGCTTGGCGACGAGGCCGGCGAACAACTCGATAGCGCGTGCCCTTGCGACTCGCGCCTCAGTGGTCTGCGCCAGACGTTCGTGGATTGCCGCGACGCGCCGGTACGCATGGGCGGCTTCCTCTTGCAAGCGTGGACTCGTTGCATTGCGGGCTGCGAACGAGTCATAGAAGGCGAGGATCGCTCCCATGACTTCGGCGTCGCGGGAGGCGCGTGCCTCTTCCTCGCGCGGAACGATGGGGTTCGCCCCCGATCGGGTCGGAGCGCCTTCGACGGGTTCGTTTGTCCGCCGCCGGCGCACGGGATCCCGCGGTCCGAGATGGAGATTCGGACCGCCGCCGGCTCGTCGTCGCGACTCCGGCGCGTTCCAGCCGTGGGTCGGGGCGAGCGCCTCGAAGATCTTCTCGAAGGCTGCGAGCGACTCGTGGACGTTCTCGTCGGCCTCTCTTCGCGCAGCCGACTCCTTCACGAACGCGTCCTGGGTGCTTGCGTATCCGACCCAGCCGATGATCGCTGCGAGCAGCAATGCGGAAACCGCAGCGGCGCTCGTCGTTGCCAGCGCGGGATTGCGCCGACACCAGCGCCACAGCCGCTCTCCCCGACCCGTCGGATGGGCCAGGATCGGTCGTTCCTCCAAGAAGCGCAGCAGGTCTTCTGCAAGTGCACGTGCGCTCGAGTAGCGATCCTCCGCGCGGCTTGCGCAAGCGGTGGCGACGATCGTGTCGAGGTCGCGCGGGACCTGCGGGTTGACGCGCCCGGGTGCAGGCGCGGCGCGCTCACTGCCGAGCAGCAGTTCGCGCGTCGAGCCGAAGGCCGGCTCGAGCGTGAGCAGTTCGTACAGGGTCAGGCCCAACCCGTAGATGTCACTCGCGGGAGCGGGTCGGCCGTCGCGCTGCTCGGGCGCCATGTAGCGCAGGGTTCCGAGGACATCTCCCGACAGCGTGAGGTCTTCATGACTCGCGATCCCGGACGACGCCGAATCGGCTCCCAGCGCAACCTTGGCCAGGCCGAAGTCGGCGATCCAGGCGGTGCCGCTCGTGTCGAGGAGTACGTTGCTGGGCTTGATGTCGCGGTGCAGGGTACCGTGGTCGTGGGCGTAGGCGAGCGCCTCAGCGATCTGCTGGCCGATGGTCGCTACCTTGCGCCAATACTCGGGTCCGAATCGAGGAGCCGGGGTTCCCGTGAGGGGGGCTGCGTTCGGCGCGCGCACGAGTTCGCGCACCACCGCATCGAGGCCGCGGCCATCGATGAACTGCATGACGTAGTAAGAGTAGTCCCCTTCGACCCCAACATCGAACACCGGCACGATGTTCGTGTGGTGCAGGCGAGCGGTCGCGCGGGCCTCACGCAGGAACCGTTCTCGTCGGCGTGGTGACAGCAGCGCCTGACCCGGCAAGATCTTGAGCGCGACACGCCGATCCAGGGTCTCCTGGACCGCTTCGAACACGATGCCCATGCCACCGCGACCGATCTCGCGAAGCAAGCGGTACTCCCCGATGTGGTCGAACGGGAGCTCCTGCGGCAGGTCGCTCGCAGCCGCGGCGGTGTCGCTCTTGACGCGCTCCATCGCCACGAGCAGCGGGAACAGCTCGCGAATCTCCGGTGCCAGCTCCGGGTAGCGAGCACAGTAGTCCTCGAGGTGGGCGGGTTCGCCGCGGCGCAGTCGTTCGGCGAACTCCTCGGCCAGCACCTCTACGGGGTGGCGGTCGTGGTCCGACGACGCCGCGTCCTCGGTTGTCATGGCAGCGCCTCCCGACTTCCGAGCTGCTCTTTCAACCGTCGGAGCGCCCGGACGTAACGATTGCTCGCGGCTGCCTTCGTGAGCCCGAGGCGCTCGGCGACTTCGTCGTTCGTGAACTCCTCGAAGTGGCGCAGGGCAAGGATCTCCAGGTCCATCGGCGCCAGTGCGTTGAGCGCGGCCTGAAAGCGCTCCCTGCGCTCCTCCCGCATGGCGGCCTGGCTGGGCGACGTGATGCTGGCGGCTAGTTCGGCGGCCAGTCCAACCGAACTCGCCGCCAGGGTCGCGCCGCCGTGGATGGAGATCTCCAAGCTGGCGTCCCGACACTGGGCGCCGAGGTGTTTGCGGTGAAGCTGCAGCAGGTGTTGTCCGGCCAAAGTGTGGAGCCACAGGAAGAACGGCATCCGTGCAGGGTCGGCGGCATAGTCGGGGAAACGTCGCTGGACCTCGAGGAAAGTCTCCTGGAGGACATCGGCGGGGTCGATGCGCGAGGCGACCCGCCGGTCGAGTCGAAGCCGGACCATGGCGAGGAGACGGTCTCGAAAGTGCCAAAAGAGATCCGCCAAGGCGTCGTGGTTGCCGGCGAGGGCTTCCGCGAGAAGCGCCTGGTCTCCGGCCGAGCCCATTTCCATCCGAGCGCCCAAGCGTACCTCTTCCCAACGGACGGCAGGGAACCTGCCTCACGCAGAAAGTGAGTGTACCGGCGAACGCGGTCCGCAGTCATCCACAGAAGAGCGGACTCCGCTGCGACCGGCCGGGCCCGGCCGACCTGCCCGTTCTGGCGGTCGGGAGACGGCCGTCAGCGCCAGGCCGCACGGGGAGTCAACGGGACGGGGTCGAGACTTGGGGGCTTTGCCCTGCGAGGCCAAGACCCGGTGTGACGGAGAGGGGAAGAAGGGTGATGAGCGAGAAGACTTCGTCTTGGGTTGGGACCTTGGGCAGCTTCGTTGGCGCCGTCCTGTTCGTGCTCGTGGGTGCGGCTTCGGCCTCGGCGCAACCCGGCCCCCCGCCCCCGCCACCGTTGCCACCCCTCAACGTGCCGCCGCCGAATCCGTTGACCCCGCAGAAGGCGATTCTCGGCAAGATCCTCTTCTGGGATGAGCAACTCTCCTCCGACAGCAGCGTCGCTTGTGGAAGCTGTCACATGCCGGAGTTCGGGGGGTCTGACCCGCGCAGCGCCATGCCCGAGTCCATCCACCCGGGAATCGACGGCGTCGTGGGGACCGCGGACGACGTGATCGGATCCCTCGGCATCGTGCACCAGGACGCCACCGGCGCCTTCGTCAACGACCCGGTGTTCGAGCACCGTCGTCAGGTCACCGGCCGCAAGACTCCGAGTTCGATCTCAGCGGCCTTCACGCCGCTCCTGTTCTGGGACGGGCGCGCCACCGGCAGCTTCGTCGATCCGGAAACCGGTACCGTCGTGATTCCCGCTGGCGGCGCGCTCGAAAGCCAGAGTCTGGGGCCGATCTTGTCCACCACCGAGATGGGGCACGACGGACGTACCTGGGACGAGGTACGGACGCGACTGCAGTCCGTCACGCCCATGGCGCTAGCGCTCGAACTGACGCCCGACATCGAACAGGCGCTGGCGCAGTTCCCGGACTACCCCGCTCTCTTCAACGCCGCCTTCGGCACGCCCACGATCAACGCGCGCCGGATCGCCTTCGCCATCGCCTCCTACGAGCGCACCCTGATCCCGAACCAGACCCCGTACGATCAGTTTGCGGCCGGCGTTCCCGGCGCCCTGACTCCACAGCAGAACCAGGGCTTTCAGGTGTTCGTGGGCAACTGTCTGCCGTGCCACGGCGGCGGGAACTTCTCGGACAACGTCTTTCACAACATCGGCGTGCGCCCCATCGCCGACGACAGCGGTCGCCAGGCGATCACCGGCAACCCCGCGGACGCCGGCCGCTTTCGCACCCCAACCCTGCGTAACGTGAAGCTCCGCGCGCCGTACTTCCACAACGGTGGCAAGGCCACGCTGGCCGACGTGATCGACTTCTACAACCAGGGCGGGGAGTTCTTCGTCAATCAGGATCCGCTCATCAACCCGTTGGGACTCGGTCCGCAGCAGCGCAACAACCTGCGCATCTTCTTGGAGCAGGCGCTCACGGACACTCGGGTCGAGCAAGCGCTCCCGCCGTTCGACCGACCCACGCTGCGGCCCTACTTCCGTCGTGGTGACGCCAACCAGGATGGATCGTTCGACCTGGCCGACGTCACGCGGACCTTGGACCTTCTGTTCCAAGGTGCCGGCGCGCCCGCGTGCATGGACGCCGTCGATGCGAACGACGACGGGGTGATCGACATCAGCGATCCCATCGCGGCGCTCGCGCGCTTGTTCGCAGCCAGCCCGGCGTTGCCCGCCCCGTCCGACGTCACCGTCGGCCCGGATCCGACGGCAGACGAGCTGGATTGCTCGAACTAGACCATAGACTAAGGAGTCGCCCAAGAATAACTTCACCCTCCTGCTCGTCGCTTCGGGCCATCTTCGACCGATCCGAAAACCTCGAAATCCTCACCGGAACTAAGGCTACGCCTCCGGTTTCGAGCTTTCCGGATCGGCCAAATCTGACCCAAATCGACGGCAAGATGCCGAAGTTGATTCTTGGGCGACTCCTAAGACCATGGGCTAGGCTCGCCGCCAGACCCGTTCGAGTCGTTCGTCTCCACCCAGGTCTCGGGTGAACGCGGGTCCGCTCGATGCTACCTGCTACTGGGCTACCTGCTACTGGGCTGCCTGCTACTGGGCTGCCTGCTACTGGCCCTGGCTCTTGATCCGCTCGACCGCCGCCTCGAGGACGTTGTCGCGTCCGCCGATGAAGTACTCGGGGACCGGCTCGACCACGACGTCCGGAGTGACTCCATAGCCGTCGAACAGGCGGCCGTTCGCCTGGAACGAGACCATCGAGCCGATTCGCAGGGTGAACGGAGTCTTGCCGAGTCGCACCGCTTGGACTCGCGCGCTACCTCCGCCGCTCGGGGTCCCCATGAGCACTACGTTGGGCAGGGTCTCGATGCCGGCGAGAAAGATGTCCGTGGCACTGAAGCAGCCGGCGTTCATCAGCACGACCACGGGTTTGTCGTAGTGTTGGATCTTCGCCGCTTCGATGCGCTCGAGGATCATGTAGTGGCGAGGGCTGAAGTCGGTCTTCAGGGCGTCGCGTAACCCGCTGAGGTCACGGTTCCACTTGGGCTTGAAACTCGCGTCGAAGGTGGCGATCGCTTGCCGGTGTGCGGGCGTCAACCCTTCGGAGTCGGCGGGCACCATGAAGCGCGCACTCAGGTGATCCTTCGGATGCGCGGAGTGCAGCCGGTATGCGGCGGCCGTGAACACGCGAGGTGGAGCGGTCGGGTCCACCAGGTACGAGTAGAGCAGCAGAAGCGCGTCGCGGTCACCGCCGCCGTTGTCCCGCACGTCCACGATCAGGCCCGAAGTGTCGCGAAACTTCGGCATCCACTCCTGGATCTCGCGCGTCGACGCGGTCGACTCCATCGTGGCCAGTCGGAGGTAACCGATTCCGCCCTCGAGGATCTTGGATGGTGTCGCAGGATGCACGCCATACGCGGCGGCACGCGGCGAGACGGGCAGCTCGACGACCCGCGTCGTCTTCAAGTCGCCGCCGAGGAGCTTTACCGAGACCGTCGGCGACTTCGGTAGCTGCAGCAATTCTCGAAAGTAATCGAACTCGCGCAGGAGTCGCAGCGCGTGTCGCCGTTGATACTGGGGCGACCCTTTGGGAACGAGCGCTGACGCGACGTCGCACCAGACCGACAAGCTCGTTCCGTCGATCGTCGCTACGAACGGAAATCCCTCGTGCAGGAATCCGGAGCGGTCCGGCTTGAAAGCGACGAAGCGCTTGCCGACAGGCTCGATCAAGAACGGGAGGCAACCTCCGTCCGGCAACCGGAAGCCGTCGACCCCCGCATGGCCGTCGATGCCCAGTGCGATGATCCGCTGCAGTTCGATGCCAAACGCGATGCCGGACATACCCGCGCGAACTTTGCTGCGCAGGGCGTCGAACTCGCCTTCGTAGTCGGCCTTCACGGCGTGTCGGTAGGACCAACGTTCGTCGAGCGCGCGCGCGAAGTCATCGAGCGCGCCCAGCATGTCATCGGTGCTCAGTTTCGCGGCGGACTCGGCGGGCGAACCTTGGGCCTTGAACTTCATGATCGCTTGACGATTCTCGGCGGTCATCGGCTGGTCGTCGAACGTCCGCTCTTCTCCGTCCTTCGGACTGCGGACGCGAAGCGTGACGGAGTCACCAGGCGGGTTCCCCATCTCCGAGAGCACTTGCACCAAGTCTTCGTCGATTCGCTTCTGCCAACGATCGTCGTACTTGTCTTTCGCGAACGCGACGATGTCTGGGATCCCGTGACCGTCGATGGCGACGAGGTTCCACCAGCCGCCGGCAATCAGGACTTCGGGCACCTCGGCCTGCCAGCGGATCGCCGGGTAGGGCGCGAGCTTCGGGAAGTCTGCAGCGATCACGAGAAGCGTGAGGCCCAGGGCGAACGCGAACCCGGCGGCGAGGTGGCGGATCATCAACGACGGCTCGAGTCTTCGCACGTCCGACCCCTTTCGTTGCATGCTGCGAGCTGAGGCGCCTTGCCGGCCAGCCCCGGCGAGCCCGGGAATCCGTAGCCCAGGCACGGCTTGGGCCAGTATGCCCGCCCGCTGGGGTACGGGCAACCTGGGTCCGGCCGACACGCTGTTGATTCGGATCGTGTTCCTCCGTGACAATGCCGCGGTGATACGAAGAAGTAGGTCGACGGAGGAAATGCGCATGCGACAGCGTTGGCTGCTGGCCGGGTTCGTCTTGGGTTGGATCACGGCTCCGCTCGGTGCCGGCGAGTACGAGGTGGGTCTGCGTGGAGCTCGAGTTCGTATCGCCGACGATTGGAAACCGATCCCCGTCGAGACCGAGAACGAATGGCGGTTCCAGCGCGCCGAGGACGTGGCGGTCGTCGTGGAACGAGAGCTTCTGCTCGACACCTCCGAAGATGTCACGGTGCTCCTCGACGAGTGGGCCGCCGCCGTTGCCAAACTGACCGCCGAGCCCGCCCCGCTCGATGTCAGCGTTTCCGAAAGCGACGGCGTGCTGCGAGGCACCAAGCGCATGGACGCAACCGACGGGGGCACCCGCTTCACGTACGTCTTCTCGGCGTCATCGCGCAGCGGGCTCACGCTCCTGATCAGCATTTTCACGCCCAAGCGCTATGCCAAGCGACTGGCAGCGGCGTACGACGACTTCACCAGTGACCTCGCGTTCCCGGGCCCGGATACCGATTGGGGCCGATCGGCCGTGCCAGTGCGACGAGTCGTCGACATCGCCGGGGATCAAGTGTCGTTCGAACTCGAGACGAGCGTCTGGACCGACGTCGAGATCGAGGGAGCGTGGCTGAGTTTGGCCAGCACGGAGAGGCACTTGGCGCTCCACATGTTCACCAGCAAGAACCCACCGGCGGAAGACATCGAAGCTACCCTCGAGGTGCTCCGCGCGGAGTTCCCGACGATCACCGAGGTCGAGCGCAAGGTTGTTCCCGTTGCGGGCATCGAGAGCCACCTGTTGCGAGCCGAGGTTCGGGGAGCGGACGGCGTCGAGACGACCTTCCGGCTATTCTCCATCCCGTTGTCTGGGGACACGACCCTCGATTTGCGGCTCGTCAACTACGGTGGCTGGGACAGCCGCGCGCGGTTCTTCGAGCAGCTCCTCGCGAGTTTCGAGATCTCGCGCGCCGGTGACCTGGATGCCTTTCCCGTGCCTGCGCCGATCGCAACGCGAGAGTCGCCCACCCCTGAGGTGCAGGCCTTGCTCGGGTCCTGTCGCTTCGTGGGGGTGATTCCCGGTGTCGTCGCCGTCGGTGGTTTCCGTCTCGACGATGGTCGCATTGCGGCTTACGGCCGCGGTCGCATCGGCGCCTTGGACGCCGCCGGCGGGTCGACGCTGATGTTCGACTCGGACTGGGACATCGGCCGTCGCGAGATCCTGCGCGGCGGGAACTCCCTGTACTACCGTGGGCGAGGTGGACGTCTCGCCGTGCTCGAAGGTGACTCGTTTCGCTGGCCCGACTTCATCGCGATGTCGGTGGCCGCGGTCGGCGAAGAGCAGTTGCTCGTCGGGCGACGCGAGCCGCCGCAGTCGGACGACGTCTTTCAGGGAGCGCCCGCGCGTGGTCCGGATCGGTTGCTGATGCGGGCAGCGGACGGAGTCGAGGAAGAGATCTGGTCGACGTCGACTCACGTCATCGACGGCATCGAGCCCTCCTCCGGCGGCACAGATCTACTGCTGACGCAGCGCCCCATTCGGGTCAACGAGACCTACGAGTGGTACGAACCCCACGAACTCGTGGTGTTCGACCGGGCCGCGAGGACGACGCGATCGCTCGGGGAGTGGCGTTTGGATCACGTCGGCCCCGCCGACGAAGGCTGGGTCGTGACCGGGGCGCCCGCCGGCGGAGCGACGGGGATCTACGTGCTCCTCCGAGACGGGTCTGCACGCTTGCTCATCAGTGGCCCCGCATTCTTCGGCGTGGAGATTCGCGAGGGCGCGCTACTCTTCGGTGGGACCGATCGACTGGCTACCGACGGCGCTAGCGGCGGGACCGCATTCTACGAAGGACCGCTGCCGGTGCTTCTCGAACGCGGCCCGGCAGTCATGCCGTTCGCGCCAGAGGCACTGAACGACGTGGCCGCCGCTGCGCTTCAGGCCATCGGCAAGGGGCCAGACGACTTGTTCCGCGACGGGGCGACCGTGGCTGCGTTCGTGGCGGCCGCACAAACCGCGAGTCGCGAGCGACTCGGGCTCCCGCTTCCGGAGGACATGAGCAGTGTCGATCGGCTGCTCACGGAGTCGATTCGGTTCGCCTCGTTCTTCGATGCCGGCGGCGTATCGCTGTGCGCGGCGCTCTTGGCGTCAGCCATGATCCGTGAGGGCGCGGAGTGGGTGGACGCGCGACCGAGTTGCCGGTTCGCTTGGCGTGCGATCCATGTTTCGGATCACTGCTTCGCGTACGCGCTCTCCCCGGTGGCGATGGTCAGTAGCACGCTGTTCGACGAGAAGGGCTACTGGCGTCCGATCCAAGAAGCGGGAAGCGCCGCCGAGGGGCGCCGAATCCTGCTCGGGGTCGACCCACAAACCCTGGCCCAACGACTGCGTGAACTCGACGAACCGCAGCTCCTGAGCTGGATCGATGCTGGGGCCACGTCCGAACTACTCACGGCCTTCGAGCGAGCGCCGGCGAACCACTACTTGCGCTACGAGGTCTATGAGCACCTCCACGCGCGCGGGCGTTTCGAGGAGTTGCGCGCGCTAGCGGTCTTTCGAAGTCGACCGGAAGCGGTGTTCATCGATGAGCTGGCCGCATTGGGCGCCCAGGTCGCGCTTCTCGATGGACCGCCTCCCACTGCACTCGTCGAGGAACTCCGACAGGCGATCGCGCGGTATCCACGGGCGCCGCGGCTCTACCTGCTTCTCGGCAAGGTCTACCAGCGCCTCGCGGCTCAGGACCCTCTCGCCCTGCGCCGCGCGCGTGCGTGTTTTGCCAAGGCGTTGGAGCTCGATCCAGAAGGAGATGTAGGCCAACGGGCGCAGCAAAGCATCAATGGCCTGGGAGAAGGGTAGCGAGAGAGACGGGTCTATCGATGGCTGCGTAGTTCCGACCACCGCGCTTGCGTCGAGTTCGTCGGGGCTCGATTCACCTTCGCGAGGCGGGTGGCACTTCGCGGCCGGGAGCACTGGCCGCGTCAGAGCCTCACTGCTGAGCAGGCAGGAGCGTCACCCGACCGAAGTTGAAGTGGCGCTCGAGGTCTTGGCTCTGCTCCGGGTCCAGCGCAATGGGCACGCGTTGCCCGGCCCGCAAGACTTCCAGCTCGAAGCCCTCTCCGTCCGTGAAACTGGCGAACGCGAGCTGGACTTCCTCGGCACCTTCGAAGGACTTGCCAGCAACCGCAACGATGAGATCGCCGCTGCGCAGGCCGTGCAGCTCGGTGAGTTCCTCGTCCATGGCGACCTCGAGCGCATTCAAACGCAGAGCCACGAACGGGGTTTGCTGGGCGCCCGTCACGCGCAGCCGCATGAACTGCTCGCCGACCATCAGGTAGTAGTCGCCGGCCGGCACCCCGTCGAAGGTCGCGGCTCGTCCGTCGACGTGCGTTGGGCTCAGGCCACTCACCTGGTGGCGAGTGGACATCAGCACCGTGCTGCCCGACTCCGTTCCCTCCGGAATCTCGACCACCAGTCGGTGGGTCGCGGGCAGCTGCACCGTCATGGTCTGGCTGCCCGGCGCCAGCCGAACCCGTTCCCGAGGCAGAGAGATGACTTCGGAGAGCTGGCCTTCGAGCCAGTACTCACCCGCCTCGGCGGTCGCCGTGAACTTGGGGTTCGTGTCGCTCGGCTCGCTGGACCGCGAGAAAGATGTGCCGCCCTGGGGTTCGGAGTCGCCGACGGGTCGCAGTGTGAGGTAGATCGAGTCCCAGCCATCGCGGGTTGCGCCCAGGACCTCGACCTCGAGTCGACCGGCGGCCGCGAAGCGAACCACAGTCTCGCCGACTTCCACGGGGACCGTTCGGCTCCCCAAGTCGCTGACCACCACCCGCGCTCGCAGCTTGCCGTCCTGGGACGCTCGTTGGCGCGCCACCTCAGGGCCGGGAAGCAGAACGATGGTCCCGTCGGCCTCGCGGAATTGACGGACCCCACCGTGCAGATTCTGTTCGCCGACCAGTAGCTGAATCATCACGTCCTCGGGCCTGGTGCCGTCGGCGGCCAAGACGACGAAGCGCAGTTGCTCCTGGGAGCCAAGCGGCGGCAAGGTGAGGTGAACCGTTTGCGCTTCCGTCCCGAGCTCGATGCGGGTAGCGACGTCGACTCTCTCTTCGTGGTAGGATGCACCTACCCAGTAGGGGCCGGGAACCAGGTCTGGGACTGAATGCTGTACCTTGCCCTGTTTGAAGGACAGTTGCTGTTCGTAGGAGTCCGCGGCGAGCAGATTCGTGTCCACCTCCCCGTCTGCCTCTCGCCAGAAGAGCGCTACCGGTACCCCATCGACCACACCATCCGCGACGACCTCGATCAACAGGCGACGACTTGGCTGCAATCGGATGAGCAACCGCGGCGTCGGTTCGGTCGACGAGACCACGACCTCCTGAGGCTCGGCCTCGAACAGCTCGTTGAGCTCTGCACTCACTTGATAGCGTCCCGGTTGCAAGCGCAGGTTGGGTTGGCCTTGGCTCCATGCCAATCGCCGCTGTGATCCAGTCGTGTCACGGACCTCGATGGTCGCGTTGAGCGCCGGGGTACCATCGGGGAGCAGTACGAGCACAGGTAGGGTGGACGCGGGCGAAACCCGAATCGTCACCGAATTCCCGGGGACGACGACCGAGTTGTTCTGGCCCTCGACGTCGACCTGGAACTGGAACCCGTCGCCGCCTGGCTCCACGCGATAACACCCCGAGACGACGTCGCCGAACTCCAGGGTCCCATTCGCATCCGTCGCTCCGGAGCGCCGAATTGCGGAGAGATAGCGCTGCTCGTCGACCCTGCGCCGAACGTACTCTTCCAGGTCGTTCTGCACGAGGTCGATCGGTTCGACACCGTTCGGTAGCCCCACGGGACGCAGTGCGACTTCGACTCCTGCAACCGGTTGTTCGGCTTCATCCAGTGCCTGCACTCGGATGACGCCAGCGATCTCGCCGACCGCTCGGGTCGGTAGCTCGGCGAGTGCGCGCTCGAGTCGCCCGGGAAGGTCAGTGAGCGCGACCTGGGCACCGCTCGCGCCGGAGCTGCGAGCCTCGGACGTCACTTCCGAACCCACGAGCGTTGGACCTTGGGGCCGAGCACCGCCGGGCTCGACCGGCACGGGGTCTTCGGGCGCGGTGGCGACCGGACGCGCGGTGTGGCGTGGAAACGAGTCGACGAGGGCCGCCTCGGAAAGCGCGTACCCGGCGGCAAGGCCCAACGAGACGCAGATGATCGGGGCGAGCCATTTCATGGGTTCACCTTTCTCGCACCGGGTTCAGTCCACCGCCGAGCGCGCTCCAATCCGTGGCGCTGTCGTTGACGACGGACAGGGTCACCGGCCGGCCGCCGCGCAGGATGCTGACCTCGACGCTGCCCGTCCTGAACAACGACCTGAACACGCGGTCCATCTGCTGGGGGTTCTGGAAGTCGAACTCTTGGCCGTTGACCGCGATGACGTGATCTCCGGACTGGAAGCCCCAGGAAGCGAGCTTTCCTGCCGGATCCCAGATCTCGACTTCGAGTCCCGTGATCTGGGCCTCACGGTAGGCGAGCGTCGCATTGCCGGTCACGTCGAACTCCATCTCGTCCAACGAGTACGACCCGGCCGGGACATGACTGAAGACGAGCCGTCCGTCCGCACCGACGGTGCCCATGAGCTCGAAGTAGTCCTCGTCCTCTTCGTCAGCCGTTGACCGACGTGAGAGCCGAGCGCTCTGCCCGACCCGTTCCGTTGGCATCTCCAAGGTGATCCGGTAGAGCGGTGGGCAGGGGATCTGCACGATGTTCTCGCCCGGGCGCACGTCGACCTCCAGGCGTTCCAGGGGTTGGGATCCGTAGCGCGTGCGCCCTTGCAGCCTCAAAGTAACCGCGCACGGCCCGGGCGCTACCGCGCCCAGCGAGACTCGTTCGCGAGTGCCGATCGGCAGTTCGGCGCTTCGTTGCTCGGTCCCTACGGACAGTCGGTTGCGAAGTCCCCAATCGGTGATTCCCGTGACCTCGACGGAAAGGGTCGTTGGTCCGATGAAGGTCACCTCGGCTTGTCGGGAACCCGGTGCCACTTGGACCCGGGCCACGCCATGCTCGGGCGAGGTGCACATGAGTTCGATGGTGGGCGGGGCTGCCAGCGGAGCGTCGTCGTCAAAGTCTTCGCGCGGGTTGATGATCGGTCGCGTGTCGACCCGGTAAGAGCCCGGCTCCGTCGTCGTTGCGGGTAGACTGCCCCTGTAGCCGTAGTCGGAGCCGAGGCGACCGAAGTAGCGCTCTCCGCGCGGCACCGGCTCGGCAAAGTGCGCACGCCCTTCGAACCGAACCCCTTTTGCCGGTTGGCCGTCGGGTCCTCGCGCCACGATCAGCAGGTGGTGGCTCGAGTCGAGAGGCGGTGCTTCCAAGACCACCTCGACCGCTGCGGAAGCCAGGTCCACGACGCACGAGTCGACCAGTTCGCTTTGCTGACCGTGCAGGGACACCTGGTAGCGCCCCGCTTCGAGGCCCATGAAGGCGAAGCGACCGCCGCTGCTGCGATCGTACTGGGGTCCGCGCCGATACAGTTCGTCGAGGCCGAGGGCGCCCTGTCCCGGGTCCAGCCGCACACAACTCACATGCACCGGGGCAGCGCCGGCGCCTTGAACGGTGCCGCGGATCGCCAACGCTTCGGTCACGGTCAGCGTGAGTCGCACCGAGACTCCTTGCACGAGCCCCGCCTCGACGACGTCGCTCGTGCTTCTGTCCAAAGCGATGAAGCGGAGGTAGGGGTAGTCGACAGGCAAGTCGAGCGTCGGGCTGCGATGGTCCCACGGCCAGCTCGAGACGCGACCGGCTTGACCATCCTGCGGGTCTCCGGGCTTCTCGCTCAGAACGACGTAACCGATCATCTCGGGCGTACCGCTATCGCGTCGCACTTCGACGGTGACGGGGGCGGACCGCATGGCGAGGATGCTCGCGGTCTTCCCGGCGGTGATGTGCCGCGCGGATGACGCGTCGAAGATCCAGTGCTCGCGATCGGCCCGCAGGTGGTAATCGCGGTCGGCGCGGATGCCGTCGAGGGTGAAGTGTCCATCGGCGTCGGTCCAAGCACTCACGAGGAACGCGCGATCGAAGTGGTACTGCTCGATCTCCTGCAAGATGTAGCTCCGCAGGTCGGTCTGACCTGGCTCTTTGTAGTCGACCCCCGGGATCGTTCCCCACACGACGGCGGTCACCTGAACCCCAGCGAGCGGGGTCCCGTCGTGCTCGGCCACCGTGCCGGTGATCACGCCGTTGCCACGCTCGTAGGTTGGCACCGGGAAGCTTGCCAGGAGGCCAGCGAGGTCGGTCGTGGTTGTGACCCCGTCCAAGGGGTCCAAGGGTGCTACCCCTTCCGAGGCCGCGGGCGTGTCGGGCGCGGGGGATGGCACGGAGAGAGCAGGAGAATTCGCGGGAGACGTACCCGAGCTGTGGTTTTCATTCGGTGCGACCCCGTGCGAGCGCAACTGTGAGATTCCGACACCGATCGCTAGTCCAAGCACCACGCCCGCTGCGAGCAAGACGTTTCGCAAGAGCACCCCCCTCGGTCGGTCATCGCGGCGGTCCTCGGCAGAGTCGCGGAAGCGCAACTCGGGTGAACCGGATTCCCAGGGCCGCGGCCGCGAATTATCGACCACGCAACGTCGGCTGGCTACCCTTTCGTCGGGGATCAGTGATTTCTCGGGGCGTACGACGGTCGGCAGAGTGCTCCGGATGTCGGTGGATGAGTAACCGCGGGGTGCCCGATGGGTCTTGTTTCAGCGCCAACCAAGGACCACGATGGTGCGGTGGCAAACCGCGTTGCGAGCGGTGGCGACGCGATGAAGGGGGCATGATCGAAGACGAGCCTGCGCGGTGGGGAGCCGCGGAGTGCCGTCTTGGCGCTGTGGCGCGGCTGCAGGCCGGGTTGCTCGAGATCTTCGCGCAAGAGCGTGGGGTCTCGTGACACAGGGATTGCTCTGCCGTCGTACCGCGCGGCAACGGCCAGTCCTGAAGTCTCCAGGCCCAAACCAGCGCACTCACATGCAGCCCGAGGCAAGCGCGGCAGGGCTTGCCTCGGGTCGCGGAACGAGCGGACTTTGTTCACGTCGACCGACGGTGAGGTGGCTGGGTGCTGGGATTACTCGGAGGGCTGGGCCTCTTCCTCCTCGGGATGATCTCGTTGACGGACGGTCTGCGTTCCGCCGCCGGCGAGGCACTCCACCGATTCATCTTTCGGTTCACCCGCAACCCGCTCACGGGTGCCGCGACGGGGGCCGTCGCCACTGCGCTTCTGCAGTCCTCGAGCGCGACGACGGTCGCTGCCGTGGGCTTCGTCAGTGCCGGTCTCATGACGTTCCCTCAAGCTCTCGGCATCTTGTTCGGAGCCAACATCGGTACGACCGTCACGGGCTGGCTGGTGGCTTTGCTCGGCTACAAGCTCGATCTCGCCTCCGTCGTCCAACCGCTGCTCCTGATCGGCGTCGCGCTTCGACTGTTCGGCCGCGGGCGTCTGCGTCATCTGGGATGGGCGCTCGCCGGCTTTGCTCTGATCTTCATCGGCATCGGGCAGCTCAATGCCTCCATGGCGCCCTTCGAAGGGGCGGTTACGCCCGACGACTTTCCGTCGGACACGCTTCTGGGTCGTTTGTTGCTCGTGTTGATCGGAGTCGGTATCACCCTGGTGACGCAATCGTCGAGTGCCGGCGTGGCGGCCGCACTCGCCGCTCTCCATGCCGGGGCGATCTCCTTCCCGCAGGCCGCGGCCATGGTCATCGGCATGGACATCGGCACGACGTCGACCGCCGCCATTGCCGCGATCGGCGGCTCCGCACGTGCCCGACGGACTGGTTTCGCCCACGTGGTTTACAACCTACTGACGGGCGTCGGCGCCTTCCTGCTCCTGACGCCTTTTACCGAGGTTGTCGATCGCTGCTTCGAGCATGGTGTCGCGGGCCACGCGCAGCTGGCACTCGTCGCCTTCCACACCGGTTTCAACACCCTCGGTGTCTTGATCGTGCTGCCCTTCAGCAGCCAGTTCGCTCGCATGATGATCCGGCTGTTTCCCGAACGCGGCCCGTCCCTCACCCTGCGCTTGGAGTCGGCGGTCATTCGCGATGCGTCGGCGGCCTCGACCGCCCTCGGCGGCACCGTGCGCGATGTCACTCATGAGCTCATGACTTCCTTGGTTTGTCAGCTCGACGACCGCCCAGCGCGCGATCTCGACTCCATCGGCGAGGCCCTGGCCGAGGCGCGCCGTTTCGCGGACCGTATCGTGATCGGACCCGTGCAATCGGATGCCTTCGCGCGACTGCTCTCTTGTCTGCACGCCATGGACCACCTCGAGCGACTGCTCGGCCGATGCCGCCAAGCTCGCGTGCTCGAGACCGTGATCGAAGTACCGCGGCTCAAGACCGTTGCGCGCGCAGCGGCGGATGCCATCCAAGATCTGGTGCAGTCGCTCACCGCGGGCACCCCGATTCCGGTCGGACGCCTTGGGCAAGTGCGGGATGCACTCAAGGCGGAGAGATCTCCCTTTCGCGTGCAAGTGCTCGAGAGCGTGGGCAGAGCGGAGCTGCACCTCGACCGAGCCATGGCGCAGCTCGATGCCGTGCGCTGGCTGCATCGAGTTTCCTACCACGTCTGGCGAATCGCCATCCACTTGGCGGCTGCGGAGCATGCCCCGGGGTCGGCTCCCACCCCCGGCGCTCCGGCGGGCCCGTCGGTCGGTCCAGTGGCCGGTCGCGAAACGTCAGCGGCCGCCGTTGCGAGTGCGCTTGGTGAACCGCAGACCCGCAACCCGCCCAAGTGATCGGGGGATCGCGGAGGGCCCCCGGCCCAAGGCGGCCACCCCTCTCGGGTATCGCAATCGCGTTCCCCGAAAGACTCTCCATCACCCGACGAGCGGCGCCGCCTGCTTCGCCGCGGCTTGGCTGTCGGGATACTTGTGGCCTGAGCCGGTCGAGATCATGAGCACGGTTTCCTCGGGCGTGATCCAACCGCTCTTGGCGAGCGACGCCGCGGCGGCCACCAGTGCTCCCGTTTCGGGGCCGCACGGAATACCCTCGCGGGTTCCGAGCGCCTGCATGCCGGCGAGCATCTCCAGTTCGCCCACCGCGATCCCGGTGCCGCCACTCTCGCGTACCGCACGCAGCATCAGACGATCACCCACCGCTGCGGGGACGCGCAGGCCGTACGCCATCGTGGTCGCGTGCTCCCAAGGGCGTGCCCGTTCGGCGCCTTCTTGGAACGCACGCACGATCGGCGCGCAGCCCGCGACTTGCACGGTGACCAGCCGTGGGCGCGGGCCGCAGTGCCAGCCGAGGGCGCTCAGCTCTTCGAAGGCTTTCGCGATACCCACGAGTCCCGTGCCGCCGCCGGTGGGATACAGGATCACGTTCGGCAACTGCTCGGGAAACTGCTCCGCGATCTCATAGCCCATCGTCTTCTTGCCCTCGATGCGGTACGGCTCCTTGAGGGTGGAGAGGTCGAACCAACGCCCATCGGCGAGTCCCTTGGCGACCTCCGCCCCGCAATCGTTGATGAGCCCACGAACCCGATGTACGCGTGCACCGTGTTGCTCGGCCTCCAGTGCGAAAGGCTCGGGCGTGTCGGCTGGCATGAACACGTCGACTTCGAGACCCGCGCGCGCGCCGTACGCCGCGAGCGCGCCACCGGCGTTGCCGGCGGTCGGGATCGCGAGCCGGCGGGCGCCGAGCGCCTTGGCCATGGTGACGGCCGCTGCGATGCCACGCGCCTTGAACGAGGTCGTGGGGTTGCGCGACTCGTCTTTGACGAACATCTTCGGTACGCCGATCGCGGCCCCCAAACGGGGGGCAGCGAGCACCGGAGTTTGCCCCTCGCCGAGTGTGACGATCTCGCCGAGGTGGGGGAGCAGGCCCGCGTAGCGCCACATGCCGCCGGGGCCGGCGTGCGGCGGTCGCGGGACGTCGGGCCCCAGTCGGTAGCGCACGAGCCACGGCGCACCGCATGCGCACAGGCGTTGGAGCTGGCGAAACGGCGCGGTCGCGCCGCAGGCCGAGCATTCGAGGTGATCGATTCGCGACGGTTCCGGAGTCATTCGGGGTCGCACTTTCTGCTCAGGCGGCGGCGCCAGACGTCAGCAGTCCTCCGGGCCGCGCTCCTGTTCTTGGGGACGTTCGCGCTTCGTTCAGAGGCGAGCGCTCTGGGACTCAGACTTCTACGGCCGCACGAGCGTCGTGCGCGCGGCAGCGAATCCGCACCCAGTCCTCGGGCTTCGGCAAGCGAAACGCAAGCGTGACGAACGCCATGAGATCGAACTTCGGTCCCGGCTCGAGGGCGACGCGTGCTCCGCCATCCGCTCCGGGTTCCGCGTGCAGCGATCGCAGAACGCCGCGGCGCTTGGCGTCGCGCGACAGCTCGAACTCGTAGCCAGCTCCCGTCGGCGAGCGCAGGCGTGACACCTTGAGGCGCGCCGCTTCGAAGTACGCGTCGGCGGCGAATGGGAACGGAGACTCCATGGTGATCACCGACGGACTCCAGTCGCTCTCGCAGATGTCGATCAACGTCGCCCAACCGTCCAGTTGGGCGGCGACGCGGGCCATCGTCTCCGGATTCGCCAGCAGGTCCCGGATGAGCCGAATACTGGGTTCGTCCCAGATCAACGTCAATCGATCGAGTCCCTCGCGCCAGCAGGGAGTGTCATCGGTGGCGCTCGCCTGGCTGCTCACAAAGCCGCGATACCCGCGTTGCAGGCGCTCCTCGGTCAACATCAGCGCGCGCGCCACGGCCACGCCGACCAGTTTGCGGGGGACCCCTCGTCCACGGGGACCGACCGCGACGAGCAACGAGCACTGGCGCTCGGCGTCGCGCGCGCGGCGCAATCGAGTCTCGAACTCCGCGAGCGTGTAGTCCCTGGTTTGCTTGGCGAGCACGATGTCGCGCACGTGCTCCTTGGTAGGGCAACCGCCACAGTGAAAGCACTTCGCGCGCGTCCACGAGCGTCCCAGGCAGTAGTCGATCTCCTTGTAGCCGCGCGCGCGCTGGACTTCTTGCCACAAGAACGAGCGGTCGACGCCGGTCGCCACGCGCGTCCACGGCTTCTGCTCCCCGCGCTCGAAGTCGTAGCCCGCGAGGACGGCGCGTTCATCGAGGCCGCGTGCCTGGAGTTCCTCGAGCATGGCGTCGGCAAAAGCCGGCGAGATCTCGCGGTGGTAGACCTCGCCGGTCTTGGCGATGGCGGCCAGCAACGCCTGGCCGATCCGTGCGTCGTCCGCGCGCACCAAGACCTGCGATACCCAGTACTCCGGGAGGTCCGCCGACTCGCGAAACTCGAAGCCCGCGGAGCGGACACGGTCGGCGGTGGCGCCAATGATCGGCTCGTACCGAGAGCGCGGCGGTGCGTCCTCGAATTCGAGCGGCGTCCATGGAAACCGCACGAGCGGCGTCATCGAGAACACGACGCGCGTCGACGCGCGTGCCTTACGGCGGATCTCCAGCATGTGTTCGAGCAGGTCCGTGAACGCCTGCAGATCTTGCGCCTCTTCGAGGCCAGTCGCGATGAGGAACACCTTCAGCCCACGCGCCCCGGACTTGAAGATCGCCTCCAAGCTCGCGTGGAGGTCCACGTCCTCGAGGTTCTTGTGCAGGTATCGTCGCAGGCGCGGGGAGATCCCCTCCAGGCCACAGGTCAAGTTGGACTTCTCGAGCGCGTGCTGAAAGTCGAGCATTCGGGGGTCGTGCGCCAGCAGGTCGAAGCGCTGGCTCTTCAGCCCGACGTTCCCAAACAGGGGAGCCAGGTCCCACAGAATGTCGTAGAAGCCCGAGTGCATGTTGAAGTTGAAACTGTAGAGGTCGATCTGGTCGAGGCCCATGCCGGCCTTGGCACGCAACGCGACCGTCTCGAGGACGGCCGCGTTGCGTTCCCGATAGGGCTTTCGATCCCAGCTCTCGGCACAGAAGCTGCAGAAGCAAGGACACCCCTCGGAGATCTGCAAGTGGCTCGAGCCGAGTTGATCCGCGAGGTAGTAGACCGGGCCGCGCTCGAGAGCCTCGCTGCGGTTGAGGTTGGGAATGAACGCCTTGCGGGTCTGGCGGGGCCGGTCGGGTTGGAGGAAGCCGGGCAACTCCTCGAAACGTTCTAGGACCTCGGCCTTCGATGCTCCCGCGAGCTTGGCGTCACGCGCGAGCACCAGCATGCGCCGAATCGCGGCTTCGCTCTCGCCCACGAAGATCCCATCGACCATCGGGTCGTCGTGCCAGAGCGCCGACGTGTACAGCGCGTTCGCGCCGCCGAGGATGATCAACGGCAGCTCCGGATGCGACAAGCGTTCGCGCTTCGAGAGCGGAAGGCCGCTGCGCTCCAGGAAAGACGGCACGTTGATGAGCTCTTGGACGATCGAGTTGGAGAGTCCGATCAGGTCGAAGCCGCGTGGCCCTTGTTTCGACTGTGAGCCCAGCAACCACGGGACGCCGTCGCGCTGGAACACCGGCAGGTCGCGGCGCGGTGGCAAGTAGGCGAGGTCCGGATAAACCCCCTCCGTATCGGCCGCAACCTGGTACAGCAGCTGGTGCGTGAACGAGTAGCCGGTGTCGTAGTACGTGGAGAGTCGGGTGAACAACACGCGGAGGGGTCGTCGAAAGTACTCGTCGGCGGGAAGCGTGTTCAGCTCGCCCCCGCGAAGCCACAGGCCGAGGTGACTCAGTCGTGGGTAGGTGCGCTCGTACCACTCGTGGTACGTGGGTGCCGCGATGTGACGTGGACCGCCAGGGGCGGACTGGTTCGCTGAGATGTTCACGGGTGGCCTCGGTCCTCGGCGACGGGGAAGGGGAACGCACGGTACTCGCAGAAGTCTAGTTCGTTTGGCCGGGATTGCGAGTTGTTCGGAGCCTCCGAAGCGCTCGGACGAGACGCTTGCGACGTACGCACCGAGGCCGCGACCCGTCACCGGTACGCGGCACCGGTACCGGCGCCGGGTGGGGGGGCGGGCACACGGGCTCGGTCGGTCGATCCGTTGGTAGCCCGCGGCGGCTCGGGGTCGGTTACCCGCCCACTTGGTCGACGGTGTAGGGCCCCTGGAAGGGTTCCTCCGGGCGCTCGGTCTCGGGGACCTTGCGCCACAGATACTCCACGCCGAAGCTCGGGCCCGTGGTCACGACGTAGTCGTTCTCGCCAAACTTGACCACGAGGCGCTTGTGCTGACCCTTGCACTGGTAGAGCCCCAGGTACTCGGTCTTCGCGGCGACGGTCCCATACGACGGATCGAAGACCTGACCCTTGTGGACCAGAACCTTGTGGTTCTCCCACAGGTAGAGCGGCGCTCGATGCTCGATCTGCGCAACGGTCCGCACGTTGGCGGGGAGTGGGCTCACGATGTTGTCCAGGTCGTGCTCGCAGACGAACCCGGAGCCGTGCTTGCCGCCAAAGGACCAGTAGTCCGGAGCGGCCGCCATCTCCAGGCCGTACGGTTTCGGGAGCTGCGCGAGAAGGAGCAAGTTCGCGGCGAACACCGCACACTCGCCGGAGTGACACGTTTTGCCGTCGAGGAGCGGCCCCTTCTTGGCGCCGGGAATCCCCGGATCCCAGGTCCAGTTGGACTTGCGCCCGAAGTCGACGAATGCGTCGAAGAGTCTCTCGAACGTGGGCGTGGTGCCGAGGCTCGACATGATCTTGCCCCCAGGCGTGGGGAGCCAGTCTTCGTCCTTGATCTTGAGTTTGCGGATCTCCTCGACCGGCTTGGCCGTGTTCGCGAGCTTCGCTGCCATCTGAGTGTAGGGGTCGATCATGTCCACGCATCCTTCCCGAAGGGCTGACGTCGCGCTGACCGATCTGAAGTGCTCGGCCGCCGAGACTAAGGAGTCGCCCCAGAATAACTTCGACATCTTGCCGTTGATATGGGTCAGATTCGGCCGATCCGGAAAGCTCGAAACCGGAGGCGTAGCCTTAGTTCCGGTGAGGATTTCGAGGTTTTCGGATCGGTCGAAGATGGCCCGAAGCGACGAGCAAGAGGGTGAAGTTATTCTTGGGCGACTCCTAAGCGGAGCGGGCTCCGCAGGTAAATCCCTTTACCCGCGACCGCCTCGGGGAGGCTCCCTTGGGGCCGGGAGCGCGGGAGGCCGCGGCGACTCTGCAAGAACGACCGCTCTGGGCTCGCAGCGCCAAACGCCGGCTCGATTTGGCTGCGAACGGCCCGCGGTCGCGGCCGACCCGATGCGAGCGCGGCACTGCCGGTGTGCCAACCCGAGAATGACCTCAACGTGACCCGAGACCGGGCCGATCATCGCAAGAGTCTGACTCACCGGGAGTCAGCCCGCGTTGGGTCCATCCGAAAGGGCATGCTGTTGCGCAGCGTCACCATTTCCCTGCTGCTCTCGTTTCTGGTTCTGGTGGGTTGCACGGCGAAGACCGCGGACGCGACTTCCGAGACTCCCGCAGAGACCGCGGGGACTCCGTCCGTGGCGGTGACGCCGGGGCAGGCCATCCCGCGCGAGCCGATCGATACGCGGAACGTCGAGCTGACTCGCGCGTACATCGAGGGCGGGGCGGACATCAATGCCGCAAGTGATGCCGGGGTTCCGCCGTTGATGATTGCCATCGCGATGCGCTCGACCGCGGTGGTAGACCTGCTTCTCGAGAAGGGCGCTGATGTAAACCGAGCCTCGGCTGCCGGTGAGACGCCCCTCATCAGCTGCGTGATCCTGAACGACCTCAATCTCGGCAAACGTCTGGTGGAACGGGGAGCTGACCTTGGCGCGGAGGCCAAAGGCGGGCGCACTGCCATGGGGATGGCCGCGCACATGGGGTACGACGACTGGGTCAGCTTCTTGCTCGACCAGGGAGTCGACGTGAACGCGGTGAACCAACAGGGCGCCACGGCGCTACACCGAGCGTGCTCCGAGCGCCGCGCGTCGACGGTCGAACTGCTCCTCCAGCGAGGTGCCGCGGCAGATATTGCGGACATGCAAAACCGCTCTCCGCTCACCGAGGCTGCGAATGCCGGCTCGGTGGAATGTGTGCGCCTGTTGCTCGCACAGGGAGCCGAAATCAATCGCCCGACGAAACACTACGGTGAGACACCGCTCATCATCGCCACCAAGTCGGGTCGCGCCGAAGTCGTGAAGCTCTTGCTCGAGCACGGAGCCGATCGCACGGCGAAGGACAGAAACGGGCGAACTGCACGGGACAGCGCGCGCGCGAGCAAGGACGCGACGCTCGAGGTGCTGCTCGAGTAGAGGGTCGGGCCGTTCGCGCCATTCTGTGCTCACAAGGCTGTAGCTGGGACCCTCGGGCACGTATGATCCGGGCTCCTGCGAGATCCCCGTGGACCTCGCGGTGGTCGACGCGCCGGAACTCGAGGGACCCTCCACCATGCCGATCCGACTGCTGAAGATCTCTGGGTATCGCTCGCTGCGGTCGTTGTGGGTAGACCTCGAGCCCGTGAACGTGATCGTCGGACCCAACGGCAACGGCAAGACCAACCTGTATCGCGCAGTCTGGTTGCTGGCCGCAGCAGCCCGTGGCGACTTGGGTCGGGCCATCGCGGATGAAGGCGGGATGAACTCCGTACTGTGGGCCGGGCCGCGCCGCCAGGGTCCGGTGCGACTCGGCATTGGGGTTCGACTCGAGGACTACCGTTACGATCTGGAGTGTGGGCTCCCGAGGCCCAGTCAGGATCCCGCGACGCGCTACTTCAGGCTCGACCCGGAGGTCAAGCGGGAGCGCGTGCGGGCAGAGAGTGGATCCGCTCGCGCCTTGCTGGTCGAGCGGGCGGACACGGTCACCTGGGTTCGTGATGCAGACGGCAGACGTACTCGTTACCCGCTGCCGCTCCTGCGCTCCGAGTCCGTGCTGTCGCAGGTCATGGACCCCGAGCGCTATCCCGAGCTGTTCGTGCTGCGTCGTGAGTTCCTCGAGTGGCGCTTCTATCATCACTTCAGGACCGACTCCGAAGCTCCGGCACGACAACCGCGAGTGGCGACGTACACTCCGGTTTTGGCCCACGACGGTCACGATCTCGTGTCCGCGCTGGCGACGATCGAGGGCCACCGCAGGGAGGACCTCGGCGACGCGCTGCAAGCCGTCTTCCCCGACGGAACCCTCGCCTTCGGTCTCGATTCCACGGGCTGTCTCCGAATGGGCGTTTCCGTGCCGAGTTTGAAACGACCGCTGCAGATGCGCGAGTTGTCGGACGGCACCCTGCGGTACTTATGTCTGGTAGCCGCGCTCTTGAGTCCGCGCCCTGCGCCGCTGTTGGCCTTCAACGAGCCCGAGTCCAGCCTGAACCCCGATCTGATCGAGCCGCTGGCGAATCTCATCGTAGCGGCCTCACGGTCTTCGCAGCTGTGGATCACGACCCACTCCGAACGACTCGCGAGCTTGCTCGCCGAGCGTACCGGGTGTCGTCCGCTACGAGTGGCGCTCGAGAACGGGGCCACGATTCTCCCTGGCCGCAAGCTCGTGCCCGACGACGATGACGAACTCGAACCCGATGGCGATGACGGTGGCGGTGAAGTCGACGCGGACGCCGACCCGGGTTTCAGGATCTCACGAGATGGCGATTGGGATGGCGCTTCGTCGTCGGCGTGCTGAGGTCTTCGTCGGCGAGTCGCGGCGGATCGCAGCAGCAGGAAGGTCGGCAATGACGCACATGGATGATTGCCGCGAGGCTTACGATCGGGTTGCCGACGAGTATGTGCGGCGGATCTTCGGTGAACTCGAGCACAAGCCGTTCGATCGAGCGTGGCTCGATCGCTTTGCCGCCGAGGTGGCGGGCGTCGGGCCGGTGTGCGATCTCGGCTGCGGCCCCGGCCACGTGGCGCGCTACTTGAGTGAGCGCGGGGTGAAGGTCGTGGGGTTCGACCTGTCGCCGGCGATGGTCGAGCGGGCCCGGCTGCTGACGCCGGAAGTCGACTTCGAGGTCGGCGACTTCACGGCTCTGGATCCTCAGCGAACTTGGTCTGGGTTGGTCGCGTTCTACAGCTTGATCCACGTTGCGCGCGAGTTCTTGCCCGAGACCCTGCGCGGGCTGTATCGCGCGTTGCTCCCGGGAGCCCCTCTCACCGTTGCGTTTCACATTGGCGATTCGGTGTTGCATTTGGACGAATGGTGGGGGACGCCCGTGTCCGTCGACTTTCACTTCTTCACGACGGACGCGATGATCGCGGTGCTCCGCGACTGCGGTTTCGACGTAGTCGAGGCGGTCGAGCGCGATCCCTACCCCGACATCGAGCACCCGAGCCGGCGCGCGTACATCGACGCTCGGCGGCCGCAGTGACCACGGGGGTACGCATGCGTTTGGTCTACGCGACCCTTGTCGGTGGCCTCCTCGCAACGTGCGTCGGGTGCGCGCATGGTCCGCTCCCGCCGCCGATTACCGCCCATTCGTCGCGTCCTGTCGGTGACCCGTCGGCGGCTAGAGTCCTCGCACTGGAGCCGCGTTTCCTCGAGGTCGAAGCGTCGGACTCCATTCCCGCGTTGGTCGGGCTCGCGGACGAACTCGGTGTCCGCTCCGACGCGAACGAACCGTGGGGGCTCTACCTGCGCGCGCGGGCGTTGCTCCGCTTGGCGGTAGTGGCTCGTTTCGAGCGCGATCATGGCATCGCGACCTCGGCGAACGACGAGGAACAGGCCACGGCTTGGATCGCATCAGGGATCGCGGTCATCGAGCGAGCTTTGACCATGGAAGACAACGTGTCCGAGTTCCATCGCGTCCGAGGTGAACTCTACGCGCTGCGCATCCGATCGGTGGGTGCCGGGCTGCGCCATGGCAGTACGGTCACCTCCGCCCTCGATCGCGCCCGCGTGCTCGACCCCGAGAATCCCTATGTCCACTTGGCGCTCGGCAAGCGCTACCTCTTCGCGCCGCGACTCTTGGGGCGTAACGACGACACGGCACTCGCGTTCTTCGAGCACGCGCGCGATCTGGCTCCGAGTCTCGGTGAAGCCTGGTTCTACCTGGCCGCGTGCCACGAGCAGCGCTCGCAACTCGAGGCGGCGCTGAGCTGTGTGGAGCGCTGCCTCGAACTCCAGCCCGGGCGCCGCATGGCGGAGATCCTTCGCGACTCGCTCTCCGGCAGGTGAACTTCCTTGAACGTTGGGGGGCGAGCGGGGGATCGTCTTCTGGGCCGGTACTCCGTCGTGATCTTTAGCAGCGGCTAAACTTTGGATTGCCTGCGGGGAAACTCGGGCGTAGGATCTCCCCGCGGCCCGAACGAGATCACGAGATCAAGGGGGAGGTCGATCGGCGACACCCCCCGTTCCGAGACCGCAAGACACCGACCGGTCCGCCGCTGGCGGAACAGAAGGGGGAACGGGTGAGACTTCTGCTGTGGACGCTGTTCGTGTCGTGGGTTGGGTTCAGCTCCAGGCAGGCCGCTGGGCAAGAAGCAGATGTCACTGCGGAACCCATCTCGACGGATCGACCCGATCAAACCGAATCGAGCGCGACAGTTCCACGGGGCGCGTTCCAGCTGGAAATGGGCTGGAGTCGAATCGAGAACGATGATGACGGTGTGGATCGCTCTGCCGCGAGGACGACGCAGACCCTGCTGCGCATAGGCGTGGTCACCGACTTCGAACTGCGGTTGGGTTTCGACGGCTTCTTGGACGAGACCGTCGACACGGCCGCGGCTCGTGGGACCGACTCCGGCGCAGGCGATGCGTCGGTCGGGCTCAAGTGGAGGTTTCTCGAGGAAGCACAGTGGCGGCCCGAAGTCGCCCTCCTCGCCGGCGTGTCTTTGCCGACCGGCGAGATCAGCAGCCGTCGCTACGATCCGACGGTCCGACTGAGCCTGTCGCACACGCTGACCGAGCGCTTGTCGCTGGCCTACAACTTGGGTGTGGCTTGGGAGAGCGAGGAGGACGCCGGTGGATCTCGCCATACGCTCTCCGCGACGGAGTATACCGTTGCCCTGGGCGCTGACATCACCTCGCGGATCGGCGCGTTCGTCGAATTCTTCGGCGATGCGGGCCTCAGTCGACCCGGAGGGCCCGCCAACTCCGTGGACGCCGGCCTGGTGTTCGGCCTCCAACCAAACCTGCAGCTCGACGCCGCAGCCGGCGTCGGACTTTCCGAAGACGCGGACGACTGGTTCGTAACCGTGGGCGTCTCGTTTCGATTCCCCCGCTGACTTGACGGATCGCTTGCGTCAGGTGGGTGTGATGGGGGTGGGGCGACGGGTAGCGACCGGGAGCACGAGAAGCCACGGAGGATGGCCCGCCCGCGCTCCCGGTCCGCGCGAGAGCAACTCCCCGTTGCGCGGGAAGC
>JBFWWP010000037.1:0-46702 GCA_050246115.1 Planctomycetota bacterium
TTCGATCCCCGCGGAACCTCGCCGACTCGTTCTCTTGGCGACCATCGCGCCCTCCTTTCTTGGGAGGGCGGGATTTAACAAAAAGCCGGCCATCGACGCACCCATGCGGTTCCTTGGGTGCTTACGGAACGAGTCCGGAATGCCTCCCGGGAACAGCGGGGATCCCACCCGGCTTGAACCCTGAACCCGAACTTCGCGACCGCACGCCCAAGACTCGATCGCGATCGACCCATCATGCCGTTCTCGACACCGAGAACGCACTTCGCGGAAGACATGAACGTGCTACCGGGCTCACTCGGCGGATTACTCTCGGGCGGGATGCTTCCGCGCCTCTGGGCCGGGTGAATGGTGAACTTGGGACTCGAGGACCACAGCCTCTTCGAGGTGGAGGCCCCCGAAGCACCTTCGTGCCCAGACCGGCACGGAACGCCGGGTTCCTCCCGCGTCAGATGCGACGAGCAGCTCGCGCTCAACGCAAACAGGTGTCGGGCGATCGCGGTTGCGGCTCATCCCGTTTGGCACCGTCGAGTTCGTTGACGTAAGCGTTGGCTTGTTAGAGCTTTGCCGCGCCACTGTCACCGTTTCTCCCTTCACCCCGCCTCCGAGGGAGGTGGAGGGGTAAAGGAGAGTTGCTCAAAGCGACCAAGGTACTACTTCCGCGCCGGCTTGCTGGCCTCCTCACGGAAGGTGCACATCAACAACCCGTGAGGTAACGCTCACTTGCCTTGCTCCACCCTGGTCGTCGAACACAAGTGCTAGCGGAACCTCTCCGTCTAACAAAGGCACCCTCACTACTTTACTCGGGCCCGAGCCACGTGTGTACTTGCACACGACACGTCGGCCCGAGCGATACACCAAGTCAAAGTTCCACAGTATCCTATCATGAAAGACTACTTCCAACTCCTCGGTTGACGTTGCCGGTAGCATTATGGTACTGCCCAGCAACCGTGCGCTCCCACTCGACCGAGATACAATCCAGCAGTCAGATTCTTTCATTCCGTCAAACAGGTTGAGCTGGTACCGCCCATCCTCCAGAGGAATCAGGGCTTGCTGTCGCATCGCAACATCGCCGCCATGCGAGTGTGCGACACCAATTCGGTTCACGTTGGTGACCATATGTGCATCCTCTACGGGTCGCGCCAGTGAGTCCAACACCACGACCTCGCGGGTATTCGTAGGAACAAGTAACTCCAACTTCACCTCTATACCGGTTACCGCGAGTGGTTCGGTGGGCAAGAAGCAGCCGTTAAAGCGGGTGTTTCCCCGGCAGCCCGTGAACCCTCCTGACAGGAGTAGGTGTCCGGCAAGGGACGGCTGGGCCAGCGCAAAGGGAAACTGGCTGGGTTGTATCACCGTGGTGAATATGCCCTGCTTCGTGCAATGCTGAACTATCAGGTAGCTCTCTTCTATGCGCCCTTGGTCGAACTCCTCGTGTGACACCAATAGCAGCGATACGTCCAATGCGAGCTCGTCCAATGTGGCGTCTTCAACCGCAAAAACGATACTGGTGTCGAGGCGCGGGTTCGCAAGGTTGCCAGTATACAACGACGTTAGAGGATGACACGTCACTGTGTACAAACCCTTGGGCAAAGCACCAATGTCTACCGTTCCCGTTGCATCCGCGTGAAAAGTGACACTCAGCCCGGGGCGCGCGAAAGTAACCGGCGTGTTTGCCATTGGAACCCCCGCCGTGTTCGTTATCACTAGCCGGCGGGGACGTTCTTGCTCGGTAACAAACTCGAGGTCGGTGACCGCACGTTGCAGTGTCACCTCGTGCCCAAGTTCCATAATGACCGGTAGCCGTGAGATGCTGGATTGGGCCACAAGCGTACAGCCGGTCACCAGCCTTGGAACTTCTGCTGCAAAAAGGCCGTCCCGGTAATGAACGGTCTGCGTGTGTTCCAGTCCGTCTGGCCACTGCAAACTCAGAAAGAACCGGCCTTGCATTGCTGGCGCGCCATCCAGAGAAATGCGGCCGGTGAGAAGTGTCCTTGACAACGAGCTATTCACCGAACTTCTGTCCAGGGAGACGTCAATGCGAACTGTATCGCCGTTGTGCTCAATGACTGCCTGCTTACTCACCGCCGCATCGGAGGCATGACTGATACACGTCACGTCGTACTCGCCAGGAGCCAGGTGCTCGAAAACCGCTTGGTAGGCCACATCTACATAGACCCTGAGGGGCTCCGTGTAGGCGATGGTTGGGGTGTCACCACCGCCCTTCCGCAACAGGATGATGTCAAGTGGAGCAACTTCCGGTTCAATGCTGACGTCAACAACCAAGCTGGAGCTAGGGCTATAGCTGACCTCGATAGTCATAGCTCCCACCACTACGCAACGCTGCGCCTTCCTGCCCCAGCGGGGATGCTCAACTGCGACAGTGTGTTCGCCCTCAGAGACCGATGGAACCACACATGTTCCATCGGGCCCAGTGTGGACGGGCGTAGCTGCGTCAATGGCAACGGCAGCGTTACTGACGGGCCCGATGCCGACGGTCACGACGTGGATGGTGAGCTCATGAGCGGCGTGCCCCGGGACGTCATCGCGAGCGACAGGCCCGGTCACTTCAGGCCCGGTATCGTAACGGTGAGAAACCTCGCCGGCGTGCTGCGTAAGGTGCGTGCGCTCGCTGGCAGGCCCCGTGAACAACTGCGTCACCAGGACAATGACAACCAGCCCGGCAAGCACCACGGCAAGCACGCGATAGAGTCCGCGCACGACTAGTCGTTCCATGGTATGCTCTCGCATGTAATGGTCGTGGGCGCGGGCATTGTGTCCGCGTTCGGCTGCGCCTGAAACTCAAAACAGTCGAAGTACGCGCTTTCGTAGATCTTGGACATATTGTCTGCTTTGAACCAAGTCACCGGCAGCCGTGCTTCCACCACATAGCTGCTGTGATTCGTGTATTGCTGGGCGAGAGAGTGGACTGCGGCTGCGGGTGCGGGACTCTGCCCTGGGGGCAACTGGATGTGGGTCTTGAGCAGAATCGGACGGTTGGCAGTCTCATACCAGTGCACGCCGGTCGTGTTCACGTGGCGGGTGACCGCCCGGTCAATCACCCGGAACACACTCTTGAACTTTCTTGTGCTTCTCGCATGATCCCACCCCTGTCGTCGCACTGGACCGCCAGCGGCGGCAAGGTGGGTCAGGCTGAGCGCTCTCAAAGAAGGTTGCACGACTGCAACAGCTTCCCGAGCGTGTGCCTCGCGGCTTGGGGAAGCAGCGACTCCAGCTCCTCAAAAAAGTCCAGGCACAAATCCTCGTACGCGACCATGCGGTCTCTCCAAGCGGCACGATATCTCGGATCGCTCAGCGGCGTCTCCCGGACAAGACCGTAGTACCGGTCGATTCTCGTTGCTTCAGCGATGGCAGCCTGTGCGCACCTGCCGAGCAGTTCGCGAAGCTCCACGGGGGAGGTAAACTCAACGTCATCGCCTTTCGCCGCGGTGAGAACGACCGTCCAGGCGCGCTGTTGGGCCCGTTGATTCTCCTCATCCGAGTCCCCGTAGAACTGCGAGTTGAAGAAAATCCCTAAGCGGTATTCGACCTTTTCTGGCTCCGGAAGTTCATTGAACTGCGTGAGAAGATCGATCAAGTGCTGAGCGTGTCCACGCTCGACCCTGACCCGTCAGGGAACAAGCGGCTCTTGCTCAAAGCGCTGCGGTCCGTGTGGGGTCGGCTGTTTGCCACTTTATGCGACAATCTGAGGCCTGGCAACGAAACTCCCGCCCACATCCTCGTTCTTCACTGGCGTCCCGGCGCCGCCAGCCTTGGCGGTGGGCTTGCCACTTGGCGAAACGCCGCCTTCACGCGGAGATTTTCTGAAAAAACACCCGGCCCCTCGGACGCCGCCTCTCGCATGACCCTGGGGGACGGCGGTGCGCGCCGGTTCTCCCGAACCGCGAGAAAGGGGCCTGCTCATGTTCGGACTGTCGTATCCCGTCGACGTGTACTATCCGCACTCGCTCTATGATAACTACAAGTGCCTGCCCGTCGAGTACGCAGGCACGACCTACGTCGTCTCCATTGACAACTACCGCAACTTGAAGCACGGCCTGGTCGAGGCCTTGAAGCTCAAGGACGCGCTGAACAGCGTCAGTGGCGGAGCCGCGCGCAAGGCCTGCGGTGGAGATGTCTCCTGGATGAACGTGTTCTCGGGCAAGGGCTCGCCCGAGCAGATCGGTACGGCGTTGCGCTATGTGCCGCTCTACCGCGAGGCCATCCTTCGCAAGTATCCCCAGTACGAGTGCAGCAAACTGCTCGGCAAGTGCTCGCCCGAGCAACCGCAAGCGATGCTGCAGGCGGTCTGTGACAAGTACATCGGACTCGACTGCAACGGCTTCGTCGGCAACTTCGTCCACGGTGTCGATCCCAAGCTCGCCCCTGCGGCAGGGAACACGGGGATCGGCACCTACTGGTCGAAGCGGACCACGGTCCGCAAGACGCTCGACGACATCTGCACCCTGGACATCGTCATCTGGCGCGACTATCACATTGCGATCGTCGACAACTACCAGTGGGTCGGCGATCAGTGGCGATTCAGCATCGCTCAATCGACCGGGGGCGGACCGCAGGTGTACCTCCACAAGCTGACCGCGAAGGGCGGCGGCAAGTTCACCTTTCACACCGTCCACAAGGGCCAGGTCGGTGGCGACTGCGAGGTGATCTCGATCGGTTTGAGTTGAGAAGCGTTGGACTGGACACCCGCCGTGACCGAGACTGCTGGCTCGGCGAGCCAGCAGGTTGCTCATCGCGCGCAACAAGAGAGCTGGGTGTCTTGCAAGCCCGTCCAGCCCAGCAGGTGGAGAGGATCGCCATGCCCCGACCCCGACTCGCTCCCGCGGCCTTCGTCGAACTCTTGGGCCAAGCACGCGCCTCGGCAATCCTCCGAACCTCGCTGGCGGAAGCCGCCGCGCCGGCTATGGAAGCGGCAATTCGTGGCGGGTTCCGAATCGTCGAGTTCACGCTGTCGACCCCGGCTGCGCTCGACCGGATCGCCGAGTTTGCCGGCCGCACCAACGTCGTGGTTGGCGCGGGAACCGTGCTCGATGTGGACCAGGCCCGAGCCGCTCATGAGGCCGGCGCCTCGTTCCTGGTCTCACCGGTCGTCGACGAGGCCGTGATCGAGGAGGCCCATCGCTTGGGCGTGGCCGTGATGCCCGGAACGCAAACCCCGACCGAGATGCTCCGCGCCCATCGCGCCGGAGCTCCGCTGCAGAAGCTTTTCCCAGAAGCCGGCACAGGCCCCGCGGCAGTGCGCGCCATTCTCGGACCCATGCCGTTCCTCCGGATCGTCCCCACCAGCGGGGTCGACCTGGCGAATGCCCGCAGTTACCTCGAGGCCGGTGCCTACGCCGTTGGCTTCGTCAACTCGCTGTTCGATCCGACCGATCTCCAGGCTGGGCGCTTCGACGCCATCGAACGACGCGCGACGCAACTGTTGGCCGCCGTTCGCCGGTGATCCGGTGCTACCCATCGACACCCGGCTCCGTGACGGGCGGCTAGACTTGGCCGCGCGAACCTGGTTTGCTTCGCGGCCCCGGAGGAGCGGTCGCCCGAGGTGACCGGCAGCAGAACTCCCCGGGGCGGCAGAGGAGTCGTTTGGCACCACACGCGATGTCATCACGAAGCCGCCTCGGCCGCCTGTCGACGCGGCACTTCGTCGGCAACCGGTTCTTCGATCGCCTCGGCCGAGCGGTCTGTGAGGCGGCGGCGCTACCGCGCAAGGAGTTCTCCGAAACGTGGGAAGTGGCCACGCGCATTCGCAAGAAGATCCGCGGCCGCCCCGTCCTCGAACTCGGTGCCGGCCATGGATTCCTCTCCATGCTCCTGCTGTTGCTGGACGACTCGATCCCGCGGGCGACGTGCGTAGACCGATCGCAACCGCTCTCACACGATCGCCTTCTGAGCACGCTGACGGCGCATTGGCCACGCCTCGCGGGACGCGTCGAGTACCGCCGCCAAAAGCTCCAGCAAGCCATGCCCGAACCACGTTCTTTGGTCGCATGCGTGCATGGTTGCGGTGAACTGACGGACATCGCGCTGAGCCTGGCGATCACCACGGCGAGCGCCGTCGCTGTGCTGCCGTGTTGCCACGACTTCGATCGCTCGGACACTGCGGGACTCTCCGGCTGGCTCGATGTTCCGCTCGCGATCGACGTAACTCGCGCTGCCCGGCTCGCGGCGAGCGGCTACGTCGTCCGCACGGCCACCATTCCGGTCGAGATCACTCCGCGTAACCGACTGCTTTTGGGCTGGCCGCGGGAGGGCACGCACCCCTGAGGGCGCAGGCCTGAAGCGGCGAGGGGGCGGGCCATGCGGTTGACTCGGAGTCGGCGTACCGTTCTCGAGCAGCGCACCGTTGACCCGAGTTGCAGGCCCCCCGAGTGCACCCACCGTCGAATTCGTGCGCTTGCGCTACGCCTTTCGTAGCGCTGGGCATGTCGTCGCGCAGCCGAGTGCACCCTCTCACTCCGTGCATCGGGGCCACTTTGCCCCCTGCGGCTACGAGGCCTTCGGGTTAGCATGGGCGCCGTGGGGCGACTGCCCGAATCCTGACGGATCGTCGAAACGCTGGCGAGCGGTTCGAGCAAGCTGCCTCGCTCGCAAGAAGGGGGACTCGGTTCCATGTCCAAGAACATCGTCCTGTGCTCCGACGGTACTGGCAACACCGCGATCAAGGGGCGGGGGACCAACGTTTTCCGCCTCTACGAGTCGATCGACCTTCACGGCTGGACCACGGACTCGTCGGCACCGCGTCAGCTCGCGTTCTACGACGACGGTGTCGGTACCGGCGGAATCAAACCGGTGCGCCTGGCTGCCGGCGCCTTCGGTTGGGGACTCAGTCGTAACGTGAAGAAGCTCTATGCCGCGCTGGCCCGCGTGTACGAGCCGGGCGATCGCATCTACCTCTTTGGTTTCAGTCGTGGCGCGTTCACGGTCCGTACGCTAGCCGGCATGATCGCGGAGTGCGGAGTGATCTCACACGCCAAGTGCGAAACCCCGGATCGACTGCGAGCCGCGGTCGAGCGGGCTTATGAGCTGCATCGACAACACTATCGCACGCGCTTGCAGAAGTGGATGGGCCGCGGACGCACACGACCCGGTGCGGCACAGCTTGCAAGCGGAGCCACCGAGAACACTGCGGTCCAGCGGTTTCGACAGGCTCACACGGTCGACGAGCCGACGACGATCGAGTTCATGGGTGTTTGGGATACGGTGGATGCGGTCGGCCTTCCTTTCGAGGGAGCGTCGAGGTTCTGGAACGAGTACATCTACTGCTACAAGTTCCCGGACTACATGCTCAGCCCGAAGGTAAAGCGTGCGGCTCATGCGCTCGCCATCGACGACGAGCGGCGCTCGTTCCATCCGCTCCTCTGGGACGAGCGTGAAGAGACCCACGACCGCATCGAGCAGGTCTGGTTCTCCGGCGCTCACTCCAACGTCGGCGGTGGATACCCCAAGCAAGGCGTCTCGATCGTCGCGCTCGACTGGATGCTGCGCCGGGCAGAGCGTGCTGGACTTCGCTTCCTCGAGTCCGATCGGGAGTACTACCGAGAGCATGCGAACATCCACGACCAACTCTACGACTCCCGCGCCGGACTCGGGATGTACTATCGCTACCGGCCACGCGACATCGAGGCGACTTGCCGCGCCAACGGAGTGAAGCCCCGAGTCCACATCAGCGCGGTCGAGCGCGCTTCGCTTGCCACCCAGGACTACGCCCCGGGCAACATGCCCCTCGCTGCAGAGGTCGTACTCAGCGACCCCGCCATGCCCGGCGCCGGCACGCTGCGGGACTGGTTGGAGCCGAAAGAGATGGTGGCAGCCCACCTGCTCGACCGTGCGAAGGGCCCGATTCGGGCGCGCTGCTGGACCCACGCGCTCCTGATCTTCACCACGCTCCTGGTCGTTGGGCTCGGACTGCCAGAAGCGTCGAGTGTCGGCAGCTTCTTCGGCAACCTCGCCGGGGTGGCGACGCCGTCGGGGGTGTGGCAACTGTTGCAGAACCTGATCTTGCAGTGGTTCGGGCTCCCGCTGGTGCTGCCTGGGCTCGTCTGGTTCGCGGCGCGCCTCGCGACGCGCCGGATGCAGAACACCTTCGCATCCTGGTGGTATCCGCGTCGCAAGAATCTACAGCTCGAGCTCGAACGCCTTCGCGATCAACCGGTGGAGGTCTGAGCCTCGAGTCGGGGTCTCGGTGGTGGGACGCGTGGCGCCAGGTGATTCGCGGAAGACCCGAAGCACGACGGAAGACCCGAAGCACGACGGATGCGGACAGGCTGTCCGCGCTCCCCCAGAGCGCGCGATGGCGTGTCGATGGCAGATGGGCGCCTGAGGATTCGTGACGATGGTGAACTCTCACCCTGGATCCGTAGCCTCGGCGCCCCCGCGCTTGCCCTCGCGGCGCTAGTCGAATACTTCATGGGTGGCCCTTGCCGCATTCATCGAGTCGAGCCCGCCGAGCACGTGGACGCGATCGTCGAGGAGCACGGCCGTCGCCCACGAGCGGCAGGTCGGCATGCTCTCGCCGAGGCTCCAAGCTTGGGTCGCGGGATCATAGACTTGGAGCGCGGATAGATTGCCGCCGGTGTTGGGGTCGAGGGTCGATCCGCCCAGGACCCAGAGCGTGCCATTACGAACCACGGTCGCCGGAACCTGCGCTTGAACCGGGAGGTCGGGACCGAACATCCAACCGTTGGTCGCAGGGTCATAAATTTGTAGCTTGCGATCCGGGGTGCCGAGAACGTACACGAGACCCCCTATGGATTCAGCGCGGACGCGTTGGGAGATCGTCAGTGACGGTGCCGCAGTGCTCCAGGTGTCGGTAGCCGTGTCGTAGACCTGCTGGGACAGCCCCGCGGGAACTCCGCCGGTCACGTAGATGAGATCCGCGACGACCGCGCTCGCATGGCCCCAGCGGAAGTTGATGGGCGAAGGCGCCAAGTACTCCCAGTTGTCCGTCGCGGGATCGTAGCGTCGGTTGAGGGTGCCGCCCGCCGGCCAACCGCCAATGAGGTACACTCGGCCGCCAACGACTTCAGCGGTAGCGCCCCACGTGCTCGTGTCGGGGACGGGGGTGCCCGCAGACCAGGTCGCGGTCTGAGGGTCATAGACCTGCACCTCGGCGGTGTTGCCACCACTCCAGTCGCTCCCGCCGCCGATGAGCAGGATCTTTCCGCCGATCGTAACCGAAGTGTGCGCGCCGCGTGCTGCGAGCATGGCAGGCGCCTGTTGCCAGTTCGTGGTGCTCGTGCAGACATTCGTGTCGAGGCAGCTGATCGAATCGGGAGTCGGATCACCGCCGCACGCGGGGAACGGCAAGGTCGGCTGCAGGCTCCCGGGAACGAAGAGGTAGCTCAGGAGTGCAACCGCATCCGCAATGCTGATCGTCGCGTCGTCGTCCAAGTCGGCAGCATCGAGGCAGGGCGGCGCGGCGGCACCCGAGACGAACAGGTAGCTGAGAAGCGCTACTGCATCCACGAGGTCCACGGCACTGCTCGAGTCGACATCCCCACGCGTGAACGAAGCGTCCGCCACGACTCGCGTCGGGTAGACCGCACAAGCGGAGAGGATCACTGCGCACCAGCAACGAAGGGTCGAACGGTCCATGAGCGCTCCTGCAGCACGTAGCCACGCGACGAAGAGGCGGGAACTCCGCCACGCGACGGACCCCACCCCAGAGATCCGACTTTGCGCCGAAACTGGACAAGGAAAGTTACGAATCCGCGCGAGGCCGCGCTCCTCTGGGCACCGGCCACCCTCACTTTGGTGCCGCGCGTACAGCGATGCCACGGGGGAAGACTCGGGCCAGTAGTAGGCTCAGTCGAGGGGGGCCCGTCGCTCGGGCCTGAGGAGTCGTTGCCAGGACGCGTCGAAGGGGTGAACGAGGTGAGCCGGTTCACCCTTCGCGCCTTGAAGCGGACGCCCCTCGTTTGCCCACGCGAAAATCGAACCCGTCAGGCTGTACACGGGTGCGGGCCCGACGGTGGGGCCCAAGGCGGCGGCAGCGCGAGCCGACCGCACGCCAACAGAGCAGTACAGAACGATCGCTGAGGAGTTGGCGACGTCTTGCAGTCGGGGTCCGAGGTCCGCGCCTTCGGGGAAGCTGCGGGCTCCCGGCAAATGACTGATCGCGAACTCGCGCGGCTCGCGGACGTCCACGAGCACCACGTTTCCGCTGGTGGTGAGCATCTCGGCGAGGCGGACGGTAGAGATCTGCCGGACTTTGGGCCACCGCTTGCGGATGTCCCGCTCGACGTCGGGCCAGGTAGGCTCCTGCCCGTTGCTGCCACACCCGAGCACGAGCACGATCAGACTCGTGCACAAGCCCCCGAGCACGGAGCGGGTTCGCGGACGGGTCACGGGCCGTTCGCCGGATCGGCCAGAGGCTCGCAGAACGCCGTCGCCTGGGGTCGAATCGCCACGTCACGTGGGTACCGATGAGGACGGGCGAGCGCCGTCTCCAAGGCCTGACACGCTTCGTTGCTCCGAGCCGCCGCCGTCAACGCCTTCGCGAGCAACAGCTCCAGCTCCAGACTGGGTTCGAGCACGACACAACGCTGAGCGAGTTCGATGGCTTCGTCAATGCTCCCTTCGGGAGCGCCGAACGCCATCACGCGTGCGATCCACGGGAGCGTGGCCAATCGGAGCCGCAAAGTGGCCTTGGTCGCCAACGCCGTCACTTGGTTCGGGTCGAGCGCGAGCGCCGCATCGGCGTGCGCCAGCGTCCGGCGGGCGTGTCCAGCGCGACTGAACATCGCCTGCAAGTGGGTCGTCGTGCCGGTCGCCCAGGCCAGCTGCCCCAAAGTCTCGGCATCCGCACCGCCGGCGTCGGCCGCGCGCTGCGCGAACTCGAGTGCGCTGAGGGCCGCCGTGTCGCGACTCTCGCGGTCGTCGGCCGGGTACAGAAACACACCGTCCGACTCGGCTCGGGACGCGAGAAACAGGGATCGCGCGTCATACGGTTGCTCCGCGGCGAGTGCAAGCGCCAGGCGCCGCGACGCCACAAGGTCCCCAGCGTCGCGTAACGCCGACACCTGGGCTTGGTCTTGTTCGAGCGACGCGCGCTCCATGGGCACGCGCGGGCCAGCGATCCGATCCCGCCACTCGGCGAGATCCGGGCCACCTGCACACCCCATCGCGAGCGCCAACACCAGAGAGAGACTCGAGGCGCGCAGCCCACCCACGGCGTAGTCCATTTTCGACGATCCTCCTCGTCATCCGCACTAGGTCCGAAACAAGCGCGGGTATGTCTCTTGATTCGGGACCAGGACGAGCCACGCTCGAGTCCGGCGATCGAGATGATCGCATCGACCCGGGGCCTGCGCTCGTTCCGGACGGGCACCTGACGCGAACCCAGCGGGAACTCGCTCGATTCGGGTCAGCGGACCCAGTCGCTCTTCAACACACCGAAGCACACCGTGTCTGCGCGCTCTCCCGTAGGGGCGACGAGCTGACTGCGAAGTAGCCCCTCGCGCCCGAGGCCGCACTTCTCGGCAACCCGAATGCTCGCGACATTACGGGCGTCGCACCGCCAACTCAGCCGCAGCCAAGGCCACTCACTGAACCCCCACTCGAGCAGGGTACTCAGAAACTGCGTTCCCAGCCCTTGCCCCGCACGGCTCGCCCGAATCCACATGCCGATCTCGGCGTTGCTTGCTGCCAAGCGGCCTTCACGCAAATGGAACCCGCCGCCCCCCCAAAGTTCGCTCTCGTCGGGCGCGAGCAGCGCGATCGTGAAGTCCTGCGCGAGCAGCCAGCGGCCGCGAAACTCTCGCACGAGCTGCTCCGCCTCCGCGTCGGTCTGGTCGGACCGCGCCCAAGGCAAGAAGGTTCGCAAGTGCTCGTACGACGAGTTGGTCGCGTCCCGAAGCAGTGGGCCGTCGCCAGGTTGGTACGAGCGAACCACGAAGTCGGTGGTGCGCCGGATCTCCGGGGCGAGCAGATAGTCCATGGGTCGACATGCCTCTCCAAGCGACCGACTCACCCACCCCGACGGCATCAAAGGCTCCGGGGAACCGCCGCGACGACACCTGCGAGCGACCTACATGGCCGGCGCATTGGCGAGAATCCACGCCTTGATGGTGTCGATCGCGCACACGGACAGGAACGGGCCGCCATCGGGCATTTGACCGCCGCACTGCGGCGTAGCCGACTCGACCTTCTCGACCAGAAAGCTGTTTGCGATGCTTCCCGGGGATACGTAGGTCAGCAAGTCAGTGCACGACAGCGCTGGGCCCGTCTGATTCACCAAGTTGCCGAAGGCCGTCGCCTGCCCATTCATGGCCGGATTCTGGGTGACGCCATCGTGGCACCCACCGAAGTTGCAACTCACGTTGATGATCGTGTTGTACACCGTAGTGAAGGTGACCGCGGCGCCCGTGACCACCACGGAACCGGTGCACGACGAACTCGTCCCCCACACGTCGGTCACGGTGACGGACACCGACCACGTGGCGGCAGCACAATAGAGTACGCTCAGCGTGGACGCGTTCGACGCTCCCTGAATCTGCCCACCATTGACCGACCATGCGTAGACGAGGTCGGCGGGGTTGCCGTCATCGGTCACGTTGGCGGTGAAGAGCACGGTATTCCCCGAGGCAACGGAAGCGACGTTCGTCACCGTGCAAGTGGGGACATCGTTCGCCACGATAGTCACGTCGGTGGTCGCTGACCCCGTCCCGCCGAAGGTGTCGGTCACCGTCAGCGTCACCGTGTACGTGCCGGGATCGGCATAGACGTGACTCGCGAGCGCCGAGATCATGCTCGACGAACTGCCACCGTCACCAAAGTCCCAGCTCCACTGAACGATCGAGTCCCCAGGGTCGGTCTCGGTCGAACTCGACCCGTCGAAGTTGACCGCGAGATCCTCCGCTTGCGGCGCGACCATGCCGGGGACGGCCGTCGGCGGCGTATTGTTGAAGTTCACTTGCAGCGCTTGCATGCAGGAGGACCGAGCGCCGCGCGCATCGGTCACGGTGAGAAGCACGTCATAGGCGCCCACGACCGTGTACGTGTGGGTCGTCGTCGCCCCAGTCGCCAGTCCCCCATCCCCGAAGTCCCATTCGTAGGAGGAAATTGCATCGTCGTCAGGGTCGGTCGTGCCGCTCGCGTCAAAGGCAACCACCGTATCGGTCAAGGCGACGGTGGGAGACTGAATCGAGCAAGTCGGGTTGAAGTTCGGATCCAGGAACAACAGCACCCGGCCAGTGCTCTCGGCCGCTCCCAGGTTGCTGGCTGAACTGACGAAGGTCGCAAAAGACCCTTGGAATACCCCCGTCGCGCGTTGGTACGAACCGACGACGGGCTGCGTCGAGGCACCGTCGGCCTCGATCCCAGTCGGCGCGACACTGATTCGCTGCAGTTCGAAAGCACCGTCCACGAGGTACGAGGAGAGATCCGACAACACGATGTCCGACACCGCGTTGGCATCGACAGTGCGCACGTCGTCGAGGTTCGAGGCTTCGGTCTCGAAGGCGAGCGCGGTACCGTCGGGTAGGAAGATCGGCGTGCGCGACGATCCGTCGCCCGGCACTCCCGTCACCGATTGACTCAACAGCACCGTCGTCTCACCGGTCGCGTCGTCGTGCAGGTAGACCTGTGGCGTGGCCGTGGGGAGTACCGCACCCAGGTTGGTCTTACTCGACTCGAACGCCACCAAAGTGACGCCGCTGCGTCGCGCCACGGTCGCGTTCTCACTGACGCCGCCGACCCCTTGCACACCGCCGGTCGCGACGCTCGCGCGCCGGACGC
Organism: Planctomycetota bacterium; assembly: GCA_050246115.1. Classification (GTDB taxonomy): domain Bacteria; phylum Planctomycetota; class UBA8108; order UBA1146; family JAJFFE01; genus JBFWWP01. The sequence continues at coordinate 13,756 of JBFWWP010000037.1, forward strand.
CCACGATGCCGCAGGCGCCAGCCTCGAGGCAACGGTAGAAGACATCCCGTACAGCGTTCGTGTCCCCCGAGATCAAATCCGACGCGTCCGACTCGAACGCAACGACAACCCCATCGCCGTCGATGGCGGGGTCGAACGAGCCCCCGTCCCCCCCTCGTAGGGGCATCGCCGCCGACGCGCTGAGAAGCTCGAGTGCCGGTCCTGGCGCCTCGTGGTAGATGAACAGATCGGGGAGCGCAGCGTTGCCGTCCACGAACCCGGAGATGAGATCGGAAGCCAGCGACTCGAAGGCCACGTCAGCGCCGTCCGGACCCATGGCCGGATCGTCGCAATGGTCGTCACAGCGGCGTGCAGGGTTCCCGGCTTGGAAACTGATGAGGTCTGTGTCGGCCGGGTCGATCTCGAGGCGAACCGAGTCATCGGGATTCAGGAACACTTCGACGCGCGCCCGGTAGACGTTGCGAGCGCCGACTGTCGTGACCATGCCGGGGAGGTTCGACGCGCTCGACACGAAGGCCACGAACAGGACCCCGACCGGATCGGCCGGGCCCGGCGCCACGGCGGGCACGTAGGTGATCGACGGTTGGCTCGAGGCCGCGAGCGCGGCGGCACCACCTGCGACCTGACTGACGAGCACCGTACTCTCGATCGCGGCCTCCGTGGTCACCGGTCGGCCCGCCGCGTCCCACGCTGCCGTGAGGGCGAGGAAGCGCGAAAACTCCACCGGCACGGTCTCCCGCGTCGGCCTGCCGAGAGGAACGAGCCCACTGGTGATGGCCCACTCGATCCGTGGATCGGCATTGAAATGGGTCAAGAGATCGAACGTGGGATCGAGCGCCAACTTGTCCGTCTCCCAGGCCTCGATCTGGTCGACGATCTCCTGAGCGGTCTTGTTGCGAAAGTCGAGATCGACCCCAACACTGAGTGGCGCGATCCACACCATGTTCGCGATGCCGGTTGCCTGCGACGTGTGACAGTTCGAACACTGAGCCGCGGGGTCGAAGCCACCGGGGTGACCCGAGGGCGCGGTCACGGGAAACCCATGGCATGTCTGGCACCGAGGATGCTCGAAGACCTCGACCAACTCCTGATTGAAGACCGTCGGGATGCCCTCGCTGTTCGAGAGATTGGCGACGGCGACCAAGAACACGTCGCTGGCGCCGTTGGTATCACCCGGATCCGGCGCGATCAACTCACCGGCGGGGCTCGCGGTGGCAAACGCTGCAAAGACGATCGAGCGGTCCCCGGTGGAGCCAGGCAGAATCCCTCCGGTCGCCGCGAACGCGGTCACGGGCTGACTGAGTGTGCCGACATCGAATCCTTGCAGTTGGTTGGCGCTCGCCACGAGTGCCTGCGTCGCGGGGGCGTCGGGCTCGCTCAAGCCACTCGAGCAACCCGCACCAGCGAGGGCAAGTGCATGGAGCGCCACAGCGAGCATCAGCTCCCGCCGCCCCAAGGTGAACCATGAACTCAAGCAGTCACCGCCCATCGCTCGCTACGGGTCGCGTCGCGTCGAACCCGAGTCGTGTGATCCTGAACGTCGATGATCTTGGTCGCCAGACCTGCGCCTCAGATTGTAGACGGAGCAGCCCGGAGCGAAAGAGCGCAACCGAACATCCACCGAGACTCGGGGTACTGCACCACCGCAGCGGGGCGATCCCCGTGATTGACTCGGGGCCCGTTCCGCGGGCGTGGCGTGATGGTTTACCTCGCAGGTCCTTGACCCAGAAGTTCTTTGCAGAGCGCGCCGTGCGGGAAGCTCAATGCTGGGCACTCCAAGCGGTGAGCTCGTCTGCAAGACTCGCAGCCACGCAGAATCGACCTGCCACTTCGAGCCGCCGACCTTCCCCAACCCAGCGACTGCTGGGGGCGAGTCAGTCCTAGGGCTGGGTGCGGTCGGGGCGTGATCGTAGCAAGGTCCGTAGTCGCTGCAGCGCCCGGCTGTGGCGCTTCTGAGCGGCCTTCACGTTCAGGTGGAGACGCACCGCGGCCTCCTCGAACCCAACTTCTTGATAGTCGATCAAGTCGAGGATCTCGCGGTCGGCAGCGGGCAGTTGCGCCAACGCTCGTTGCAGCCGGTCCGCCGACTCGCGGCTGCCCACGACTTGCGAGGGTGTGGCCGCGCTTCCGGAAAGAGCATCGAGATCCGGTCGCTCGGAGCTCGCGCCGGGGCGTGGCTGCGGTCTGATCTCGCGTAGGACGTCGCGCTTGACCGCGCGTTCACGGCGGATCGCCCGCGCGACGCGGGCCTCGGCCATCGTGTCCATCAACTTACGAAACGCCGCCGGTCCGCGATTGTCGAAGCGTTGTTGTACTCGTACGAGGTCCATGAGTGTCTGCTGAAAGATGTCGCTGGCACCCACGCGCGCACGCAGATGCCCGGGTATCGCGGCGGCGATTCGACGCAACACCCGGGGTGCCTCGCGATCGACCAACTCGGCCAACGCGGAGTCGCTGCCGTGGCCGAAACGGGAGAGCAGGGCGCCCCACTGCAGCGAGTCGGGACCGGGCCCGTGGGGTATCGCCGCGGCGTCCGCGCCGGCCGACACGTCGGCAGGGAGTAGAGGCACGTCCGCGTCGGCCCGACGGGATCCGTCGCCCTCAGCGGGATCCGGCGCAGCCGCTTCGGGTTCAAGGGTCACGACGGACACCTCCTCTCCACGTTCACTCCGGGTTCACTCTGGCCGCGGGACTCGATAGCCTCGGCGAACCCGGCCGACGCAACCGGCCCTGTTTGCGCTCCCCGGGTATGGACCGCAACCGTCCGTGCGCGGCACTGCACTCCGCCTCACGGTCCTCTCCGAACTCGGGCAGGCGCGGGCACACGCCCGCAGCTCGGCGCCGTCCATTGTAGTGAGTCGCTCGCCCACGTCATCCGACCCCACGGCGCGCGCCGACCGATCGCGTCCCAAGGCGCGCCGCAGCACTGTATCCGGTTCCACGCCGCACGAAACGCGAAGTCCGCGCCGGCAGCCGCCCCCTGGAGGGACCCACCCGTTCGGTAGGCACCTCGATGGACGCGACCGAGGTGTTGCGCTACAACCGGGTCGGTGAAACGCAACGGCGGGGCCCTCGAGTCCGCCGTCCCATGCATGGCTGCGCGTGGAGCCGCCGCGAGGGGCCGCGTGAGTGCGCTCCGCCTCTTCGAGGCTCACAAGGCGTCGGCATGGAGGCCGTATGACCGTCGACCCGCCCGCGTCGAGCCCGAATCCGAGTCCCGCTCGACCTCCTGCGTCCCCACCGGTCGGATCGCTCGCGCGCCGCCTGCAAGCAAAGTACGGCGACGCCCTCGAGTACGAGTTGTCGATCGCGTTGTCCCTGGCGAGCGACGCGTCGAAGGGCGCCGGCCACACGTCTCCACCGCCGGCGATCGCTGCCCAGTGCCCGGCTGGCCTGCTGCGCTACGAGGTCGGTTCGGAGATCGCTCGCGGCGGCATGGGGGCGATTCTGGAGGTCTGGGACCGTGATCTCGCCCGAACGCTTGCGATGAAAGTTCTCCTCGATCCCCGCGAGTCCGCGAAGGAAGTGGCGCTGGTCCAGCGCTTCGTACGCGAGGCACGAATCACGGGGCAGCTCGATCACCCCGGCATCGTGCCGGTGCACGACCTGGGAATCGACGAGTCGGGACGCGTCTACTTCACCATGCGTCTCGTGCGCGGCCAAGACCTAGGCCGGGTCTTCATGGAGGCGCGCGCTGGCTCCGAGGGGTGGACGCACACGCGCGCGCTCGAGGTGCTCCTGAAGATCTGTGACACGGTTGCCTTTGCCCACTCGCGGGGCGTGGTGCATCGCGACCTGAAACCGGCAAACGTGATGGTGGGCGACTTCGGCGAGGTCTACGTGTTGGACTGGGGGCTTGCGAAAGTCGTCGACGCGCCCGAGCCGGACCCGGGCGCATCCGACCCTGGCGGCACCAGCGAGCACGAGTTCGACGCTGGAGCCACCCTCGCGGGCACGGTGTTGGGCACGCCATCGTACATGCCACCGGAACAAGCAGAGGGACTCGGGCACCGGGCCTACCGGCAACTCGACGTGTACTCTCTTGGGGCAATGCTCTACACGCTCCTCGTCGGGCACCCGCCGTACGTTTCGCCGGGACGGCCGACTTCCACCCACGAACTCCTCGCTGCCGTGCGACGCGGTCCTCCACCGTCCGTGCGCGAGCTCGCCTCCGAGGTCTCTAGCGAACTCGGCGACCTCTGCGACCGCGCCATGGCTCGCGATCCGGAGCAGCGTTTCGAGTCGGCGGCGGCCTTGGCCACAGCACTGCGCGCGCACCTGGAATCAGAGCGTTTGGCGGCCGAGGAGAGCCGTCGCCTGCGCGGGCAACTGGAGGATGCACGGGGCGTCGCGACTTTCCTCAAGGGTCTCTTCCGGGTCGAGACCCCGGCCGATGCGGAGAAGCCAGTCTCCTTGATGGAGATTCTCGAGCGCGGGGCAGCGCAACTCGACCAGAATCTCGCCGACCAGCCGGCGATGCGCGCGTCGGTTCACGCCACGCTCGGGGATGTGCACAACCAGATCGGCACGCACGGGCGAGCGCTGCCGCATCTCGAGGAAGCCGTACGCTGGACCCGCGCCAACCTGACGATGGATGCTCGGGCAACGCTCGCGCATCGGCTCACGAGCCTGGGGCAGGTCCTGTATCAGAACGGTCGCTACGAGGCTGCCGAGCAGAGCCTCATCGAAGCGGTCGCCCTCTGGCGCGAAGTGGCTGAGCGGGGTGAGCCACTCGCACGGGCGTTGTCGAGCCTGAGCTCCGTGCGGTGGACCACGGGCCGCCCCGCGGAGGGAGTGCCGTGCGTGCTCGAAGCCCTCGAGTTGCGCCGTGCGTTGCCCGATCCGGTGCAGCTCTCCAACTCCCTCGTGGATCTCGGGGTACTGCGGGACTCACTCGGCGACTTCAGCGGTGGCGAAGCCGCCTATCTCGAAGCGCTCGCGATTCGCGAACGCGTGCTCGGCCCGGAGCACGCCTCAGTCGCCACGGTGCTCATCAATCTCGGCGCCCTCGCGTGCTACCGTGGAGACTTCGCGACCGGGGCGGACCGTTACCGAGCCGCCCTCGAGATTCGCCGTGGCGCACTGGGTCCGCGCCATCCCAAGGTCGGACTCGCGATGATCAACCTTGGCTACGCCCTCGGGCGAGTCGGTCGTCTCGACGAAGCCGAGAGCGTGCTACGCGACGCGCTCGCGCTCCGGCTCGAGATCCTCGACCCCGAGCACCCCGAAGTGGGCCATGCTCTGGACACGCTCGGAGCGGTCTTGACCGAGAAGGGTGAATTGGCAGAGGCCGAGACGAGCCTGTCGCGAGCCCGCGCGGTGGCCGAACGGCGCGCCGGCAAGGAACATCCGCTGCACGGCTGGATCGCCGCCAGCTTCAGTCGCCTGCGCGAGCGCCAAGGCCGGCTCGAAGACGCCGAAGCCGAGTTGCGACGCGCCATTGCCCACGACCTTCCGCCCGGTGCGCCGCTGACGGCGCACACGATCGATCATACCTACGAACTCGCCGGCTTGTTCATGAGGACGGCCAGGTACGCCGAAGCGGCGGAGCTACTCGCGCAGTGCCTCCCGGTGTACGAGCGATCATTCCGCCCGAGCGACCCCATCACCGTCGAGTGCGCTCGACAGCTGCGCCTGGCCCGGGCTCAGCGCTAAGGAGTCGCCCAAGAGTCACTTCGACATCTTGCCGTCGATTTGGGTCAGATTTGGCCGATCCGGAAAGCTCGGAACCGGAGGCGTAGCCTTGGAAGTTCCGGTGAGGATTTCGAGGTTTTAGGATCGATCGAAGATGGCCCGAAGCGACGAGCAAGAGGGTGAAGTTATTCTTGGGCGCCTCCTAACTGGTTGGAGGGGCCTTTCGCAAAGCCCTCTCGTGGGGCTGCGGCGAAGCCGCTTCCACTTCACCCGAAACGCTCGCCTCCGGCTTCACGGTGGCGAGGACGGATCGCGCCGCCCGTCAGGCCGGGGCAGCGTCGGTGCTCTTCAGGAAGTCCGCGAGTTCCTCTTCACAGATGACCCAGCGTCGGCAATTCGGGGCGCCGCAACCGCACGGGATGGCGGAGTCCGCCCCCCAAGCGTAGTCGATGGTCAGTTCCTCCCCGATCGCGATGGGTCGCAGAGCCTCGAGCACCACTTCCCGGCCGTGGATGACTCCGTCGTCGTCCTCTTCTTCGTAGACGACCAAGCCACAGTTGGGTTCGCAGCTGTGATTCAGGAATCGAAACGGTGCCACCGGTTCGAGCGAAAGCCCCGCGCCAATGTCGATCGCGTAGTCGGATCCGTAGTCGGGATCGGCAATGACGCGGCCGCGAATCGCCCCCACGTTCGCGCCAGCAGGAAAGTCGCGATTGGCCAGGACGCCGCGCCCGATCTGCGTCTGCGCGACGAGCACGGCCGGCTGCGGGCGCTCACGTGGGGACCGCGCACGAACGGGCGGCAACGAGGAAGGCGGTAGGTTGCGCTTCATGAGTGCTTCTCGAGTTCTCGGGTTTTGGTGACTTCGGGGCCTGACCTCGTGAGTTTGGAGAGCGGGGATCATAGCGCTGTCAGCGCAGACATCAATGAAACGGCGCGTGCTTGCGAAGTGTCGGTTTGGCTTCATAATCCCCACACGACGAGAGGAGGTCGCTGCGGGGATGCACATCGTGGATGGAGTACTGCCCGCGGCAACGTGGCTCGGAGGGTGGGTCGCAGCGGTCGGTGGCTTGTCCGTGTCTGCCCGTCGACTCGCCGTCGAAGAAACGCCGAGAATCGCCGTGCTGAGTTCGGCGTTCTTCATAGCCTCAGCATTTCGGATCCCACTCGGGCCAACGAGCACGCACCTCTTGCTCCACGGCCTCGTCGGCATTGTCCTGGGCAAACGGGCGTTCGTCGCGATTGGACTGGGAGCGGCTCTCCACTTCTTGATCTTGGCCCAGGGTGGACTCACGACCTTGGGAGTGAACATGGCCGTGCTCGGCTTCCCCGCCATGATCGGGGGTTGGTTGTTTCGCCGGTTCCGCGTCCACGCTTCTCAACGGCTCCTACCGGCGCTCGCCGCCGCGACGACCCTGGTGACGATGGCGTTATCGATCGTTGCGCACGCCGGCGTGCTGCTCACGGGAGGCCGTCGCTTCGAGGCGGTGGTCGTGGCGATGGCGAGCGCGCACGTCGTCGTCGCCATCTTCGAAGCCACGATGACAGCCCTCCTGGTCGCATTCCTCGTGCGAGTGCGACCCGATCTGATCGCGGGGGAGGCGCCCGATGCACCCTGAGATCGATCGCTACGCGGGGCTCGACTCGCCCCTGCACCGCTGGGACCCCGGACTCAAGATCTGCGGCCTCTCCCTCTACGTGTGTGCGATTGCGTCGCTCTCGCACTGGACGAGCGCGGCCGCCGCGATCGCGATTTCACTGGCCTTGGTCCAGATCTCGGCCATCGCGATCGGCGACGTCCTCCGACGCCTCTCCTGGGTCATTTTCTGCCTTCTGCCCTTCGTCGCCCTCATCCCCCTCGGCCTCGAGGCCGAATCGCCGCGTCGTTTGGTTTGGGATCCGCAACAGATTCCCTTCGCCGTCACCCTCGCACTCCGCGCCCTTGCCATCGCGATCGCATTCTTTCCCATGTGGGGCACCGCTCCCCTGCACCGCACGGTACGCTCACTCGCCGACCTGGGTGCACCCGCGAGTGGGTTGCAGCTGTTCTTGTTCTGCTACCGCTACCTCTTTGTCTCGCTCGATCACATGCGACGCCTCCGCATCGCGCTGGCGGCCCGTTGCTTTCGCCCGCGCCTTCGTTGGCACACTGCGCGCACCTACGCCCACCAAGCGGGCATGTTGCTCGTTCTGAGCTGCGAGCAAACCGAGCGCATCCTCATGGCGATGAAGGCCCGCGGCTACCAAGGGCGAATCCACACCCTCGAAGCCGCGAGCCGTGACCGCACCGACTGGGCCAAGCTGGCCCTCGCGGTAGCGGTATCGTTGCTCCTCGTCGCCGGGGACCGGCTCGCTCACCCCCCCGGAGGAAACTGACTCATGCCCGCGACGACACCCCCAGCGCTCGAGGTCATCGACCTCGACTACGAGTATGCGGACGGCACTCCCGCAGTGAGCGGTTGCTCGCTCACCGTAGCGCCAGGAGAACGCTGGGGTCTGATCGGTGCCAACGGCGCCGGGAAGACGACCCTGCTACTGCTCCTCGACGGTCTCCTCATTCCCAAGAGCGGCCAGATCCGCGTCGCCGGTCGCCCCCTCGACACGGAGAACGACCGCCGCGCCGCCCGCCGCCAGACCGGCATCGTCTTCCAGAACCCGGACGACCAGCTGTTCTCGCCCTCGGTCTTCGACGATGTGGTGTTCGGCCCCCTCAATCTCGAACTGCCGAAGGACGAAGCCCACCAGCGCGCCCACGACGCCCTCGCCCGCGTAGGCCTACCCGGCTACGAGAACCGAGTGCCGCAGCATCTCTCGAGCGGCGAGAAGCGTGGCGTCAGCATTGCGACCGTCCTGGCCATGAACCCCGACACCATTCTCCTCGACGAACCGACCGCCAACCTCGACCCCCGCGCGCGCCAGCACTGCGGGAACTTGCTGCGCTCGCTGAGCGCCACGCTATTGATCGCCACCCACGACTTCGAGTTCATCCTTGGTGTCTGCAGTCACGTCGCCCTCCTCGGACAAGGACGCATCGTTGCGACTGGCCAACCGCGCGAGATCCTGGCGCAGAAGGACCTCTTGGAAGCGAACGGTCTCGTGCAACCGACGTGGCTGCCACACCTGTTGGCGGAGTAGCAGGGTACGGCTCCACGGCGCGTCGACGGCGTGACCGGTCGATCAGCGATTGGTCGTAGCTTCGACGCGATCTCCCAGATCCTGAAACGCTTGCACAGTCACGAAGAGTATCCCGGAAATGGGATCGGTCTGGCGGTCTGTCGTCGCATCGTGACCCGACACGGCGGGAAGATTTGGGTCGAGAGTCAGCCGGATGTGGGCAGTCGCTTCTTCTTTACCCTCACGTCGTCCGATACGCCAGAGGGGGTGCAATCCGCATGAATCTAGTCCATCCGCAAGCCGGAAAGCCCGCGCAGATCCTCCTCGTCGATGACAACTTCGACGATGTGTTTCTCGCCCGCCGGGGCTTCGAGCGTTCCCGCTTCGCAGTCGACATACACCACGTCGTGAACGGCGCCGAGTGCATGGCCTTTCTCAGAAAGGAGGGTCGGTACGCGACGGCCCCGAAGCCGGACATCATCCTCCTGGATCTCAACATGCCGGTGATGAGCGGTCGGGAAGTCATGGAAGAAATCGGTGCGGACCCCAGCCTGCGTGCGCTCCCCGTGGTAGTTCTAACGACCTCCGAGAACGACCTCGACGTGGCAGACATGTACAACTTGCGTTGCAGCAGTTACATCGTAAAGCCCGTGGATTTCGAGAAGTTCCAGCAAGTGATCCGCGAGTTCACGCGCTATTGGTTCACGCTCGTCGTCCTGCCCCACGATGGCACTCCGAGCGCCCGCCTCGCCTGAGTGACGTGGGCCCGCCTGAGTGACCGAAGTCACCGCGCAGGGTAGCTGCAATAGGGCCAGTAGCCGCCGGCCCGGCCTTTGGATACCCTTCCCGTGAGCCCTCCAAGCTCCTTCTTCTGGAAAGTCTCTCGATGCCCACGAAGGCACGCCTCCCGCGAGTGTTTCTCGCCTGCGCGTTCGCATGCGCTCCGCTCACGGCCTCGGCCCAAGTACCGGAGGTTCGCGCGCACGACTTGGCCTGGTACCGGCCGATCCCGGAACCCGTGCGGGCCATTGCGCCTCAGGCCGAGTTGCTGGGCGGGTCTCCGGGCGCGCTGGCGGAGGAGCTGGGCTCTCCCATCGGCGCACCCGACCGCTCGGCCGCGCACCGCGAGACGTTGGTTCGCAACCTAGTGACCTATCTGGGAGTCCACGCGGAGTTTTCGGATCATCTCGTACCGGGTGAGACCGTCGGAGTCGAGTCGGAGGCAGTCGCCTTCCTGGCAACACCCGAGGTGCACGAGCGAGTGAAGTCTTGGCTCATGGCAATCCGTCGCGCGCATCAGCGATCGTACTCGGTCGAGCTGTTCGTGAGTGCCCAGGATGTCTTCACGAAGGACTCGCCGATTCGACCGCGCCTCGACACCGAACGCGTTGCATCCATCCTCGAGGAACGGAGCGGTTCTACCTACGCGCGGCGACTGTCGCGGGCGGAGACCACTCCGCTCGGGCATTCCACGACGATGCGACTCCACTGCGACTACGCAGTCGATCAGACCCAGGCGATGCCGATCGTGCGGCCGGTTTTGTGGACCGTGCATCGCGGCTTTCGCGCGGAGGTCACCGTGGATCCTCTTTCGTCCGACGAAGCCGTCCTGGTCACCCTGGTGGCGAGCCGTAGTGAAGTCCCCGCCATCGACTCGTTTCGGCTCGGAACCGAATGGGGCTTCCTGCAGCTCCCGACGATCACCGAGAGCCTCCTGTCGACCGTCGCAGCCGTGCCGTCGGACGGCGCCTATCACTTCATGGGCTCGACGGAGGGTTTCATCCGCTGTGGCATCTGGATTCGAGTGTGTCCGACCGAATCCCCCGCGCGGCCTCCTGCGTGGCCGGAGAATCAGGAGCTACTCGGAGTTCTCGCTGCGCCGGTCTCCCGCGGCTGGCCCGAAACGGGTCGAGCCTCGGGGGCTTGGTCACCGGCGCTCCGGCAGCGCGTCTTGCTCGGTGCGGGCGCAGGGCCGCTGCTTGAATGGCTCCAAGCGAACCGCTGGGCGGGGTTCCCGGTCGCGGGGATTGCTCACTTCGAGTCCCGCCCCGACGTGGCGACTCCGGCCCAACGCTGGCTCGCGGAGCGCGAAGCGCAGGTTCGCGACGACATCGTCGTCGAGTTGACGACCGTTGATGTTTCGGTCAAAGACCGAGAGCGACTGCGCACGCTCGCGACACCGGCCGGTCACCTCTGCGAAGATTGGCGGAGCCGATTCGCCGAGGAGGGTGGCGTGCTCCAACGAGTCTCGGGTCAACGCATTCGGGTCGTTTCGGGAACCCCCTTCGGCGTTCGCGACGTTTCGAGTCGCCCGTTGGTCGTCGACCTCGAAGTCGGGAGCAGCGGCGAGACCGGCGGTCCCGATTCACCGCTTCCGATCGTGGCCATGTACGGGAGCGGTATCGCCTGGTGTGGAACCGCGACCCATGTGACCGACGCGGAGCGTCGACTCGTTGCGCTCGAACTCGACATCGAGGAGGCCGAACTCGGCGAAGTCGGTCCGCCTCGGATGATCCGGATTCCCGGCCTCGTCGACAGGCCTGCCGATGGTCAACGCGCACCTCGCGCCGTCTCGGGCATGAACCTTGTGTCTCCGGTCCACTCCCGGGTCAACGCGCATCACTCGCTCCGTCTCGAGGTCGGTCGGACCGCGATACTCTCGACCGCCTCGCGGGACGACGGGAATCTCCGCGCCACACTGATGACGGTTTACTGATGTCGTCACCGCTCGTGGTGCGGTCGATACGACCCGGATCCGTGATGAGACCTGGCGCCACCGTTTCGTCGATGCCGCGCTGCACAGTGCCTCTTGAAGCCGAGTCCGTGAAACGCCGGGCCAGGGGCACCCGACGTCGGGTCACGGGCGCGGTTCGACTTCACGGCTCACCGCCGGCGGCCCGAATGCGGGCGCCGCACGCGCACTTCACTCGACCCCTCCGGGGGCATCGTCCTCGACGGCTTCCAACCCGGGTCCTGGAACGAACTCGAGCAAGTCCCCGGGTTGGCAGCCGAGTTCGCGGCACAGCGCAGCCAGAGTCGAGAAGCGGATCGCACGCGCTTTGTTGGTCTTGAGGATCGACAGATTGGCGAGCGTGATGCCAATCCTGTCCGCGAGGTCAGTCAGGCGTACCCCTCGCTCGACCAATAGGCGATCCAGGCGAACTTCGATCGGCATGGTGTGAGTCTCCTCGCTAGTCCCAAATCAAGCGCACCCAGGAGGCGTCGGGTGACGTGGTTGCGGCTGTGGGATGGGGGCCAATCCGTTCAGACGGTGTGATCGGACTCTTCGCGCAGAGCCGCGCCGACGCGGAACGCTTCCGCGAGGACCAGGAACACCAAACCGGCGATCAGGCCTTCGAAGTGAAGCGAGACGGCGCGGTCGATCGTCAGGTCCGGACTGTGAAGATGCGCCGCGAGGACGCTGCAAAGGACCCACTGCGTGATGGTCACGACGATGGCGCCGGCGATCAGCGTGATGCCAATCCGCCGCAACCGGCGCGCGTTTTCGCCGTCGAAGAAGTGGCCTCGCGCCGCGTCACGCACGAACCGTCGCAGGATCGCGAGCGCGATCAACAGCGGCGTCGAATGGGCAGCGACGGCTGCGAGCACGAGCCAATGAGCGGTTGGGCCCGGGCCGCCGAGTTGGAAAACGGCGAGACCGCCCGCGAAGCCGACCTCTTGGGCAAGGCCTGATGTGACGACGAACCGATCGGGGTGTGTGAGGACGACCGGGGCCGTCAGCGTGAGCCAGACGTCGAGGGCGCCTGGCACGAAGCCGCTTAGGATCAGGCCGACAACGACTGCGGCGACCACGGCCACCGTCGCCCACCAGGCCACAGCCAGAACGACTCGAAGCAACACCATCGTGCGCGGGGCATGGGGCGACACGTCCTACCTCCTTCTCCCAACCGGGCTTGCGAGCGACTCCATGGCGATCTGCATATCGAAAAAAGATAACGAATTATCGATAAACAGAAACATCAAGCTTATCGAATGTCGATAAGTCGGCGGCCGAGGCGAGGTTCCGGGCCCGTCAGGCGCAGCCGCCGACCCTCGGTTGGGGCGTCGACCGTCGCCCCCGCGTTCGTCCGCGGACGCTCGCAAGGGATCAGGACTCGTGGCGCGACGCCTCGGTCATGACGCGCGACGTGGCGCACCCGGTGGCCGACGACGTCGGTCGGCGCCAAGACTGGGGACCAGCGCGCACCCGGGGCAACGGTCCCTCCCTCGAGAATCCTGAAACCGCGGTCGGCCGTGCGTCGAAGTCCGCGACGAAAGGAGGTGTGCGTGCGGACCCAAATCCCGAGAGTGGCGCCGTGGTGGCTCGTGTTGGGGGTGGTTGCGCTGGTTTGGTCGGCGGGTTGCTCGGTCGTGGGCATCCGAACGACCGAGGAAGCTCCCTACGAGGTCGTGATTCGGGACGGGCATTTCGAGGTCCGCCAGTACGAACCGATGGTCGTCGCTGAAACCGTTACCGAGGGGACGAAGAACGCGGGCGAGAATCCGGCGTTCATGCGTCTCTTCGAGTACATCCAGGGCGCCAACGAAGCGAGACAGAAGATCGAGATGACAGCGCCAGTGTTTCAGGGCGAGGTGGTCGGGACCGCCCGCGAGGGCCAGACCATCGACATGACCACCCCCGTGATCCAAGAGGCAACGCCCTCGGGCTGGCGGATGAGCTTCGTACTTCCGAGTGGCTTCACGATGGAGACGGCTCCACGACCGACTTCTCCCGAGATCACCCTCCGCGTCGTCCCGGGCCGACGGGTCGCTTCGATTCGCTACTCCGGGAGTCGTGCGGAAGAGGTGATGGAAACCAAAGCGCAAGAACTCGCGGACTGGGTTGCACGACGAGAACTGACGCCCACGGGGAAGTGGTGGGCTGCCGGCTACGACCCACCCTTCACGTTGCCCGCGTTGCGCCGCAACGAGATCCTCGTGGAGGTGCAGTACGACGGTTCGCCGGAAACGTCTGCCCTGTAACACTGCGACGGAGAGCGCACGAGAGGCCGACTCGAGTTGCTCGTGAATGCGCTTGCCTTGGGCCTAGTCTAGTCCTCAATCAAGCGCGTTCTCGAGTTTGCGTGCTGGCGGTGGCGCGCGCTGGTGCCGGGGTGCGTGCATGGGCGGATGCGGACAGGCTGTCCGCGCTCCCAGGGCGCGCCAGGGCATCGGATCTACCTTGGGCTCAGAGGATGCGCCGCGATGCTGAATGGGCGGAAGATGAAGGCACAGAGCTAGCTATAGCTCGCTCTAGTCTAGTAACTAAGAGTAGAGCCGTTCCAGTCCCTCTTTGCTCACCATCCACTCGGTGCCGCTGGGGCCGTCACGGAGTTCGACGCCTTCTGCGAGGAGAGCGTCGCGGGCTTGGTCGGACGCGGCGTAGTCCTTCCGCGCGCGGGCCTCGGCGCGTTCGGCCATGCGGGCGGCGATGGTGGCCTCGTCGAGGGGGCTCGCGGCCAGGAAGCGGGCCCGGAGTTCGGCGAAGAACAGGGCCGGATCCTGCTGCAGGATGCCGAGCACGCCGGCCAGGGGCTGGAAACGGCTCCATACCGCGGCCGCCGTTCGCTGGCGCTCGATCTCGGGCGCCTTCTTACGGCGCAGACACTCGTCGATGAGTTTGACGGCCTCGACCAACGCAACAATGGCCTCGGGTGTGCCGAAGTCGTCGTCCATGGCCCGCACGAACTGCGCCTCCAGTTGTTCGACCCGTTCGCGGACTGGATCGAAGACGGCAGCGCGGGTTTCGGTGCGTTCGGTGAGGCGCGGCTCTCCGAGTTCGACTCGCTTCTCCTCCAGTCGCAGGAGGTGCTCGTAGATTCCCGCCAAGCGAGTGGCGTTGGTCGCCATCAGCTGCGGGTTGAAGTCGGAGTTGGATCGATAGTGGTACTGCAGGAGCGCGAACCGAATCAGCTCGGCGCCAAACTTCTGGAGCCCGTCGGCAATCGTGAAGAAGTTCCCGAGCGACTTGCTCATCTTCTCTTTGTTCACCGTGAGCAGGCCGTTGTGAACCCAGTAGTTCACGTGCTTGCGTCCGCAGTAGGACTCGCTCTGGGCGATCTCGTTCTCGTGGTGCGGGAAGATGAGATCCAAGCCGCCACCGTGGATGTCGAAGGGCTCACCCAACAGTTCGTGGCTCATGACCGAGCACTCGATGTGCCAGCCGGGGCGCCCGCGGCCGAAGGGTGAGTCCCACGCAGCGCCCTCGACATCCTCCGACTTCCAGAGAGCGAAATCGAGGGGCTCTTCCTTGTCGTCCTCGATCTCCTTTCGCACCCCAGCCAGGAGTTCGTCCACCTTGCGGCCGCTCAACTTCCCGTAGTCCGGCTTCGAGCGAACCCGGTAGTAGACGTTCCCTCGGGGCGTCGTGTAGGCCGCGCCGCGTTCGACGAGCCGCCCGATGAAACGAATGATCTGCGGGATGTACTCGGACACCTTCGGGGCCTCGGTCGGCGGCATGATCCCGAGCCCAGCCATGTCTTTGGCCTCACGCTCGATGAGACTCGCGGACAAAGCCAACGGACTCAGACCGCGCTCCTTGGCTCGGAGGATGATCTTGTCGTCGACGTCCGTGTAGTTGCGCACGTAACGCACGTCGAAGCCCCGAAACTCGAGGTAGCGCCGGACCACATCGAAGACGATCGCTTGCAGGGCATGCCCCAGGTGACACTCGTCGTAGACCGTCACTCCGCAGGCGTACAGCCCGATCTTCCCGGGGCGCACCGGTTGGAAGATCTCCTTCTTCCGACTGAGGCTGTTGTAGAGCTTGATCTCGACCGTCTCGACCATCGTGCTGCTTTCCTTCCCGCGAAGACCGCCCCAAACGAGGTGGCGAAGTATACGAGTTCGGCGCGCAGGTGCGCGCGAATCTCGGAGCGTCCCGCGGGCGTTTCCCGACGATCCGGGCCCGCCGCTTGCCCTGCCGGGTGGTAGCACGACCACCGCAACTCAGGCAGCCTGCCATTTTTGGTGCGGCGCCCCGGCATTCCGCGCCCAAGATGCGCCACGGACTGCTGCTTCTGTCAGTAAATCTTCCACCTCGGGAACTCGCCCCGCTCCGGATCGTTCCTCACTGCAGAAGGCCCGCAAACGGGTTACGAGGAACGGCAAAAGACCGTGAAACTTGCGGCCACGGATTTGCGAAGTCTTCTGCGACGTGAAACGCCTCGCAAGAGGCCAAGCCGGCCCGGCGCTCGTCGACCAAGAGACGAACGAAGGGCCGGACACCCGGGTCGAAAGGAGAGACCCTCATGGCGGAGATCAAGACCTATCACGGCGACGAAGTCATGCGTGCGATCGACCAGAACCAGGGTCTCCTCTTTGTTCACTTCTCCTCTCCGTTGGCCTCGGCGTGCGAACAGGTTCATCGGGATCTCGCGGCCCTCGTCATGCACCTCGACCTCGTGGAGGTCGGTGAAGTCGAAGTCCCGCTCCAAGAGCTCGAGGTCATTCGCCGGTATCGGATCGAGCAGATCCCGACGCTGGTGCTGTTCAACGGCGTCACCGAGGTCGAACGCCTCGACGATGTGCCGTCGCGAGAGGATCTGAAACAGTTCCTCTTGGACTCGGTCTCGTACTACGTGCCCGCGACCGGCCACCCCGGCAACGGGTAGGGTACGGGATCCGAGGTACGCCGGTCGGCCAGGGTTGGCCGGCCGCGCCGTGGAACGACATGGAACCGAGCACGAGGAACCAGCAACCACTCAAGAAAACAAGGAACACACACACCTACCTCACTTCCTGCCCCATCTCCCACCTCAGAGCCCAGAGGCGCCTCCGGTATCCACTACCGCGAGGCGCCTTTTTTTTGCGGCGAGGAGGCTGTGGGAAGACCGCTTTCGACCCGCGAATTGGCGAGGATGCGCCGGGTCGGATAAGCGAGGCGCAGTCGTGTTCGTGACTCGTCGCTGTCCCGGATTCGGAAGCGGCTGTCGAGCCCCGTCCGCTACGGATCGAAGCGAGACGATCGACCCCAGCGCTCGCGGCGAGCATCGACGAGAGCCCCTCGCAGCGCCCGCGCCTCGTTACCCCTCCCCTGTAGCGAGTAGCGAGCCGCGCGCCACCAAACCCCAACGCGGACTCGCAGCTGCAGGCAACGGCCAAGCGGTAGGCGCGAACCGTGCTCGCGAAGAAACAACATCCGGGCACGCAAACGGTAGTAGAGCGAGAACGGCCGCCCTTGGGCTTCGACGCTCGCCGACCCATGGTGCCAGGCTCGGGCCCGCGACTCGTGCATGACCTTCCACCCGCGAACCCGCAGTCGCGCGCTCAGGTCCAGATCCTCCCCATACAGGAAGTAGCGCTCGTCGAACCCGGCGACGGCACGAAAGGCAGCGACCCGAATCAAGGGGGCACACCCGCACACGAACTCGACTTCGACCGGTTGCGTCGCCGCCACCGCCTCGTCCGCTTCGCCGTAACGGAGACTCCGAGCCCGGCCCGTACTGCTCTCGACCGCTCCCCCGTCGTGCCAGATGCGACCGGTCCCGAGTTCCAAGATGCGGGGGCCGACCAGGGCGATGTCGGGGTCGTGTTCCAGCGCGGCGATGAGCCACGACAACGAATCAGCCTCGAGCACCGCGTCGTTGTTGAGCAGCAGTACGGCCTCGACCGTCGCTGTTCGCGCCAACTGCGCGATGCCGAGGTTCGCGCCGGCCCCGTACCCGAGGTTCTCCGGCGGGGCGAGCACCATCCAGCCTGGATGCTCGCGCAAGAAATCCGCGCTCGGCGCCCCCGGACCGTTCCACACCAGACACCGTTCGTGCGGACGACAGTGGAGCTGGTCGACCGCCGCGAGACACGCATGGGTCGGGTCGGGATCCCCAAAGTGGATCACGCAGACCGAGTAGATCATCGCGCGGACGCGCGCGCACGTCGCGCGGTCTGCCACTCGCGCAGAGACATCCGGCCAACCATGCTCACCACCTCGGCGGCCAGTTCCGCGTTCAGTCGCCCGATCGAAGCCCGATCGTAGTAGCGTCGTTCGCCGCGGTCGTAATCGCGCAGGAACCGAAGACGATCGCGTGGTGTGACGTGTCCCTCGGGAATCAACGCGAGCTGGACCAGGTTCTTGCGACGACGACGCTCGGACAGGCGTCTCCCCGCCACCACCGAATCGAGATCGATGGCATAGAACCGGTCCTGGGTCTCGCCGCTCGCTACGAGCAAGTTGGCCGGATTGAGGTCGCGGTGGTAGATCCCGGTGTCGTGGAAACGCCGCACCCATTGCGCGAGCGGCGCGATGCGTTGAACCAGTCCGGCCCGTGACTTCTCGGAGGGGGGATAGTAGACATCCATCAGTTCCGCCCACAAGGAGCGGGCGTGCTCGATACGCTCCGTGATGAGAATCGCCTCCCAGGGCAAACCGAAGCGGCGGCGCGTCAGCAGCGCCAACGCACGCGGGGTCGGGATGCCATGCACGTCGAGCGCGCGCGCGGCGCCCCAGGCCTGTTCGAGCGGCCCGCGCACGAAGAGATGCGCCAGCCTACGCCACCAGCGAGTGAGACAGCGGGTCTTGACGATCACCGACTGACCCGCACCGAGTTTCGCGACACCGACCGCGGAGTCCGCGCGCCGCTTGAACTCCGGGTCGAGGACGAAGCCCCCGTTCAAGAACGGAGTCAGGGAATCGGCTGCGAGATCGCGGCGTCGATGAATCTGCCAGCCGTCGCGCTCCTCGCGCACGAACTCGGTGCTGTTCTTCCAGCAACGGCGAGCGCGGCTGCGCAGGCGCACGAGTTCCAAACCACGGGCCCGCCGCTCGAGGTCCGTGAGCACGACCGGGATTGCGGCAGCCCCCCAACGATCGCGACTCGGACGCGCGTGATCGTAGGCCGCCAGCAGGGCCGACACTTCGGAACCGCGCAGACTGGGACCCAGAGAGTGCAAGAACTTCGCCAGGTCGCGACGCCGCCGGCGGTCGCCGGGAGGGCGCGGGCCGAACCGACACACGTGATGATCGATGAGGTGCAACTGCCAGGGAACCTCGCCGCCCGGGGACACCAAGAGGTTCCCCGAGTGCAGATCGTCGTGGCGAGCACCAGACTCGTGGAGCGCGGCCAGGGTGCGGCCGACCCGTTCGAGTAGCGCCGGCCGCTGCCCCGGATCTTCCCGAGGCGCGTCCAACCACTCGGCCAAACCGGTGACGTTCTCGATGCGTTCCATGATCAGGCCCGCCCGCAAGAGCGTTGGTCCTCGACGCTCTTCGCCATAGGCAAGAACGCGCGGCACGGAAAGCCCGGCCGCAGCCAAACGGGTCAGTGCATGCCACTCGGCGCGGGCGCGCGACGGAAGTACGAGGTACTTCAGTCGATCTGCGGTGCCTCGGAGGTGGTACTGCTTCACGACGAGCCCGCGGTCGGGCGCCGTGGGAAGGCTGAACACCGTGCGCAAGGCATTCGACTTCAGCACGCGAGCTCCGGGCCAGCTACGAAGGTCGTCCCAGCCGTCGACCACCTTTCGCGCGGGCCCAAGGCTCGACTCGCAATCGGTAGCGGACACGAAGGTCCACTTCCAGACGCCGGCGCGGGCCAACGACGAGTTTGCCGGACGGCCGCTCGACGCTTGGGTCTCGGTGTCAACGCCTGAACTCACCGGGCTCCTTCATCGGCTTCCCGAGTTGCACGGTCATCAGCGAACGCCGCCACGCCGTGCCTCCCGATGAATGCACGGTCGGGCGAGGTGCACGGTCGGGCCCTCGAACGGGTCATTCTCGGAAAGCGTCACCCCAGCAGCAAGGACTTCCCCAGTCCGGTTTGTTCAGCCGCCGCGAAGCGAGTAGGATCAGCCCGTGAACGAGCCTGCTCGCCGCCCTCAACCTTCGCTTCGTGCCCTGCGCAAGCCCGCCCGCCGCCTCGGGACCCGGGCCCGCGCCGTCGGCTGCCTCGGCTTCGTGGCGCTGCTCTTGGGTGCGACCTTCTTCTTCCGGGCACCGATCGTCGCCACGGTCGCCGAACAGGTGCTGCCCGGGATCCTCTCGCGAGCGACGGGACAACTCGTACGGCTCCGGTCGACGACCCTGACCCGCGAGCGGCGCTCCGATGGTTCCGACGCCGGCTGGACGCTGCGCCTGAACCAACTCAGCGCGAGCGATGGTGGCTCGGAACTGGAACCCTGGCTCACGATCGAGCGCGGCGAGGTTCGCTTTCCATCCCTTTGGTCCCTGCGTGATCCGGTGCGTGCGATCACCGCGATCGACCTCGACTTGGTGCGCGTCCGCAAGCAGCTGGAGTCGCCGGCAACGGACGCCAGCGCCTCGAGCGACTGGTTGCCCGCCATCGTCCTCCCGCAGCGACTGCCGACGCTTCCCTTTCCCATCCGGGTGGCGAACCTCGACTTCACGATCGGGCCCCTTGGCGGTCGCGGGGGCACGATCGAACTCGCCAGCGCCGGCTGGACCGTCCGCGTGAGCGATCTCACCGGAGTTCCCCAGATCGAGTCGGCGCAGCTCACGGCGCGTGTCACCGAGAACGGCGTACGCGATATCGTGCTCCGCGCCGGCACGAAGGCTGCCGACGAGGTCTTCCTGACCGGCGAACTCGTCGTCGAACCCGAGGTGGGCTGGGTGGGTCGCTTCGGCCCCTTCGAGATTGCCTTGCCCACCCGGGCCGGCGACCCCGCTCCGCTCCGCGCGAGTGCACTGCCCCTCGCGGACGTGCGACAGTGGCTGAGCCGTTGGACGTCACTCGCGGTACCCGCGTTGCCACCCGGTACGCTCGACCTCGACTTACGCGTGGCCCCGTCCGGCATCTCGGGCAAGGTCGAGATCGGGCTGACCGCGGGTGAAGTCCGTGCGCAGGTGGACGTGAACTCGCGGGCTGCCCGAATCCGAGCCCTCGCGACGCAGTTGGCTCTGGGCGATCTGCTCGGTCCGCACCTCGTCGCGGGCGTGGAACTCGATCTGGCGACGAACCTCACCGTCGATGCGACGCTGCCGCTGACGAGCGAAGGGATCGAACCACTGACGATCGAGGCCACCGCCCAGGCCGCGGATGGCTTGTTGATTGTCCAGGGGCAGCCGTTCCCGGTGCACCGTTGCCTGATCCGAACGGAGTGGCACCCTGCGGCACGCGCCGCCGCGACGAGTCGGGGCGCCGCACCGTTGTGGGCCTCGGCCGAACTTTATCTGGCGGAGGGTTCCTTCACGGCCGAGGGATCCGGAACGCCGACGAGCTTCGAGGCCTCGGTTCACATGGAGGGACTCGATGTCGGCGCGCTCATCGGCACCGTGATCGAGGATGTCGTGCAGGTGCGTGCGCCGTGCTCGGGTGACTTCACGCTCACCGGTCCCCTCGCAAGCCCCACGGTTCGCGGGTCGCTGACCAGTCGCTCGGGGCACGTCACGTGGCTGGGCCAATCGCACGCGTACCAAGCGCTCGGTGCCGATGCCTACTGGCAGGGATCCACCCTCGAGATCGCCAACGTCCGCGCACGAGTCATGGACGAGACGATGGACTGCGAGGGTGAACTGCGGGTACGCGCGGGACAGCTCGAGCACCTCACGACACGCCTCGTCGCCAGCGACGGCAAGATCGAGCTACGACTCGTGGAACGCAGCCTCGAGGCGGCGCGGCTGCGGGCGCAGGTCACGACGTTCGATCCCGGTCGGATCACCCCGCTGTTCCTGTCCCCGGTGTATGAGATCTCGAGCGCGGTCGACGGCTGGGTGGACCTCAGCTGGGACTCCGCAGCCTGGCGGGTAGAGACCGACTTGGTCGCGCCGCGGGCGACGTTCCGAGCGCCGGGGTTCACGGCCCCGGTGCTCGAGCCGCACCCGCCCGGCGCTGACGGGACGTCGGGTGGCACGACCGCAGCCGACTCCGTGGAGCACCCGACGGCATCGGGGAGCGCACCGTTCTCACTCGAACAGCTGGTGTTGCGCGGAAGCTACGGTTCAAGCACCGGACTCCACGTCGACGAAGCCAGTGCGCGCGCTACGAGTCTACCGATGGAGGTGAGGGCCAAGGTCTCCCCCGCCGGCGGGCGCGCGCGCGTCACGGCCGACTTCGTCAGTGGCAACGGTTCCCTGGAGGTGACCGGTGTCGTCGACCCCGACGAGTTGGACCTCACCGTCGAACTCACGGCGATCGACGTGGCACCGATTCTCGGCATCTTGCTCCCGGAAGTTCGGCTCACTAGCCAACTCACCGGCACGGTGAACGTCACGGGATCACCGCGCTCACCGCACTGGGTCGCGCAGGTGAGATCGCCGACCGGCAACCTCGAGGTCCTGGGGCAGGAGAGCCGGTACGACGACTTCGTGCTCGCGGCGACGTACGATGAACAGGGACTTCACCTGGACGATGCCCGGGTCGTGATGTTCGCAGGTACCCTGGCGGCCCGCGGACGACTGGCCTTGCTGTCGGATCAAACGTGGGGCGTTCTGATCGACTACCGCGATCTCGACATCGGCGTCCTCCGAGGTATGGCGCCGATCTTGCGCGGTCTCGCCGGTGAGGTCAGCGGCCACATGAGACTCACCGGGCCATCCCCGCCGAAGGTGACTCTTGCCGGCGCCATCCGCCGGGGCGAGGTCGCGTTCGAAGGCTGGGAGCGACTACGTTCCGTGGAAGGGCGGTTCACGTTCGCGAATCGTCGCCTCGAGTTCTTCGAAGTCGAAGGCAAGAGTGGGGACGGTGCCCTGAGCGGAGTCGGCACCCTCGAGTTCGCGCCAGAGGGTCAAGAGCTGGCGCACTACAGCGCGAATGTGGTCCTCGATCGCGTCCTCCTCGGGCGCTCGGCCGACGCATTCGTGCGGGTCACGGGGAAGGCCGCGCTCACGGGCACTCCAGAGGCGCGCTGGCTTCGAGGCGACCTCGAAGTCGTGCGCGGTTTGTACTACCGCAACTACTACCCGCGACTGGCCACCGGTACTTCGCTCCCGTTCGAGCTGTTTGCGATCGAGGATGGTTTCGCCGCGGATCTCCAGCTCGACCTCGACCTCCAGTTCAATGGCGGGTTCCGGATCGAGAACAACCGCGTGGCGGTCACCCCGCGGGGCAACGTGCGACTCCTCGGTACTGGGCGCGTCCCCTATCTCGTCGGTCAGGTGCTGGCCACCGAGGGTCAGCTCACCTTGCCGCACTTGGTAGTCGAGATCGGCTATGCGGAGCTGAACTTCCCGATCGACGATCCGTTCCGCCCGACCCTGAGCTTGCAGGGCGAGGGAACCACGAGGGATCACGAGATTCAACTGACGGTCACCGGCCCCTTCGACAACCCTGAAGTTCGTTTTCGTTCGACCCCCGAGCTTCCCGACGAAGAAGTGCTCGCACTCGTCGCCACCGGTCGCTTTCCGGAGGAGCTCAGCGCGGAAGGGGCCGAGCAAGTCGCGGCCATCGAACTCGCCCGGGTTTATGCGCCCGAGGTCGTCGAGTGGATTTTCGGACGCTCGACCGAGGGCAACCTGCTCGACGCGGTCGACGTCGGCATCAACTCCGCGCGCAATACCAACGAGCAAGATCGAATCACCGTGCGTGTGCGGTTGAACGAGCACGTTGCGCTCCTGGGGGAGCGCGACAATCGCGGCGACGTCAACCTCGATGTCGAGTTCTTCTGGTGGATCCCGTGACCATCGAGCCCAACACTCGAGCTCGCTGGGGACGGCGCCGAGCGCGTCCGGTGCCATTGTTCCCACGGGCACGCCGGCCCGTCGTCGTCCTGGTGCTTCAGTGGCTGGCCCTCGCGTCGGCGGCCGTCATCGGCGTGCCTCGAGAGGCGATCGCGGCACCCGAGGTCGAGTTCGACGTCCAGGGCAACCATGCTTGGACCCAGAACCGCATCTTGTCGGAGATCGCCTTCTGGCTCGAGGACCTGCGAGCCGACCCTCGCGATGAGGCCGCCATCGTCGACGCCGCCTATGCGCTGGAGGGCATCTACCAACAGCTCGGTTACCCGGAGGTGAAGGTCGACGGTTCCGTGCGGCGTCGCCGCAGCGGTGCGTGGAAGGTCACCCTGCGCATCGAAGAGGGACCGCTGTATCGCCTCGGCGACGTACACTTCCAGGGCGTCACCCGCCCGCCGATCGACTCGCTCGAGGGAGTTTTCCCGTGGCCGCACACCGGCCTCCTGTCGACGGGTGCGGTGGTGTTCACGCCGGGCGCACTGCGTTCTGGACTCGACGGCGTCCGACTGCTCTACCGTCTCGCGGGCTTCCTGGACGTGCGCGTTTCGGCCACGACCTCCGAGGACCGAAGCTCCGTAGAGCGCGGGGGCGACGAAGTCGTCGTCGACGTCGACGTCCAGGTGAGCGAAGGCCCCCAGTACCGGGTTAGCGCGGTGGAGATCTCGACGCGCGGGAACGTCTCCGAAGACGCCGTGCGCGCCGCGGCCAGTGTCGCGGCCGATGACGTGTACAACCCGCGGGTGGGTATCGAGGCCCGCAACCGCGTGCTGCGGTGGCTGCAGAACCAGGGCTACTTTCGCGCCGAAGTAACGCTGCGAGTCGAACCCGTGGAGACCCGCTTTCGCCTGCGGCTCGATGTGAATGAAGGCGAGATCCACCAGATCGACCACGTGGAAGTCACGGGCAACGACGACACGGCCACCGGCTGGGTGCGCCGAACCTTGGGGATACGCCCTCGCGGGCTCTACTCCATTGAAGCGATAGAGAGCGGCCGCCGCGTGCTCTTGCGGAGTGGACTGTTCCGGCAGGTACGCGTGGAGACCGTCGCCGCAGAGACATCGCAACAGGTGGTCGTGCGCGTCGCAGTCGAAGAGAAGGAACCGCTCCGCGTGGCAATCAAGACCGGCTTTGGGTCCTACGAACTCGGACGCCTGGGAGTCGAGCTACTCCATCGCAACCTGCTCGGCCAGGGCGTCCAGGGTCAAGTACGCGGCAAGGGTTCGTTTCGCGGCGAAGAGGCCGAAGGCACACTGCGCTATCCGTTCCTCCTGCGAAGGAATCTCGCGCTCGAGCTGCGGTCGCTGTACCGACGCTTCGAAGAGGTGAGTTTCGAACGACAGGAAGTCATCGGTACCATCAGTTTGGACTTCACACCGCGACGACACTACAACCTCGAGTTCGGCTACGAAGTTCGCGACGAACAGGTGGGGAAGCCCGACCCGGGACTTCCCCCTGAGCTTCGGGCCGACTCACGCTCTGCGCTCCTCTTCGTCGAAACCAGTCGAGAGACCCGCAACTCGCTTCTCGACGCGACCGAGGGCTCGGTCACCGACCTGCGCCTCGAGTACGCCACGCCGGTCTTGGGCTCGCAGCTCGAGTTCCTGAGACTGGTCGGCCGTCTCACGTGGCACTGGCCGCTGGCCCCCGAATGGGTCGTCGTCGCTTCCGCGCGCGCGGGAACGATCTTGCCGCTCCAGCGGGAGGAGATCCCGGTCGGCGAACGATTCTTCCTTGGGGGCGCCCGAACCGTGCGCTCGTTTCGCCAGGACCAGCTCGGACCGAAGGACGCCGGCGGCGACGACCCCGTCGGCGGCGAGGCCTTCATCGTCGGCAACTTGGAGTTGCGATTCCCGCTCTACCGGCAGCTCTCGGGAGCGGCATTCGTCGATGCAGGAAGCCTCGTGGACGACCACAACGACCTGGCGGGCCGGGAGTATCGCTTCGCCGCGGGCGGTGGCCTCATTTGGAAGACGCCCATCGGTCCCCTGAGGGTCGACGGGGCCGGCACGCTGAACCGGCAGGATCAGGAAGACTCGTGGGCCGTCCACTTCGTCCTCGGACACCCGTTCTGAGACCGGCGACCTCGACCCTCGGCACGCTTACTTCGGCGCTGCACCCGCGGGTTCGGGGCTGACCTCGGACTCGACGGGACGACGCTCACCCTGGCCCAGCACTCCGTCGATCACCTTTTCGACTTCGCTGGCGATGTCGACAACCCTCGGCTCGGCCGGGACGTTCGCCTGGTCCGCCTCTCTCTGCGCGGCGGCGATGAACTGACGCAGCTCTTCGTCCGTCACCGTCTGCTTGATCTGACCGGGTTGGCCCTCGCGCATCATCGGGGCGGCCACCTCCCTAACGACATCGCGATCGATATCGCCATCCACGACTCCTTGAACGAAACGCCGCAGGGAAATCGCGGCCGTCGCCTTCTCCTCGTCCGGCAGCCCAGACTTGTTCAGGTATCCCTGTTCCACGACGATGACCAGCCCGACCGCAACCAGCGGGCTCTCGACGATTCTCGTCATGAGCTCACGCAAGTCTTCGCGAGAGATGTTGCCCTTGGCGTGTTCGTCCTCGAGACGCCGCACTTGATCGATGATGCGCTGCTTCTGATCTTCAGGCAGGTTCTGCGCCTTCACCCCCTCCTCGGCAACGTAGCAGAGGAATGCCACCGCCCAGCGTTCGAAGTTGCGAGCGACGAGGATGCCGCCGACGATGCCAAGGATCAGCAGGACCGCACAGCCGATCAGGAAGTATGTGCCGCACCCGGACTTGCGGGGGGCTGGCGTGTGCCCCGTCTCGACGTCGCTCACCTGAGAATCCTTCCCGCGTTCGACTGGCATTCGTTGACTCGCTCGCACCGGAGAGTACGCTGCCCAAGGTCCGGGCCTCATGCAAGAGCCTAATCCCGACTTTTGCCGTGACGCGGCGGCTGGACGACGATTGCCGCGCGGCCCGACGAGTGCGCGGACCGCGGCGGAGTCGTGTCCTCGGCCCGTTCCTCCTCGGGGGTTCGGCTGGGGCGTCCTCGGACCGTGGTCCGAGGGGATCGCGGGCGATCCGGACCAACAGGCCGGAACTTCGGCAGCAACCTTCGTGTACCGACCCGAGTGCGGTGACCCTTGATGACGACGGGAGACTCGCCCTGATGGCGAAGCATTCGTTCGATCTTCCCCTGCTCCACGGCGAAAAGGAAGAGTCCAGCGTGCCCGCGGTCGTTCTCAAGGCGATCCTGCCGGATGAGCCGAGCGAGCAGACACCCGGGATGGATCCGCTCGCCGAGATCCGCTCACTCGCGGACACCGCCGGCC
Organism: Planctomycetota bacterium; assembly: GCA_050246115.1. Classification (GTDB taxonomy): domain Bacteria; phylum Planctomycetota; class UBA8108; order UBA1146; family JAJFFE01; genus JBFWWP01. The sequence continues at coordinate 40,438 of JBFWWP010000037.1, forward strand.
TTCGCGTCGTCGGCTCAGTCACGCAGCGGCGACGTCGGCTCCACGCTGCGACCTACGTCGGCAAGGGCAAGCTCGAAGAACTCCAGGAGGAGATCACGCGCGCCGGTGCACGCATCGTGGTCGTCGACGATTCGTTGAGCCCGAGCCAGGGCCGCAACATCGAAGAACGAGTCGGCACGCGCGTCATCGATCGCGTCGAGCTCATCATGGACATCTTCGCACTGCGGGCGAAGACCCACGAAGCGAAGTTGCAGGTGGAGCTCGCCCAGCTCCGTTACTCCGCATCACGCCTGACGCGCATGTGGACGCACCTGTCGCGCTTCGAAGGCGGGATCGGCATGCGGGGCCCGGGAGAGACGCAGCTCGAGACCGACCGTCGGATCATCCGCACGAAGATCGAATTGCTGAAGGAGAAGCTCGAAGAGATCGAGCAACAGCGGCACACGCAACACAAGGGACGTGGAGAGGCCTTCCGGGTAGCCCTGGTGGGATACACGAACGCCGGCAAGTCGACCCTGATGCGTCGCCTGACGGGTGCCGATGTGCTGGTCGAGAACCGCCTGTTCTCGACCCTCGACACCAGCACCCGACAATGGTCGCTGCCGGTGGCGTGCGACGTTCTCTTGTCCGACACCGTCGGCTTCATCCGCAAACTCCCCGCGAGCTTGGTCGCTTCGTTCCATGCCACGCTTCTCGAAACCGTCGAAGCCGATCTGCTGCTTCACGTGGTGGATGGCAGCAGTCCACAGATCGAGGTGGAACTGGACGCCGTCCAACAAACCCTGGAACGCCTCGAGGTCGCGGACAAGCCGCGCTTGCTGCTGTTCAACAAACTCGACGTGCTCCCGGACGACCGCCGGATCGACCTGCTCAACGTTCGCGACCACTACCCCGATAGCCTCGCGATCAGCGCGACCACCGGCTTGAACCTCGACGGCACCGGCGGACTGATCGAGCGCGTCACGGCGATCATCCAAGGTGGCGAGAAGGTCCACGCCTACAGCTTGCCGCACTCACGCGGCGACCTGATCGCACAGCTGCGCAAGTTGGGTCGCCTGGAGGAGGAGACCTACGGGGACGCCGCGGTAACGGTCCGGGCGCGCCTGCGTGAGCCGGAGCGCGAACGCTTCGAAAGCCTACTGGCGCGCGAGGGCCTGCTGTAGTTCCCCAGCAAGCGCGATCTGGGGTTACCCCGGCCGACACCCGCCCCTCGGCTACGTCGAGCCCCGACGGTTGTTTGGGGCTGGTGCGATTCCATTTTGCCCAAAGCCGCCCGGTTCTTTGACTTCGCGCGGACTCGCGAGGGTGCTAGAATCGCGTCCTGTTGGGTCTTTGTCGACCGGGTCCACGGCCCTCGGGCCTTGCCCGCGTCTTCGGTCGTGGAATCTGTTGTTTGCTTCCGTCGAGCTCGTTCCATCGAGACCTCGGCGGAGGATCTCGCAGGGATCGACCCCAGGATCCGCTCCGCCCCATCATTTCCGACTGTTCCCGTTCAACCGCTCAAGAGGAGAGAACCGACTCATGACGAACCCGTCGTTTCGCGAAGTCTTCCGCGCCGTTCGGTACCCGCGCTGGGTGGCTTTGGCCGCCTTCGCACTCGCAGCGCCCACCCTCCAGGGACAACAGTTCCAAGATCAAACGATCTCTCGTTTCCCCAGCCAGAACGAGTACTCGAGCCAGGTAGCGATCGCCGACGTCGACAACGACGGCGACCTCGATGTCTGCTTCGCCAACGGACGTGGGTTCGCCAGCGCGTCACTCCAAGAGCAAGTGCGCCTGTACATCAATAACGGCGCCGGGGTGTTCGCGGACGAGAGCGTCGCGCGCCTGGGCACACTGCTCGGCTTCGGACGTGACGTCGAGTTCGCCGATGTCGACGACGATGGCGACCTGGACCTGATGGTGGTCAACGACTTCAACACGGCCCCGCGCCTGATGATCAACGACGGCACCGGTCACTTCGCCAACGAGAGCATGGCGCGACTGCCAGCCATGAACCTCGGCGGCTCCCATTGCTCCTTCGGCGATGTCGACAACGACGGCGACCTCGACATGTGGTTGACGAACGGCGGCTCGAACCGCTTCGGGTCGGGACAGCCGCAGCTGTGGACCAACGACGGTGCTGGCTTCTTCACCAACGAGACCACGTCCCGGCTGCCGCTGGTAGGGGTGGCGCAGCAGCTCGATTCGATCTTCGGCGACATCGATGGCGACTTCGACCTCGACATGGTCGCGGGCAATCGCGGGAGCAACAGCAAGCTGTACGAGAACAACGGGTCGGGAGTGTTCGCCGACGTGACCGCCGGTAGGCTGCCCCCGGACAGCAATACCTACGCGTACGACTTCGGCGACCTCGACGGCGACGGCGACCTCGACCTCGTGGGCGCCAACTCTCAACCAGGCGGCTCTCAGGAGGCGATCTTCGTCAACAATGGTGCCGGCACCTTCGTCAACCAGACGACCACGCTACTGCCCGGGGCCAACAACCCGAGCATCGACGACAACGACAGCAAGTTCATCGATTTCGACAACGACGGCGATCTCGACTTCGTGGTCGCTGCCCTCGGCGGTTCCTCGGAGCGCGTCTACCGCAACAACGGCGCGAACTTCACTTTGCTCGCCGGTGTCATCACCGCGATTGCCGATAGTTCGCTCGACATCGAACTCGGCGACTTGGACGGGGACAACGACCTGGACATCGTGACGGCCCAGGGCGAATCCGGTGGCTTCCAGAACCGGATCTACATCAACTCCGGGCCCGCGGACACGATTCCGCCGACGTTCCCGCGCCTCGAGCAGATCGCCGACACTCTGGACGATGTCGGCCCCTACGTGGTGCGAGTCGTGATCCGCGACAGCATGACGTCGGACACGAACTTCTTCTTCGACGCCCGCGCGTTGACCTACACCGTCGACGGCGGGCCCGATCAGACCGCGCCGCTTCGTTGGAGCGGTGGCGACGTCTACCGAGCCGAGATTCCAGGCCAACCCCAGGGCTCGTTCGTGGAGTACCACGCCACCGCCACCGATTTCGCTGGAAACAGCGGAGCGAGCGCCACGCGGTCGTTCACGATCCTGGGATCGCCACCAGAGTTCGACCGGAGCGACTGCAACAACGATGCGAGCTTCGACGTGGCCGATGTCGTGTACCTCCTGGGTTATCTCTTTCCGGCCATGACGGCGAATCCACTCGCCTGCGCCGATGCCTGCGATCTGAACGACGATGGCAGCCTGGATGTGAGCGATCCCATTACCGCTCTCGGAGCCTTGTTCCCCTCGGGGCCGCCCGTGACGCTCCCCGCACCGTCGGGAACGTGTGGGGTCGACCCGACCGCCGATGGCCTCGACTGCGCGGGAATCGTGACTGGTTGTCCGTAGTTCGGTTGGTGGCTGGGTCCGGAGGGCTGACTCACACCTCCCGGACCCAGCCTCCCCGCGGGCGAGCGCAGTCCGAGTTCGAACCCGGGTGTCCGAAACCGAGCCCCTGCATGCGCAAGCTGGAGCGCGCCGGCCTCGGCTTCTACGGGTGTGCTCGCGCGACGACATCCCATTGCCCCACGCCGTGATCCACGAGACCACCCGTGCGAGTTGCAGCCGGCCGACCTCGCGCGCCGTGTGAAACTTTCCGGGACCACCAGCGCAACAGTTTGACTTGCGTCCACCCAGGTCGGACAATGTCTGCGCTCGGAACGGGTTCAGACCACTTTGCCAAGTATTTTCATTCTGTCGTGGCCGCGAGCGCGCCATTGGGAACCGGTACGTACACCGGTCGCCTGATCACCGTGACCGTGGACCACTCGTCAACCGGTTGCGGATTCTGACAGGAGGACACGTGTCGATTCGCAAGATGTTCTGTGTTCTGGTGTGGGGCGCGCTGAGTTCGGTCGGGCTCGGCTGGGGGTCTCCGGCCGCCGCTCAGTATCGGACGATCGACGGTACTGGCAACAACCTCGCCAACCCCGACTGGGGAGCGGCCAATACACCGCTGCTCCGTCAAGGACCTGCCGCCTACGCCGACGGGATCTCGACCTTGGCGGGGCCCACCCGCCCGTCACCGCGTCTGATCAGCAACAACCTCGTCGCCCAGAACACTGCAGTGCTGAACGAAGCGGGAGTCAGCGACTGGGTCTGGCAGTGGGGTCAGTTCCTCGACCACGACCTCGACCTCACCGACACCAGTGTCACCGAGGTCGCGGACATCCCGGTGCCCCCGGGTGATCCGCAATTCGACCCGTTCAACACGGGGGTCGCCGTCATCAACTTCACGCGCTCGTTGTTCCTGGCTGGTTCGATGCCTCGCGAGCAGGAGAACGTGCTGACCTCGTTCATCGATGCCTCCAACGTCTACGGCTCGGACGACGCGCGCGCGCTCGAGTTGCGAACGCTGTCGGGCGGACTCCTGAAGACCAGCGCCGGGGACCTACTGCCGTTCAACCTCAATGGTTTCCCCAACGGTGGACCGGGCGCGCCGGAGGATTTCTTCCTGGCGGGCGACGTGCGCGCGAACGAGCAGGCAGGATTGACGGCCATCCACACGCTGTTCGTGCGCGAACACAACCGCCTCTGCGGAGAGTTGGCGGTCGCAAACCCGACTTGGGACGACGAGCAGCTCTACCAGGAAGCACGGCGTGTCGTCGGTGCCATCGTGCAAGTCATCACGTACCGTGAGTTCATTCCCACGGTACTCGGCGTCGGGGCCCTCGCGCCGTACGCGGGCTACAACGCGGCCGTGAACCCCGGCGTCGCCAATGAGTTTTCGACCGCCTCGTATCGGTTCGGGCACAGCATGCTGTCGCCCCAGATCCTCCGCTACACGGAGTTCGGCACGCCGATTTCGTTCGGGCACCTGTCCCTCGCCGACGCCTTCTTCGATCCGAGCCGCATCACGGACCAGGGAGGTATCGAGCCGATTCTTCGTGGACTGGCGTCACAACCCGCGCAGCGCGTCGATACGCGCATCGTCAGCCAGGTGCGCAACTTCCTGTTCGGCCCGCCGGGCTCGGGTGGCCTCGATCTCGCATCGCTCAACATTCAGCGCGGACGCGATCACGGCTTGCCCGACCTGAACGGACTTCGGGTCTCGTACGGCCTGCCCGCCCACCCGTTCTTCGCCTCGGTGACGAGCAACGTTGCCCTCCGAAATGCGCTGGCCGCGACTTACGCTTCAGTGAATGACATCGATCCATGGGTCGGTGGCCTGGCCGAGGACCATCTCGCCGGTGCCCTCGTCGGGGAGACGATCTTCACGGTGCTCAAGGACCAGTTCGAGCGCGTGCGCGACGGCGACCGTTTCTACTACGAGAGTCAGTTCTCGGGGGCGGAACTCGCGACGCTCGACGCAACGCGTCTCTCGGACGTCATCCGTCGTAACACGACGATTGTTCAGATCGCGGACAATGTTTTCGTGGTGCCGACGTTCCAGCGGGGCGACTGCAACCAAGACGGCGCCCTCGACATCGCGGACGCCGTGTCGATGATCGGCTACCTCTTCGGCGGCGCCCCGGACCTCGGCTGCGAGGATGCCTGCGACATGAACGACGATGGCGTACACAACATCGCCGACGTGATCTTCCCCGTGACTCACTTGTTCCAGGCCGGACCGGCGCCGCCGGCCCCGTTCGGGATCTGCGGGCGCGACCCCAGCGCCGATGGGCTCGGTTGCTATACGTTCTCGTCTTGCCCATAAGCTCCTAAGGAGTCGCCCAAGAATACCTTCGACATCTTGCCGTCGATTTGGGTCAGATTCGGGCGATCCGGAAAGCTCGGAACCGGAGGCGTAGCCTTAGTTTCGGTGAGGATTTCGAGGTTTTCGGATCGGTCGAAGATGGCCCGAAGCGACGAGCAAGAGGGTGAAGTCATTCTTGGGCGACTCCTAGGGCGTCGCGGTAGTTTGACGCAACGCGGACGGTTCGCCTGGCGAGCCGTCCGCGTTTCTCTTCGCGCTTGCTGGTTCACCGCTGGCCTTCGGCTTGCCTTCCCGGATGCGGCTTTCGCAAGGCCCCATCGCGGCTGTAGCAAGCTGCCTCCACTTCACTCGAATTGCTCGTGAATGCGGTAGATCTCGGGTCCGGTTGCAGCGTCCTGGCGCCGGAGTCACAATGCGACGGGCGTCGCGTCTCGGGCATCGGGGCCCGACGAGCCACCGGCGGCGGGTCAACGGCAGGGAGCGCATGACATCGACGAGAGAGCGTAGTCGGTTCCTTGCCAAGTTCCTGGGGAACGTGCGCCAAGTGTCTGCGGTGACCCCAGCAAGTCGTTGGCTTGC
>JBFWWP010000038.1:0-45351 GCA_050246115.1 Planctomycetota bacterium
ACCCGATCCCAACACTCCGCACTTCAGATATACCGACGTCCCGCCGAGCGGGGTGCCGCTGGTCGGGCTCACTGACACGAGGTCCGGACCGTTGTTGAACGTGAAGCCGTTGGTCAGCGTGTCGGTGCCGTTGGTGTTGGTGACGACGACGTCGACGACGCCCGACGCGTGCGCCGGCGTGACGGCGGTGAGCGTCGTGGCGTTCACGAACGTGACGCTGGCGGCGGGGGTGCCACCGAAGGTGACCGCGGTCCCGGCGATGAAGCCGGTACCCGTGAGCGTGACCGACGTCCCACCGAGCGGCGTGCCGCTCGTCGGGCTCACCGACACGAGATCCGGCCCGTTGTTGAACGTGAAGCCACCGACCAGCGTGTCCGTGCCGTTGGTGTTGGTGACGACGACGTCGACGACGCCCGACGCGTGAGCCGGCGTGACGGCGGTCAACGTCGTGGCGTTCACGAACATGACGCTCGCTGCGGGCGTACCCCCGAAGGTGACCGTGGTCCCCGCGATGAAGCCAGTGCCCGTGAGCGTGACCGACGTCCCACCGAGCGGCGTGCCGCTCGTCGGGCTCACCGACACGAGGTCCGGTCCGTTGTTGAACGTGAAGCCGTTGATCAGCGTGTCGGTGCCGTTGACGTTCGTGACGACGACGTCGACCGAACCCGACGCGTGAGCCGGCGTGACGGCGGTGAGCGTCGTAGCGTTCACGAACGTGACGCTCGCGGCGGGGGTGCCACCGAAGGTGACCGTGGTGCCCGCTATGAAGCCGGTGCCCGTGAGCGTGACCGAGGTCCCACCGAGCGGCGTGCCGCTCGTGGGGCTCACCGACACGAGATCCGGCCCGGGCTCACCGGAGCCCCACTCCACGACGAACCAGCCGACGTCGGTTGCGGACGGGGTGGCGTTGCGTTGGATGGTCAAGGTCGTTGGGGAACTCAAGTTCATCGTCACCGAGCCGACCCCAATGGTGTCGTTGCCGATGTAGCTGGTGCGACCCATGTTCTGGCCGCCGACCGGCTGCACGGCCGAGAATGCTACCGCTCGGTCGAGTTCGACGCTCGCAATGGAGACCGCAGTCTGAGAGACCCCGGTACCCAGGCTCGTCGAGCCGCGCTGAACGGCTGACCCGTCGAAGAGCTCGACCACCTGCCAGGAGATCTCCTCAATGTTGTCGCCACTGACCGGGCGGTCGAAGCGAACGGTGGAACCGTTGATCAACTGCCCCCGAAACATGCGCTCGCCGATGTCGGAACCCGACCCGGTAGATTGAAACCCAGCGAGCACGAAGGATCGGGACACGTCGACGGCGGTGCTCAAGGTGATGTCGACGGTCAGAGTCGAACCCGTCAGGGCGGTCGATCCGCGCTGGACGTTCACCAGTGCCGGATCTGTGAACTCCACCAGCTCCCACCAGATCGTGTGCCCGGGTCCGGTGCCTTGGGTGCGGAAGTTCAGGTGATCCGGAGTTGCAGGGGGTGGCGGCACTTCCACGAGGACGAGATCGTTCGAACCGAAGTCGACGTCGCTCGCAGCCGGTGTCTTCGACCAGGTCACGAACGCATCGCTCGCACTGGCGACAGGGGTAATCGGAGTCGTGAAGCTCGTGGACGCCTGTCCGATGGAACCGCGTTGCACGCTGATCCCCGACGAGTACTCGATCACGTACCACTGGATATTCATGGTCACCGCGGGGGATTCATTGGTCACCCGCACGAACTCGATCGTCGTCGCGGTCGCGATCCGTCCCCGCAGCATCGAGCCTACCGGGCGATTGCTGTTGTGGCGGGTCTGGAAGATGAGGAAGGCGCGGGACGGGTCGACCGCGGCGATGTTCACCGTGACCGTCCCGTTCGCTGTGCTCGTGGCCGTTCCGCTCTGAACGTTCGCCGTCGGCAGCGGCCCACCGAACGGCACGGCAGCGCTCGCCGCCTGGGCTCCGTGCGGTGGGGGCGGCGGTGGCGGCACGGGAGACCCCGGGGTCAGGTCGAAGCAGGTTAGGTACTGACGAAGAACTGCACTGCGACCCTCGTCGCCGGCGAGCAGGGCTCCAAACTCGTGCGACGCGCCGACCGCACGACCCCCCTGGGGCGTGGTCTGCATCACCACGGTCGCGAATGCGGGGGCGGCGTTCTGCAGCAGTACCATGGCTCCGGGCGTCGCCTCGAGGCGATCGATCCCGAACTCTTCACCCTCATAGTCGAGATCGGGAAAGGACCAGCACTCGAGGTCACCGGGCGAGACCTGTTGGGCGAGATCGCCTTGCCCGACGTCGAATCCATGGATGCCGAACGCCGCGTGGAGCCCGGTGGGTGGATCGTCGACCCAGGTGTCACCTCCTTCGAGGTAGATCACGCGCGCACCCGGGAGGGCGAGGAAGTCGAGCAGCACAGCCGCGTCGCCCTCGGTCAACACGTGGTTGTGGGGGAAGGTACCTAGGGTCACCCAAATCGACTCGATTCCGACCAGCGACTCGAGGTCCGGAAGCGTGCGAACGAGCCGAGCATTGCGACCATTCTCACCGAGCGCATCGAGTAGGGCGGCGCCGCTGTCCGTGGCGCCGCCGATCGTGGCCGGTGGCGCCCACACGAGGTCGAGTGCATCACTCACGAGCACCGAACACGAGGGACTCTCGACGGCGTGATTCCGGATGAGGCCTTGAACCGCGTACACGTGCACGCCTTCGTCCCCGTCGAGAACAGCGTCGACGAACTCGATCGTTCTTCCCGAGAGAACGGCGTGCAGGCGGCCGTCGCGTACGACATGGATTTCTTCGTACTCGTCGTTGTTCACCCAGGTCACGCGCACGCTCGCAACCTCAGGCCGGCAGTGAACGGCACTAGGGGCGGCGGGTGCGTCGCCGATTCGACCGTCGAGGCCAAAGCCGTCGGCGTCTTCGGCGGCATCACCAAGGTTTCCGGGCGCCGGGACGCTTTGGGCGTACCCCATGTTGGCGCACGAAGCGAACAAGAGGCCCAGCGCGAACCAAACGGCAAACAGCCGCCATGTCGGTGCGCGACGTGCGCTCCCGAGCCCGGGCAGAAGGGATGTCATTGCACACTCCTCGAAGAGGTTGGGTTTCTCGTTGCCGCTTGCTCGTGTCTCTTGTCTGATTGCCCAGGAGTTCGTCGCCGCAGCCCACTCGGGCGACTCGTCAAACGAACGGCCCGGGCAGCATGACGCATTCCCCGCGCTGGGGATCGACGTCGCTCGGGATCTTGTACGCGAAGTTCGTTCGCCGAGTTGGCCCGGTGGCCACAGGTTACTCGCGGATGGACGCACCGGACCCGCGGCGCATCGACGTACCACGAGCCACGGGTTGACACGGTACCCGGGAACCTGACACCGCGCCGCGTCCCACAGGTTACCGAGTTGCCCGCTGCGCGCAACTCGTCGATTGCGGCTTCGTGCTTCGGGCACCAGCCCGCGTGACGCGGGGACCTGGCTGCAGGGGAGGCGCGTCGGACTCGGCCCCGCGCGGGTCGAGGCTCGGCCGATGGAGACAGGCGTGAACGGAGGCCAGCGTGATCGAGTTCGAAACCGCAGACGAAGTAATGGTTTGGACCCTCTCGCACGGGAAGGCGAACGCGCTCGACTTGGAGTTCTTGGAACAGATTTCGGACCGACTCGAGCAGGTTCGCACATCCGCTGCCCGAGCCCTGGTGATCACGGGGCGGGACCGCATCTTCTGCGCCGGTGTGGATCTCGTGCGACTGCTCGACAGCGGGCCCGACTATGTTCGACGCTTCGGGCCGGCGCTCAACCGCACCTTGCTTTCCCTGGCGACGTTTCCCAAGCCTGTCGTTTGCGCGGCGAACGGCCATGCCATCGCTGGCGGCGCCGTCCTCCTGTTCGCCGGCGACTTGCGCCTCATGGTCCCGGCGGGCGCCCGGATCGGCGTTCCGGAACTCGCAGTGGGCGTGCCGTTTCCGACCGTTGCCATGGAGTTGGTGCGGCTCGTCACCTCGCGTGCACACGTCGGTGCGGCGTTGTGGGAGGCGCGCACCTATGCGCCCGAGGACGCCAAGGCCCTCGGGTGGATCGACGAACTCGCGCCGGCAGATGGGCTGCGCGCGCGAGCGATCGCCCGAGCGCGCGACCTTGCAGCGATTCCGGCCGAGACGTTTCGACTGACGAAAGAGCACCTGCGGCGAGGCTTGGTCGATTTCGTGAACGGCCCTGGCGCGACTCTCGACCGTCGAATCCAAGCGGCGTGGGAGTCGGCCGAGGTGCTGGGAGCGGTGCGACGTTACGTGGATCGCACTCTCCGGAAACCGGGCACGGGCAAGGTCGATTAGTGGCTGCTGGCGCACGGAATTGACCTCGCGTCAACTTGGGCGGGGGCGTCGACCTCTCCACGCGGTGGTGGACTCGGGTTCCACAGGCACTACCATGGTGCGAGCTGGGGCGTGCGCCGCGCGCGTGGACGCGTGCCAGGGGTTCGCGGGGCGGCGACCGTGCTTTGGAACTGAGTCGAGGGCCGGCCGGCGGGCCGAGAGAGGCATTGAATGCTCGTGCGACGACACAAGCTGTCAGGAATCGCGGTGGCCGTGGTGTGCTTCTCGGGGTCGCTCGTGCACGCGGACTTCGACTATCCCACCTTCCCGAGTGCAAGCGACTTCGGTCTCGTTGGCTCGGCCAACGTGGCGAACGGCGATCTCGTGATCACGCCCGCTGCGGTCAGTCAGGCTGGTGCGGCTTGGTTCGCCCAAGCCCAGGAAGTCGACGGCGGCTTCATGACCGACTTCGCGCTCCAGATGAGCCCGCAAGGCCAGGGCGCGGACGGGATGGCGTTCGTCATTCAGTCGGTGGGTCCGAACGCCATCGGCTGCCTCGGGGGCAACCCCTGTGGCAGCTCGACGGTTCAAATGGGCTCGTTGCTCGCTTATGAAGGCTTGCCGAGCGTCGCGGTCGAGTTCGACACCTACGACGCGGGCATGCAGAACGACCCGAACGACAATCACATCAGCGTACACTCCCTCGGGATGAATCCGAATGACGTCGACGAGGCACTGGCATCCCTCGGCAGCACTGCGACCCCTGGGGTCGACTTGAACAACGGCGTGGTCCACAACATCCGCATCACCTACAACCCGGGCTCCATGCGGATCTACGTCAACAACCTCATGACGCCGGTGCTGACCGTCGTGCTCGATCTCGAAGCCTTGCTCGGCCCGGGCCCGAAGTGGTGCGGGTTCACGGGGGCGACCGGTGGATTGTTCCAGACGCACATCGTGCAAAGCTGGTCCTTCGTCGGTAGCTCCGTCGCGGAGGAGTTCGTGCGGGGCGACTGCAACAACGACGGTTCGCGCAACCTGCCCGACGTCATCTTCCTGCTCGGCTTCCTGTTCCCGCAAGGCGCTCCACCGACGCTCACCTGCCGCGACGCCTGCGACAACAACGACGACGGCTCCATCAATCTTCCCGACGTGATCACGCAGCTGAACGCACTGTTCGGCATGCCGCCGGTGCCGCTCCCGCCGCCGGCTGCCTGCGGCGCCGATCCGACGACGGGGGACACTTTCGACTGTCCGACGTTCCCGTCCTGCCCGTAGCTGAGAGGCCCATTCTCGAGCGCCCGCGGCGCTCGCGCGAGCCGCCTGCACCGCCGTGTTGACACCGGTGCTGACGCAGACTCCGCGCCGCCCGCGGCTGCGAGTGTGGGTGCATGTGGATGGGCACCCGTGCATCAGTCTTCGGCGCCGGCATCGGTGCTGGCCTGGCTTCCTCGGCCTCGATCGTCGTGAAGACGCGGAGCTCTTCTTCGCTGAGAACTTGGGCGAGTTGATCGTTGCGTGCCCTCCAGGTGTGTTTGAGCTCGACGATGATCTCGTTGCGCCGTGCCCCAGCCAGAGGTGGATCGGTCGAGAGTTCGGTGAGCAGGGCTTGCTGCGCCTCGTTCGAGTCGAAGACGATGCGGCGTAGCTGCCCTCGCCGTCGAGCGTCGAGGGAAAGCTGATCGTTGGCGCGCCGGAGAACGCCATCGACCCCGTCACTTCCCGGGTTGACCCAACGAGCCATGCTCGTGTACGCCATGCTCCCGTCCCCCTTGCGGGGCTTCTCCGTCAGCGTCGGAGACGACGATCGACTCTTCGGGCTGCCAGCGGAGTGCACCTTTTCGTCGAGTCTCTCCAGTCCCGTGGCAATCGCGCACCGCACTTGCCACGGTGATGCTTCGCTATGAGCAGCAGCCGACGCGGTCCATTGGTAGGAGCCACTCCGGGAGACCCCCAACACGACATACATGCGGCCCAGGTCGAAAGTCTCCCGGTTCTCGAAGGCGAACTGAAACCTCAGCCCTGCTGCATCGCGAAGAAGGCCGCGGCTTCTCTTAGTATCTTTCGATCCTGCTTCACCTGCGCAAGTTCACTCCGCAGAGCCTGATCTCAGACTCGAGGTTTCTCACCGCACGGTTCCCGCTCCCCGGGAACTCCAAGTCGCTCTTCTCCAGAGCTTGGTGCTTCCAGTGGTGAAGCAAACGCTCGCTCACGCCGATGCTCCGAGCCACCTCCCTCGTTTTGAACGGTCCTCTCCACGACCAGACGCACCGCTTCCAACTTGAACTCTCTGGCGTGTTTCCTTGTGAACTTGGCCATCGCAGACATCCTCTCGGAGGGGTATCATCCCCTCGATCTGGGTGTCCACAATCCCGGGCAGCCTCACCCTACGGCATTGGGTGCGGAACAGCCATGCAACAACGCCGCTGCTCAGGACAGTCATGCCGGGCCACGCCCGCAAGGAGCGGTTTCGGAGAGCGTGGACAACTTCCACATGCGAGGTGACGGGGTGACCAACATGATCAACCAAGAACCGCTCGACATCCTCGTCGTCGATGACGAAGCGAACATCCGCAAGACGCTCGGGGTCTGCTTGGAAACTCGTGGTCATCGTGTGGCGGCCGTTAGCAACGCTGAAGATGCCCGAGCGGAAGCGGAGCGCCACGCATTCGACCTCGCCTTCGTCGATCTTCGTCTCGGCACCAGTGACGGGCTCGACCTGATCCCGGAACTCCTGGCCACATCCCCCTGGCTGAAGGTCATCGTCATCACCGCGTATGCCTCGGTCGCCACGGCCGTCGAGGCAATCCGACGCGGAGCGGCAGACTACATCTGCAAGCCTTTCACACCGGAGCAGGTGGATCTCGTGACGGCGCGCATCGCCGGGGTTCGGGACATGGAGCGTCGCTTCGAGATGTTACGCCACGAGTTCGAGCGCGCGCAGCCGTCGGTTTCCTTCGAGTCCCACCATCCCGGCATGCGCCATGCCGTCGAGCTTGCCCGCCAGGTCGCAGCCTCAGAGGCTGTGGTGCTTCTCACCGGACCGAGCGGCACCGGGAAGACGGTCCTGGCCCGGGCCATCCATCAGTGGAGCCCCCGTCGCGAGCGGCCCGTCGTCGTCGTGTCGTGTCCGTCGCTCAGCCCCGAGCTACTCGAGAGCGAGCTGTTCGGGCACGTCAAGGGTGCGTTCACTGGCGCGTTGCGCGACAACCCTGGTCGCGTGAGCGCGAGTGACGGCGGCACGCTGTTCCTGGACGAGGTTGGCGACCTGCCGCCGGCCATCCAGGCGAAGCTGCTGCGGTTCGTGCAAGACCGCGAGTACGAGCGGGTTGGCGACCCGCGAACGCGTCGGGCCGACGTACGCGTTGTCGCCGCCACGAACATCGACTTGGCCGATGCCGTGCGCAGCGGACGCTTCCGCGAGGATCTCTACTACAGGCTGAATGTCGTGCAGATCGAGCTCCCCGCCCTTGCGGAGCGACCGGACGACGTGGAAAGTCTGGCGAAGTCCATGCTCCACTTCTTCGCGGCGCAGAATCACAAAGTCCTGTCGGGCTTCAGCTCCGATGCACGGCTGGCCATGCGCCAGTACACCTGGCCCGGGAACCTCCGCGAGTTGCGCAACGTCGTCGAGCGGGCCGTCATTCTCTGCACGGCCACGGAGGTCGGAGTTGAGCACCTTCCTCACGGGCTCGTCCCGCTTCGCACCCGTCCGACCCAGCTCGGCGACCACGTGGCGCTCGACGCCATCGAGGAGCAGCACGTTCGTCGCGTGCTCGGTGCGACCCGATCGTTGCAAGAAGCCGCGGACATCCTCGGCATCGACCAAGCGACCCTCTGGCGGAAGCGGAAGAAGTACGGAATCTGACCGGCCGAGCCCTTCGACGGCCAGTCGGTGCCGAACTTGGCCCGTGGTCCTTGCAGGCGGCAAGGAGCCTGCGCCCCGGACCTTGTCCGTCGCAAGGGTCGAACGGCGTCGGCAGTTTGCAACGCCCGTATTGGGGGTGGATGGGGAAGGGCATAGAGGTTGCTGCTGTACCTCGCAGACGTGGATCGTCCACGTGCTGGAGGTCGTCGCATGCTCGAAGCACAAAGCACGCTTTGCTGGGGGCGGGGGGCTGCAGCGAACGCTCGGTGGCGTCGTCTGGTCGTCGTCCTCACCGTCCTGGCGAGTGGAGGATGCGCGAGCGTGCCTGCCGAGAGCAAGCACGGGCCGGGGGTTGATCTCCTGGGCCATGGCGACCCTGATTCCGCGAGAGCCGATGCGGCCCACGCTCCCGGTTGGATCGGATCGGGCTTCTTCGTCTGGCCGAGTCGTGCCTCGACGACCGGCGCCCTGTCCACCGATCGTCCCGGGTTCGCGGACAGTACCTCAGTCACGCCGCGTGGCCACACCCAGCTCGAGCTTGGCTACACGTTCACGCAGGACCGGGAGCGCGCCGCGCGAACGCGAGATCAATCTATCGCGCAGTCGAGCCTCCGCGCCGGCCTGCTCGACAACTTGGAGCTGCGCTTTCTGTGGAACGGTTTCTCTGTGACGGAGACCAAGGAGGCGGGCGCCACCGAACACGATGACGGTGCCGGCGACATGACGGTTGGCTTACGTTCCGAGCTCATCGAGAATGATGGCCTCGTCCCCGATCTGACCGGGCTTATCAACCTTGCGCTCCCCGTCGGTGCGAGCACGAAGAGCGCCGGCGACGTGGCCCCGGATTTGCGTCTGGCCTATGGCTGGGCCCTGACGCACTCGCTTCGGGTCTACGGCGTGGGCATTGCCGCCGCAGCAGTAGACGACGACGGACGCTACTTCCAAGGATCTGGATCGGCCGGCCTGAGCTGGGGGGTCACCGAGGAGTTCAGCACCTTCGTCGAGTACTTCGGGATCTTCCCTGCCGGCCGAGGTTCGCCACTGCACAGCGTGGATGGCGGCTTCGCGTTCTTGCTCGGCGACGACGTCCAGGTGGACGTGAGCGCCGGGTTCGGCCTGAACGCGGACGCGCCCGATGTGTTCGTCGGGGTGGGGCTCTGCTGGCGCTGGTGAGGATCGCCCTTCGAGGGCTTGCAAGTCGCAGTGTTGCGGGCCCGGGTTCTTGTCTCATGCAAGGTCCTGGGGCGAAGCGGCGCGGACGGGTCCAATGGACGAAGCGGAATGGGCGTTGCGGTCTCGATCTCCGGAGGTGAAGAAGACGTGCTCGGCATACGGCAGAAGCTCGCTCTTGGGTTCAGCAGTCTGCTCGCGACGATCGCGATCGTCGGTGGCCTGACGATCCGCGAACTCCGCGACCTGGGCCAGGCCATCGACGTGATCCTGCGGGACAACTACCACAGCGTCGTGGCCTGCCAGGACATGAAGGAAGCGCTGGAACGAGTAGACAGCGGGGTTCTCCTCATCCTTGCCGGCAGGCCGGCTGAGGGCCGCCGCTACGTCGAGGAGTACATCCCCCGGTTCCGGGCGGCGCTGGCTGTCGGGCAGGGGAACATCACGTTGCCCGGCGAGCGCGAGCTAGCCGACGAGGTCGCCTCGCTATTCGAGGCGCATGTTCGTGCGCTTCCGTCCATGATGGATCCCTCTCGCCCCCTGGAAGAGCGCACGGCGACCTACTTCTCCGAAGTAGAGCCGCGGTTCGAGACCATCAAGGCATCCGTGCAGGCCATCCTCGTCATGAATCAGGAGAACATGGACCAGGCGAGCGCCGCTGCCCGGGACCAGTCGCGCGCCGCCTACCAGGCGATGCTCACTGCGGTGGTGGTGGCAACGGCCCTGGCGGCGCTCTTCAGCTACTTCACGCACCGTTGGATTCTGAAGCCGATTCGGCGGCTAACCGAAACGGCAAACGACATCCGCCGGGGCAGCCTCGAAGTCGTGGTCGAACGCAGCTCGCGCGATGAGATCGGTCAGCTCGCCGAGTCGTTCAATGAAATGGCAACCGCCTTGCGGGAGGTCCGAGCCCGGGATCGGTTCAACCTGATGCGCACCCGCCAGGCAACCCAGGAGGTGTTCAAGGTGATGCCGGCGGCAATCGCTGTCCTGGACCTCGAGGGTCGCGTGGATGTAGCGACCGACACGGCGCAGCGGCACTTCGGCCTGAAACCCGGCGTACTCGCGCAGGACCTCGGCTACGCATGGCTTCCCCCGCTGATCCAGGAGGCGCTCGATCGAGACGGGCTCATCCAGCGGGAGGCGCAGGGCGAGCGCGTCCAGCAGTTCGTCGATGGCCGCGAGCACTTCTTCGAGCCCTGGGCCGTCCCGATTCCCACCGGACGCCCTCCTGCCGAGCGCACCGGCGTGTGCGTCGTCATGAAGGACGTCACGGATGTGCAGGAGCAACAGGAGCTCAAGCGGGATGCTGTCTCGACGGTTTCGCATCAGCTCAAGACCCCGCTGACATCGCTCAGGATGTCGATACACCTCCTGCTCGAGGAGCGGCTGGGGTCGCTCAACCAAGAGCAGACAGAGCTGCTCGTCACCGCCCGCGCCGATGCCGACCGACTCGCCGGCATCCTGGACGACCTGCTCGACATGGGGCGTCTCGAAGCGGGTCGCGCCGCGCTCATGCCCGTACCCCAATTCCCGCAATCCCTGATGCGCGAGGCCATCGAACCGTTTCTCGCGGAGGCGAAGGACAAGGGCATCACGCTGTCGGCCGAGGCGCCGGAAGGCCTCCCGTCGGTGCTGGCCGACCCGACCCGGATCCAGCACGTCTTCGCCAATCTCTTGAGCAATGCGGTGCGCTTCACCCATCCCGGGGGGGCGATCACGCTGCGCGCATCACAGGAGGGAGATGCGGTGCGCTTTGCGATCGAGGACACCGGCATGGGCATCGCACCGGAGCATCTCGGTCGGCTGTTTGCACCGTTCTATCGCGTCCCAGGGCAGGAACAGCGATCCGGCGCAGGGCTGGGGCTCGCCATCGTCGCGGAGATCGTGAAGGCGCACGGAGGCCGGGTCGGGGTCGAAAGCGAGCCCGAGCGAGGATCCATCTTTTGCTTCACGCTTCCGGTGAGTTTGCCGGGGGCGGCACACTCGAATGGACATGAAAGGACCTGACGCGATGGCTCTCGTGCTCTACCTACTTCTGGGTCTTCTCCTGTTCGCTGCGCTGGCGGCTATCACGGTCCTCTGCGACCGCGTGTAGGAGGTCTTCATGCTCTATCTTTCCGCAATCTTGTTGGCCTTCTGCATGGCGTATCTGCTCTACGCCATTGTGAAGCCCGAGAAGTTCTGAAAACTCGAGGGAGCGCCATGTCCACGCTGTTCATCGCCATCGTCCTGGGTGTCGCCGGGCTGCTCTCTTGGCCCTTGGGGAGAGTCATGACCTGGGCGCTGCATCCTGCGGATCCGTTGCCGCCAGGGCGCCGACGGATCGAGTCTGCTCTGCGTTGGGTTGCCGGTGGCCTGGCCGAGCGGGAGCAGGACTGGAAGCAGTACTGCTTCGCCATGCTCCTGTTCAATGCGTTGATGTTCCTCATCGTGTACGCTGTCCTCGCGCTTCAGACGCTCATGCCGCTCAACCCGGACGCGCGGGGAGCGCTCGAGCCGAGCCTCATCTTCCACACGGCCACGTCGTTCACGTCGAACACGAACCTGCAGCACTACTCGGGCGAGGCGTCGCTGAGCTACTTTTCGCAGGTCGTCGGCCTGATGTGGCTCCAGTTCGTCTCGGCGGCCACCGGGCTGGCCGCCCTGACCGCGCTGGCGCGCGCATTGGCGGGCGCCAAGAGTCTGGGGAACTTCTACCGCGACGTCCTGCGGGCCACGTTCCTCGCCCTGCTGCCGCTGGCAATGGTCGTGGCGATCTCGCTCGTCCTGCTCGGAGTGCCGATGACCCTGGAGGGTGCCGCGCACGCCACGACGCTCGAGGGCGCGACGCAGGCGATCGCTCGCGGGCCGGTGGCCGCCTTCGTGGCCATCAAGCAGCTCGGGACCAACGGTGGCGGCTACTTCGGCCCCAACTCGACCCATCCGTTCGAGAACCCGAGCTTCTGGACCAACCTCGTCGAGACCTGGTCCATTCTGCTCATCCCAATGGCGTGCGTTTGGATGTTCGGTCGGATCACCGGGCGCACGCGTCACGCCGCCATCGTGTTCGCGGTGATGGGCGTGCTGCTGGTCACCAAGGTGGCGGTGGCGGTCTACTTCGAGAGTGCCCCTGCCGCGGCGCTCTCGGGCCTCCCCGTCGAGGCGGCCGGCAACCTCGAGGGCAAGGAACTCCGCTTCGGGGCCACCTCCGGCCCCATGTGGGGAACGCTTACGACTGCCACCAGCAACGGCTCCGTGAACGCGATGCACGACAGTTTCAATCCCCTCACCGGCCTCGTTCCACTTGCGGGCATGTGGCTCAACGTGACCTTCGGTGGGGTGGGAGTCGGTCTGATCAACATGTTCCTGTACGTCATCATGGCCGTGTTCATTTCTGGCATGATGGTGGGGCGGACCCCGGAGTACCTCACACGAAAGGTGGAGGCGCGTGAGATGAAGCTCGCGCTCCTCGCCCTCCTGGTCCATCCCCTTTTCGTGCTGGGCGGCACGGCGCTCTTCGCCCGGACGGCATGGGGCGCCGGCACGGTCCATAACGCTGGTGCGCATGGCTTCACGGAGATCCTCTACGAGTTCAGTTCCGCCAGTGCCAACAACGGCTCGGGCTTCGAGGGCCTGGGCGACAACACCGTGCCCTGGAACCTTGCGACCGGGATCGTGATGCTGCTGTGCCGCTTCGTTCCGATCATTCTTCCGCTCGCTATCGCCGGGTCCCTCGGGGCCAAGAAGCCCGCCCCGGAGACGAGCGGGACCTTGCGAACCGATACGCTCCTGTTCGGTACGGTGCTGCTCTGCATCGTGGTCTTCGTCGGGGCGCTCCTGTTCCTCCCGGTGGCCGTCCTGGGGCCAATTGCTGAACACCTGTCCACGGTAGGAGGGTAGGGCCATGAACCGCCCAAGAATCGCCACGGCGAGTGCCCACGATGAATCCCAGCGCCTCAAGCTTGCCCGCCGTCACGCCCGGAGGGCCTCCCTCTTCGACCCGGAGCTCGTTCGAGCCGCGGCCTGGCAGGCAATCACGATGCTCAAGCCGTGGGTCATGGCGCGAAACCCGGTGATGTTCGTGTGCGAAGTCGGCGCCGCCCTGACCACCATCGCTCTCGTCCGAGATGTGCTCTCCGGCTCGGAGGCGTGGCTGTACACGTTCGCCGTGACCCTGATTCTCTGGGGAACCGTTCTCCTCGCGAACTTTGCGGAGGCCCTCGCCGAGGCTCGCGGGTGCGCCCAGGCGGATACGCTGAAGCGCACGCGGAAGCGTACCCTCGCTCGTAGGTTGACCGACAGCGGTGAACTGCAGGTGTCGTCGGACGAACTCCGCCAGGGCGACGTCTGTCTCGTAACCGCGGGCGAGGTCATTCCCAGCGACGGCGAGGTAATCGAGGGAGCGGCCAGCGTCGACGAGTCGGCCATTACGGGGGAGTCAGCGCCGGTGGTGCGCGAGGCCGGCGGCGACCGATCGGGCGTGACCGGCGGCACACGGGTCCTTTCGGACGAGCTCAAGATTCGGATCACGGCGGGAGTCGGCGAGTCCTTCCTCGACAAGATGATCGCCCTGGTCGAAGGCGCGGCCCGCCAGAAGACCCCCAACGAGCTGGCGCTCACCGTGACGCTAGCGGGTCTCACTCTGGCCTTCCTGATGGTCACCGGGGCGCTCTGGCCGATGGGGCAGTACTTCGGAGTCGAGCTGCCGATTCCCACATTGATCGCTCTGCTCGTCTGCTTGATCCCCACCACGATCGGTGCGCTGCTGGCGGCGGTCGGTCTGGCCGGCATGGATCGGGCGCTGTCGGCGAACGTGCTCGCCAAGAGCGGCAAGGCGGTCGAACTGGCGGGCGACGTGGATACGCTGCTCCTGGACAAGACCGGCACGATCACGATTGGGGACCGGCAGGCCACCGAGTACCACCCGGTCTCCGGTGTGAGCCGCGAACGGCTGGCCAATGCGGCAATGTGCGCGTCGTTCGGCGATCAGACGGCCGAGGGGAAGTCCATCGTCAATCTCGGCCAGCGCACCCTTGGCGCCAACGCCCCTCGGGCCAGTGCCGAGGCCCGCGTGATTCCGTTCACCGCGCAGTCGCGACTCAGCGGGCTCGACGCGCCGAACGGCCGGCGATTGCGCAAGGGGGCCTCGGACGCCATCACGAACCACGTTCGCGCACAGGGCGGCGAGATCCCGAGCGACTTGCAGCACCTGGTGGACCGTGTTGCGCGGAAGGGGGCCACACCGATCGTGGTCGCGGAAGGCAATGAAGCCCTCGGCGTCTTGGCGCTCGCGGACGTTCTCAAGCCGGGGATCCGCGACCGCTTCGACCGTCTGCGAGCCATGGGCCTGCGCGTGGTCATGGTGACGGGCGACAACCCGTTGACCGCTGCAGCCATTGCCGACGAAGCCGGCGTGGACGGCTTCATTGCCGAGGCCAAGCCCGAGGACAAGTTGGAGTACATCCGCAAGGAACAGCGAGCCGGGCGACTGGTCGCCATGATGGGCGACGGCACCAATGACGCGCCTGCCCTCGCCCAGGCCGACATCGGAGTGGCGATGAACTCGGGTACGCAGGCGGCAAAGGAAGCAGGGAACATGGTGGATCTCGACAGCGACCCAACGAAGTTGATCGAGGTCATTGAAGTCGGCAAGCAGCTTCTGATGACGAGAGGCGCACTGACAACCTTCTCCATCGCGAACGACGTCGCTAAGTACTTCGCCATCATCCCGGCCATGTTCATGCTCGCCATCCCATCGCTCGCGGTCCTCAACGTCATGGGGCTGGCGACGCCCCAGAGCGCGATCCTATCGGCCCTCATCTTCAATGCGCTCGTCATCCCCATGCTGGTTCCGATCGCCATCAGGGGAGTGAAGTACCGTCCGACGGGGGCCGACCGCCTGCTGCGCAGGAACCTGCTCATCTACGGCCTGGGAGGGGTGCTCGTCCCCTTCATCGGGATCAAGCTGATCGACGTCGCGGTCAGCATGACAGGGCTCTTTTGAACCGCTGCCGGAATGAGGTGTACTCATGGAAACGCAAAATGGGGCGCCTAGCCACGCTAGCCCCGTGTGCCACACGCTGACGGCGTTGCGGATCGTGCTTGCGACGCTGCTCGTGTGCTGCGTCACATACCCCGGCCTCGTCCTGCTGGCGGGATGGACGTTTACGCCGCATTCGGCGTCAGGGTCGCTCGTCACGAACGCGCGCGGCCAGGTCGTTGGCAGCGAACTGATCGGGCAGGGATTCTCGAAGCCCCTGTACTTCTGGTCCCGGCCCTCCGCCGTTGACTTCAACGCCTTGGGCGCCGGTGGCAGCAACCTGTCTCCCGCGAGCCCGGAGCTCCGATCACGGGTAGAGGGCCTGTTGGGGACGTTGGGAGCGTCCGCGCCCGAGCCTGTTCCGATTGATCTCGTGACCGCATCAGGAAGCGGCCTCGACCCCCACATCACGTTGGCTGCAGCCTGGTACCAGGCTGGAAGGGTTGCGCGAGCGCGCGGACTTGCCATAGAAGACGTGAGGAAGCTGATCGAAGTGCATGCTCGATGTCCTGGTGGCCTATTGACGCCGGAGCCGCTGGTGAACGTACTGCGGCTCAACATGGCGCTCGACGAGTCGAGATGACCTCATGCAGGACGACCGCGCAGACAACTTTCTCAGGCTGATCCGCCGTGCTCGGCGTGGCCGGCTGAAGATCTATCTCGGCTACGCGGCTGGCGTTGGCAAGACCTACCAGATGTTGGAGGAAGCACATCGCCTCAAAGCCGATGGTGTCGATGTCGTGGTCGGGATCGTCGAGACGCATGCCCGGCGCGAAACCGAGGCGCTATTGGCTGGGCTCGAGTTGCTGCCGCGCAAGCACACGGCTCATCGAGGCATTGATCTGAGCGAGATGAACCTGGACGCCATTCTCGAGCGACGGCCCGATGTCGTGCTCGTGGACGAGTTGGCGCACACGAACGTGCCCGGGAGCAAGAACGGCAAACGCTACGAGGACGTGGAGGAGATCCTCACGGCAGGCATCCACGTAATCTCGACGCTGAACATTCAGCACCTGGAGAGCCTCTACGAGACCGTCGAGCGCGGGATCGGAGTCAAGGTGAAGGAGAGGATTCCCGATCCCGTGATCGTGGGCGCTGACCAGATCGTCAACGTTGACATCACCACCCAAGACCTTCGACGCCGCTTGCAAGAGGGGAAGGTCTACACGCCCGAGCGGATCGAGACCGCGCTAACACACTTCTTTCAGGCGGCAAATCTCGAGCAGCTCCGGGAGCTGACGCTGCGAGAGGTCGCGGCTCAGATCGATGCCCGCCGTCGGGGAGACTGGCTCGCAGAGGCGGCGCCGGTGAGCCCCGACCAAGTCATGGTGTGCCTGAGTTCCCGAGGGCCGAACAGCGATGCCCTACTTCGCTACGGTTCCCGCCTCGCGGGTCGGCTCAACCGCAACTGGTATGCGGTGTACGTCCAGACATCCTCCGAGCGCCCTACCGCCATCGATGCGTCCACGCAGCGGCTCTTGTCCAACACCCTAACCCTGGCGAAGCAACTAGGGGCGCTGGTTCTTACGTACCGGGGTGATGACGTGGTGCAGACGATCCTGCAGTTTGCCAAGGAGTACCGGGTGGGACACGCTGTAGTCGGCAAGCCCAGCCGGAAGCTCCCGTTCTGGCGTCGGCTGTTAGGGGAGGTAAGCATCGTGGAGCGTCTGACCACGGAATCCAGCGGCCTAACGGTCGTCGTGTTGGACACCACGCGGATTCGCCAGGAACCCGACCGATCCGACGAAGCCGCGCTGGAGTAGCTCGCACACCCATGGCGAAAGTCATGCCGCTACCATCGCAAACGCGTGCCGCGCTTGCCTTGCGGCTAGGCTCTCTCCAAGGGGGCCTTCGCCCCTCGTGGCTGCGGCCAAGCCGCTTCCACTTGACCCCCAAACGCTCGCCATCGGCTCGGGGCGCCGAATGCGAACCCGCTTTGTCCGCATCGCCGATGATTGCAGCGAGGCGATGCGGACAGGCTGTCCGCATTCCCAGGGCGCGCCGGAGCGGTCGACGGCGCATGGGCTCCTGACTATGCGTAACGATGGTGGCTCCATCACCCTGGACAGCGTGCCCAGCCCGGCGTCGACGATCCCGCTCCCGCCTTCCTCCCCGCCCAACGCACAAACGCGACGCATACGCACGCGCGCACGCCCTTCCGCACTCCCGGCGCGCCCTGGGAGCGCGGACAGCCTGTCCGCATCTTGGCCTCGAACCACGGGACCTCCGCATAACCACCCGGGCGCCACGCCTCCCCCGAGGTGTGCTTCGCCAGCGCGGCGCTGACCCCCGAGCAGGAGGAGATTCTCGGCCACAGGAGCTTCGTCTATCTCGAGGATGGGCTGGGTGGGACCAACAAGACGATCCGATTCTCGGGCGTGAACGTGCAGCTCAGTTTCATCGTCGCAGCGGGGACTCATGACGATTTCGTTCGAGCGCGCGCGGGCAGCCGGACTGCACCACCGACCGGTCAAGACAACGGCGCGCGACACGCTCGCCTGGGACCAACAGTAGGGCAAGCCCGGCCCCGGAATGTCCTCCGAGCGTGAGGCCGAACTGCTCGCGCGCTTCGCGCAAGACAGCCAGTGGAGGCGCACAAGGTGGGACGACGGGTTGGCACACGAGCCCGATCCCCGCCGCGATCCCGGGAACGTTCGTCGCCGACTCACAGGGTGCCGCGAGGGTTCCGCCGTTCCGATCCGCGAGCAGCTGAACGGCGTCGACGGTCGCGCCGGCCCACTCCTGCGCCACCAGGTCGACCAATTCGCACGCATCGGGTGTTTGGCCCAGGTCCGGATACGGGTTGCAAGCGGACCGAGTGCACCGCAATCGATTTGTGGAAAAAACCCGACCCGAGGCAAGACGCCGCAGGAAGGTTGGGTGCCCGTTTGCTCTCCGGGACAGACCTCTCAGATCGGTGGGGTTGGAGTCGCGGAAGTGTTTTCTTGGTTGTGGTTTATGAGATCGCACTCGAGAACTCCATCCTTCGATCGAGAATGGAGTCGTGGATTCCAGGTCGTTATCATTTCACGAGACCCTGAGTCAACTCGATCGCTCTCGATGACCGGTGCCCGAGGCTAGCGGGAACGCACCCAAGTACCGTCCGGTGACCGCCCTGACTCACGATCGGCTGCGACGACCAAGGCTGAGCGAGCCGGGGCATGCGACTCTGTGCTCGCGGGAGGACCATGGAGATCGAACCCATCGAGCCGAACCCGGTGTGTGTTGGACCACCGCTCGAGGAACCGGAGCCAGCCCGGCCGACTCCCGTGTGGGCGTGGCGCAAGAGGACGCGATGGATTCGGCGGGTCGTTTCTCGGACGATCCTTGGCTTGGCGATCTCCTACGGGGTGATCGTGTTGGTCGGGCTCGTGCCGGTGAACAACGACTTTGTCGAGGATCCCCAGGGCGTTGAGATTTTCGTCAGCTCGAGCGCCGTTCACGCCGATGTCGTGCTCCCCCTGCGAACCTCCGAGGTCGACTGGCGTAGCGCGTTCCCTGAGGAGTGTTTTCGCGGCTCGACGCGCGGCCTCACCCACGTAGCGTTCGGGTGGGGCGACCGTGGGTTCTTCCTCGAGACACCTCAGTGGAGCGACCTCACGGTTGCCAACGCCGCGAATGCCCTCTTCTGGACTTCGAGTGCCGCCATGCACGTCGACTTCACGAGGCCCGAGTACTTGGGTGAGGCGACCCGCTCCGTCCACATTTCCAGGGCGCAGTACCGCGCGCTCGTCGACTTCATCGACGCAACCTTCGCGCGGGACGACCAAGGGCGCCGACGGCAGATCGCTGGCACGGGCTACGCCGACTCCGATGCGTTCTTCGAAGCCTTGGGCAGCTATAGCTGCTTGAACACATGCAACAGCTGGGTTGGGAGCGCACTCCGGGAAGCGGGTGTCCGAACTCCTTGGCTCACCCCACTGCCCAAGACGGTGCTCCTTTACCTGCCCGACTAGCCCCGAGGCAAGCCCGGCACGCGCTTGCCTTGGGGGTAGATTCTGTCCAAGGGTGCTTTCACCAATCCCCCTCGTGGCTGCGGCCAAGCTGCATCCACTTCCTCCGCAAACGCTCGCCTCTGGTTCGGGGCGCCGAGCGCGAACCCGCTCTCTCCGGGTCGCCGGTGATTGCAGCGAGGCGAAGCGGACAGGCTGTCCGCGTTCCCAGGGCGCGCCGGAGCGGTCGATGGGGCATGGGCCCCTGATCTGCGTAGCGATGGTGGTTCCATCGCCGTGCATAGCGCCCAACTCGGCGTCGACGATCGTGCTCCCCTTTCGAGTTCCGGTGGGATTCCCGAGGATCCTGCTCCCCTTTTCCGCCAGACGCACCAACGCGACGCATACGCACGAGCCCACGCCCTTTCGCACTCCCGGCGCGCCCTGGGAGCGCGGACAGCCTGTCCGCATCTTGGCCTCGAGCCACGGGGCGTTCGCGTGACCAACCGGGCCCCACGCCTACCACCACCGCGGGTCGCAAGCCACAGCCTGTGCGAGCCAGGGTGGTGCCGCGCGGGGACTCGGCGCGTGCGAGAGGATTTCGACGGTTTCCCGGTCTCCTTGGCTTGCGGTTGGCATTCAGACGGTCGTGAAGACTATCCAACCCGCGGACCAAGGAGGAGACCGATGACCGTCACTCGTACATACCTGATCGCATTCGCGCTCGTCGCGCTCTGGGGCGCGTCGTCACGCGCCGACGCGCAAGAGTGGACCTTCTCGAGGGGGGACTGCAACGTCGACTCGTCGTTCGACATCGCGGACTCGATCTTCGTCTTGGGCTACTTGTTCGCCACCGGTACCTCGCCCGCATGCCAAGATGCTTGCGACGCCAACGACGACGGGGGGATCGACATCGGCGATGCGATCTTCATGCTCAGTACACTGTTCGCGGCGGGGACGCCGCCACCGGCACCCTACCCGGGGTGCGGGGTCGACCCCACCATGGACGGGCTCTCTTGTGTTGGGCCGGTGAGCGGATGTCCGGCGGGCACGGCTCTCCCGTCGCTCGAGCCGCCCGAACTCGCGCCCGGCGCACCTTACGATCATGGGCTCGGGGGCGGAGACATCGTGCAGGGTATGGCCGGCGGATTCTCGCCCGCTCCCAACCCGATGGATTGGACGACCCGCACCGGATCGCCCTGGCCGAGCCGCAGTAGTAGCAATCAGATCTACTACTTCAATGGCGAGGTCTTTCGCGAGGCGACCGACCTGCGCATTCGGGGCCGCGGGCTCGACTTCATTTGGGCTCGGAAGTACCGCTCTCGAGCCAACACCGCGACCGCTCTGGGTCACAACTGGGACTACTCCTACGACATCTTCGTCGAGAACGCACCCGGGGGACTGGTCCTCCACGATGGGAACGGACGCGCCGACCTCTTCACTCTGCAGTCCGATGGCTCTTACGCCGCCGACGGATTCTTTCACACCGGGATCGTCCATCCCGACGATTCGGTCACGTTCACCTTCGCGTGTCAGGGACGCTGGGAGTTCCGACCCTTGGATGGATCACCGGCCGCGGGACGGATCTCGGCCATCATCGATCGGAACGGCAACAGCCTCGAGTTCGGGTACGATCCCGTCGGTCGACTCACCCAGGTAACCGACACGCTCGGTCGCGTCATCGCCATCGGGTACGACGGCGCAGGTCGCATCGTGTCCGTCACCGACTTCACGGGCCGCGTGGTCCAGTACGCTTACTACGACGGGATCGTTCCGGGCGGAAACCTCGGCGACCTGAGATCGGTTACCTGTCCCGCAGTGACCGGCACGCCGACGGACAACGACTTCCCATTCGGCAAGACGACGGTGTTCACCTACTCGACGGGCTATAGCGATGCCCGCCTGAACCACAATCTCCTCACGGTCACCGACCCCAAGGGGCAGACGTTCCTGACCCACACTTACGCCAGCACGACCAACCCGGCCGACTTGGACTTCGATCGCGTCGTGCGCCAGAACTGGGGCCAGCCCCAGGAAGTTCTCGACCTCACCTACGTGCCGGTGTTCCCCCATCTCGGGAATCACTTCGCCGTCGTCCGCACGATTCTGAACGACCGTCGCGGCACGGTCCGCGAGTACTTCTACGACGCGCTCAATCGGTGCGTCATTGCCTGTGATTACACGGGGCTCGCGGTAGCCGACCAGCCTACCACCGCGACGCTGAACCGGCCGGGTGTCGCGCTGCACGCCGGCGCGCCCATGTACTACGAGACCCGCGCGACCTGGAACGACGACTTCCTGCCTCGAACCGTGCAACTCGCCAACGGGAACCAACTGCTCTACACCTACCAGGGCGACTTGCTTCCCACCGGGCCGCGTCGCGAGCGCGGCAACCTGCGTCAGTTCATGTCCCTGCCCGGCGGTCATTCCCCCCCGGGCGCCCAGAGCCAGATCACCGAGACCTTCGACTACGCCGCCGGTTTCGGCGGGCCGTCGGGGATGGCCTTCGTGACCCGCCACGTCGACGGGCGCGGGAACGAGACTACGTCCAGCTACGATGCCAGCGGCAACCGCCTGCAGACCGTGCACCGCGTACCGTCCATCGTGGAGGATTGGGAGTACAACACGTTCGGACAGTGCACGGCCCATACTTGGCCGAGTCACACCGACCCGAGCAGCGGTGCGCGCCGGCGCGACGAGTTCGGGTACCACGCGTCTGGACCCCAACAGGGGTATCTCAGCAGCCGGGTCCTCGACGCGGGGGCCACTGGCCTGCAGCTTCTCACGAGCCTGGAGTACGACGGCCTCGGGAACCTGACCCGCGTGGTGGATCCGAAGGGGAGTGACGCTCTCTTCACCTACAACCAGCTCGACCAGTGCGTGGTCGCGCTCTCTCGGAAGCCGACGACCGGGGGCAACCGCATTGCGACGACCTACTTCTACGATGCCAACGACAATCTCGTCAGGACCTGTACCGAGAACCGTGACGAACTCGGCAACCTGATCCCTGGCAACTCCTACATCACGACCCTCGTCGAGTACGAAGTGCTGAATCGAGTCACGCGGATCTGCCGAGAAGTTGGGGCATTCGATGTTCCTCTCGACCCGCCGCAACTCGACTGCAGCGGGCTCCCGGAGAGCGAGTTCCTCAGCACCGAGTACGAATACGACGCGAACCGCAACATCGTTCTGGAGCGGCACGGTGAGGCGGTCAATGGCAACCAACCGGCGAACGTCGTCGCCCGCTCGTACGACGAGCGCGACCTTGTCTTCCGCGCAACGAGTGGCGTAGCTTCCGTGTCGGCGTCGACGACCCAATTCGACTACGACGGCAACGGAAACCTCATCCGGCTACTCGTGGGCCTCGAGGACACGCCGCGCGAGACGCTCTTCACCTTCGACGGGTACGATCGCCTGGTGTCGGAAACGGACCCCATGGGCAATGTTGCGTCGCACGCCTACGATCCCAACGGCAACGAGACGCAGACGATCCGGTTCGGGGAGCTCTCGGACGGCCCGGGTTCGTCCGCGAACGTGCGCTTGGCTCAGGCCGACTTCACGTTCGACGCCATGGACCGCTTGGTCGCGCGCAACGACCATCACTTCGATCCGGTGACTCAGGCTCCCGTCGGCGATGGACTCGACACCACGACCTTCGAGTACTTCGACGACTCGTCCCTGCACCGGACCACGGACGACAAGGGTCACTCGCACTCCGTGCAGTACGACTCGGCCCGGCGTCGGGCGCTGCAGACGGACGCTGTCGGCAATACGACCTCGTGGAGTTATGACGCCAACTCGAACAGCACGTCCGTGATCGAGGTCGACCTGAGCGAGGCTCCGGGCGTTCCCCCCGAGACCTACGTCACGAGCTTCGCCTACGACGGGCTCGACCGTTGCGTGTCCCATGTGGACAGCGCCGGTCACCTGGAACAGTACGGCTACGACTCTCGGGACAACTGGGTCGTCTCCGTCGATGGGCGCGGGAACGTCGTACGCCGGTCGTTCGATGGCGTGGACCGCTTGGTGCGAACCGATCAGTTCCTCACCAACACGGGTGATGGAAGCGGCACGGTGATCGGTTCCGTGGTCGAACAGTTCGGCTACGACGATTCCGGCCGGTTGACGTCGCGGACCGACGCGAACGGCAACACGACTCAGTATCAGTACGATGCTCTCGGTCGCCTGACGTCGACCACGCACGCCGACGGCACGATGGGCACCGCGGACTACGATCCGCAGGGCAACCGGGTGAGTTCGGTGGACCCGAATGGCACCGTGGTCGTGTACGAGTACGACCTGAACGACCGCGAGACCCAGCGGACGATCGCGCCGGGCGCGGGAGTCCAGCCCACCACGACTTTCGAGACCCGGAGCTACGATGGGCGCTCCCTCCTCCGAAGCGCCACGAACGACGACTCGACCCATGGCTTCGACTACGACTCCCTCGGCAACCCGGTTCGGGAGACTCTGAACGGGGAGTCGACCCAGCGGAGTTACGACGCCGTTGGCAACGAGCTGGCGCTGTCCTATCCGGGCGGCCGTCACATCACGTTCGAGTACGACGCCCTCGACCGCCTGAGCTCCGTGAGTGATACGACCCTGTCGGCGCCGTTGGTCATGGACACGTACCAGTACATCGGTTTGCGCTTGCTCCGGCGAGACTGCGCGACCAACACTCGCCTGAGCTTCGAGTACGACGCCGACCGCAGAGTCTCTCGCACCCTCCACGTTCGTAATCCAGGTCTCGCCACGGCCCAGGTCATCGACGACCGCTCCTACGCCTGGGACGACGCCGACAACAAGGTCTCGGTCTCGGAAGTGACGCCACAGGGTAGTCCCCAGCAACGGGCCATGAGCTACGACTCGCTCGGGCGACTGACGAGCGCGCTGGTGACGAACTCCGCCGGTACCGTGCGCAACACGCAGTACACCTACGACGCCGCTGGCAACCGGTCGCAGGTGTCCGACGGGGAGTGCAGCGGGAGCTACTCCATGGACCCGACTTTGCCCAGCCCGGCGGACGCCCCAATGAATCAGTACACGACGACTGGCTGCGACCAACGGGCTTACGACGAGAACGGAAACCTCGTCGGCATTGCGCCGGTCAGCGGGGGCGGGGTTCAGCTCGCCTTCGACTACCTCGACCGGCTGGTGTCCGCGACGGAGCCGACCTCTGGACTCACGCACGAGTACTGCTACACGGCCACGGGCCTGCGGTGGAAGCGAACCGTCGCGAGCGTCGTGGGTCCGATCGAGACCCGCTACTTCTACGACGGCGAGCAGTTGATCGAAGAGCAGGACGCGCTCGGCGCGACCCTGCGAACCTACGTCTACGGAGCCACGCCACGCGAGCTCCTCAACATGCAGCAAGGCGGGGCGGTGCCGAGCGACAGCTACTTCCGCGCGGACGACCTGGGTAGCATCGTCGTTCTCGTCAACGGGGCTGGTTTCCCCGTGGAGCGGTACGAGTACGGGGACTTTGGTACCGCTGCGATCTTCGACGCGTCGGGCGCAGCGCTCGTCGGCTCGAGTTTCGGCAATCGCTTCCTCTTCCACGGCCTCGAGTACGATGCGGAGACCACGACCTTGCACGAGCTGGGTCATGGCTACGATCCGCGCGTGGGTCGGGGACTGCAGCGGCGGTGGGGGACTGGCGCGACGAACGGTGCTGCGCTCGAGTTGGACAGGGTCCTCGCGGGAGCGGGCCCGATGGCGAACCCCTACTCCGGTTGGAACGACCTGGGACTGGGCCCCTTCAGCTCGCCAACCCCCGCGGCATCGGGTTTGCCCACCGGTAAGCGCCAGCACAAACCCTTCTCGTTCGCGCACTCAGCGGAGCCGGCCGCCGGCAGCGGTCGAGCCAAGCACGAAGTGGCGACGAGAATGGTGCGCGCGGACTACTGCGGTGACTCGGGCGCGACTACCGCGAGCACGCGCATGGTACGCGCCGACTACTGCGGAGACGGATTGTCGAACGCGCTGCCGCCGGCAGCAGACCTCGCGTGGGACCCGAACACCGAGCCGCTCGCCGGCACTTCGTACGGCCCGGTCATCACGATCAAGCCCAAAGGGCTTCACGGCGGGGTCAGGGTTGCCGTCGGAGACTTGAACGGTGACGGCGCGGCCGAGCAGTCCGCCCCCGCGAGCTCGCTGCCGACCGGGAAGCGCCAGCACAAGCCGATCCGAGTCTGCAAGGAAACGGGTGCCGCAGCTTCCTCGATGTCGCGACCCGTCAGCACCGGCGACAACTCTGCTGGCTTGGCCACGCGCCGCCGCAGGTTCGAACCGATCATGATTCGAAAGCGTGTCGACGCCGCTGAGGCGCAGGCAGGACGACGCACCTACGAGCCGATCGTGATCCGCAAGCGCATCGACAAGAGCTCCGCCGCACCGGCCCCGCCAGCACGGTCGAACTGGGGGAACATCACGCTGAAGCGGGGGCTCATGAGCACGAGCCTGGGCGCTGGCGAGTACCGGTTGGTTCTCGACAGTGAAGCCGCCGCCGCGATACCCGGCAAGCGGAGGTACGCGAACATCACCCTGAAACGTGGGTGAGCGGACTCGGCGCCGTTGGACCATCCGCGAGGACCTCGGGTGGTGTCGGGGAGTACGAAGGGCGTCGGTCCACGACGTGGGACCGACGCCCCTCTTTCGAGGTGTCACTGTTCAAGTCTCCGACCGCGACTTCGACTCCGCCGCGGAGCCCTTTGGGTTTGATCGTGATCGCACCCTCGGCAGCATTCGGCCCGGTGCTTGGCGCCACCCGCCGAAGGCGAGCGCATGTGGGTGAAGGGGTTGCGGGTTTGCCGCAGCCACGATGAGCTTCGCGAAAGCCCCCTCCGAGAAGCACAGCCAAGGCGAGCGCGCCCAACGCCGAGCCCACGCAACCGTCAGCGGGGAGCGAACAGCGCTCGCAGAGGTTTGACGTTGTCGACACCGAGCTGTTGCTCGAGGACTTCCAGGTCAGCACGGGCCTCGTCATCGCGTCCGAGCGCGAGGAGTGACTTGAGGCGATTGCCGCGGGGAGCCGCGAACGTGGGGATGAGTTCGAGGGCACGGGTGAAGTCTTGGATGGCGAGTTCGTGGGCGTTGCGATGCGCATACACCATGCCGCGGTTGTTCAGTAGGGTGTGTCGCTCGGGCCTGAGGGGGGATCGCGGTTGGGCCGCGTCGGTCACGGCTGCATCGAGCACGCGTTCGAGTGCCGTGAAGTCGCGCGCGGCGACGAGTGAGCGAATCTCCATGAGCTTCCACTCCACCTTCGGCTCGAGCGCAAACGCCTTGGCAAAGTCCGCCGCGGCCAGGGCGGGCTCGTTCGCGTCGAACCGCAGGTGGGCGCGAACCTCGAGGAGCGGCAAGTGGTCGGGTGCAAGGCGTAGCCCCGCTTCGCAGGCTTCGAGGGCATCAGCCTTTTTCTGCAGCTTCCAGCTCACTTGAGCGATTTGGGCGTAGGACCCGATCTTACCGGGTTCGAGCGAGCGCGCTTTGCGCGCGGCGGCGAGTGCGCGTTCCGAGTGACCGCGCTGAGCCAACACGATGCTCAGATTGATGTAGGAGTCGGTGAAGTCCGGATAGATCTCGAGTGAGCGCTCGAGGTGGTGCTGGGCACGATCCTCCTGGGCCGCTCGCGCCGCCGAGTCGGGCTGGTCCTGAGCGTCGCGATAGAGTTCCCAGCCGAACTTGCCGTGGGCCTTCGCGCTCATCGGTTGCACGCGCACCATGGCCTCGGTGATGGTGAGCTCGCTTCTCCAATCAGCGACTCGGACGAGGAAGCCGACCAGTCCCAAAAGGCCAGCGGCGACAACGACGCCCGTCGCGATCCGCGTCCCCCGCGCCGAGCGGACGCTTCCGTACGCGTAAGCGGCCCCGAGCGCGAGCAGGGCGCCGGCGCTTGGCAAGAAGAGCAGCCGTTCGCCGAAGATCGTGCCAATCGGGATGAGCAGGTTGCTGACCGGCAGGAGTGCCGCGACGTACAACCCCAAGGCCAGGCTGATGCGAGGTGCGGTGCGCAAACCCCAGATGATGGTCGCGGCGAGCGCGAGCCACGTGGCGAGCCCAAGGAGCGATGTCGGGCTCGTCAGCGAGGTCGTGGGGTCGAGCGCAGCGAAGGAGTAGTCGGCGCAGAGCGGCCAAGGCCAGAGGACCTTGGCGTGGTAGTTCAGGGACACGGCCAGGGCACCTGCCCAGCGCGCGATCGTGCCACGTTCTGAGAGCACGTTGTTGAGCACCCCCACGGGGTCCGGCGGCTGGTCGAGGGCAACGGCCCGCAAGGAGGCCCAGACCCCGAGTGCGACTCCGACGGCGACGCCGGTTCGCCAACGACCGGCCAGCCGCGAGACACCTTGCTGCCACCACTCGCGCCAGCTCGATCGCACCCCAGGGCGCATGGACGCGAGCGTCGCGCGCACGAACGGCAGTAGCAGCAAGACCGGCACCGCGGCCACACCGGTCTCCTTGAAGAACAGCGCCCCAGCGATGGTCACGCCGGTCCAGAGCGCCGGGCGCCACGCCCCTCGCCGTGAGTCGTCCCGCGCTTCGATCGCGATGGCCAACAAGACGAGGAGCCCGGCGCCGAGTTCCGAGCGACCGACCAGCGGCGCAACGGCTTCGACGTGGATGGGGTGGAGTGCAAACAACACGCCGACGCCTGCGGCCAAACGGGCTCCCCAACCCAGAGCCATGGCCAGGTACGCCAGGGCCGCCGCGCAGCCACCGTACAACAGGGCGTTCGTTACGTGGTAGCCCGCGGCGCTACCATTCCCCCACAAGGCGCGTTCGACGGCGAACGTGGCCAAGGTCAGCGGCCGGTAGATTCCGCCCTGCGCGAAGTCGCCCCAGTAGTTGTCGACGAACAGCCGCGGGATCGCGGTGAGCGGCTCGAGTCGTGGGTTGTTCTCGACGATGGTGATGTCGTCGAACACGAAGTCCCCAGGGATCGTGCAGAGTCCCAGCGCAGTGCCAACCCAGAACGGGATCCACAGTGCCAGCGATTTCATGGTGCGGAGGTTAACGATCTGTTTCGGTGGCGGCCAGCCCCAACCCTACGGAGCCGCGCGGGTAGGCCGCGTGGTCGACGAGACGTTGGGTAGCATCCCACCCCGCACGCGTCGAAACGGTCAAGATCCCCCGCCCCAAGCGCGTCGGAGAACTTCGGCCGCGGGCTTCTCCTGCGGCGTGAAGTCATGGGCGAACTTCGGTCCGGGCTCCGGGAGGGTGAGCCAGTTCCACCAGAACATCCCCGCAAACCACGGTTCGTTCGCGAATGCCTCGAGTACCGCCTGATAGGCGCGCGCCTGGAGGTCGGGGTCCTCCGCCGAACCGGCGCGAGGCCAGATCCAGGGCTCGCGCGTAGCGCCGGGGGTGGACTTGTAGCCCACTTCCGTGAGTACGACCGGCCGGTCGTAGAACTCCGCTAGATCCTCGAGCTCGTCGACCGGGGCCGCGAGGCCTGCCTGCAACTCGGCCAGCGTGGGATCCTCGACGGTGGAGATCGGAAAGAAGAACTGCACACCGAGGAGGTCGAGTTGCGACCAGAACGGCACTTCGCGGTACTCGTGGTACCAATTCGCCGCATAGGTGAGTTGCCCGGGGTACACGCCGCGAAGTTCCTGGATCAGTTGCTGCCACTGCGTGGGGCACTCCAACACCATGCGCCGCAACTCGACGCCGATGCAGAGAATGTCTACTCGTTCGCGCGCGGCGATCGCCGCGCAGTGCATGAGGAACGCTCGGTAGCCCGCCCACCAGCGCTGGCGCTCGACGGGGTCTTCGAACCCCAGGGTTCCGCGCCACTCGTCGGCAGTGATGTGCTCGAGCATGATGTGTGGCTTGAGCATGACGACGAAACCCAGCCGCTTCGCATCGCGGATCGCCCGCACGATCGCGAGGTCGGTCTCGCCACCGGCAGCCTCCACGCCAAATCGCACCTCCGGGTCGCGCACGCTCGACTGCCGCGCCGGGATGCGCAGCGCGAGCGCTCGTGCACCGGAGCGTCGCGCCGCGACCAACGAAGTGGCGGCGCTCGCCGTCCCGTAGCCGTGCAGGCCCAGGTCATCCTCGACGTGAAAGAACGAGATTCCACGGATGCTCGCAGTGGCCGTGGCGGCGGGGTTGGGTTCGAGAAACGCGCTCAGCGCGCCTGGCGTGGTCTCCGCCAAGCGCGCGAGGCCCAGCGGGCCGGCGACATGGGTCGGGTGTTCGCGGCACAACTCGATGAATCGCAGGCGCGCGGTTTCGATGTCGCCACTCTCCTCGGCGAGACGCGCACGGATGTCGAGCAGATCGACCGACCGGTCTCCGGCCGAATAGAGAAGCTCCAGGCGACGTACTCCGTCGACCGCGTCGCCGTGAGCCAACGATTGGAGCGCGAGCAGCCGTTGGGTTTCGCGGTGACTGGCGTCCCAGCGTTCGACGTCTTCGAGAATGCGGAGTCCACGCTCCGAGTCACCCTCTTCGATGCTGCGCTGCGCTTCGCGAAAGAAGAGCGAGGCGACGCCGGCCCGGAGGCCACCGTACAGCGCGAGGGCGGTTGCGACGCTGAGGGTCGCTACGATGCCGAGCCACGCACCGCGAGCCATGCCGCGACTCGAGTGGATTGCGGTCGCGGTCGCGGTAGGTACTTCGAAGTCGGGTGGGCAGGGGGCCCGGTCGTGGCCGATCATGCACGGAGGGTGCCGCTTCACTCACGGCGGGGCAAGCTCACCGCTCCGAGTCGTAGCGTGTCCGGCGCGTGAAATCGTCGCGAAACACAGCGTCATCGGCGCGCCGGACGTCCGACGGGAACGCCCCGTCGAGGGTCTCCAAGTGTCGTTTGCAAAGCGCTTTATGTGCGACTCGGTTTCGCGGTTGCTAGGGTTGACCTTCATCAGGCGGATTGCTACTCTTCGCCGCTCACGCATCGGGGGCGATTCGCGGGCTTCGCTCGAGATCTACCCCGAGGGTTGCTGGGGAGCCGTTCGCGGAGCCCGGGCAACAGCAGCTCTGGGCAACAGCAGCTCTGGGCAACAGCAGCTCTGGGCAACAGCAGCTCTGGGCAACCGCTCGGACCGCCGCGGGCCGTGATGGTCGCAACTGGCGGCCCGCTGCCCGCGCCCGCACGCCGCTTCACGCGGTCGCCGCGGGTGGGCTGAGGAGTGCTCCCGTTTCCGGGGGCTCCGCTCGTGAGTGCGAAGCGGACCGACCGCACCCTCTCTCGTCCGACCCTCGCGTCTGCTGTGGTTCCGAGTTCGCTGTGGTTCAGGGTCCGCTGTGGTTCAGGGTCCGAGGGGGGCGGGTCCGACCGGAGTGCCGGTCTCGTTCGCAGGGCGCGGGGGGTGACGTCATACCCTGCGCAGTATACCCTGCGCAGTCGGGATACCCTGCGCAGTCGGGATACCTTGCGCAGTCGGGATACCTTGCGCAGTCGGGTCGGAGGCGGTTTCTCGAAGCCGGCCTCGGGGGAGCCGAACGGCCGTGCCACACGAGTCGCGCAGCAACCGGGGGGAAAGCGAAGGACCTCGCGAAGTCGCCGCTTCCTGGGTTCGCCACTCAACGATCGGACTGCAGTTCACTCTGGGGATCGCGTTGTTCGGCGGGATCGGCCACTGGCTGGACCAGCGGCTCGGCTGGGATCCCTGGGGAGTCGTTGTCGGCCTCCTCTTTGGTTTCGCAGTGAGTGTGACCTGGTTGTACTACAAGGTGTACCCGACGGCGCCACGGTCGAGTGGGGCGCGCAGGTTCGCCAGAAGTGAGAGTTCAGAGAAGTGAGAGTTCGGTTTCGATGGCGCAATCGTCCATGACCCAGCGGTTCGAAGGCGGCGCGCTCGCGGGGGGAACCTCGGCGTCGAGCCGTGCCGTACCCACTGCACCCGCGAGCCTCGCGCGTTTCTTGGCTCGCGCGACAGCGGTGCTGGGGATCGCGGTGCTGTGCGCGACCGCGCTGTTC
Organism: Planctomycetota bacterium; assembly: GCA_050246115.1. Taxonomy (GTDB): domain Bacteria; phylum Planctomycetota; class UBA8108; order UBA1146; family JAJFFE01; genus JBFWWP01. The sequence continues at coordinate 31,196 of JBFWWP010000038.1, forward strand.
GCATCACGGCCTGGCTGGGGATGGCTGACCGTCGCCTGTTTCGCGTGGAGTGCTGCGAGCGCGCTCGGGTTGGGTTGGGTCGGCTTCCACAACATGAGCCGTGCTCTGACCTGCCCGCCGACGCGCATGCCGGCCATCATGCTCCTCGGCTTCTTGCTGCGTGGGTTCTTGCTCGTCGTCAGCCAGCTGGCGGCCTACGCTTTGGTTGGCCCCGAGTGGGGCCATCGACTGCTGATCGCGACGACCGTTTTCTACCTGTTCGTGCTCGGCGTGGAAGTGCACACGCTGAATCGGCTGTTCCAGTCGAGTCAGGCGGCGACCCAGCGACGAGCCAACCGGGGTGAGCCCGGGGAAGGAACCGAGCGCTCATGATGGGCTTCCTGCCGATCGCCAGTGGCGACGACCCGCTCTCGCATGTCAAGGACTGGGTGGTCGCCGGTCCGGTCACCGTTCACACCATCTACGCGACGATCTCGGCGCTTCTCTGCATCACGATCCTGCCGTGGGTAGCCCAGCGTATCGTGCAGCACGGCACGGGAGGGCGCGTCGCCGGCCTGTTCGAGGTGATTCTGCTGTTTCTGCGCGATGAGGTCGCGCGACCGTTCTTGGGCAAGGAAGGGGACAAGTACCTGCCGGTGCTCTGGTCCTTCTTCTTCTTCATTCTGTTCTGCAATCTCCTGGGACTAATCCCGCTGCCCATTGCCTACACCGCGACGAGCAACCTGAACGTGACCATCGGCCTCGCCGTGTGCTCGTTCTGCTTCTATCACGCGATCGGCATCAAGGAGAACGGGTTGGTGCACTACCTCAAGGCCAACCTGCTGGTGGGGCCCCCGTTCCTGTGGCCGCTCATGATCCTGGTCGAGGCGCTGGGTCACATCCTCAAGCCTGCGGCCCTCGCGATTCGTCTCTTCGCGAACATGGTCGCTGGGCACACCGTGCTCGCCGTGCTCATCGGATTTGCTGCCGCCGGTGTCAAACTGTTCGCCGACGGCGGCATCGGCGTGGTCCTCGGTGGTGGGGTCACGTTGGCTTCTGTCGCCGGCTCGGTGGCCATCTACTGCTTGGAGATCTTCATCGGCTTTTTGCAGGCGTTCATCTTCACTTTCTTGACTACCGTATTCCTCTCCATGGCCGTGCACCCGGATCACTAGACGGCCGAAGGAGCACTCGAGCTTCGAGACATCGATCGAGAATCAGTCCCGCGGGAGCGGGAGCGAAAGGAGCCTCTGATGGATTTCGTGTTTGCTCTGACCGGCGTGCTCGCGGCCGCCCTCAACGACGGAAACGCCGCGACCGCGCTGCAGTACGGTCTCTTGGGAGCTGGCCTCGGCGCCGGGCTCGCGGGGATCGGAGCGGGTCTTGGCATTGGCAAGCTGGCGTCGTCGGCGGTCGAGAGCATCGCTCGTCAGCCCGAGGCTTCCGGTGACGTGCGTGGCGCGATGCTGCTGACCGCGGCGCTCATCGAGGGCGTCTGTTTGTTCGGCGTGATCGTGTGCTTGCTCGTCTACCTCGCGGTGAACGGCCACATCGCCAAGTAGGCTACTCGGCGGCGGCGCGTACGACTCGAGCGGCCGGAGCGCGCGAACCCGCGCGCCCGTCCGCGCGCCGTTGCGAGCGGTGGTCGTGTTGGCGTACCGGCCGCGGGGCACTCGAGGCAGCGTGGTGACTCCCGACCCTACGCCTCGTCAAGGGGCTCGGTGCCGGGACCGAAAGGATCGCATGAAACCGAGAATCAACGCGGCCGCCCGTTGGGCCGCAGCTTCGGCCTTGTGCTTGACGGCGCTGTTGCCGGTTCTGGCGTTCGCCGCTGCCGGCGATGCGGCAGAAGCGCACTCCGCCGACGCCGCGCACTCGGAATCGAAGGGATTGGTAGAGATCGCGGCTTCGACGGTGCTGTGGACCTTGGTGGTCTTCGCGATCGTTGCCGTGATCCTCAAGGCCAAGGCCTGGGGACCGCTCATCAAGGCGCTCGACGAGCGCGAGCAACGCATCCGGGATTCCCTGGAAGCGGCGGATCGAGCCCGCGCCGAGAGTCTGAAGGCGGCTGCCGAGCACGAGCGGGTACTCGCGGAGGCCCGCAAGCAAGCGACCGCCATCGTCGAAGAAGGCAAGCGCGACGCGTTGGCCGTCAAGGATTCGATCATCGCGGAAGCGCGGAAGGAGTCCGACGAGCTCAAGACCCGGGCGCTCAACGAGATCGAGCGAGCCAAGAACAACGCGGTGTACGAGATCCACGACCGCGCCGTGGAGCTGTCCTATCAGATCGCGGAGAAGTTGATCTCGAAGTCGCTGTCGCGAGAAGAGCATGCAGCCATGGTGAAGAAGACTGTGGAGCAGTACCAGCACGCGGCGTCGTGAGCCCGGCACGGAGAGTCGTCGGGTTGGGGGCCAGGAAGGTGAAGGCTGCGCGATGAAACGACACCCAGTGACGGGAGCCTACGCAGAGGCCCTGTTGGCGATTGCTGAGGAGCGGCGCCAGGGCGAAGAACTCGGAGATGAACTCATCTCCCTGCGCGATTTGTATCGCCAGAGTCAGGATTTGCGGAAACTGTTCGAGAGCCCGAAGATCCCTCGACTCGAGAAGCTGGCGGCGCTGGACCGGATCTTCGACGGCAGGGTGTCGCCCACCGTTCTCAGTCTCCTGAAGATTCTCGTCGAGCGCGGGCGCCAGCTCTTGCTCCAGGAGATTTGCGACGCGTTCATCGAGAAGTTGGATCAAGTACGAGGTCGGACTCATGTCGTGATCACGAGTGCGTCCGCCTTGACGGATGAACTACGTGCCGAGATCGTTGCCGCAGTGGGCAAACGAACCGGACGGACGATCGTGCCGCAGGAGCGGGTCGACGCCGACCTCCTTGGCGGCGTGAGAATCCGAATCGGTGACACCGTGATCGACGGATCGATCCGGACACGGCTCAACCAGATGCGTGAGGCCCTCGCCGCACCGCGGATAGGGAGTGAAATCTTTCAATGAAGATCAAAGCAGACGAAATCACGTCGGTTCTCCGTAAGGAGATCGAGAGCTACGGGTCGACCCTGGCCGTGGAAGAAGTGGGCACCATCCTCGAAGTCGGGGACGGCGCGGCACAGATCTACGGCATTGCGAACTGCATGGCGGGCGAGATGCTCGAGTTCTCGAACGGCGCCAAGGGACTCGCTCTGAACCTCGAGGAGAACTCGATCGGCGCGGTCATCCTGGGTGAATACACCGACCTCAAAGAGGGCGATACCGTCAAGCGAACCGGGACCGTGGTGCAGGTGCCGTGTGGCGAGGCTCTGCTCGGCCGAGTGGTCGATGCCATGGGTAACCCCGTCGACGGCAAAGGACCGATCAAGACTCCGCACTACCGGCCGGTCGAGTCGCCGGCGCCCGGGATCGCCGACCGTAAGTCGGTGCACGAGCCGCTGCAGACCGGGATCAAGGCGATCGACGCGATGATTCCGATTGGTCGCGGTCAGCGCGAGTTGATCATCGGCGACCGCGGGATCGGCAAGACCGCCGTCGCCATCGACGCGATCATCAACCAAAAGGGCACCGGGGTCATCTGCGTCTACGTCGCGGTCGGACAGAAGTCGTCGACCGTGGCCGGTGTGGTCGCGCGACTCGAACGCGAAGGGGCGCTCGACTACACGATCGTCGTGAACGCCCCGGCGTCGTCTCCGGCGCCCATGCAGTTCATTGCGCCGTACGCGGGTTGCGCCATGGCCGAGTACTTCATGTACAAGGGCAAGCATACGCTGTGCGTGTACGACGACCTGTCGAAACAAGCCCAGGCCTACCGGCAGATTTCGCTCTTGCTGCGTCGTCCCCCGGGTCGCGAGGCCTATCCTGGCGACGTGTTCTACCTCCACTCGCGCTTGCTCGAGCGCAGCGCCAAGCTGTCGGATGAACTCGGAGGTGGATCGCAGACGGCTTTGCCCGTGATCGAGACTCAAGAGGGCGAGGTTTCGGCCTACATTCCGACCAACGTGATCTCGATCACCGACGGGCAGATCTATCTCGAACCGAACTTGTTCTTCGCGGGTCAGCGCCCGGCTCTGAACGTCGGCATCTCGGTGTCGCGCGTCGGCGGTAACGCCCAGATCAAGGCCATGAAGAAGGTCGCCGGCCGTCTGCGTCTCGACCTGGCGTCGTTTCGCGAACTCGAGGCGTTCGCTCAGCTCGGTACCGAGCTCGACAAGGCGACCCAGGCCCAGCTCGATCGCGGCTTCCGGATGGTGGAGCTGCTGAAGCAGCCGCAGTACCGACCCATGAAGGTCGAGGAACAAGTCGCCATGATCTGGTGCGGAGGCAACGGCATTCTCGACACGCTGCCGGTCGCTTCGGTGCGCGCGTTCGAGGCTGCGTTCCTGGCGCATCTCCGCGAGCAGTTCCCGGAGATCCTGTCGGCGATCGTGAAGACCGGCGACTTGAGCAAGGAGAACGAAGCCAAGCTGAAGGAAGTGGCGACGAACTTCGCCAAGGACTTTGGCAAGGAACTCGCCAAGGCGGCTGCGAAGAAGTAACGGCTCGGGCCGTGCCGGGTCCCGACGCCGGCCAACGTTTGGCGTCGGGGCAGGGAATCGGGCTGGAAGAGAGGAAGCGGACGCCGTGGCGACTGCACGTGAGCTCAGGAACAAGATCCGTTCGGTCAAGAACACCCGCAAGATCACGCGGACGATGGAGATGATCGCAACCGCGAAGGCGCGCGTGTGCCAGAAGCGTATCGAGGCGGTGAAGCCCTACGGTGACAAGATCGCGGAGCTGCTCGGAGATCTGAAGCGCATGCAGACCGGCGGCGAGAGTGCGACCGCGGGGTCCGCCCTGCTGCGCGTGCCCGAGAAGATCAGCAACGAAGTCGTGGTGATCGTTACCGCGAATCGGGGTCTCTGCGGTGGCTACAACACGAACACGCTCAAGACCGCTGAGCGGTACCTCGATCGTCGCCAATCCGAAGGCGTGGGTTCGAGGGTCGTGATGTTGGGCAAGAAGGGCGTCGCCCGCTTCAAGTACACGCAGCGGGCGATTCACGAGGCCGTCACGCACTTCGACGACAAGCCTGGTTTCGCGGCCGCGGAGGCGCTCGTGGCGCCGTTGCTGGCGGAATTCGAGAGCGGGGCCATCGACGCGCTGACCGTGGTGTCGACTCGCTACCTGAACGCCGCGCGCCAGGCACCGGAAGTCAGACCGCTGTTGCCACTCACGGCTACCGGCGCGGGCGACGCCGCTGCGGCGGGTCCGGCCGTGGATTTCATCTTGGAGCCGAGCCCCGAGTACATCTTGAAGACATTGCTTCCGCTCAGCCTGAAGACCCAGTTCTTCCTGGCTTTGGTCGAGGCGGCAGCGAGCGAGCAGATCGCGCGAAGGATCGCGATGAAGAACGCGACCGACAGCGCCGATGACATGGCCCGCAGCTACACCCAGCTCTACAACCGAACGCGCCAAGCGGGTATCACACAGGAGATTCTGGAGGTCATTGGCGGCACCGTCAGTTGAGTTGGTGGGGTCGGGCCGAACCCGGAGGGGTTCGTGGTGGCAAGCGGCGCCGCGGACCAGAGGCAATGGCAGCGCAACCCGGACTCGCGAGCGAGATCGGGCGACGAACCTAGGCGAACACTGAGATCAGCGACACGAGGCTTCGTTCCCGCGCAAGGGCGGCCGGAGCGTGACGCGAGGAGCGAACATGTCGACCGGAAGAGTAGTTCAGGTCATCGGGGCGACGCTCGATGCCGAGTTCGAAAGCGGTCTTCCCCGCATCTACAACGCGTTGAAGATCGATCACGGGGGCATCAAGTTGACGCTCGAGGTGCAGCAGCATCTCGGGGGCAACCGTGTGCGCGCGATTGCGTTGGCTTCGACCGACGGTGTCGTTCGGGGTACGCCGGTGGTCGACACCGGCTCGCCGATCACCGTCCCGGTAGGGGAGCAGGTCCTCGGGCGCGTGTTCAATCTGCTCGGCGACCCGGTCGACAAGCTGCCGGCGGTCGCTGCCTCGGAGCGGCGCCCGATCCACCGCGATGCCGTGACATTCGAGGAACTCGAGCCGTCGACCCAGGTGTTCGAAACCGGGATCAAGGTCGTCGACCTGCTGACTCCGTACTCGAAGGGCGGTAAGACCGGCTTGTTCGGGGGCGCCGGTCTCGGCAAGACGGTGCTGATCCAAGAGCTGATCAACAACGTCGCGACGAAGCACGGCGGCTACTCGCTGTTCGCTGGCGTGGGCGAGCGAACCCGCGAGGGCAACGACCTCTGGAACGAGATGAAGGAAGCCAAGATCAAGACGGCGGACGGCAAGGAGACGAGCGTTCTCAGCCGTACTTGTCTAGTCTTCGGTCAGATGAACGAGCCGCCCGGGGCGCGCCTGCGGGTGGGGCTTTCGGCCTTGACGATGGCGGAGTACTTCCGAGACCAAGGCGGCGCGGACGTCCTCGTGTTCATCGACAATATCTTCCGCTTCAGTCAGGCCGGGTCCGAAGTGTCGGCGCTCCTCGGGCGTATGCCGTCGGCCGTAGGCTATCAGCCGACGCTCGCCACCGAGATGGGACAACTCCAGGAACGGATCACTTCGACGCGGCAGGGGTCGATCACTTCGGTGCAGGCGATCTACGTGCCGGCCGACGACTTGACCGACCCGGCACCGGCGACCGCGTTCGCCCACTTGGACGCGACGACCGTGCTCGACCGTGGCATTTCGGGCAAAGGGATCTACCCCGCCATCGATCCGCTCTCTTCGACGTCGCGCATCCTCGATCCGGAAGTCGTCGGCGAGGAGCACTACGCGGTCGCTCGCGAGGTGCAGCGGATTCTCCAGCGCTATCGTGACCTGCAGGACATCATTGCGATCCTGGGTATGGACGAGCTCTCGGAGGAAGACAAGATCTTGGTGGGCCGTGCGCGCCGGATCGAGCGCTTCTTCTCGCAGCCGTTCTCGGTGGCCGAGGCGTTCACCGGCCTCCAGGGCAAGTACGTGGAGATCAAGGACACCGTGCGGTCGTGCAAGGATCTCGTGGCTGGGAAATACGATCATCTCCCCGAGCAGGCCTTCATGTACGTGGGCAGCATCGAAGAGGCCGTCGAACAGGCCGACCGTATGGCCAAGAGCGTCAAGTAGGAGAGCCGAACCATGGCCGACAAGACCCTGCACTGTTCCGTGCTGACGCCCGAGGGGTCGGTGTTCGTGGGCGAAGTGGACTCCGTGACCGCCGTGGCTGCCGACGGCGAGGTCGGGATTCTGCCGGGGCACGCAGCCCTGATCACGGCGCTGGGAACCGGGGAGTTGCGCGTGCGTCAGAAGGGCGCGACGCAGCATTGGCTGGTTCATGGCGGGTTTCTCGAGGTACTCGAGAACAAGGTCGTGGTCCTTGCACGGGCGCTCGATCGGCTCGATCAGCTCAACCTCGATCAGGTGCGACGCGACCTGGAGTCCGCCGCGAAGATGGATCGCCACGTGCGACAGAGGGCACAAGAGTCGGGCGACCTCTCGGGCGACTTGGCCGGGGCGGCCCGGGCCAGACTCCGGTACGCCAAGAAGCACGGGCGTTGAGCGATTGCGTCGGCGCCCTCCACCGGCGAGGGGCTGCATCGATGCGGGACGCTCGGGACGACGCAGGCCCGGAGACGTGGTCGTCGGGCAGAGGAGTCGCGGCGAGCCCGCCGCCGTCACTCGGCACGTGAGATGCGCCCATGAGATTTTGGACCGCAACGCTGCTCGCTGTTGCATCGCTGCCGCTCGCGGCGTGCGTGACGGAACCCGCACCGGTCGATTCCTCGCCGCCGATCGTCGATGCGTACGCCGAGTTTCGGCGCGAAGGGAGCGGGGACTTACGCGAGCGTCGCCTCGAAGCCATTTGCTTCAACTTCCCGCCCGTTGAGGCCTTCACCAAGGTCTGCAGTCTCCTCCAGGATCTCGACGCGGAGCGCTCTCGCAACCCGGGTGCCATCGACGGACTCGTCCGGTATGCCGGCAACGCCTTGTTCGGCGTGTTCGCCGACGCGGTGGACCCGAAGCCGCAGGAGCTGTTCGAGCGGGCGTTCACAGCCTTCGAGACCTCGACCTCGCCGAACGTGCGACATCTGGGCTGGCTCTTGGCAGCCACCGGTGCTGCGAGCTTCTGGATCGAACTCGAAGCCGCGCGCATCGAACGCGTGTTGGCGGCGCTCGATGACCCGGATCTACTCGCGCTGGTGTTCGGAAACTTGGGTCAGTGCCGCGATCGAGCCGTGGTGGCGAGGATCCTGAGGCGCGAACTCCGCGTCCAGCGTCCGGGCTCGGACCTGAGGTACCCAGGACTTCAGAACGTCATCGCGGGGTTCGATTCGGTGCTCGATCGGGAGGCCTGGCTGCGCAAGGAGCTGCCCCGGATCCCCGAGCAGCATCCGCTGCGGAAGACCTATCCGGAGGTGTCGAGCGTTCCGGATTCGACCGACGAGTTCGTGGGCGAGTTGACGGGGATCGCGGACGATGTCGAACTCACCGAATACGACATGCTCCTCATCTGCACGTTCTTCGGCAAGCGCAACGCTGCCGCCATTGTTGCGTTGCACGACGCGGACGTACCTTACACCCGAAACGCGACGACGGAGCAGTTGGACGCGTGGTACAGCAAGGTACGGCGCGCGCTGCGGGAGCAGCGGTGATCGCTGACGGCCGACGCTCGTGTCGGTTGCCAACGGCTGCGGGCGGGGTGCACGCGTCCGGATCCTCGATCACGGCCGACTCTACGCGTTTCCAGTGAGTGCCGGGCGCCGATCGTTCGCGACGGTCGCCAGGTACAGGCAGCGCCGACGCAACCACGCGTGGAACTCCGACGCACAGCCCCGCTCGACGTCGTCACTGGTACTGTCCGTCCCTGGTACTGTCCGTCCCTGGTACTGTCCCCTCGTCGCTCGGGCCTGATCCTGCGGGTCCCCCTCGCGTGGGTTCACTTCCGCAGTTCGTCGATTCCGCGGTTCGCGAGCTGGTCGGCGCGTTCGTTCCCGGGGTGACCGACGTGTCCGCGTACCCAGTGCCAACTCACCACGCGGGCGTTCGCCAGCGAGTCGAGCTGCATCCAGAGGTCCTGGTTCTTGACGGGTGTCCGTGCGGCAGTCTTCCAGCCCTTGGACTTCCAGCTCCGGATCCAGGTCGTGATGCCATTCTTGACGTACTCCGAGTCGGTGTAGATCTCGGCCGGGGTGCCGGCGGGGATCGCCTTGAGGGCCTCGATGGCTGCAGTGAGTTCCATCCGGTTGTTGGTGGTATCGAATGCCCCGCCGTAGAGTTCGCGCTCTTCGCCGTCAGACACCATGAGGACGCCCCAGCCGCCCGGACCCGGGTTCCCGCGGCATGCCCCATCGCTGTAGATCGTTGTCTTGCTCATTCGCCTCGACTCCATCCTGTGACGCAGAATGCCCACTGGGCTCGGGTTGCACAAGTCCGGCACGGGCCGGTTTCGTGGGCGTGAGACGCAGGGCCGGGTGGCTGCTCTTGCCAGTCCGTCCCGTGTCGACGAAGATTCGCCGCGACCCGCGAAGACCCGGGCCCCGACCCGAGACCTGGGCCCCGAGACCTGGGCCCCGAGACCCGAGACATCGCGACGCACGGTGCAAGAGTGCACCGAGCGACGCCCGCCTGCCGGAAGGAACCTTCATGGCCATCGATCGAATTCCGTTGTCGGAGTACGCGGCGCGACGCAAGCGGCTGCTCGGCGCGCTGAAGAAGTCCGTGGCTTTGATTCATGCAGGCGACAACAGCGACCCGTTGCACCATGACTTTCATGCGGACGCCAACTTCGTGTACTTGACCGGGATCACCCACGAGCCGGGCGCGATCTTGCTGCTCGCCCCGGAGCATCCGCTGCCGCAGCGGCGCGAGGCGCTCTTCCTCCGGCCGATCGACTCCGAGATGGCGCGGTGGGACGGTTTGCGCCCCGAGATCGGCCAAGAGCTCCGGGACGCGTGCGGGATCGAGACGGTGCAACGTCTGTACCATCTCCCGCGCGCTCTCAACTACGCCGCCCGGCGCACGAAGAGCCTTGCTTGTGTGCACCCCTTCGCAGCTCACAACCAACCGGTCACGCCGGACTTGCAGTTGTTCCGCAAGGTGGCGGAGCGGATGCCCGGGATCACGATCGAGGATCACACCGAGACGCTCGCGCGAATGCGGGCGTCCAAGTCCAAGAACGAGGTAGCCCTCGTGCAGCGGGCTGCGCAGATCACCGCCGACGCCTACGAGGCGCTCTTCAAGGTGCTGCGTCCGGGCGTCAACGAGTTCGACGTTGCGCAGACGTTGGAGCAAGCCTACCGCGCGGGAGGCGCCCGCGAACTCGCCTACGGCACGATCGCCGGTTCCGGACTGAACAGCACCGTCGCACACTACCGTGCCAACGACGCAACACTCCAGGACGGGGATGTGATCTGCATCGATTCCGCGGCCAAGTTTGGCGGCTACTGCGCGGATGTCACGCGCACGCTGCCGGTGGGCGGGCGCTTCACGGACCGTCAACGCGAGGTCTATGACGTGGTCCTCCAGGCGCAAGTCGCCGCGGTCGCGGCCGTGAAGCCGGGCGTGACGCTCGCCGCCGTCGATGGCGTGGCCCGCAAGATCATCGAGAAGGCGGGCTTCGGCGACGCCTTCTATCACTCGATCGGTCACCACCTCGGGCTGGACGTTCACGATGCCAATCCCGACGAGCCGCTGCGCGAAGGTGCCATCGTCACCATCGAACCCGGCGTCTATCTCCCCGAAGAGCGCTTGGGGATCCGGATCGAGGACGACATCCTGGTCACCAAGACGGGGTCCCGCAATCTCACAGCCATGATCCCCAAGAAGGCTGCCGAGATCGAGAAGCGCCTGGCCTGAACCTGACCTACCGGGGGCGCGCACGCGTCGGAGCGAGATTGCCTTCCGTTCGGGTGAGCGACTCGGAGTGTCGTTTCCCGTCAGGGATTGACGCCGCCCCCATCGACCCGGAGGACTGCGATCACGTCGGTTGACCCTCCGTGGCTCGCGGGGCAAGCCGACGGGAGTCTACGAGCAACCCAACAACTACTCGAACGCCGCAGCACTTCACGGAGGATCTGCCTCTTGGGGTCGATTTTGCGCGTGTTCTACGAGCGAGTTGCGTCTTACACCTGACAGGGCAGAGAGGTGCTAGAGCCGAAGAAAGGAGTCTGTGACCATGTCGATGCAGTCCCTCCGTGCCGCATTGAGTCTGTTCGGCAGTTTGCTTCTCGGACTACTCGCAAGTCCGAACGCTGTTCGCGCCCAACCCGTGGGTGTCGAGCTCTCCGTCTACGAGGTCTTGATCCCCTGGCCACAGCCGGTGACCGTGATCCAGACGGGAGACCTGGACTCGGACGGGTTCCTCGACATCGTGTTCAGCACGTCCAACGCCATACACTGGGCGGCGAGCGACGGGCAGGGTGGCTATCTGGCGCCGCAGCAGTTCGCTAGTCTCTCCGGCGTGCAGTACATGACCGTCTCGGACCTGGATGCCGACTCCGACTTGGACGTCGTGCTGTTGCAGGGGGACGGAAGCGTGTATCGGATCGACAACAACTTGCCGGCGGCCTTCGCAGCGCCTGCATTCGTTGGCGGCAGCACCTCCTGGGGTGACCTCTACGGCCTGGTGGTTGGCGACCTAACCGGGAACGGGCTGGCGGATGTCGTCGTTCTCCACGAAAACGTCGCGCTCCGGTTCGATCAGATGAGCGTCGGGAGCTTCGGACCCTCGCAGGTCTACCAAGGCGTCCAAGCCAGGGGGGCCGCGGTTGGCGACCTCGGCGGGAGCACGATTGCAGACATCGTCTTCACTGGGACTGACGGGAACGCTCTGGTGTTCCTCGATGGAAGCCTCAACACACCGGTAGTTTCCGTGGTCGGGGGGGACGAGCGCCCCTTCCTCTACTATCGCGACAATGATGCGTGTCTCGACCTGGTGGTCACGGGCGGCAACGATTCGTTGTGGTCGTTTCGCGGCGATTGTGCGGGTGGGTTCCGTAGTCCGTTCGAGTTTCCGCTCCCCAACGGGAGACCTCTGGTCGCAAGGGCCGATTTCGACGGCTTCTTCGACGTCCTCGTGACGCCCTTCTTCAATCCACTGCTGCAGTTTCACAGACTCCAGGTTCACAGACGCGGCGAGTTCGGCTTCACCGGTCAGGTCTTCGAGTATCTGGTGCCGTGCGCGCCCCAACTCATCGTCGACCTCGACGGCGATGGACTCGACGAGCTGCTGTTCACTCTGGGTGGTGTCATGGTCGCCCGGCCACGGTCGACCGGGGAGTATCGGGCACCGGAACTGGTGGAGTCGCGGCGCACGTCCGAGTGTCTGTTCGTTGACCTCGACGGCGATGGCAATGGTGATCTGATTTCTGGGGGCGAAGGGTCGGATCCGGAAAACCCCTCCCTCATCCGGATTCGGGCGGGACTCGGAGACGGGCAATTCGAGGAGGGCGTTCCGTACAATGCTGGCACCGGAGGCACGACCGACCTTGCCGTCATTGACCTCAATCAGGATGGGCGTCTCGACGTCGTGGTCGGACGGTATGGTTTCGAGACTCTCTACCGCCACCAGTTGCCGAACGGGTATCTCGGACCGGCCAATTTCGTGCCAGTTTGCTCGGCGCCTACCCAGCTCCTCACATCGGACGTGACGGGCGACGGCCACGAGGATCTCTTGATCGGCTGCACAGGGTCGAACGAGGTGCGGGTAATGAGCATGGACGGTGTCAGTACATCGCTCATCGCTGTCGTTCAGTCCCTCGCGGGATTCAGCGCCGCAGACTTGGACGGCGACGGACTCCAAGACTTGGTCGTGGCCGACAAAGCCGACGGAGCGATGGGCCAAGTCCGTGTGTTTCGGTCTGTTGGCGGAGGGCAGTTCCAGCCCCTGCCCAGCGTAACTCAGATCCCGGGAGAGCTCAGTGCCGTGGCGCTCGCGGACATGAATGGCGACGGTTTCGAAGACTTGATCGTGGGCGCCAGGCTTGGTGGGGTGCGTTGGTTCTTGGGTAGTGGCACGGGGCTCTTCGGACCGACCTCCGGCACGGTTCTCACCGAGCCGTTGACCCGTCTGGTCGCTGGCGACCTGAACGGTGACGGTCTCGCCGATGTCGTCGTCGGCGCGCACCTTCAGATCTTGCTGTCCACGGGCGCAACTCTCGCGCCACCGATCGCGCACCCGATCTATGTGTCGCGGTTGCGCTTGAGCGACGTTGATGCCGACGGTCGCTTGGACATTGTCTGTGCCACCGGCTTGGGCGCCGCGGTTCTTCGCAACGAGACCTTCGACCCACCGAGCGATCGTCGGGGCGACTGCAACGACGATGGCATGTTTGGACTTCCGGACGCGGTCGCCGAGCTGCAACTACTCTTCCAGTCAGGGGCGGTCGCGTGCGAGGACGCCTGCGACGTCGATGACTCGGGCACGCTCAACCTGCTCGACCCGCTCCTCTTGTTGCAGTACTTGTTCCAAGGAGGTGAGCCGCCTGCCGGACTCAGCGGCTGCCGCCCCGATGCCACCACCGATAACCTAGCGCCGTGCCCGGGCTCGACCGGCTGTCCCGCGCTCTGAGTGCTCGTTGGGTTTCGAGTGGCGTGACGTAACGTGAAGGCGCTCCCTGACCGAAGAAGCGCTCTCCGTCGATTTTCTCGCCCCGGCGGCCAACCCCCGCCGGGGCGTTCCAGCCGCAGCCGTCGTTCGAGTCCGAGCTCCGTGGCTGCACGGTCGGACCCGCCCCCACGAAGAACATCCGAGCCGGTAGAGGTGCGAAGGACGGGGACTGGCCCTCGCCCAACGTCTCGGCGGTCACCTGTCACCGCTTGCGGCTGTTATGTGCAACGGCTTGTTCGGCCTCTCCCCGTCCCCGTCCCCGTCCCCGTACTCGTACTCGTACTCGTGCTCCCGAACTTGATCCGACGCTCGTGGTCCAGCATCACTCCTGGCTCCCTTCCGATCGAGTACGAGTACCGCTTCGCTGATCCGCGACCGGACTTCAAGCCGCTGTTTCTCGGCAATCTGAAGCGATGCCGAGCCGCTGCAACGCCAACTAGACAGCTAGCTAAGTTAGTTGCCGTTGCATGAAGCCACATTTGAGGCTGAGCGCCAACAGCCGAGGGGCTCTCGGGTAACAGCCTGAAGGCTGTGAACGCCGTCAAAGCGACACATTCGCACTATTCTGAATGATTTGACCC
>JBFWWP010000039.1:0-45277 GCA_050246115.1 Planctomycetota bacterium
GCACGTACAGCATGTACTTGAAGATCGTCGCTCGATCTCGGAGGAAGTCGAGTTTGTTGTAGGACCCCGGTGCCCACACGGTCTCCCACTGGCCCTGGTGGCAGTTGAGGGCACGGGCGACCTGGCTGTCGAAGAACTGCATGAACTTGGGGAGGGTCTTCCCAGAGTACGAGACGACGAGGTGCAAGTGGTTGCTCAAGACCTGGAAGGCGTGGACCCTGACCGAGTAGCGATCCGCCGCGACGGCGAGCAGATACAAGATGAGCTGGTTCACTTCCCGGCTGGGCCGAAGTCGATGCTGCCGTTTCAAGACGCGCCGCGTCACCATGACCGTGCCGCTCGGCGGCAGCAGACGTGGGGGTGTCGCCATGGGAACTCCTCTCACGGAGGATGTTCGCAATCCGCCAGCCGGGCTGTTATCAGCGACCCCGAAACGCCGCAACTGCAGACTACCACCGCGATTGAACCTCCGACGTCAAGGAATCGTCGGCCCTGGGGCCTTCGTCGTCGAACGACCGAACCAGGACGAGGCACCGGAGGCGGTTGCTCGAGTGGTGGGGGGCGAGGCACGGGGATTACTCTCGGGCGGGTGCTTCCCTGTTTGACCGCCTGAAAGAGGCGTGCGTAGGCTTTACGTTTGAGCCAGACCGTGTTCTTGGATCGCACGAACAGAAAGCCGAGTTTCGGATCGCCAGCGGCGAGCTTGTCTTACGTGCAGGCTATCCTGGGATCTTGAGCGAGAGTCTGCGCAGGGAACGCGCCGGAGACTCTCTTGGATGTGTGGCGGGGCTTCTGTGTCTCACCACCGAGTTTACGAGAACGTGGGATAATCGAATGCGAGTCGTCTCTGCAGTCCAAGAGCGAAGCGATGAGGTCGCGGCGTTGCTAGGCCATGTGGACTGGAGACTGGTGGTTTTGGCTCGGAGTTTGTTGGACTTGAAAGCAGTCCCGCTCAAGCTGAAACCGGACGCACGACGGTGAGTCCTCGGCATTCGTCCACCCCGGAGCAGTCCGCAGGCAGGCTCTCCCTGCCCGAGGTATCGCGCGGGTGCCCCGGCGCAGTCGTGAGTGACGATCGCTTCGCAATCATGACGGATCATGTTCGTCGGCGAGCGGCATCGGTGGTCGGAAGCGAGGCGAGGCGTCGCGGAGGAGGCGTGGACCGGCAAGCGGGGCCGGCCCTGGCGGGACGGCTCATCGGGGGGGCATGGTGATCCAGGGTGCGGAGGTCGGGATTCGGGCTGGCGGCGTACGCGAACGGATGCTGCGCCTCGCTCGCAGAAGGGCGCTCGTCACGTGGGCGCGGGATCCAGGGTCGGCTGGTGGGGCAGATCGTTGGGATTACTCTCGGGCGGGGGCTTGCGCATGACGGATCATGTTCGTCGGCGAGCGGCATCGGTGGTCGGAAGCGAGGCGAGGCGTCGCGGAGGAGGCGTGGACCGGCAAGCGGGGCCGGCCCTGGCGGGACGGCTCATCGGGGGGGCATGGTGATCCAGGGTGCGGAGGTCGGGATTCGGGCTGGCGGCGTACGCGAACGGATGCTGCGCCTCGCTCGCAGAAGGGCGCTCGTCACGTGGGCGCGGGATCCAGGGTCGGCTGGTGGGGCAGATCGTTGGGATTACTCTCGGGCGGGGGCTTGCGCTCTCGGGCGGGGGCCTGCGGGGGCTTGCGAAAGCGCGCGGGCCTCGTGTTCGCACTCCAGCGTCAGAAAGCCTCGCGGGCTGCGGGTGCGCGCACGGTTGCAAGGGCGGCATGGCACGGCTGAGACGGGCGCAGCATGCGAGTGTCCGTGGCTGCTGTGGGCGACGCGCGGTGGATGGTCGACTCGACGACCTCGAGCGATGCGTTCCACAGGGTCCACTCGAACTCGATGGTGCCGGGCGGCTGGTTCCGTGGTGCGGGGGCGTAATCGAGGATGAACCGGGCGCGGAGATCGCGCCGGCTGAGTGCGCTCGCGACGACGCGGGGGGCGCGCGCGTTCGCCACCGCGGTGTGCTCGAACTCGTGCGGCTCCTCAGGACCGATGATCTGGCGCGAGACGCGAGTGACGACGAGGCAGGCCGCGGCATTCCGCAGTCGGATTCGGTGGCGGATCAACTCCCAGGATCGATCCAAGAATCTATCGGCCTCGGTTGCATCGAGCGGGCGGGCGTCACGCAGGTCCACACCGATGGCCTCGGCCAAGAGGCCCAGCGGGACGTCGATGCTTTGCGTCACGGCGTCGGGCGCGACTGCAACCGTCGATCGAGTTCGGTTGGGTGCGAGAAGTGAGGACGGCGTCGCTGTAGCGGAGCCATGGGGTATGAGGACGACGAGCGGTAGGTCGTGGGTTAGCACGTGCGGCGCGCCGAGAGACTTGCCTTCCTGCTCGATGACTACCTCCAGCCAGAGGGGAAGCTCTGTCGCATTGCGGGCTCCCGCGGCGAAGAAGGTGAGCCATGCTGGCGGAGCAGGCAGGTCGAACTCGAGACGATAGTGAAGCGACTGCCGTTGGAGTTCGACGTGCGTGACGCCCTGCGCTGGCCAGTCTGGAAACGAGGTGGCGACGATGCGCCCGCTCAGCGGCGAGCCGGAGTCGACCTGAACTTCGAGGCGGTCAAGCAGGTACTCCCGGTGCGCCGACGCAGCTCGTGCCAGAGTGTTCGCGTCGACGCGATCGTCTGCGCCCGCCGTCAGGGAGTGAACCCACACGAGTTCATCGGCAAGGAGCTCCCAGTCGATGGTCAAGGTGCGAACGCCGACTTCGACCCGCGCCCAACCGGTCGATATGGGATGGGCCGCCGCTGTCGGCGAGAACAGGGTAGTAGCGGTCAAGAGCCCCAGGCATGCGCGCAAGACGTGGGCCTTCACAAGCGACTCCATCGACGGGTTACGGCGCGTTCAAGCGCACGCGCAAGGGGGCCTCAGTAGGTTGCGCAGCGGCGCGGCGCACGTTTGCCCAGGGCCTCTTGCACGTACCCCTGTGTGCCTCCGTGGATGCACCCATGGACGACAGCTACTCCCACTTCGCGTCGGCTCGCCGGGCCAGCTTCTGGGGCGAC
Organism: Planctomycetota bacterium; assembly: GCA_050246115.1. Classification (GTDB taxonomy): domain Bacteria; phylum Planctomycetota; class UBA8108; order UBA1146; family JAJFFE01; genus JBFWWP01. The sequence goes on from JBFWWP010000039.1 coordinate 3,042, forward strand.
AGTGCGGTCGATTTCACAGCTGCTGGTGAAAAAGTGCGTCGGCTGGAAGCGGACCTCGCTCCATGCCCGGCCCTTGCAGCATCAACTCCAAGCTCTCATCCCCGCCGCGCTCGAAGTACTCGACGCGTAGGGCGTGGAGCCCCGCCACCAACGCGACCGCCGCGGTGCGGCCGGAGGCCCCATGAAGCCCGTCATGGTCGATCACGGTGACCCCATCGATGGCAAGACGGCTCCCGTCATCGGAGCTGAGCTCGAAGGTGTAGACGCCGGTCTCGGGAACGCGCACGAAGCCGAGAAAACGCAGCGCAAAGTCTTCGTCGCGTCCGCGAACGGCGATGTCGACGCCCTCGGAAACGCCGGTGCGAGCTGGCTGGAGCGAGCTGAAGTCGGGTAGGCGACGCATGCCGGCGAGTTCGTGGTACTCGAACAGCAGCCCCGGACGGAGGTCCGACACCTGGAACGCAGGGGCTGCGGTGACTCGCGTGAAATCGCGCGCCAACGACAGGCTGGGTGGGGTGCCCGCGTGAAACGCCTTCGCTCGTAGCGTGAGCGTTTGCTGGATCACGATGGGCTCGCGGTAGAGCGCCGACTCCGCGGTTGGTGGCGAGCCGTCGAGCGTGAAGCGGATCTCCGCTCCGGCTGTCGCACAAGCGAGTGCCACCGCGGTGCGGTCCAAGAACTTGCCCGTGCCGTGGGTGGGGTCGCTGACGATCGCCGGTCGTGCCACCGGGCGCGCCGAGTCCAAGGTGTCGTAGAGGGGCAGGCCCGGTTCGACCACGTCGTGCACGCGACTCGCGACCGTGACCGCGAACACCTTCACGCGGGCATCGTCGGGGAGCGTGAGTTCCTGGGCTCCGTCGGCGGGCACGGAGAACGACAGCAGGTAGAGGTAGGTGAAGGCGTACGGGTCGTTGCCGGACTCGCGCAGGTGTCGGTGCGTGGCGAACCACGCAACCGGCTGCCGTCGGACGTACCCCGACTCGATGTCGATGACGGCGTCGCCCCTCCACGAGCGGTTGTCCCACTGCCCGATCTTGCCGGTCCAGGCCTGGACACGCGTGGCGATGGTGCGTGACCCCACTTCGAAGCGGGCCGGCACTTCGGTGTCGGCGGCCGCGAGCACGTAGACTCGCTCGCCCGGACGCGCCTCGATCGTGAGCTTCTGTCCGGCGCACGCAACCGCGTTGAGTTGGCCGTTCCCAGTCGGGCCGAGGCGGAACTCGACATCGCCGTGCGTGAGCGTCGCGGGAAGTTGTTCGGCGGGGTAGGTGCTTCCGTCCCCGTCGAAGTCGCCGTCCCCAGGACCGGCGTCGGAGCTCGCGACGTCGACGTCGTAAGGCAGGGGGATCGGACGACTCCGCGGCAAGTCGCGCGGGGTAGTCGGTGCGGCCAGCTTCACGGCATAGGCTTGGAGTCGGTAGCGGTCGAGATCGCAAGTCAAAGCCCCATCGACCACGCGGGCGGGACCGACGCGTTGCTCCTGGCCGTCGACCTCCCAGGCGCTGACGACGTCGGCGGCGAAGTCGATTTGCACGGCGCTTGCCGGCCGCCCCTCGAGTTCCTGCACGCGCACGATGATCGCGTCGCCGTCCTCGCTCTTCTTGATGGCCCGAACAGCGACCTGAGGGGTGCTGACGCGCAGGAGCGACAACTGTCTGCGCTTCGTCCGGTCGCCCGGCCGATCCCCGGAGGCCGAGGTGTGGCTCCCGCCGACGAGGTGCGCCTGCTGGGGCGCGCTCGGTCGAAACGCCAGCAACGGCTGGTTGAGGCGTGCGGCTCGCCAAGGCACCTGCGCCACGCGCCAGTCACCGGCGTGTCCCGCAACCGCGTACGTGAACTCGTGACGGCCTTGATCCTGCGTCGCTTGATCGCCGTAGCTGTTGGCCACCGGCGTGCGGATCAGCGTGAGCCGCAGGTGGTCGTCCGCTGGCTTGTCGGAGCCGTACTTGCAGTCCTCCAGGATCGAGACCCCGTAGCTGCCGTTGCGATGGGTGAGATCGAACCACTGATGCGATGGTACCTCGTACTTCTTTGCGTCGTTGTTGCCGCGCTCGATCGTGCCGAGGCCCCAGTTGTAGGTGGCGTTCGGATTGCCAATGGCGAGCGGAAAGTCCGCTTTGAGGCACGACCCGAACGTGTACCAGTCGACGAGGTTTACGACCTCGATGCGATCTCCGGCTTCGCCGCTGGCCAAGCGAAGCGTCTGGGTGAAGCGTGACCCCTGAGCCTCTCGTGTGACTTCGAGCGCGACGCGGAGCGGCCCGTTCTCGACCACACGGACTTGCGCCGGCCCATCCACGCGCGCGTAGGGCTCGGCCGCGAGGTCCTTCCAATCCATGTTCCACGCCGGCCACTGCTCCGGGGCATCGTGCAAGAAGACGAGGCCGGCCGGCCGTGCCAGCAGCGGGCGCCCGGCCCGTTTGTCGAAGATCTGTGCGAGGTCGCCGTTGGCTGCGAGATCGACTCGCCAGCGGTCGTTCTCGAGCGCAGCTGGCGTGACGCGGAGGGAGCGGACGGTTGGCGCGCTGCCCGTTGCGCGGCGCACTTCGTAGATCTGGAAGGTGACCGCCGGGACGCGTGCGAGGAACAGGACCCGCACGCGCAGGCCATCGGCGTGCAGAAGTTGGCACGGGCCTATCTGGCCATCCGGCGCGACCACCTCGAGGGCATCCGCAGGGCCCGCGAGGTCAAACTCGACCTCGACGAGATCTTCTCGGTCGATCGACAACGGATTGAACACGACGAGCGGCACACCCGCATTCGTGGGCTCGTGGGGTCGGACGTCGAGGGCCTGGTAGATGACGCCCATGGCATCCGTGAGGCTCGCGGCGAAGCCGTTCTGGGCGAGGACGAGATCGTTCCAGCTGTACTCGTACGCCTGCGGAATGCTCGTCCCCGGCAGAATGTCGTGCATCTGCGAACCGAGCACCCGCAGCCAGCTGGCCTCGAGCTGGGCATGCGGATAGCGCGCGCCACCGAGCCAATCGGCGGTCGTGCAGGCGCGCTCGGCAGCGTCGGCGAGGAGCTCGCTCTTGCGGTTCCAGCGCTTCATGTAGGCCTGACTGGTGAGCGTCCCGGCCGAATGCTCGGTGAGCAGGAGATCGCCCTGGTAGCGCGGAAGTCGAGCGACCTGCTCGGGCCGCAAGTCCCGAAAGAGCTGATCGGCCGGCGCCAGGGCTACGCGGAGCGGACCATCGCTCGCGCGGCTCAGTTCCATCCACCGCACCGACTCCTCGTCGGGTGCGCCGCCTCGATCTCCGGTGCCGTAGAAGAAGTAGTCCGCGAACACACCCGCCGACCGACCGAGGTCTTCGATGCGTGCGGTCCACTCCGGGTGTCGACTCATGTCGGACCGGACGCGGTGCACGTACGGCCCCGGATTGAGTGCGGCCACGACGCCGCGCCCATCTGGGCCCTCCCAGAAGCCGAGATTGAACGGCACTCCGACTGCCGAGCCCCACGTGAGCTTCTGGGTGACGAAGCCTGCGAGTCCGCAGTGTGCGAAGATCGACGGCAGGGAGGCCGGGAAACCAAAGCAATCGGGCAGCATGAAGTCGACGGGGGACTTGTCGAAGGTCCTGCGAAAATAGCGGTTGCCGTAGAGGATCTGACGCACGATCGACTCCGTCGAAGGCACGACCACGTCACCTTCATCCACGGAGGAACCGACGACTTGCCAGCGTCCTTGGCGCACGTAGTCGCGCAGTCGCTCGAAGGCCTCCGGGTAGTACTCCTGCATCATCTGGTAGCGAATGGAGCCGGTGAAGTTGAAGACGTAGTGGGGATACTTCTCGAAGAGCGCAAAGTTGTCGTGCAGCGTTGCCGGAATGTAGTGTCGTATCGTAGTCGGGAAGTCCCAACGCCACTGGGTGTCGAGGTGGGCATAGCCGATGGCGTAGAGGGTGCGGTCCTGGTCGAGGTCGACCGTCGAGTCGGCGGGCTGCGCGAATCCCCAGCGCGGCGGCACCAGGCAAACGGTGGTCAGGAAGGCGACCAGCGCGAGGTGTCCGCAGCGGCGATACGAGCCGCCGTCGCGGCGTCGGGAATGGTCCATGATGTCTCCCCCTTGGTCGGATGCGTGGTCGACGACAGCCCGCTCACTCCAAGCGCGGACGGGCCGCCGAGGCCTCGGCCCCCCGGAGGTTAACTCGGATCCTTCACGAACGCATGGGCCAAAGTGTCCCAAGCCCGTGAACCCGGCGGATGCATCTGCGCCATCGCCTCGCGACCGCGGCGACGAGGCCCCGGGGCGCCGAGATCGCTCGTCGAACCGTGGACGGGGGGCGCCGGTGTTGCGCGCTGCTCCGAGATGGTCGCTGGGGCGCGCGCCGCGGCGGCGGCAACCGCGCGTTTGACTGCGCGCAACTCAGTGCGAGCCGGTGATGGTGGCAAACCCGAGCCGGGTGGTTTCCCCGGTCTGTGGGCCACGGACTGGTGCCCCGAAGCCCGCTTGACTCGACAGGCCAAACGAGGTTCTATGGGCAGTAGTTTGGGCACTAAACGCCTGTCCGGGCGCCGAAAAACTCGTCACACCCTTACTCGCCAGGAGATCGCATGCAGCGTCTCGCTTGCTTCTGGTCGATGCTCTTCACCGTAGGCCTGGCGGGTGTTTGGGTCGAGGCGCAGCAGGCGCTCCGAATCGGCAATGCGTCGTTGACCGGGCTCCTCCCGAGCGACGTCGACGTTCGCCTGGACTCGATCGCGCCTACCGAGGGTTTCGTGCTGGCCATCGGCTACGACACGTCCGTGCTCACCGTGACCAGTATCAACGTCCACCCGTCGCTCCTGACCGCCCTCGCTCCGGCCGGCGCCGAGATCGTTTCGGGTGAGATCTTCGACGCGGTGGGTGGGTGTACGCTCGGAGTCGTGTTCGATGCCACCGCGCCGTTCGCGGGGCAGACCCTGCCGCCCGCGCCCAACCGTTCCATTGCCACGATTCGCGTCGTCGCGGACCTGATTCCGGCGGTGCCACCCTTGGTGAGCAGCCTCGAGTTCGTCGATGGGGCGTTCAACTCTCCGACCTTGAGCAACATCATCGTGCAGGGTGGGCAGTCGCTCGGCGCCGGCGAGATCAGCCTGGTCGCGGGCACGGTGACCCTCGTCGGCGGCGGCGGGATCAACCGTTTCGCGATCGTGGGTTCGTCGATCCTCGGTGGAGCCGAGAGCGGCACCGCGCAAGTGTTGCTCACGAACGGAACCGGTCCGGTCGAGGGATTCGTCCTGGCGATCGGTCACGATCCGGAGCTCACGCTGATGGCGATTGCTCTCGACGGAACCGTGACTCAGTTCGTGGGCGCGGAGTTCGTGGTCCCGAACATCAACAACACGACTCACGGCGGGACTCTGGGCGTCGTTCTCGACTTCCTCTTTCCCTATGCCGGCCAAACCATCCCGGTGGGCAACGACCAACTGATCGCAAAGTTCGTCTATCGGTGCGACGAAGTACCGATCGACCCGGAGCCGCCGTCCGTCCATCCGCTCACCTTCGTGAACGGCGTTTTCGGGTCGCCGCCCTTGGAGAACGTCGTGGTCATGGGAGGGTTGTCAGTTCAGCCCGAGTTCCAGAACGGTGCGATGACCTGCTTACCTCTGTTGTCGGACTTCGACGTGAGCTTCTTCTGTGGGGTTCTGAACGAGGACGGCAACATCGTCGATCCGGTCGGTACCCCCGAGCACTTCGTCGAGATGTGCTTTTTCTACACCGCGACGACGTCCGTGTCGGGGTTCCAGATCGCCGTCGACTTCGACTGTTGCCTCGAGTTCATCGAGGGCAGCTTCACCATCGGAGGTACCGTGCTCGACGCGGTCGGAGCGGAGTTCGTCAATCACAACGTCGACAACGACCCGCACGACGGTGACGGTTGCGAGTTCGTGGCGGGGATCCTCCTCGACGCCCTGCCCCCGTTCGATCGCCAAACGGTGCCGGCCACGCTGGACCCGTTGAAGATCGGAGGGATCCAGGTCTTCATCGGCCCCGACTGCGAGTGCAACCGGTGCTATCACGTGCACTTCGAAGACGGTGTGAACGGGCGCGGTGTGGTGCCGATCGAGAACGTCGCCGTCGTGGACACGACGATCTCGCTGCAACAGTTCCCGCAGTACCACTGCCAAGTGTGCGTGGTCGCCGAGCCCGAGTTCATCCGCGGCGACTGCAACTGGGATGAGAAGGTCAATCTGGCCGATGCGGCCGGCATGATCGCCGCCCAGTTCCTCGATTATCAGCCGACGTGCGACGACGCTTGCGACATCAATGACGACGGGCGTCTGAACCTGGGCGACGCGGTGTTCTTGATGAACTACCTGTTCAAGTTTGGCCCGGAGCCGCCGGCCCCGTTCCCCGATCCGGGTCCCGACGAGACCGTCGACGACCCCACGGGCTTGCACCCCGAACTCGGGTGTATCGGCGGCATCGATCCGTGCCCCAACGCGCCGTAGGCAGGTTCGCGCGCCAGAGTCGGGCGAGTCCTACCGCGACGTCGCGGCGAAGCCTCGGTGGGTGGACTCGAACCCGCACTCGAGGAGTCGTGCACAGTGCGCCGACTCGCGCACGGGGACTCCGTCGACGCGCTCGATAGTCAAGCGACCGCGGCGCGAGACCCGCGGGAGTTGCCGGAGCGCGACAAACGCAAGTCGCAGCGATTCGTCGAGGGGCTGACTGGAAACGAAAGTAGTCAGCTGTCGTCCGCGCGCGCTGCTGAAGACGATGGGCTCGCCGCGCACGAGGACGATCGTGTTACCGGTGGCGCGGCGCGGTTTCGGCGCGCGCGTGGGGTCCACGAGATCCGGCCACGGGAGGATGCCACCGAAAGGGTTGGCGGGGTCGAGGGCCGAGAGGACGACGACTTCCTCCGGAGTCGGCGCGTTGGAGTTGGGTTCGGGGTTCAAGGAGCGGAGTCGATCGACTGCGCCCAGCGTCGCGAATTGGCTCGCGGAGAGCGTGTCGACGAAGTACCCACGACGAACCTTGCCCGCTTGTTCCATGGCACGCAGGACGCGGTACACGGACGTGAAGCCACCCGGGATCTCCTCGCAATGCGCGACTTCGCGACTGACGATGCCGTAGCGGGCGAGCAGCAGCTGGGCGAGCGCGACGGCGCGTTCGGTGGGCGTCACCTCGGGGGCGGTGAGCCTCTCGACCGGCCACCAGCGGCCACCCAGTCCGGCGGTCCCCGAACTCCAGCCGGCCCTGGATGAGCGCGCAACGCGAGCGAGCGAGAGCAAGGGTTCGAAGGTGTCGTTCGTAATCCGACCATCCCACACGAGGTCCCATACCGCGCGCAGGAAGTGCGTGGGGTCGAGGCCGGGAAGGCGCCGTTCGACCCCGCGCTGGATCTCGAGCAAGAACGAGGCCCCGACGGAACGCAGCTCATCGAGGATTGCGCGTTGCATCGGCTCGTCCGGCGGCCCCGTGAGGGGAGCCGCGATCCGAGTTTGCGCGTGCTCTCGCAGGTAGAGACGGATCCAGCCGTCACGGGGGGTGAGGGCGCCACACCCGACCCAGGCCACCGTGCCCGACGCTGCGAGACGATCGAGTTGGTCGAAGCGGAAGCCGGCGACGCGGCTGGGCAGAATGACCTCGACCAACTCACTCCAAGGGAGGGGAACGCCCTCGAGCTGACGCACGACTTCGAGCACACGCTCGATCCCGCCGCGGGGGCATCCACAGCCGTGCCAAACGGGGAGGAACGAGCCGAGGGCCTTGGCTGCAACCGGTGCGACGGCGCGCCGCAGTTGGGCTAGCGAACGGCGTTTGAGTCGACGCAAGACGTCGGCGTCGCACCACTCGAGCTCGCGCGATTGCGGTCCGAGCTTGCCCCGTACCAAGGCTCCCGCGCGCTCGAGTTCCTGCAGCGAGGTCTCGAAACGGGCGGCGGGCATCCCGTAGCGCTCGGCGAGTGCGCGGGTCGGGAACGGACCGCGCGTCTTGGCGAAGCGCCGGGCGATCTCGGTCCATGGCATGGGCACCGGTTCGAGGAACGTTGCCGGGAGCGTCGCCTCGGGAAGCACACCCAGGGCATCGCGATAGAGACCCGCGTGCTCGGCCGCGATCCATCGGGGCTCGCCGGCGATCGACACTTGCGTTGCCCGGCCCTGTGCCGCCAGACTGCGTAACCCCGTCGCGGCCAGAGCATCCGGTCCTTCCGCGCCGACCGCGGCCGTGCAGCGCGCCGCGATCTCTTCTGCGCTCAGGTCGCCCAGCCGACGGAGGAGATCATGGATCTCGTCGGCGTCGCGCGCACGCCGGTCGGCGCTCCGATGCTGGAGCTCGCTCTCGAGCTCGCACAGCACCCGCGGATCGATCAGCTCTCGGACTTCGGTTTCTCCCAGCAGCTCGTTCAAGAGTTGGCGATCGAGAGTCAGCGCTTGCGCGCGGCGCTCGGCGGCGGGCGCGTCGAGCTCGTACAAGTACGCGGCCACGTAGGCGAACACGAGCGAGCGTGCGAACGGGGAGGCAGTGGCGGTCTCCACCTCCCGCACCTCCACACGGCCGGCGCGAATGTCGCGCAACACGCTGGCGAATCCATCGAGGTCGAAGAGGTCCTGCAGTACGTGCCGATAGGTCTCGAGCACGATCGGGAAGTTGGGGTAGGTGCGGACCGTTGCGAGCAGCGCTTGCGCCTTGAGACGCTGAGCCCATAGCGGACTGCGTTGACCGGGTCGTCGCCGCGGGATCAGGAGCGAGCGCGCGGCGTTCTCGCGAAACAAGCCCGCGAACAACGCCGAGTCGGGCAGTTGCTCGGTGAGGAGGTCGGCGACTTCATCCGGGTCAGGGATCAGCAGATCCAGCGGCGGCACCGTGTCGCTGTCGGCGAGCCGGAGGACGATCCCATCTTCGTTGTGAACGATCTCGGCCTCGAAACCGCTCCGGCGCGAGCATAGGCGACGAATGGCCATGGCCCAGGGGGCGTGGACCGGCGCTCCGAAGGGAGACAGCAGACAGACTCTCCAGTCGCCGAGTTCGTCGCGAAAGCGTTCGACCACGACGCAGCGATCGGTGGGGATCGCGCCCTCCGAGTGTGAGCGTTGCTCGGCCACGTACGCTGCCAGCTCGCTAGCCGCTCGTTCGTCGAGCGGGCAACGCTCCCGAATCCAAGCGACGGCGTTGCGTTGCGGGACCGCGGCCAACTCGCGCGTGAAGGCGCCGAGGGCACGACCGAGCTCCAACGGTCGCCCGGGTCCGTCCCCCTTCCAGAAGGGCAGACGACCGGGCTCTCCAGGAGCTGGAGCGACGAGGACACGGTCGCGCGTGATCTCGAGTACGCGCCAGGTGCTCGCGCCAAGCGTGAGGTTCTCGCCCACTCGCGTCTCGTACACCATCTCTTCGTCGAGTTCCCCGACCCGCGATCCGTCGCTGCCGAGGTGCACACCGTAGGCGCCGCGATCCGGGATGGTGCCGGCGTTGGTCCGGACCAGCCACGTCGCTCCACGGCGAGCACGGAGTTGATCGCTGCTCCGGTCCCAGCTCAGCAGCGGGCGGAGGTCGGCGAACTCGGTCGACGGATAGCGTCCCGAGAGCATGTCGAGCACCGATTCGAGCAGCGCCGCCGTCAGTGTGCCGAAGGAATGTGTGCGGCGACACAAGGCCGCGAGTTCGGTTGCCGTGTGGGGACGCTCGCAGCAGATGGCGACGATCTGCTGAGCCAGCACGTCCAGGGGGTTGCGGGGCACATGGAGTGATTCGATCTCACCAGCGAGCATGCGGCTCGCCACCACCGCGCATTCGAGCAGGTCACCGCGGAATTTGGGGAACATGCGGCCGACGCTGGTGGCTCCGACTTGGTGCCCCGCGCGTCCGACCCGTTGCAACCCGCGCGCGACCGACCCCGGCGACTCGACGAGGATGACCTGATCCACTGCGCCAATGTCGATCCCGAGTTCGAGCGAACTGGTGGCGACGATCCCCTGCAGGTTGCCGGCCACGAGTCGCCCTTCGATCTCGGCCCGCTGCTCGCGTGAGACGCTACCGTGATGGGCACGGACGAGTTCCTCGCCGGCCAACTCATTGAGTCGCCCAGCCAAACGCTCGCACAGACCGCGGCTGTTGACGAACACGATCGTCGAACGATGGGCGCGCACGAGGTCGAGCACCCTGGGATGAATCTCTGCCCACAGACCTTGATCTGCTGGGTGTGTGCCGCTGGCGAGGTGGGGCTGGCGGTCGACCGTGGCCGAGACCTGCGCGGCGATCGGCGGCACGGAAGCGGGACTGCGATCCGCCGCGGGTACGCTCACCGTCAGCTCGAGACGGGGTCGAGCACTGGCATCGATGAGAGTCACCGGCCGCGAACCGCCGAGGTATCGGCTCACTTCGTCGAGCGGACGAACCGTGGCCGACAGACCGATGCGCTGCGGGTCGCGGTACGCGAGCGCGGCCAGGCGCTCGAGCGAGAGGGCGAGGTGGGCGCCGCGTTTCGAGTTCGCGAGGGCGTGCACTTCGTCGACGATGACCGTCGTGACGGTTCGCAAGTTGGCGCGGGCGCGCGAGCCGAGGAGGAGGAACAGTGACTCCGGAGTGGTCACGAGGATCTCGGCCGGCTGGCGCAGGAAACGATGGCGCTCGCTGGGCGACGTATCGCCGGTGCGTATCGAGACCTCGACGACCCGGTCGGGGAGCGCGAGTCGTTGAGCCGTCCGTCGGATTCCGTTGAGCGGGGAGCGTAGGTTGCGCTCGACATCGTAGACGAGCGCCTTGAGAGGCGATACGTAGAGCACGCGGACGCCGGGCTCACGCGCCGGGTCCGCGGTCATGCAAGCGTCGATCCCGGCGAGGAACGCCGCGAGGGTCTTGCCGCTGCCGGTCGGGGCTACCAGGAGGGCGTGATCGCCGGCGACGAGCGTTGGCCAGCCGCGACGTTGCACGTCGGTCGCCCCGTTGGGGAAACTGTCGTCGAACCAGGTTTGGGTGGCGCGGCTGAACATACCGTAGGGTAGCCGGTGGACGTCCGGGTGACGATACCGCTCGCTTCGGCCGCACCGCGCTGTCTTGCGGTGGCTCGGTGCGCCGGCGAAGGGGACGAGCAGTACGACGATGAACGGAATGGTACCGCGTAGATCGGACCTCTGGTCTCGAGGGGAAGGAACGGACGGGCATGATGCGTGGTGGCGCACGGGGTGTGGGTGGGGGCGGGTTCGAGGTCGCGCGGCGGTCGGCGCAGCTTCTGGTAGGGGTGTGGCTCATCGGTTGCGCCGCCGGTTCTTCAGAGCGCACGGAGATCAACGCCCCGGCGGAAGTGGCCGCGGCACTCGCGGCGCCGGCAGTCGCGGAAGTCGCGAACTCGGGGTCTACCGAGCCGCCCAACCTCCGGGAGCGCGGGCTGCGGGTCCGGATCGCGCTGTTCAACGTCAAGGAACTCACCACGGAGAAGATCCTGGACTTGGACGAGCGGGGCCGCGGAAGACATCCCCAGTTGCGGGCGGCAGCGGAGATCATCCGCAGCGTGCGGCCGGACATTCTCGTCTTGCAGGAGATCGACCACGACTACGCATCCGTGTTCGAAGGCCTCGACGTGAACGCCCGCAGGTTCGCGAGTCACTACTTGTCGCAAGGCGATGATGGAGTCGACTACGAGTTCGCGTACGCTGCCCCCAACAACACGGGGCTGCCGAGCGGCCATGACCTCGACAACGACTCGTACGTGGCCACGATCGAGGACCGCGGGACCCGGCGCTATGGCGGCGATTGCTTCGGATATGGCGAGTATCAAGGGCAATACTCCATGGCCGTGCTGTCGCGATATGCGCTGGACCCGTTTCGAGCGCGGACCTTTCAACGCTTCCTTTGGCGCGACCTTCCCGGGAATCACCTTCCCGCCGGCTTTTACTCGGAGGAGGAACTCGCCTTGTTGCCCCTCTCCAGCAAGTCGCACTGGGATCTGACCCTGGCGATCGACGGGCGCGAACTGTCGCTGTGGGTGTGCCACCCGACGCCGCCGGTGTTCGATGGTCCCGAGGATCGCAACGGGCGCCGCAACTGCGACGAGATCGGATTCTGGGTGGCCTACCTCGACGAGGTCGAGGCGATTCAGGATGACCGCGGGTTTCGCGGCGGCGCGCGCCCGGGAGTCCCGTTCGTCATCGTCGGGGATCTGAATGCGTACCCGGGAAGCCGCGAGGGCTACTACGACGGCCGTGCGGCGATCGCGCCGCTGCTTGCGCACCCGCGCGTGCAGGATCCCGGAGCCTGGGTCACACGGTGCGGGCCAGAGATCGCGTCGACCCTTGGCTCCGCGGAGCTTCAGCGTGCGCAGGCCACGGCTGAGTTCGCCGGCGGCGTTCGCGTGGACTACGTGCTTCCGAGTCGCGAGCTGCAAATCGTCGGCGGAGGTGTCTACTGGCCCTCGACGGACACGGATCCCGCGGGCGCGGCTCGGGCCGAGACCGCCTCCGACCACCGACTGGTGTGGCTGGACCTCACGTGGTGACCCTCCCCCGGCGGAGTCAGGAGCGTCGGCAACGAAGTTTCCGGGGGCTTCGCGGGCCCAGCTCCGGAGGTGTAGAGGACGTCGACGGCTCGCGCCTCGCGGGGGCGACACCGGGACCGCCGCAACTCGACCGCGCCGAATCGGTCTGGCTCCTCGCTCGGCGACTCGCGGGTAAGGGGCGAACGCCCCGGCTTTCTGGAGAGGCAGGTGTTCCTTGCGGCGGTGGCAACGACTGGCGTGGTTCTCGATTCTGCTCCTTGGCCTAGCTGCTTGTCTGTCCCGCGCCGGCCGCGGCGACCCGGCCGATCCCAACGTGGGCACTGGGCCCAAGACCCCCGCGCGCACGGAGTCGACGGGATCCGCGCACGTCAGCCGTGACCCGGGTCCGGCGACCGAACCGGCGACCGCGGCGTCGGCGCTGGCCGCGGGTGCAGCGACACCCTTGCCCGCGTTCGTCGCCAAGGGACTCGCTTGGTTGGTGGAGGCGCAGCACGAGAGTGGCGGGTGGGGATCTGGGTCGCATGCTAGCCAACAACTGCGGGATCCCCGGCAAGTGGTGACCGACCCAGCGACGACCGCCTTCGCGGCTTCGGCCCTCTTGCGGGCCGGACATGACCCGGTTCACGGGGACTATCGCGACGCTGTTCGTCGGGCGACGGTCTACTTGTGCGACTGCGTCGAGCGCAGCGCGCAGGACGACCCGCGCATCACCGACCTCAGCGGCACCCAGCCGCAGGCGAAGCTCGGACCTTGGGTCGATACTTCGATGGCGCTGCAGTTCCTGGCGCGTGTGCTGCCGACGATTCCCGAAGAGGACGAACTCGCGGGTCGCGTCGACCGCGCTGCGACGAAGTGTCTCGCCAAACTGCAGATGTCGCAGGAGACCAACGGTAGCTGGGGTGGCGGTGGGTGGGCGCCAGTGCTGCAGTCGGCGCTGGGCTGCAGCGCACTCGAGTATGCAGAGGCTGCGGGCAAGAACGTCGACTCGAGCCGCCTGCGGATGGCACGCGAGTATCAAAAAGGGAACTTCGACGCCGACAGTGGACGTGCGCGCGCAGACGCGGCGGCCGGTGTCGAACTCTATGCCTTTGCCGGCGCCCAGAAGGCGGCGGCAGCGGAGTTTCGCAGGGCGCGCGATCTGGTCGACGCTGCGAAGGAGCGTGGAGCGCTCGCTCCGGAGTCGACGGTTTCGAGCGAGAGTCTGCAGGCGCTCGGGGTCAGCGAGGCGAGCGCCCGTGAGTTGTCGGCCTCCTATGCCGGAAACATCCAGCAGGCCCAACGCCTGGCCAGCGACGACAGCTTGTTGTCGGGGTTCGGGAGCAACGGAGGTGAGGAGTTCCTGAGCTACATGCTCACCAGCGAGTCGCTGATCCTCCACGGGGGCGAGTCGTGGACCCAGTGGAACGAGAAGATGCACACGCGGCTCGCGAGGATCCAGAGCGCCGACGGGAGCTGGACCGGGCACCACTGTGTGACCAGCCCGGTCTTCTGTACCGCCGCGGTGGTGCAGTGCCTGACGGTCGAGCGCGACCTCCCGCTCCTCGAGAAGATCAGTCGCAGCGCCCTGGTGCAGGTTGACTCGAAGTAGTCGTTACGTCGCGCTTGGTTCGACGGCGGAGAGATTGCCGAGCCTGCGTGCATGGATTCGCGGGGTCGTGGAGAGGAGCTGGGTCATGACGGCCTCGGAAACGGCACGTGGCCACGCCGGCAGGGCGCGGCGGGACATGGCGTGGCGAGCGTGGCTGACGGGGGTCGCGGTGCTCTTCCTGTCGGCGTGCGGCCCGGCAACCATCAGTGACGCGCCGACGGCTGCCGGTGGCCTCTCAGCACCGAACGAAGCGCGCACGCCGCGCGCACGCGCTTGCCGGTGGCTCGAGCAGCAGCAGTCTGCGGACGGTGGTTGGCGGAGTTCGATCTACCCGTACCTCGCTTCCGGCCAAGCGCTCACGCCGTTCGTGCTGTACGCGTTGCTCGAGGCGCGTGATTGCGGGGAGTCCATCGACGAGGCTGCGGTGACTCGCGCTCTGGGTTACTTGCGCCGGCACGTGGACGCGAATGGCGTGATCGGACTCGCGGATCGCGAGGTTCCGGAGTACCCCAACTACGCGACGTCCTACGCGCTGCGGTGCCTGCACCGTGTGGGAGACCCCGCGGATGCCGAGCTGCGGGCGCGGATGCGCAGCTATCTCGTCGACCAACAGGTTCGAAGCGCGAACGGCCACGACCCGTCGAGCCTGGCGCACGGAGGCTGGGGCATGGGCGCGCCAGTCCCCCGCGGATCGCCAGATCACATGGACATCTCGTACACGCGCCACGTTCTGCAGTCGCTCGCCGAGAGCGGGCCCTTGGAGAGCGAACTGCGGCAGCGAGCGCTCGTGCTCCTGCGCTTGCTGCAGCGCCATCCCGACGAGACCCGGATTCAGCCGCGGTTCGCCGCCGACTCGACGGTGGCGCCCTACGACGGCGGGTTCTATTTCTCGCCGATCGTCACCGCGGCCAACAAGGGCGATCGCTCCCGGGGGGACCTTGCGAGCTATTCCACGGCTACGTGTGACGGCCTCCTCGCGCTCCTCGCGCTGGGGCTGGCGCGGGACGACGTGCGCGTTGGCGCTGCCGTGGGGTGGCTAACGACGCATGCGCGAGGCGGTACACCCACCGGGATCGCGCCGGACGATCCCAGCGGCTGGGCCGAGCAGCTTCGTTGCTATCACTTCGCCGTGCAAGCCGAGGCGCTGGCGGCGACGGAGGCCCTTGGAGTGGAGTTGCCCGGATCGTGGCGCAGTGAGCTCGTGCGGGCGATCGCGGACTTCGTTCAACCGGACGGGTCGTATGTCAACTCGGGTGGTGCGCTCATGAAGGAAGACGATCCGCTCGTGGCAACGGCCCTCGTGTTGATTGCCCTCAACCACGCCCAGCCCTGACGGTGCCGGTCATGCCGAGTACCGACCGGGAGCGACGGCTGCTTCACGATTCGAGTGCACAGAGGTCACGCAACTGGCCTTGGGATTGGAGTCGCTGGTACAGGGCCAGGTCCGCGGTGCTGTCGACCTCGAGCCAACCGTGCTCGACGCGCACCCCTTCCAATCGCCAGCCGTGATCGATCAGGTGCTGTAGGAAGCTGGTCATGTACATGCCATCGAAGGTCTGTCCGTCGTACCTGGCGTCGTGGTCCAGGGAGTCGTAGCACGCGAGCAGCGGCGCGAGCCGATCCGCACGGACCTTGAAGAGCCCCATGTACTGAGCCTCGATGTCGCCGTAGCCGTTCGGCTTCTTGCCGAGTTCGCGCAGGCAACCGGCGCCATCGAACTTGAGGGTCTCGGCGTCGCTGAGCGGTTCGCGGTGACGGAGTTCCCAATAGGATCTCCAGCCAACGTCCACGGCCACCGCGATCTCCGCCTGGGATTGCATCAAGGTGTGGATGATCCGCGGTTCGCAGACGATGTCGCCGTAGGAGACGATCAGGTCGTCGACGCCGGCGAAGAGGTCGCGGGCGCACGCAAACAGCGTGGCCACCATGTTCGTGTCGGCAAAGCGCCGATTCTCGTGTGTGAGGTAGCCCCGTTCGGCGAGTTGGTCGGCGCGATAGCCACCGACGGTGAAGATCCGCTCGATGCCGCATCGCTGGAGTGCACGGACCTGGCGCTCGATCAGGCTCATCCCACAGAGGTCGACCAGTGCCTTGGGCCGGTCATCCGTCAGCGGCCGCAACCGGGTCCCCTGGCCCGCGGCCAAGATCACCGCACGCACGTCGGTGCTCCGAAGTGGGTGGCGATGAGATGCGCGTCGTCGCGGCTCAGTTGCGGCTCGCGTTCGGGGTGCCACAACACCCCGATGACGCGGCCGTCGTCGCCGCTCATTGCCTCGACCGTTCCGTCGGGCGCGAAGGCCCAGCCATGGAAACCGGCAGGGAGCCCGCTCGGCAGCACGCCCACGCGATGGAAACTGTTGCGCTCGGGCGCAGCGTCCGCGGCTGCCGAAAGTCCCACGGGCGCGGGGTCGCGCATCTGGATTCGATGCCGTGCGGCAACGTGTCCCGCGACCGGAACCAGCGTGCCTCCGTGCAAATGCACCAAGGACTGCATTCCGCGGCACACTCCGAGAACGGGCAGGGAGTGCGCGCTGGCGTAAGCGAGCAGCGCGGCCTCGAACGCGTCGCGTTCGGGCGCTGGATCCTGAGCGGCGGGCACGGTGGCGAGGTCGTTTCCGCCCGTGAACAGGAGTCCGTCCGGACGGAACTCTTCGATTGCCCCCGCCGGCAGCAGGTTCGGGAGCGGCATCGGGAGGAGTCCGAGCCCGAGAAGCAGGCCCGTCCACCGCTGATCGAGGGCGTCACGCCGTTCGCCCCGACCGGGGACCGCGTCCACCCGTTGCGTGATGCCGATTCTTCGCAGGGCTGCTCTCCGATCCGGACTTTCGATGTCTCCGTCATCTCATCGGCTGGATCCGGAGGGCCCCTCACCCGCATCTTCCCAAGAAGACCGGGGGTACGCCGACGGTCGCACGGACGCGGAGCGGAGTCGGCGATCGTGGGTGACTCCTAAGTCTTGTTCTGGCAGGGAAGAGCAGCGAAGTCGACCGGAGGTGACCTGGGTTTGGTCATTGAGGATCGAATTCGCTGCAATGACGAAGCCAGAGCGAGACTTCAGTCTTCCGCAGCCGAGCGCTCACGAACAATGCGGGCTAGCCAGTGGGCACAACATTGACCCCATGCGCTCGGGAACGATCCGGGCTAGGATGCGCCGAGACGCGCGGCGGGCCGCCCGGGGGACCCGGGTTCGGGACCCCGAGTTTCGAGCCCGGTCCGGGGCGACCGGGCCCAGGACTGGCGCGGACGCGACATCTCGAGACGGGTAGCTCAGCGCACCCGGGAAGGAAAGGACGACGATGAATCGACTGATCCCAGCAGCCTTGTTGTGCTTGGCTGTGACCCCAGGGCTTGCTCAGGAGGCGGCGCCCAAGGCCGATCGCCCAACTCCCCGACTGCAAGTCGGCGATCCTGCGCCGGCTCTCAGCGTGGAGAAGTGGGTCAAAGGGCAGCCGGTGCCGAAGTTCGAGGCGGGCAAGGTGTACGTCGTCGAGTTTTGGGCGACTTGGTGCGGGCCGTGTATCGCGAGCATGCCGCACTTGTCCAAGCTCCAGCGGGACCACGGCCAGCGCGGCCTCACGGTGATCGGTGTCTCGAGCCGCGACCCGAACAACAGCCTCGAGAAGGTCGAAGCCATGGTCGCAGCCAAGGGCCCTACCATGGGGTACACCGTTGCCTGGGACAAGGAACGCGACACCAACTCGGCCTACATGGACGCCGCGGAACAACGCGGCATTCCGTGCTCGTTCGTCATCGATGGCACGGGGAAGATCGCCTACATCGGTCACCCGATGTGGCTCGACATGCCGATCGAAGGGATCCTGGCCGGGACGTGGGACCCGAAGTCGAGCCAGCAGCAGATTGCGGCCTTCGAGGCGGAACTGGTCGCCGCGCTCCGAAGTGCGGAGGACGATCCGGCTGCAGCCCTCGGCCGCCTCGACAAGCTGGCGGCGCAACATCCATCGGTCATGGCTCAGTTCGACGACAACCGCTTCGATCTGATGCTTCGTTGCGGCCGATTCGAGGATGCCAGCAAGCTCGGGCAACAGTTGACCACCCGGGCGATCGACGCGCGCGATGCTGAGACGCTGAATCGGTTGAGTTGGACGATCGTCGACCCCGAGTCTTCCTGGGCCACGCGCGACCTCGATCTTGCCCTTCGCGCGGCCACGAAGGCCGTCGAGTTCACGGAGAACAAGGACGCGGCCGTCCTCGACACGCTGGCACGCGTCTACTTCCGCCAGGGCGACGTGGTTCGTGCGATCGCCACTCAGGAGCGGGCCGTCGAGTTGGCCCCCGAGCGCATGAAACCGGACTTGCAGAACGTCCTCGACGAGTATCGCAAGGCGCGGGGCGTGAAGCTGTAGTCCGACGGTTGAAGCCGGCTCGGTTCCGGCGTGAGCTCGCGGAGCGCGGCGCATCGCAGCGGATGCGACGGAACACTCTGCCGCTCACGCCGGGGGCGACCCTCGAGTGCGAAAGCAGCCGTTCATTGGCCCGCAGCCTCCGTCGCCCATTCGATCGCGGAGTCGGCTTGGAGGAGTCGCAGGGCTTCGTTCGGGGTCACCGGACGCGCAAACAGGTAACCCTGCCCGTAGTCGCAACCGAGATCGGAGATCATCTCCAGTTGCTCCACGGTTTCGATGCCTTCGACCGTGACCTTCATGTTCAGGCTTCGCGCGAGCGAGACCACGGCGCGGATCACCGCCGCGTAGCTCGCGTTGTCCTGCATGGACCTCGTGAAGGCGCGGTCCACTTTCACGACGTCGAACGGGAGTCGGTGCAAGCAGCTCAGGGAAGAGTAGCCGGTGCCGAAGTCGTCCATGTGGAGACCCACTCCCAGCCGCTTCAACTCGCTCAACCGGATGGCCGCGGCGTCGAAGTCCTCGATGACGCCGCTCTCCGTTACCTCCAAGTTGAGCCAGCGTCCCGCCAGTTCCTCGGGGGCGAGTACCGCGCGGACCAGATCCACCAAGTCGGGGTCCAGGAGCTGCCTTCGCGAGACGTTTACGCTCACGGTGACGTCCCGCAGCCCCGGTACCGACCGCCGCCACTCCTGCATCTGAAGCGCTGCCGCCTGGAGCACCCACTTCCCGATCGGCACGATGAGTCCGCTCTCCTCGGCCACGGGGACGAACTGTGCCGGTGAACAGTCCATGTGCGGGCCTCGATCCCAGCGAATCAGCGCCTCGAAGCCGACCAGCCGTCGGGTCCCAGCATGAACGATGGGTTGGTAGGCGAGACGGAACTCGTCCTCGGCGATCGCTCTTCGAAGGTCGTTCTCGAGTTGTAGCCGCGACCTTGCCGCGCGGTGCATCTCCGGGTCGAAGATGGCGTAGCGCGCTTTGCCAGCAGTCTTGGCGCGGTACATCGCGATGTCGGCGTCCCGGAGAACCTCGGTCGGCGACGTGTAGCTCGCGTCACCGACCGCGATGCCTACGCTGAACGTCACGGGAACGCTGGTGCCTTCGATCTCGAACGCGGTTGGCAGGCAGTCGATGAGTCGCTGCGCAACGACCGCGCTGCTCACCGCGCTCGGGACTCCCTCGAGGAGCACCACGAACTCGTCACCGCCGAGTCGAGCCGTGGTCTCCGCCTCAATGCGCCCGATCGTATCGAGAGACCGAAGCGACGCGCGCAGGCTGTTGGCCACGAGTTCCAGCAACAGGTCTCCGTGCTGGTGCCCGAGGCTGTCGTTCACGATCTTGAAGTTGTCGATGTCCAGGAAGAGGACCGCGAACTTGCGCGTCGGGTCTCTGCGGTAGAGCTCGATAGAGCGCTGGATTCGCTCGAGCAAGTGGCGACGGTTGGGTAGCCCGGTCAAGGCGTCATGCATGACGCTGTGTTGCAGAGTTTCCTCAGCCTCTCGTCGCTGTCGTACTTCCCGTTGGAGTTCCTCGTTGCTCCGGCGCAGGTCATGCGCCAGTTCCTGAGCTTCGCGCAGCTTGGCGGTGGCTTGCTGTCTCAGAGACCACTTCTCGGTCAGGGAGCAGGCCATCTGCCAGACCTCGAAGTTGTCGAACGGCTTCTTCAGAAACAGCAGATTGTCCGACCGCCCGAGGCGGGCAGTGATTTCCGAGCCCGAGTAGTCCGAGTAGGCCGTGCAGATGACGACCTGCAAGTCGGGGTCGGCGCGCCAGAGTCGCTCGATGGTCTCCACCCCATTCCAGCCCGGCGGCATTCTCATGTCGACGAAGGCCAGCGCGTACGGCGTGCCGCTTTGCTTGGCCTTCTCGACGAGCTCCAGGCCGCGCTGCCCTTGCAGAGCGCCGTCGACTTCGAAGTCTCGCGCCTCGTTCGGCTGGGTCTGGAGTTCCGGCCCAAAGAGAGCCGCCTCGGCGGTGAGGAGCGCGAGCGGCGCTTTGGGCGCGCAGAGGACTTTGCGGAAGTCCCCATGGATCGCTTCATTGTCGTCGATGACGAGCACTCGACGGTTCTCGAAGACGTTCATGTGGCCGCCTCGAGTACGTTGGCCAGGGGCAGGCTCAGTCGGAAGCGGGCTCCTTGCCCGGGGCCGTCGCTGTGTGCCGTGAGCTCACCGCCCAGCTCACGCGCTGCGAGTGCCGAGTAGTGGAGACCGAAGCCGCGACCGCGGGACTTGGTCGTGAAGCCGTTACGGAACAAGAGCGGGAGGTTCTCGGGTGCGATCCCGACCCCGTTGTCCGCGACCTCGATGAGGGCGTGCTCATCGTCCTGGTTGCTGAGACGTACCCGCAGTTCTTTGTCTCCCTTGGACTGAGCCCCGAGTGCGTCCTTGGCGTTGGAGATCAAGTTGATGACGAGCTGAAGGCACTTGGCAGCGTCCATCTCCACCATGGGAGTCTGGGCGAGGTCAGCCGAGATGTGGATGCCGTGGCGCTGAAGCGCGGCTTCCATGATGGTCAAGGCGTTGGCCACCAGCTGACGCAGGTCGGTGGGCTCGCGGTGACTGCTACGCGACGTGAAGGCATGCTGGGACTGAACGACTTGGTTCATGTGATCGATGCTGGTCTTGAGTTGGCGGAGTTCGACGAGCGCGCTGCGGTGTTCATCGTGCAGCGCACTAGAGAGCTGCTGCAGGTACTCCGGGACGTTGCGACCGCGATCGTCGTTGGTCAAGAAGCGGGCGAGGTCGCCACGGTGGGCGTGGAGAAGCTCGCTCAGTTTCTTGAGTCCCGCGATCTGCGAGCGCTGGAGGCGCTCGGCCAGGGCGATGGTAGATACGTTCACGCTGTTGAGCACATTGCCGAGGTTGTGGAGGACTCCTACCGCGACGTCGGTCATGCCGGCAGCTCGAGACGTCTCGAGGAGTTTGGCGCGCGTCTCGCCCAATCTCTCGATCATGCCGTCGAACTCGCGCGCGAGCACGCCGATCTCGTCTGCGCGGCGGTGGAACCCGATGCGTTGGGTCAGATCGCCGGTATGCCCGATCTGAACCGCCTTTGCGGTCATCTGCTCGAGCGGACCGAGGATGAGCTTGCGGAGGAGGGTGAACAACAGTCCGCAGGTCACGACTGCGGCCGCTGCCAGGATGAACATCGAGAACCGCGCGACGAGAGCGCCCTGTCGACGAACGGCTCGGTTGATGGTCACCAGGAGTTGGGGGCTCCAGTCATCGACGCTTGCCTTGATGTAACCGCACGCAACGACGGTGCCGGCCGAGCCCGGGCCGACGGTGATGCTGTCGGGCGTCGGGAGCTGGAGTGCAGTGTCGGTGAGCCAGCTCGGGATCCCGCGGTGGAGAGCGTGCAGCTGGAAGTTGACCCGCGTTTGGGCCTGCAGATCGGCGACCGCCTCGTCGTGGAGAAACCGGCCCATGATCAAAGTCCCCCGTGGGCGACCGATGGCCTCGCTCGGAAGGACTGGGCGAGCGCAGAGCAGCAGCGGCCACTCGTACTGAGTCGCGATCAACTCGAGGGACCGCTCGCTGGGTTCGCTGTCCGTCCCGACCGCGTCATCGTCGAGTCGGAGCTTCTGGATGGGGAGTCGGTCGAGGTGCAGGGGGGTGCGATAGTCGGGCGCGCGAACCCCGGACCACACGACATCTCCGGTCGGACCCAACAGGTAGAACAGGTGAAAGGCGCTGGTGTGGAAGGCTTCGTCGGTGAGGTTCGATTTCAAGTAGGCGGGATCGCGACTTTCGAGGAAGGCGCAGGTGTCGTCCCAACAGGACCAGTCGCGGGCCAGAATCGAGAGATGGCGTATCTCGCGATGCACCGCCTCCTGGCAGCGCTCCACGTCATCGCGCGCGTCGCTCTCATCGAGTCGGCTCGATTCCGCCTGGACGAACTCCTGGAGGATTACGTAGTTGCCCGCGGCGATGGCGATGAAGAGTAGGCTCAGCGCGATCTGGAGCTTGGACGCGATCTTCAACCCGGTGAAGCGTTCGGTGCTCCGATGGTCGGCGACGCCGGTGGGGGAGGACTCGGAGGATGCCCGCGGAATCATCGGCCCCGCCCAGATGGTAGGCCTGTCAGCGCGAGGAGAGTGCCGTTGGGCAAGGGGATGGAGGTTGCCGGCTTCCCGGGAGAGCCAAGGAAGGGGGGCACCATACCGGGAATCCGTGCGGGATCGGCCTGCCACATGCCGTCTTGTATCGGCTCGAAGCCCTACTCGTCTGCATGGGCACCAAGCCCGCCGGGCAGGCAGCGACGCACAATGCCACGTCGGAGAGTCCCTCGGGCGGCGACCCCGAGGGGGAGTTTGACAGGGAGTGGCGGCGCAGACTTTCTCGGAACTCCCGCGTCACGGATCTCTACCAGGGGCGTTACGAGCGGCGGTGAGTGCGAAGTTGCCGGTAACCCCATGTGACCGCGACCACGAGGCACAAGAGCGCGACAGTCGCTTGTCCGGGGGGAAGATCCAGTCGGTGCGCGACGATGCAGGCGATGACCGCGCTCGCAAGCGCCACGATCGGAGAGACGACCACCATGGAGCGGATCTCTCGGCAGAGGTGTTTGGCCGCGAGCGGCGGCAGCACGAGACATCCGAACGTGTAGGCCAGTCCCGCTGCGTGCAGCGACAGTCCAATCGTCAGTCCGAGCCAGACACACAACGAGATGGAGGCGCCGCGGACTCGTAGGCCGACAGCCGCAGCCATTTCCGGGTCTGTGGCGAGCAGGATCAAGGGGCCGACGCCGCGGCTCATCACGACCAAGGTCGCGACGAGCAGGGTGACAATGCAGGCGAGTTCTACAGGAGTCGCTCCGAGGATGCTGCTCGCGGTCAGCTGGTTCACCTCTTCGAGACCATGAGGGTGATGGGAGAGCAGGAGGACCGCACCGCTACTGCCGAGCAGGAAGATCCACCCGGTCATCGCTTCTCGACTGTCGGAACCGGAGCCACCCGGGCGCGCTGCGACGAGTGCAGCCACGACGGCGAAAGCGCCTCCCACGAAGGCATGGGCGGTTTCGTGACTTTCCCACCCGGCCCCGCCGAGGAACCCCAGGGATCCCAAGAAAAGCGATGTCGCCACACCGAGGAGCGAGGCTTGTGAAACCGCGGCACCCAGGAAGATCTGATTGCGGGCAACGACCCACACCCCGGCGAGGGACAGGAGTACCGCCAGAGACCAGGCGGTGAGGTAGGTGTTGTGGAACAAGTCCCACGATGACAAGAAGTCCGAGATCACGCGTCACCCGAGCTTCCGGGCCGTGCGGGCACGCAGCAGTTGGCCACCAAGCTGCCGGGGACGCGGTACGCGCGCGCCAAGTTCGCCTCGGTCAGGACCGATTCTGGGGCACCGCTCGTGACCTCGCCGTTGGCCACCAGTGCGACGTGGCTGGCGTAGCCTTTGACGAGGCCGAGATCATGAGTGACGAAGACGATCGTGAGCTGCGTTTGGCGATTGCGCTCCGCCAACAGCTCGAGCCAGCGGTGCTGCGCGGCGAGGTCGAGCCCGTTGGTCGGTTCGTCGAGCAGCAACGTGTTCGGGTTCCGGACTAGAGCGCGAGCCAGCAGGAGGCGTTGACGTTGCCCGAGCGACAACGACCAGTAGTCGCTGTGGAGATGCGGCAGCATGTCGACCTGGGCC
This sequence comes from Planctomycetota bacterium, assembly GCA_050246115.1. Taxonomy (GTDB): domain Bacteria; phylum Planctomycetota; class UBA8108; order UBA1146; family JAJFFE01; genus JBFWWP01. Next base: position 27,061 of record JBFWWP010000039.1, read on the forward strand.
AGGGAATCCAGCAGCCTCGGCTCGCGCTCGGCGCGCGCAACGCGATTGGCAATCAACCCCAACGAGACGAACTCGCGGACGGTGGTGGGGAGGTTCGGGCTGAGTTCGCAGCGCTGGGGCACGAAACCGATTCGGGTCCGTGGTTCGGCACGATCGATCCGACCCGCTACCGGTCGAGTCGTGCCGAGAAGGGCGCGCAGCAGGGTCGACTTGCCCTCGCCGTTGGGGCCGACGAGGAACCAGAAGTGTCCGCGCCCGATCTCGAGGTTTACGTCGGTGAGGACTCGCCGTCGGCCGTAGCCGACGGCGAGTCCGCGGGCGCGGACGATGGGAACGAGCGGGTCGGTGAAGTGGAGCAAATCGTTCAAGGTGCTTCCGCCAGCGCCGTGCAAACGGCCGCTACGTTGTGCTCGATCATGTCGAGATACTGGGAGGCGTCCGAGGCGGCACCGACTTGGTGCACCATGAGCGCGATCTTCGCGCCGGAGGACTCCGCGACCACGCGAGCATGGCGCGGGTTGAAGTACGGCGCCGCGAGGATGACCTTCACTTGCCGCTCCTTCATGGTGCGCACCAACTGCTCGAGATGCCGAGTCGTGGGCGCGATTCCGGGCTTGGGCTCCAGGTAGCCAAGGACCGAGATCCCGAAGCGCGCACCGAAGTACGACCACAGATCATGGTCGGCGACCACCCCTGTGCCGCGGAACCGGGCCACACGTTGGAGCCAGCCGCCGAGCCGACCCAGCTCATCGCGCGAGCGCAAGAACTCCTCGAGCTTGCCCCGGTCGGCCAGCTGACCGAGCTTCTCGATGGGATAGCGATCGGCGATCTCCCGCCCGACGAGCGCGACGGCCAGGCGCGTGCGGAAGGCCGTGAACCGTTCTTGGAACTGAGCGGCGTGACTCGGCTTCAGGGCCGTGAGGCGCTGACGGAGGAGGTCCGCAACGGCGAGCCCGTTGAGCGGGTCGAGCAAGTAGTGCGGACTCCCCAGAGCATGGACGTCGCCGAGCGAACGATCGACGGGGGTCGCGGGGACGCCGCGGGGCACGATGGCGGTGGAGGCATCGACGTAGCCCGTTCCGCCCGGCGCGACCCGTGGGTTACGGGCACTGGTCCAAAGAGCGGGTGCCCACCCTTGCTCGAGGTCGAGCCCGATCAAGACGAACAAGTCGGCCTCGTGGAGGGCCTTCACCATACTCGGACGAGCCTCCAAGTAGTGTGGATCCTCCGGGCCACGAGTAAAGACGGTCACGGTGACATCCGACCCACCGATCTCGGTGAGCAAAGCCCCCAGATCGGGAGTCGTGGCACAGGCCGCGATGGGCAGGTCCTGGCTAGCGGCGCCCGTCAACGAGATCAGCGTTGCCAGGGCCACGGACAAACAGGGCAGCAGCCGCATCTTCGACGCCTGGCGCTGCGGGCTGGTAAGTCTTCGAGGAATCATGTTTCGATTCGATCCTACTGCCGATGGGCAGGGTGAGAGCCGAAGAGGAACTCCATGCTGAGCCAGACCGAATGCGCGGTGTTGTCGGTGAGGTGCTGCGTGTCGTCGTAGTTGTACTGAAGCCGCACGCGTGAGAACTCCGTCGGCATCCAGGAGATCAACGGCGAGATCCGTTGGCGATCATCGCGCCATGGGTCGGTGCTTCGTCCGGCGAAGCTCGAAGCTGCGGTAGCGTACTCGTAGCGCACTCCGCAGGTCCAGCCGCGGCGGAATCCGTAGAGGAGTTGGGCATAGACTCCCCAGTCCTCGAGGGTGTCGCGCGGGTAGAACGTGTCGTCCGCAGGGTCGACTTCGTCGTCCCCGAGATCGAGCGCTGCGTCCGCACGGTAGTCACGGCCGACGAGTTCGGCTTGGGCCTCGACGAACGGATAACCACGCTCGTTCGCTGCCGGGACCCAACGGGCCAAGACGTCGATTCCCCAAACGATGCTTCTGCCGTCCGTGCCCGTGGAGTTGGGGCCGAAGACGACCGACCCACCCAGCTGGGCCGAGGTACTTGGCGAAAGGTCGAACCCGTTCACCCAACGGGCGAGATACACGAGGTCCGCTGCGGTCCTCACTTCGCGGTCCACGAACGGGCGCCCATCGAGCGGCCGTTCTTCTGCGAGCTCGTCGCTCGACAGGAAGCTCGCCATGGTCTCGCCGTTGGCATTCTGCACACCGACGTGGAACTCCGAGTAGAAGGGCAGCGGAGTGAGCCAGCCGACTCGGACTCCCGGGCCCCGCATGCCATCCGGCCCGAACACTCGCGAGTGGATCACCGGCTGGTCGACGAAGTCCCACTGGTGCGGGTGACGAGGATTGATGCGACCGAACTCGGTGAAGAACTGGCCGAACTCGATCTCCAGTCCGCCGGGCAAGGCCTGGGTTGTTGCGAAGGCCTCTTCGAGTTCGAACGTGCTCTCGCCACTGATCGGGTCGAGGAAGTAGATCAGGTGCAGCTCCGACGTCAGGTAGGGGTCCACCGCGGCGGCGAACGAGAGCTCGACGTTCTGCACCGTGAACCCACGCTTTCGCGGGTCGTGGCCGCCCCCCTGCAGATTCTGCAGCGACTCGTCGCGCTCGGAGGAGGCGCCGGCCGCGATCAACACATCGGCCGAGATGTCGATGAGACGAAACGAGATCGGGCGGGGCGCGGGTCGCGGAGCGTTCGCGCCGGTCCCCGCGGCGTTGGCGCTGCCGGTCGGTTCGCTTTCGGCCAGCGCGCGATCGAGTGCGGCCTCGGCCCCGTTCGGCGGGGCTTTCGCGGCGCTGGGTGTCGGCACGGCCCGACGGTACCCGTCCAGCTCCCACTCGAGCTGCGTGATTCGTTTACGCGATTGCTCGTCCTTCAACTCGAGATCTTGGACTCGCTGCTCGAGGCGTACCTCCGGGGGTTGTGGCTCGGGCGGCGGCGCAGCCACGGCCGGGCCTCCCCAGAGCCCTGCGAGCGCAGTGAGCCGCAGGCAGAGGCGGGCGGCGGTGGGCCGCCCCGTCGCCCGCGCAAGCGGCCCGGGCGTGACGGGTCCATCGGCGCGCCTTCGCGCCGAGTCGTTCGAGGAGGGACTCGCGAGAGAAAAGCCCGCCCCGCGGATGCCGGGCTCGGGCTGCGGCTGCTGCCGCTCGTGGTTTGGCGACATGGTTGCTCTCTGGTTTCTGGTGCGCGGCGAGTTCGTTCCCTCGACGCGAAACTGCAACGAAGCCTCGCGTTGCCTGCTTGGCTCGTCCGAGTGAGGTAGGCACACCTCTGCCTCGAGGGCGGAGATCGCCTTGAATCGACACCATCCGACGCGTTTCGTGGAGTGGCCTGAGTTGCGAGACGGCGCCCCGTTGCGCAGTGCCACCCTGACGGGGGGCACCCACCGAGGCCGCTTCCTATCGCTCGTCGCCGACCGCAGGCGCGGACGCGAGACCCAACGGAGCGCCGCGCTACGGCCAGTTCGTTGTGGTTGATCGGCGTCGGGTACGCACTGGGTCGAGGCTCACACCTCGAGCCCGGATGAAACCGCAACTACCCCCGAGTCGAACCGCTCGGATGCGACGAGCCCTGGCCAGGGCTTCGCGCCGAGGAGTTTCGGGGGCGGGGTTCAGGGATGATCCGGGCTAGCAAAAGCCGGGAGGGGATTGCTTCGGAGCGAGTCGATAGAGCCGGATCTTCGAGGCCAGTCGAAGAGCCGGGCCGGCGGCGGGTTCTTCGACGCGGGTCGGGTTCGGCGCGGCGACGACGAACTCGACGACTCCGTCGGGATCGCGGCTCGTCGCGAGCAGCGGACAGTGGGTGTGCTGCGCATTGGTGGCTGGTTCGCCCGAGCTGAGTTGGAAAGCACGGCTCGGTTCGGGATCACGGCCCGAGTCGACGGCGCCGGGCCACTCGTGAGCGCAGCACTCGGTGGTCGTCTTCTCCGCTGGCTTGCCGGCCGCACGGTGAAGGTCACTGGACGGGCGCGAAGGCGCGTGGTGGGTCCACTCGCCGTGTTCGCCGCAGATCTCGTGCGAAACGAGAACGTGGTGAAGTGCCGGCAAGAGCTGCGCCGACGCGAAACACAGGGCGAGCAACAGGGCTGGCCAACCGCGCTGGTTGTTCGGATTGGCGGAGCCCGGCCGCATCATGCTGCTTACTCTCTTGTTCCATCACTCTTGGGTGCGGAGCGGCGCCGTCCACTGCGCGAGCCAATGCTGGTCGATCGGTGCTGGTCGATCGGTGCTGGTCGATCGGTGCTGGTCGATCGGTGCTGGTCGATCGGTGCTGGTCGATCGGTGCTGATCGATCGGGACGGCCCATCCCTACGCCTCGAAAATAGGGCTTTCGGCGCGGCCGTCAAGATGATCGTTGGCGGACTCGCCCGTGCGTTTCCGCCAACTTCACGGTCCGAGGGCTTGGCCGGGGCAGTCCGAAACGCGCGTTTCGGGCTCCGTCCGCACGCTCCGCCACGCTGTGACCCAGCGCTGTGACGCAGCGCATTGAGCCGGTCACGGTCGTTGGCCGGGGCGGCGGAGAGTCGCATGGGCAGCCCCGCTCGTGTTGGTGAGCCTGGTCCCAGCGCCCTTCCCTCGCGCCGGGTTCTGGGGTGCGCAGGCGAACGGGGGAAGTGCAGGAGTGGGGTTACGAGGTCGTTACGAACGGAGAGCCCTTTTCCCTGCAAAATGAGAGTGCTTGGCCCAGCTCACCCTTCTCCCGCTCGGAGCAGGCGACCGGGTCCGAGACGAGGAGGTCCCGTTGCGAACCCTGTTGAGCTCGATCTTTTGGACGGCGGTGGCGTTCTCGGCGGTGGCGGTTCTCGGGAACTCTTTGGGCTACCTTCTCCCGGGAGGGAGTTCTCTGTTTCTACAGGAGCGGCCGAACTTGTTCGCGGACCCGGTTTGGCGGGCCGCCCTGTCGTTCCACGTTGGCGGTGCGTTGGTGTGTCTGTTCACGGGGATGCCTCTGATGCTCGCGAGCTTCCTACGGTGGTCGCCACGGGCCCACCGCACCTTGGGGCGAGTGTACGTGATCGCGGTGTGTGCGGTCGCCGGGCCGGCGGGATTGTACCTGTCCCTGTTTTCGAAGGGCGGTGTTGCTGGCGCCGCGGGCTTCATTGCGATCGGTTCGTCGTGGATCGTCACCACATGGGTCGGCTGGTCGCGGGTTCGAGCGGGCGCGCTCGCGAGTCACATCCGGTGGATGGGGCGCTCGTACGCGTTGGCCCTGTCAGCCATCACGTTTCGATGGCTCCAGGTCGGCTTGTACTTCATCGGTGTACCGGACGACCGCAGCTACGTCGCTTCCCTGTGGTTGAGTTTCGCCGGCAGCTGGGTGATTGCGTCGAAGTCGGTCGGCTGGCTGCCGAGTCCCGTTCTGCTTGTCCGGTTCACGACATCTCAGAGCTCCAAAAACGGTGTCGACAAGTCATCAGGGAGTGACGCAGCCCCGACGGCGTTCTCGATGGAAGGATTTCGATGAAGGACATGATCTGGACGGTGGTCACGTGCGCGCTTGGATTCGTGCTGTTGGTTCGGGAGTTCGAGCATAGCGGACAGGTCGTTGCCCCGGATGGCGGCGCGGTCGGCGTCGTCGGCAGCCCCGCGAGCCTCGATCCGGGTTCGCCGGCTCGCGGCCCAGACGAACACGCGTTGGGTGACGCCGCAGCCCAAGATCTGCACCGCGGCGGGACGCCCCCCGGTGCGACCACGTCGTCATCGGGGTATCGAGAGCTACCGTCGGATGTGTTGCTGCTACTGGAGCAGCAGTTGCTTGCCCCGGTTCGATCCAGCGGACGCCCGGCTCAATGGCTATCGCGTGCCGCACCCCGACTGTCGGAACCACCCGTTCGCGACATCACTTTCGACTACGATGCCGCCGCGAGTGACGCGCGACGCTTCGTCGGGGGAGTGACGGTCAACCTACGGCGAGGCCATGAAGTGATCATCCGCAAGGGACAGTGGCAGGTCGATCTGCCGTCGCGCCACCTTTGGATCATCGATGGTGGGTTGACTCAGCCAATCGAGGTCTGGCTCGGGTCACTGGAGCCGCCCGCATGAGCGCAACGTAGGCGCGTTGCTTGCAATCAACCAGCCGCGTCTGCGCTGGGTTGCGGGAGCCGGCGTTCCACGCGAACGGTGGCGTCGAGGTCGGGGAGCCGCAAGCCGAGGATGGAGATCGGTACGGTTTGGTCGAGTGCGAGGTCGCCGCGGCCATAGGCGCGAAACTCCGTCGCGAACTCGGGCACCAGCAGCACCGTTGCGTTGCCGCGTTGTTCGACCACCACCGACTCCCCGATCCACTCGGGGTGTCGCAGCAGGTGGACGAGTGTCCAATGACGGTTGACCAGTCGTTCGGTACGTCGCACCTGCGAGCCCACGGCCTCGGCGGCGCCCACGCGCGCGAGTAGCTCCGCCTCCGAAAGGGGAGTGCGCCCGGCAAGAAAGGCGCGCAACTGTTGATGCGCCACGAGGTCGAGGTACCGGCGCAGCGGGCTGGTGACGCGCGAGTAAAGTTCGAGGCCAAGGCCGGAGTGGGGCCCCGGCACGCTGCGTACCTGTGCGGGTTTCATCGTCATGCGACGCGCGAACGCGGCAGCCAGGCTCGCGGAGGCCGCTCCCTCGTTCGCGCCGTTGGCTTCCGGAGGGGACTGGGTCGTGAACGGGAATGGAATCGCGTGCTCGACCGCAAAGCGCGCAACCGCCTCCCCCGCGAGCAACATGCACTCCTGGACCATGCGGCGGCTCTCGAGATCGGCCAGCGGCTTGATCACCACCTGGCCGTCGATGACGCGGATCTTGACCTCGGGCAGGGTGATCGACACCGCGCCTTGTTGCTCGCGGCGTGCGCTAGCGGCGCGGCCGATGCGGATCAGGCGCGCGAATGGTTCCTCGCTCGCGCGCCGCTCGGCTTCCTCGTAGCTCAACCGCGTGACGTGGGTCCACGATGGGCGAATCTCGATGCCCATCACGCGGTTGTCGCCATCGAGGTCGAGGCCGACCGACAGCGCGGGGGATGGACGGCTCAGACCGAGTGCCAGCCGCGTCGTCGCGGCCTCGGGGAGCATCGGGATCACGCCTTCGGGGAGATAGAGGTTCGCCCCGCGCGCGCGGGCCTCGACATCCGCGGGACTGTCCGGCGGGATCAATGCGGCCACGTCGGCAATGTGGACCCAAAGGCGGTTGCCGTCGATGCTGATGGCGTCGTCGGGGTCGGTGCTGCCTTCGTCATCGATCGCGAAGCTGGCGAGGTGCGTGAGATCGAGCCGGGGCTCCGGAACCAATTCGGCGAGCGCGATGTCCGGGGAAGTCCGAGCGAGACCCGCACGCTCCGGATAGGGGTGACCCTCGGGAGGCCAGTAGCCCAGAGTCAACAACAGGCCGTGGGCCGCTGCCGGCTCCTCGGAAACGCCGAGCTGAGCCAGTACCGGGCTCTTGGCTAGCTGGCCACGCGCTACCCGCTCGATCTCAGCGAGGTAGCGCGCGTCCTCGATCGGTGCGTGAGTGCCCGCGGCCACGCGTTCGGCGAACCGTGTCCAAGCTTCTCGTTCGTGCTCTCGCTGCGCGCGTGCCGTCCTGACCCGATCGACTTCATCTCGGGGGCAAGCGCGGACTTCCTCGACAGAACCCTTGAAGAGGAGCCCGTCTTGGATGAGACGGTACGTCGCCCAAGCCGTCGACGGCGAGTAGTCGCCGTGGATGAGTTCCACCAGTTCAATGAACGAAGTGGACTCGCCTGCGAGCAGCTCCCACGCGGATTCGACATCGCCTTCGACTTCGTGCAAATCGCGGAGACTGCGCAGTGGTCCGGGGTGGAGCAGGGTGACGTCCTTGGGACGGACGCTCTGGGTCTTGCCGTCGGCGAGTTCGAGCTCTAGCTTTTCGCCCGCAGCGCCGACGCGGGCGGGTCGATTCTTGTAGAGGACCAAGCTTCCGGGAGCTGGCGCGGCGGGGGAGTTGTTTGGCCGGGCCTGAACCAATTTGCCTCCGAGCTTCAGGGTCGCCCGAGTTGACCCCAAGTCGGCGCCGAAATCACCACCAATTCGTGAGGAAGCGGTGCCCCGATGACGAGCGCGGAGTCGCAGCTCGAGGATTCAGGGGAGAGAGCACCCGGGGGGAGTTTCCTTCCGCGGCCCTTCCTCGCGGTCAGAAACATCCCACCCGGGATCTCGGGAATCGGTGCGCTCGTTCACGGCTCCCGCCGATTGCCGAGCGCACTCCTCCTCGTTTATTGGGCAAACTCTGTGCTCGCCGGGCGCCTGGCGCGGATAGTCTCACGCAGCCTCAGGCGCCATCGATCCGTGCCTTCTCGTGGAAGGCTCGTGCTCGGTCGATCCAGCGCGCAACGAACGCGCGGTCCAAGGTGACGTCTGCCGGCTCGGCGAACTTGGCGAGACAGCCCTCGAGTTCGTCCGCGCTCCGCTTCGCGAGTTCCTCTAGGCCGTTCACTCCAGCCGCGAGGAGCCGCCTGGCCGACCGACCCCCTACCTCTGACAGCCGCATCAGATCGGCCATTCGCATCCAACGCTCGAGTCGAGCTGCGCTCACTCCGGTCAGGGCGCTGGTCGCCGTGCGGGCCGCCTGCGTTTGGCACATGACGAGCAAGTCCGCCGTGGTCTGAATGCCCACGGCAGCGAGCTTGTGAGCGTAGACCGATCCGATCCCCTCGATTCGCCGAACGGAGTGAGTCATGCACCGGCCTGGCATCTGGGGTGGTCGGGTTGCGCCCCGCCTCGTTCCATGGCCTGAAGGATCGCAGGCTTGGTGGAGCGACACCATCCGGGAGGCCCCTGAGTCGCGACTTCCAAATCCCCGAGGCCCGGGCGCCGTTCCCAGTCCACGGAGCCTGCCTCTGCTGCACGCCCTGTCGACGGGCGCCGCGGTTCCGGCAGTAGAGCGTTGGACCCTTGACACCGAGGCCCCATCGGCGCAAACAAGAGGAGTGGCGACGCAGTGGGTGGGGAAAGGCGGCAACCATGGGTTTGGTCCTTCCCGGGGGAGCAGCGACGATGCGATCCGCTAGGGTTGGCCCGAAGTGCGAGCCACGGGTGGGCTCTCCATGACGAATACGGATCGCGAGCGCGAGCCAGACCCGGTTCGGCGCCTCAGCGACTCGACTCTGCCCGCCGGGCCACCGACGGCACGCCCTCGCACACGCTCAGAGGCGTTGCCTCGAACCGTGGGGCGGTACTCGGTGCTCCGGCGCTTGGGTGCGGGCGGCATGGGAGAGGTGTTTCTCGCCTACGACCCGCTGCTCGGACGCAAGGTGGCCCTGAAGCGCGTGCGACTCGACCGCGAGGCCGAAGCGGACGTGCGCCGTCGCTTCCAGCTCGAGGCGCGAGTGACCGCGTTCTTGCAGCATCCCGCCATCATTCCGATCTACCACTACGAACCGGAGGAGCGCGGCACCTACTACACGATGCGGCCGGTAGAGGGCTTCACCCTCGGGGAACTCCTCGCCCGGTTGCGCACGCACCAGTCTGCACGCGACGAATGGCCGACGGCGCGCTTGGTGCGTCTGTTCCTCCAGGCCGCGAACGCAGTGGCCTACGCGCATTCGCGCGGCGTCATTCATCGCGATTTGAAGCCGGCGAACATCATGATCGGTCCGTTCGAGGAGGTGCTGATCCTCGACTGGGGCATGGCGCGAGTGGTGGAACTCCCCGAGGGGGTCGCCGCGGACACCTTGGATCGACCCGCGAGTAGCAGTTCGTTGTTGCTGGAGCCATCACCGCCGACCCTCGTTGGCCTCGCCGGAGACGAGTCGGGCAAGTACGCGTTCGTGGGGACACCCGGGTACATGGCCCCCGAACAGTTCGACGGAGTCGCGAACGCGACGACGGAGGTGTTCTCGCTCGGCATCATGCTCTTCGAGCTACTGACTCTGCGACCGCCGTGGGCGGCCACCACGGTGAACGATCTGCGGCTGGCGATGCGATCCGCGCCCCGCGCGCCGCACTCGATTCGTCCCGGTCACGGCATCCCCTCCCCGTTGAGCGACGTCGTTCTCAAAGCGCTCGCGTTCGATCCTGGTGCTCGTTACTCCGGGGTCACGCCGTTCTCGCGCGACGTGGCCCATGCCGTCGAAGGACGCGCTTCATGGCAACTTCGTGCCGAGGCACGCGACGCGAGCCAGTGGCGAATCGCCGACGGCAAGGTTTACGAGCAGGGCGGGGATCTGGTCTTGAACGCTCGGGGGAGCGAGCAGCCATTTCGGTACTTCTGCCTCCAAGCGTTCGGGGATGACTTGCGAGTGGAGTTCGAGTTGATGCTCGGGCGGGGCACGAACGAACTCTCCATCTGGTTGAACACCTCTCTGGGACAGCACGGCCGCATTGAAGAGGGGTACGACCTCACCGTGGTTCCGGGGCGTCGGCGCCTGCTTTCGCTCCTGCGGTCAGGGCGTGACGTCGCTGGCGCACGCAGCCCGGAGTTCGAGCCTCGAGTCTGGTATCGAGTGGTTGCGAGGCGTCAGCACGACCGCATCTCGTTGACGCTCGATGGCGACGAGATCTACGCCTACAGCGACCCGATTCCGCTGTCGCGGGGCAACGTCGGCTTCACCGGCCGCGGCCCGGGCGTACGCTTGCGCGGACTGCGGATCTATTCGCTCGGAACGGACACGATGGTGTCGTGCTTGGCGGTGCCCGACGCGTTCTACAATCGTCGTCTGTTCGACGAAGCGCGGAGCGAGTACGAGCGGATCGCGGCGAGCCATCCGGGTCGTCGCGAGGGGCGGCTCGCGCGATTTCGGGCAGGGTTGTGTGCGCTCGACCTGGCTCGGGAGGAACTCGAGCCCGAACTGCGCGCTGTGCTGCTCGAAGACGCCAAGGAGTCCTTCGTCGACCAGCACCGCACGAACGAGTCGTGCCTCACCGCTCTGGGGCGAGCCATGGTTGCTGGCGAGCAAGGCCACGCCGCGGAGAAGCGTGACGCGCTGGCGCAAGCGCTCGAACAGTTCGAGGACGATCCGTACCTCCGCACGGTCCACGAGTGGCTCTTGGGACGACTGCATGCGCTCGATCCGGATCAGCGCACGTGGGTCGCACGACTCGTTCCGCTCGCGATCGACCATTGCATGAGCACCTGGGGTCGGCGAGTCGTGCGCGAACTGGTCAACCAGGTCCGAAGCGAGTGGGAGACTCCGTCCTTCCTGACGGGTCGTGGACGGTTCCGCGAGAACGACCCGGTCAGTCACGCGGAGGCCAAGCTGTACTTCGACTTCTGGGTCGGTCGCGGCGACGGCATCGAGGCCACCGCGCGTGCTCTCGCCAGCACGACTGCGCTACGGCCCCACCACCTCGCCGACGTGGTGCTCGCCTTGGCCGAACTCGGGGATCGGGAGCGCGCGGCGATCAGCCTGCGCCACTTCTCCGCCGCGCTCCACTCGCAGGGCCCCGATCAGCGCGCGCGCTTCGAGCGGGTCGAGCAGCTCTGCTCGGTGGTGCTCGTCGCATTGGACGGTTCTCCAGAGGCCGGCCTGCAGCTCATTGCCAGCGCAGAGCCGGGTGTGCCCGACCGGATCTTCAACAGTGCGCGCCTGTGGGTCGCTCGGGCATGCCACGATTTGGGACTGGATCGCGAGCTGTTCGACGTTCTCCGCCCGCTGACGCCGGGCGACACCTTCGCGCGCGAGCACACCGCGTGGTTTGCGCTCGCAAGGGGGGAAGAGGCGCGGGTGATCCGATCGCTCCAGCCTCTCTTGGAGCGTGGCGACCACCGCACGGACAAGAACATGGCCAACTTTCTGTTCGGCGCGCTTCTGATCGCACAGGGAAAGAAGCGCGAGGCGGCTCGGACCTTTCAGCTGCTGTCGTGGAAGAAGTGGCCGCGAACCTGGACCCTGGGCTCGCTGTACGCGTCGGGCCAACTCGGAGGGACCCAGGGGATCGAGAGCTACCTCGGCGAAGTCTTCCCTTGGGAGCGATCGCAGCTCGAGTCGCAGGTCACGCTCCTGAAACGAGTGGGCTTCGAACCTTCGTAGCGCACCACGGCAACCGTCGTTGCTCGAGTTCGCCGTGGCCAAGGGCGCGTCAGCGGATGGCTATGGGCAACTTTGGAAGGCGCAGCTCGTGTCGTCGACGCCGGGCATTTGGCCACACCACGGAAACGGTGGCGCGGGCGAAGCTCCGTTCAGGAAGACGTAGGCTGCGAGGTAGACGGCGTCTGAGACATCGTTGTGTCGATCATCGTTGGCATCGCAGGCCGCCGGACATGTTGCGGCGAAGGCGAGGGAGCCCGCGACGAACCCGATGCTGGCCACGATGTCCGCGATGTCGGCCTGCCCGTCATCGTTGCAATCGCCTCGGCGAAACGCGGCCGGCTGGGCGCACGAGATCGTGACTTCGACGCGGCCATTCTCGAAGATCGGCGACACGGAAGCGTTGTTCACCACGACGACGTTCGAGAAGGTGGGTGTTCCGATGCTCGGCGCCCAGTCGAGTTCTACCACTACGGACTGCGACGAGCAGGGACTGACGATGAGCGAACTACTGTCGAACGAGTAGCTTGCCTCGACGATCCGCTCACCCACGGGGCTGAACTGGATGAAGACGTCGTTCGACAGATTGTAGATGACACCCAGACCCCATCCCGGACCGGGGCCCGGGTTCAGGTTCGGGGTGAAGAACATCGGGCCCATGCCACCGTTGATCGTGGTCAGGGAGCCGACCGGACGGAGATCGTCCACGGTCAGGAGACTCCCCGAATGATTCACGAACATCGTGAAGCCTTGGGTGTCGGAGGGGCCGTCGTTTGGCAGGTCTGGATCCCGGTACCCGAACCCGACGGCAACGGTCGAAGTCGAAGCCGTCGTGCCCGACACCAAGACTTGGACCGTTTCCCCGAAGGCGACAAAGGGTGGGCCGTCCGGGCCGAACACTCGAATGGTACCTGACGTCGTCGTCGGCGTGATCGCGGCAGTGTCTACGACAATGACAGCGTTGACCGCAGGACTACCGAGCGAGTCACAGATGCGCAACTCGGTCTGCGTCGTTGGGTCGCCGGCCCTCGGACGCAGGTCTGCGCCGTACTCGAGCTCCAGGAACGCAAGACCGGTTCCCGGTGGGAGATCGTTCACTCCGAACAGGTCGATCACGATACCCTGGGTCGCGCCCTCCACGAAGTGAGTGGTCGATCCGAACCCCGGCGCAGCGCCACCGTTGATGGTTTGCACCAGCGCGCTATCGTTCGCAGACAGGAGGGTGAGGATTGCGGTGTCGTGGCACACGCCATACGACCAGGCAGCCACAGGCGCGAGCCCGATGTTGTCGAAGAACACGGTGGTGGCGATCGTCGTCCCGCCTTGACCCGAAGCGTCACCAACGCGGAGGGTCAGGTTTGGGTCTTGACCGAAGCTGAGACCTATCGCGAGTGAGGAGACCACTGCGGCGAGTCCAGCGTTCCCGAGGATCCGCGTCATTCGTGCTCCCTTCTCGGCCGTGACGTGTCACGGTGTCACCAAGCGCCGCGTAGGTGGTTCCGGTTCGTCAGGAGATCGGGGAAGCGGACGCCAGTCTCAGAGACTACTCGACGCCACCCTGACCGTCTACTTGCCGCTTCGAGGGATGAGTCAGGGCGCCCGTGCCTCGACCTATGAGACGATCGACGGCCGGTAGGTGGGTTGGGTCTCGAGCTTGGCCCAAGCGTGCTTTGACCTGGCCTCGACCACACGCGATACCAAGGAGCCAATCCAGCGTGGCCATGATGGCTTCCCGCTGGACGGATTCGGAGCCCTAGAGCCCCGAAGCAAGCGCACGTCGCGCTTGCTTCGGGCCTAGATTCTCTCCAAGCGGGCTCTCCAAAAGCCCTTCGCGACCGCCGCGAAGCCGCGGTCGCTTCACCCGAAAACGATTGCCTGCCGCGGCTAACGCCCGAGTGCTCTGGCCCTGAAGTTCGGTGACGTATTCGGGCAGGGTTCAGGCGATCGCCGCCGCGAGCGCTTTCAGGCATTCTCCAGAGCCTTGGCAAGATGTAACGTGGGCCGACTGCCCGCGGCGAGGGGCCGGGCCCGCCGCGAGCTTCGCTCGCCCGCTCGACGCGGGAAGGCGGGCCGGGGCGCGAAGGGACTCGGTCGAATGCCGAGGAGAGGAGCCGAGCATGACTTGCGGCTGGAGGAGCGAGCGCTGGGGAATCGAATGTCGGGTGCGCGCGCGTCGGCTTCGGTGGGTCGCGTCGGCGTGGATCCGTTGTGGCATCGCCTGTGGCGTACTCACGGTGGCCGGTTGCCAGGAGCCGGGTGGGGCGGTGCAGGGGCCGGAGGTGTCTGCCGAACGCGCGGCGGACGGACTACGGATCGCCTTTGGTTCGTGTCTGGACCAGAACCGGCCGGCACCCGTCCTCGCGGCGCTGCTCGCTTCCAGGCCCGATGTGCTCGTGCTCCTCGGCGACAACGTGTACGCGGACACCGAGGATGACGCGGCGCTGCGCAGTACGTATGCGCAGCAGCTGGCGCGGCCGGAGTTCGCGCGGCTGCTGACCGAGACTCCGCGATGGTTCGCGACCTGGGACGATCATGACTACGGAGCCAACGACGCGGGCGCCGAGTTCCCTGCGAAGCTGAAGTCCCAACACGCATTTCTCGACTTCCTGCAGGTAGCCGCAGAGTCGCCACGGCGCCAACGCGCAGGGGTGTATCACGCCGAAGTCGTCGGCGACGAGCCCAGGCGGGTTCAGTTCATTCTGCTGGACACGAGGTTCCATCGGTCCTCCTTGGCGCTGGCGGAGCAGCGGGAGTCGGGGCATGGGCCGTACCGACCGAGCGACTCGGCTGCGGCCACGATGCTCGGCGCTGCTCAGTGGGCCTGGCTGGTGGAGCAGCTGCGAGTGCCCGCGGAGGTTCGCATCATCGCGTCGAGCGTTCAGTTCGTGTCGGACCGACACGGGTGGGAGTGCTGGGGGAACCTGCCTCGGGAACGCGACAGGTTCCTCGGCGCCATTCGCGAGGCCGGGGCCTGCGGCGTCATCGTGATCAGCGGGGATCGTCATCACGGCGAAGTCTCCCGCCTCGATGCGAACGAGTCGGGACTCGGCTATCCACTCTATGACGTGACCTCGAGCAGTCTGAATCGTGGACGGGGCCGCGTCGAGGAGTTCAACCCGCATCGCCTCGGAGACCCTTACGGAGAACCCAACTACGGGGCGATCGAGATCTCGTGGCTACCGGCCGGCGCGCGCGTGACGCTGGAACTCCGGGCGGAGGAGGGTCGCGTCGTGGAGCGCCACGAACTGCGACTCCAAGAGCTCTCGCCGCGCGAGTGACCGACTCTGTTGCTCGTTGAGCCGCTGTTGCCGGTGGTCGTTCCCTCAAGTGCCGTCTCGACGCGGTCGAAGAATGGGTTTGCCGCGCGCAGCGTCGCGCACGGCGGTCCCCAGGTTCACCGGGAGGCTCGACATGATGGGAAGATGCGCCGGAGGAAGTCTCGTTTCGCCCGCCATGGCCGCGGCCGTAGGGTGGGTTCTCGCCAGCGGACTCGCGGGTTGCCAACACGACCTGCCACGGCGTGGTCCGGCGTCCGCCACCATCCAGGCGCTCGCGAGCGAACGGGTGATGACGGTACTTTCCTACGCATTGGCGCCGGAAGCGGCGCCCCTTTCGGACGCGCAGTGGCACGAGGTCATCGACATTCTGCAGCGAAGGCTGGCGAACGAGGGCGTCGACTCCGCCAATGTCACGCGGGTCGGCGACTCCGGCGTCGACGTCGCGCTCCCCACGCTGTCGGCATCGACGCTGGCCCGGGTACGGGCGGTGCTGGCGTATCGGGGAGCGCTGGCGCTGTACGTCTTGGCGAGCGGGGAGGCTGCGGCGTCTGCTGACCGGGGGTACCTCGTCGGGGCCGCTGGCTCGCTGAACGAGGGCCAGCCCATTCTCGTCGAGCGAGGAGAAGGGTACCGCCTCGACCCGTTGGCCGTGGACGGCGCTTATCGCTCCGACCTCGCGCCGGAACGAGCGCGAGTGGGGTTCGACGTGGCGCCCGCCCAAGGCGACGAACTGGAGCGGATCTGCGCCCTATCGGTCGACCGGGGACTCGCTCTGGTCGTCGATGGCCAGGTGGAGGCCATCGTCGATGTCGACCGAAGACTAGTGCGGCCGGTGATGATTCTGCTGGAAGGGGAAGCTGCGGTGGAACAGGCGAATCGGCTCCATGCGTTGCTGCGGCTGGGCGAACTGCCTGCGCGTCTGAACCCTCGCTGAGGAACTGCTCACTTCGACTTCCCGAGAAGGTCGCGGGCTCCGCGGAAAGAGAGCGGGCACCCTGTAGATCGGAAGATCCACAGGGTGCCCTCGCGTTGGCGTCTGACCCAAACCCAAGCGCGCCAGGCGCCTGCTTCGGGTCTCGAATCGCCGCTAGTTACCGCAGGCCGTTGGCATGCAGAGTGGCGTCACCACGCTGATCGACATTTGACCGTCCCCATCCGCGTTGGAGTAGAACGTCCCCAATCGGATCAAGAAGGTGGTACCGGCGGGCGCCCAGATGTTGACGACCGACTGGTACGTCCCCAAAGCGTCGTCGTTGCACGCTTCGGGGCTCCCGAGGGAACCACACGGACCGTCTTCATAGACTGCGATCTTGGTGTCGACACTCGTGAGTCCGACCGTAGAGAATCGATAGTCGCCGTCGCACGGCGCGGTCCACCGATACCAGACGTCGTTGTAGACCTGGCCATTGTTGAAGTAGTGGCACGTCGAAGACGAGCTACCGTCCGTCGAGGCGTAGGTTACGTCGAAGTCTACCTTGCCGAGGCAGCACTCGAGGTCGGTCGCCTCCGAACAGTTGTCAGCGCCCTCGGCTTCGCAAATGACGAAGTCGAGGTTGAAGTCGCCTTCGAAATCCCACGGGTACCACGAGCCGCTGTTGGGCTGGCTCAGGGTCGTGAGATCGAGCCACCCCGACGCCCCGAAGTGCATGTTCTTCTGGTTGGCACCGGTTCCTACCTGGAACGCCGGACCGCGGCGAGAGACCTGAACGACGAGCCCGTCGAGGGACCCCGCGCCGGTGAAGGTTCCGGTCGTCTCCACGTAGTAGTACCAATTGCCAGGAACTGCCGCACCACCATTGCTGGCGAGGGCCGGTGACGACGAACTGATCGCCGGGCTGCCGCTCGGGGCGTGACCCGGGTCTCCGGGGTTCAACCGACCGCTGAAGTTCACGTCGACGACGAGTTGCTGCGACGGGTTGTCCTTGCGATGGGCAACGCCGGTCAGCCAAGCCGTCCCGTCCGGAAACTCGTGAAGCTCGGCCGGGGGATCGAAGACAAAGGTCTTCGTGGTACTACCCCCGAAGCTGAGCCAGATCGCGTGGTTGTCACTCGTTACGATGCCATCTCCCTGAGCGGCCTCGATGCAGGTGATCTTCGCGCACTCGTCGGGAATCCCGTTGCCGTCCACGTCGGTCGAGGTCCCGTCCGCAATGTCGCAGGCGTCGGGGATCCCGTTGCCGTTGCAGTCCGCAAAGGACTCGCAGTCATCCGCGATGCCGTTGCCGTCGCAATCCGACTCGGCGGTGTTGGGCGTCCCATCGCCGTCGCAGTCGGTGCAGCAGAACTCGACCTTGATGTCGTCGAGATCCCAGACCGAAGTGCTGCTGGACCATGGGTTGATCGGCGCATACGCGAGGAGTTCGAACTCGAAGGTCGCGCTGCCGCCGGACACCATGAAGTCCGGGCCGGAGAACGGAAACTCCTTGAGCGTCCAAGCGTAGTCCGTCGGCAAGTTGGTAGCCGAGAAGATCACGACGCCATCACGGAGCACACGCACTCCGAAGAGTCGAGGCTCGTTGTTGGCGCCGGACTGGGTCGAGTTGCTGGACCCCGACGAGTACAGGTAGTTGTTCGGCGCAAGCTCCCAGAAGCTCAGTGAGAGGAGCTTGCCGTCACCCTGAACGTCGACCGAGAACCGAACCGCCTTGGAGGAATCCGGGACGAAGGTCGAACTCGAGGAGGCACTGACGCACATCGCACGGCCATGCTGACCATTGCGATCATCCGTGCACGAGTGCGACCCGGACTCGCGATAGACGGTCGTCGCCGAGTCGAAGAACGATTGGCATACACCGGTGACCGCGGGCGTGAACTCGTTGTAGCTGCTGCCCGCGTAGCACAGGTCGAGATCCCAGAGGACCTCGAGTACGCCAGAGCAAACATCACGCAGCCGGACGCAGAAGTCGGCGTCGAGGAACGACTGATCGGGCTGGAGCGCGACGGTGACGGTGGTCGGGCAGACGCCGACTTCCTTGTCGGCGGGGATCGAAGCCACGCCCAAGGTGACGGTGCAGTTGC
>JBFWWP010000040.1:0-45238 GCA_050246115.1 Planctomycetota bacterium
GGGTTACAGCCGCGGCTCCTTCCGCGGTCGCCGCTGAACCGGTTGCGCATCCGCAAGCAACGTCCGCCTCGCCGCTCTACCCAGTCTCATGGCTGAGAAAGTGCGCCGCCAGTGCGTCCGAGTTTTGGCAAAGTGCAGCGTTGCCCGAGCGGGACCGGTCGATTGGCGACGAGGTTGCTCCGCCCATCCGTCGGGTCCTTCATTCAACTTCACGACGACGATTCCGGAGGGTAACCATGCGCACACCCAGGCTGATGTCGACGCTCGCTGTAGCGATGTCCCTCCTCTTGTTCTGCGCTGTGCCCGCGCCCGCGCAGACGTTCGTTCGTGGCAACGCCAACGGCGACGCGGCCACCAACCTGGCAGACGTCGTGTTCACTCTCGCCTACCTCTTTCAGGGCGGCCCGGTGCCGGTCTGTCAAGACAGTGCGGACGTCAACGACGACGGTGCGCTGAACGTCTCGGACCCGATTTATCTTCTCGGGTTCCTGTTCGGCCAAGGACAGCCTCCACCTCCGCCTTTTCCCGGGGCGGGCTCGGACCCGACGGCAGACTCCATCCCGTGCGATGTCGTGGGCCCCGGGGTCCTGACGATCACGCTGGCTCACTTCCAGAACGAGGACAACGCCCTGGACGACCTCGTCGAATTCGAGGGCCATGGACAGGCCGGAGCCGTGGTCGTGCTCCGCGACCAGGAGTCGGGGTACGTGATAGCCCAGCGGGTCGTGAGCGGCAATGGTCAGTGGAGCTTCGACTGGTTCAATCCGCTCTTCATCCCTTGCGTCGTCCGCGCCGAGAGCTTGGGGGACGTCGCGACTCGCACGGTTCAGAGCGCACCTTCGACTTGCGGCCCGCCGGAGTTCGCCCCGACCTGCACGATCACGCCGCCACCGGGCCCCATCGCATTGGGGGTGCCGGTGACGTTCGTCGGCGTTGCGCATGACCCCGAAGGCACGCCGCTGCAAGTTGCCTGGCACTTCGGCGGGGCGGTGGACAGCACTGCCCTCGGACAAGCGCTGAGCGATGTCTCGTTCGCCGAGACCGTGGTGTTCGATGTCGGCGGTCAGGCTTTCCGCGTGGTACTGACCGTAACCGATGGCGCGGGCTTGCGCGGGCGCGCGTTCGTTTCCGTCGTCGTGGGACAAGCCCCCGATCTGTCCGGTTTGCCAGCGGTCAGCGAGCAACCTGTCCCCGGTGATCCCACCCAACAGACGCACGCGGTGCTGGCGTTCAACGACCTGGGGATGCACTGCGCGGACCTGACCTCGGTACCGTTCAGCATTTTGCCGCCGTTCAATACGCTCAACGCGATCGTCGTCGCGCGCGGGGATCCGCCTCAGCTCCTCGATGATGCCGCAGTGCAGCTCGTGTACTCCGGGGCCGCGAACCCCGTCGATCCCGTAGTTGGTGACGCGCTTCTCGAGCCCCCGTCGATCAACTCCACCAGCAGCAACCTGCCGGTGGGCGCGCCCGCCGACCTGTCGACGATTCGGAAGTCCGACTTCTGGGATCCGATCTCACCGGGACCCACCGTGGTCGCCGCCTTGTTCGGGGGACTCAATCCTCCGCGCGACGAGGGGCTGCCCACCATCCACAACCCCGGTGGCGTAGGGCGCCACATGCCGGGCATCACCGGTCCCTACACGCTCAACGAACCCCAGCCGTTCTCCCAGTACCGGGCCGACACCGACTGGTTCACCGCCGAGGGAATCCCCATGGCTGCGATCGACGACTTCGGGCGGATGAACTCGTTCCCCCTGATGCGGGTGCAAGCGCGCGAGAGTGGGACGGCTACCGTGCTCGCGGCAATCGATGCGGTGGTGCCGGTCTCCACCGAGGTGGATTGTCGTGACTGCCATGTCCGCGGCGAAGTGGGAGCGGACCCCGTAGCGCGTCCGGCCGCAGGTTTCGTGGACGCACCGTCTGGGGCGAGCCGCGTGCAGATCGAGACCGCGGCCAAGGAGAACATTCTGCGTCTGCACGACCTGCGCCACGGGACCCAGCTGCTCGCAAGCGCGCCAATCCTCTGTGCGAGCTGCCACAACTCGTACGCCCTCGAAGAGCCAACCGGCGGTGCGCTCACCGGCGATCCCCTGCGATCGACCCTGTCTTCGGCGATGCACGCCTACCATGGACTGATGACCGTGAACTCGGCTACCGGTGAGCTCTTGCGCGATGGGAGTGGCAATGCGCTCCAGCCCTTGGTGCTCGGGGCCGGACAAGCGCGATTGATTCCGGTCGATCCACTCGATCCGGCGGTGACGATGGAGCAGAACTGCTTCACCTGTCATCCGGGCAAGATCACTCAGTGCTTTCGCGGTGCCATGTTCGCTGCGGGCTTGGAGTGCAGCCACTGCCACGGCGACATGCTTGCGACCGGCGGGGTGTTCGCAGGAGACTTCGATCACAACGGACAGTTGCGGACTCGGCTGCCGTGGCGGGACGAGCCGCGGTGCGAGTCTTGTCACCAGGGCGACGCGGTGAGCCCCGGTCCCGCGAGCATGCTGCGGCGATTCGCGCATGAGATCGCGGATCCCGCGGCGGTCCCGCTGTTGGCCGCGAACCCGCGCTTTGCGGAGAACCCGGGGACGATCTACCGCAATAGCCACGGGCACGCCGGTGTCGCCTGTGAAGCGTGCCATGGCAGTCCGCACGCGATCTGGCCGAATCCCGACCCTGACGCCAACGACAATGTGCTGTCGCGTCGACTCCAAGGGTATGCGGGGCCGATCCGCGAATGCACCGTTTGTCACCTTCCGAACAGCTTCCCGAACGGCACCCTCGGTGGCCCGCACGGCATGCACCCGATCAACGATCCGAACTGGATCCGCTCGAGTGGTGGCTGGCACAAGACCTTTGCTCAGAACCAAAGCCAGGGAGACAGCTGCGCGCCTTGCCACGGTGTCGATCACCGCGGGACACGACTTTCAGTGACACCGGTCGACCGCGAACTGCGTGGTGCAAATGGCAACCTTCTCGCTGTGGTCCGTGCGGGTCAGCAGATCTCCTGCGACCTGTGTCACAGTCTGAGCGATAGTTTCGACGACTGAGACTTGCGTCCCGCGCGACGGGGCGCGGCATGCACCTCATGCGGGAACCAAGAACTAGCGGGACAGGCGGTCGGTGAGCCAACGTCCGATGTCGGCGATCTCTTGCGGGTGGACCGAGTGCTCGACCGCATAACTTCGCCACTCGACGGAGTACCCGAGTTCTTGCACTCGGGCGGCAGATCGTTCACCCAGTCGTTGGGGTACGACCGTATCGTAGCGCCCGTGGCACTGCAGGATCGGTGTCGAGCGATTGGCCGGCGCCGCCTCTGCCTCGAGGGTATCCCCCAGCGGCAGGTACGCCGACAGCACCAGGATCCCGGCGAGGCGTGCTGCGTGCCTCAGTCCAACGTGATAGGCCATGGCACCACCCTGGGAGAAACCGGCGATCACCGTTCGCTCCGAGGCGAAGCCGCGCACTGCGAGTGCGGCCAGCAAGCGCTCGATGTGCTCGGCGGATTCCCGAATCCCGATCTCGTCGGTACCGCGGTCGAGTTCGAGGCCGGGAATGTCGTACCATGCGCGCATCACCATACCGCGGTTCAGGGTTACCGGTCGCGGGGGCGCGTGGGGGAAGACGAAGAGGGTCGGTAGGTGCGGCGGCAGCCCGAGGTGGGGGACGATGGGCTCGAAGTCGTGACCATCGGCGCCGAGTCCGTGGAGCCATAGGACGCAGGCGGCGGGATCTGCGCCGGTCGTGACTTCGACGCACGGCAGGAGCTTGTCGCGGGTCATGGGGTCAGGTCGTCCTTCTTGCAGGGCGTGCTGGAAGTCGCCGAGGGTTGTTGCGGTCCGGCAGATCGCCGGCAGCGCTCGTCGCGCGTCGCGTTCGCTGCCAAGACCAGGCGCTGCGTTTCCCGAGAATGTGCCGAGCAGGCTGCCGAGCTCGCGACCGAAAAGCAAGTCAGCCGAACGCGAGCGTTCGTGGGTGAGGCGATCGCGGAGTGCGCTTGATTGGGGTCTAGGACAGGCTCCGCACGACTGGCGACCGGGGCGCGATCCCTTGCAGCGCGTCGCGCAGCCAGTTCCAGTCCTCTTCCTCGTCCACCGGCGGCACGGGCGGCACCTCTTCGTCGCCGCCGCCGCGTTCCTTCTGAATGACCAGCACGCGCGCGCGACCGATGCCTTCGTACTCGGGCTCCGGGTAGCCGGGAATCGGGTGTCGCTCGCGGTCGAGGCCGAAGTCATCCACGTGGACGTTCAGGCCTGGTAGCCCCATGAAGTGGCGGTCTTCCGCGCGGGCGCGGCCGCCGTGGACGTCGTAGATCTCGAACATCACCGACAGCACGCGTTTGAGGCCACGATAGCCCACTCCATCCTCGATGAAGATGACGTCGACCTCGAGGGACTCGAACAGCTCACGGAGGTACCGCCTGAGCCGCACTCCGAACACCTCGCGGTAGGGGGGACCGATGCAGCCGTCCGAAGTGTCTTCGAAGCTCAGTCCATCCTCGTCTTCGTCGCGGGTGAGTCCCACCACGAACCAGTAGTGCGGCGCGAACAGGAAGCCGGTTCCCTTTTCGAACACGCGCGTCGACGCGATCTTGAACAGGCGGCGCAGACGGCGGTAGAGCCGCCTTCGCTTCCAGACGTGGTCCCACCGGTCGAGTCGCTTCGGGAAATCGAGTTCGGCCAGTTCCTTCGAGCGAACCTGGATCACTGGCGTATCGCCGGGGAGTTCCTGGCACGCGAACGTCTCGGGAGAGTCGCTGAGCTCGAGGACGAGGTCGGCGGAGTTCGTCGGCGGTGACGACGGTGAGCAGACGATGGCCCACTCCGCAACGCGCAGGCGGCGTTCGATCGTTGGCAGATCGACTTGCGCAGCGAGACCCTCCTCGGTCGCCAGCAGCCAGACCGTCTTGAGCCGGGCGCCGGACGGGGACGACAGGAATGGCTGCCCCCAGAACAGGTGGAGCCCGCGCGCCAACACCGTGACGAGAAGGGGTGCAGCGACCCACAGGAAGCATGCACCGAGGGCCAAGGTGAACTCGGTTTGCCCCGATCCGGGGTAGGCACCTCCGCCCGCGACCAGGCCGAGCGCGATCACGCCCTGACACACCCACGTGTTGGCTTGGCGTACGAAGGAAGAGAAGGGCACCGAGAACACCTCACCCCGGCGATTCTTGACGAGGGCGATCAGTGGCTTGCCTTCGGGTCTCTTGGGGAACATGTGGGCGAGCAGCAAGGCCACGGCTCCGAGCCAGATTCCCCAGCCATAGCCGACGAGGTGGCCGACGCCGAGCATGCTCGCGAAGTAGAGGGCGGTGAGCAGGATCGTCAGTCGGCTACGACCGCGGGCCGAGGCGATGCGCCGTCGTACCAGGAGGTCGTGGATCAAGATGAACGATACGACCACGCTCACGGCGATGCCGAGGAGCAGCATGCCCCACAGCGCCGACAGGAAGACGTAGTAGACCGTCGCGCTACCACTGAGCAGCAGCTCGCGGGCTCGATCCGGGAAGTAGCCCCGAAGTGCCAAGACCACGGCGAGCAACACCCACCCCACGCCGCTCGCGGTTCGGAACAACGGAACGGGACGGCCTTCGGTGCGAACGTCGCCCCGCAAGTCGATGCCGACGTTGTGGCGCAAATGGCTACGCAGTTCGAGTACGCGCACTCGCAACCAACCGACGAGGTTCTCTCTCCAGGGGACGAACGACGCCGGCACCAAGGCCGTGATGCGAACGATGGCCAAGACGCCCAAGATCCCGAGCAAGTCGACGCCGTCGTGCGGACTGGCACGCCCCAGCTTCTCGAAGGCGACGATCGCGGCGCCGAGCCCAACCCCGTAGACGATGGGGCGCACCGGTAGCCGGAGGCCGATTCCGCGGAGTGGGATGCGAGACGATGCGCGCGTCAAGGGATCGACTTCGAACTTTCTGTGTCGGAGCAGTGCGAACTGCCCCTGAGGCTTGGAGACTTCGCCGCGCGGCCGCATTGGATCCCGGCTCGGCGCGACGCGGAACTCTCGCGTGCGTCGATCCGAGTTCGGGCGGTCGCGAACCCCGCGTCGATCTTCGGCTCGGACAACAACATCGCCAGGTCTCGGTTCATCGGTTGTGAGATCCGTCGCAGTACGGCGGCTTGGCAGAGCGGCCGCACCCGCAGAGCGCCACCCGGCGCGCCTTCTCGATCACCACAACGTACGGCACGGTACCCGTACCGGCGTGGCTGCCGTCGCACCACGGCCGACTCCGAGAGCGTCCGCAGGCGCACACGGCCTTCTTGCCAGGCTCGAGGTCGACGATGAAGGGCTGGGCGGCGTCGTCCATGGGTTCCGTTCCGTGATAAGGCCCGGCTACTCGGATCGGAGACGAATTGGCCGAGCGTCTCTTCCCAAGTCTAGCTCTCTCGAGCGGGTCCCCGCAACGATCGGCCGCCGGCGACGTCGATTCGGAGGCGCGGCGCAGGGAAGCGGAACGATCCGGTTTTCGCCGACACGCTCCCGGAGACGACTCGTGGGGCAGTTTCACTCGAAGGACCGCGGGGCGGGGGCCAAGTCGCGGGCGAGCGCTTCGGCGGGCGCTCCGGGCGCGCCGGCCGGGGTCGTTTGGCCGTTCGGCGACGGGACTGACGCGGTCGCAGCTCCCCGGCAAGGTTCGTTTCGGGGCGTTGGCACCGTCACGAAGCCGAAACCGGCGGGGATCCGGGAAGCGTCGACGGTGAGTCGTTGGGGAGTCGGCTCAGCGCGGGATGGACAGCCGGGCGAGCCACCGGAGGAGAGGAGAGTATCGAGGACGGGAGAGGATCGAGGGCGAGAAAGTATCGAGGACGGGAGTGAATCGAGGACGGGAGAGGATTAAGAGTATTAATGGTGCCGAGGGCGGGACTTGAACCCGCATGAGCCTAGGGCTCACTAGGCCCTCAACCTAGCGCGTCTGCCAATTCCGCCACCTCGGCACAGAAGCGCGGAATCTTAGACGCCGCCGCCACCGTGTCAACGGGTAATCTCTTGCCCCAGGCACCCACGGATTGACGCCAACTTCTTTGCCCGGGCACGCGAATCCGGCTAAAACGCCGCCCCAGGCCCGTGCGGCGTTGGCCGTTCGGGTGGGTCCGGTCCAGCGCGAGAGGGACTTCATGCTCAGTCAGCACGTTCGAACCATCGAGCCGTCGGCCACGCTTGCGGTGAACAACTTGCGGCTCAAGCTGCAGGCCGAGGGGCGCAAGATCTACAACTTCGGTGCCGGCGAACCCGACTTCGGCACCGCTGATTTCATCGTCGAAGCCGGGATCAAGGCTTTGCGCGACGGCTGGACGCGCTACACGCCGGTAGCCGGGGTTCCCGAGTTGCGTGCCGCCATCGCAGACGAACTCGCTCGGACACGCCGGATCGACGTCGCTGCTGACCAGGTGATCGTCACTTCCGGGGCCAAGCAGGCGTGCGCCGAGTTCTTCGAGTCGGTCGTGGATCCCGGTGATGAGGTCCTGCTGATCGCGCCTTTCTGGGTGTCCTATCCGGACATGATTCGGCTGGCCGATGGCATTCCCGTTCCCGTGCTGCTGCGTGCCGAGGGCGGCTACCTGCCGACCCCAGCCGACCTCGAGCCGTTCGTGACCCCGCGCACGACGGGCCTCGTCATCAACAGTCCCAACAATCCCACCGGCGCCGTCTACTCCGCCGCACGAATGCAGGAGCTCGTCGCATTCGCCGCGGCGCACGACCTCTGGATCCTCTCGGATGAGATCTACGACCGGTTCGTCTACGAAGGCGAGTTCGTCAGTCCCGCCACCGGCAACGGTCTCGATCGGATCACGATCGTCGGCGGCATGTCGAAGACCTTCGCGATGACCGGTTGGCGCATCGGGTGGGCGGTCGGCGCGAAAGATCTGGTGAACGGGATGACCCGGCTGCAAGGGCACATCGCGTCGAACGCAACCGCGGTCTCGCAGATCGCCTCGGTCGCAGCCCTGCGCTCCGCGGACCAACGCTTCTTCACCGACCAGCTGGCCAAGTACGCCGAGCGGCGAAGCACGGCGCTGGCGCTCCTGAAGGAGATTCCGGGGATCACGCTGACGCCGCCGGCTGGAGCGTTCTATCTGTTCCTCGATTTCTCCAAGGTGCTCGGGCGCGAAGGGTGGCCGGCCACGTCCGGGGCTCTCTGCCAAGAACTGCTCGAGAAGCGGGGCGTAGCGCTGGTTCCGGGCGAGGCCTTTGGCGACCCCAAAGGGGCGCGCCTGTCGTACTCGTGCTCGCTCGATGAGATCCGCGAGGGGATCGGCGCGCTCGGTGCCTACATGAACCGATGATCGGGACCGCCCGTGGGGACCGAGAAATGGCTGCGAAATCGGCCATCGGCCGATTAGAATCCCGGCAGCAGTCGAGCCCGCGATGAATCTACAGCGAGCGCGGTTCCGTCGGACGCCCGGTTCGGCCAGTACCGCGAGCTCGGATCGAGAAGGAAGGCCACCCCCTATGTTGCTCCGCCGTGCAGCGATCTTCACGTTGGTTTCGTTGGCTGCGTTTTCCGGCGTTTCGACCTGGCTCCTTTCGCCGGCGTCGCCAGGGGGTCGTGGGTGGGCTCACGCACAAGTGGCCGAAGTCACGGCCGCGGGGACAGCCCGGAGTGAGGACGAGCAGATTCGCGAGCGCGTGCTCGAACTCGTCGACCAGAGGTTGCGCGAGATGCGGCGTGAGCTCGCCAAGGAACTCGACGAACTGCTCGCGCTCCGAACCCAGGACCAGCGTCTGCGCGCACGCATCGCCGAACTCGAGGCGGAGAACGCTCGCCTGAAGAACGCGTTGCAATCCGGTCGACCGGCGCCGCCCGAGCGCCCCGGGGTCGTCGCTGCCGAGCCACCACCACCCCCGCCGGCTCCGCCGGTGTCCCAAGGTGCCTTCTTGGGGGTGGGAACGGCACCCCCGACGAGCGAGGTTGCCGAACGAGTGAGCTTGCCCAGCGATCGCTGTCTCGCGGTGACCGCAGTGGTCGAGAACAGCCCGGCGGCTGCGATCGGCCTGCGGGTTGGGGACGTGATCGTCGAGATTGGCGGCAAGCCGGCTTCACGCGAAAACTTCCAACAGGAGATCGCCGGTAAGGCCCCGGGCGACAAGATCCAGCTGCGGTACCTGCAGCTCGGAGGGGCCAATCCAGTGCGGGTGGATGCGCGGGCGGAGTTGGCGAACCGCGCAGATTTCGCCGCCGTGATCGCCGGCGGGCAGCAGCCCACGCCGCCGCCAGCACCGGCACCAGCGCCACCGTCGCCTCCGGCCACAGCGGCCATCCGGTTGGGGGTCACTCTCGAAGAGGTCTCTGCCGGACAACTCGTGGTCGTCGAGGTCGCGGACGGCGGCAATGCTGCGGTTGCCGGGATGCGTACCGGGGATCGTTTGCTCGAACTCGGGCAGCAGAAGGTCGGGACGCTCGACGAAGTGCGCGCGGCGATCAAGGACTGGCAGATCGGGCAACCCGGCCGCTTCGTGTACCAGCGCGAGCAGTCGACGAAGGAGTTCATCGTCCAACTCGGCGGCGGTGCCACGGCGCCGAAGCTTCTTCGGGACGTTCGCCGGGTCGAGAGTGAACCCGCCCCGCCGCCGAAGAACAACAGCTCGGTGCCGTTCGGCGTGATGGTTCAAGACGAGACCTCCGGGGGCGCGGGACTGACCGTTCTCGAGGTCGTCGCCGGCAGCAACGCCGCCGTCGCGGGCGTGCAAGTCGGCGACCGCATCACCCAAGTCGATGACCACAAGACGGCGACGGTCGATGACTTGCGCGCCGCGCTGATGTCGTGGCGCGTGGGCGAGGCCGCGACGATCCACTTCACGCGGGGCTCCGGTCAGATGGTCGCGCGCGTCATGCTCGGCGTGCCCGGTGGCCCGAGTCCGAAGCTCGTCCGCAGTGGAGCTGCCGCCGAGGTCCGCGTCTCCGGCGAGCCTTCGCCGCGAGTGCCGCCGTTTCTCGGCGTGCGCTTGGACGCGGCGGAGGGCGGACTCCTGATCGTCGAGGTCATCCCCAGCACGAGTGCGCAAGCGATGGGGTTGCGGGCGAACGACATCCTGACGGCGATCAACGGTTCCGAGATCCGCTCCCAGGACGACCTACGCAAGGTCATGGAGGGACTGAAGGCCGGCGATCTCGTCAAGGTCGACGTCAAGCGCGGTGGCTCGACCGTGAAACTCGAAGGCACGCTTCGGGGGCGTGATGGAGCCGGCGCACCGTCCGCGGCGCCCGAGTCCAGTTCCGGTGCGGCCGTCGACGACTCGGACCCTGCGCGCGCGGTGGCCGCGCCCTCGATCGTTGCGGTGCGGTCGGTTTCCGCGCCGGCGACGGCACCCGCTCCTGCGGGTCGGCCTTTCGTCGGCTTCGAACTCGAGGAGGCCTTCACCGACGGCGCGGTTCGGATCGTCGGTGTCGAGGCTGGCGGGCCGGCCGCCGCCGCGGGCCTGCGCGTCGGGGACCGACTGCTGCAGGTCGACGGGAGCGCCGGAGTCGGGCTCGACACCTTCCGGGAAACCTTGAGTAGGCGCCGCCCCGCCGACTTGTTGGTGCTCCTCATCGAACGCGATGGACGCACCTTCGAGCTCACGGTCGTTCTGGGTCAGCAGTAGCGCCGAACCCCCTGGCGGTCCGACCCGACCCACGACCTCGGCACCGACCGCGCGCTTCGTCTCCGGAAGGACCCGCTCGCGACCGATGACATCCCGGGACGAACCTTCGGTGGACGCGGAGCGGGAGACGATGCCGTGACCGATTGGCGGGTGGCGTTGATTGGCCTGCGGGGGAGTGGCAAGACGAGCGTGGGGCGGTGCCTGGCAGCGCTGCTCCGGGTGCCCTTCTTCGACGGCGACGCGGCGGTTCTCGAACGCACCGGGCGTAGTTCCGCCGAGTGGTTGCGTGGCGACGGCGAGGCGGTGTTTCGCGATGTCGAACGCGACGTGACCGGCGCACTCGCGCGCTGTCCGGTCGGCGTTCTTGCGCTCGGTGGCGGGGCGCCCATCGACCCCCGAACCCGCGCCGCCTTGCGCGGGTGGCAGGTGGTGTGGTTGGAGGCGGCGACGCCCGCGTTGGTGGCGCGCGTAGAGCGCGACAGCCTCACCGAACGGCCCGCTCTCAGTGCCGAACCCTTGGCCAAGGAACTCGAGACACAGCGGAGAGATCGCGAGGCGATCTACGCCGCGTTGCAGCCGTGTCTACGGCTCGCAACCGATGTCGCGTCGGTCGCGGAGGTGGCGCGCAGCATCGCCGACCACCTGCAGGCGTCGGAGTTGGGAAAGCGAGAATCGTGCTGATACCAGGGTTGGCGGCGATCTTCGCTGCCGTCGGCGCATGCGTCGGGAGCTTCCTCAACGTTTGCATCTACCGCATGCCGCGCGAGGACTTGTCCGTGGCCAAGCCGCGCACTTCGTTTTGCCCGGCCTGCGGCAAGCCGATTCGCTGGTTCGACAACGTGCCGATCTTGTCCTGGGCGTTGCTGCGGGCTCGTTGCCGCGATTGCCGGGGTCCGATCCCGGCGCGTTACCCATTCGTGGAGGCGTTGACCGCGGCGCTGTTCGTGCTGGCCGTCGTGCGAACGGCATCACCGGAGCTCCCGCTCATGCAGTGGCTGCCGACGACGAGCTTCTGGGCGCTCCTGTTCGCGGCGTTGGTCGTGGTCACCTTCATCGATATCGACCACCGCATCATCCCGGATGCGATCAGCATCACCGGTGCCGCGTTGGCCCCCCTGGCGGTGTGGTGGTTGCCTGGGGTGCCCGTCGACTCGGGCTTGCCCAGCTTCCTGGTGCGCGCGTTGGCGGCGGTCGATCGCGGCAGCGGTGGATCGGTCGTGCTCGCCCCGACGATCGGCGCGGTGGCCGGCGGGATCTTGGCCATGGTGCTGTTTCGGCGGTTCAGCCCGGCCTATGACGGCACTCGGCGCACGTGGTGGGACACGCGTTTGGCGGCGTCGATCGGCGGCGCGATGGGACTGATGGTTGCGGGCCTCGCGTTCGTGCCGGCCTGGCTCGACCGTCCCGAGTCGACGCGGTTGGTCGCCGGAATGTTCGGCATGGCGCTCGGGTCGGGCAGTCTCTACGGCGTGGGAGTCCTGGGACGACTGGCGTTTCGCAAGGACGCGATGGGCCTCGGAGACGTCAAGCTCATGGCACTGCTCGGCGCGGTACTCGGTTGGAAGGGTGTCCTGCTCGCCATCTTCATCGCGTGCCTGCTGGGGTCGGTCGTCGGCATCGCGCTCAAGGTCGCGACCCGCTCCTCCTACATCCCGTTCGGTCCGTTCCTGGCAACCGGGGCCCTGATTCTGATCCTATGGGCCGATTGGGTTGCCGCCGGAATCGACTGGTACCTGTCGCTCTTCCAGCCCGGCACGCGCTGACGAGCGCGCTCCCGTCGCTCCGCCGACGAGCGCCGACGCCGGGCGCCACCAGAACCCCGGCTGTTCCTTTTGAGGTGGGCATCGGCTAGAGTCTGCCCGTATCCTTCACCCATTCCTCCGCCCGCCTTCACCAGCGAGGGCGGCCCCAGCGGAGCCAACCGTCGGCACCGAACGTGAGAGGGGTACGAGTCTCCATGTACGCACCGTTCGCCGCGCGCGCCCTTGCGGTATTGCTTCTGTTCCTCACCTTGGCGGGATCCGGCCTCGGGTGCGCCACCAGCTTGAAGAGTCAGCTCGATTGGTATCGAGCCGATCGCGAACGCCTGATCGGTGACATGAACCGCCTCGAGAGCGAACTCAGCACGTGCCAGGGAGAGCAGGACGGGCTCAAGGACAGCATGGTGCTGCTCCGGCAGCGGCTCGAACGCGCCCAGAACGAGGCCCAGGAACTGCGGAGCGCTTCGCTGCGCCCCGAGGATTCAGGGCTCACTCCCGCGCTCGAGGCGGCCGCGGCCGATGCCTTTCGCGACATCGAGGGAGTTTCGACCGGGCGTGGCGACCACGGCGAGTTCGTCGTCACCATGGACCAGGCCATCCTGTTCCCCTCGGGCAGTGCTGCGGTTTCCGCCGCGGGCACGAAGACCCTCGAGCGACTGGCGGCGATCCTCAAGCGCGACTTCGCGGGGCGCGAGATCCGGGTCGAGGGACACACGGACAATGTCCCGCCCAAGCGGGTGAAGGACCGCTACCCCAGCAACTGGGAACTCTCGGCAGCGCGTGCGGCGGCCGTGCTGCGATCCTTGTTGGCGAGTGGAGCCGCCGAGCCCGGGCGGTGCAGTCTCGCCGGGCACGCCGACCAGAAGCCGGTCGCCGGGAACGGTTCCGAAGAGGGCCGACGAAAGAACCGACGAGTGGAGATCATGATCTTGCCGTAGCTCAAAGGACGGTGCCGGTCTGCACGCAGGAGCCACCGGCCAGAGAGCGCTGATGAACGGGGTGTGAGCAACGCCCGGCAGCTGACGAGAGGGTGCGCCATGGAGAACACGATTCACAACGTCGCGATCGCGGGTCACGGGTCTTGCGGAAAGACCACGCTGATCGAGGCTTTGCTTCACGCCGCGCAGGCAACTCAGCGCGTCGGTAGTGTCGACGCCGGCACCTCGATTCTGGATCACGACGACGAAGAGCGCGCCCGCAAGTTCTCCATCGACGCGACCCCATGCTTCCTCGAGGTGGCCGGTCAGCGCGTCACCCTCATCGACACCCCGGGATACCCAGACTTCCTCGGAAACGCACTGGACGCGTTCGCGGCCGTGGAGATGGCCGTGATCGCGGTCGACGCCACTGCCGGCGTGCGCGTGAACACTCGCAGAACCTTCAACGAGGCGGGCAAGCGCGGGCTGGCGCGAGCCTTCATCATCACTCGAATGGATGCTGAGAACGCCGACTTCGACCGAGTCGTGGCACAGATCCAGGAGATCTTCGGCGCCCACTGTTTGCCCATGTTCTTGCCCAATGCGTCGGGGCCGGAGTTCGCGTCGGTCGAGAACACCTACGGTCACGACTTCACGAGTACGGCGACGGCAAAGGCGCTGCACCAGCGGATCGTCGAGGCCGTCGTCGAGTGCGACGAGAAGTTGATGGAGCGCTATCTCGCCGAAGAACCCATCGACGACGAAGAGGTCGACCGGGTCTTCACCCAGGCCATGGTGGCCGGTACCGTGGTGCCGATCCTGTGCTGCTCGGCGCTCAAGAAAATCGGGCTCCGCAAGACTCTCGATACCTTGGCGAAGCTGGCGCCAGGCCACGATCAGGGCCTGAGCTACCCGCTGGTCGATCGCGAAGGGCAACCGGTGTCTGCCAATGCGATCGGCGGACCGGCCGATCCGTTGGTGGCGCGGGTCTGGAAGATCGAAATCGACCCGTTCGTGGGAAAACTGGCTTTCGCGCGCGTGCTCAGTGGAACCATGACCCCGAATATGCACGTCCTGAACACCACGCGCGACCACAAGGATCGCATCACCACGATCCTGCGCATGCAAGGAAAGGACCCGACGAGTCTCGAACGCGCAGTGCCGGGAGACATCGTGGCGCTCCCGAAGCTCGAGACGCCCCATATCGGCGACACGATCACGGACGGTGCGGTCCGAGGTCGGTTGGTTTCGATTCCGCATCCGGTGCCGATGGTCAAGCTCGCGGTCGAGCCCAAGAGTCGCAACGACGACACCAAGATGGGCGAGGCGCTCAACAAGCTCGTCGAGGGGGACTCGTGCTTTCGCGTCGAGCGAGTCCCTTCGACCCACGAACTCGTGATCGCTGGGCGCTCGACGCTCCACCTCGAAGTCGTCCTCCACCGACTGAGTCGGCGGTCCCACATCGAAGTCAACACGCACGTCCCCAAGACGAGCTACTTGGAATCGATCTCCGGCTCCGCCGAGGCGCATCACCGTCACAAGAAGCAGACCGGCGGACGGGGGCAGTTCGGGGATGTGCACATTCGGCTCGAGAAGGCCTCTTCACCCGAAGTGCAGCTCGAGTTCGTGAACGAAGTCGTCGGCGGCGCGATCCCGCACAACCTGATTCCGGCGGTCGAGAAGGGAATTCGGGAGATCATGGACCAGGGGATCCTCGCCGGGTTCCACGTGACGGGTTGCAAGGTCACCCTTTTCGATGGGTCGTACCACCCCGTGGACTCGTCCGAGCAAGCGTTCAAGACCGCTGGGCGCGAAGCCTTCAAGACGGCGTTCGACGAAGCGCGGCCCTGCTTGCTCGAACCGATCGTCAACATCGAGATCCACATGCCGACCCAGTATCTCGGCGACATCACCAGCGACCTGAACTCCCGTCGCGGCCGCATTCAAGGGATGGACCAAGACGGAGAGACTCAGCAAGTCATCCGGGCGCAGGTGCCCGAAGCCGAAGTGAAGACCTACTCGACCGAGCTCCGTTCACTGACCGGCGGGGAAGCCTCGTACTCGATCGAGTTCTCGCACTACGAGCAGGTGCCTCCAAACGTCCAAGAACAGGTGCTGAAGTCCTTGCGGGGGCAGAGCGCCCACAGCGCGCACTGATTCACCCGCGCCTGGGCGGTCGGCAGCGATTCTTGCCGCACCCGCGCTGGCTCCCCCTTCCCGGCGGTCGCCAAGCCCCGCGGTGGCCTGGCCGCCCGGGGCGACAGCGTCCCGAACGAATCCCCCCTCCCCGATGTCATCCCAGCGCCGCTCCGTCGACGGAGCCCGGTGCGGATCCGGGGTCACTCGGGTCGCCGGATTCGGATCGACTCGATCGGGCCGCCGCCCGCGGGTCACCGACATCGCGTACCCGAAGTCGCTTCGAGGCTGCCGGTTGCGGGTTCCCTGTCCGCGCCGACCGGGGGGCTCGCGTCCGGCTTTTGGCTCGTTTCTCGCCACGATGCTAGTCTTCCAGGACAAAGATTGTCAGTGCTTCGGCGCATCGAACCTGGGGGGGTGCCCCCGGGCTTCGTCGGCCGCGAACCAGGAGAACGAGCCATGTTGACCCTCGAGGATCTGGTGCAGCAACTCGTGGAGCGCGGTGGATCCGACCTTCACATCTCGTGCGGCGCACCGCCGATGATTCGCGTTCACGGGCGTCTCGTGCCCACCGCTGAAGAGATCCTCGACGTGGAGACGTCGCGCAAGATCGTCTACTCGATCCTCGACAACGAGCAGATTCTGCGCTTCGAGAAGGAACTGGAACTCGACATGGCCTTTGGCATCACGGGACTCGGGAGGTTCCGTACCAACGTGTTCCTCCAGCGGGGATCGGTTGGAGCCGTCATTCGGGTGATCCCGTCGGAGCCTACGCCTCTCGATCAGCTCGGGCTTCCCGAGGAGACCATCAAGGAGCTGTGCCTGCGCAATCGTGGCCTAGTGTTGGTCACCGGCGCCACCGGCAGCGGCAAGTCGACCACCCTCGCCGCCATGATCGACTTCATCAACCATGAGCGCAACGGGCACATCATTACCATCGAGGATCCCCTCGAGTTCGTGCACCGCAACAAGCGCTGTCTGGTCAACCAGCGAGAGGTCGGCACGGACACACGCAACTACAAAGACTCTCTGCGGCGACTCCTGCGCCAGGATCCCGACGTCGTGATGATCGGCGAGTTGCGTGACGAAGAGAGCGTCTCCGCGGCTCTGACCCTGGCCGAGACCGGCCATTTGACCCTCGGAACACTCCACACCAACGATGCGGTCCAGACCATCAACCGCGTGATCGACGTCTTCCCGCCCCACCAGCAGCAGCAGGTGCGAACCCAGCTCTCGTTCTCGCTCGAGGCCGTCGTCTCCCAGCAACTGGTAACCCGCATCGATGGGAAGGGACGTGCCCTCGCAGTGGAGATGCTGATCGCCAACTCCGCCATCCGCGCTCTCATTCGCGACGACAAGGCGCACCAGATCGGATCCCTGCTCCAGACCGGGGGCAAGCACGGCATGCGCACGATGAACCAGTCGCTCCATGACCTCTATCGGCAGCGGATCATTGGCTTCGAGGAAGCCGTGTCGCGCTCGACGGATCCCGAAGACCTCAAGCGAATCTTCCAGCGGCAGGCGTAACGATCCATGAAGCAGGGCACCGCCAGGTTCAACCGCCGCTTGCGCTCGGTACTCACGCGGCATCAACTCGTGGACGCGAGCGTCATCGACGAGATGCTCGAGAAGGCCGGAGACAAGCAGACCCTCACGCAGCTGTTGCTGGGGACCGGCGAGCTGAAGGAAGGCGAGTTCCTCACGGCGTTGTCCCGCGAGACCGGGATCCCACCGATCGACGTCCGCAAGGTGCGCCCCACTGACGACCTGGTCGGAGTCCTGGACGAGAACCGCGCTCGTTACTTCGGGGTCATCCCCGTGGCACGAATCGGCAAGGTGTTGTCGCTCGCGGTCTCGGATCCGTTCGACATCGTCAAGCAGGACGACATTGCAATCGTCACTGGCTGCACCATTCGGCCGGTGCTGTCGACCGACGTTGCGATCCAGGAAGCCTTGCCCAAGTACTACGACGAGGGCGGCAAGCGGATGCAGGAACTCCTGGACGGGATGAACGATCCCGAGCTGGAGCTCCAAGAGCGTAGTGATGAGAAGGACGACTCGATCTCCGATCTCGTCACCGAGGGCAACGAGTCGCCGGTCGTCAAGCTAGTCAACTTGATCGTCTACCAAGGAATCCGGGATCGCGCATCGGACATCCACATCGAGCCGTTCGAGAAACAGATTCGCGTGCGCTACCGCGTCGACGGCGTGCTGCGCGAAGCCATGACGCCTCCGCTGCGCATGCACAACGCGATCGTGAGCCGCGTCAAGATCATGTGCGGCCTCGATATCGCCGAGCGACGAGTTCCGCAGGACGGCAAGTTCCAGCTTCGGGTCGAGGGGCGCAACATCGACTTCCGGGTCTCCACCCTGCCCATGGTCCATGGCGAGAAAGTCGTCATGAGAATCCTGGACTCGTCGAACCTCGCGTTCGACCTGGACACGCTGGGCTTCGAAGACAAGGCGCTGAAAGACATCCGCGCCGCGATCTCGTGCCCGTACGGGATGATGCTGGTCACCGGACCCACGGGTAGCGGAAAGTCGACGACCCTGTACTCGTGTGTACGCGAGGTGCTCAGCCCGGGTGAGAACATCGTCACGGTCGAGGATCCTGTCGAGTATCAGCTCGACGGCGTGAATCAGGTACCCGTCAACGCCAAACGTGGCCTGACCTTCGCGGCCGCCCTGAGATCGATTCTGCGTCAGGACCCGGACACGGTCATGATCGGGGAGATTCGCGACCTCGAGACCGTCGAGATCGCGGTCAAGGCCGCTCTGACGGGTCACCTCGTGTTCTCGACCCTGCACACGAACGACGCACCGTCGACCATTACGCGTATGGTCGACATGGGGGTCGACCCGTTCCTGGTCGCTTCAGCGACCCAGTGCATCGCTGCCCAACGTCTGGCACGGCGCCTTTGCAACGACTGCAAGCGGCCGCTCGACGTTCAGCTACCGACCGAGCGCCTCTTGGCCGTGGGCTTCCGCGAGGAGCAACTCGAGGATCTCCAGATCTACCAGGCGGTCGGGTGTGGGAAGTGTAGCGCGGGCTACAAAGGTCGTTTCGCGCTCCTCGAAACCATGCCGCTGACCGAGGAGGTGCGGCGACTGGTGGTGTCGGGAGCGTCAGCGATCGAGATCAAGGACCAAGCGATTCAACAAGACATGATCACCCTTCGAATGTGTGGGCTGCGGAACGTGGCCCGGGGCAAGACGACGATCGAAGAGATTCTCAGGGTCACCATCGCCGACTGAGTCTGCGCAGGGAGTTCGAGATGAAACAGTTTGTCTACAAGTCGAAGAACCGCGGCGGCAAGATCGTCTCGGGTGACATCGCGGCGGAGACCGAAATGGAGGCCGTGGCCGAGCTGCGGCGACGCGGACTCACGGTGATCTCGGTCGGGAGTGGCAAGGGCGGGGGGAACTCGTTCTTCAGCCTGTCCTTGAGCAAGAAGAGCGCTCCGCGCAAGCGCCGGGTCAAGGGCCAAGACCTGGTCCTGTTCACCCGGCAGCTAGCGACCATGGTCTCCGCCGGTATCCCGCTGGTAGAGGGGCTGGAGATCCTCGAAGAGCAGATCTCGAACCCGACGTTCAAGGGCGCTCTCGGCGACATCGTCAGCGACGTGCGTTCGGGTAAAGACCTGTCGAACTCGTTGGCGCGCCACGGCAAGATCTTCACCAACATCTACGTGAACATGATCCGCGCCGGTGAGGCCAGCGGTCAGCTCGACACGGTACTGGATCGACTGGCGGACTATCAAGAGTCGTCGGAGCACCTGAAGAGCGAGATCAAGTCGGCGATGACCTACCCCGTGGTGTCGTTGGTCATGATCTTTGGCATCACGATCTTCCTGTTGGTGTTCATCATCCCGAAGTTCGAGGAGATGTTCCTGTCCATGAACGTCGAGCTGCCGTTCATCACTTCGGCGCTGCTCGCTACGTCGCTGTTCATGAAGAGCAACTTCCTGTATCTGGCGGCCGGCACCACGGCGTCGATCTTCGGAATTCTCTTCTGGTTCCGCACCGACAAGGGCGGCTACTTGGCCGACTGGCTCAAGTTGCATCTGCCGGTGTTCGGTCCACTGTTCAGGAAAGTCGCGTTGTCGCGATTCAGCAAGACCTTCTCTACCCTCATCCAGAGCGGCGTTCCGATTCTCGGTGCTCTGGAGATCGTCGAGGCGACGGCCGGCAACCGGCTGTTCTCGCGGGCCATCCACACTGCCAGTGAGTCGGTGAGGCAGGGTGAGACGCTCGGGGAGCCGTTGGCACGGACGAAGATGTTCCCGCAGATGGTCACCCGCATGGTGGCCATCGGGGAGAAGTCGGGCTCGCTCGAAGCGCTGCTCGAGAAGATCTCAGAGTTCTACGACCAGCAGGTTTCGGCGACCGTGAAGGGACTCACCTCCTTGATCGAGCCGTTGATGATCGCTGTCATGGGTGTGGTCGTAGGCGGCATGGTCATGGCGATCTTCCTGCCGATCTTCAAGATGCTGGGCAACATGAGCAACTAGTTCGCAGCCGCTGCGGTCGAGTTGGGTCGTGTCGGGTTACGCGCGCACTGAGGGCTTCGCTGAGCGACTGAGGACGGATGAACGACTCTTCTGTGAAAACACAGGAGAGGGGGGATCTCGAGACCGCTGGCCCCGAGGGCGGCTTCATGCCGGGCTATCTGGCGGTCTATCGTGCCGCCATGCTGGTCCTCGGTGTGCTTCTGCTGGGCCTCAATCGCGGCTCCCGGGGCAACGAGAGCTTTCAGCAAGTGCTCCCGTTCCTGGATGCGGTGATCGCGGTCTGGTGCCTGCTCCACCTCGGAGGATTGGCGCTCGACTATCGTCAGGTGAAGCTGCGGCCGTCGGCACGGGCCCAGATTTCGGCCGATGTCGTGTTCTCGTTGACGGTCATCTGGATCACGGGCGGCGTCGAGTCGATCTTCCTGCCGCTCTTGCTGTTGTCGATCCTCGCGGCGAGCCTCATTCTCGACTACTCGCAGACCCTGTTGGTCGCGACTGCGGCCACATTGATACTGACGGTCATGACCATCATTCAGTCGATGGGATGGTCACCGGGCCGGTGGTTCGGTCTCAGCCGAATCGACCCGAACTTCGAGACCACGACGGGCCTCTCGCTGTTGCTCGGACAAGGGCTGGCGATTCAGTGCTTGGCGTTCCTCGGGGCGCGCTTGATGAATCGTCTGCGGCGCGCCGTGCGACTCAACGACCTCATCGTCGAGAACATCGCTGACGGGATCGTGGCGCTCGACGAGCGCGGGCGGGCTGTGTTGCTCAATCAGGAGGCGCTGCGGATCCTCGGCTTTCCGGGGCGTACCGACTGGCGTGGCAAGGCACCGTCCGAGATCTTCCGTCGGGATTGCGACCGGGAGGTACGCGAGGTCCTGGAGAGGCGAGTTCCGGGTGAGTTCCAGGTCGAGTGGCGACTCGGGCGTGAAGAGCGGACGCCGCTCACCGTGCGTGTGACTCGCATCGCGGGCGATCGGCGAGAGCGCTTCTCGTCGGTGGCGGTGATTCGGGACCGCACGATCGAGCGCCGCGTCGCCGCCGCCGAGGCGCGACTGCGGCATCTGGAGGAAGTCGAGGATCTCGCGCGCGGCTTGGTGCACGAGGTGAGAAACCCGCTCGCGTCCATCCGCGGCTGCGTCCAGGAGCTGGGGCGAGGCAATCTGGCGGCGGGCCAGTCGGCGCGGCTGGCGAGCATCGTCATTCGCGAGTCGGACCGCCTGGACCGCATCGTGGACGAGTTCCTCGAGTACTCCCGTGCCGGGCCGAAAGAGCGCGTGCCGGTCGACCTGGTTGCCTGCCTGCGCGAAGTCATCGAGACCCTACGTGAGCGCTCTGACGCCCAACGGGTGCGAATCGGGCTTGCTGGAGACAGTACTCCGCGGGTGGTCCTGGGGCACCGGGAGATGCTCTACCGCGTGTTCCTGAACCTCGGGATCAATGCTCTCGAAGCGTTACAGGGTACCGGCACGATCGACTTCGTCGTCGGCGCCGGTCGTCCGAGCGGGTGGGTGGTGACGGTCCAAGACAACGGCCCCGGCATGAAGGCCGAAGTCCTGCGCAGGATCTTCAACCCCTTCTTCTCCACGAAACCGCGTGAAGGTGGTTTGGGTCTGGCGGTCGTCGAGCGGATCGTGCATGGGCATTGCGGTTCCATCGAAGTGGAGAGCGAGGAAGGCAAGGGCTCACGATTCCGCATCTGGCTTCCGGCGCCCGAACCCGAAGCGCTGTCTGAACAGAACCTCGTTCCCCTCGGAGTAGAAGCATGACGAATCCCGATCGAACCATCGACGTGCTGATCGTCGACGACGAGCAGAGTATGCGGGAGTTCCTCGAGATCGTCCTCGGGAACGAAGGTCTGGTCGTGCGGACCGCAGATGGGGGACAGGCCGCGCTCGATCTCATCCAGGCGAACCCACCGCGGGTCATGATTCAGGACATCCGCATGGGAGGTGTGGATGGAATGGATCTGCTCGAGCGTGCCAAGAAGCTGGCACCCCAGATGCCGGTGATCGTGATGACGGCTTTCTCGACGTGGGACAACGCGGTCGATGCGATGAGGCTGGGGGCATTCGACTACGTCAAGAAGCCGTTCGACAACGAGAACATTCGGAGCGTGGTCCACCGGGCACTCCAGGTGGGGCGGAACCCAGCCGACCTCGAGGCCGTGCGACGTTTGATCATCGGCAACAGTCCACCCATGCAACGTCTCTACGAACTCGTGGAGAAGGTGTCGCCCACCGACAGTACCGTGCTCGTGCGCGGCGAAAGCGGCTCGGGGAAGGAACTCGTCGCGCGTTCCATCCACGCCTCGTCGCACCGCAAGGGACGACCCTTCGTGGCTGTGAACTGCTCCGCCTTCACCGAGAATCTCCTCGAGAGCGAGCTCTTCGGTCACGTCCGCGGCGCTTACACGGGGGCCATCGATGAGCGCAAGGGAGTGTTCGAACTCGCGCATGGCGGCACGCTCTTCTTGGATGAAGTGGCCGACATGAGCCTGACATCGCAGGTCAAGATGTTGCGAGTGCTCGAGGAACGGCGCCTCGTCCGAGTCGGGGGCAGCCAGGAGGTGGCCGTCGATGTGCGGATCATTGCGGCCACCAATCGAGACATCGAGAAGGACATCCGGGAGCAGCGGTTCCGCGAGGACCTCTTCTACCGTCTGAACGTCATCCCGCTGTACCTGCCACCGCTGCGTGAGCGACCCGACGACATTCCGTTGCTCGCCGGCCACTTCATTGCGCGTTACAGCGAAGCGGCGGGGCGCCGTGTGCGGCGATTGTCAGCGCAGGCGCGAGACGAACTGATGTCGTACTCGTGGCCGGGGAACGTCCGCGAACTCGAGAACGTGATTCAGCGGCACGTGGCTCTGTGCGACGGCGACGTGATCGAGCACGTGGGCCTCGTCGAGGATCCACACAGCGAAGACGCGACCGTGCCCAGCGGCGGTTTCGAGAACTTCGCGGTCCCCGAGGAGGGGTTCGTGCTGGATGAAGTGCTCGAGGAGATCGAACGGAGGTTCCTCACCAATGCGCTGCAGAAGACCGACGGCAACCTGACCCAGGCAGCCAAGATCCTTGGCATGTCGTATCGCTCGATTCGCTACAAGGTCAAGAAGCTCCGGGTGCGCTCGCGGTTGGAACCTGCCTAGGGATCGCGGCGCACGCGGCGCAGGAGAGCTCAGCGGGTGCGGTCAGCGAATCACGGTCGGGTGGGAGTTCGGGTTTCGCCGCTTGGCGAGGAGAGTTTCGCGGATGAGTCGACTTCCCGCGCGGAGACAGCGCGTAGCCGGTCCCATGGCGACGGTCGTGGTCCCCGTGCGCAACGATGCACAGGGTATCGCTCGTTGCCTCGGGGGGCTGAGTCGGCAGTGCGTGCAAGCGGAGATCGTCGTCGTAGACGATGGCTCGACCGACGGAACCGCGGAGGTGGCGCGACGACTGGGGGCACGGGTCCTGAGTTCGGGCGGGCGCGGCGCGGCTGCGGCCCGCAACCTCGGGGTACAGTGTGCGCGCTCGGAGGTCGTACTGTTCACCGATGCCGACTGCATTCCGTGCCCGGGTTGGGCCAAAGCACTCCTCGAGCCGTTCGGCGATCCGCGGGTCGTGGCCAGCAAGGGCACCTACCGTAGTCGACAGACTGGGGCGACCGCGCGTTTCGTGCAGGTGGAGTACGAGGAACGCTACGCCAGGATGCTGCGCGCCACCGATGTCGACTTCCTCGATACGTACTCCTTGGCGGTTCGGCGCCGGGACCTCGTGGCGGTAGGGGGCTTCGACGAAGCGTTTCGCGGGGCCTCGGTCGAAGACCAGGAAATGTCCTTCCGCCTGCATGCGCGAGGACGGTTCGTGTTCGTTCCCACC
The DNA here is from genome assembly GCA_050246115.1 of Planctomycetota bacterium. Lineage (GTDB taxonomy): Bacteria > Planctomycetota > UBA8108 > UBA1146 > JAJFFE01 > JBFWWP01. Next base: position 23,787 of record JBFWWP010000040.1, read on the forward strand.
GCAGTCGTCGAGCACACTCATGCGGATTCGCCGCGCGCCTACTTTCGCAAGAAGCTGCGAATCGGCCGCGGCAAGGCCACGCTTCTGCGACGGCACCGGGACCGCATCAAGGGAGACAGCCACACACCCGCCTCGCTGGTGGTGCAGGTGCCGCTGGTACTCCTCGCGCTCGCGGCCCTGCTGCTCACACCGCTCTTCGGTAGCACCCTCTTGGCCGTTGCCAGTGGGTTGGCGTTCGCTCCGGTCTGCCTGAGCAGCGGGCTCGTGTTCCGCGCGGTCGCGCGTCACGGGCCGGCCTTCCTGGCCGCCGTGATGGCCCTCACGTTGCTCCGCGCTTGGGCACTGGGACTCGGCGTCGCTTGGGGCCTGTGCATGCCGCTCGCTCGCCTCGAAGGTCCCCGACCGACGGTCGCGGAGGGCGAGATGTCCGGCGACGACTCGGGGGCTTTCGCGCCGACCGCGGAGTCGGAGTGGCTCGGTCGGCAGGCCGCGGATACGACCCGTGGAGAGGCGCGGCGCGATGTCGTCGACACCCATGGCTGAGACGCCGAGGAGCGCAGTTCGTTCGTTCAGCCGCCTGGCGTTCGTCGCCTGGGGAAGCGCGGTCGTCGCCAGCTACGTCGCCCTCCGCGGCGACGCTCGGCCCATTGCGGCCGCGCTCTGGTCACGCAGTCTGGACGTTTCGGTCCCGCTGCTCGCGGTCGGCAGCTGCATCCCGCTGGCGCGCCTTTGCCTGTCGCGGCTGGTTCCGAGCCTGCACCCGCTCGATCGCGCGCTGTTCCTCGGGCCGGTCGCGATCGGACTGTTGATCTCACTGACCACGGCCCTCGGGGCGCTCCATGGGCTCACGCCAACGACGTTGGTCGTGGTGCTCGCCGCCCTGGGAGCGTTGGGGCTCCGCAGTTGGCCCGCGGTTCTCGATGAACTGCGGAGCGCAGCGCGACAGACGTGCACGACCTCGACCTGCAGCGACCTCTCGTGCCGCGGCCCCGGGCTGGTGCTGGGGGCGATCGCGGGCTGCGCGTTGATCATGACGTGTACTCCCGCAGTCTCCCAGGACGCCCTGCACTACCACCTGGCCGTACCGCGCGCGTGGCTCGCGACGGCGACCCTCTGCGACGTTCCGGGGAACATCTACGCGCGGTTTCCGATGAACGCCGAAACCCTCTTCGCCGTCGGCCTCGCGCTTCGGGGTGAGATCTCCGCGAAGGTGTTTCACTGGCTCGGCTTCGTCTTCACCTCGCTCGCCGTGTGGCGGTTGGGCGCCCGCTTCGCGAGTCCGCGCCTCGCCGGTTGGGCGGCGCTTGCCTTCGCTTCGGTGCCGACTGCCTTTCGCGTGGCCACGTGGGCGTACGTCGAACACTTCGGCATTCTCTTCCTCGTGCTCTCGTGGCTGGTGATCTCCTCGGGATGCGGCCGATCGGTGCGTGGCGTGGCGCTGGCGGGTTGGCTCGCGGGGCTCGCGTGCGGCGTCAAGTACACCTTCGTACCGCCGGCGATCTTCCTCGGTGTCTGGGCCATTGCCAGATTGCCTGCTCCTCGCTGGCAGGGGCTCGTAGCTGGCGTTGCCGCCGGCGTGCTCGGTGGCGGATTCTGGTACTTCCGCAACCTCATCGAGCTCGGGAACCCGGTGTTTCCCTTCTTGTACACCTGGCTGGGCGGGCCGGGTTGGGATCTCGATCGGGCGCAGAGTTTTGCGCGGGCGTTGGCCGAGTGGGGTGCGCTGGACTGGGATCTGCCGCTCGCGCTGACGTACCGGGCCACCTTCGCCTCGATCGAGGGATTCGATGGCATCGTCGGGCCCACGTTCCTGCTCGCCGTGCCCATCATGGGGTTGGCGTTGGCGCGCAACCCGGCGTGTCGACCGACCGGACTCTTCGCCCTGGTCCTCGGGGTTACCTGGTTGCTGTCGACACATCAGATTCGCTTTCTGCTGCCGGCGCTCGCGGTCGGCTCTGCCCTGATCCCGGCGGGGCTGGCCATGCTCTCCGAACGCGCGCGAGCTTCCGCGAAGATGCTCTTGGGCGCTGCCGTTGGCGCGAGCCTGCTCGCGCCAGTGCTGCTGTTCGTTCAGCTATCGCCGCTGTCCTACGTCGTCGGGGCGGAGGGCCGCGACGCCTTCTGCGATCGCAACCTTCCTGGGGGCGACTATGTGCTGTTCCGCGGACTCGATCGCTGGGTTCCCGCTGACGGCCGCGTCCTGCTCGCCGGAGGTGGGAGCCCGACGTTCCTCTGTTCGCGGCCGGTCTATGCCGACTCGGTCGTGGAGAATCACAGCCTTCGCGAGATGCTGGTGCAGGGTCGAACCCCGCAAGGAGTAGCCGATCGCCTGCGGGCCGCGGGGTTCACGCACTTGCTGTTTCGCTTTCCGCTCGTGTTCGGCGAGGCCGCGGACCTCGATGCGGAGGAGCAACGCCTGCTCATGAAGGTGCTGAACGAGCACGCGCATCGGGTCGTCGCGCTCCAAGAGACCATGCTCTACGCCCTCGACGTCGAGGAGCAGCGATGACGCCTCAACGCCGCAGCTGGACCGATGGCCCCTTGGGCCTCCTCTGTCTGCTCACGGTCGACGCCATCGCGTTGCTCGACGCCTGCGCACTGGGCTACTTGTGTCGCTTCGAGTGGGGGCTGCTGCTGCCGCCACTCGACCTGCGCGCTCCCCTCGAGGAGTACGTGAAGGCCTGGGCCTTGGCGGTGTACCTGCTGTTGCTCCTGTTCCACGCCTATGGCCTCTATGATCGTCAACGAGTGCGGGATCCTCTGGACTCGCTCCGACCGTTGCTGCAGGCCGCGACCTATGCGCTCATCTTGCTGCTCGCCCTCAGCTACTTCTATCGAGGTTTCAGCTACAGTCGCGTCGCGGTCTTGTACTCGTCGGGCTTTGCCGTGCTGTTGCTGGGCAGTTTCCGCATGGGGTGGGAGGCGTACCGCAACACCCAGCGCGCCAAGGGCGTGGGCGTGACTCCGGTGATTCTCGTCGGCAGTCGCTGTTTGCCGCGAGCCTTGGCACAGAGGATTGCCGAGACTCCATCGTATGGGTACCGCATCGTCGGGGCGGTGGATACCGTTGCGATCGAGCGTTCGGTGTTCCCCGAGGTTCCGACGGGTCTCCTGAGCGACCTACCGCGCCTACTCGAGTCGACCCGAGCTCGCGAAGTGCTCATCGGTCACCCGGCCCTCACGCTGCATCAGTTGCTCGACTTGATCGAAGTGTGCGAGTCTCGATCGCTACCGATTCGCATGGTGCCCGCCACATACGATCTGTTGATCGACGCGAACGACTTCCGCGAGGTGGGGGGCATCCCGCTGGTGACCGTGAACGAGCGTCGCCCGCGGGTCGCCTATCGAGTGGCGAAACGAGCTCTCGACATCGGTGTGTCCTTCACGGCCCTGATCGTCTCGGCCCCGTTCCTCCTCGCCGTCGCGCTCGCGGTCCGGGCGACCTCGCCGGGCCCGGCCCTCTTCCGACAGCAGCGGGTGGGACGCGACGGGCGCGTCTTCTGGCTCTACAAGGTCCGCACCATGGTGCAAGGGGCCGAGGATCTGTTGCCGAGTTTGGTCAACCTCGACGCCCTGCCGGAGCCGGTCTTCAAGATCGACAACGACCCTCGGATCACGCCCCTCGGCAAGATCCTTCGGCGCTTCAGCATCGACGAGGTCCCGCAGCTCTGGAATGTGCTCCGCGGCGACATGTCACTGGTTGGCCCCCGCCCCGAGGAAAGTGCCGTCGTCGCTCGCTACGACGTATGGCAACGTCGGCGGTTGAAGCTCACTCCCGGCATCACCGGCCTCCAGCAGATCCACTGCCGGGGAACGAGGTCGCTGCAGCAGCGGCTCCGCTGGGACATCCTCTATCTACGCAAGGAGTCGATCCTGCTCGACCTCTGGATTCTGCTCCGCACGTTCCGCGTCGTGTGGCGCGGAGAGGGCAATCTGTGAAGAGCATGGCGTGGGCACGATCATGGGCCGCGCCGGGCGCTCGCGCGCGCACGGAGAGTGGACGCCCCGGGCGGTGCTCGGCGTCGAATCGGTGACCGCCGCGTGCGCCGAGGTCTTCCGGAACGGACCGATGCTTTGAGCGAGCAGCCGGAGCGATTCGACCTCAGCCCTCGCTACTTGGTGTACCTGCTCTTGCTCGTGGCGCTCGAGCTCTCCCTCACGTGGGGTATCCCGGACGCGGATCCACCGCTCGGATACGAACCCAACCCTGCGGTGCTCGAGCAGGGGTATCGCGACCTGCACGAGTCGCGCGGTGACGCGTCGCTGTCGACTTGCGAACTCGCGCCCGAGCCGACCGCGTCGAGTCTCGTCCAACGTGCCCGCGGCGTGCTCTGCCAGTGGCCCAGGACTCGCATCCTGGAGGCGTTCGGAACGAGTGTCCCGGCGGCACGAGGCTTGGGCGCGTTGGGATCGATCCTCTGCGTCGTGCTCGGTGCCGAAGTCGTGCGCCGCCGCTTCGGTGTGAAGCCGGCGCTGCTGGCGGCGCTGATCCTCGCCTCCCACCCCGCATGGCATGCGATCGTCAGGTCGCCGACCGAAACACCTTGGGTCGCCTTCTGGCTGCTGCTCTCGTTCGCTGGGGTGACTTCGCGGTCGGTCCCTGTTTGGACCTCCGGAGCGTCGATCGGAGCCCTAGCCTGGCTGCTCCACCCGTCACTCCTGGTTCTCCTGCCCGCGTGGTTGATCGAGGTGGGGACGCGGCGCAGCGCCGCTGGGCCCGCCCCGGGGGGTGGCTGGCTCCTCGTCGTGATCAGTGGTGTGGCACTCGCGCTCGGCTACGGAGCAGGGCGATGCTGGGGGGGTATCCCATCGCTTGCGGACCTTCTCGAGTTCGAGCGGGCGAGCGGGTTCTTCACGGCCTATCCGTTCCTTCTCTCCTGGGCGTGGGTCGGAACACTGCTAGCCCTCGCCGCCATCGCCACTCCCGATGCGGCCGCCGGGCCACAGAACCGATTCCGGCGATCGTTGCACGTGACGATCTGGTTGGGCCTGCCGGTGGTGGTGCTCGCGGGCGGCGGTACCGTCACCGCCCTCTCCGTGTTCGTGCCGCTGCTCGTGGTCGCAGTCGTCGCCACTGTGGCGCAGCTGACCGGCGCGTTGGCGGAAGTGCGACGCGGTAGTCCTGGGCAATGGGTCCTTTGGGTCGTCGCAGCGCTCCCCACGGCGTACGGCCTAGTACAGTTGCGCGTCGCGGCGGGCGCGACCGAAGTGCCCTACACGGCGGATGCAATCTTGGCCGCCGGTGGCGCTGTGTTGGTCCTCGCGGTTCTGCGTTCGAGTCCCACGCGCCGTCGCGTTCCCGTGCAGTGGAGCTTCGTGACTCTGATGTGGCTGGTCGCCGCCGCACCCCGAGACGTGGCCATGTTCGCGGTTGCGGACCAAAGTCTGCGCCGCGCGAACGCACAGCTCGCGGCTCTCGTGCTGCCGACCGCCCGCCTCGCGGGACCGAGCGCCCATGCGCTGGCCGTCGAGAACGGGCTGACGGTGTGCGTACTCCCGCACGAAGGGGTGGACCTGCGTGATCACGTCGAGCGCCACGGCGTCACTCACTTACTCTTGGATCACCCGCGCTGGGACATGACGCAGCCGCGAGCGCTACTGGCGACCGGCCTGCATCTCGAGTCGATCGAAACGCTGGGAGTCCGGGGACGCCCGATCCACCTGTATCGCGTCGACCGGGAGGCACGGCGAAGTGCTTTCGAGACCGCAATCCTCGCTCGCCAGCGACAGCTGCGAACCCAGGCGGAGTCGTGGTTCTTGCTCGTCGCCACACGCTGGCCCGCGCACGCTCCGTCCTGGGTGCAACTCTCGCAGCTCGCGCTCGAGGGCTGCGCGCAGGATCGCTTGCGCGCGCGGGTGGCCCTCGCCCTGTCGGTGACTCCAAGCGCGATCGGCTGCCTCGGTCAGCTCGTTCACGCCGCCGCGGCGTGGAAGCGCCATGAGATCGGACGCGAGTACGCTCGCGAGTGTCTGAGCCAGGCGATGCGGGCCGATCCACGGTCGGTGTCGGGGCTGATGGGACTCTACGATTGGTACGACCACGAGGGCTACGAGCGCGAGGCGCTTTATTACCTGCGTCTCGCCGTGGCTTCCGAACCGGGCAACGAGGTACTGCGGACGCTCCTTGCGCGGCGCGAGGAACGAGCCCTCCCGTTTCCGTCCGAGATGCGGCCGAGTCGGTAGCGATTGAATCTCGGTCAGCGATGTGCTAATCGGCCCCAATGCCCGAGTTCGCCATCGAAACTCACGCCCTCACTCGCACTTTTGACGCCAAGGCGACCGGCTCCGAGCCGGTGCGCGCGTTGCGAGGGTTGACGCTGCAGATTCCACGCGGCGAAATCTTCGGGCTCATCGGACCCAACGGCGCCGGCAAGACTACCCTCATGCGCATCCTCGCCACGCTCGAGGAGCCGGACCACGGTTGGGCACGCGTGGCGGGTCATGACTGCTCCGAGCAACGCATCGAAGTTTGTCGTCGGGTCGGCTTCATGCCCGAGCTCTTCTCCCTGTACGAAGACCTCAAGGTTTGGGAGTACTTGGAGTTCTTCGCCGGGGCGTACGAGGTGCCGCCCGCCGAGATCGCCAAGACCGTCGACGCGGTCATCGAGCTGACGGACCTCGGGGTGCGTCGGGACTCTTTCGCCGGCACGTTGTCGAAAGGGATGCGCCAACGTCTGTTGCTGGCCAAGACCCTGATCCACGATCCAGAAGTTCTCATTCTCGACGAACCGACCTCGGGAATGGACCCGCAGGCTCGCATCGAGTTCCGCAACCTCATCCGCACGCTCGGGAAGATGGGCAAGACGATCATCATTTCGAGCCACATCCTCAGCGACCTCTCGGAGTACTGTACATCGGTGGCCATCCTGGAGCAGGGAGATGTACGAGCGCATGGAACCATCGCCGAGTTGCAGACGAAGCTCCAGGTGCGGGCTCAGTTCGACCTGACCTATATCGCCACCGGAACCGATGCCAAGGTCGTGCTCGGTCGTCGAGACGGCGTTCGCGGACTCCGACGGCGCGACGACGGGGTTTCGTTCGAGCTCGACGATGCCAGCCCTGAGGCCAGGGCCGCGCTGTTGGCCGATCTCATCGCCGCCGGAGTTCGTGTCACCGCATTTCAGGAGCGCGGGAACGACCTCGAAGACATTTTCCTGCAGGTGGGAGCGACGCGAGTGCAATGACCAAGGTCCCTGCGATCATCCACAACCCGCTCGTCGTTCGTGCCTTCCGCGTTGGCTTCCGGTCGGGCCCCCAGTCGATCCGACTGGGGATTTGGCTCCTCGTGCTCGTAGCGATCGTTCTGGGTAGCTTGGCGCTGCGGTACTTCGTCCCCGAAGTCGACAACGCGGTCCTCGGCGAGATCCTGGCGCTGGCGACGATCTTCTACAGCGCGGCAGCCTTTCTGCTGGGTGGCTTGCAGCGCATGCTCAAGAGTTTCAGCTACGAACGCGAGCGAGGAACCTACGAGTTCCTCCACCTCTCGACGCTGCGGCCGAGTGCCTTGGTCGGCGGGTTCCTCTGGGCCGGGCAACTCCCCGGGTACCTGCTTCTGGGTGCGAGCCTCCCGGTCCTGGCGGTCGGTGTGGGTTTCGCAGGGCTCAGTTACTGGGCCATCGGCATGCTGCTTGGCCTGCTCGTGTTCTACGTGTTGTTCGTCAGCCTCGCGTTCCTCAACCTCGGCTTTTGGTTGAAGAAGGCCGCCGACATTCGCGGATCACTGTTTGTCGGCATCGGTATTGTTGGGTCCGTGGCATCCGCATTCTCGTCGACTGGCGGGGTCTGGCGACCACTCGGCATCCTCGCGGGGTATCCAGTGTTGAGCTCTGCGTGGAAGCGAGCTCAGCCCGCGGCCGCGGGCGCCTCGAGCTGGAGCGCCGGGTTCGACCTGCGGTTCTTCGAATGGACCCTGCCGATCGAGGGGCTCGCAGTGGCCTTCCTGGCACCGATCGGCTGGCTGCTGTTCGTGTCGCTTCTGCGGTGTGTTCGCGATCGCGGACGCAAACCGATCAGCGATCGTGGCGTCTTGTTCCTGGTCACGTGGGTGCTGCTGTTCTTGGTGGGATTCCTGTGGGGGGCGGGGTTGAACTCGGGCAGTGCACTCCTCGTGATGACTGCGGTGACCCTCGCGCTGACCCAGCTCACGGCAGTTACGTCGATGCGAACCGCGCGTGCTCTGCGGCAGCGGCTCACGCGCGCCGGCCGCGTCGGGCGCGAGGTCCTGCTCGGGCAGGACGCCCCGCCGTACTTGTTGGCCCTCGCGATCGCTGTTTGCTTTACGTTGTTCGCGGGAGCATGGATCGCAGTCGCGACCCAAGAACTCCCTGGAGGGTCGGCACCGTCGCGGTTGCCTTGCCCCCCGTGGCCGGCAGCGCTCGTGCTGTTGGCGCCCCTGGGGCTGATCGTGTTCTTGCGGCAGTACCTCGAGTTCTTGGGCTCCCCGATTCTCAAGCGGGTGAGTGCAATCGTCACTGCCGCGCTGTTGTGGTGGGGACCGTTCGTGGCGCACCTCATGCTCCACGCGAACGGGTCCGTCCCTCGCGGAGAGACCCAAGACGCGGCGCTGACGGCGCTCTACTGGCTGACGCTCGCGAGTCCGCTCTCCCAGATTCACGCTTGGTCTGGATTCGCTGGGCCGATCGCCGGGCTCGACGAGGTCGTCATCGGCCTGTTCCAGGCCCTCTACCTCGCGCTGTTCGTAACGCTGATTCTCGGTGCCCGCGTTCAGGTGCGCAGGCTCGCTCGCGAGGCCCGAGAAGTGCCCAGGCCGTCGTCGGCGTGAAGACGAGCCGCGTCCGAGCGGCACGCACTCCCCGTGTCTCGAGAGCCCGTGCTACTTGGCGAAGCCGTCGAGCGTGAAACCGGACAGGTCTACGTCTTGGGCGAGGTTGGAGTAGAGCAGAAACGCCGACAGGCAGCGGTGATTTCGCACCCAATCTGGCTGTAGTGCGGGAGGCTGCACGAAGCCCGCTCGGAAGAACGGCGCGAGCGCCAGGACGTCGCCGAGCGTGAGCCGACCCGCGAACAGGTACGGGATCAAGTCCCCCCGGTTCTCCTGAATGACCGTGCGCAGGAAGTAGTGCACGGAGAGCAACCCCGCGAGATAGACCGTGTCCTTCAGGAACGCCTGACCTCCGTGGACGCTGCCACCGCGGAACACCCGAGCCGTCGACAAGAACGACTCGGACTCGGAGTGCCCAGACTCCAAGAAGAACCGGAACACCTCGATGAAGTTCGCGCCGTCGAGCGCGAGCTGGAGCGCTTGCACCCGGAGCGCAATCCGCCGCAGCCGGTTCAGGTCCATGGTGTTGGTGATGAGTTCGGCGAAGGTGGCGATGCCCTCCTGCGTCAGGGTCGTACGCGGGGCACCTAGGCCCAGGCTCCGTAGGTAAGGCTGGCGCCGGCCGTTTGCCATCGTGACGGTGTGTACGAGTAGCTCGTGCTCGAGCAGTTGCGGGGTGTCGAGAACGGTGTAACACGTGGCCCCGCGGATCCGAATGCGACTCGCGCCCGCTGCTGCCTTGGAGACGAGCTGAGGGTCGAGTTCGATGCGAACTTGACCGACGCCGAAGATCTGGTCCGCACGCGCTTGCAGGGTTCGCTGCACGGTCGCGGGCAGAATGCAGTAGTCGTTCTCGGAGACCGCCGGCTCGCGCACGTCGGCGGTTCGTTCCAGGATTCGGTTGGCCACGTCCAGGTGGCTCCGCGGGCTGCTCGCAACGCGATCGCTCGGCCGTGCGTAGAGATGGGCTGAGAGCTCCGTGAAGGCGGGTGATCCGACGCTCTCGAGCATCGTCGCCGCCAGTTCATAGCTCTTGGCCGTGGCCCGAATGTAGGCGGCGACCGGATGGTCCGCAGCCGCCTGTAGGCGTATCTGACGGAGTCGCTCTCGCTTTTCGCCGACGTCGATCTTGGGATACTGGATCTGAGGAAGGCGTGGATTGCCGCGGCGCCAACCGTCGAGGAAGTCGTCGGCGGTCTTGGCCGGCCAGGTCAGGCGCCCGAGCACTTTGATGGACTTCGCGACTTCGACGAGTTGGGCGTCCAGGGCTACCCAAGGCGCAAGTTCGGCGGCGACCGCGGAATCGATCGGTGGGGCGTGGACCGAAGGCTCGGAGTCGATCGCCAACGCGAGCACCTTCTTCTTCTCGAGCCCGGGGGCTCTCGCAAAGTCCCCTCGTGGCTGCGGCGCAGACGCATCCATTCAAGCGCAAACGCAGGCCCGAACCGGAGGGGCTCGTGGATGCGTTCGATCGGGGGCTAAGGGTCTAAAGCGATAAGCTGCCCCCGGAACCGGCTCGCGTCCTGACGGGGCACCGAACGGCCGCTCGCCGCGACCCCCTGCGAGCGACTGTTCCACGATCTTCGGTCGTTGGCAACCGAATCGCGACCGCTCGATCGTCTGGATGAAATCTCGCACGTCCAGCCGACGTCGGCAACCCGCCGGGGGCTCGGGGACGCCCTCCGGCCTTACCGCGAGCGGAGCGGGCCTGTGCCGATCAACGGAAATGCTCCAGGAGCTGGGCCGCTCGGTGTCGCACTTCGGCGTCGGGGTGCTCGAGCAACGGACCGAGCAACGCGGCTCGAATGTCGGCGTTGGCCACGAAGCGCGCGCTCGAGCTCGTCTCCAGTCTTTGGAGCCAACGTACCAGCGTCGGCTGCGGCAGCTCGGTGTACTTCTTGCCGAGCCATTCGACCGCGTCGATCGGTGCATACTCGGTCCACCACTCGACCGCCAGTGGGGCGCGGGGCGAGCGCCCTGAAGCGAGGGCTTCCCAGAACAGCTGCTTGGGGGCAGCGCTGTTGGTGCGACGGAGTATCGCGAGGTACGCGTCGCGCACCGCCGGGTGCTGTTCACTGATTGCGGCCCGCGCGAGGCGTTGAATCCAATCGTCGGCTCCCGGGACGTCACTCGGGAAGGTCAGATCCGGGGCGAGCTCGTCGAGCGTGATCAGCATGGCCACTCGTTCCACGGGGCTCGTGGTGCGCTTCATGGCGAGGGTGAGGAGCCGATCCTGGCATTGCGGCGTGACGGGGCAATCGAGGCGGCCGAGTTCGACCGAGCGGTGCAGGAGCGCCAGCCGCTCGACGACGTTGTGGCTCGACGCGACTTGGTCGAGAACACGCGTGAGCGTCTCCTCGCTCAGCTCCGCGGTCGAGGCCGGCACCGCGGCGGTCTCTTGGTAGAGTTCGGCGTACCCGCGAAGTCGGTTCGTCAGACCGATTGCGCCCACCAGTTGCAGACCCAAGAGGAACCACGAGAGCAGCAACAGTCGGCCGCCGCGTTTACGGGGCGACTGCAAGGGGATGAGCGCTAGAAGATTGATGAGTAGCGGCAGCAGGAGCGGGCTGAACGCAACGAGAGTGATCAGCGTCGACACGCTGCCGAACTTCGCCGGCGACGCGGACCAAACTCCCCCGCGGAGGAACCCGGAGATCTCGGAGTAGCTCGCGTTCGCGTGGGTCAGCAGCGCGTCCCAATCGAATGCCGTGAGCCCGATCGCGATGGCGGTAACGTAGAGAAGGGTGCCGATCGTGAGCATGAAGCCGAGGACCACGAGCCAACTCACACGCTGACGTGGCGAAGCCGCTGGCGCCGCGACGACGTGCGGCGGCGTCGCGGTGCGCTCCGGAGCTTGCCCGAGCTCGGGTCGAGGCTCGGCGGGATCTCGTGCTGGTTCCGGCGCGGCGGCGGGTCTCCCGGGAAGAGCGTGCGGAGTCGCTGGCGGCTCGTTCCGCGGCACGGGCCCGACGGGCGCGCCACCCGCGGCGACGGGGGCAGCGGCTCGCGGAACTCGTGCTGCGCCGGGTTGCCGGGCGCGCGCGTCGTTCGGGCCCGCGGCCCAGTACTTGGCTTCGCCGGGGCCGCGGAAGGCCCGCTCGCGCCAGCGCCAAGCGCACAGCCCAGCGCTCAGGAAGGCGGGTACCAAGAAGTGCGTTGCGTCGTCGAAGGCATCCTCGAGCACCACGGTGAAGAGCACGAGCGCGAGGGCCGTGAACACCGGGTGCCGGTAGAAGAACCGATCGCGCCGGACGAGGGGGCGCGGCAGCAGGCCGTGGAGGACCGCCTGGGTCAAGATCAGCGGAGCCGCAGCTCCTAGGCACGCAAGGGCGACCTCATCGCGGGCGTTACCGATCACGGCAGCGAGACAGAGCAGACTCATGATGAAGACGAGTGGGTTCTGGAACAGCCCCAAGATCCGGTCGCCGACCGACTCGGGCGCCGCCGCGTGCGCGGAGGGGTTCAAGCCCGCCTCCACACGCTCGAGGTCCGTGGCCATCAGGCTCGCGCGTTGGTAGCGGCGGTCACGGTCTTTTTCGAGAACCTTGAGCACGACCTCGTCCAAGCGGACATCGACCTGGACCTTCTCGGAGGGCAACGGGAAGCGCGCGATCGGCAGTTCACCGGTCAGCATCTCGTAGAGCACGACGCCGAGTGAGTAGATATCGGCCCGGTGATCGACATCGCGATTGCCCTCTCGCTGTTCCGGAGCCATGTACTCGATGGTGCCCATGATGGTCTGCGTCTTGGTGAGGCGTGCGCTATCTGCACTGCGACCGACGATGCGGGCGAGCCCGAAGTCAGCGATCTTCGGCACCCCTGCACGCGTGAGCATGAGGTTCTCTGGCTTGATGTCGCGGTGCACCACGCCACGCTGGTGGGCATACTCCAGGGCCGCGCACAGCGCCGGCACGAGACGCAGCGCCTCGGCCGGCGATAACCGTTTTTCGCTGAGTACGTCGCGCAGGCTCACCCCGTCGATGTACTCCATGACCAGGAAGTAGTTCCCCTCGTGAATCCCCTGATCGATGACTTGCACGATGTTGGGGTGCGAGAGATCGGCGAGCGTGCGCGCCTCCTTGAGGAAGCGCTGTGCGAACTCGGGGTCCTGGGCGAGGTCTTTGCGCAACACTTTCAGCGCCACGTTGCGGTCGAGCGAGAGCTGCGAGGCGCGAAACACCACGCTCATGCCGCCCCACCCGATGACCTCCTCCAGCCGGTAGCCGCCGACGAGATCGCCAACCGTGAGGTTCGTGTACTCCGTCGGCGCGCGGCGCGGGACGGCGTGGGTCGGGGCCGCGGGGGCGGGTGAGCGCGGCGGCGGCATCGGCCCGGCGAGCGGGGTCGCCCCGCGAGGTACCGCGGCATCGGGCTCGAAACGCGCGTGCGTCTCGGGGTTGTGGCAAACCACCACGGTCGCCTTGTCGCGGAACGAGAAACGCGTTCGGCAGTAGGGGCAGTCGAACTCGCTGCCGATCTCGGGGCCTTCGACTCCGAAGATCCCTTGGCAGTCGGGGCAATGCACCTTCATGGCGTCTCTCCCATCGCTTCGATGTCGGCGGAGTCGTTCGATTCGCGAGGCCGGCGCAGGTTGCGACAGGCGGTTCCAGGGCTCGCGATCGGGCTCGAGCAGGGTGTCCAGCAAACTCGGTGCCACCGCGAGTCGGCGGGGCGGCCTCGCAACGGGGCCCCGCCACGCGGCGTGGAGCGGGGCGGTGAACGTTTCGTCGGCCGGGCGAGGGCACGAAACGTTCACCTCCCAAGAGGGGGGGGTGGGAAGCTCTCGGCGGTCCAACGGTCACGTGGGATTCGGTTGCTCGAAGGGGGGCGAGCACCCGTTCAGTGCGCCCTAACGGTCGCGGGAGTTCCCGAGCCGCGCGGCCCCGGCGAGAGGCGTCACCCGGCCGGATCCTGCGCCCGAACCCACTTGGGAGTGCCCGAACCGGTCAGGATTCCGGGACGAGGTCAGCGGACTCCGGGGTCTTGGACTCTTCGGCGGCACGTCGAGACCCCACGCGGTCCACGAGCTTGTCGATCAACGCGAACAACTCCGCTCTTTGAATGGGCTTCGTCGAGTACCCGGAGCAGCCAGCGTCGAGGCATCGCTCGCGGTCCCCCTCCATGCTGTGCGCGGTCAGGGCGATGATCGGCAGCCCGCATTCGAGTTCGCGGAGGCGACGGGTGGCGGCATAGCCGTCGAGCACCGGCATTTGCATGTCCATCAGCACCAAGTCGAACGGCGCCGAGCTGTCCGTGGCCAACCAAGCCGCCACGGCCTCGGCGCCGTTTCCGGCCACCGTGACGATGGCCCCAGCGCGGTGCAGCAGGAAGGAGATCAGTCGCTGGTTGTCGGGGCCGTCCTCGGCGAGCAACACGCGCAGGCCAGCGAGGGTCGGGGAGGTCGGGTCTTTGGCGGTCGCTGGTTCCCGTCCAGGGGGCGCGGTCAGCAGTTCTTCGAGGGTGCGTACGGTCTCCTGCGCGCCCACCGGGCCGGGGTCGATGGTGACCGTGAAGGTGCTCCCGACGCCGATGTTGCTCGTCGCTGTGACGTCCCCGCCCAGCATCTCCGCCAGGCGCTTCGAGATCGCGAGGCCTAGCCCGGTGCCGCCGAAGCGGCGGGTGACGGTTTCATCCGCTTGCACGAACGGCCGGAACAATCGTCCGAGCTGGTCCGGGGTCATGCCGACTCCGGAGTCGGTCACGGAGATCTCGAGCTGGGGGCGGCCGTTCGCGTCCGCTCGCAGAGCCGTCGCCACGCGGATCGTTCCCCTCTTCGTGAACTTGAGAGCGTTGCCGACCAGATTGATCAAGATCTGTCGCAGCCGTACGGGGTCGGTCGTGATGACTCGCGGCACCGGGGTCTCGATTTCGATCTCGAAGCTCAATCCTGCCTCGCGTGCACGAATCGAGAATAGCGAATCGATCTCACGAAGGAATCGGCCGAGCGGACACTCTCGCGGTTCGCAGCTCAGGCGATTCGCTTCGATCCGGGACAAGTCGAGGATGTCGTTGATCACGGACAACAGGTGGTCGCCGTTCTTGCGCACGGTGTCCATGTACTCTCGCCGCTCGGCGGCGCTCAGAGTTTCGTTCATGAGGATCTCGACGAACCCCAGAATGGCCGTCATCGGGGTGCGGATCTCATGGCTCATGTTGGCCAAGAAGTCGCTCTTGGCTCGGCTTGCCGCCTCGGCGGCCTCGGTCGCGCGGCGCAGATCCTGGGTGCGCTCCGCAACCCGCTCCTCGAGGTTCTCTGCCCACCGCCGGAGCTGGGAATCTTGCTCACCGATGCGGTAGAGCATCTGGTTGATGACCGCGGTCAAACGCCCCAGCTCGTCGTTCGACGTCACCTTCGCGCGCAGCCCGTAGTCGTGGGTCTGGCTGACGGCCTCTGCCAGCTGCGCCAGTTCGGTCACCGGGCGTACCAGCGCGCGCCCCAGTCGGAGGGCGAGGAGGAGGGCGACTCCGAGCGCGAGCAGGCACACGAGGACCGCGTCGGTCACGATCGACACCATCTGTGCGCGCAGTTGTTGGAGGCCGATCGATACGGCGAGGCGGCCGACGCGGGCCCCATCGTGCTCGATGACCCGCACTGCCCACAGGGCGTCCCCATCGTAGTGAAGTCCGGCGGCACCCAGGAAGGCCTTGGCCTCGCTCGCTGGGTCAGCCTCGGCGCCATAGGTGGCGAGCCGCGCCCCGTCCGCGGTCGTCACGATGGCGCTCCGGGTCGCCGGGCTCTCCGCTAGGGTTGCCAAGATCTCACTCGCTGCGGTGCCGTCCTCGAACGTCACGGCGGCGGTCAGGTTGCGGGCCAGCATCGCGACCTGCGTGTCGAGGGTTTGCTCCAAGGCCCGCGCTGTATTGAGATACTCGTGATAGGTGAGGGTTACGGTGACGGAGACCACGGAGCAGATCGTGATGCCAGCCATCACCCCGAGGATGCGGCGGGCAAAGCTGTTGTGGGTTCGAACCGGAGCGGTCATGGGTTGCGCTCCACCCTGGCGGCGAGGGACAGCAAGCGCGAGTCGAGCTTGAGGTCAGCGCTCTTGACTGCGTCCATGCCGACCTCGAAAGCAACGCGCGAGTTCCGGAGTACCAAGCCGAGCATGCCGCCTTGTTCGATGAACCCAGGGATATCGCTGACGGTCACGGTGCTGCGACCGGCGAGGCCCGGGCGGAGCGCGGGCCAGCCAGCCCGCGCCCGGTCGGAGACGTACAGCAAATGCCGCGGCTCGGCGGACTCGAAGAGCCGCTGCAGCTTGCCGTCGGCCGGGGTTGCGAGGCGGACGACCACGAGGGGGCGTCCATTGACCTGCTTGCCGCGAACCGCGGCCTCGAGCACCTCCGCCAGCGGTGGGTCGTCGAGCACCGCGAGCGTCAAGGCTTGATCGTCGCGCTCGAAGGCTGCGGCGGGCCAGGTCGTGAACTTGCAGAAGTTGATGATGTATCCGGCTTTGACGCGCAGGATCAGCTCGCCGTCGATCTCGCCGTCTCCCAAGCCGACCGCGGTCACGCTGAGTGCCGCTGTCAGGAGCGCGCATCGCTTGATGGCTCGCGCAGTCATAGGTCGGCTCGCAGCTCCTTGCATCGACCCCATTCTTCCCGGTGGATCAGAAGTTCAGCTCCACCTCGATGAAGGCGCTGCGCTCGACGAGTGCGGTTCGCGTCTGGAAGAAGCCGTCTGATGCTTCGCGGTGACGGTGATCGATGAGGTTCTTGCCCCACAACGAGATGCGGAGCTTCGGAGATGGTCTCCAGCTGAGGCCGAGATCGCCGGTCACGTAGGAAGAGATGTCCTGGCCGCGCGAGCTGTCCGCGTAGTAGAGAGCCAGGTCGAGTCCCAGGTTCGACGGGCAGTCGTAGTGAGCGTGAAGTTGCGCCATGTGGGTGGGGGTGAACGTCTCCAGGGTGCCGCCGATGCGTTGCGCATCGATGTGAAGCAGACTCATGCTGGCGCTCAGTTCGAGCGCTTGCGTGGCGCGCCAGCGGGCCGCCACTTCACCGCCTAGGCTGCGGGCGCGGCCGCGATTCGTGAAAGCGCCGATGTTGCCGTCGGGGGCGGTGATCAAGGGATCGTAGACGCTGTGGAACCCCGCGACATCGAGAGTCACGTCTTTCCACGGACGGACCCGGAAGCCGAGCTCGGCGATGAGCATCGCCTCGGAACGGAGGTGATCGTCCCCCGTCAGTTGCAGGGGGATGATGGTGCCAGACGGAGCACCGCCGGCGAGGATGCCGGTGTCGGCGAACGCTAGGGTGAGTGCCAAGTCCCGATCGGCCCGAGACGGGACGCGGACCGCGCGGGACACCGCCGTCCACACCGTAGTGTGGGGGGTGGGCGTCCACCACAGGCGCCCCGAAGGCTGGGCTTCGAACCCGGTGGTATCGTTGTGCTCCACCTTGGTGCCTACCATCAGGAACCAGCGGTCGGCTGCGAGCGTCCAGGTGTCTTGGATGAAGCCGCTCAAGTCGTCGAGGGCGCGCGTGCGCGGAGCGAGTGAGGTGATGCCGTTGGTATGTCCGCGGTCGCTCGTGCGCCGGACGGACGCCCCCCATAGGAGTTCATGCCCGTCCCAGCCCGAGTAGGACTGACGGAGGTCGAGGTCGAGCGTATCGCGGTTCACGATCGTCCCGCCGAACGCCATGCGCTCGGTGCGGTCGTAGTACCCTTTCAGGGTCCAGCCGATGCCACTGCGCGCAGCGCGACTCAGCTTGAACAGCACGTGCGCGCCCGTGGCCTCGGCACTGTCCTGGATGTCGATGGTCGTCGGCGTCGCGGCCACGACCGGAATTCGTAGCTCTTCGTCCAGGCGCGGGGTCTGGTAGCCTTCGGCTTGGACACTCCACTCCAGTTCGTCCGACCATTCCCCGTCGAGCCGCACGCCGCCCTTCGCGAGTTCCCAGGCATCGTGCAGCGTCGCGTCCCCGGTCGTGGCGGAGTTCTCCCGCTGAAAGTACTTCCCCCAGACCCGGTACCAGGCGCGGTCGCCGAGGCGGCCCCCGTAGCGCGCCGACCCGAAGCCGTTCTCGTAGGTCCCGCCGCCCGCAGTCAACAGCCAACCTTGCGTGTCCCGGGCCGAGCGCGTGGTCACGTTGATGACCCCATTCACCGCGTTCGCGCCCCAGAGCGTCGCTCCGGGTCCACGAACGACCTCGATCCGTTCGAGATCAGCGAGGAGGGGGCTTTGCACGTCCCAGTAGACTCCGGAGAAGGCCGGGTCGTAGAGCACGCGTCCATCCTGCAGCACCAGCAGCTTGCTCGAGAAGCGGCCGCCGAACCCGCGGGAGGCAATCGAGAAAGTGCTGGAGGAGATCTGGCCGTAGTGGACGCCGGGAGAGAGCCTGAGCGCTTCCGGAAGGTGCAGGATGCCGCTTCGCTGAATGTCCTCGCCGCGGATCACGTGGACCGCCGCTGGGGTGGCGAACCAACTGCGCTCGGTGCCTTCGACCGAGGTCACGTCGATGGCCATGAGCTCTTCGAGACTCAGCTCGGTGATGGCGAGATCGTCGATCTCGCCGACGTCGCCCGTTTGGCCCGGGAGTCGCGCGCTCGCACCGCCTCCGAGCACGAACGCGACCACGACCCCCGCGAAGATCCACGGAGAGCGGAGTCGACAGTGATAGGAGTTGGCGCCCATGGCTGTTTCTTTCCCGCCGCGGCGAGATGCTCGATGATCGTTTTCGATGATGTTCGGCACATGGCCGGAGCAGGTTGAGCCCCGCACCAGGAAAACCCTAGTGTGGGGGCATGGCACCGGCGTCGGGAATGGATGGTTCCCCAGCGGCTTGCGCGACTATACTGACCCCATGGGTCATGCAAAGAAGGGCGCCTCCCGGCTCGACGGGGCTGCAGCTTTGGACGAAGTTCGCGCGGTTTACCGGGATCTCGCGGAACGCCCCCTCGAGCGCGCTTGCGAGCGACGAACCGAGTGCTGCCAGTTCCGGCTCACCGGACTCACGCCGTTCTTGACGAAGGGCGAGGCGGTCTTGGCGGCCCGGGCCTTGCGGTCGACCGGTCGGACCACGCTGGCGGAAACGGAAGATGGGGCTTGTCCCCTGCTCGTCCGTGAGACCGGCTGCTGCCGAATCTACGCCGAACGGCCGTTCGGGTGCCGCACACACTTCTGCGCCGCCGCGGGTGGGCCGGTGCCCCGGAAGGACGTGGTCGACCTCATTCGCCGCTTGGAGACGGTCGATCGCGCGCTTGGCGGCGACGGCCGCGGCGCCTGGGTCCGGCTGTGGCCACGACCTTGCTGGAGCTGCAGGCTCTTCGCCCCGGCGCGCGGCGCTGAGGCCGCGAAGCCCAGGGCCCTTGGCGTCTTTCGCCAAACGAAGCTCTCCCTATCGCTCGGAGGGAAATGTACTCCCCACAGATCCAATGGGTATTGCGGGCGCTGTCGGTCATGGTCGAGAAACAGGGTGGGCTCGTCGAGGCGCAACGGCACCCGTTCGACTCGCTCGAGGTTGCGAGTCTGCTGGCGGACGGCGGGCATGACCCCTCCCACTTCATTGCCGTCATCCATTCGCTGGAGGCCGAGGGACTCATCGAGATCGTGGGTCGCCCGGGTCAGTCAGGCGCCGATCGGACGTGGTTCGTGCTCAGTGATCGGGGCTACGCCATCGGCAACCCCGACGTCCACGCCGGAGCCCTTCGTTCGTCCATGGGGTCCACTCTCAAGCGGGCGGGAATCTTCACCCTGGGGCTATTGGGCATCACCGGTGGGCCATTGGCGTTTGCCAGTCTGCTCGGGCCCGCCGTGGAGTGGAACGGCACGGTGTACTGGCTGCTGAGCTTCTGGTACGAGAAGGTGACCTACCCGATGCAATGCGCGCTCGAGCCGGTGCTCGCGCGGGTGGGCCTCGGGCATCTCTATCCCTCGACCGTCGAGTCCTTGGTCGAGTACGTGACCCTTGGGCTTCTGGTCGGAGCCGCCTCCTGGAACGCGACTCGGGTGCAACGGGAGTTCGTGTACGCCGCGGACACGACGAATCGCATTCCGTTCGCCAAGCGGGTCGTGGGAGTGCTCGTCTACTACACCGTTCACGTCGTGCTGTGGCCGATCTTCTTGCTCTGGGAGCTACTCTACACCGTACTCATTGCCTACTTGTACCGCTACCGTCGGCACGAACTCGACCCGAGCCAACTCGTGACCTTGTCGCCGAAGTCGCTGGTGGCTCGGGCCGTGACCTTCGGCCTACCGACGCTCGTCTTCTTCTGCCTGCTGGTGATGAGTTGGGTCACTCGCTGAGTCGAGACAGCCAAGACCGGGTGTGCGCGCGTGGAAGACCCGAGAGGCGCGCCCGATACACTGGGCACGACGACGCCGGTCGGGTGATCAAGACCGTGGCGAACGCGGACGCCCGCACGCCGCCCGGCGCGCCTTCCGGCTCGAACACGAACCAAGACCGTGGCTTCGACGCGCGCAAACGACTCCGTCATCCCCGAGATCAGCGCGCAATCGCGAAGCCCACGAGTGGATGCTGCGTCGCCGGCGGAGCACGTTGACGGCACGGATTTCGCCGCGCATCGGCTTGGACCGGCCGAGCCAGGCTGTTGTCTCATGCGCGACGCCCCACGCAGATGGCGAGACGCAGGACGCGAGGAGTGCCCTGTCCTGGGTCGCAAAGTTCGGGTTCAGGGTTCGAACTGGGTGAGATCCCCGCTGTTCTCGGGAGGCACTCCGGACTCGTTCCGGGCCCGCGAGCGATTGACCTCGCCGCTCGAGATCTCGGTGAATCGACTCGAGCTCGCACTTGATGAGTGCCTCGACGCGGATGTGGCTCTCCTCGCAGGCGCGGCCCTGCTCTTCGCCGTTCGCCGTCGGAAAGGCGAACGCCACGGGGCTCAGCTCGATCGAGACCTCATCCGGTCGATACCGCGGGGAGAAGTAGACCGCCGGTCGTTGGGAGAGCATCCTGAGAGCACATCCCGCCCGAAAGTAATTGGCCGAGTGAGCCCGGTAGCACGTTCGTGTCTTCCGCGAAGTGCGCCCTCGGTGTCGAGAACGGCATGATGAGTCCATCGCGATCGAGTCCTGGGCGTGCCAGTTGGCCTCGGTCGGTCGGTGGTGGGGCCGGTTGCTGAGTGGCGTGACCGTCGGCAATCGTCGTTCAGGCTGGCCCGATGGCGGGCGGTGTTGGCGAGTGTTGGTGACGGGCTCTAACGCCTTGGTGTTCAGCGATCTCTGGCACTCGGGGTCCGCGCCCACGAGAACCGAGTCGTGCCACATTCACGAGTGAGTCGGCGGGGGCTGCGAAGCGAGCCAAGAGTGCTGCCGCAGAGATCTCAAAGCCGTGTCGTGAGCGACACACGTCAGGAGGGGGCTGGATCCTCGCAGCGCGCGCCGAGAAAGACGTGCATCCGGTATGTGCCACTCGGGAAGACGACGGAGCGCTGGCCGGACACGAACCGCGCGAGTGCATGTGCGTAACGGGCGAGGAACTCCTTGAGTCGTTGGATCGCCTCGAGGCGCGCCCAGCGATTGGAGGCCGCGATCCTCGGGTTGAGACCCCGCCGTGGTTCGCCGCCTCTTGGGTAGGAGAGCGGCGACTGCGCGAGTATGGCCTGGGCGCCGAGGAACCCCAGGCCCTTCGCTTTGCGATCTCGGCGGATCGTGCGCTCGCGCTCTCTGCAGTCGGCGATGAGTTGGCCCCGCGCTTCCTCCGCGGA
>JBFWWP010000041.1:0-41291 GCA_050246115.1 Planctomycetota bacterium
CCCGCTCACCGGACATCGAATCCTCTCCGTGCCCGGACCCGACCGAACCTGGGGCACAGCCTGGCTCACACTGGCCGCCGACGGAACCTTGGTCGCCGCCGGCGGACGACGAGTCGAGATCCACCCCTTGCCACCGAAACGTGATGAAGACGCCGCGCTTCGCCGGTGAGGTCCCGAACACCGCCGTCAAGCATGGGTTGGCGGCGTCCCCGGTGAACCACTGAACCGCCCCGGATAGTGAGTCTGAGCTGGTGGAGACTTGAGCCATGCTTGGTACCGGAGTACCGTCAGCCGGGACTCGGTGAGCCACCAAGCCAGGATCCCGCGTCACCTGCAAACGCGGCCACGTCGCCAAGGCCGTGATCGAGTACAGTGCCTGACCACGTTCTCGCGCGAGGAGGGTCCGGGTGGCGGCGCAGTCCCCGACGGGAGGTTGAGCTTGAGACTTTGGCGCTACGGACTGCTGCTCCTCATCCTCACGGGTGGGTGTGCCTGGCCTGGGTCGCGCTCGAATGACGCCCACGTCAACCGACCTACTCCCGCTCGTGCCACCCACATGTGGGGCACAACGTGCGACGCGGATGACGATCGTCCGATCTCTGGCGTGGAGGTCACCGTGTACGCTTGGCGCCATGGCTCCGGCTATGACGCCATTCACACCGCGCTCAGCGACGCTGACGGTGAGTTCTACGTTCCGGTCGCGCTCTTTCGTGACGTGATCACTTACGAGTTGCACTTTCGACGAGACGGCTACCGGCCACGGCGCATCGAAGAGAGTCACGGCTATCCGTTGCTCGTTCAGCTTCGCCAACCCGGCCCCCTGGGATGGGTGCGCATGCAGTCGGCACGCTCGATCACCGGACAGGTGCGGTTGCCCGACGGGAGCGCCGCGCGGGGTGGGCACCTGCTCTGCATGGAAGACTTCGCCGAGCACGAGGGCTGGGACAGCGATGCGGCGTTCTTGCCGCAGGAGCTCCCGGTGCCGATCAACGCCGACGGCTCGTTCCGAGCCTGGGTGCGCGGCAAACGCGTCTCGTTCTGGACTTGCGTCCCCGGGTACGTCTCTGCATTGACTACGCCGGTAAGCCTGCCACGAGACCCAGGAACTGTTCTGACGGTGGACATCCGGAACGAGCGCGGCGGCATCGGTCGCGTCGTGGACGAAGCGGGGACGCCGGTGCCTCGTGCAGTCGTGCGCCATCAACCTGGTTCGCAACAACTGGCTTCGACCATCATCGCAGACAAGGCGAGAGGCCGACCGCGTCTTGCTGAGTCCATCAGGTATACGCTCTACGGCCTCGCGGACAACTCCTGGCAGTTTCCGGTGACGACGGACGAGGACGGCAGGTTTCCGGTGACGGCTGCACCGGGCGCCCGGCTCGAAGTTGAACACCCAGACTTCCACCAAGCCGATTGTTCGGTATCGCCGGACGGCGACGCCGAGATCCAACTACGTCGCGGGTCGGTCCTAACGCTCTCCGAGTCGTTGCTGCCCGGGCAGGCAGCGTTCATCGATCACGGGCCCACGGTCTACTTCTTCGACGACGGAGACCGTTACCGAACGAAGGTCGAGAATTGGTATCCGCCTGGTGTTACCCATGAAGGAGCGTGCACGATCGGTTGCGAACACCGAGTTCTTGTCGTGCCCGGACGTGAACCGAGAGTCGGCGAGCCCCTGCGGATCCGCGTCGTTGAGGCAGATACCGGCGGCGGGGTCGCGGATGCAAGAGTGTGCGTCGATGGTGCGTATACGAGCTTCACCGACGCCCAGGGTTGGACCCAGAGCAGGTTCGATTCGTCCTTCGGGACAAAACTCCACGTCTCCGTTCAGGATCGCCAACATCGGACAGCCTCGTATCGTCTACCGCGGAAGGAACTCGCCGAACCGCTCATCGTCAAACTCGAACCAGCTGCCGACATCCGCGGGCGTGTCCTGCACCACGATCGAAGCCCCTGGGTTGGTGCAATCGTCACGGTCTTCCAACCTCGCGATGCGGGTACGCACATCGACGACACAATCACTGACGACCGGGGTTGCTTCCGAATTCCGACGGTGGCACGGAGTCGACCGGTCAAACTAACCCTTCGGATCCCGCCGCCGTGCTTGGCGGAGTACACCGTCACCGTAGAACCGCCGACGTCGGGTCAGTCGTTCGTCGTTCCTGACTGGACCGTTCCCGACTTTGGACGAGTCCAAGGGGTGGTGATCGACGACACCAGCGGAGCGCCGGCGTCGGGGGAACTCCTGTGGCTTTCACGCGGGGAGACTCAAGACTTCGAGTACGTGTCCCCCCGCTCCGGCGGGGTCTTGGCTTTCTCCTTCACCTGGCACGCGACCACCGATCAAGACGGGCGCTTCGAGTTCTCAGGCCTTCTCCTGGAAGAGTACGAGATCCTTGTCTTAGACGAAGGCTATCTCGGGAACGGACCCATCTCCGCTGTGACCGTGACGCCGACCGCGATCGGCGAACCATCGTCTCCAGTCGTGATTCGCCGTTGATTCCTGCCAGCGCTATTGAGCACACTCCAGCCCGCGCTGAAAATCGGTTCGAGTTCACTCGAGGTAGCGCGCGGTGCCAGTGGGATCGGCTCCCGCCTTGGTAGCCGTGGATCGTGCGCGCAGCAGCAGCCAGGCCACGTACAGGTCGAGCTGTTGCTCGGACCCGAAGCGCAAGTGGCCCCAAGAGCCATGACCAGCGAGCACCTCGACCCCGGAATTGGTGACCGGTCGCGTCCGGTGAGTGAGAACCGCCCGCGCTAGTTGGCGGCGTCCCCCCGGTTCTCCACCCGGGTAGTGAGTCTGAGCCTGGTGGACGCGCACGCGCAAGGGTGGGCTGTCCGAGGTGAGATCGCCGAAGAAGAAGTCGAGCAGTTCGTGGTCACGGCGCACCGTCTGTCCGAGCACGACCTTGTCCGTGACCTCATCTCCAAGCAGGTGTGGCGAAGTGAGCTGTTCGAGCTGGTAGCCAGTTACCAGTTGGACACGCCGCCATGGGTAGTCGTGCGTGCTTCCGTCCCGCAGCACGAACGCCAGCGACCGCTCGGTCCATGCCACCTGCTGCGCCAGCCGCGCGGTGGGAAGGACGGCCTCGCTCCAGCGCGCGACCGACACCTGGATCCCCGCTTGCGCCAAGGTGGCCGCCAGTTCGCGCGCGGGCGCCTCCTCGAGACCGTATGCAAGCAAGCCGCGGGTGACCCGCAACCGTTGTGTGACCGCGTACAGGAGTTCGCCCGTGACCCTGGCGATGGCGCGCCCGGTCATCGCGAGGTCGAGCAACTCATCGGTGGTGCGGATCACGGTCCACACGTACCGGTTCTCGAGTTCCGCCGCGACTGGGGTCGGCGCCTCGGCTATCTCGCCGGCACCTGCCGGAGTTTCGGGCTCGAGGTAGCTCAGTGGTTGTGCTGCGCCCACGGTCCGGGTGGTGACTGGGGCACGCTCGGGAGTCAGCGGCCCCAGTACTTCGAGGATCGCGGCCGGCGCCTGTGACCCCGAATCGGTGATCGACGCCGCGCCGTCGGTACCGGGCCGGCCCGCCGGTAGGAACACTGAGGATCCGAACGATCGCCAGGAGGCCCAAAGGCTCGAGCACTGCGGGTCGCGCCAGCGCATCGCGATGAGCGCACCGCCCACGGCCCCGACGAGCCCCGCCAGTGGCGCAGAGGCCGTGACGGGGATCAGTGTTACCAGCACCTGAATCAGCAGCCAGAAGGACATGGCACCCCACGCGGGGACATGGAACTCGCTGAACAAGCCATTACGCCGAGCACTCAGGCCGACCACCCGGAACGTCACACCGCGCCGTGGAAACAGCATGGCATAGCCCACCACGGTGAACGCCAACAGGCACTGCGCGAAACCGCCCGGCGCCACGCGGTTCTCTGCCGCGCTCTGCACCAGCACACCGATGGTGCCGATCATCGCGCAGCAACTCCCGAAGGCCACACGTCCAAGACGGTCTTCAATGTTGTCGGCCATCACCCAGAGGAAACCCCACTGAAACAAACAGTAGGCGACCAACGGCACGTACAGGAATGGCAGCAGCTGCGCGCTACTGCTCGGCGGCACCCCGAAGGTGGTCCACCACGAGTCGCTGGCGCCGACCCCGAGAGCCATCAGAGTGACTAGCACCTGGGACCCGAGCAGCCCCCACGCAAGCCACGGGACGCACGAGCGAGGGTTATCGTCATGGATCGGAAACAGCACGGCTACTGCACCGCGCTGCGCGCACGAGTGCTGGCCCAGGTGCGCTGCCCGGCGATGTCCTCCTGCATGGTGTGCGAAAGGGGAACGGTGCTCTCGATAGCGGTTGCCAGGTCCTCGCTGGTTACCTCTCGCTGCTCGGCAAAGCCGGCGTACATGCCATCGATGACCACCTGCTCCAACTCGGCACCCGAGAAGCCCTCGGACAGGGTCACCAGTTGCTCGAGGTCGAACGCCGCCGGATCGCGCCGGCGCTTGCGCAGATGAATCGACAGGATCTCACGGCGTTCGGGTGGCCGGGGCAAATCGACGAAGAAGATCTCGTCGAAACGCCCCTTGCGCAGTAGCTCGGGAGGCAGCTCCTGGATCTGGTTGGCGGTCGCCACCACGAACACCGGATCGGTCTTCTCCTGCAGCCACGTGAGAAAGGTCGCGAACACCCGCATGCTGGCGCCAGAATCGGCCACGCCACCGCCTCGTGCACCGGCGAAACCCTTCTCGATCTCGTCGATCCACAGGACCACGGGCGCGAGCGCTTCGGCAGTCCGGATGGCCTTTCGCATGTTCTCCTCCGAGGCCCCAATGTAAGAGCTGAAGATCCGCCCTACGTCTAGCCGGAGGAGCGGTACCTGAAGGTCAGCCGCAATGGCTTTTGCCGAGAGGCTCTTCCCACATCCCTGGACCCCGAGCAGCAGCAGACCGCGCGGTTGCGGGAGCCCGTACTCGCGCGCCGCATCCGAGAAGGCTCCACGCCGCTGCGAGATCCAGCGCTTGAGTCCGGCCAGGCCGCCGACTTCACCGAGCCCGGCACTCAGGTCATAGAACTCCAGGATGCCGGACTTCCTGATCTCCTGCTTCTTCTCGACCAGGATCTCACTGATCTCGCTGGCCACGAACCGACGATCGTCCACCGCCGCACGAGCAAACACGCGCCACGCTTGGGCCTCGGTCAATCCGCGCGCCGCCTGCGCGATGCGTTCGCAATCGTCGGGATCCAATTCGATCGAGAAGCGCGGGTCCGCCCGTAGATCGATCAGGAAGCGATCCAGGAGGTTGCGCAGGTCGGCTGCGGTCGGCAGTGGCACGTCCACCACCGAGATGTCCTTCTCGAGTTCGACGGGCAGACGCAGCACCGGTCCCTGCAGCACGATGGTCTTGTAGCTACGTCGCAGCCCTTGCACCAGATCACGAACCCGCCGGACGACCTCGGAGTTGTCGAAGTATGAATGAAAGTCCTTCAGCACATACAACGCGCTGTCATCCGACCCCATGATGAAGTCCAGCGCTCCCATCGGTGTCTGGTTGGCGCGCTCGCCAGCAACCTCGCCGCCGTGGTGTGCGGAGGGCTGTTTGCCAGTCTGCGTACAACTGAAACCGTCGGTGCAGGTCCACTCGTATACCGCCTTGCTGAGACGCCGTCCCAGCTCGCGGACCAGGCGCCCCGCCCGTTCCTCTTCATGCGTCACCAACTGCACGATCGGGTAACGCGCCCGTACCAACAGCTCGAGTTCCTCCACCAGCTTCAAGAAAATCCTCCTTCGGTGCGGGAGTCCGGTCAGGCTTCATGAACGCCAAGCCGCGAACGTCTTGGCCTGCAACGAGCGCAGACTGAGAGGTCATCCAGAAGACCGTCCGAAGAACGAAGAACGAGCCCGACCGTCGAAGATCTCCAGTCGTCGTTCAGCCGTCGCCCGGCGACGCGAGCATCCACTCGTAGGCCGGCTGCGCCTTCACTCCCGGAGTATCCGTCCGCGGCATCGTGTCCTGATCGAGCACGAGTAGCCGGCGTACGGCGCGGGGGTACTGTTCCCCGGCGGCGGCGAGCGCACGCAGCTCTCGCGCCAGCGTTGTCTCGTTCGATGGGTCTGCGCATACCTGCACTAGCTCCTCGCCGTGCACCGGATGGCGGACGAGGAAGTCAACGTCGGTGTCTCTGTCGGTCCTCACGTAGCTCACCTCTGCGCCTCGCCTCTCCAACTCGTTGAGCACCGCCGTTTCGAGTGCGTGGCCCACGTTCGCGCGGCCGCTCGCGTCGAACGCTTTGATGAGCCCCGGATCGGCGGGGTAGATCTTGCGCGGGTTCGAGTTGCGCTTACGCTCCGATTCGGTCGCAAGCGACACCGCGGTGAGCAGCAAGGCATCCGTGAGGTGGGCGAGCATTGCGTGAACGGCGTCTTTGGCCACGCCGTGGCCCTGTGCCTTGAGGTCGAGATGCAAACGGTGCGCGCTAAAACTCCCGGCCGGGTTGCGAAGACACTGGCGAACCATCCAGCGAAGCGCTTCGATCTGCGAGACCTTGTAGCGCTCTACGACGTCGCGGAAGAGGACCGTGTCCACATAGCCCTGGAGCAGCTCGATTCGCAGCGCGGTGGGAAGTCCCTGAGCTTCCGGGAACCCGCCCTCGACCAGGAACTCGCGGAACCGCTTCTCGAGAAGGGAACGCTCGGCGGGCGTTGAACGCCAAGAGCCCCTCTCTGGCTCCTCGCCGCGGTGACGCAGAAACTCGCCGAAGCTGAATGGTCGGATCACGGTGGCCATCCCGCGCCCGCGCAGCGAAGTGTGAACTTCTCGCGACAGCATCCGCACCGAGGAGCCGGATACCACGATCTCGACCTTCTCAGTGTCCAGCACGCGGCGGCAGAAACGCTCCCAACCGGGGACAAGCTGAATCTCGTCGAGGAACCAGTGAACCGTCTCACGTGACCGCAGCGTTGGGTAGACGCGATAGTACTCTTCGAGCAAGAACCCAAGTTGCTCTACCGCGATGCCGGCCAGCCTGTCGTCATCGAAGTTGATGTAGAGCGCACGTTCGAGAGGGAAGGCAGAGCGCCGTTCGTCGCGAAGTTGGTGTAGGAACGTCGTCTTGCCCGCGCGGCGCATACCGATCACCGAATGGACCTTGCCCGGCACCACGGGGAGAAGGGCGTCTCGGCGGGTCCGTTCGAGCTTCTGCGCCGGCTCCAGGGAAACGCGCATCTTGTCGGCAAGCACAGGATGAAGCGGCATGTAGACAAGTTGTCTGGAATGTCTCCTCCTGTCAAGGACACATCGGCAGCAACCCGGCATCCGCAGGAGGAGACAACCGTAAGCCTCTCTCTTAGCATTGCTTGTGAAGAGGCGTTGCCGCCTCCGCCAAGCAGGAGCACCGACCACACGCCAGGAGCACCGGGACCGGCTGGGCGGATCCCGAGAAGCCGAACGGGCCTTCACTTCACAATCCTCTTCACAATTCGAGCCCAGTGCACTACTCTTGTGACGGACGCGCGATCGCGCCCACCCAACGATGGAGGACACACGCCGTTGAGCACGCCACAGACCCCACTCTCGGGGCCGCCACCAGCCGAGGTGCCTCTGAGCACGCCGCCGCTCGTGCGCGTGATCGCGCAGGTGCGGTTTCCGGTCATCGCGTCGGTCGAGAAGCGTGAGTTCATCGCCCCGTTCCAGGAGGCGATCCGCGAGGAGTATCCGGTCTTGCGGCCCGAGCAGAGCCGGAGCGTGGTGCTCGGGCCTGACGGAGTTCGCGACGCCAGAGCCACGATGGCGTGGCGTTTCCACGACCTAGGGTCGGACTGGAGGGTGGCGCTCGCGCCGGACTTCGTGGCACTCGAGACGGGTCGCTACAGCAGCCGCGATGACTTCCTGGCGCGTTTCCGAAGCGTCCTCGCGGCGCTCGAGGAGCACGTCGATCCCAAGGTGGTCGATCGGCTGGGCGTGCGCTACATCGACCGGGTCATGGGTCCGAACTTGCTGGATCTGCCGACACTCGTACGCCCCGAGGTCAGTGGGATCCTCTCCACTCCGTTATCCGGCGCCGCTCGCCACGCGTTCACCGAGCAATTGTTCGTTCTGCCTGACGAGCCAGGGCTGGTGACGGCAAAGTGGGGCTTGGTTCCCGGCCGCTCCACCGTGGACCCGGCGGCTGTCGAACCGATCGAAGAGCCGAGTTGGCTACTCGACTTGGACGCCTTTCAGGCTTTCCAAGGGGACACGCGAGCGTTCGATGTCGATGCCATGGTCGCGCAGTCGAGGAGCTTCGCCGAGCGCATCTACAGCATCTTCCGGTGGGCGGTGACAGACGAGTTCCTCCGGCGCTACGGGGGCCAGCCATGAACCTCCCGACGTTCGAGCCCACGACGTCCGCCTGCGAGGCCGCGACTTCGGTATCGGTCGTACCGCGAGTGCGACGCCTTCCCTGGTCCGTCATCGTCGTGAGCGGCGCTCTCTCCGCATCGGGCACCTCCTCGACGGGGCCGAACCGGGTTTGGGAGGCGCCGTACGTCCATGAGCACGACGCCACCGCGAGTGGCGAGGGATCGGTCGAGTCCGCCGACGAAGGTGTCGAGCGACCGTGCGATGCAACGCGTGAAGCCATTTCCGAACTGCGGCGCATCGCAGGCCTGACGTGGGAGCAGCTCGGTCGGCTGTTCGCTGTCTCCCGCAGGAGCGTTCACTTCTGGGCGAGCGGCAAGCCTCTCAACACAGAGCACGAGAAGCGCCTCCTCCAAGTCCTCGACATCGTTCGCACCGCAGATCGGGGCGACGCGCGCGCCACGCGCTCGGCGCTGCTCGAGGTCGACGAGGGGATCTCCGCATTCGACCTCCTCGTCGACAAGCGTTTCACCGAAGCGCGCGCGCGGCTGGGAGTTGGCCCTGGACGTCCTCGTCACGTGCTTGGCGAGCTGAGCGCTGAGGCGAAGGCCGCACGCGCGCCGCTCCGCCCGGAGGAGTTGGTGGATGCAAAGCACGAGCGCGTACATCGGGATCCCGGACGTGCGCGCGCTGCCCGCACCGTGAGGAACTCGCGGCGTGGACCCTCTTGATGCCGACGGTTGTGCGAGTGTCGACGCTGCGCTCAAGGCATGGCGCCAGGGCGACTGTGTCGTCGGGGAGCAGTGGTTCGTCTTTCGGACGGACACCACGCGCCCGTTGACGAACGAGGGCGCGGTCGCGGCCACGGAAGGGACAGACACCGCGGAGTCCGAGGTCCGTGGCTTCATGGTGCTCACCCAGACCTGCGACCTCGTCAGGAAGTCCAGCGAACGTCCCTTCGTCGAGGCGTACCCACTGGTCGAGGTCGACAAGGCGCAGTTTCGAGAGATCGAGCGCAGTCGTCGACCGAACTACGCCTTCGTCCCGACCTTGGCAGACCACCTCCTCGTCGCGGACCTCGATCGCGTCATGACCGTGGAGAAGGCGGTCGTAGCCGGCTGGCACCGCGTGGCGGGTTGGCAGACGGATGCCGAGGCCCGACGCATCGCGCTGGCCCTCGCCAGAAAGCGAGCGCGCGCGGCGTTTCCAGACGACTTCGTCGCGTTTGCGACTCCCCTGAAGCGCCTGATGTCGGACAAGCATGATCAGCAGAGTGATTACGGTAGGGCGTTACGAGCACTCCGAGAGGTGCGCGTGCGCGCGGAGCCGTCCTGGACGGCCAAAAAGGTGAAGCTGATGTTCTGGTTCATCCGGAACGAAGACGAACCCACCTTCGAAGATCACGCCTGGCACAGCTTCCTGGCGAGTTGGCAGCAGCTCATTCCGCGCAGCGGTCGCTTCGTCGACGTCCAGGCGGTGGTGCAGACCCTGGAGGACTTGACCGCCCGCGAGTACGTGGAGAGCGATCCGCTGGACCTCGACCACCTGACGACGCGCAATCGCTGACCCTGCCATGCTTTCGCTCGCCCCTCACCTCGAAGGCCAATACACCCGAGTCAACGGGACCAGGGCCTTGGTGTCGACGTCGAGTTTCTCGTAGTGGTGGGTGACGAGGGCGACCAGCTCGTCCAGGTCGACCAGGGTCAGAGGGATGTTCGAGCGTTCGGCCTCGTAGTGGGCCTCCTTGGCGAAGCCGCGGTGCTCACGTAGATGCCGCGGTTACTCGAGCGGAGAGAGCCGATGAAGCTGCGAACTGCGGGGGCTCCGATCTTCTCGCGGGGACGATGCTTGACCTCGACGCGGATGCGCGGCGCTTCGAGGCCGAGGCCGTCGCGGGAGGCGACGATGTCCTTGCCACGTTGGAGTCGTGGAGAAGTGCCGACCGAACCAGGACGACAGCATCGCTAGCGCGCTCTTGCTGGCCTTGAACTCGGCGCCGCTCCATTCGCCGGAGTGCGCTGCCGAAGTCGGTCTTCGAGACCGTCTCGGCTTTCGCCAACACGCGACGCCGACGCCGTGGCTGATCTTCTGTCCGGCGTGCAGCACCGAGAGCAGGAGTTCGTCGAGGGAGGGCTTGGTCATGGGCCCCCCATGCCTCGGAGGTGCGACGCGCGGTCAGGGCATCGACGACCATCCCATCGACGGCGACCGCAGTCATCCGAAGAACTTGGACAAATGTATCGGCCACGGCGTTCTCCGTGAGCCTGAGAGCACCGTTTGTCACGGCGTGCCGCCTGCCTGGACCTGCAGTCGCTGCCGCACGCGCTCGCGGACCTCGGTGTAGATGTCGATGCCGATGCTGTCAGCTACTTCGAGAGTCACCGCAAGAGCGTAGGGCACCTTGCCCTGAAGGCCGGCAGCATCCTCTCGGCAACTCACGCGCACGACGACATCATCTCCATCCACGAATGCGGCCGCCGCTTCCTCCTCGAAGACCTCATGCTGGAGCGTGCCCCGCTGCACCGCCTGCCAGTCAGGACCGACACGGTTCACCACGAGCTTCGACTTCGGCGTCTCGAACCAGAGCTGCGCCTGACGCCACTTGTGGCTCAGAGGGTTCACAGGCGTGAACCACGCGAGCGTCACGCTAAGCCGCCGCAACCCGCGCTTGCCGCTCAGCGACGGGGGCAACGGAAACTTGTGCTCGGCGCCTTCATCTTTTGCAAGCGCACCTGCACCGATCGCGGTGACGCGCGTCGGGGAGCATTCGGTCACGTCATCCACCTCGAGCCGGCCGAAGCCCAGCAGTCGCGTAACCTGCTCCCTGCGCTTGCCGTGATTCTTGATTGCTCCGAAATGACCGTGAAGAGCTTGACCAAGTTCGCCCCAGCGAGCTCCGTGGGCGAGCAGCGTCTTGATTAGAACACCGTCGCTGACCGCAGCGAGGGTTGCCGCGCCATCCCCTTCACGAAGCTCCTCAATGGCCGATGCGAGAAACGCTCCAACCCGGGTCAACATCGCAGCGGCATTGCTCGTGCCTTGGCTCTTCGTCGTGTGCGCCACGTCGCCAGTGAGACTGCCGGGTGCTGCCACCTGGATTCCCGGAGCGGCGTCCACCCGAAGAGGTCGCAAGTGGGTCTGGCCACCGATGAAGGGGCGATCGAACTGCAGCCGACCACCCGCCACGAGAAGGTCGGGCTTGATCGATCGGCGATACCCGAGGCCATGCGCATTGAGAGGACTCGGGTACCCCAGAAGGACCGGATCGATCCGGGTCGGGATCGTCATGTCCGAGTCCTGATGGATCGCGCCAACGGTGAGCGCATTCATCGCTTCGGCGGGAGAGAGTGCGCGTCGATTCCGGGTATCCGTCGCAAGCGACCGGAGAACGACCGCCGTGAGATCACCGAGAGCCAGCGACTGCAGCTCGGACCACGGCTTCCCCGTCTCCACGTCGCTCACGTGGTTCCCGGCACTCACCACGAAGAGCACCTTGTGCTGCCAGGAGAGCCAGTCGAGAAGTCTAGCCAACGGGCTCAGCGTCCCAGCAAACTGACGACTGGGATCTCCGATGGAGAAATTGACGAGCGCGACATCCCGCGCCGCCGGTTCGGAGCTGCCTTCGGACTCGTACAGCCGGCGAATCGAGCGGTGCACGAGGTCCACCACAAGCGAGCCCTCGGGCACCCGCTCGTACGGCGCCCAGGGGGTACCGGGCGGAGGTAGAACGGCCTGCATGATCGGCCGTACGTATAGCGGCTGAGGGATAGGCCTGTGGTTCGGGTCGTTCAGGTCACCCCAGATGATGACCGAGGCCATCGCCGTTCCATGAAGCCGTGCATCAACTCGATAGTTCGTCTCGAAGCTATCGGGGTCGTCAACAATCAGCCGATTGGCCAGCGCGTGGTGATTCTGAAGTGGGAGACCGTCGAGAAGCGCGACGCGAGCGGCTCCCGATGGCTGTGACCCCACATAGGCATTGGCAGTCGCGGTCCTCTCGCCTGCTCTTCGCACCACCATCTGTCCCGACGGACGAAAGAATTGGATCTCCTCGCTCTGAACGAGCCGCACGTTTCCTCGCGTCTCGGTGTTCAGGACCTGTCGCACAGCCGCAATCGGAAGCTGAACCGCAAGCCCGTGGTAGTGAATGCCCCGGACGACTCCTTCGGTGAGGACCGTCCCACCGAGTTCCTCCACCCTCGTTCGAACAGCTTGCGCTACTGCTTGTCGCTTCTGGTCGTCCATGCGGAACCAGAGCTCGATCTCCGTGTAGAGGGTCTCGTTCCCATGCTGGACGCGCTCGGCCCAGTCGGCCAGGACGCCGGTCTCCTCGAGGCGGTCCTTCACGCTCCACGGTCGGATGTCGCGCAAGTGCGCGAAGACATCGCGCCACTTCGTCAGTCCACGCTCGAAGTCGGTGCCGTCCTGAAACACCTTCCAGAGACGCTGGAGCTGCTTGAACGCCTCTTGGTTCGTGAAGACCATGTAGACGCGCCCGGCATACGGGACGCGCGCGCCCCTTTTCTCTACGAAGAAGTCATCGTCGGACGGAATGTCCTGCTCGTCGTACTCGGAAAGGAACTCGAAACCGTCGATCTTGCTGACCGCCTTCACGAACTTCTCGACCGTCCCCGCAGTCTCGAGAACCAGCACGTCTTCAGGTACGACGCCGGAGGCTGAAGTC
Organism: Planctomycetota bacterium; assembly: GCA_050246115.1. GTDB lineage: Bacteria > Planctomycetota > UBA8108 > UBA1146 > JAJFFE01 > JBFWWP01. The sequence goes on from JBFWWP010000041.1 coordinate 12,978, forward strand.
TGGATCTGCACTCGCCTCGACTCGAACGCCTCTTCCAGTTCCTGAAGCCGGGGTCCCAAGCGCTCTTGCTGGCGCCCGGCGCGGAGCTTCGCGGGGCGTCCTCCACCCCCGCCCTTCTTGCCTCGGGTCGCGTTGGTCGCCTCCGGTAGGAGCAGAAGTGGGCGTTCAGCCATCGCGACTCCTCAGGGTCTCGGTCTTCGGCTTCACGCGCGCTTTCCACTGTTTGAGCCGCTGGCTCACGATCGCCTTCGCGTCACCGTCGGGAAGCGCCAGGATGTAACGGCGCTGAACATCGAGCGCGAAGAGCTCCAGCTCGGCGAAGCTCATGCTGCCGAGTTTTTTCGCGATGTTGGCGTGGGAGTGCTTCAGTGAGAAGCCGGCGCGCTCTTCGAATTGCTTGAGCCACTCGGCGCGCTGCTTCTCCGTGGGCCGGGGGAGCGCCACGCGTACCTGGAACCGCCTCCACGCGGCGCGGTCGAGAAGCTCGCTGTGGTTCGTCGCCGCCACGACGACAACGTGCGAGGGCAACTGATCCATCTGAAGGAGGAGCGAGCTGACCACGCGCTTGATCTCGCCGGTCTCGTGAACATCGCCGCGCTCTTTGCCAACGACGTCGAATTCGTCGAAGAAGAGAACGCACCGCTCCGTGCGCACCTGTGCAAAGAGCTTGGCCAGCCGCACCGCCGTCTCGCCGAGGTAGCTGCCGATGATGCTCTCGTAGCGCACGACGCAGAGCGGCACCGAGAGCTCGAAGGCGAGCGCTTCAGCGAGAGTCGTCTTCCCATTGCCCGGTGGACCGCTGAGCAGGACGCGGTGGCGCGGCTCAAGGCCGTGCGACCGCAGCAGGTCGGCTCGGTGGTGTTCCTCCACCAGCTCGCTGCACGCCTCTCGCACCACGGCGGGGAGCACAAGACTCGCCAGATTCCGGCGCGCCCGAACTTCTGCGAAGGCCGTCCGGTCGCCGCCGTTCGACTCCAGCAGGTTGCGCGCAGGCCGCACCGCGCTGCTGTTGATGCGGAGGTGCGCAGCCAGCTGGTCGGCAAGCACGTTGTGCTGCTTCGCCTTCTCCTCAGCGATCAACGCCTCAAGGGTCATGCGAAACAGCTCCTGGTTCCCTTCTGCTCCAGCCTTGACGATGTCGAGCAACAGATCAGCGCGAGCCATGTTTGGCCTGCTTCCAAGAGGTCAAACGCAGGCATCGCACGCAAAACGGGAGACACACTCGATTCTTCTCGCCCACGACGTCGTACGCGTGTGGCTTCACTGCAGTTCTTGGGGTCATGCCGTCCCCCCGCTCACCTCGACCCAGCCGATCAGCCTCGCGGCGTAGCTACTGCCCTCGGGAACGATCTCCCGGTGCTGCAGCTCGCGCTCGAGCATCGGCTCCACCTTCTCGTGGAGGAGCGCCTTCCGCGCTGACGCCGTCGTGCCGTTGACGTGGCCCGTGCGCGTGAAGACGCCCGCGCCGAGGCGTTCGAGGCGGGAATTGCGCATGCCGTCATCGCTCACGCCGAGAGGCAGCACGGTGGCGCGGTGCTCGCCCGAGGGGCCGCGCGTCTCGACGAGCCACCACGTAAGCACGCCCGGGCCTTCCTCGCCGGAGACCGCGAGGCCGATGCCCTCCGGCGACACGGTTTGCCACCGCTTGATGGCTTCCTGCACGAGCGGATGGTCAAGGCCGAGGAGGTCAAGGTCCGCGCGCGCGCGGGCAGCATCTCGGTCGAGCGTGAAGCGGCGCACCACCTTCTGCTCGGCGTCTTTCACGACGTAGGTGCCGTCGTCCTGCGCATCGACGCGGCGGCCATCGGCGGTGATGGATGCGCGCACGAACTCCAGCACGCGCTCGAGCCCCGGCCTCACGTTGGCGAAGGGCTTGTAGTCGTCGAGGGAGAATCCATCCAGGTCCTGGAACAGCTCGAAGACCACCTTGCGCGCCTCGGAGGCGTTGGAGAGCGCGGCCTCGAGTTCCTCCTTCGTGCGGCGCAGCTCCGGGTCGCCGAGCGCTTCACGATAGAGCTTGTCGTAGGTGAGGCGCTCGGAGAGCTGGCCGAGCACCTGGCTGCGGAGGTCCTCTGCGACGTTGCCGTGCTCGTCCACCTTGCCCAGGGTCTTCGCAATCTCCTTTAGCTTCTCGTCAAGGAGCAGGAAGATCTTGCCCTCGATCGTGTCCGAGAGAACGAGGTTGTAGACCTGCGCGGTGTGCTTCTGGCCGTAGCGATGGATGCGCCCAATGCGCTGCTCCATGTCCATCGGGTTCCAGGGCAAGTCGAAGTTGAAGAGGATACGCGCGAACTGGAGGTTGATGCCCTCACGCCCCGCCGCCGTGCAGACGAGCACGCGCGGACCGTCGGGCTTCTTGAACTTTCGCTCGGCCGCGAGCTTCGCGCCGTGGTCGCCGCCCCGCAGGACGACGACGCCCTGGCCCGGGTAGGCCTTCTCGATCTCGCGCCCGAGCAGATCGACGGTGCCGAGGTACGTCGCGAAGATGACGACCTTTTCGCTGGAGTTCTGCTCCCACAGCGCGCCGAGGCCGCGCAGCAGCTTCTCAACCTTCGTCTCGCGGCGCTCGGGGAACACGCGGAGCAACTCGCCGATGCGCAGACGCTCCTCGGGCAGCGCGAGGCTCACGGCCATGATCGCCATGTCCTCGCCACCCGTTGCGGCGTGCTCGCCCGCCGTAGAGTCGGATGCCAGCTCCAGCTCCTCCTCATTGAGCTTCTTGAGCAGCTTCACGCGCAGGTCGGCGAGGATGGCGTCGACTTGCCCGCGCCCCACCGAGTCCCGCGCAACCTCGAACTCATCGTGAATCAGCTCGCGAGCCTCGCCGAGAAGCCGCTCACGCGCATCGATGTCCAGCTCCTGGTCCTTGAGGATGGCCTCATGGAGGGTGAGCATCAGGATGCGCCGACGAAGCGTGCGCCGGACGGCGGCGAAGCTCGACGCGGCGATCTTCTGGAAGATCGTCATCACGAAGCCGAGGGCGCGGCCTTGGTTGCCCTGTCGCTGGGCGAGCGCGAAGCCGTCCTCGAGGTACTCCTTGAGCGCCGCGTAGAACGTGCGCTCCTCCTCTTCCATCGTGAACGACTCGGTGTGCACCCAGCGTCGCGCGAAGAGTGGCGAACCATCGGGCCGACAAGCGTCGGCCTTGGTGCGCCGGAACACCACCGAGTTCAGGCGGTGCCGGTTGTCAACCATGTCCTCCGGGCTCTTGAACAAGGTCGGGTTGAGGATTTGAACGAGCATCCAGAAACGGAAGTGATCTCCTTGGTGAGGCGTCGCTGAGAGCAGTACAAGGTCGCGCGCGTGTCCTTTCAGCGCCTCGGCTAGCTTGTAGTTCGCGGTCTTGGTGACCTTCCTGCCATTGCGAAAGGCGGTCAAGTGGTGCGCCTCGTCAAACACGACGAGGTCCCACTGCGGCGCTTCGAGCAGGCGCTTGATGCGGGCCGGGCGCTTGAGCGTATCGATGCTGGCGATGAGCCTGTCGTGCTTCGCAAAGGCGTTGGACTTGCGGTCGGTGACGTCCCCCTCGCTGCCGAACACCTCGAAGTCGAGGCGGAAGACCTCGTTCATCTCGCGGTGCCAGTTGTTCACGAGGCCCGCCGGAACGACCATCAGCGCGCGGTTCAACTCACCACGACTCGCCAGCTCGCGAAGCAGCAGGGCAGCCTCAATCGTCTTGCCAAGTCCCACCTCGTCGGCGACGAGAAAGCGGCGAGGAGAAGCCGTCGCGATGCGATGCGTCAGCACGATCTGGTGCGGCAGCAAGTCGATCGGGGCGGCCGTCAGCGCTGCGGCGCTCTCCATGAGAGGTAGCGAGAACGCTTCGAGGACGAGCGAGGCCTGGCGGACTCGCTCAAGTGTGCCTGCGACACCGCTGATTACGCGGTCTGCCCATCCGACGGTCGGCGTCAGCCTTGAGATCGCAACTAGACGCTCGCTCGAAGTGAAGAAGACGCGCGCGTAGCCCTCGGTCGCGATATCGACAACAACGCCATCACCAAATTCGGAATGGTGGACTCGAGCGCCAGGTTGCGCAATAGGAAGTAGCCGCTCGAGCCGCTGCACCACGACCCGTCGGGCGTTCGGCGTCAGGTCGAACGTCGCGTCCTTGGTGGGAAGATAGGCATCAGGGATGCAGTCACCCTTGACTCGAATCGCCCCTGCGACCTCGTCGAACGTCTTCTGGTCGACAAGTATACCATCTCGGCGAACAACCGCGTCGCGGAGGAGCGGCATCCCTCGAAGCAGGTCGACGGCTTGCGCCGCATCGAGAGTCCCGACGAGCCAGCGACGTAGACGCTCGTCCTCATCGACCACGACACCCACATAGATCGTGCTCGCGTTCTGAACCGCAAGAACGGCGGCTGGACCGTCGAACTCTGCAAGGGTGTGCCGATCACCGGGCCACAAGAACGAGGTCTGACGGCCATCGAAAGAGGCGAGCGGCTTCATAGCGTAACCACCTGAAACTGCTCATGGATCGTCGCCTCGATGGTCTCTGCAATCCAAAGGCTGTGATGCCACTCGTTGTTTCCGGTTTGCTTGATTCTACCTTGGCCTGCTACGAACTCGGCGACCGCCACGTGCCACTTACGGAACAGAGGAACAGCCTTGATCGCCCTTGCAACGTCGTCTTCATCGACCAAGACGCTGAGAGCGCAGCGTTGGCAATCCGATCCTTGGCCAGGGTTGCGGCCTAGTTCTGCCCACGAACGCATGTCACCCCTCTTAGGTGGCGAGCCCTGCACGAAACGAAAGACCCGACCTATTGCGGCGCCGGCGTCATCGGGAGGGCAATCCTCCGGACAAGAGCTCGACAGCTTCATCAGGAGATCCTCGGGTGAAACAAGCCGACGTATGCCTCACCGTCGAAATCCGAGTCCTTATCCTCAGACACGAGAATTCGAGCCACGTCAGCCTCTGCTCCACCCCAGAGGCAACGTCCAAGCGGCAAGCGCGGAGCGTCTCGCCCAGCACCGACCTTCCAGAAATACTCCTCGTCGGCGAGGTCCATCACGATGCGCGTGCGCCCCGAGGCGAGCCATAGGACGAGCGCGGCACCGCCTTCGTACTGTTCCTGGAAGCTGAGTACTGCCGATTTGAGGTCGGTTTCGAGCCAAGACATGGCGTCCTGCGCGGAGAGCGCGTCGAGGCAGCCGTCCAGGCCTGCGACGACGAGCGCGTCGCCTTCGGAACCCGGGAGGTCATCAGGCCATGCCTTCCGCAACGCGAAGAACTCGCGGATCGACACCACGGCGGTCGGCGCGACGACCGTTGTCAGTATCCGTGGTTCCCAGAGAAGTGAGAAACCGCGACGCTTCCATCGCTCTGATCTCTCGATTCTCATTCTGAATCCTCGTCTTCAAAGAAGAGCGACAGTTGTTGCTGCTTCGTCGACTCATGCCTGGCGCGCCATGAGCGCAGGATGGTCTGCGCACGCGAGGCGGCATTGCGGATCTCCGAGGTAGCACCTCGCGTGGTGAACCACTCGAGGACGGCGCCTAGCGCCGGGTGCGGCTTGAAATTGTCGTTCGACAGCGTGTCTGTGGCGTTGATGCCGCTGTTCTCGAAGCAAGCACCGAGGAGGAAGGCGGCCTGGTCGTAGTCGCTCGTCATGCCCCGACGGTGCTTGCCCTGCCAGTCACGCGCGATCTCGAGCGGCGACGTCTGGTGATAGACCTTCTTCTCCTCTTTGCACCAGCCGCGTGCCTCGAAGTCAGACGGGGCGATGCCTGTGCCGCGCAGGAACTTCTGGATCTGATCGCGCGGGATCTCCTTCACGCCGTCGAAGAGCCGAAGGAACTGCCGCGTGAACGGCTCGGCGTTGACCGGAGGCGGGTCCTTGATGCCGCCCGTCTCTTCGTCGAGGAGCTGATTGATGCCGACCAGCGCCTCGAGCACCGTCATCGAGCGCCCGTCGTCGACGAGCACCTTGCCGTAGTGCCGCGAGTAGTACTCGAGGGCCTTGCCACGACGGATGACCTGCAGGTCGGCCTCGGGGAGACCAGCCTTCTGGTGGTGCTCGAGCATGCTCTTCAGCGCGCGCACGTCCTGAAGCACCTGACGCCGCATCTTCGCCCAGCTCACAGCGGTCGGTTCCTCCGTGCGCTTTCGGCAAACGTGGACGATGTCGTACTCGATTTGCTTTGAGCCGAACTCACCATCGCCCTTCGACTCGTCGCTTCGAATCGGGTATGTCGCCTCGAGGTAGAAGCCTGCGTCGAAGAGGCTCTCGAGCACTGCCACCCACGGCGCGTCCTCGCTGTGGTGAAACGTGAACGCGAGGATGCCGGACGGGCGAAGAAGACGGAATGCTTCCCGCCAGCTCTCGGTCAAGACGCGCTTGTAGTGCTCGTCCGCGTCGTCCGGGTGCTGTGCCGGGTTGGAGATGGCCTCAAGCGTCTTCGGCGTGTACTCGCTGGAGAAGAACTCCGGGTACTTCGACCGGAGTACCTTCCGAAGCCAGACGTAGAAGAAGTCCGCGAGTTCGGCGTAGAACAGGAGACCACCGAAGGGAGGATCGGTGATGACAAGGTCGAAACCACCGGTCGTCCACGAGTCGATGTCGCTGGCAGAGCCGCACTTGAGAATCGAAGGCGTCGAGGGCGGATCTCCAATGTGTCCCTTCTCACTCTTGCCCGTGAGATCGGCGGCGATGGTCGGCGACTGCTGCGCGAGCCACTCGTTGTTGATCACGTCCCAGGGGTGCTCTCTCCAATCGAGCGTCTCGGTGAGCGCCTCGGTGCACGACAACCAGTTGCCACGGCCCATGGCACCAAACACGCTGTTCTCAACCACCACGTGCTTCGGGTGGTAGTTGTTGTTGCTCATGTGGGGCTCGAGCTTGTCCGCCTGGATGTTCCAGAAGGCGAACATGTTCTGGTTCCGTAGGTACTGCTGGAACGAGCCGAGAACCAGCTCGCGTGCCTCCCAGCGATGCTTGTCGCCGCCGACGCTCGTGATCGCCTTCAGCAGCAAGGCATGCACCAGCAACTGCCGCGCATTGAACATGTCGGCCCAACGGAGGTAGCCATGTTGCGGCAGCGGCTGCCGCTGGTGGGTCATGTGGCCGAAGGGGATTTCGCTCTCCGGCCAAAACCCCTTGAGGTCTGCTTCGCGGCGAGCTTCCCACTCACGACAAGCTGCCTGGAAGGACGCGGGATCGATGGACGCAGTAAAAAAGCGCCCACTGTACGCCGCGCCGGTCTTCTTGAGGCCGGCGCTGAAGCACTGCATCACGAGCGGCGCCACCGGAGCGGACTTCCCAGACGTGTTGGTCGCGACGACGATGCGCTGAACGGCGCCGCATGCGCCGCATGCGAAGTGACCATCCTTCGGGACGGTCCCGCCCTTGCTGGGCTGCACAGCGGTGCCATCGATCGTGACGCTGTCGGGGATCGTCCCTCGCAACTCGACGACAATGGCGTCCTTCGAGCGGGCCTCCAACCAACGACAGGTGTCTGCTGCATTGTCAGTGACGCTGCCGCCCAAGAGACCGGCAGTGTTGGTTCCTGCAATTCCGGCAAGCCAGCGGGGATGAGCCATCAGCGAGAGGCGAACCTTCTTCTTTGCCGCCTTCCCGAGGTTCGGGAACGACTCCTTCGCCCCGCATGCCGGACACCTGACGCTGCTTGTCTTCACATCGAGCGTGCAGAACGGCTTCTCATCATCGGCGACGACGAGATCGGCGTCAGGCGCCATGCGCGCTTCACGGTACTCGATGTCGTAGTCGGTCTTGCACGACTTGCACGTGTGCGCCCACGCCTTCACCGTGAGCTCTTTCAGAGCAATAACAGGTGAAGTCATTGCGGGCGTGCGGTGTCCGCAACCTGTCATCGCGCAGGGGATGTGCTTGCCCCAAAAGACGTAGACGGTCTCGGGCCCCTCGTACTTGTACGCCTTCCGCTCCTCGGGCTTGAGCGCGAGCGGATCGAAGTCGGCGCCCATCACTTTGCCGTCGGCAGTGCGCGTCCACGTCCCGCGCTCACCGTGCGGGCCGTTGCATGCGTAGAACGGCATGATCTGCGGCTTCACCTCGGCCTCAACGTCGGCGAGCAGCGCTTCGACCTCGGTCTTCTTCACGTCGGCGAGCTCGGTCTTCACGACGAACCACGCGACGGGGTTCAAGTCGTTGCCGAACATCTGCATACCGAGGCGGCTGCCCTCGACGACGGTGGTGCCGCCGCCCATGAAGATGTCGGCGACTTTGAGGTTGGCGAACGAGCGCTTCTTCTGGTGGTTCGCGTAGTAGACGTCCCAGACGGCTTTCGCCGCCTGCGACGTGTCTTCGGGCGCCTTCATCGACGCCGAGAGCAGCAGCGACCGGAACACGCTCGATCGGCGGCGCGCCCACCACTTCGACATCTGGTAGATGGGCTTGCCCGCGTTGCCCTCGATGGTCGCGACCTGGTTCACGGGGAGGATCGGGAAGTCGACCTCGAGGCAGGTTTTCGGTCTGTTTGGGTCGCTGAAGTCGACCGTCTCAACGTGCACCGACTTGCCCGCGCCGACGGCGTCGGCGACCGCTTTCGCCACGCGGGCGGCCTTCGTTCCACTGTTTGCTGCTTTGGCCATGTCTATGCTCCACCCGTGCGCGAAAGCTCGATGAACGGCACCGCTACTTCGAGGAGCGAGAGGCCACCGTGCGTGAGAGTCGGATACCCGCCCTGGCTCTTCCACTTGCGCCGACCAAGCGCGAACGTCGCGTCGGCGTGGGCGGTCTTCAGGGGCAGGTCGAGCGGCGGCACCCACGCGCCGGGGGTGGGCTGCTCGAGGTCGGCGACCTTTGCCCAGCGGCCACTGGCGAAGCGGTCCTTCAGGTACGAGGACTGCGCGGGGTCGGCGGTGTCGGGGAAGTGTCCGCTCGCTGCGTAGCCGTGGTCGGCGGTGATGACGAGGCGCCGCCCCGTCGTGAGCGTGTGGACCAGTGTCCAGAAGGCATCGCTTGAAAGCTGCTCGGCGGCTTCCTTCGCCAGCGCCGCGAGACCGTGTCCCGGCGAGCGCAGCTCGTGGACGCGCTCATCGAGCCAGTCGTGCCAGAGCAGCCAGTCGTGCGTGGCGTTGATCTGCGCCGCGCAGTCTTCCCACGGCAGGTTCGTCGAGTCGGTCGTCGCCCCGGGAAGGCGACCCTTGCCGGCGCCTAGGTTGTTCTGAAGAGACGACCTGCTCGTGAAGCCAAGCGCCTCGGCGAAGGGCGTCGTGTCGGCGGGCAGCTCCGCGCCCGTCGCGCGAGCCTGGTGGATCGCGTAGCCGCGCTGCTTGGCTCCCTTGAGCAGCCAGGGCACCTCGCGCAGCGACAGCGCGTCGAGGATGAGGACCGCGCGGCCTGCGCTGCGTTCGGCCCACCACGACGCCAACATGTCGGCGGTGCGCGGGACCACGGTCTCGTACGATTTCCAGAGCTCCCAGCCCGCCGTCGCGAGGAAGAGATCCGCAGCCCCGAGCTCAGCGTCACGCCTGGTCACCTCCGACGGCGCTTTGTCCTGCGCAAGCGGCACCGAACACGTGTTCCACGCATGATTGAACAGGCTCGCCCAAGCGCTGTCGGGAGAGGCGGACTGAAGCTGCCGCAGCAAGATGAGCGGCAAGGGCATCACTTCTCCTCCTTGTTCAGCGTCAGCTCGTAGGTGATGCCGTCGGGGAGCTTCTTGAGCAACTCGTTGAGCTGCGCGCCCGTCAGGTTCGCGACCTTGAGCTGCACGTCCTGGACCTGCGTGCCCGTCGTGATGCCCCAGCTCTCGACCTTGCCGAGCAGGTTGAGCGCAGAGGTTGCGCCTGCAGTGCTCAACTGCTTCAGTGTGGATGTCGATCCGCCACCGAAGATGCTGCCGCCGGGCGGCGTCGAGCTCGGGGGCAGCGCGCCGTCACCGGCAGCTTCACCACCCCCAACGGGGACCTGAGGATTGAACGGGAGCTGCTCACCCCCAGTGCCGTTGGTCGGCTGGATTGCTAGCGGCTGTGGCGGCACCACACCCTCCGCGTGAGGTACGGCCTGCGGAAGGAGAACATAGGTCTCGTCGAGGTGCTTGCCCGTCCCGAGCTTGCCGCGCATGCGCTTCCACGCCGTCTCCTCGTTCTCGCCGGCGCGCACCTGCAGGTACTCCATGCCGCGGAGGTTGATGGCGACCTCCCCCCGTGCGCACAGCCTGACAAGCTTCTCCTTCATCAGGGTCTCGCCGAGCCACGGGATGCAGTCCTCGCCACCGGGGCGCGGCTCTTGAAGCTCGCGCAGTAGCTTGCCGACCGACTCGTTCTGCTGGGCTGCTGCGAGGACGAGCGCGTCGAAGTCCTCCGAGACGAAGAGGTTCTTCGCGACAAGCTCGTCGACCTTCTCGGGGATCTTCGCGCCTTCCTCCTTGTGGCTCTCGACGTGGAAGGTGCATTGCGCCGGGTTCTGGAAGTTCCAGGTCGCGAGGATGGCGAAGCGGTCGAAGCGGCGCTTGAGGATATCGCGCAGCTCGCGCTCGTACTTCTGGTGGAGCTTCTTGAACTCGGGGTTCTGCGCCTTCCACTTGTCGGCAAGCAGCACCGCGCGCGCGAGCACGAGAAGGTCACGGTCGTAAAAGAGGTTCTCGCTGCCGTCGCGCGCCAGCAGGAAGCGCACGGCATTGCGGCGCGTCTGCAAGCGCTCCTTGAGCCAGGTGCCGAGGCGCGCTTCGACCTTGTCCGGCGGCTCGGGAACGACGAGCAGCGGGATGCGGTCGTCCCACTGCGCGGGAAGGTCTGCCTCGTCGACGGCCGCCCACGGATCGGCGGTCCAGTTGGCGCCGAGCACCACGACGCGGAAGGCCTTGGCAACGCTCTCGGTGCCACCAAGGACGTAGCGCACCTCGCGTGCGAGCTGGAGCCGATCGTTGAGCTTGTCGGGCGTGTCCCCGAACAGCTTATCGTTGCGCGCGTTGGCGATCAGCTTCGCTTGCGGGTTCTCTTCCTCGCGGAAGACGAGGCGCGAGCCCTCCTGGTGGATGTTGAAGCTGTTCTCGACGATGGTCGACAGCTCGGCAGAGAAGAAGTTGTCGTCAACCGCCTTGGCCCGCGTGATGTCGACGTGCAGCTCGGCGGGCTCGGCGCCGGCGTTCTTGATCGCCAACGAGCGGAGCCACAGCGCACCGACGATATCCGCGAGGTGCGGGACGTTCTGCTTCGGGTCCTTCACCGCATCGAGCACGGCGCTGAGGTTGCGCTGCGCCTTCTCGCGCAGGTTCGCGTGATGCTGGTTCGACACCGAATCGAGGAGCGCGGCGATGCCGCTCTTGTCGTCGTCGAGGCGGAAGTCGGCTGCGGTGATGATCGGAGAGTCGGTGTTCCGCGATTTGAAGACGTCGGCGAGGATGCGGATCAGATCGCGCGTCTCCTGCGCTTGCGTGGCAACGAGCACCTGGTCCTCGAGCAGCGTCATGAGGTGCGGCGCGAAGGGCCACGCCTCGACGAATTCGGAGCGGACGCGCTGGTGCTCGGCGGGCGCGACGTCAGCGAGGCGCAGGTGCTCCGACACGTGCTTCTCGATGGCGGCCTCGATCTGCGCCGGCTGCACGTTCATCCGGTTGTCGAAGAGACGGTGCAGCAGGAGGCGAAGGCGGTCGCGGCGCGCGTTCGGCCCCTTGAAGTCGATCTGGCGCGGGTTCACGCGGTGAACCTGCTGGTACGCCTCGGTCTCGCCGTTGCGGACCGAGACGACGAGCACGAGCAGTTCGGGATGCTCCTTGGCGATCTCGGACAGGAGCTGGATGAAGTTGAAGGCCCAAGTCTTCCACGGGTACTGCTTCGTGTTCGTGAGGCCGTCGTACCAGGTCTGGAACTCGTCGAGGACGAGCGCCGTCGGCGTGTGCTTGAACAGCTCGACGAGAAGCTTGTCGCCAGGGATGTCTGTCTTCTTGTCGCCCTGCGCCTCCCACTTGCCTTTGATGTAGGCGCCGTGCGGGTGACGCTCGAAGAGCAGGTCCCAAAGGAACTTGTAGTTCTGGCGGTGCAAGCTCTCGCTGACGACGAGCGTCTTCGGGCGCAGCTTGATCTCAGCGAGCTTCGGCTGACCGAGGCGGATGCCCCAGGCTTTCAGCCACTCGGCGGTGACCTCGGGGCTGTTGAAGCCGTGGTAGAGGGCCGCGAGCAAGTGCGACTTACCTTGGCCGCGCTCGCCGATGAGGACGACGGGCTGCCCGTGCCCCGGGCCGATCGCCTCCATCGCGGAGACTACGTCAGCCGTTGGGTACGTGATGCCGAGAAACTCGGCGGCGCCGATCTGCGTCGCGCCGGTGTTGTTCTCGTTGGCGAGTTCGATGGCCGTGCCCTTCAGGCGGCGGCTCCGGAACTCTCCGCGTAACGTCAGTCCTAACACACCCGACTCCGTATCTCGCGCAGGAAGGGAGAGAGAGCTCTCTCTCCAGCAAACTGTAGTTTAGCTGTAGCTAGGTCATAGCGCTGAAGGCGAACACTCAACCGGGACAACGAAGCGCCGAAGGACATCGCAAGGTTGGTCATGTAGTCCCTGGCGTAGGCCTTGACTTCGACAGTAGGCGAGTCCTGGGCCGCCATCTTGGCCCGGCAGCAGCACGGCCGTAACCCCAATTCCCATTACTGCTTGTCCAGATCTTAGATCTTAGATCTAGACTGTCGGAGGTCCCGAGTCAATGCTTCCGCACGCCGGGGGTCTCCATTCCCGAGCAAGCGAGTTCTAAGGGTGGTAGGGCTCGGGCACGCCCCGCCGATCCACACGAACGACCGCGTCCACAAGTCGTTCTCGACGGTCCTGCCGGATCCGCGGCCGCTCGCGCAGACCGCCGCCCCTCATGTGACCCCTCATGTGACCCCTCATGTGACCCCTCATGTGACCCCTCATGTGACCCCTCATGTGACCCCTCATGTGACCCCTCATGTGACCCCTCATGTGACCTCTCATGTCGCCCCTCATGAGACCCCTCATGTGACCGCCGAGGTCGCGCGGCTGCTCGCGGCGCTGGAGGGCGAGATGCACCGTGACGAGGTCATGGCGGCCCTGGGCCTGAGCGACCGGAAGCATTTTCAGTCGCGGTACCAGCAGCCCGCGATCGCCGCCGGCCTCATCGAGATGACCCTGCCGGACAAGCTCCGGAGCCGGGCCCAACGCTACCGGCTCACCGAGCTGGGCCGTCGCGCTAAGCAAGCAGGGGGGCCAGCGTCATGAGCGTCCTCGACCGCATCAAGCAGGCCGCCGCCCTCATGCTTCGCGCCGTCGAGTTCGGCTACTACCACTGTGCTTCTCTCCACGGTGGACGGTCTTTCGCTCGGCGTCGCTGCGTACCATCAAGAGCTGGGCGACGGTCTTCCGCAATCGTCGCTCGAGGCGAAGTCGTCGAATCGGATCCGGCAATGTGCAAGACATGCACATTGCTCTCCCTCTGCACAGCACAAGGAGGCCCGGAAGTGACCTTCTCCGGCGAAGCCGCCCTCCCACTGGGACTTGTCGAGGAATTCGATTTCCATGAAGAGGGTGACATCCTCTGGGACTGCCCGCTTGGTAGGAGTGTGCGCTTGCTCCCCAAGCGTGACGTTGTTGGCGCGGCTCGTTATCAACAGTTGCGCCGCGGTTCCGCCCGTAGTCCTGCGACATCGAACTTCTGGGTGCTGAGTGACCGAGACCGGGATCGTCACGGAACGTAGTGAATGCGTGGACCTCTCGTAATGCTGAAGCGAGCGCCACATTCGGGTCCGCGGGAGTTTCACTGCCGCAGGCCCGCTGCCTTTTCGACTTCCTCGAGGGCTTGCTGCAACGACGCCCTCAGGCGTTGGCAGACGGTTTCGAAGCGTGCGTTCACGGGGTCTCGGTGGGCTGTTTCGGTAGTGGCTTCTCTGAGGGCGGTCAGGGCTCGGGAGTCGTCGCCTTTTCCGAAGGCTCGTTGCTTCAGGTCTTTCAGCGCCTGGAGGGCTTTGTCGGCGTCGAGTTTGAAGACAAGGTGTTCGAGGCCGCCGGCCACGACCTTCGAGGTGAAGAACTGCTGGGTTTCCTCTTGGCCAACGACATCGAGGACGGCTTTCTCCATGCGTTCGGCGATTTCCATGACTGCGGTCGATCGCTTGCGGTCGACCTTCACGAACGGACGTGTCTTGTCCGCGGCTTCCAACAACCTGCGCTTGTAGTTGTCCAGTGCTCCCAAGATATGGTCTACCTCGGGCAGGTAGCCGCCGCGGAACTTGCTTTTCTCGGCGCGTGCGGAAGCCAACGCTGTGTCATACGCTTCGAGGACCGCTTGGTTGTTCTCCTCGCGGGTCCGCGGGTTCGCGTAGGTCTTGGCCAGCGCTTGGTGAAGGCCGGTCTTCTCGTTCATGACCTGGTCGAGGTACTGGCCGATGGTGCTGGGGCTTCCATCGAGCGTCACGGAAGCCCACTTCTTCTCGTCGCCTGGGGCCAGCCGTGCGAAGAAGCCATGGCGGATCTTCACCAGCGCGGAGTACTCCTGCTGGTTGGCTCGAAGAACATGGGCTACGTCCGCGCTGATCTGCTTGGAGTTGCGAGGAGGAGGGGTTGTCTCGTCGTCGCCGGCCGCGTGGAGTGCGCGCGGGGTCCACGCGGTGGAGGGTAGCGCGAACAGCGCAACGAGCACGATGGGATGGGTTGCTGCCAGCAACCGGGCGATGGCGACATGGCGCACGACTTCCTGCCTCTCCGTCAATGTTGCTGATTGGACCAACTGGCGCACTAGTCGATGAACTGTAGAGCGAGGTCGATTCGGTCGGCCCAGGTTCCATCGAGGACCTCGCGCAGGGATACGAAACCTTCCTCGAGCACGCTCACGGGGAGGGTGCTGATCTCCTCGAGCGTCCGCGGCGCTGTGTGTGCGAGCAGCAGGATCACGGCGGCGAAGTAGATCGCCGTGGCGTCCTCGATCTCGTCGGTCAGCCGCGCTGCGCGAAGCCGCTCTTTGCCGAGTTCCTTGAGGGCGCGCCAGGAGTTGGCCTTGTCGACGGGTGTCTGAGTGTCTGAGCTTGCGTCGCAGCAGATCATGGCTCGCGCAACGACCGTCTCGAACCACTCGGAGCCCCCGGGTGCTTGGAGGCGCCGGTTCAGGTGGTCCACGGGACGCGTCGCAGCTTGGGCCAGCAGGTCGTGCAGCGCCGCCAGGGTCGGCGGTTTCGAACTGGGTTCTTGCGGTGTTGGGGCTCGAGGCATCACGATAAGTCCTCCATGAGTTCGGCCACGCTGTCTCCTTGCTCGCGGATGAGTTCACGAAGCACAGGAACCAGCTTGCGCTTGAAACGGACGACCTGCTGCCTGGCGCGGACAAGAGAGCCCGTCAGCTGGTCGGCGAAGTCACGATACTGACGCTGGTGCAGAATACGGTGCTCGATCAGGACGCGGAGTTCTTGATGCTCGCTGGTTGGATACTCGGCCAAGACGGTTTCGATTGCAACGCGCACGAGCGCGGCGAGCGCGAGGTACGTGGTCTCTTGCTGCATGGGCAGAGGTTCGGCAGCCACGGGGTCGGCCTCCAGGTCCAAGGGGCGTGCTCGGTTGTGGTAGCGCAGATCCATGCGCAACATCTCCTGGCAGTGAAAGCGAAAGTCTTGCTTGATGAACCCACGGAGGTGTCGAGGGTGCTCGGGCGGTGCCGTTCGGCAGAACTCCGCCCACTTGGGGATGAGATCGCGCGAGCGCTTGGCGAAGTACTCGTGGACGACATCCACCGCATGGTCCTCGTCGCTGACTTGTCCCTCTCGCCTCGGTAGTCGTGGGAATCCCGCCGATCCGGCGCAGCCCTGGTAGAACCGCATGAGCGAGCCGCGGTAGACCTCCATCACGTGCGTCGTGCAGTAGTCCCGGCCCTGCTCACCCGCCGCGAGGTGGCGGTCGTAGAGGGTGTACTGAGTCGCTGGCCAGTGGGTGTCCGCCGGGAGCCGATCCGGGCAGTCGTGCGGCATCATTATTGTTGACCTCCCATCGTCCTCGGCGGTCCTGAGCTCGGGCACGGTTCGCCGCTGCTGCGTGAACACGAGGCGAGCAGTTCCTCCGACTAGAGTCTCCTGCGGTCCGTCTGTGACGCCGTGCGCCGCGATTGCGCGCAAGTCGCCTCGCCGAAGCGTTTTGCGATCCTACGCGAGCAGATGCCTGTGCAGAGTTCTGCGCTGCGAGGTTAGATCCGCGCGAGTCTTCGGGTCATCGATCGACTGCTCCCAGCGAGCTAACTCGGTCGCTGCGCGGTCCAGACCCCGCTCTCGCTCCGCACCTGCTGACGACAGGTTGGCGGTCGTGATCGCGAACAGATCGCGGCCCGCGCCCGCGGGTCCCCCATCGATGAGCGGCCCGAGGCGCGCCACAGCCGCGCCCAACCGCGGACGAACCCCGGGGAATCGAGCGAGTTCCGCGATCAACCGCATGCGCGTCGGGAGTTGGGCCGTGTCCCGGGCCAAGCGCACATCGATGTCGAGGCACGCGTCCAAGAGCGATCCATCGATGGCGGCCCTCGGATCGTAGGCCGAGAGCGCACCGATCGCGAACCAGCCCGCGGAGTCCACCTGCGCCTCCTGAGTCCCCTGCCAGCGGCCTAGGGCCGACAAGACCCGTTCGACGGGCAGCGGTGGGCAACTGGGATCGAGATGCAGGGCGTAGGCGTCGAGCTGATAGTGGTCGAAGTGAACGCCCCGCTCCGGAGTGAGTTCCCGAGCTCGGTCGAGCGCGCGCCGGGCATCTGCCCAGCGGCCACAGTCCAAATGCCGCTTGGTCAGCTCGACCAAGAACTGCTGCTCGTCTGGGCGGTGCCCCGCCCCCTGCGCGATGTCGATGGCGCGTTTCAGATGGATCACCGCGCGATCGGTGCGCCCGAGCATCGCTTCCGCCTGGGCCAAGTTGAAACACGCACGCGAAAGTGCGCCACGGTTCTGAATGGACTGAAACCGCTCCACCGCGACCTGGTACCCACGGCGCGCGTCTTCGAAGCGGCCATCGGCGAAGTCGAGGTTGCAGAGCCAGACGTGAGCCTGGGTTTCGAGTTCCGGCTGTTCCAGCCGTCGGGCCAATTGGAAGGCGGTGCGGAAGTGCTCGCGCGCGCGCGGTGCGTTACCGAGTTGGTGCAGGACGAAGCCGAGGTTGATGTGGGTGCGCGCGTGCGCGAGTGGGTGGGACTCCTCGGCGAAGTCCCGGAGATTCGCTTCGAGCGTGGCCTTGGCTTCTTCTCGTCGGTCGAGCCGGCGCTGGACCACGGCTCGGTTGATCCGAGCATCCAGGGTGAGCGCATCGTCTCGGAGTTCGGCGCTCAGGGACTCCACCGTTCGTAACGCCGCCTCTGCCGAAACGTAGTCCCTCGCCTCCGTGTCGACTCGCGCCTGGAGAAGGAGCGTGCGCGCGCGCTCGACCGGATCAGCAATCTCGTCCGCGAGCCGGCGGGCCTCCGCGATGGCCTCGCGGGCCGCTGCGAGGTCGTTGCGCGCGAGCAAGACTCGGGCGCGTGCGACCTGCCAAGCGAGTGCCTGCCGCGAGTCCACGGTGCCAATGCGGTTCAGCACCGACTGGATCGCCGGGAACAGCGCATGAGCCGACTCGTAACGCGAGAAGGCGACGTGCTGCGTGAGCACACCCAGTAACAGGCGCACTCCCTCGCGTGGTTCGCCGAGATCGATCAGCAAGCTGCCCAACCACTCGGCGGCTCCGGGGGCGTTCGCATAGTGCTCGAGCAGGCGGGCCGCTACGCGGCGACGCTGCTGGCCTGCCGACCGACTGCCGGAAGCCTCGAGGTCTGCACGGATCGCTTCGGGAATGCGCGCGTCGGTGAAGCGATACGTCGTCAGCTCGGGGTCGACCGGTCGGACGAGACCAGCGAGCTGCATGGCATCCAGGGCTTCGTCCACGTTCTCGGCCGAAAGCCCGAGGTCCGTCAGGGGTGCCACCGGGAACTCGGCTCCGAGCAAGCTGCAGAGTTCGAGCGCAGCCCGGTGCTCGACGCCGAGGGCCGCGCGCACCTGCGCGGCGGTCGCCCCGGCGCGCGGCTGCGTATCCAGGAGTCGGCCGGGGTCGCGGTTCGGAACCACGTGGAAAGCGCCGTCGGCCCCTCGCTGAAAGAGCGGCTCGGTGGTGCGCTCCGCTCCGAGCGCTTCGCACAGGGCCAGCGTGGTCGCGAGTTGGCCGCCGCTGCGGGCCAGCACTTGTCCCACCAGCATGGGGTAGTAGTCCCGATACGTCGCTCCGGGGTACAGGAGGCTGAGAATGCACTCGGTCTCCGGCTCGCCCAGGTGCGGAAGATCGAGCGGTACTACCAGGGTTCGGCGCAGAGCGTGGGATGCGAGCGGCAGCAGATCCACTGAGTCGGCATCGCGTGATCCCGTGGTCGCGATCGCGAGCACCGGCGTGCTCGACTCATGGCATTGATGAAGGATGTCCACGAGGAGTGCGATGGTCTCGGGGTCGGCATCCGGCAAATGCTGAATCAAGAGAGCCACGGGCGCCTCGCGGGCGATCGACGCGAGCAGGTGCGACCAACAGCGGAACTCTCGGGTCGGGTCCAGATCGCGGGCCGGGCCGTCGAACAAGAGGTCGAGAAAGTAGCGCGCCTCCTGAGCGCCGCGGCCCAAGTGCTCCTCCAGGCGGTCGACGGCGAAAGTGCGCAGGGTGCTCGGAGTGTGCTCGGTGTCGACGATGCCGAGGGCTCCGCGCACGAGGTCTTGGAGCAGCTTGCGGCCCACGCGACCGCTGATCGAGGCGGCGGCGCGAATGACACGATACCCACGAGATCGCATTCGGCGCCCCAACGCTTGGCTGGCCAAGCCACGGCCACTGCCCTCGACTCCGCGCAACAGGAACCAGGTGCCCCACGCCGGGAAGGACCTTGGATCGTCAGGTGCTACCCGCGAGACGATGCCGCCGAGCAAGGGTTGCAGGTCCGTCTCACGAGCGCGAACCCGGAGGGAGCGTGGGGAAGCCGGCAGCAACTCGTTTCGTTCGTGCCCAGGCGAACCGAGCCGCAGGACGGGGAGTTCGAGTGAACCGACCCGCGCCGGGCGCAGGCCGATGAGTGCGCCGACCGATGCGCCCGGCGTCACGAGCCAGTCGGTCTTCGTGGTCGCATCCGAAAGCGTCCAGTCGGTGCCGCCGCAGTCGAGCGTGGCGTGCACCGACTCCGGTGCGCCATCGGGAACGCGCACCCCAATGCGAACGGGCAAGGTGTCGTCGAGACTCACCTCCGAGGCCAGCGCGTGATAGCGCGCCGTGACCCAGCGTTCGGCGGGGAGACGGGTGGCGGCCAGGATCTCGGCGAGTGCCTCGTGCACGGCTTGCATGCTCGGCACGCGCCGGCCCGGGTCCTTTGCCAAGCAACCGGTGATCACGGCCTCGAGACCCGCAGGGATTCCGGCCGGTAGCATGTGGAGCGGGGGTCGCTCATCCAGAATGCGAGAGAGGTCGGCGATGCGGGTCACGTGGAAGGCCGGGTGGCCGCAGATCATCTCGAACAGGACGCAGCCGAGCGACCATACGTCCCACGCCGGCGCGGCTCCGCCGCCGCGGATGCGCTCGGGGCTCATGTAGGCCGGAGTTCCGACCAGAGCCTTGCCTCCGAGGTGGCCCCGGTCACCGGCGCCTGGAAGGCCCGTCGCGATCGCGATGCCGAAATCGAGCAGTCGCACGCGATCGCCCGACAGCATCACGTTCGAGGGCTTCAGATCGCGGTGGATCCAGCCGCGCTGGTGGGCATAGCCCAGGGCGCTCGCCACCTGCATCCCAATGCGGATGGCCTCGTCAGGGCTGCACGGCGATCGAGTGAGCCGCGCTGCTAGGGTCTCGCCTTCGATGAACTCGAGGACGAGGTGCAGCGCATCGTCTTCATGGACCAGTTCGAAGATCATCCCGATGTTGGGGTGCGAGAGTGCGGCCAAGTTGCGGGCCTCGAGCTCCAGCGCCTCGACCATCTCGGGATCGCGGGCAACCGCCACCGGGAGCGACTTCACCGCGACGCGCCGGCCCAGCTTGGCATCGTGCGCCAGGTGGACGACGCCCATGCCGCCTTCGCCGAGCTTGCCGAGCAGCTCGAAGCGGCCGATGAAGCGGTTGGACCCCACGCGACTCGACCTCGGAGCGGGGACTCCCCGCCGCAGGTGGGCATCGAAGATATCCCCCGTGCGTGCCGGTGAGTCCCCGCTCTTCCCCTCTATGTCGAGAGGGGGCTCCGGCTCCGGATGGGGCCGGTCGTCGAGCCGCGTGGTGTCGCCGCCCATGAGTTCATCCCAACTCTCTCGTGGATCGCAGTGGTGCGAAGACGAGCATTACGGGCAGCCTCCGGGTGCAGGAGGGCAGACCAACGTACCGAGCGTAGGATCCGTCCCGCACCCGGGGTGCGGCGGCGGCAGGGTCGGCACTGGCCCGCAATTGAACAGGTAGCAGAGCAGATGGAAAGCATCGGCCAAGCTGACCGATTCGCTGTCGTTCGTATCGAGGGCCGCGAGACAGGTGACGGAGCTGCCGGAGAAGAGGTAACCCAAGATCAACACGGCATCGCTCGTGTTGACCTGCTGGTCGAGGTTCGCGTCGCCACGGATGAAGACCTCCGGCGCCATCTCGCAGACGTCGAGGATGCCGTTGTCGTTCAGATCCCCCATGACGAGTTCGCAGTCGTCGTCGACTCCGTTCAGATCGCAGTCATGGTCTATGGGACCTGCCACGCACTCCCGAACAGACACTTCCGCTGAGACGAGTGTGACGGTTTCGCGAAGTATCGACACGGTGGTCGAAACTAGCACCTGCGACTCGCGGAGCACACTTACCTCTGCTGAGGCAAGGTACAACGCGGGGAAGTTCGTCGCCGAGCGCAGCAGCAGGCTGACCTCAGGAGACACGATGTGGTTCGCGGACTGACCAGTGACGCTGCTCGTGGCGGTCATGCCCAGGAGGAGGAGCGCGACGAGCAGGAAGACTCGATTTGGCATCATTGACCTCAGAGTTCCACATAGGCCTGGTAGGCTGTGTAGCCATCGGGGACGCCGGGCAGGATAACCCGCCATTGTTCGGCCCCGAGAGTAGAACCGATATGCTGCGCCGGTAGAACCAGCGAACCCAAGTTGTAGCCAGACGCAGCGCTCTGCTTGGACGTGGCCCGTAGCGTGACCGACGACGTCACTGTGTCCACTCCCGTTGTGAGTATGATGACTTCAAAGTTCATCAACCCTGTGATTGTCAGGTCCGGTTGCAAGAAGCTCCCGGTTGGGCCTTGTGGCACAGCGTGCCCTGCGATTGTGCTGATCCAGACGGCGGGGTCTTGAGAGGCTTGCTGGCCCGGCCAAAGCTTGACGGGGGAACCCGGCGACAATGGGTCGACAACAGTCGGTTCAACCACACTTGCGAGACCGGAGAGAATCAGTGCGTTCTGGTAGCTTGCGGCCCCGGGAAGCTCAATGCGGATGGTACCTTGCTCCCCGCCCGGTACGCCGAGATTAAGCCCCGAGCTATAGTTGTTGAAACCGGTCACCCCGCCCAATGCGTCGAGATGGCCGGTTGAGCTGCCAACGATGTTTGTCGCCACGATTCGAATGGTGCCGCCACCGCCAGCACCACAGTAGATGTTCAAGGTGGTTGCGTTGCCGCCTCGAACGGAGATCTTGCCCGCGATGGACGCCGTTCCTCCGGCGACGATCATGACTGCTCCGCCACCGCCGCCGCCCGAAAATCGAGCTCCAGACCAGGGACTTGAGGTCGCAATCCCCCCGGATCCGCCAACCAGTGGGAGTCCGCCGGTCGGAATGTAAAAGTTCTTCCCGCTCCAGTCCGCGATGCTGCTTGTGTTGCGACCGCCACCTGGTCCAAGAGCGTCGCCCCCGTAGATGAAGGGAGGCTGTGCTGAGTATCCACCGCGGTACCCCCCAGTACCGGGGCGCCCCGGCTGGTTGAACTGCGGCGCTCCCGCGAACTCCGCTGAATCGGAACCGTCCAGCGATAGCGTGACTCCCGCGGGCAACGTGAAGTTGCTCTCAACAAGGAAGGCGACCGGGCAGTTTGTTATGTGGTTCTCGAACGTGTAGGTGCGCGACACTCCCACTGGGGGTGTCGGGAAGACTAGGTTCTGGAGCTTGTAGACGACGAGGCGCAGGTTCTCGTCGTAGACCCCATCGTTGCCATCGCCGTCCGGGTCGAGCTGCGTCCAGTCTCCTTCGTCCGCGAGCCGGAGGTCGAAGTTGAAGTGATCGAGCGGGTTGAAGGGCAGGCTTGGAGCGAACGGCGCTGCCCCCGGCGGGAACGAGATGGGCTGCGCTGAGGCGCTACCTGCGGACTGAACCGCGAGCACGAGGATGCTCAGGGACACTATCCAGAAGCGACGGTAGGACACGATCGACTCTCCCTTCGACGGAAGGATTGGCCCGGACACGCACCCGCGCGTCCTCTCGAGGCATGGGGACGTGATACCAAGAACTCGAGACCGCAAGTGTGACGCGAGTGCCGGACGCGAACGCGATTGGCCCTCGCATGCCGCCCGGTTGCTCACGGGCATTGCTCGAAGATCCTGCACGAAGGTTCCACGGTCGGAGTTGGGTCGAGACCGCACGTCGGGAACGGTGCCGCTGGCGGTGCTCCGCTCGCGAACAGGTAGCTCAGGAGCGCGATGACGTCGACGAGGTTCAGACTCCCGTCGTCGTTGATCTCGCAGGCTGCTGGACAGGCGTCCGGCGGCATGCCCAGGAATAGAATACCGAGGATGCGGACCGCGTCCGTCAAATTCACGACCCCATCGGCGAGGCAGTCCCCGCGCCGAAACTGCAGGGGGAGCAGCAGTTCGTGGATCGACGACGACGTGATCCCGATCACCCCGAGCCGGCCGCCGACCCCGAGCCGGCCGCCGAGAGCGAAGCCGCCGAGCGCAGTCTCGGCGTCGAGGCTCGTTAGCGGGAGCGCGCTCACCGCGACAGGAGAAGCACCGCCACTCGCAAACTCGAACGTGGTGATCGCGTACTCGACCTGTGCACCGGGCAGAGTCGGCGAAGGTGATGGCGTAATGAGTGCCACCTGCCCGCCGTTCGGGCCGTAGGACTCGCCGGGCGGAATGTCGATCCCGTTGCGCGCGGGGCCGAGGGCCGGTGGCGGGAAAC
Source organism: Planctomycetota bacterium (assembly GCA_050246115.1). Taxonomy (GTDB): domain Bacteria; phylum Planctomycetota; class UBA8108; order UBA1146; family JAJFFE01; genus JBFWWP01. Next base: position 36,009 of record JBFWWP010000041.1, read on the forward strand.
TAAGAACTGGGTCGATGTCGACGGCGCCGCTGCTCGTACGCGCGAACGCGAACACGTCGCAGCCGATGGGGCCGATCAACAAGACGAAGTCGGTCGGCCCGGAGTAGGCGAGGCCGCCGGGGATTCCGACAGCCGGTTGGCCGTTCTCGCGGATCAACCAATCGGTCAGCAATTCCCCGGTGCTTCGGATCTCTCGGATCCGAACTTGCTGCCCTAGCCCGCCGCCAGCGACGAGGATCGAAGCCTCCCCCGCGTCCCCGTCCGGATTGATCGCGATGCCGGTCACCGTGGTCACGACCTGCGCGAGCGGGTTGGGAAGGGTGGCCAGTACCTGAAAGTCCCGGTTCAGGCCGTAGATGACTCCGCTCGCTGCGTCGGTCGCGTAGTACACGATCGCCTCGGGGTCGGTCGGATTCGCGTTCGGCACGGTTGCGATGTCGCGCAAGTTGGCGGCCACGGGTCCAAGCGCGACTTGATGGACGTCGACTGGCTGGCCGAGGCCGATGGTGACCACGCACTCGCGGGCTGCCCCTTGGACGGCAGCGACCGAGGGCGTGATCACGTAGCGGTACGTGCCGAGCGGGACGTCTTGCTCCCCGACGCTCGTCGTGGACCCTGCGAGCGCCGGCGCTACGACGACGACCATCCCCAATGAGTCGATCCGCTCGATCCGGATCGTGTCGTAGGTCGCCAAGCCGTTCTGCCAGCTGAGCGTCACGTCCGGTTGATTGCCGGCGACCGAGCACGTGACCAGCGCCACGGGCGGCACGAAGCTCGGCGGCGGAGTCGAAGCATCATCGAACGCATCCGATCCCACCTGGAGCTCGACGGCGTTCGAGAAACCATCCGTGTCGAGATCGACGAATAGACTCGCGACGCGATCGCCGGGGTGCAGCACGTCGGCCTGGAGATAGCCCGAGGCATCCCCGACGAACCGCGGCATCAGGCCGATGCTGGCTAGGCTCAGAGTAATCCCGGTGGCAGGGTCAAGGCGGACCAGATTTCCTGAGACTTCATCCGGTCCCCACACTCGCCCGAGTCCATCGACCGTGACGCCCGCTGGGGCCGTGGTCAAGCCGAGCGAGAAGAAACTCGGCATCAAGCACGCGCCGGCCTGAGGGTCACTCAACCGCAGCCGCCAGAGCCCGCCAGCGGCGCCAGGCCCAAGGCCCGCGACCCAGGCTTCGCGACCCCCGTCGACGGCCGCGTTGGCGCGGATAGCGAGGTGCGCTGGGTTACTGCCCGCCGGCAGGTCCCAGCACTCGACGTTCGTGCCGTCGCTCGCGCGCAGCTCCACGCGATCCTGCGCTGGGAACGAGACCCACAAGAAGCCTCCACGATCGATGGCGAGGCCGCCCGGATCGCTCGCGAGCGACACCTCCAGGGCAACGGTGCCCGTGGGCGACACCCGCGTGAGCGTGGGCGGACCCAGCGTGGCGACCCACACGTTGTTCGTTGGGTCGACGGCCAAGGTGATCGGCTCGCCGGTCAAGGCCACCGCGCTGTTCGGCGCACCGGCGCCGATCAACACCGCGCCTCCGTCGCCAATCTTGCTGAGAGTCCTCGCGGCGCTATCGGCCACCCACGCATTCGAGGCGGTGTCGAACGCGATGGCCGAGGGCGCGCTTCCCGCGAGCGGGATCGGAGGCGCGATGCTCGTGCCTCCCATGGAGGTCGGAACGTAGCGCACGATGGCGCCCGAGCCCTCGTAGGCAACCCATGCGGTGCCGGTTCGATCAACCGCCACAGCGACAGGGTTGGCCAAGCCCGCGGGGCCCGAGAAGGTCCCGACCACGCTGGTGGACGGCACGTCGATCCGCGCTACGCTCGCCTGGCCGCTGAGCGGAATCCACAGCGTGCTACCGATCTCGGCGGGCGGCGGCGGCTGCTGTCGCTCGACCACGCCGTGCACCAACTGAATCTGCTGCTCGAGGATCACGCCGCTCGGCCCGAAGAACTCGATCGCGGTCGGCGGGGTGCCGATCGTGCTCGTGAACTCAACGAGCCGCGACTGCCCGGGTAGAAGGTTGCTCGCGTCCACTCCGATCGTTGCAACGGAGTATGTTCCGGCAGGCACCGTCACCAGCATGTTAGTGCTGAAGATCACACCGACGCGAGCGCCGCCGCCCGGCACCAGCGACGTGTTCACGAAGTCTGCCATGGAGTTCGGATCCGGCAGCGGCCCGACATAAGCGATCGAGGTCAGCGTGAGCGGAGACTCGGGAGAGAGACCGAACCCGAAACCCGCCAAGTCGGCCAGGTCGTGCTCGAGGGTGACGAGCAGTCCAATCGGTTCGGTCCCACTGGCCGATATGCTCGTCGGCGGCAGTCGCAACGCATTCGTCTGCGCGACCAGCGTTGATGCTGGAAGCAACAACAGAAACACCGAACAGAGTATCGGCGTAGTGAAATGGCGTCGATTCACGGAGCACCTCCTCGACTTGGGCCTGCGTTTCACACTTGTCCACGGAACGCGGCTAAACGGTAGACACCCGTTTCGAATGGCCATGAGGCGCTGATGACGCCTTGCCCCGCATTGTTCAGAGACCTTGATGGAGCGAGTGTGACAACACCACGTACCGCTTGCGGCGAACACGTAGACCGGTCTGCGACCATCGAATAACGGTCCGTCGGTTCTCCGTCAAGAATCCTCACGAAAAAAATAAGACAAACAATTCACTTGCGAGTACTTCGCGGACCGAAGTCATGGACGCCGCTAGTTCACGCGCTCGGCATCGTCGGCATCGTGCATCACCGATGCATCGTCGAGTTCGTGACGTAGTGCACGTCGAGTCACACGACGAAAACTCGGGCGACCGTGGCCCGACTCGCACTCACCGAGAGGGGGCGCGAAGGCGACCAGAGCCATGTCGGCAACTCACTCCACGGTGCTGGGCCGTGAGTGCCGTTGAAGGCTGCGAGAACGAGTGGGGGCAGCGACGTGCGCAACCAACGCCGCAGCGGCACAACGCTAACGCTGAGCGAATCCTCGACGAGCTGTCCGCGCCCCAGGTCATTCGAGAACGCTCACGCACTACTCGTGCCGCCAAGCAGCAACTGGAGACGCTCGTGAACGCGCGGACGTCGGCCTAGCCGATACGTCCGCGACGAGTTGAGTCGAAAGGGCAAGCAGGGCGTCGGCAGAAATGGGGTGAGCCAACTCACCCGATGGCAGCTTTGGTGAACGTACTTGGCCCATCGCGGCAGCTTCCGCGGAACGCGTCAATGCAACATGTCGTCAGCGCCGCCGAAGCCATCGGTAGAGGCCATAGCCAATGGCTCCGACGGCAATCACCGGGAGCGCCACGGGCGCCGTGGCGACGACGACCGCCCCGACTTTCGCTGCGCCCGCGCCGATCGCGGCCGCTTTGCCGGTGATCACGGCAGCCCCCGCAGCGGCTGAACCGCCGACGCCGGCGCCACGGGCCGCGGCCGAGCCCACTGCAGAGCCCACTTGCGCCGCCAAACGGCCCGGGCCTGGGAATCGCGGAGTATAGGGCCCGGTAACCGCGCCGACCGCGGCGCCCAGCGCTGCCGCGGTCGCTTGTCGTTCAATGCACTTCCTTGTCCTTGAATCCACGACATCCTCCTTCGGGGTTGACCCATCGCGAGAGTACTTCCTCGGACTCGCAGCGGCTGCACGTGTTTCGCGCGCCGTTTGGAGGCGATATGCATTCGCTCCGATCGCGCGGGTCGCAGCGCAGCTCCTGGGCTACGAAGAACCGCGGCATCGATCCGTGACTCGCTTCGATGAGAACCTCATGTGAGTCGTGAAACAGCGGCGCTGTCTCGGCACGGCGCGCCCGACGTCGGTTTGCCGACAGCGCCCGAGGCGCGCGTACGTCTCAACGATCGTGCGGCGCACCATGGCAACGGGCCCCGGCCCACGTCAGGGTGGCGCCATCGGGCTTCGATCGGTCGGCGGGCGCGCTCGCGGGGCCCTCGTGCTTGACCCCATGGCATGTCACCATGGGGTCGTCGAGGAGTTCCTCCCAAGAGTCACGGGCAAGCCATGGGCGAGCAGCCGAGACTGGTGAGCGGTGCCGGGTCGAGGCCGCACATCGGGAACGGAGGGGAAGGCGGGCCACCGCCAGCGAAGAGGTAGTTCAAGGTATAGATCGGGTCGACCAGATTGACGGCTGCGTCGTCGTTCGCGTCGAGTGCCTCGAGGCAGGGCCGCGACTCGTTGAGGAAGAGGTAGTTCAAGGTCAAGATCACGTCGAGCAGGTTGGTCGTCTGATCCAGGCTCGCGTCTCCGCGCACGAAGTCGTAGCACTGCTGCGAGAACGGGGCGATCCACGTCAGGTCGAGGGCGTAGGTACCGGTGTAGTAGTGGCTGCTTGCGTGGACGACCAAGGTGTGGGTGCCCGACTGCCCTAGGGTTACTTGGTTCACGCCATTGAGGTCCGAGGTCTGCGCGCGGGCAGCGCCCGGATCGTAGAGCTCGGCGTGCGCGGTGAAGTTGCTCCCCCCGGTTTGCCACAGCACCAGCGAGATCGTGTCGCCCGCTTGCGCGTCGAACGAGTAGAAGTGCTGCTCGGCGCGAGCCGTGATGGCGGCCGCGATGTGATCGCCGCATGCGATGGGGGTCACATCACACTGCTGCGGCACCGGCGCTAGGATGTTGAACTCGAGGGCGTAGGTGCCGGTGTAGTAGAAGCTACTCGCATGCACCCGAAGCGTGTACTGACCGGTCTCCGGCAGATCGATCTGGGTTTCACCGTTCAGGTCGACGTGCAGCGCCGTCGGCAGGGAGCTTGGTCCGTACAGATCGCCGTGCGCGGTGAAGTTGCTCCCCCCGGTTTGCCAGAGCACCAGCGAGATCGTGTCGCCCGCTTGCGCGTCGAACGAGTAGAAGTGCTGCTCGGCCCGCGCGGCAATCGTTGCCGATACGTTGCCGCCGCAGACGATGGGGGTTACGCCACACTGCCGCGCGATCGGCGCCAGGGTGTTGAACTCGAGCGCGTAGGTGCCCGTGTAGTAGAAGCTGCTCGCATGCACCCGAAGCGTGTACTGACCGGTCTCCAGCAGGTCGATCTGGGTCTCGCCGTTCAGGTCGACGAGCATGGCCGCACAGCCGGAGGTTGGCCCATAGAGATCCCCATGCGCGGTGAAGTTGCTTCCCCCGGTCTGCCACAGTACCAGCGAGATCGTGTCGCCCGCCTGAGCGTCGAACGAGTAGAAGTGCTGCTCGGCTCGGTCCGCGATGGTGGCTGCGACATCTTGGCCACACTGGATCGGGATCACGTTGCACGGCTGCGGCGTGAGCCAGTTGAGTTCGAG
>JBFWWP010000042.1:0-40789 GCA_050246115.1 Planctomycetota bacterium
GTTCGTCTTTCAGCGCCTCTGGGCGACGATCGCCATCGATCAGTCAGACGCGTCGTGGAACCAGATGCTGTGGTACCTGGCGCTGACGGAGTGGATCACACTGTCGATTCCGACCGTGCACCTCGACATCGAGGCCGACGTGCGCAGCGGTGACATCGCGTACCAGCTGCCGCGTCCGACGTCGTATCTGTTTGCTCGGCTAGCGGGGGGCGCCGGAACGGTCGTCGTGCGGTTGGCCGTCCTCGGCGTTCTGGGATTCGGCATGACCTACGCGCTCGCGGGTGGCGCAGTGCCCGCCGGGATCCAGCTGGCGCAGGCTCTGCTCGTCGGACTCGGCGCCTCGGGGTTGGCCCTCATCTGTGTGGTGGGGATCGGGATCACGGCCCTGTGGCTGCAAGACGTCTCGCCGATCTACTGGGCGTGGCAGAAGTCGGTGTTCGTTCTCGGCGGGCTCTTCGTGCCGCTCACGTTGTACCCGGGGTGGCTGCGAAGCGTCGCGGAGTGGACCCCGTGCCATGTGCTCCTCTATGGAGTGGGATCGCGCGTGCTGCCTTCGCCGGAGCTGTCGACCGTGGCGGTGATCGTGCGCCTGGCCGCTTGGAGCGCCCTACTGCTGCTGCTCGTGGTCCTGTTGTATCGCCGCGCGGTCGCGCGGCTCGACTTGAACGGAGGCTGAGATGCGCCCGCAACTCGATCCCGACAGGCGGCGGCCAACGGCAGTCGAAGCGGGCCGTCGGCCGGGCCGCGTGGCCGCCCAAGGGCGATTCGCGAAACAGCTACTGCGTACCAGTCTGCGCGGGTCGCTCGCCCAGCGTGGCGCCTTCTGGATGCAGGTCGCCTTCATGGCCGTCAACAACCTCATGTATCTCGTGACTTGGTGGGTACTGTTCGAGCGTTTTCCGTCCATTGGGGGCTGGCATCTGTCCGACATGATCGCACTCTATGGAACCTCCGCTGTGGGCTTCGGCTTGTTCGTCACCCTCGCGGGGGGCGCACGCGATCTGGCAAAGGCGATCTGCGACGGCGACCTCGACAGCTACCTGACCCAGCCGAAGAGCGTCGTGGCGCAGCTCGTCGCCCGCCGTTCCTATGCCAGCGGTTGGGGCGATGTCCTGAGTGGGCTGTTCCTGATCACCGCCTCGGGATACTTGTCACCGGTGACGGCGCCGTGGGTCGCGCTCACCGCGTTTTGCAGCGGGTGCATCTTCGTCGCGTCGGCGGTGGTGCTCCACTCGGTAGCGTTCTGGCTCGGGTCGGGGAACTCCGTCGCCCGCATGGCCACGGAGTTCCTCGTGCTCTTCTGCTGTTACCCAGAGTCGATCTTCTCGGGACGGCTGCGGTGGGTGTTCCTGACCGTTGCTCCGGCTGGGTGGATCGCCTTCTGGCCGTTGGGCCGACTGCGTGAGTTCGCAGCGGGGACCAGTGGTTGGGGCACAGCGCTGGCGGCCGGCGCACTCCTCGTTGCGGTCACGATGGCCTATGGGGCACTGGCCCTGTGGGTCTTCGGGCGCGGCCTCCGTCGCTATTCGTCCGGGAATCGCATCGGGCTCCGCGTCGGCTGACTCCTACGGCTGGCTGGTGCGCGTACGACGGCATTGGGATGAGGCCCCTCGGACTCGAATTGCCCGAGTCCGAGGGGCCCCTCGATCGCAGTGAACCGATCACCGGTTCGGCAGTGAGGTCGCGCAGTTCAGAGCGTCGGCAGTTGGGTCGGGCCCTCGAGTCGGAAACGGCGGCGGCGGTGGAGTGCCGCCGTCGAAGAGGTAGCCCAAGGTATAGATCGGGTCGGCGATGTTGAGGCTGCCGTCGTCGTTGGCGTCGGTCGCGTCAGCGCACGGCGCCGGTGGCGCATTGGAGAACAGGATGTCGAGTTCGAAGATGGCGTCTGCGACGTTCACCTTCTCGTCACCGTTGGCGTCGCCGCGAATGAAGATCGGACCGACGACCGTCGCCGTGCACGCCGCCGGCAGAGAGAACGTGGCGTTGTTCTCGGCGACAATGGTGTACTCGTAGGTGCCCAGGGGCAGGCCGCCATCGGTGAACGTCGTTTGATCGCCGGCGAGCGCCGCGATCTCGACGCCGTCGCGAAGAATGTGCAGCAACTCATAATCGTCGAGGGCCAGCGTCCAAGCCAACGTGACGTCGAACACGAAGGCCGAGCACTCGACGTTCGTGACTGCAGGGACCGGCACCAGCACGTCGCACGGCGCCCCGGGACTCGACGCTCCGCCGAGGACTCCGGCCACGACATAGGTGTTGGCCCCCTCGTCGACGGTGACATCGACGTAGGAAGTCGTACCCGCGGCCAACTCGATCAGCAACGGACCGTTGCGGAAGATCCGAACGCTGTCGTACGGTTGCGGCGATGTCCACTGGAGCTGTACCTGCCCGAAGTCGGGGCTGCACAGCAGGTCCTCGACGGGAACCACGACGAAGATCGCCACGCAGGAGGTGGGCGCGGAGAGAAAGCCATCGCGCTCGGCACGGAGTTCGTAGGTGTGCGACCCCGGCGCCGGCAGGTCATCGAAGTACTGCGTCGTCGAGCCGGGAAGTCGTGCGATCACTTGCGCGTCGCGCCTCAGGATCAGAGACGCGTACACGTCCGAGTTGGTCCAGGAAAGGCCGATGCCGGCGACTTCCGTCGTGCAGGCAAGATTCGCCGGGGGCACCAGGACCACCGGGGTCACGCAACTCGCCCCCAGGCCCGCTTCGCCAGCCAAGCTCCCGATGACTTCATAGCTGACCGAGCCGAGCGGCGGGTTCGGATCGATGAACGTCATGAGCCCCCCCGGTATCGTGGCGAGCCCGGTCCCGTCACGAAGGATCTCGATCGTGTCGTACGCCTGCGCTTCAGGCCAGGACAGTTGCACGCCGACCCCCACCTGGGTGCAGTCGAGCGCCGTGATGGGGGAAGTGCGGTAGAAGAATCCGTCCGGAATGAAAACGCTACCGGCATTCGAGGCGACGACGAGATCGGTCGGGCCGTAGTTCGCGCTTGGCGGCGTGAAGCCCGCGAGGCGGAAGTCGCTCAGGACGAACACCGCAGTCGCGGGTTGAGCGCCGAACAGTACGCTCACGTTGCCAGCTGCGAAGCCGCAGCCATCGATGAAGAAGGGATCTCCGCCCACCATGAAGCCCTCTGCGGGGTCGATCTGGGCAAAGAACACCTGCATCGCTGCGGTAACCTCGGGGCGAAACGGATCGCTCGCTTCCTGCAACTCGACACCGTTACACGCACCGTCGGCGTCGTGATCGTCGGTGGGTTCCTGGAGGATCGCGATCAATCCCGTGAAGTCGCCGATCTGTCGACGCGAGGCCACCAGCGCGAAGTCGTTGAGCAGCGAGCCGGCACCGCTGTAGCGGCGGACGTTGGCACTCGCCGAGTGCGTGACCCACACCGCGCCGCTGCCGTCCACCGCCACGCCGACAGGGCCCGAAGCGGTGCCGAAGGTGCCGGTGATCAGGCCGTCGATGTCGACTCGGAGGAGCTGGTTCGTCGTCTCGCTCGTGATCCAGAGTCGGTCGTCGAAGCCGAAGGCGATCGCGGTAGGGTTGCCCACGAGATCGGTCGTGAGATCGAGGCCCGCGACGGGATCGATGCGGTGCAGGCGCGCATCGGATCGAGAAACCACCCAGATGCGACCCGCAGCGTCCGGGGTCAATGCGACCGGCGTACCCCCGACCGGGTAGGTCGATACGAGCAACCCGTTCTCGAGGCGCGACACGCTACCGTCGTCCGCGTTCGCGACCCACACGTGCCCGGCGGCATCGACGGCGACTCCGTCCGGCCCGAGTCCGACGGCGAACGGACCTGCGGGCGGCATGCCAATCGTCAAACGATAGACCGAACTCCCGGGTGAGCCCGGCGGGCCGCGGTGGGTCACCCAAGCGCTGCCGTCGGGCGCGACCGCGATTCCGCCGAGATCCGCAACCGGTAAGGTCCATTGAAAGGAGAACACGCCATCGGCGGTCAATCGCGTCACCTCGCTGCCGGCTTCGGAAGCGAGCCAGACGCCGCCGTTGCGATCGACCGCGATCCCGCGGACATCGGTCGTTGCGCCGAAGGGGCCGAGCGTTGGCGACAGGTTCCCGCTGGGCCGGACGGGCCGACGATCGACACCGGTGGGCACGGTCAGCCATGCTTGGCCGGGGTTGCGCGAGAAGCGGAGAGCCTCCGGCAGCGTGTCTATCGCCGCCATGCCGTCGACCAGTGTCGCATCGAGAGCCCCCGTCACGGAACGTACCGGTGCGGTGCCAATGAGGTGCAGGTCGTCAACCAAGGACGGCACGAAGGTCGTGACCAAGCCAAGGTCTACTTCCGGCATTGCGAGCATGGAGAAGCCGCACCCGGACACCGTGAGCGGGGCTCCACCTTCGATCGAGACCTCGGACGGCGTGACGCGGCCCATCGCCGGCAGTACCGGGTCGAACGGATTGCAGCCGGCTGCGATCTCCGCGCCATTCGTGATGGCGTCGCCATCCACGTCCCCCCCAGGCTGGACGACGTGAGCCCGAGCCAAGCCCGTGCAATCGCCGATGCCGGTGACGCCCAGGAGACCCGGGTACGGCGTCACGATGTTCTGGCGCGCGTTGATTCGGTACACCGTGTTGCTGCCACTCGCGTTGACCCACGCGGCGCCCCGACCGTCGATGCAGATGCCGACGGGACTGGTCCCCGTGGCGTAGACCTCCAAGGGTTCCGCGCCGGCCGACAGCAACCAAGTCTCGTTGGAGGCGGTGGAAGTGACCCAAATGCGTCCTTCTCCGTCCAGCGCAATCGCTTGGGGGTTGGAGCCCACTGCCACCGTGTCGCTGATCGCACCCGAGATGGCGACGCGCTTGATCGAGTTGCTGATGATGTCCGTCATCCACACTCCACCGATCGGCGAGGCCGCCAACCCGAATGGCGACCCGCCGACGGGAAATGTGAAGACCAGGGGGCCGGTGATCCGCGAGACCGTGCCGGCAAGGGAGTTCGCGACCCAGCAGTTGCCGACCGTATCGATGGCAACTCCACGAGGTCCGAGTCCCACGTTGTAGCTGGTAATCGGGGCGCCGGCCGCCGAGAACAGATCGACGCGATTCAACGCGAGCAGCGACACCCACACCCGGCCAGTGGCATCGATCGCAATCCCGGTGGGGTCGGCCGCAAGCGGGACCTGCGTGACGACACCGCCCGCCGCCGACACCAGCACGAGAGTAGCCGGTGCGCCGACACCGACCCAAGTGGCACCGGTAGCCGTGCGCGCGGCGGAGAGCGGTGCGCCGGGCAACGCTGCGGTCGCGACCGGACTGCCGTCGCGATCCACGAGACGAAGGAGATTCGGAGCCGTGAGCAGCTGAGCGATGGTATCGAGGTTCTGAGCGGAAGCTGCGTTGGCCAGGATGCCACCCAGAGCGATCGCGAGCAGCAACTTCCGGCTCGATCCGCAGCGGGCTGACCCCGTCTTGCGGCGTGATCCCCGCGGCGGACTGTCGGGAGCGGACGGCGGACACCGGTCCATCTGAGCGCCTTCTCTCCGGCGCGTGGCCGCAAGCCCACCACCTCGGTGCGTGGCTTCGGCGTCGCGCTCGTTAGGTTTGCGGAATGAGTGAGTGCCTATGAGACCCAGAAGGCGCGCCCCGGTCTGGGTGGAAAACGAAGGGACCGCCCGAGCCCGGATTATAGCGACTCCGGGGACCGGCTCCAGCTCTTGCGAACTGGCGGTGCGCGCGCGCCGAAACCCCGGTTGCGCCTCCCCCAACGGTGTGTCGGCCAATCCCCGTGAGTCGGTCCAGTTGCCCAACGTCAAGGCGTAGTCAGAGAGCCTTCGGTCCGTGGCCAGGGTCGCCTGCCACAGCACCCTGGAGGCTTCTCGTGCTGAGGCTCTGTATCGGCTAGAATCGAGACCCTGACGGATGTCCCGGATGCGACTCTCGAGGAAAGAAGACTGCCCATGCGGTTTGGCCTGTTCCTGCCACTCGTGCTCGTTCTCGCTTCTCAGCCTGCGTGGGCCGGAGGGGTGCCGGGGTTCTTCACGCGGGGTGACGCCAACGCGGATGGGGCGATCAACCTCACCGATGTCATTCGGACCGTGACCGCGGTCTTCGGTACGGGGGCGCCGCTCGAGTGCCCGGACGCTGCCGATGCCAACGACGATGGGGCGCTGAACGTCGCAGATCCGGTGATGCTCTTGTCGTACCTGTTCGATTCGTCGGTGTCGGCACTGCCGGCGCCGTTTCCTGCGGCTGGGCTGGACCCGACCGCGGACGCGCTGTTCTGTGGGTGTGCCTCCGAGCAGGATCTCAACACCGTGCTGGCCTTCATCATGGGATCGTTCTCGCTCTGTGCTCCGGCGTTCCCGCTCGACCTCGGGATCGCGACGGTGCAGGTCTGCAATCAACTCGAGCCCGCGTGTGCACCGCAGCCCGGTTGTCCGATCACGGTCACCGTGGTTTCCGTGGCGTATGACGCGGCCACCACGACCCTCACCATCGACGGCGAACTGGCGATCGATCCCATCACCTTCGACACGGGGGGTGTGCTGGGCACGTGCACTGGCGACATCACGGCCGAGTTCAGCGTGGCGATTCTGGCGATCACCTCACCAGTCGGCACCGATGGCGTGCAGTTCGACGATTTCGACGTCACCACCACGGTTCCCGATCTGCAGGTGAACCTCGTCACCGGTGCGGCCTGCTTCGTGATCAACCCTGCCCTTGCGCTCCTGCAGGGTTTTCTGATCGACCAAGCGACGGCGCTGATCGACATGACACTCGTCGGATTGATCGCGCCGAATCTCACTGGGCTCGTGGTCTGCAATCCGACAACTCCCTGAGTCCAAGGTAGGGTCGGGCAAGGAAACAAGGAAGGAAGGCTCTATGGGTCACATTGTCGCACGGGGGAAATGCCTGCTCGCGGTTCTCGCTCTGATGGGATGCACGCCGGCTGATCCACCCCCGGGCCTCCGCGATCACGAGGGCCCGGAGCTGTCCGCGCCCGCCGGGGGCCAACTGTCCAGTCCGCAAGGGCCGGCCGTCTCCCAGCCGCAAGGCGGAAAGCTCTCCCAGCCGCAAGGCGGAGAGCTCTCACCGCCGGAGGGCGGAGTCTTGTCCGATCCCGAGGGCCGTTGACCGAAGTCGACCGTGAGGTCATCCGAGGCTTGCGCCGGAGCATGAAGAGTCGTGCCGGAGTTTCCGGCGCCAGGCGTTCTCGCGGTCCTTCGCGAAATCCTCTTGCGCGGCTGCGGCCCGGTTTCGATCCGAGCCAACCGGCGTCAAGCCGCCAGGCGCCTCGGCGAGAGTCGCGCGGCGGCCCCGAGCGTCACCGCGGCCGCCAGCCCCAAGATTCCGCCCGCGCTGCTTCCGGTGCGCCGGCTCCACTCCGCGCGCGGTTCTTCTTCGAACTCGAAACGCGGGAGGTCAACCAGGTCCGCCGCAACGATCGGTTGGCGCTTGTGGAACTTCGGCTCGTAGAAGGCGAGGAGCTGTTCCTTGAAGGCGTCGACCTGCTCTTGGAATGCGCGGTGGCGCCAGTAGCCGGTACCCGCCAAGTCGGTCAATGCCTCGTTCGCTGCGATCGCAGGAGACGCAAACCGCCAGCGCTCGACCTCGCGTTGCTGTTCGAGCGAAGCCTGGGCGAAGCGGGCTTTGACCGGCTCCATCGCGCGACCGACTTCGTCTTGCACGGCCATCATGCGGCTGAGCATGTCAGCTTGTAAGCCGGGTGGAGCGAGCTCGGGGTGATCACGGTAGAAACTCGAGACCAACTCGTTCCCACGCCGTTCGGCGTCGGCAGCGGCCTCGCGTGCCTCGGCGACGAGTTCAGCGCGCGAAGGGCTTGGGTGCAAGCTCTCGACCACGACGTTCAGCAAGGTTGGCAAAACGAGCACGAGGAGCACCCAAGCTGCGCCCGCTGCTGTTGCTGCCGCGGCCGCCGAGCGCGCGAACGTGTTCACCAGCGCGGCGACTGCCAGCCAAAAGAGGCCGTAGGCGACGATCACGAGGACCGCCAGCCCAAGGCGCGCGGCGATGTCGTCCGCTTGGCTCGAGCTACTCGCCCACGCCACCGCGGCGCTCGCGCAGCACAAAAATGGTGCACCTCGTGCGAGTGCGCGCCGTGCGATCCAAGTCCGTGGTGACGTGCCTTGCGCGAGGACCATGCGCAGGGTTCCAGCCTCGCGATCGCCCGCGCACAGGTCGTACGCCGCCGCCAACAGGAACAGCGGCAGCAACCAAATCAGCACGAAGGCCAAGTCGAAGCGGCCGGCCGAGAGTCGGCTCGGATTCTCGAGTTCCGTCCGGGCTGCGGAGGGTTGCTCCGCGCGAAACACGCTCAGCCGCTCGTGCGCGGGCAGCAGGTCGGACTGGCCCACCGCGAGCGCTGCGAAGGGCGCCGGCGGGAGCTGGGCCACGGAGGGTTGCCGCGCGACCTGGCGCGCCTCGATCGGGGACCGCTCGAGCAGCGTGCGCAACTCGGCCTCTCGTTCGGCCGTTGCGTTCAGCAACGACTTCGCGTCCGCCCGTGCTGCTTCGCCAACGGCATCCGCGTTGTAGGCACCGTAGGCGAGCGCCGCCACGAAGGCCGTGAGCAGGAGCCAGGCGCTCCGCTCACCGAAGAACAGCTCGAGTTCCAGCAGCAGAGTCTTCATGAGTTCACCACGCGCAGCCGGCTAGCGGAGTAGATCAAGAACCCGAGCGCAGCCAAGATCCATCCCACCAGGACCAGAACCCCGGTACCCGCCACGGTCCAGACTTGGCCGAGCGGGAACGGCTCGAGTCGGAACTCCTCGAGCGTCTCCCACAGTTCGCGGCCTGCCACGTACCTCGAGTCGCCGGGCTTGGCGTTGTGCATGAGATCTTCGTTGAGCACGCGCACGAAGTCGAAACGATGCTTCTCGGCGGCGGCGGCGAAGTGGCGGTGGTGCGCGAAGTCGGTGCCAGCGAAGGCCATCGAAGCCGAACGAACTGCGAGCATTGGCGCTAGGATGCCCGCGATCGTCACCGCTCGGTCCTGCTCCTGCAGGCGATCCCAGAGCTTGGTGAAGTGATGCTCGTACACCTGGCTCGAGAAACGTTCGCTCTCGAGCATCGCCAGTCCCTGGAAGTTGAAGGGCAACTCCTCGATGCGGGAGCGCTTGTGCTCCGCGAGCGTTTTGCGCGTGAACTCCTGCATGTGTACGTCGCGCGCGTTGTGGCCGTCGAGGCCTTGCCGCAGGTTTTGTTGTACGGCGGCCTCGAACTCGGCCAGTTTGGGTGTCGGGATCAGCGAATGGACCAAGTCGTGCGCCAAGCGGGGGGCCAAGATGCAGTTGCACGCCCACAGGCAGAGGAGGACGGACAATGCCGCGCGTGCGCTCCTCGACACGGCCGATACCGCCACGGACAGGACGACGAACAGGCCGATGTAACCTACGTACAGAACCGCCAGCCAAGCGGCTCTCTGGCGCACGTCGTCGGCCGCCTCGCCCGCGCTGGAGGCGACGATCCACGCGAGCAGCAAGGCCGCTGGCGAAAGGAGTAGCAACATGCAGGCGAAGAGGCCGAGCACCTTGCCCAGCACGAGCGATCGCGGATCCACCCCCAGGCTCAGGAGCTGCCGCAGCGTGCCGCTCTCACGCTCGGCGGCGACCGTGCCAAAGCCCAGGAGTACGATGATCAGGGGCACGAGCACTTGCAGCGCGAGCGCCGAAGAGAGTTCGCCGAAGCGCCGCATGGCCGTCGCATCTTGCGCCGGTAGGAAGGCGGTCTGGTTCTGGCGATGCGCCTCCAGGAACACCGTGGTGCCGACGAACGGCTCGAGGCCGCGGTCGAAAGCCGCCAACGGTGCCGTCGGCTTGAAGACATTGACCCCGTAGTGGCCGGCCGAGTGCGAGTTCTTCTCACCCTGTTCCAGCCAGTTCTCCCGCTCTAGACGGGTCGCCGCTTCTCGCTCGGCACGTGCGCGCTCGGTCTGGGCGTGCGCCAACAAGCCGGAGACGCCGATCAAGACCAGCACGAGCAAGGCCGCGAGTCGGAAGCGTCCGTCGCGCCAAACGTCGACGAGTTCCTTCTTCGCCACCTGCAGGATCATGCCGACAAGCGCTCTAAGTACAGCCGCTCCAGATCCTGGTCCTGGATCTGGTCCCGCGAGTACTGCGCGATCAACTTGCCGCCGACCAGGATGCCAATGCGTGACGCGTCCTCGCGAGCGCGGAACAGATCGTGGGTCGCCATCAGGATCGCGACGCCACTCGCGGCGAGCTGGCGCAACATGCGCGAGAACTCGTGACTGGCAGCGGGATCGAGACCCGAGGTCGGTTCGTCGAGCAGTAACGCCTGGGCGCCGGTCGCCAATGCCAGCGCGATGCCGACTTTCTGGCGCATGCCCTTGGAGTAGGTCGCGACCCTTCGCCCAGCGGCCTCGCGCGGGAGGCCCGCCTGCTCGAGGAGTGCCGCCAGCTCCTCATGGGTGTGCCGGCGTCCACCGAGCAGGCTGAAGTAGTTCAGGTTCTCCAAGCCCGTGAAACGCGGGTACAACGAGACCAGCTCCGGGATGTACGCCAGCTTGCGCCGCGCCGTAACCGGCTCTGCGCTGACGCTGGTGCCGCACACGCGTGCCTCGCCGCCGTCGGGGGTCAGAAAACCGAGAAACAAGTTGATCGTCGTGGTCTTGCCGGCCCCGTTGGGCCCCAGCAGGGCAAAGATCTCGCCCGGCTCGACCCGCAAGCTCAGGGACGACAAGGCGACCCGATCCTGAAAACGCTTGGTGAGTTTGGCTGCTTCCAACATGGTTCGGGAGTATAGCTGACGGGCCCTGGCCTGTCGCGCGAGAACCGCGCCGTTTGCAGCCAACGAGGGGCACGCAGTCGAGACCGCCCTGCGTGGCTCGAAGCCGCCACGAAGCGCGTTCTCGGGCTACCCGAACGACCGCCTTGCGCCACGAGCCGAAGGCCGCGTGCTTCGGACGCACGGGTCGCAGCTTCGCGGCTAGCGAAACTGGGCGAGGATCTGGTCGAAGGCCTCGCGGGACGGTCGCAGCTCGGCTTCGCCCAGCGCCGCCAGCGGCTTCGCCCCGAGCGACAGGGTCTCGACCAGCGTGGGTAGCTCGCCGTGAAAGTGGATGAGGCCGGTCAGGACTTCGCCGCGTCCGTGGGTTTCCGCGAGCTGCCGCAGTGCGTTCACGCGATCGCGTGGGTCGTAGTCCGTGCCGAGCTTGGTCAGCAGCAGCCGCGAGCCGTCGTGGAGTCGTACCTGCTCGGTGGTGCCGGCGTCGTAATCGACGTCGATGGGGTCGAAGCTCGGCACGAAGTGCGGATCGTGGAAGTGGACTTCGTGCTCTTTGTGGTAGGTGTAGGACTTGGTCGATTCGTCGTGGTTGTTGAAAGTCACGCACGGGCTGATGACATCGATGAATGCCAGTCCGTTGTGAACGAACGCCGCCTGGAGCAGCGGGATCAGCTGTTTCTTGTCGCCCGAGAACGAGCGCGCGACGAAGCCGCAGCCCAATTGGATGGCGAGCGCGCACAGGTCGATGGGGGACTCCGTGGGATGGGCGCCGCGCTTGCTGGGGCTATCGCGGTCCGCGGTAGCGGAGAACTGCCCTTTGGTGAGTCCGTACACGCCGTTGTTCTCGACCAAGTAGAGAGCCCTGGGATTCCGGCGCACCATGTGCACGAACTGACCGATGCCGATCGAAGCCGTGTCGCCATCGCCCGACACGCCGATCGGCAACAGCGTCGGGTTGGCGACGTGCGCGCCCGTCGTGAAGCTCGGCATTCGGCCATGGGTCGAGTTGAAACCGAAGGAGGAGCCCAGGAAGTACGCGGGTGTCTTCGACGAGCAGCCGATACCGCTCATCTTGATGACTTCGTTGGCTTGGAGTCCCGAACGGAACGCAGCCTCGATCACGGCCTCGGAGATGCGGTCGTGGCCGCATCCCTTGCACATGGTCGACGCGGACCCCTCGTAAGCATCCTTGGTCAGGCCGAGTCGGTTCGTCTTGGTGGCGGGGGCGATGTCACTCATGAGGCTCAGGCTTTCGCTGGGGTTTGTGCGAGTGCGGCGTCGACGAAACTAGCGGCAATGGGCAGTCCACCGAAGTGGCAAGCGCTGTGAATGCGCGTGGCTGCTGCGGGAAACGCGGCGCGCAGCAGTTGCGCCATTTGCCCCTGTTGGTTTTGCTCGACCACGATCAGGCGCTCGTGCTGACCAACGAACTCCGCGACCTGCGGATGGAACGGGTAGGCACGCACGCGCAGGTAGTTCGCCTTGCCCGGGTTCGAAGCGAGGGACTCCTTCACCGCGGCATCGGTCGAGCCGTATGCGATGAGGCCGGTCGTGGGTTTGCCGGTGGTGGTCACGATCTCCGGTTCGGGGAGGTGGGGGGCCATGTTCGCGATCTTACGGGCCAGTCGGTCGAGGTTCCGCTGATAGACTTTGTCGTCCTCGCTATAGGTCGCGTACTCGGTGTGCCCCGAGCCCCGGGTGAAGAATGCCGCGCGGAGGTCGCGGTTGCGGCCGGGGACCGTGCGCCAGGGCACGCCGTCACCGTCGACATCGAGATAGCGTCCCCAACGTTCGAGCTTTCCCAGCGCTTCGTCGTCGAGCACCTTGCCGCGATCGAACGGCCGATCCGGGTACGCGGGTGTGTCGCAGATCCAGGTGTTCATCCCCAGATCCAGATCGCTCAGGACGAAGGTCGGTGTTTGGAACCGTTCTGCTATGTCGAACGCCTTCCACGACAACTCGAAAGCGTCGGTCGGCGTGGCCGGGAACAAGATCGGGAAGCGCGTGTCGCCATGGGAGAGATAGGCCACTTGCAGCAGGTCGGACTGCTGGGTGCGAGTCGGCAAGCCGGTGGAGGGACCCACCCGCTGTACGTCGAAGACTACGCACGGTACCTCGGCATAGTAGGCTAGCCCGAGATTCTCGCCCATGAGCGAGATCCCAGGGCCCGACGTCGACGTCATCGCGCGCGCGCCGGCCCAACCCGCGCCTACCGCCATGCCGATGGCCGCCAGCTCATCCTCAGCCTGGATGATGGCGATTCGGCGTTCCCCGTTCGGCCCGGTGCGGAGCTTCCGGGCATGATCGACCACGGCGTCTGCCAGGCTCGAGGCCGGGGTGATCGGGTACCACGCGACCACCGAACAACCGCCGAAGATCGTGCCGAGTCCGGCCGCCTCGTTCCCTTCCATGGCGATCTTGCCCGTTGTCTGGTTCGCCTTGCGGTAGCGATAGGGATGCTGGCGCGTGAAGTTCTCCTTGGCGTAGTCGATACCGACCTGAATCGCGTCGATGTTGGCAGCGACGACCTTGTCCTTGCGGTTGAACGTGCGCCGCACGGTTTCGTGCATGCACTCCATGTCGAGATCGAACAGCTCGGCGATGACTCCCACGTAGATCATGTTGCGCAGACGCGGCCGCAGCTTGGCATCCGAAAAGCTCTTGCGGGACAGGGTATCGAGGGGGACCGAGTAACGGTCGAAACCTGCGAACGCCTCCGGCGTGCGGTTGTAGTCCGCATTGTCGATGACCACAGAGCCGGGCGCCAACTCGCGCAGATCCTGGTCGATGGTCGCGGGATTGAGGGCGACCAAGACTTCCCACTGCTCGCGCCGTGCCTGCCAACCGCCGGGTGAAACGCGGATCTGGTACCAGGTCGGCAGCCCCTGAATGTTCGATGGGAACAGATTCTTCGCCGACGCCGCGAGGCCCATCTCGAAAAGCGTCTTGAAGATGATGCCGTTCGAGGTCTGGCTGCCGGTGCCATTGGGAGTGGCGATGCGAAGCGAGAAGTCGTTTACGACGAAATCGGTCATGGTGTTCGCTCCAGCGATTCGAGAAGCAGGTCAACCGTCGAGAATGGGATCGCCACCAAAAGAAGAACAGGACGTGCCCCCAAGGAGCAACTACCCGAGCCAGCAAGAACCCGCGGCGTTCGACGTAGGCTCATCGACGCATCAGCCTCCGTACGGGTCACGGGCGTCACACCTTGGAACGCCTCGACGGTCGCGGCGCCGAAGCTCGGAGGACTCGAAATCGCCGCGCGCGGGCTCCTCGGGGCGGGTATTGAAACCGATCGACAACGGGTTTAACAGTGCGTCCTGCCGGAGTGCCGGACGCTACGGGGGGATTGCACCCGCCGGCCTCGCACGGCGCGTCGTGGGCGGTGGTGCACGTACCCGGCCGGCGTGGACGTGGCCGCGGGTACGCCGGTGCGAGGTTGCCGCCAGCACTGGATGGAAGGCTCGGCGAGGTTGTCGGGTTTGACTCTGTTCGTCGCGGTCTTCTTGGTCGGTGTCGTCGCCGGCGTGGTCAACACCATGTCCGGTGGGGGTACCTATCTGATGTTGCCCTTGCTCGTGTTCTGTGGGCTCGAACCCAAGGTCGCGAACGCTACGAACCGGTTCGCCGTGGCGTTTCAGGCGGTGGCCGGCGCCGTCACGTTGCATCGCCGGGGCGTGGTGCGCTGGCGGGTTTCCGTGGTGCCAACCGTGATCGCTGCCGTCGGCGGTG
This sequence comes from Planctomycetota bacterium, assembly GCA_050246115.1. Taxonomy (GTDB): domain Bacteria; phylum Planctomycetota; class UBA8108; order UBA1146; family JAJFFE01; genus JBFWWP01. The sequence goes on from JBFWWP010000042.1 coordinate 14,479, forward strand.
TGGCGGGTGCCCTCTTGACCACCCGGCTCGACTCCGCTGGGTTCCGGACCGTTGCGGGTTGGGTGTTGTTGGGCGGGATCTTCCTGCTCTTCGTCCAGCCGCGGCGAGCGGCCGCGCCAGCCACCGCGGCAGGAGCAGGCGACGGCGGGCGATCGCGGTCCGAACTCCGGCAACTGCGCTGGGGCGGTTTGCTCGCGACGTTCGTCGTCGGCGTCTACGGCGGGTTCATCGGCGCGGCGGTGGGGGTCGTGATCTTGGTGTTTCTGCCACGCCTCCTCGGGCTCGACTTGGTCCAGGGGGTGGCCGTGAAGACCTTGATGGTGTTCGCGTTCTCCGCGTCGGCGAGCGTCGTCTACATCGGTGCCGGGCTCGTCGAGTTCGCCGCGTCGATCCCGGTCATCCTCGGGTACATCATCGGCGGAGTGTTGGGCGCGCGCCTCACGGTCGCAGTCGGGGACATCTGGGTGCGCCGCATCGTGGCGCTCGTGGGCGCCGGGCTTGCTCTGGCGATGATCCTGGGCGCATCCTGAGCCGCGCCGCGCCGATCCCCTGCGGCGCCAATGCCCCGACCGCCAATCCCCCGACCGCCGATCCCGTTTCAACGGGTCTCGGCATGCGAAGTTCCGGACGGGTCCTCGCGCGCTACGACGGTCGGCGGCGAAGCCGTAGGATCCGTTCCTCGCTCGTCTCTTCGACCTCCAGGTCGAAGTGCTGCGGACCATCGGTGGCGTTGCCCCCGCCGTCGGCGAATCCCTCCGCGCTGGTGCGTTCGAACTCGTTCTCCCAGGTCGTGCCGCCGCGAAACGGAATGCCGCCCGGCTGCTCGTTCATGATCTCGACGGCGTCGAGGAGGAAGGCGTTGGTGCCGCCCGTCTTGGCCACGACGCGCTCGACGTCGGCACGCGCACCGGCGACGCCGAGGTGCGCGAGCGTCAGGGCCGCGGTCTCGGTCGTTCGCAGTCGGTTGCCGAGGAGGGCGGCTTCGGTGGCGGCGGACTTCCGTAAGTGCTCGATCAGGCAGTCCTCGATGCGCGCGCGGACATCGGGTAGGTCGTGAAGCTGCACCCCCTCGAGAACCTCGCAGACCGCCGCGAAGTGCGACGGCTCCACGTCTTCGTCCTCTTCGAGGCGCTCGAGCGCCGCCTCGAGGGCCTCGCGACCCAGGAGTTGCAAGGAACGAACGGCGGTTGCCGCGAGCGCCTCGTCGCTCGAGGAGAGCGCCGCGAGCAGCACCGGCAAGCTCAGCTCCGTGCCGATCTGCCCGAGGATCAAGACGATCCAAACGCTCGCTTGGGTATCGTCGTGTTCTTTGTCCAAAGAGGACCGAAGCGTTTCCGCCAGGAGGTCCTCGATCTCCGGGTCGTCCTCGGCGCTCTCCAACAGGTCACGAATTGATACGTGGACCTCGTCGGGATCGTCCGAGAACAGCCCTTCGAGGCGTTCGTCTGCCTCGTCGCGTAGCCAGCGGTGCGCTTTCATGGGGCCCCATGATACGGGGGTCGGGCCAGGTTGCCAGACGGAGTGACGGACGGTAGCCGAGCGAGTCCCGGATCGCGCGCGTGCCGCGCTGACTCGGGATCCGCGGCTCTCGACGCGAGCTTGCGAGGGCCCCTGCGGATCGTGCGGCGAGCGCCTCCCGGAGAACCGGTCAGCCGCGGACGGTGGCGGGGGCCGATGGGGCCGCAGACGGCCGCGGGGCGGCGGAGGCGTCGGCGTCTCGGGGCTCCGCCGCGGCTGGCTCGCGACTTGACGCGCGGGCCTGCGGATCGAGCGCGCCGCGCGCAGCGAAGGCGACGACTGCGAGCAAGCCGACGAGGGCGCCGGCCGACATCGCGACGCACACCGCCTCGAGGCTGCCGCGGGCGAGCGCCATCGGGAAGAAGATCAGCAGCGCTCCGAGTTGGATGAGATTGCTCGCCAGGTAGAGGTGTGCGCGTCCGAGTAACACGAACAACGTGGTGATGCCGGTCGCGATGCCGCTGAAGCTGGCGTGGAAGAGGAGGAGACGAAACAGCGGTAAGCCGTCCTCGAGACTTGCGCCGTAGGCGAGGTCGTAGACGGGGCCCGCAGCCACCGCGAGCGCGATGGGGAACAGCGTGAAGCCGATGACCAGCAAGAACAAATAGCGACGGGTGTGGTGTTGGAAGCGATCCGGAGTCTCCGCGAGCCGCGAGAAGCTCGGATAGATCGTGGCCGACAGAAACCGCGGCAGATAGTAGACCGCGACGTTCGCTAGCAGGAACGCGCGTTCGTAGAGGCCGAGTTGCTCGTGACCGTACAGGCGCCCGAGGATGAACTTGTCGGCGCTGATCAAGACGTACGCCGAGGTCATGGCGAGATTCACGTGCACACCGAAGCGGAGCGCCGGGCGCAGGGTACCCCAGGCCAGGGTGAACCGCGGGCGGTGCGGGTGAACCACGTAGCTCGAAACCGTTTTCAACACGGAGAACGAGACCGTGTTCAGCGCGAGGGCCCATGGGGACCGGAGAGCCCAAGCCAAACCGAGCGAGGTGAGGACGCTCACGCCCATCACGACGACCTCGGCCACCACGATGCGACCTTGCTGGAGGTCGCGCGCGAGTAAGAGTGGGCCCACGCTGCGGAGTCCATCGAGGAGCGGTACGAGCGCGACCAAGAGGAGCAATCCGAACAAGCGATCGGACTGCTGATAGGTCGCGATGGGGCCGGCCAGGGCGACCAGCAGTCCCGCCAGGGCGATGCCCCTCACGACTTGGAGGCTCCACGCGCCGTCGAGGAGGTCGGAGACCGACCCACCGGTGCGCACGACGTGGAGGTCGACCCCGGTCTGCGACAGGATCTCCAGGAACATCAGGGTGATCATGACCACCGCGATCTCCCCGAAGTGGGTCGGTTCGAGGAAGCGCGCCAGGACCCCGAGCTGGATGATCTGCAACAGCGTCACGATGACGAGCCGTAGCACGTTCCAACGGGCGCTCCGGAAGGTCATCTGCTTCAAGTTCAACGAACGCGTGCCTCCGTCGGGCAGCTTCAGCGCTGCACCCGTGTGGGCACGACGTCGCTGTGGCCGGGACCTGTCGACGCCGCAGCTCCGAGGACTCGTGCGCGGCGGCTCCTGGTTCATCGGCCGTCCACGGGGGCCGCTTGACGGCGTAACCCCAAAGGTCGGGCGCTCCTCCGGTGCCTGGACTCCGCCCGCTCGAACTCGCGCCCCCGGAGGGACTTCGGCGCCCTATCGAGCACCGGCTTCGGTCGGGCCAGGGCGTGCTCGGAGGGTTCGCCGGGCAGCGCCCGGGCCCTTCCACTCACCCCCTGGGGGGATGCCCACGAGGGTGGGCCAGTCGACTACCGCGGGTCGTGGCCGGAAGGGTCTTCCATGCCCAGAGCCCGCGCGATGAAGGCGTACCGGTCGCTGATGTCGTCGATCAACTTCTTGGTTGGGGTACCGGCCCCGTGTCCGGCGCGCGACTCGATCCGAATCAAGATCGGGTTGCTGCACGCTTGCGCGGACTGCAAAGCCGCCGCGAACTTGAAGCTATGCGCGGGCACCACGCGATCGTCCCGATCGGCGGTCGTGAGCAGGGTGGTCGGGTAGCAACGGTTGGGCTCGATGTTGTGCAGCGGCGAGTAGGCGTAGAGCGCCTTGAACTCCTCGGGGTCGTCCGGCGAGCCGTAGTCGCTCTGCCAGGCCCAGCCGATCGTGAATTTGTGGAAGCGAAGCATGTCCATGACGCCGACCGAAGCCACGCAACAGCCGAAGAGATCGGGTCGCTGCAGCAGGCAGGCGCCGACGAGCAGGCCGCCGTTACTCCCGCCGGCGATCGCCAGCCGGCTCGGGCGGGTGTAGTCTTCGGCGATCAGCCACTCCGCCGCGGCGATGAAGTCGTCGAAGACGTTCTGCTTGCGTTCCTTGGTGCCCGCTTCGTGCCACTCTTCGCCATACTCGCCGCCCCCCCGCAGGTTGACCACGGCATGAACGCCGCCGTGCTCCATCCACGTGACCGCCGACAGTGAGAACTGGGGCGTGAGCGAAACATTGAACCCGCCGTAACCGTAGAGGTAGACCGGGTTGTTGCCGTCGCGCACCAATCCCTTGCGGTACGTGAGGAACATGGGCACGCGGGTGCCGTCGCGGCTCGCGAAGAAGACTTGCTCGGTCGTGAACGCGGAGGGGTCGAAATCGACCTTCGGTTCGCGAAACACCGAGGCCTCGCCGGTGGCCACGTCGTAGCGGTAGATGACGGTCGGGGTGGTGAAGCCGGAGAAGGCGTAGAAGGTCTCCGAGCTATCGACGGTACCTTCGAAGCCGCTCGCGGAGCCGAGGCCCGGAAGTCCGACGGTTCGCGCTAGGGTGCCGCCGAGAGTGAACACTCGCGCTTCGGTGTGAGCGTCTCGGAGATACACCGCTACGAAGTGATCACCAACGCGGCTGACGCTCTCGAGCTTCTCGTCGGCTTCCGGGATCACCTCACGCCAATCGCTGGGCGCCGCCCGCGCGATATCGATGGCAACGAGCCTCCCTCGGGGCGCAGCGTCGTCCGTCATGAACCAGAAGGTGCTCCCTTGGTTGCCGACGAAGCTGTAGTTCGCGGTGAAACCGGTGAGGAGTTCCACGACGGGCGGGTTCTCGGCCTGCGCGCTCGGCGTCCCACCCTGAGGACGCAGCGCTTGGTAGAACACGTTGTTCTCCGAACTGCTCCCGCGCCACACGTGGATGACCAAGTAGTCACCATCCTCCGTCACCTGGGCGCCGAAGCCCCAGGTGCTCTCGTCCGGACGCTCGTACACCAGACGGTCTGTTGCTTGCGGGGTTCCGAGCCGGTGGTAGTACAGTTTCTGGTTGGCGTTCGCGCCTTGGAGCTCCGTGTCGCTGGTCGGCTCCGGGTAGCGGCTGTAGTAGAACCCTCGGTTGTCCGACGACCAGGAGATCCCCGAGAACTTCACCCACCGAACTTCGTCGGCAGTCTGCTCTCCCGTGTCCACGTTCAAGACCTTCACGGTGCGCCAGTCGGAACCGCCGTCGGAGAGTGCGTACGCGAACCAACGCCCGTCCCGGCTCGGGGCGTAGCCAGCCACGGAGACGGTGCCATCGGCGGACAGGGTGTTGGGGTCGAGCAGCACCCGCCCGGGTTCGTGGGTGGAGTCGGCGACGTGGATCACGCTCTGGTTCTGTAGACCATCGTTGCGGGTGAAGAAGTAGCGTCCGCCCTTGCGCTCCGGCAGCCCGAATCGTTCGTAGTCCCAGAGGTGCTCGAGCCGGCTTTCGAAGGCCTCCCGCAGCGGAATCGACGCGAGATAGTCGGCGGTGAACTCGCTCTGGGCCCGTACCCAGCGTTCGGTTGCGGGCGAGTCCGCGTCTTCGAGCCAACGGTAAGGGTCGGCGACGTCGACCCCGTGGAGCCGTTCGACCACATCTCCGCGCGGGCTCTCCGGGTACTCCGTGGGGTCGATGCGCGCGATGAGCGGGGCCATTGGGTGGGTCAAGGCGGGTCCTCCTGCACAGCCGGGGATCAAGAACAGCGTGCACCACCAGGCTCGGGTCAGCGAGCGACGCAGGAGACAGGGCATTTGCAACATCCCTTTCGCAGGAGCCAGCACACGGTGCGGGTCGGCAAACTCGGTCGACGGCCGGAGAGTGCCACAACGGCCCGCGCTCCTCAAGGCACGGCCGCCGGTCGCGTGCGGAGACCGGTCGGCGCACGCCTTGTTTTGACGCGCTCGCAAGGATCGCGCAGGATGGCGGGCGGCGGTTGGCCGAACTGCGGTCACGGAACTCGATGAACTCGTCAAGGGCCGAAGTGGCGGCGTTGCTCGGGAAGCCGGCTACGGTCGGGTCGGGTGGGACGGGTCGCGGCGTGAAGGGGGTCGCTAGCAACCGATGAACACTGCAGCGCCCGCGATCGCCGCGGGCCGTCGGCTCTGGGTTGGCATCCCCGGGCTTCGACTGACGGCCGCAGTTCGTGCCCACCTGGAGCGAGTCCGCCCGGGCGGGATCGTGCTGTTTGCTCGGAACCTCGACGGCGCAACTCAGGCCCAAGGCTTGATTGCAGAACTGCGCGACTTGCTCGGTGCCGCTACGCACATTGCGATCGACCAAGAGGGTGGGCGGGTCGTGCGTTTCACGCGGGACCTGACGGTGTTCCCCGGGAACGCGGCCCTGGGGGCGGTCGCCGAGCGGGATCTACCCGGCGCCATCGCGCTCGCTCGCCGCCAGGGGGAACTCGGCGGTCGGGAGTTGCGCGCAGTCGGTGTGGACGTCAACTTCGCCCCGGTCGCCGACCTCTCCGCCCGCGCCGACAACCCAGTGGTCGCGGACCGCTCGTTCGGGCGTGACCCGCAGTGCGTGGCCGCACTCGTGGCCGCTTTCGTCGAAGGCCAGCGGGCGGCCGGTGTACGCACGACGCTCAAGCATTTCCCAGGACTCGGGGGCGCCCGGGTCGATCCGCACGTCGAGCTGCCGCAGATCGACGGACCGTTCGAGTCGTCGGCGCTCGCACCGTTCCGCGCGGGGCTCGCCGCCGGTGCGGAACTCGTGATGACCACGCACGTTTGTTTTCCCGCCATCGACGTCGTCCCCGTCACCTTCTCGGCGTCCGTGGTGAGGGACCGGCTGCGTGGGCGCCTCGGGTTTCGTGGGGTCGTCGTGAGCGATGCGCTCGAGATGGCGGGGGTTGCGCGCCACTTCGGTCTCGCGGAGATCATCCAGCGCACCGCCGCGGCGGGTCACGACGTTCTGTGTCTCGGGAGCGACGACGCAACGCTCCAGGAGCAGGCGCACGCGGTGCTCACGGATGGCTATCGGGCCGCCGCCGAATGGGTGGGAGACGTGCCGGCCACGGACGCACGGCTCGACACGTTGGCTCGACGCGCAATGGGTTCCCCGCTCGAGGCCGGCGGCGCGGACAGTCGTGCGGCGGGCGCGGTCGAACTCGCCGACGCGCAGTTCGAACCCGGGCGAGCACTCGCGGCCGAGATCGCGTGGCGTGCGCTCCGGGTAGTCGACGATCCGCTGGGTCTGCTGCCGCTACGGCCGAACGCCGGCGACACCGATCCGTCCAAGTCGCGCCGCCCGGTCGTTGCCCTGCCGTGTCTCGCGGCGCGGACGCTGGCCGAAGACCGCCTGCGCGGCGAGCGGCTCGAGGTGTTGCGCGAGGGTCTTGGTTCGGCCGCGACGATCGCCGACTATGACAGTGAGCCCGGCCCGGCCGATGTGGTTGCGCTCGCCCGACTCGCGATCGACACCGAGGTGCTGGTGCTGGTGTCGTTCGACGTCCGCTTCTCACCCGCGCGTCGGGCGCTCGCTCAGCACGCGCTCCAATGGAACCCGCGAGTGGTCTTTGTGCTGCTCTCGGACTTGCACGATCTCGGGGCCTTGCCCGCCGGCCACCGAGCGACGACCGTCGTAGCGCACGGCTTTCGTCGCGTGCATCAAGTCGCCGTGCTTCGCGCCCTGCTCGGGGAACCGGGGAGCTGAGGAGTCGCCCAAGAATCACTTCACCCACTTGCTCGTCGCTTCGGGCCATCTTCGACCGATCCGAGAACCTCGAAATCCTCACAGGAATTCAGGCTACGCTTCCGGTTCCGAGCTTTCCCGATCGGCCGAATCTGACCCAAATCGACGCTAAGATGTCGAAGTCACTCTTGGGCGACTCCTGAGCGGAGTTCGAGCACCACTGGGCTCGAGCGCAGCTCCCCTTGCCGAGGACCGTTCTCCGAGCGAGCGCTACTTCGCCGCGTTCAAGGCGGCGTCGTAGTTCGGTTCCTGGGCGATCTCCGTCACGTACTCGACGTGTTTGATGGTGTCGTCGGGACCGATCACGAACACGGCGCGGCATAGAAAGCGATCCAGGGGGCCGCCGGCGATGAGGCACCCGTAGGCGCGTCCGAAGCTCGCTTCGCGGTGGTCGCTGCCGGTCTGCACGTGGCTCGCGCCATTGGCTGCGCACCAGCGCTTCTGCGCCATGGGCAAATCGACGCTGACGCCGATGACGACCGCGTTCGCGAGCTTCGCCGCCGCATCGTTGAAACGCTTCATTTCCACGTCGCACACTGGGGTGTCCAACGATGGCACCGCGCAAAGGATGCGCGTCTTGCCCCGATGCGTGGCGAGGCTACAGTCGCTCATGTCTTGCATCTGCAGTTTGAAATCCGGAGCTCTCTGTCCGACCCGAACCGGCTCGCCGACGAGTTGCACGGGGTTTCCCTTGAGAGTGACCTGCGGCATTACGATGTCCTTTCCGAGAAGTGGAGTGCCCGGCCGATCCGCCAGCCGAGAGGCAGCAGCGCGGTTGCGAGGGCGATCTTGACCACCGCTCCCGAAAGGAACGGTGTAAAGCCGGTCGCCAGCGCCGTGGTGACGCTGCCGGTGAGAATCGTTAGCCACGTGCAGCCGCCGACGAAGATGATGGCCGTGCCCAAGCCCATGGCAGCCAGAGTGCGGCCATGGGTTCGATCCCAACCTCGCTGAGCGAGCTGGCCGGTGACCCAAGCGGCGGGCACGAACGACAGCAGGTACCCGCCGGTCGGACCGAGTAGATAGCCGGGGCCGGCGCCGGCCGCGAATACCGGGAGGCCCGCGATCCCTTCGAGAAGGTAGAGCGTCACGGCTGACGCCGCCCGCCACCCGCCGAGAAGCATGCCGAGGAGCAGCACGCCGAAGGTTTGCCCCGTGACGGGCACCGGGCTGAACGGGACCGGAAACGAGACACGTGCGCACGCCGCCAGGAAGAGCGAGCCGCCGGCAATGACCGCCAGGTCATAGGCCAGCCCATATTCTCGCGCCATCTGCGGCAGCTCCACCGCCACCGGTTGTCGAGTCATCGAGTTTCTCCCATCGAGTTCACGTTGCTTCGCTCGACGCGGGTCGAGTCCGTTCGTTGTCGTGCAGAACGATCACCAGGTCGGCACCCTCCACTTGCACGCGATAGTGGGCGACCGCCACTTCCGGGAAGCCGACGGACTTCCCCGTCGTGACGTCGAAACCCCAGTCGTGCCAGGGGCAGTACACATATTGCCCGTCGCAGAACCCGCGCGCGAGGGGACCGCCATTGTGGGGACAACGGTTGTCGATGGCGTGGTACTCCGCGCCCACCTGGAACACGGCCACTTCGTGATTACCGGCACGGACCACGGTGCCGGATCCAGCGAGGACCGAAGCCCGCGGGAGCCGAATCTCAGAGTGTTGCGACTCGGCCTCCACGCGCTGGTGTGCTCCTCGTCGACTCGGGTTCTGGGATCCGTGTGCGGTCCATTGCGGGCTCGCCTTGGGGTACGCCTGAGTTCGTCCTGAATTCGTCCTGAATTCGCTGTCGCGAGACCGTGAGGAGTCGCCGGGCTTCGACTCGACGCCGCCGTGGAGTGCGCGCGGATCGAGGTTGTCTCGCGATCGAGGGGGGAGTATAGCGGGGCACCATGGAGAACAAAACGACAGGAACGACAGGATCGTGCGACGGTCTCGGCCACGATCTCGAGCGGGTCGCCGTGCGCACGTCGCGGAGCGAGTTCCAGGCGGTCGGCCTCTCGTCCCGCTGCCGCGGGACCGGCCCGCGCTGGACCGCTCGACTCTGCGCGGTCCTGGTGCTGTGGGGGGGCGTCACGCCGCTCGCAGCGCAAAGCAGCCCGCCAGACCCCAGCGGTTCCGTGTCGTCCCTGCGCCAGCGGGCCCAGAGCACGGAGTTCGTGCTCTTGACCGCGTCGCCGGGCGCGCAGATTTGGGAGCACTACGGCCACAACGAGATCGTGGCCTTCGACGTGGGCTCCGGCAAGGCGCTCTCGTACAACTATGGCGTGTTCGATATGGAGCGCCCCGGGTTCTACCGCGACTTCTTCTTCGGGGACTGGCAGTACCGCGTTGGGGTCTTTTCCGTCGAGTACCACCTCGAAGAGTATCGCCGCGCCGGGCGCACGGTTTGGCTACAGCATCTCGAGTTGAACGTCGAACAGCGCGCCCAGCTGCTGCACTTCTTGGAAGAGAACGCCAAGGAGGAAAACGCGTGGTATCGATACCACTACTACCTCGACAATTGCTCCACGCGGGTGCGCGACGCGCTCGACCAGGTCCTCGGCGGGCGCATTCGAGCGGCGACTGTCGGGCTGCCCGGGTCGCCCCCGATCGGGGGGGACCCAGCGGACACGGTCAGCTTCCGCTACCACACGCTCCGCTTGAGTGGACATCTCACTGCGAGCGGACTCCTCGCGTACTTCGGCACGATGTTGGTGTTCGGTACGCCGATCGAGCGCCCCATCTCGGTGTGGGAGGAGATGTTCATCCCGATGGTGGTGCGCGATGCGGTTCGACGCGTCACGGTGGTGAACGAATGGGGTGCCGAGGTACCGCTCGTCGACCGTGAGGAGACGATTCCGCCGGGTGCTCGACCGCGAGACCCACCGGCGCCACCCTCGTGGATCTTGCCGTGTGCCGCTGTAGGTATCTTCGCCGCGCTGTTGCTCGTGCTCTTGGCGAGGGCGGCTCCCCGAAGAAGGGTGGCGTGGGGAGCGTTCGTTCTCGGGGCGACCTTCGTGTCGTTTACGATCGGGGTCTGCGGCGTTTTCATCGACGCGGTCTGGGCCCTCACGCGCCACGAGTCGGCTCACGCCAACGTCAACGTGCTCTACTTCACCCCGTTGGCGTTGCTGCTGGCGCTCGTCACGCCGTTTGCCGCGAGCGGTCGACCGGGCGCCTTGCGCTGGGCACGCGGCCTGGCGTTGATCACCCTCGGCCTGACGTTTCTCGGACTCCTTCTCGAGTGGATCCCGGCGTTTGCGCAGACGAACGGCCCATTGCTCGCGCTCGTGCTCCCGCTGCACGCGGCTCTGGCCTTCGTTTGGCTGCGCTGGCCGCGCGCAACCATAACGGGCCGCTGAAGGTTGCTGCCGAGCCCTTCGGTCTTTACCGAGAATTGTTCTGAGCGTGAACCCACGGACTTCCGGCTCCGGGGCGTTGATTCGTCCTGCGGTCCCCGCTATGCCTGCAGCCCTGTCTGCGGGGTTCGATTCGACGGTGATCGAGGGCGGTGGCCCGGTCGTTCTCGGAGGGAGGTCCCACGTGCGCGCGGTGTCTCGGGGTGCGGGGTACGTAGGCGCGGTGCTGGGGCGCGTCGTGTCTCTGGTCTTGGTGATGGGCGCTTTGTCTGGTTGCGTTCTCGTCGACGTCAAAGTACCGCTCGACACCGACCTGGACCACACGAAGCTTGGGGCCAAGTCGGGATCGTCGACCTTCCACAGCGTGCTCTGGGCGGTCGCATGGGGAGACGCGGGCACCCAGGCCGCAGCGATCGACGGCGGGCTGGAAGTCATCCAGCATGCGGACCAGGAGATCTTCATGGTCCTGGGTGGCATCTACTACCGGCGAACGACCGTGGTCTATGGCGACTGAGCGAAGTCTCTGCCGTCTGCTGCTGGCCGCGCTACTCGGCGTGTGGTGTTCGTCACTCGTCGGGTGCGTGCACGGTTTCATCTACGAGCACACGACCGTACCGTTGACACGCGACTTCCAGCGAACTCCGGTCGTCTCCCGAAGCGCTCAGTCGGACGTCAAGCGTCTGGAGGTCTATCGCGCGAACTTCGTGTGGGACTCGAACGGCATTGGCGACATCGCGAAGCAGCACGGTCTCGAGACCGTCTACTACGCCGATCTCGAGACCGTCAACGTGCTCGGCATCTGGAACCAGTTCAAGGTGATCGTCTACGGCAAGTGACGGACACCTCGGTGCGCCACCTCGGTGATGTAGGCCGCGAACTGAGGGTCCTCCCCGCGAAGAAGCTGCGGCAGCAGGGTGCGATAGTCTTCGCGTTCGCACCACTCGTGCATGTAGTCGTCCCAGGAGGACCAGAACCGCGCACGCCGTGCACTCATTCTCCGGGCGTGGATCAAGAGGTAAGCCCGCTCGAACAGCGATGTCAGCATGGTGAAGATGATGAGCATCTGCTCGCGTTGCTCGTCCGTCAGTCTCGGTGTCGTTTCCCGTGAGAACAAGCGCAGCTCGGTGTGGTCGAGCGCGACCTGCAAGAATTCCTGATAGTTGTCCGACAACTGCTGGTAGACCTGATCCTCCTCGTTGCCGCGCTCCTTGCGTTGTTCGTAGATGAAGACGAAGATCGCGATCGGCAGGCCGATCGCGGTCACGATGTAGCTGATCAGTTCCCAAGTCCCGGGGTTCATCGGGAACTCTCGTCTGCAGTTGCCAGCGGGCCCGGGATCGAGTTCGCGACGGCGATCGTGTGGGTCACGTTCGGAGTGCCGCTCACCGGCGCGAACCCGCACCGCACGTAGAACTCCGCGGCCGCCGGACTCGAAGTCCGTAGATGCAGTCGCGCGAAGCTTCCGGTGGCCGCGCGGAAGATGCAGCCAAGGAGTTGGCGGCCGACCCCGCAACGCCGCTGACTCGACCGCACGTAGAGGTGGCGCACCCGCCCGGTCGTGGGGTCGTTCGCGTAGGGGTCGATGTTCAGTCCACCGATGCCGACGATGCTGGCGCCCTGCATCTTTGCGAACAGCGCTTCTCCGGGTGCATCGAAGCGGTTCGCACCGCTGTCCCACTCGCGCAGGAGCCGCTCGACGAACCCATGCCCATCGCGCTTCGCCTCCTGCATCAGCGGCGCCATGGCTTCCGCGGATAGTTCGGTGACGCGGTGCAGGTCCGGGTCGAGCGAGTCGATCATGGGCACAGAGCCTCGTCCGTCAAGTAGCGACAACCCAACGGGACCGGCGGCGCCGGGATGTCGCCGGGGTCGGCGAAGTCGACGCGTCGGTAGCCCGCGGGGAGCGATGGATGGTGGGGCACACAGGTGGGTGAGCCCGGATCTTCTCCGCAACCGTCGGCCGGTCCCGGGAACGGGAGCGGGAGCGCCTGGCCAAAGAGCCAGTTGAGAACGGCGATGGCGTCGCCGATGTCGATGGCTTCGTCGTCATTGGCGTCCGCGGCATCGAGGCAGAAGATCGGACTCGGATTGTCTTCGAGCCCGACTCCGGCCGGCGGATAACAGTCCGGCCACGACGCCTGAGCGACGGGAAACGCGTGGGCGAGGAGGAAGATCGCGTCGCCAATGTCGACCAGGCCGTCCTGGTTCGCGTCGCCGCGCACGATACGCTCCGGCCGTGGTTCAGGGACCCCGAAGAAGGACACGTAGCGCGCCATGAGGTCGGCGCGCACTGCGGCCGACGCGCTCGGCACCAGCGGATCGAGCTGGAAGCCTCCGAACTCCCACGACACCGAGATCATGGCACCGCCTACCGAGTTCACGGCGCCGATTCCGGTCGCGAACTCCATGGCCGGGGCTGCGTTCGTCCAGATCACGGCCGCGGCGAGAACGTCCGCGTCCGACGGTATCCCGAGAGTCGAGCCGGTCAGTACGAGTTCGTCGGTGAAGTCGTTCCCAGCTTGACTTGCTTGGTAGTAGGGGGCCGCAGTGAAGGAACTCGTGTCCAAGCCGATCGCGGTGGCCGCCGCGCCGTCCATGGTCGTGAAGGCATCGCCGCCGTCCAGCACCGAGTCGATCTCGATTCCATCGCGAGCATCGAGGCCGGAGGGATCATGGGCGAATCCCCAGAGGTCACCGCCCTCCAAGTACACGCCTACGCCTTGCACGCTGGCTGCCGCGAGCAGATCGCCCTCGGCGGTCGTCAGGTCGTACTCGAACGGAAAAGTGCCGGCCGCCACCCAGATGGCTACGAAGGCGTTCGGGTCGATCCCGCACGGGAGCGAGAGCAGGCCCGCTGTCGGCTGCACCAGCAGCGGGTTGCGGCCGATGGCGCGCAACGCTTCGCAGATCGAACGCGCACTGGCCACGTCGTCGGGACCCTCGAGTTCGAGCACGAGGTCGGTTTGACCCGCGACCACGACGACCAGGGCTTCGCACTGTACCGCGACCGCGCTGCCTATGCAGGTCGCGATCAGTTCGTATTGGTGGAGGCCGGGGGAGACCAAACCGTCGAAGTACGAGCGGTCGCCGGCGTTCGGTTGTACGGGAAGCGCGACTCCATCGCGCAGCAGCGTCAACGTGTCGTAGCTGCCCTCGTTCTCCCACGCGAGTTGGACGGCGCCGGTGCACGGGACACTGGCGCAGGTGAAGCGCGACGGCGGAGTGAGTGTGAGCTCGACCGAGCACGCGACGATCGGCCCGAAGTCGACTCCACACACGACCTCGAACTCGTACACGAACGGTCCCAAGCCCGGAGGGGTGTCGATGTAGGAGGTCGCGCCCGTGACATTCGCCAGGACGCTGCCGTCGCGCAGCAACGTGACGTTGGTGTAGGGCACGCCATTCCCGTTCCAGGCGAGCGTCACCGTACCCGCGCAACGATCCCCGACGCAGGAGATGTCGGTGACCGGGGGTACGCCGTGGGTCACGGAGCAACTCGCGCTCTCGACCGGCGCTCCGCCGCTGCCGCAGTACGCCCGCAACCGATAGGTGTACGTCACGCCGCCCCGGAGGCCGAGGTCCGAGTAGCTCACGTCGGTTGGCGCGAGTGCGATCACGGTTTCCAGGCCCCCGTCATCTCGAATCAGTTCGAGCTGCGTGTAGCTCGACGCGGCGGACCACGTCACCACTACGTCGCCCGCGGCACAGAAGGCGGAGCTGCACTGGACCTGAACGGGCGCCTCACAGCAGACCAAGCGCGGGTCCGACTGCTCGAAGAGACCTAAGCACCAGCCTTCCTGAATGGGCTGACTCAAGCTCGATGAGTTCGTCAACCGGTAGGTCCAAGGGCCTAGTGCCATCTCGCAACCGAAGTCGGCCATGGTCCCCGGACCGCTGGGCTGCATGGGATCGCCGGCGGAGAACGGCGGACCATTCCTGCGACCGCCGTCGGCATAGGTCGCGTGCAGTCCAAGCGGGTCGAGCGCACCGCCGCCCGCGTGCAGCCGCACCGTCGTGCCGGCCGGCGAACTCACTTCCAGCGGATCGATGCCTGCGATGAACCCCGTCGTGTGGCCGACGTCCACCGTGACCTGCACCGCCCGAATGAGAGTTGCACGAGCGACGAGCACGGTGTCGATGTACGTTGCGTTCGCCGGGATCACGACCGGGGTGGGAGGCACGCTGCAAACCGCGACATCCGGCGAAAGAATGATGAGGCCGGTGCAAACCGCCGGATCCGACCCGATAGTACCGACGAGCCCGACGATGCCGAAGGTGGCTGCGCCAGTCTCCGCCACCGCCGTCGTCTGGAAAGACTGACTGTTCCCCGGCAGATCGATCACCGGGACTCCGTTCACGAAAACACGGATCGCGTCGTAGGTGCGACTCGCGGGCAGTTGCCACGAGAGGTCGAAGCGATCGCCGCTCGCGGCCACGCTGCAGGTCACGCGGGTAACCGGTTCGATGCACGACACGGTTCGTTCGAAGACGCGGACGCACCAGTCCTCGACGATCGGCGTGCTGACTGCCGACGCGTTGGTGAGGTCGAGCGTCCATACCCCCGCGGCTTCCTGGCACTGGAAGTCACCGAGTGCGCCCGGCCCCGTCGGTTGCATCAGGTCCCCGGCCTCGAACGGTGCGCCGTTCGGGCGGCCAAGGTCCGAGTAGATCGCGCGCAAGCTCGGGCCGCTGCCGTTGCCGTCGTGAAGGCGTACGGTCGTTCCCTGGGGCGAGGTGACTTCGAGTGGATCGATGCCTACGAGAAAAGACGAAGAGTGATCGATGTTCACGGCGACTTCCACCTGGTCGATCGTCGCGCCGGTCGCCAGCGTCACGGTTTCCGAGTACGAAGCGAGAGGCCCGACGACGAACGCGGGTTGCTCGAACCGGCACGCCTCGAAGTCCGGCGGAATCAAGGCGAAGATCGAGCAACATCGGACCGGCGCCGTGTCGGTGCCGATGTAGGGTACGACGCACACCTGAGGCCGCGAGCCGTTGGCCACGGCCGGCGTCACGAACGAACTCGATCCGGCCGCGAGGTCGGCCACCTCGACGCCATCCAAGTAGACCCGAATGCCGTCGTAACCCGACCCCGGAGCTTGGGTCCACGCGACGATCACTTCGATGCCACTGACGTCGAGGCTACACGTGACGTCGGCGACCGGAGCCACGATCGGCGCGACGCCGCGAAAGATGCCGTCGCGGAGCGAGCCGTCGTCGAGGCTCCCTTCGAAGACGACTTCACCCGTTTCTGTGAGGACGACTTGATCGATGCCGATCGAAGTCAAAGTCGAGTTCGGAACCCCTGCGACCGGATCGTGGGTGGCCAAGACCAACGTGCCGTCGAGAAACAGCCCCTGGGTAACGGAAGCATGGATGACCTCCGCGAGCACGACCCACTGATCGCTGCCATTGAGGGCCACCCCCTGGATCTCGCCGACCCGCGCAGCGCTCAGGCCCGGAACGAGGTCGCCCTCCTGCAGGAGCACCGCGGGCGCGGTGGCCCCGAGCTGTGCGATGGCGACGCTGTCGAAGGCAGGCGTCGTGTCGAGTGAGCCGCGGACGATCCAGGAACCAGTAGCGCCGCAGGCCACTCCTTGAATGCCCGTGAGCGCCGCGATGCCCGAGTTGGCGGCGACGAGAGCACCTTCCCGCAGGAGGAGCTCCAGGTCGCCCGTCACCGCGTCGATCCGGAACAGCCCTTCGTCCGCGGACGCATCGGGGTCGGTGGTATCACCGACGAAGAGCACGTCGCCGACCGGGTTGGTCGTGACGATCGCAAATGACGCGAGCCCTTCATCCCATGCGTGACCGTCGAACGGTGTGCCGCCGATCGTTTCGCCTTCGCGGGCGATCGGCGTGAACCCGCGGTAGATCGCTCGGTCGAACGCGGTGCCATCGAGATCGGCGCGAAACACCACGGTCCCGTCATCGGCGAGCGCCGCGAACTCGAAGTCTTCGAAGGTGCGCCCCGCGAGCCCTGGTGCGGCGTCCCCCTCGCGGGCCACCAGCTGCAAGTCGATGTAGAGGGTCTGGTTCGCATTGGCGGGTACGCCGGTCAAGGAACTGATGAAGGCAATGCTGCCGGCGGCATTCAACTGATGCGGTGTGCGGAACGCATCGAAGTTGCCGAAGAAGCCACCCGCGACTGCCGGAGCCGCGTCGCCTTCGCGCGCCAACACGAGGCCGTCGATCACGAGCAGGTCGTCATTGACCGTGCCGATCATGTCGGCCGTGAACGCGAGCACGCCCGCTGCGTTCACATTGGGCCGATCGAGGTTGTCCAACACGCCGACGCTTGCGGGCGCGCTCGTACCGTCGAGCCACAGTGGGCTAGCCACGAGCGGCTGGGCCTCGGCGATCGACGTCGACAGGTCAACGACACCGACGAGGATGAGGCAACCGCTCCAGGTGCGAAGAAGGCGGCGCGCGCAGCGCCGGCCCAAGTCGACCGCGAGACGTTCTTTCATTTGTCGACTCCTGAGTCGTCCAGAAAGGGCTCTGGGGTCTGCACGAAGTCAAGCGAGTTTCCGGGTCCGTTCTCGGGGCACGGCGTCGAGCACGCGACGGGGAAGGGCGTCCGTCGAGCTTCGCGAGCGGTGCCGCTCGCACCTGGCATCGACTCGGCGCAGTCGGTCGATGGCGCTTGGCGCGTGCTTCTCGACGACGGCGGTCGTTCGAGAACGGAAGGCTCTTCGAGAAACGGAGGCAACTCTCGAGAACGAAGGGAATTCGCGAGGGAGCCACCCGCGGCGCGCGGATTGTAGCCCACTTGCGGGGGCGCTCGCCAGAGCAAGCTGGCGCGCCGCGCGGACGTGAACGACACGGGCTCGCGTGATGTTGCTCCCGGGTAGCGTCTCACTTCAGTCAGGATCCTGCGTTGCGCCTCGCCGGCGGCGGTCGGTCCGTTCAGTTCTTCCGCTGGCCACATGGCGAAAGACGGTGTCCGTACGAATCGCTGGCGCGGGGCGGCGCACTGACTTTGTCGGCTTCCTGGGCATTTTGGTTGCTTCCGTGCCTTGGGATGGATTCGCTTGGGGCTTCAGCGGAATCGATAGACCTATTCGAAGCGATGTCGTGCGGGCAAACTTCGCGGCACTTGCCCGCACTCGTTGGGGATTGGGTTTGACGACACGCCTACGGGTGAGCCGCCGCGCACGTTGGCCGACTGCGAGAAGAGGAGCGACATGGTTGCACCGGCGGTAGATGCAGTCGAGCTGCTGTTCGAACCGCAATCCTGAAGTCGTGACCAAGGAGGGGAAATTGAACGTTCATGCTGTGCGAGCCGGCCGCTCGCAGCGACAGATGACATTGCGAGCCCACGCAATCCTCGCGCGCGTCATCATGCACGCGATTGCGTACGTTGTCGTGATTGGGTGGGCGGGCGCGACGAAGCCTTTGCTCGGGCAGACCCCTGGCATTGCGGAGGGTGTCTTGGCGCGCGAGCAGTTCGGCGCGCAGGCCAACGGTCGCTTTGGGCACGTTGTGACGACCCTGCGCGACCTCGACGGTGATGGCGTGCGCGACTACGCGGTCGCAGCACCGAGCGAGGGGCGCGTGCGGATCTACTCCGCCGGGTCCGGGAGCCTCATTCGCGAGATCCCTGCGGAGACGCCGTCGTCCGCGCACGGAGCGGCGCTGGCCGCGGACGACTTCAACGGGGACGGGATCGATGACCTGGTCGTCGGCGCGCCGCTGTTCGACCCACCCACCGTCGCCGCGTGTTTTCCCGGCAAGACCTATGTTTACTCCGGGGCCGACGGCAGTGTGTTGTTCACAAGCCTGGGAATCGTCCAGGGTGCCGGGCACGGCACCTCGGTGGCCGCGGTTGGCGATGTGAACGGTGACTTGGTGCCGGACTTCGCCGTCGGATCGCCGTATCCGTTCGGGCTCGGCCGGGTCACGTTGTATTCGGGCGCCGGGGGAGCGCCGCTGTACACGATCCTCGGGGACAACGCCTCGCCGCACACGGGGCTCGAAGTCGTCGCGCTCGGCGACGTCGACGCCGATGGGCGGGGCGACTTTGCGGTTGCGTCCTTGTCGAGCGTGATCGTGTACTCGGGGGCGGTGGGCGCGGTTCACATGATCCTGAACCAGAGCGTCGGTCGCATCGCCAACGTGGGCGACGTCGACGGGGACGGCGTCGCGGACCTTGCGCTCGGCGGTGGTACGGGGGGCGCGGCCGGCCCGGTGTCTGTCGTCAGCGGCGACACCGGCGTCGTGCAGTTCGTCCTGCCACCGTTTCCGGGCGCGTTAGGCTTTGGCTTGGCTCTCAGCGCTGCTGGCGACACGAACGGCGACGGCGTCGCCGACGTAGCGATCGGTGCCCCGCGCGGCACCGGGGCCGCCGGGGCGTTCGCCGGACTGGTGTTCGTCGTCAGTGGTGTCGACGGTGCGCTTCTCTGGCAGTGGACACAAGGGCAACCGGACAGCCAGTCGGGGATCAGTCTCGCGCAGCTCGACGACCTGAACTGCGATGGCGCCTCCGAGATGCTGGTCGGAGCCGATTTTCGCGATGCGATCGGCATGCCGAATCGAGGCGCGGTCTTGGTGTTGGCGGCTCCACCCATGGCGCCGCCGCGGTTCGTCCGGGGAGACGCTAACGGGGACGGCACGGCCAACTTGCCGGACGTCGCGGATCTCCTGAGTCACCTGTTCTTGGGAGCGACGCTCGCGTGCGCTGCGGGTGCCGATGCGAATGACGATGGCCGACTCGACCTTACTGATGCGGTCAGGGAACTCGGGGCACTGTTCGGCGCTTCCGGGCCACTCCCCGCGCCGTACCCGGGTTGCGGAGTGCAGGCCACGATCGATCTTCTGTGCTGCCAACTCTCGCCGTGTCCATGACCTGTGCCGGTTCGTCGACGTGTCGCGCTGGGTAACCACCCGCGCCGGAAGGAGTCCAGGAAATGGACCGGAGAACTCGCCACTTTGCCCCGAGCCGCGCGACCCGGGCAATCGCCGTGGGCCTCGCGCTTCTCGTGGGCCTCGTCGCCTTCGAACTCGGACCGACCGAAAGCTCGCTAGCGCGCCCGATGCCAGTCGCGCACGCTCAGGTGGGTGGGTGTTCGGTGGTCGCCGGCAGCATCGGCTTCTACGGCCAGACTTTCTCGGCGACCACCGTGGTCTGGGCGATTGATCTCTCGGGGAGCATGTCCGGCTCCCGACTCGCTACCCTGAAGCAGGAACTGACCATGGCCATTCAGTCTCTGCAGCCGAACCAGCGATTCGGGATCGTCGGCTTCTCGAGCTCCCTGACGGTGTTTCAGACGGTCGTGGTCCCGGCCACCGCCACGAATCAACAGAGTGCGATCGCTTGGGTCCAGAGCCTCACTGCGACCGGCTCGACTTGCACCGCGCCGGGAGGCGTCCGCGCTCTGGAAATCGCAAACGCCAGTCCCGACGTACTCCGTCGGGTGATCCTCGTTACCGATGGAGTCCCGAACTGTCCCGGCATCGCCGAGACCTTGGCTGCCATCGCTGCCGCCAACACGCAGGGCATTCCCATTGACGGGATCTATCTCGCGGGCGACGCCCTCGGAGTCGCATTCTTGCAGCAACTCGTCAGTGAGAATGGCGGGCAGTTCTACCACTAGCAATGAGACCTGACCGCCGGAGTAACGCTCGCGACAGAACGTTGAGAAGAAAGGGGGAGGCACCGCGTGGTGCCTCCCCCTTCCACTGGTCGTGAACTGCGTCTCGGCCCGTTAGCAACTCGGCGTGTTGATCGCGCAGTCCAGGGCGTCACCATTCGTCGGGTCGGCGCCGCAACTCCCGTTCGGCGCCGGTAGTGGCACTGCCGGAGAGCCGAACAGTGAACCCAGCAACGCGACGGCGTCGGCGATGTTGATGTTGCCGTCGTCGTTCGCGTCGCAAGCGTCGCGGCAATTCAGCACGTTCGGAGTGCCCGCCCCGGGGAACAAGTTGCCGAGCAGGTACACGGCGTCGGCGATGTTCACGCCCGCGTCCAGTCCGTTGCAGTTACCGCGGATAAACGCTTCGGTCGGCATCACGGGGCCGCTCCCGACCTCCTCGATGTAGTAGAAGTCGATCGTACCGCTCGAGTAGACGTTGGTGATGGTGCCGCTCGTCAGGTCGAGCGTGAATACGCCCGTGCCCGCGTCGGTCGTGAACAAGACCAGGCCACTAGGCAGTTGGTGGACTCCCTGGACGTTGAACCCGACCGGGAAGCTCTGGACGACCACGCCCGCGAGCGTGAACTCGATGATCTCGTCGGATCCAGTCCCCTCGGTGCCGACGACGAAGTTGCCGTTGGCAAGCGGGGCGATCTGGTTGGGATCGGCCATGGTCGAGTTCAGAGGGCTGACCAGGACCACTGGGTTCAGGCCGTTCGGGTCGTAGTGGGTGACGGAGTCCGTGTCCCAATCACTGACCAAGAAGCTGCCGTCCATCAAGAACTCGATGTCGGTCGGGCCGCCACCGGGGATCAGATTCGTCGCGGTCAAGGTGCCGATGTCATAGCTGACGACGCCGGAAACCGTAGCGCCGTTCGACGTGAAGAACAGCGTGTCTCCGCGGAACTCGACCGAGCGCACGTCGTCGAACAGCGTGTCATCGACATACTGGCCGATGAAGGTGCCGTCGAGTTCGTAGCGGACGATGCTGCCATTGTCGATTCCGGTTTGGTCGGCAACGTAGACCACATCATCGCCGCCGGGCACTCGCGGCCCGACGATCGCGTTGGTGACGACATAGAGCTCTAGGGCGTCCTGCTCGTCACGGAAGCTGCCGAGGAAATCGCCGGTCGTCGGGTCGTGGATGTTGAGTCCATCCGTCGTGCCCCCGTCTCGACCGATGAACAGGAAGTTCGTGCCCGTGATCACACCGACGGTGCAACTCAGCGAGTCACTGCCGCCCGCGCAAGCGAACGTGATGGTGTAGGTGTAGGCGCCCTGAGCCAAGCCGGTGTCGGTGTAGCTCGTGTCCGACGGTCCGGGCTGTGGGCTGACCAACACGCCGTCTCGTTCGATCTGAATCGAAGTGTACGCGAGCGGGTTCGTCCAAGTCAGGTTCACACTGTCGGCACCGAGCGGGGCCCCGCACATGAGGTCACTGGGAAGCTCCAGCACGTTGTTCACGGCGCAGTTCGTTTGGGTCGGCGCGCCGTTGCACGAGGCAATCACGGAGTACGTTGCAGAGCCTTGGACCGGCATGGCGTCTACGAAGGAACTCATGCCAGTCACGTCGGCCAGGAACACGCCCGCTCGGTTCAGAGTGATCATGTCATAGTTCAACCCGTTGTTGTCCCAACTGAGCGAGACGGTGTTTGCGCAGAAGTCTGCAGCGCACACCAGGTTCGTTACTGCCGGCGGGCTGAGATCGGCAGTGCAGTTCGTCGTGACGGTACTGCCGCTGCAGTCGGCGATCAGCGAGTAGCTGCTGCCACCGGTGATGGGCATGGTGTCGGTGAAGGAGGTCATGCCCGTCACATCCGCGAGGAACACGCCGGCACGGTTCAGCGTCAGCGAAGTGTACACGGCGCCGTTGGTCCAGGTGATCGCAACGCTCGGAGCGCCGCACGGGTTGGGGACGCACAGGAGTCCGGCCACCGGCGGCACGGTGGTCGAGTCGACCGCGACCGAGCAGCTGGTTGCGACTTGGATCGAACCGCCGGCGGCGCAGCGATAACGCAAGGCGTAGTCGTAGGTCGTACCAGCGACCACGGACGTGTCGAGGTAGGATGTGGCCGACGGACTCAGGGCGATCGTCGTCACGCCGACGCCGTCGTCGCGCACGAGCTCGAGCAGATCGTACGCGAAGTTGGTGGACCACGAGAGATTCACACCGGGACCGCCGCACGCGCCAACGTTCGAGCAGAGCAGGTTCGTCGGACGCGGGCAGCAATCGAGTCCGGGGTTGGGCTCTTCGAAAATGTTCAGGCACCACTGGTTCAGCACCCCGGTGTCGCCGCCGGCGTCGTCCACGATCTGGAGCGTCCAGTTGCCACCAGAGAGTTCGCAGTTGAAGTCCGCCATCGCTCCGGGCCCCTCCGGCCGCACAATCAAGCCCGACGCGAGGTCGGTGGTCGTC
The DNA here is from genome assembly GCA_050246115.1 of Planctomycetota bacterium. Classification (GTDB taxonomy): domain Bacteria; phylum Planctomycetota; class UBA8108; order UBA1146; family JAJFFE01; genus JBFWWP01. Next base: position 37,369 of record JBFWWP010000042.1, read on the forward strand.
GTCAGGGGCTGGCCATAGTCGGCGAACGTGATGTTCACGTTGTCGAGCGTGCCGCCGTTGTCGGTCGTGAGCACGACGTTGGTCCCGAGCGGGGAGCTGAGATCGATGTCGAGGTCGCCCTGGAACGTGTGCGTGATGTCCAACGACACCGCCAGATCGAGGAGGGCGACGTTGGTCGCGGACGGCAACACGTCGACCACCGGCGGCAGCGTGTTGTCGATGGCCGGCGGCGGCATTGGGGTGCTGCACTCGATGAAGTCGGCGGGGATCGAATTGATCGTCGCATTGCACGCGGCGACCGGAGCGCTATCGACCCCGACGAAGGGCTCGACTTCGATCGTGACGAACAGGTTCTGCGTGAACGTTGCGGTCGTGAAGGCGGTGGCTGTCCCGCCAAGCGTGGCGACGAGCGCACCATTCACACGCACCCGGATGCCGTCGTAGGCCGGGCCAGCCGGAAGGGACCAAGTGGCGATGACTTCGGTGCCGGCCATGGACAGGGAGCAGGCCAGCATTTGGACCGGAAGGACGAGCGGCAAGACGGCTTCGAAAATGCCGTCGGCAGCGCCCACCGACGTCGTGCCTTGGTAGAAGATCCGATCTTGGTCGTTGATCACTACGTCGGTTCCGACGATGTCCGTGAGGTCCTCGCCGGGTCGCGCGGGAATCGCCAGGTTGTCGCCGTGGATCAGGGTGAACACGCCCGCGTCCCACACGAACAATGCCTCGTCGTACGGCGGAATGTCGACACCGTTGTCGTTGACGGTCGCCAGGATCAGCACCTTGCCGTTGCTGTTCACGCAGGCGCCGCTGATCGTGCCCATGGTGGTGCCCGGGATGCCGGTGGCCCCGGAGACGTCGCCGCCTTCTTGGGCGATGATCGTCGCCGCCGCTCCGCCGATACCCGCCACCACGACACTGTCGTTTGCGGCCGTGGTCACGGCGTCGTCCATGAGGCCGTAGATGGCCCAGTCGTTGTTCGCGTCGGCGAGCGTGATGTCGGTGATGGACTCGAACGGCGCCATGCCGGTCAACGTCGAGGAGAGCAGGTCGCCGCCTCGTAGCAGAACTTCGTAGTCGAAGCCGACGCGCTTGCGGACCAGGACGTCGTCGTTGACGATCGAGGTGCCGCCGATCTCGTCGAGATTCCCGTCGACGATGAACGTGCCCAGGTTGTTCGCCGTGCTGTTGGTGAACGGCGTGGCATCCCAGGTTTCGCCGTCGAGCGGGCCGCCAATGATCAGGCTGCCCTCCCGAAAGTCGGTGCCCGCGTTCATGGCGAGCGGCGTCGCCGCGCCGCCGGAGACCACGTAGATCACTTCGTCGTCGGTCCCCGCGCCGTCGAGATCGACCTCCACGTAGAGATCACCCGAGTCGGTGATACTGGGCTCGAGAAAGTCGTTGTAGAAGCGGCCAGAGATCCCACCGGCGGCCTGGAGGTCGCGGAGAATCATCGTACCGTCGACGGCGAGAACCGTGTCGCCCCCCGTGACGCTACCCGTGTAGACCACCGCACCGGCGGAGTTGACGTGGCGGTAGCCGACGAAGCCGTCGATGACGTCGAGGGTGGTGCCGCTCCCTGCCAAGGGTGAACCGTCGCGGATCACGATGGCGCCGCCGGCGTAGAGGAACTCCTCGCCGACGGCGGTGCCTTCGTCGTCGCCACTGACGGCGACGATCCCGTTGGGCGACACATTCACCTTGTCGACGTTGTCGACGACGCCGAGGTTGTCCACATTGGTGTCGCCGTCGACGAGGACGGGGACTGGGAAGTGCTGCGCCGAGGCCGGTCCCGCTAGCAGGGCGACCGTGAACAGCGCGAGGCACGATGGGATGCGACTGAGCATGGGCTAGATTCCTTTCTGATCGGACACGCTGAGTTGGCTGGGTCTCGCGGAACGGGAATCGACGGCCGGGGATCGGGTCGGGTCCGGGAGGGGCGGGCCCACGAATCAGCCGCGGTACATCCGCGTTCATTTCCAGGGCTATCGTAGGAGTCATGGGCGGGGAAGCAATGAGGCGCCGGGTTATTCTTGCGTCCGTCACGCCATTCAAGGCGTAAGGCCCGGATTCCAATGGGTTTGGCCAGCCTGGATCCCGCGCGTGCGGCGACTTCCGTTCAATTCGCAAACGCAACGACGATTTCGAAGCGGGGCATGCCCCTGATTTGGGGCTAGGCCCCGAGGGGCGGCCGCAGCGCGTCGACTTCGAGCCGGTGTGGCCGTTGGCCACGACCCATCGACGTACGGAGAATCGCCACCGAAGCAAAAAGGCCGGGGGGAACTTCTCGTGGAAGTTCCCCCCGGCCGCGCAGCCGATTGCACGCGCGCGGGATCGCGCGCGTGCTCGGCCGAGCCTAGCAACTCGGCGTGTTGGTCGCGCAGTCGATCGTATCCATGGTCGGGTCGGCGCCGCATCCGTCCGTGGCGTTCGGGAACGGCAGGGGAACGGACGGCGAACCGAACAGCGACCCGAGTAGCGCCACGGCATCCGCGATGTTGATCTGGCCATCATCGTTGGTGTCGCAGGCGTCGCGGCAGCTCAGCACGTTGGGTGGGTTGCCGCCCGGGAACAAGAACCCGAGCAGGTAAACGGCATCGGCGATATTCACCTGCGCGTCGAGGCCGTTACAGTTCCCCCGCACGAACTGCTCCATCGGGACGTTCATCCGACCGAGCGCGGCGAGATAGGCACCCGCGAGCAGGTTCTGGTCGCCGGTGTAGCCACCGAACTCCCAGCTCTGCGAGATCATGCGCCCGCCATCCGCGTGCACCGCGATGACGCCGGTGATGTACGCCAACAGCTCATCGGGATCCGTTGCACTGGGGAGACCATCGTTGCTGTTGGTCCAAACCGCCTCGGCCGAGGTGATCATGGCGTCGGGCGTCGCCGTCATCGTCGTACCCGTCAGCGCCAACTGGTCGGTGAAGTCATTCCCCGTCTGGTCTTGGTCGTAGTTCACGTCGACGTTGCCCGCGAGCAACAGGCCGGCCAACGGAGCGTCCACGCCGTCCATTTGAGTGAAGCTGTCGTCACCGTCGACGATGTTGGCGCCGATGTCGGGCTCGATGCCGTCGCGCTCGTCGAGCAGGCTCGCGACGTGCGTGAAGCCCCAGTGGTCCGACGCTTCGAAGTAGATGCCGATGCCCATGGCCGCCAGGCTGGCGAGGAGGTCGCCTTCCGCGGCGACGATTCGATAGTCATCGGGGAACGTGCCGGTCATGACCCAGATCGTCTCGAAGGTAGTGAGGTCCACGCCACACGGCAGGGCGGTGATGACCCCGGTCGCCGTCAAGGGCGCAGTCACGTAGACCGTGCGTCCGTTGGCCGCCAGGGCGTTCGCAAGCGCAGTGGCCGAGTCGATTACGCCGACGTCGCCGAAGGGGGCGCTCTGGACACCTTCCAGAGCCAGAATGCAATC
>JBFWWP010000043.1:0-33266 GCA_050246115.1 Planctomycetota bacterium
CGTTCGACCATGATGAAGTGGCCCACGTCCGAGAGCACGCGATAGTCGAGCTTCGGGATGAGCTCCCTCACGTAGTCCTCGTACTCGGGGCTCCACGCCGGTTGGTGGGCGTTGATCATCAAGACGGGGATCGTGATGGGATCTCTGCCCCAGATCGTCGGGTCTACTGCTGCACGAAAGCCACCTAGGACGGCACTCTGCGATTGACTCGCTGCGATTTCTGCGATGCGAGCACGATCCGCTTGCGCGAGGTGCGGGGCAGGCATGCTGGCGACGAACTGCGCCACCGTCGCGGCGAACTCGGGTGCCTCGAAGGCCTGCTCGATTGGGGATACTTGCTCCGCAGGAACCATGAGCTCGAGTGGGCCGTCGATGAGCACCAAACGTGCACACCGGTGGGGATACTTGCGGTAGAACTGACGGACCGCAGGAACGCCGTTCGAATGGCCAATGAGGACGGCCTGGTCAACTCCCTCTGCATCCAGGACCGCGGCGATGCCGTCGGCGAACAGACTCATGTCGTAAGGCCTCGCGGGCGGCGCGCTTTGGCCGTGGCCTGGAAGGTCGATTGCCATCACGCAGTGGCTCTGCGACAGAGCTGGAACGTTCTTCCACCACACGCGCTCGTCACAGGCCCACCCGTGGACCAGCACTAGCACGGGGCCGCTCCGCCCAGTCACCGAGTAGTGGACCTTGCGCCCGTCCAAGAGTGCGAACTTCGGACCCTCGCTGCGTAGGTTCACGGGGACCTCCGCGCATGCGCCCAGCGCGAGGGCCAGTCCGAGCCGGAGCCCGCATGCCGCCAGGAAGCGCGGACGATCACCCACTCTCGACTTCGGGAACACCTTCGCCTCCACGATCTCGTTGGCCTCACTCGAGCCGAGCACGCAACGCCAGCCTGGGTCGGCGCCATCCGGGACCGACGCGGCGATCCTACGGACAGGCCGTCGACGGGTACACGCACTCCGCCAGACCATCGGACGTCGGGTCTGCCCCACAGGTCGTGCCGGGGGCGGGTGGAGGTGCAGCGGACAAGAACAGATAACCGAGCAGACCCACGACGTCGGCCACGTCAGGGCCACCGTCGTCGTCGAAGTCGGCTGCGTCGAGGCACGGCGGCGTTGCCCCACCGAGGAACAGATACGACAGCAGGGCGATCGGGTCTCCGAGCTGGAGCGCCCCGTTGCGATCGACGTCGCCACGGCGAAACGCGTCTTCGTTCGTGATCTGCAGGGCGGTGAGATAGCGCCCGACTACGTTGGGGAGCGAGTGGCTGTAACCTCCCAACTCGAACGACTGCGCGATGACCGGCGCGAAGGTGCTTGCATAGAAGGTCGCAACGCCGTAGCCGCCCGCAGAAGCGGTCCACGCGATCGCCGCTCGAGATCCGCCGGCGTCGATTCCGAATCCGGCGGTCGTGCCCGTAGCCCGCAGCCGATCGGTCTGCTCATTGCCGACACGGTCATGGAAGTAGCCGCCCTGCAGCCCGGCGAGATCGAGCCCGAGCCCGGTGTCGGCCCCGGTCACGTGCGTCAGTGAGTTGTCCCCACGCGCGGCGGTGCCGTTCTCGACGCCATCGTAAGCCGCGAACGCGGTCGGTGCGTCGAACCCCCAAACGTCGTTACCCTCGATGTAGATCGGCAACGGAGGTCGCTCTGGGGTGCCATCGAGACCGGAGTCCCCGGTGTGAAGCTCGGCGAGCAAGACACCATCGGCAGGGGTCAACACATAGTTGTGGGGGAACGTCCCGAGCATCAACCAGAGACGCTGCGGCGCATTGCCGAACGACGCGAGAGTCGCGGCATCGAAGTGATCCACGACGGCCGCCGAGCGACCCAGGTCGGACAACGCTTGCTCGAGCGCGAACACGCTATCCACGCGCCCGAGGGGACTCTCGCCGCGGAAGATCACGTCCGTGACTCCGGCAGCGACGCGACAAGCACCGGACGGATGCCCGCAGCCCGCCAGGACACCAACGACCGAGTAGTCATGACGACCGAGCGGCAACGGTTCCTGAAAGAAGGTCGCGGCTCCTCCGAGGATCGCCACGGAGAGTCCGTCGCGAAGCACTTCGACGTGATCGTAGACGGCGCGGTTCTGCCACGTCAGTTCCACCATGCCCGCCACGTTCGTGCACGTCAGGTCCGTCGGTTCGGGAGTCGGGCAAGTACCATCGAGGCGCAGACACCAGCCGGCCAGGCTTCCGGGGAGAGGGAAGGTCGGTGTGACGCGCAGCTGCCAAGCGCCGGCGGCGGGCTCGCCCTGGAACTCGGCCAGAGCATCCGCGAGCGGGCCCGAGCCGTCCCCGGCCGGCTGCATCCGGCACTGACAACCATGCGTCGTGGCACCGGCGGCAACGCCGTGATCGGAGTACGTCAACTGCAGGCGCGTCCCGGCTCCCGCGAGGTCGTGCAACCGCACCACGGTCCCGGTTGGAGACTCGACATCGATGACCACCAACGACAAAGCCAAGTAGCGTACCGCGACGTCGATCTCGAGCTCGGCGACTTCGGTGTCACCGCCGACGGTGAGGGTGTCCGTAACGTTGGGTTGGAAGTTGTCGATCCCTTGACTGGCAAGCGAGCACACTTCGAAGTCGAAGTCGATCGCCGGCACCACCGGCACGAGACAGCAAGTCACCGCTGTCAGCACGCCCTGCAGGTCGCCCCGAACGCATACTTCGACGACACTTCCCACACCCAACAGCGGCGTCTGGTACGTCGTGGCGCTCCCGGGGAGTATGGCGGTCGCGTTGCCGTCGATCGACACGTGGATGGCATCGAACACGCGCGGGTTCACCCACTCGACGGTCGCTACCCCGCTCCCCGGCGCCGACTGACACGTCAGCGCGAGCGGCGGCTCGATGTCGACCAACACGGAAACACAGGTGGCGGGCCCGAAGTAGCCCCCGACCTCGGGACGCACGCAAACCGTGTAAGTACCGGCAAAGGACACCGGTGGGAGCGTGTGTGAGGTCGCCGAGCCTTGCACGAAAGCAACCGGCGCGCCCGCGAGCAGGATCTCGATGCCGTCGTAGGGCACGGGGTTCGACCAGGCCACGTGAATCGTCCCGGTCGGCGTCCCCGCGATGGCTTGGAGGGCGGCAACGGGGAACGGCGGCGACTCGGCGAAGAACTCGAGACACCACTCGTCGAGTTCGGCAACGAGGCTGGGGTCGTCCTCCGCCACGCGCAACTCCCAGAGCCCCGACGGCACCTCGCCGACGAAGTCGACCAGACCCCCGGGGCCGTCGGGGCGCTCGAAGCAGCGGCAGTCGCGCGCGTCCGGCGTGACGATCCCGAGGTCCCAGAAAGTCAGATCGAGGTCCGGCGTGGCGACGAGGTTCACGTCGTGCAAGACGACTTCGGTCCCTTGCGGTGAACGCAGGGACACCAGGACATCGCGCGGCTCGTCGTGCGCGAGCCGCAGCGGAACCCGTACGTCGCCGATCACGGGCGCAACGCCCACCGCCAAGGTCGCCACCGCGACTTGGTCGTCGACCACGATCGGCGTCGAATCACAGACCGAGACACTCGGCGAGCCCGGCGCCACCCAGCCACAGGCTTCGCGACAAACGACTTCACCGCCGACGGTCGCACGCACGCAAACGAAGTGGGACAGCGCGTCGCTGGCGAACAGGGAATGAGACGTAGCCGTGCCGGGGAGCGTCACCACCGGGCTACCATCGACCAGCACTTCGATCTGATCGTAGGCGTCGGTGTTCGTCCACGAGAGTTCGTAGCTCGCGAGCATCCAGTGCCACTGGAAGTCGCGTGGGCCGAACGGCAGCGGCGCCTGCGGGCTGTCGAAGAACCGCAAGCACCAGGACGCGAGTTGCCCACTGCCCCCGGGGTAAACGACGTCGCGCACGACCAATGTCCACAATCCCCCCCACGACGTCGAAGCCGCCGCCGCCATGGAGTCTTCGAGGGGGCCCGCGCCATCACCCGCAGGACGCATCGGACAGTCACTGTTGTACGGCAGGCTCCCGTTCGGGAGCCCTCGATCGCTGTAGCGCAGGATCACGTCGTCGTCGAACAGTCCCAACGTCTGGCGATCATGCAGTCGCAGGGTCGTACCGTCGGGGGCCAGGAGATCGACCTCGAGTTGGCCGATGGCGGAGTGCTGCACGTCGACCGACACCTCGAGCTCCGCGAGCGGGCCACCCGGCGGCGCGAGCAACACAGCGACAGCAGCTTGGGGCTGCCCGGCGGTCCCGAAGAAGTACAGCGGTTGCCCGCACACTTCGAGCGTCGGCGGTGCTGACGACTGGGCCTGGGCCGTCGCGCCCCCGAACGCCAGCCAACCGAGCGCAGCGAGCCCCATCACGAGCCTGTAGCGGAATCTTCGCACCGTGACTCCGTTCCGTGCCTGCCGCTCTCGTTGGGGGTCGGATCTCAGGCACCCTATAAGTAGAAAGCATGACTGCTGGACCCGCAAGCAACGCTCGCCAAGCAACGCTCGCCCACACGAGAGATCCCTCCGCGAAGCCAGTGGAGCCCGGTGCGGACGAGGTGCGGACGATGCCCGGCCGAGGCGCAGCGGCAGGCGATTGCCCTCGGCCTGGATTCCTCGCGGGGCATTCGAAAGGCCCCCTCGTGGCGGAGTGCGCTTGCGCTGAGTCTGCGGGAACTCCCGGATCACCCCTGGAACTGCGCCGAGGATCGGTTCATAATCCCGACTTCGCTCGCGCCGGACGCCGGTCGAGAAACCCAGTCGGGGAATCCCGTCGGGGAAGATCCACACGGGAATCCTCGTACCCAGCGTCACTCGGCGAGCTTCAAGGGACCGCGACCTCGGCCGCGATCGCCCTCCCCATCGTCGCCCACCGCAACCCGTGGGCCTCGCGACTGGGGCGGGTGGCCCGCGCCGAAGTCCGCGACCCGGCTGAGCGACCCGCATTCACCCAGAACCAGAGGAACCGAAACATGTCGGCTGGTCAGCTTGCAGACGAGGTAGCTCGTCACTCCCAGCTCGGGAGAAACCTGGTCAACGAGATCTCCAAAGTGCTGGTCGGACAAGAGACGTTGGTGTCACGTCTCCTGATCGGCTTGCTCACGGGCGGACACATCTTGATCGAGGGGTTGCCGGGCTTGGCCAAGACCCTCACCGTCCGTTGCCTCGCCGATGCGATCCGGACTGGCTTTTCGCGCATCCAGTTCACACCGGACATGCTGCCCGCGGACGTGATCGGTACCGAGGTGTTCAACCCGAAGGAAGCGATCTACACGGTCAAGAAGGGCCCGATCTTCTCGAACCTGGTGCTCGCCGATGAGATCAATCGCGCGCCGGCCAAGGTACAAGCCGCCCTGCTCGAAGCGATGCAGGAACGACAGGGCACGATCGGCGGCAAGACGTTTCCCCTCGACGACCCGTTCCTGGTACTGGCCACTCAGAACCCGATCGAGCAAGAGGGAACGTACCCACTCCCCGAGGCGCAGATCGACCGTTTCCTCCTCAAGGTGAACGTGGGCTATCCGAGCAAGGACGACGAGCGCAAGATCGTCGACCGCATGGCGGGAGCCCAACCGACCCCGCAGGTCAACCCGGTCACCACTCCCGAGGAGATCCGCGCGAGCCGGCAGGTCGTCGACCAGATCTTCGTCGACGAGAAGGTCCGCAACTACGTGGTCGACCTCGTGCGCGCGACCCGTGACCCGAAGGCCGCCGGGATCACGACACTGGAGGGAATGATCGAAGTCGGCGCGAGTCCGCGCGCCTCGATCAACCTCATGAAGGTGGCGAAGGCGAACGCGTTCTTGCAGGGCCGCAGCTACGCGACCCCGCACGACGTGAAGTCCCTGGCGCCCGACGTCCTGCGCCACCGCGTCGTCCTCTCCTATGAGGCGGAGGCGGAGGGCAAGAGTGCGGACGCCGTGATCCAAACCATCCTCGACAGCGTGCTCGTTCCGTAACGAGTCTGCACGCAGAGGCCTTGTCCATGCTCGCAAAAGACATCATCCGCAGAGTCCGTGAGATCCAGGTTCGAACGGGGCGCCAAGTCGCCGACGTCCTGGCGGGGGAGTACACGTCGGTATTCAAGGGCCGCGGCATCGAATTCGACGAAGTACGACCCTACGTACCCGGTGACGACGTTCGGAGCATCGACTGGAACGTCACCGCCCGCATGGGCAGTCCCTTCGTCAAGCGCTACGTCGAAGAGCGGCAGCTCACGCTGATGCTGCTCGCGGACGTATCGGCCTCGCAGGACTTCGGTTCCGCGACGCGATCGAAACGTGAGGCCACGGCCGAGTTGTGCGCCCTCCTCGCGTTCTCGGCCAACCTCAACGACGACAAAGTGGGACTCACGCTCTTTCACGGCTCTGTCGAGCAGTACATCCCGCCGCGCAAGGGCCAACGCCATTGCCAACGGGTCGTCCGCGAAGTGCTGGCTCACGGCTCCCTCGAGGGTCGGGTGCCCGAGCCGAATCGACGGTGGCTGCGGTTCCCGTTCCGGCAGCGGACCCTACGCAGCGGCCGGGAGGCGACGAACTTGAAGCGCGGCGTGGAGTTCTTGCTCAAGGTCATGAAACGCCGCGCCATCATCTTCGTGGTCAGCGACTTCTTCGACGACGGCTACCTGGAGGCGCTCCAGACCGCCAACCGCAAGCATGACGTCGTGGCGGTGCTCGTCTCCGATCCGCGTGAGCACGAGCTCCCGGACCTCGGACTCGTGACCCTTCGCGATGCGGAGACGGGAGTGCGCACGAACGTCGACATGGGCCATGGCGCGCTGCGCCGCGCCTTTGCCGCGCGTGCCGCAGAACGCGCCGCCTCGCTCGAGCGACAGCTGCGAGCCGTCAAGGTCGACTTCATCCACATCGACTCGACCCGTTCGGTGGTCGACCCGCTGGTGAAGTTCTTCCGCATGCGCGAGCGGAGGCAGCGACGATGACCCGTACATCGACGATCGCTGCGGCCGCACCTAAGCAATCGGCCCGAGCCAGGCGAGCGGTGCTCGTGCTCGTGGCAGCGGCCGCGGTCTGCGCGACGCTCGCGGCTCCCGCGCAGGCCAAAGAGAGCGTGACCGAGAAAGGGCCCGTGCGCGCGGTGGTACGAGTGACCCCCGAGGAGCCTCGCATCGGTGACGACCTCACGCTGGTGATCGAAGTGACCGCCGAACCGGGGGTCGAGTTGATCCTGCCGGCCTATGGCGAGGCGATCGACCGCTTCGAAGTCGTCGGCTACTTCGATCGCGAGCGCCTCGACGATCAGGGCCGCACCGTGATGACCCAAGAGTACACCTTGCTCACGTCGATGTCGGGACGTCAGAGCATCCCGGAGATCCTGATCGAGTTCGTCGATCGCCGTCCGGGCAACAAGCCTCACCCCGACGGTGAAGATGCTTACGAGCTGCTCACCGAGCGACTCGACTTCGAGATCGCAACCGTGTTGCCTCAGGACGCCGCCCCCGAACTCCGGCCCGCGATCGGCCCGCTCGCGAAGCGGCTGCCGCCGGCCCCGCGGCGCTGGCCATGGTTGCTCGCGGGCTTGGTGGTCGTGATCGCGCTGTCGCCGCTCGCCATCAAGGCGTACCTGCGCGCGCAGCAACGGGCCCGCCGCCGGAGCGCCTTCGACATTGCGCGAGCGCGCCTCGAACTTCTCCTCGCGCGCCCGCGAGCCAGTACCGAGTTCGGCCTCGACAGCTTCTACGTCGAGCTCTCCGGGATCGTCCGGCGCTACCTGGAGGACCGCTTCGAGTTGCGGGCGCCGGAGCTGACGACCGAGGAGTTCCTCGATACGGTCGGCGGTTCTCCCGACCTTTCCGTCGAACACCAGCGCCTGCTCCACGAGTTCTTGCGCGGCGCGGACCTCGTGAAGTTTGCTCACCACCGCCCGACCGATGAGGCCATAGACGGTTCGGTCGCCACGGTGCGACGCTTCCTCGAAGAGACCCGCGAGAATGCGCCGCTGATCGAGGTGAACGACGTGAGCGACTCCGTCGGTGATGCGACGCCCGTGGCTCCACGGCAGGGGGCACGTCATGCTTGATTGGGAGCTGCGCAATCCGTCGCTGCTGGCACTGGCTCTCGCCGCGCCGCTCGTGTACTGGCTCGCCAGTCGCGCGAGTGCCAGCGTGACCTACTCGGATCTCCGGCTGTTCGCAGGCACACCGCGCTCCGTGCGCGCGCGTTTGGCCAAGCTGCCGGCGGCGCTCCTCGCGATCGCCGCCGCGGCGCTGGCAGTGGCCGTGGCTGGCCCGCGGGTCGGGGACGCCAGAACCGTCGTGAGCCGGGAAGGCATCGCGATCGTCATGGTCGTCGACCACTCGGGATCGATGCGAGCGTTGGACTTCGAGCGCGACGGCCAGCGCGTGGATCGACTCGCGGTGGTCAAGGAGGTCTTTCGCGAGTTCGTCCTCGGCGGCGCTGCCGGCAAGGGACGCACCGATGACCTCATCGGGCTCGTCGGTTTCGCGCGCTACGCGGATGGACTGTGTCCGCTGACCCTCGATCACGGCAGCCTCGTGCAGATTCTCGAGGACCTCGAGATCGCAAAGGGCGGCGACGACGGCACCGCCGTCGGCGAGGGGCTCGGGCTCGCCGTCGAGCGGCTGCGGCGGCGCGAGGACATCCAGAAGGTCGCGATCCTGCTGACCGACGGCGTCTCGAACGCGGGGGACCTCGACCCGTTGGAAGCCGCGGAGCTCGCCGTCGCCCACGACATCAAGGTCTACTGCATCGGCATCGGCTCCACGGGCTTTGCGACCTTTCCGGAGATCGACCGCACGACCGGCGACGTCGTGGTCGACGCGCAAGGCCGGCCGCTGATCCACCCGCGGGCCATGCGAGTCGAGCTCGATGAGAAAACCCTGAAGGCCATCGCGGACCGGACCGGGGGCCGCTACTACAACGCTCGCTCCACCGAGGCGTTGGCTGAGGTCTACCGGGAGATCGACCAACTCGAGCGGCGCAAGGTCACCGAGGTCCGCTTCCTCCAGTACGAAGAAAAGTACCCCTGGTTCGTCGGGGCCGCACTGGCGTGCCTGGCCTTCGCCGGAGCCTTGGGTGGAACCTTTCTCAGGAGGCTGCCATGAGCGGCATCGACTTCGCGGCCCCCGAGTGGGTGCACGGGATCTGGGGGGTGGTCGCCCTCGTCTTGTTCCTCCTCTGGTGCGAGCGCCGCGGCTCCGGAGCGTTGGAGCAATTCGTCTCGCGGAGCATGCAGCCGCGCCTGGTCGAGCGGCCGACGACCAGCCGCCGAGTCACCCGCATCGCCTGCCTCGGCCTCAGTGCGCTCGCGTTGGTGGTCGCCCTCATGCGCCCGCAGTGGGGAGCGACCTTCATCTCGACGCCGCGCACCGGCGCCGAGATCATGGTCTGTCTCGATGTCTCCAAGTCGATGCTCGCCGAGGACGTGGCACCGAATCGATTGGAGCGGGCGAAAGCAGATATCCAAGACCTGCTGCCGTACTTGCAGGGTGATCAAGTCGGGCTCATCGCATTCGCCGGCAAGGCCACGGTCCTGTGCCCGCTGACGGAAGACTTCGGGTTCTTCCGGCTGGTGCTCGATGAAGTGAGCACGCACAGCGTGGCCCGCGGTGGAACACAGCTCGCCGAGCCCATCCGCAAGGCAGTCGCGGGATTCGGCGAGGTTTCGGATCTCTCGCGCGCCATCATCTTGATCACCGACGGCGAGGATCACGACTCGTTCCCGAAAGAGGCGGCAGAGGCGGCTGTGGAGCGGGGCGTGAAACTGATCGCGATCGGCTTCGGCGACGAGGTGCGCGGCAGCGAGATTCGCTACACCGATCCACGGACCGGCGCCACTCAGACGGTGATGTACGAAGGCCGGCCGGTCGTGAGCCACCTCGACGGCGACACGCTGCGGGAACTCGCGAGCATGAGCCAGGGTGTGTACGTGCCGGCGGGAACTGGGGTGCTCGACTTGAAGTCCATCTACGATCGGCACATCGCCCCACTCACTCGCGGAGCCCTCGCCGGCAATCGACGCGTCGTTCGTCAGGAAGGTTACCAGTACGCGGTGATGGCGGGACTGATCTTCCTCGGCATCGCAGCCGCCTTGACCGGCGGTGGAGCGCGACTCCGTGCTGGCGCAGCGCAGCGCGCGCAAGCAGCGGCAATGGGGCGCTCCGCCGTGCAGGTCGCTCTGGTCGCGCTGGTAGCCCTGCTCGCCAGCAGTCCAGGCATGGCACAAACCGCGTCGACGCCAAGGACCGGGGACGCCGCGAGCAACCGTGGCACCACGAACCCGGGCACCCACTCCGCTACGGGCGCGACGACGGCAGACCAGGACGAGCACGACCGCACTGCGGCCAGCGCCAGCGCCGACCCCGCCACTCCCGCAAGCGCGGCCACGGACGCAGCCGGCGAGAGCCTTCGCGAGGTCGCGCCGGAGGACGCGCGTCAGGTCTACAACCAGGCCCTCGAACGGCTGCACGGCGATGACCTAGAAGCGGCGGAGAAGCTGCTCGTCGCCGCTCGCAGCGCCGCGCACACGGACGTCGAACTCCGCTACAGCGCTTGCTACAACCTCGGCTTCCTCGCCGCCAAGCGCGCGGACCGCTTGCGCGCGGACGAGCCGGCCAAGGCCATCGAGCAGTACGCCGCCGCCGCCGACTGGTTTCGGGAGTCGATTCGACTGCGCGCGGACGAAGCCGACCCGCGACACAACCTCGAGGTGGTCTTGAAGGCGTCACTCGCCCTGAGCGACCAACTGCGCAAACGAGACCCGAGTGATCTGGCAAAGCAGCTCGAAGAGTTGGCGAATGCCCAGCGTCAACTCGCGGCCGCCACCACCGAACTGGTGAGCCAAGTGGCAACGCTCACCGACCCGAACGAGATCTCGGCGCTGCGCAGCGCCTTCCGTGAGTTGGAGCGCGGTCAACGTCTCGTCAGTTCGGACACGGGTCAGGTCGCCGAGACGGCGCAGTCGGAGCGGGACGGAATCGAGACCACCGCCGAGGCCGAGCGTACGCCCGAGCAACGGATCCGGGCGATCCAGTTGGACAACCTGCTCCACTATCTCCACCGTGCCCGCGAACGGATGGACCAAAGCCGACGTCAATTCCGCCAGAAGCAGGCCGAGCGCGGCTACCGACGCGCTGCGGCGGCACTCACCGAGCTGAAGCGGGCTCGGGACCAACTCCGTGACCCGGTCGAAGTACTCGGGGCGGTCATCACCGATCTCGACGAGCTGGGTCGGTACACCGCTGCCGTCGCCGCCGCGCCGACCGGCTTCACGAGCCCAACGGAGCCGAGTGCAATCCCTCCTTGGCTGACGCCCGAGTACCTCGAGGAGACCCAGGTCGGGTTGCTCGAACGCACCACCGAGCTTCGCGAACGACTCGAGGCTGGACTCGCGGCGCAGGAGACGCAGCCAGAGAGCGCGGCACCGACGAACGATCCACAGGGCAACGACCCGGCCGCAACTCCGGGCACCGACGAAGAGACCGAGCGGATGCTGGCCCAGGTACGCACGGCCATGCCTCACGTGCAACGCGGAGAACAGGCGCTCGAGCAGGCTCGTGGCCACCTCGAAAAGCGCGTTGCGACCGAGGCGGTGCGCGCGCAAGGAGAAGGCCTCCAGGCGCTGTTGGACGCGCGCGAGTGTTTCCTGGATCTGCGCGGTCTCATCGAGACCCTGTACGCGGACGAGAAAAAGCTCGAGCAGGTGCTCGCGGCCCGTCACGCTACCGACGGTGCGGAGCCGGCGATCGAGATCGACGAGTACCTTCCGCAGCTCGCGGCCTTGCAGGCGAAGAACCTGACGCGCGCGGAGCGTCTGTCCGAGCTGCTCGACGAGGCGCTTGCGAAGGCCACGACCTCGGCCTCCCCCGCCAGCGGCCAGCCACCCCAGACGAACGGCGACGAGTCCGATCCGCAAGCACTCGAGAAACAAAGGGTGGAACTCGCCAAGCAGTACCTCGCGAGCGCAACCGTCAGTATGAGCGACGCCCACGACACCCTCGCCACCACGGCCCAGGCGGGCAGTGCGAGCGACGAGCAACTACGCACGACGGACGAGCTCGTCTTGCGCGCCGTCGAGTCCATCGAGGCGCTGCGTCGTTTGTATTTCTCGATCATCGAACACCTCCAAGAAGCGGCGCGCCGCCAGAGCGAGCTCAACGACGAGACCGAGGAAGCGGCGACCATCGCGGACGCCGCCGAGCTGCCGACGCGACTCGGCCCGCTCGCCCCGCGCCAGCGGGACCTCGAGTCGCTCACCGGCAGCATCGGCGATGCGCTCACGAAGCAGGCGCAACAGAACCCGGCCGGCAGCTCGCCTGGTGCTCCTGGGCAGCCCGCCGCGGACGACGCCGCGAAACAGCAGGCCGAGCAGCTGGCGCGCGCGGCCGAGCTCGTGACCGCAGCGCGCGGCGACATGACCACAGCCGCGTCCAGCCTGGACGAACTCGTCAGCGCAGCGACCGCGCTTCCGGCGGATGCGCTGCCCGTAGTGCGCAAGCACCAGGACGACGCGCTGCGTCTCTTGCTCGAAGCGCTCGCTCTGCTGCAGCCGCCGCAGCCGCAGGATCAACAACAACAGCAACAGCAACAGCAACAAGAGCAGCAGCAAGGCGAAGGCGAACAAAGCCCTGAAGAGAAACAACCGCAGCCGTCCGCCGACCCCGCTCAGCAGCTGCAGGGTGTGCGCGATCGTGAGGCGCAGCGAAGGCGCGACAAGGAAGAACGTAAATCCCGCGGGTACGAAGCCGTGGAGAAGGACTGGTAGGCATGGCACGCAGAGGCCGACGGCTGTTTCACTACGCGCTGCTCTGTGGTCTGCTCGCCGTGGGTTCACCAGCGGCTGCACAGTTCTCGCGCACCGAGGGCCCGGCCGCGACGCTCAAGATCGGGCGGGGGCCGTACTACGCAAACCTGCCGGTCGACTTGTATGTCGAAGCCGAGGGCTTCGACGCCGCGGCGGATCCGCCGACTTGCGAACCGCCCGAGATCGTGGGGGCAACGCTCACCTTCGTCGATGTGACGCCGAGCCGACGCAGCTTCTTTCGCAGCGTGAACGGGCGCGTCACGCAAGGGGAAGAGGTCTCGTACTCCTTTCACTATCAACTGCTGACCTCAGAGGCAGGCCCGTGTGACATCGGCTCGTTCACGGTCACGCAAGGCGGCGTCTCCCGGGTCGCGCGCGGCGGACGCATCAAGGTCGATCGGATCGCGGAAGATCCGGGCGCGGTGGCAGTCAAGCTCCTCGTCCCAGAGCAACCCGTGTTCGTCGGTCAGGCCGTGGACGTGACCCTCGAGTGGACCTTGGGGGCATCGGTGAGAAGCGACGTGAGCGACTACCACTTCGTGGTGCCCCTCTTCGGAGCCGTCGATCGCTTTCGCTTCATCGACCCCGAGGTCACCGATCGTCGCACCGCCCTGCGGATCGGGACGACAGCCGGAGATGTCACCCTCCCTTACACGACCGAAGAGGCGGCCGACGGCAGCGGTGCGGTGGTGCTACGGGCGAAACGCACTGCGGTACCGCTGCGCGACGGGACCATTGAACTCCCCCCAACCACCGTGATCATTGACCGAGTCACGCGATACGAGCGCGATCTGTTCGGGCGACGACCGGCCGAGGTGCGCAAGTACGCGGCGCGCGATCTTCCCCGTCGTCTCATCGTGCAGCCGGTTCCGGCAGCGAACCGACCGGCGACGTTCGCGGGGGCCATCGGGTCGGGGTTTCGACTGGAGGTGTCGGCCGATCGCACCGTGGTGCAAGTCGGTGACCCGCTGAAACTCACCTTGGTGTTGACCGGCGCTGGACTGCTGGAGACCGCCGGCGCCCCGCGGTTGGACGCGCCCGGCAACCTCGCCCCGACGCAGTTTCGCGTACCGAGCGACCGCGAACTCGGAGGCCAAATCGAGGGTGGGGTGAAGACGTTCGTGACCTCGGTTCGAGTCTTGGACGAAGGGCTGCGCGAAATCCCACCCATCGAATACGCGTGGTTCGATCCCGAGAAGGCGCGCTTCGAGACCACGCGCTCCGCGCCGATCGCCCTGCGCGTCAGTCGCGGCACGCTCGTGACCGCCGAGGATGTCATCGCGAGTTCCGCGAACCCGCCGCCAACCTCACCTCCGAATGGCGCGATCGACGAAGTGCCGTCGGCGGCGACGACGGGTCGACCGAACTTCACCCTCACCGGCGCCGAATTGTCGCTCGAGCCGGATCCGAAGCGCTTGCTGCGGCGGCGCGACGGAGTTCCCGGTGGCGCCGCTGTGCTCGCGGGGCTCTACGGTGCGCCGCTCCTGTTGGTGGCGCTGGCGTGGGTCGGGCGGCGGCGGGCAGCGGTGGATCCGCGGCTATTGCAGCGTCACAAGCACGTCGCGGAGCAGGTTCGGAAGATCGAAGGAGCGGCCGCCCTGCCCGCGCGCGAGGCTGCGGCGCAGGTCGCGCAGGCGCTGCGCGCCGTGATCGCCGAGATGCCTACGGTGCGAGGCCCTGAAACCGAGGACTTGCTCGCGTCGTGCGACGCGGTGGTGTATGCGCCCACGAGCGAGTTGCCGGAGAAGCTCGCGCCGGCGGTGCGCGACCGCTCGCTGGCCATCGCCCGACAGGCGTTGACGGAGGCGCGGGCATGACCACGAGATCGGCAACTTTCGATCGTGCTCGGGTCGGTCCGTTCGATGGCTTCACCTCGTTGGGGGCCGCGTTGTTGATCACGCTGCTGGGCGTGACCGGGCTACCCGGCCTCGGACCATGCGCTGGCCAAGAACCGTCGGCGAGGGCGCCCGAGTCACCGGCGGCACCCCCCGCCACGACGTCGACCTCACAGGTCAACCTCGCGAACCCGAACGCGCGGGTCGCGGAGGCGATCGCTGAATACCGATCGGCGCTCGAGACCGAGGATCGCGATGCGCGCCTCGCGGGGTTTCGACGCGCGACGCGCAGTTTTCGCGAACTGGCGCGCGCGGGCATCGCGAACCCGGACCTCTACACCAACCTCGGGAATGCCGCGCTGCAATCTGAGGACCTCGCGACCGCGATCCTCGCGTACCGCGCCGCTCTGCAACTGGATCCGGACCACGTGCGCGCGCAGCAGAACCTGGACCACACCCGATCGCTGTTGCCCACCTGGGTGCCGAAACCCAGTGCGACCTCGCTCCTCGACACGTTCTTCTTCTGGCACCGCGGATTGTCGCGAAGCGAGCGTAGTCTCTGGGCCGCGCTGTGTTTTGCGCTCGCGGGGTGTTTGCTGGCCGGCGCCATCCGGTGGCGGAGCCCCGGGCTGCGCAACCTCGCGTGCCTTCCAGCCGTCGTGTGGGTGGCTTTGGTCACCTCACTCGCGCTCGAAACGAGAGGGGCGGAGGACGCCGCCGTGATCACCGTGGACGAAGTCGTTGCGCGCGCGGCAGACTCGGCGCGAGCTCAAAGTCGCTTCGCGCAGCCGCTTCCCGGTGGTACCGAGGTGGTCATCCAAGAGACCCGCGGCCCGTGGCTGCGGGTGCAGCTCGCCGACGGGCGAGACGGTTGGGTGACGGCGCAGTCGGCGACTCGAATCGGCACTTGGGAGTGACGGTGCGCTGACTTCGCCTCCTTCACCGTTCGGGCGAGGCTCGAGCCCCGAACGTTGGATCGCGCGCGCCTCATCGTTTCGACTTCTTGCGCTTCGGGGAAGACCGGCGCCTCGGTGCCGTGGCCCGCAGGTTCCTCGTCTCGGCGGTTCTTCCTTCGGGTGCGCTGGAGTCAGCCCGAGCGGCGTCGAGTTCTGCCTGTGCGAGTTCTGCCGCCTGCTGCTGTTCGCGCCGACGTCGGGCTCCACCCGGCGACGGACCCGCGACCGCACCACCGCGCAGCTTCCGCAAGAGTCCCTCCATGTCCGACGGCAGTGGCGAGTCGAACTCCAGCCGTCCGTGGTCGCGGGGATGGTTGAACGCGAGGTGGGTGGCGTGAAGCGCGGGGCGCTCGAACTGCAGCGTCGACGGCGTTCGGTCCGAAGTGTAGAGCGCATCACCGGCAAGCGGGTGCCCACGCAGTGAGGCTTGCACGCGAATCTGATTCCGCTTGCCGGTGACGAGGTCCACCTGCAACAGGGAGCTGGCCTCGAAACGTTCGACGACGGCGTAGTGACTCATCGCCTTGGCGCTGGGCTCACCGTCGCGCGCGCGACGCTGGATCCGAACGGACTTGTCGGCGAGCAGAATGTCCTCCCACGTTCCGGCTTCGGGGAAGGGAACGCCGTGAACCACCGCGAGGTAGCGGCGCTCGGGCTCGCGACGCCGAAACTGCTCTTTGAGGTGCTGGTGCGCGCGCGCGTTCCGTGCCACGACGACCAAACCGGTGGTTCCGAGGTCGATGCGATGAACCACGAAGAGTCGCTGCTTCCGCTCGGGGTCGAGCGCTCGCTCCAAGCGCGCCACCACGGTATCGGCGCGATCGACCTTCGTACGCGGAACGGTGAGAAGACCCGCAGGCTTGTCGACCACCACCAAGTCGTCGTCCTCGAACACGAGGTGGAGCCCGGCGAGGACCCGCGACTTGAACACCCTCCGCGGTCGACTCCCGGGTCGGTCCATCCAAATGCGCACGCGCTCTCCGGCAGTCAACCGGCGCCCGGCGTCGTCGAGTCCTTGCTCGACCCCCGCGACGAAGATCTTCCCGCGCTCGATGGCGGCTGCCGCACGCGATCGCGAACCGAGTCGCGTCGGCGCGGCCAGCCAGCGATCGAGGCGCTGCCCGGCGTCCGCGGCGGTCACTTCGTGTTCGGAGTCAGAGGAGTTCATCACGGGTGAGGAAACTATCCTGCGTCAGGAGTTCGTCGGCAACTCCGAGTCTGCCTGGTTGGGTGGATCCACTCGCGTCGGTCATGGCCACGCCACGCGCGTGGGACAAGTGGTCCGTGGGGTGATTCAGCAGAGCTGCTGACGGAGCGCGCGCGACTCAGACCTCGAGGAACAGCACCTTGCGATTCGAGTCGAACATCGAAGGCACGTGTCGCACACGGACCTTCTCCGTATCGCTGCGTCCCACGGTCTCGCCGTCCTCGATTTGCTCCTCATCTTTGATCAGGTAGTGAGCCACGTTGTACGCCCACCGTTCGAGCTCCGGGGCCGATCTCGAAGATCGCGGGATCTCGATCTCCATGTGACCGAGCGGCTCGAGCCCCGTGGTGAACAAGGTGTGCGAGCCGTCTTCGTTGCCGACGATCCGGAAGTTGACCCACAGCTTCACCGGGAAGTTGGCACGATCGGCGGCAGCGGCTGCGGTCGTGAAATCGGCAGCCGAGTGCACCATGGTGGCGTCGTCCCAGTAGACGCCGACGTAGCCAAGCGACGCACCCAAACAAGCGGTGATCCGAGTGAGCAGCAGGCTTCGATGCACTGGCTTCTCGCGGCTGTCCTTGATCACAGCGACGAGGTGCCAGGTGTGCCGCTGCATGACCGACACCGCGTCTGGCCAGTACCAAGCGTTCTTGCAGGGCCGTTCCAGGAGTCCCCACGGTAGGGAGGGGCGCTTGGGCGAAACCAGGGCACGCTCGGTCCCGATCTGCACCTCGAGCGTTGCGCGCTCCTCATCCGCGGTCACCTCGATGAGATCCTGAAAGTGCGACCGCAGCGTGGACTCGAGGTCCGCCAGACTGGGAAACTCTTCGCTATCGAACGTCAAGAGCGAGATCAACGACCGCATCCTTTCGCTCGGCCACGAGACCACACCCGGGAGAACCGCGGGTGCGGGAACCCGGTGTTGCCACGCCCGCGGGTGAGAATACCAGTTTGCCATGCCCTCTGGGCAGAGAAAAGTATGGACGATGACGTCGTTCGCCCCCTCGGCCGTCAAGCTCGCCCCAAACTGTTGGGGGGCCGTTCGGGGGAAAGGGAGGAGACATGAGGTCGGGTGTGATAGCGTGGACCGGGCTCCCGCCGTGCCCCCACTCCGGTGGCCGCGACGTGCGCGCGAGCCCTGCCACGACTCAGGAAGAGAAGGCCAGCCGATGCGACTGCTCCTGACCTGGTTGACGTTGTGCATCGGCGCGGCCAGCCTCGCGAACGCTCAGGCCCCGGCTGCCGGGGCGCCGCTGCCGACCCCGCCCCCGGAGACGGGCCCTACCGAAGCGGGCGCCGGTGTCGAGCCTCGGACGTCTTCCGCCGAGCGGCCGACCGTGGCCCGCGCCTTTCAGGGCGGGGTTTGTTGGGTTGGTTCGGCGAACACTTCGAGCCTGGCCTACCTCGTCGACAAAGGCGTCCGGTGGATCTCGGTGACCCCGTTCGGCTACGGGCAAGAGCATGCGCACCAGCCCCCACCTGCCGGCTACACGCACTCCCGCCACCGCGGAGAGTCGATCGCCGAAGTGCGCGAGGTCATCCGGCAGGCCCGCGCGGCCTCGCTCAAGGTCATGCTCAAGCCGCACATCTGGTTCGCGGGCGCCGGCGGTTGGTGCGGCGACATCGCCATGCAGAACCCCGGCGATTGGCAACTGTGGTTCCAGGCATATCGCGACTTCCTCGATCCCTTCATCGACATGGCGCGGGAAGAGCAGGTCGAGATCTTCTGTCTAGGAACCGAACTCGGTGGCACCGTCGCACAAGCAGCATGGACGGAGTTGATCGCGGAGGCCCGTTCGCGCTACGGCGGCCAGCTCACCTACGCCGCCAACTGGTACCAAGACTACGACCGCGTCCCGTTCTGGCCGCTCCTGGACTACATCGGAGTGCAAGCCTACTTTCCCCTGACCGAGCAGGACGACCCGACTACCGAAGACATCGTCGCGGGTTGGAAGCGGTGGACTCCGGCTCTCGAGGCAGTAGCGACCCGCGCGGGTCGCCCCGTGCTGTTGACGGAATTCGGGTACAAGCCCGTCCTCGGCACGACCATTCGCCCGTGGGAGTGGCGCAGCGAGGCACCGCTCTCGCCCGACGCCCAGGCCCGCGCCTACGAAGCGGCGTTTCGAGCGCTCGCGGACGAGGAGTGGTTCCACGGCGCTTACGTGTGGAAGTGGTTCAGCGGCTACTCGGGTGGCGAGTTCGGCACGCGCCGGCGCCGCCACGACAACTTCAGCCCGCAGGGACTGCCCGCAGAACAAGTGATGGAACGCTGGTACCGACAACTCCAGCCGAGCGAGAAGCGCAAGACGGCTGAGTTCTAGTCCGAGTCAAGGCGCGTGCGGGAACAAGCCCACCCCGCAACCACGGCACCGACAAACGCTCGCCCTTCGGCTCGTGGCACCGAGCGCGAACCCGCTTCGTCGTGAATGCCCATGACTACAGCGCGGCCGATGCGGACAGGCTGTCCGCGCTCCCAGGGCGCGCCAGGCGGGTCGATAGGCCTGGGCTCCTGGTATGCGTAGCGATGGTTCACTCCATCGCCCTACACCGCGTGCCCGCCAGCGTCCACGATCCGGCTCACACTTTTCTTCCCCTTCTTCCCCTTCTTCCCCTTCTTCCCCTTCTTCCCCTTCTTCCCCTTCTTCCCCTTCTTCCCCTTCTTCCCCGCCCTCAGTACCAACATGACGCATACTCGACAGCCCGCGCCCCTCCGCACGCCTCGACGCTCCCCGGGAGTCCGCGCGCTGCCAGGATTTCGGACACCGACACCGTGCCCAGCGCGAACATTCGTCCTGACCGCTCGCCGAGTGCGCTCGTCCGGGACACCTACGCACCTCTCTCAAGCCCCGATCTGAGAGCTCTTTAGGTGTCGAGCACCGGGGCTTCCCCGAGGCCCTCGGAGGTTCCCTGAGGAACGCCTCCGGGATGATTCCGGGGCTCTGGCCCAGCGATTGCTTTTCACACCGCGGGCCCGACGAACGTCGACGATCTCAAAAACCGAATGTTTGGCGGGGTGAGGCTGCATATTCCTTGCGCTCGAGAGTTCGAGCGCAGCAACTCGCCCCGAGGTTCTCTATCTCGCAAGGAGTCAGTCCATGACTGGACCGTTCACCTATCTCTCCTCGTTGGCCACGGCGCGTTGCGTCGTGCGTCCGCTGCTCGGCCTGCTTGCCGTGCTGTCGCTCTCGAGCGCCAGCTTTGCTTCGCACGCGCCCAGCCGCTTCTCGCTCGAGCAGATCGTGCAAGAGTCCGACCTGGTCTTCCGCGGCGTGGTGCAAGACATCCAGTACGTTCTCTCGCAACCCGGCGAAGAGCAGCTGCGCGTTCCGTTCACGTTCGTGACCTACCGCGTGACCGATGTCCTCCGCGGCAGCGCCGGCAGCACCGTGACGCTCCAGTTCATTGGCGGTGTCGATCCTCGCGACAGCCGACTCATGTCGAGCAGCATCACGCCGCGCATCGACCTCGGTGACGAAGACATCCTCTTCGTGCAAGGCAACACCAAGCGCCAGTGCCCGCTCGTCGGTGACATTCAGGGGCGCTTCCGCGTCGTCAACGGCCAGGTCTACACCGAGATGGGCAACTCGATCGTCCTCACCGAGGCCGGCACCGCCGCCTTGGGCCCGCAGTACCGCCTCCCCGAGGTCGAGACCCTGAACGTCCTCGGACGCGAGTTCCGCGTGGGCATGGACCCCGCGACCCTCGAGCTCCCCAGCAACGCGGTCGACGCGCTCGCGCTGTCCACCCGGATCCTGCGGCTGGCCGAATCCATGGAGCCGGCGCCCGAGTTCGACAACGCCGACCCGACCGTGGCCATCGCCGCGCCGGACATGAAGCCGGCCGCCCCGCCGGTCGCCAAAGCCGGCGAAGAGAGCGTCCGCCCGGACCTGCCGAACTCCGAGACCAAGGAAGCAGTGCGTCGCGAGCAGCGCTAGCACCGAAGACCGCTATACGAGAACGAAACGACTTCGAACCAACCGACCGAAACTATTCAAAGGAGAATGACCGCAATGAAAACCAAGTGGATCGCAAGTGCCGCCTTGCTGGCTGTCGTCGCCGCGGCGGACGTTTGCAGCGCCTACAACACCCACGGCGAGTGGGGCACCAACAACCCGACGATCAGTGCGTCTTCGGTGAGCTTCCCTGTCGGCAGCAGCTACCGCACGGCGCTCACGAACGTGGTCTCGCGCTTCTTCAACAACCCGAGCAACATGTGGTTTACCCAGACCTGGGGTGACACCTCGGTCGGCCTCAACAATGGCCAGAACGAAGTGTGGTTCAGCTCGAGCGCGACCTACAGCCCGGCCGTGACCTATTGGTGGAACAGCTTCTGGACGGGTGACATCACCGAGGCCGATGTCGTCTTCTACAACGGCATCTCGTACACCTCCAGCATGAACAAGACCTCGCTGCTGCCGTTCGGCGGCACCCTGCGCCCCTTCGAGACGACCGCGGCGCACGAGTACGGGCACGCCGCCGGCTTGCTCCACGAGGCCGACGAGTACAACATCATGGGTTCGGACTGGACCCACATTCACTGCAACGGCTCGACTTGCCGCTCTTACGTGGGCGAAGACGCGGCCGACGGCTTGGTCGCGCTTTACGGCTCGGCCTCGGGCTTCCAGGATGTGTGCGTGAGCCTCCACAAGTACCTCGGAGTCTCGGGCGAGTACAGCACCCACCAGAAGTGCATCATGACCAACAGCGCGGGCACCTTGCTCGCCAGCAACTCCTTCAACGGCCAGCGCCGCTACCTGGTGAACAACGCGCAAACCGTGCAAGTGGAGTTCAGCTTCGAGAACCAGGGTGCGGCCACGCAGACGGTGACGGTCGGCTTCTACGTCTCGACCGATAGCAACATCACCACCGGCGACACCCTGATCGCCACGCGCAGCCTGACGCTGTCGGTCGACAGTGTGCTGACGACCCGCACCACGGTCACCCTGCCGAGCAACCTCGTCTCGGGTACGACCCGCTACGTCGGCGCGATCATCGACTACAACAACGCGCTGGCCGAAGTCGACAGCTCGAACAACGCGGCCTACCACATCATTCAGGTGAACTAGGCCTCGAAGCACGCGCGGCATGCGCTTGATTCGGGACTCATGGTTCGACGGCTCTGCAGCCGTGATCCGAGGGGCCTCGTGGGTGTGGCGAACGCCAACCCGCGGGGCCCCTACTCCTTTGTTGGCCTAACCCGCGCTCCCAGGGCGCGCCAGGGGATCGGATCTACCTTGGGCTCAGAGGATGCGCCGCGATGCTGAATGGGCGAGTGATGAAGGGGACAGAGCCAGCTAGCGCTAGCACTACTAGCGCAAGCGCGTGCTTGCGCTCGAGCCTACCTGGGTTTCGGCAAGGGAGCCGCGGCTCGAGGCTGGAGCTTGCGCGCGCGTACGAGGAAGCGAGCCGATAGACCCCACGCAATGGACCGCGTCGCGACGATCTCCAGACCGGCAGCCTGCAGTTCGCGATGAAACTCTCCGAAGGTGTGGCGCAGCTTGTCCGCGTGAGCCAACCGCAGCCGGCGGCGGATCCAACGCGAGATGAACCGCAGGTTGTAGCGGTGGCGCCCGTCGATGATGACCTCGTTCGAAGTCACGCGCACGAGTTCGGCCAGGACGGTTGCGCGAAACTCGCCCCGCAGGTGGGACAGATATCGGATGCAAGTCACCGTCTCGAAGCTGCCGTCGGCAAACGGCAGTCGGGACGCGTCGGCGCGCACCAAGTGCACTCCGGCACCACGGAGTCGATACTCCCGGAGCATCGCCGCGGACAAGTCGAGCGCAACCGCGAACCGACCGGCAACGGCGCTCGGAAACCGGCCCGGGCCGCACGCCACCTCGAGCACCGATCGCGCCGGGGCCAACCAGCGGGCGAGAATTCCGAGCTTTCGCTCGTGCTTCCAACGGGCGAACCCGCGTTCCCAACGGCGACCGTAGCTGGCCGCAATCTGGGGATCCTGGTAGTAACTCGGACGCCCGGTACCCCAGCGGTCACCGCGCGGGTCACTCATTGGGTACCCGTCCACTCGACCCGGGCGCGCCGCGTCGACCGGCGCTTGAGGAGTCGCGCGGCGAGGAGTCCCGCGCCAAACCCACAGAGGTGGCCTTCCCACGACACGCCCTCCTCGAACTGCACGAGTCCCCAGACCAACCCGCCGTACAGGAACGAAGCCACCAGCGCCAAGGCCACGGAGATGATGCTGCGCTCGAACAATGCGCGGCCGAGGAGAAACCCCAGATAGCCGAAGACGACCCCGCTCACACCGATGTGGACGGTTCGGGGCGCGCCGAGCAGCCACACGCCGAGCCCCCCCAACAAAGCCGAGAAGCCCGTGACGGCGACGAAGTCCGAAACCCGCCGGAGCATCACGCACCAACCGAGAATGGCGAAGGGCACGGTGTTGGTGGCCAAGTGACGGAAGTCGCCATGGAGAAACGGCGAGAAGACGATGCCCCAGAGCCCAGCCAACTCGCGCGGGCGAACGCCGAACTGGTCGAGTCCACCCGCGAAGAACACGAAGTCGACGGCTTCGACACCCCACATCACGAGGAGGCAAAGGAAGAGCAGCATCAGGTGTGAGAGAATGGTGTCCGTGGCGGACGCGCGCGGATCGGGCATTGGCGCGCAGCCTAGTCGAAGACCCGGCGCTTGGCCATTGGTCTTCGGCCCCGCCGCACCGGGACGGCGGACTCTCGACGCACCCGGAGTGGGAATCGCCGGCGTCCAATCGGCCTTCGAAGTCTGCAGCGACGGGATCGACAGCATCGAGACCGTCGAACGACCGCCGCGCACCCCGCCAGCGCGGGGTGCGCGACAGCGATCGGGTTCTTCTCAGCGGCTTTCGGCAAGCCCCCTGGTGGCCGCGGCTCGCATCACAAAGCCCGGAAAGCGCTCGTTGGAGGAGGGTCTCCGCAGTGCGTTCGATGCGGGGTTAGGACTCGCCCAAGAATTACTTCACCCTCATGCTCGTCGCTTCGGGCCATCCTCGACCGCTCCTCTTGGGCGACTCCTTAGTCACCGCAGCCCGCGTCCGGGAACGGCGCCGAGGGCGCGCTTCCACCCTGGAGCAGGTAGCCCAAGACCGCCAATGGATCGGCGAGGTTCACGCTGCCGTCGGCGTTGGCGTCGGACGCTTCGAGCGGTGCCAGCAGCGGGCCCGAACCGAACAGATAGCCCAGCATGGCGATCGCGTCGCTCAGGTCGAGCGTGAAGTCGTAGTTGGCGTCACCCCGTACGAACAGGGGCGTGCTGCACTCGCACTCGTCGGGAAGACCATTGCCATTGAGGTCAGCACTCGTGCCTACGGCGATGTCACTGGCATCATCGACCGCATTACCGTTGCAATCGTTCACGCAGCCGACGATTCGGATCGAGAAGTCGTCGAGCGCCGCTTCGACCAGCGACCCCGGATCGGGGTCTTGCGTCACGAACCGCAGCCGCACTTGATCGGTGGCTGCGATGATGTCCCCAAGTCGAAACTCGTGCTGAACCCAACCACCGGCCGTGCCCGGTCCGGTCGGCCCCACGGTCTCGACCGGCGTCCAGTCCAAGCCGCCATTGGCGCTGATCTCCACCGTGAAGGCTTCGGTGTTCGGCTGCGCGCCGCCGGAATTCGAGAACCAGCGCCAGTACGAGATGAGCGCGTCATCGTTGCCGGCAAGATCGAAGACCGGGCTCAGCAACGTGGTCGTACCCCCGTCGACGTCGGCCTGTCCTTGGCCGCCTCCTGGGGTGCCTTGTCCGGTCACGAAGCATTGCGTGCCGGCTTCCGAATGGTCGTCCTCCGGCTGCGGTCCGGTGCCATTGGGGTCGACCCGCACCCACTGGCCGGCGGTCGCGGTATCGCCGGCGACGCCAGCCGTCCAGCCGAGATCGGACTCGAAGTCATCGACGAACAGTTCGGTTTCCTCTTCGACCACCAACTGAAACTCGAGCACCGGCGCCGATGCCGGTAGGGTGACCAAACCACTGAGCGAACCCTCGGCACGAATCGAGAACACCGGATCCGCGCCGCAAACCGCGGCCGGCAGCGATGCGAGATAGCGTGCGCCACCGAGCGGCAACAGCGGCGAGGTCTGAACCGGGCCGCTGCCGAGCCGGTACTGCAACTGCGCTGTTCCCGGGACCAACGACTCTCCGACGGTACGGACGAGCACCTCGAAGTCGAGCCCGACGCCCGGCGCGAGGCGCGTGGGCAACGGCTCAGCGATGTCGATGGCCACGCCAGTGGCGCTGGGCGTCACCGCGATCGCGAAGCGCTGCGGACCCTCCGGAACGTCGGTGCCGGCGATCGCCACCTGCCAGACCCCGGCGGTGGGCGCGACGACCAACACCTGCTCGAGGTTGTTCGTATGGTCCGCCTCGCCCTGAGTGGCTGCGACGGTTGGATTTGCCGGATCGAGATGCCACGGGAACGCCTGGCCAACCCCGGCGGGCCCCATCACGACGAGATCGAGATCGTTGACGAGCGCCGGCACGACGTTCGGGGTTCCTGGTGCATCGTCCCAGGCCAACGTGATGCGCAACTCCGGGGCCCCAGGGGGAACCACGACGGTGAAGGAGTGCGCCTCACCATGCTCGAGCTGGCTCTCCCAGAGATTGCCCGTGCCGAGGAAGTCGATGCTGTCGACGACGCGCACCGAGCCATAGCCGAACTGATAGTCGGGTCCGGGTAGCCCGAGATCCACCGCCGTGTGGGCGAGCACCGCCTTGAGAGCCGCGTTGTCCGGGTCGGGTTCGCTCGGCCGCAACATGCGGTACTCCTGGAGCAGCAACGCGCAAAGGCCAGTCACGGTTGGTGCCGCCATGGAAGTTCCACAAGCGACACCATAGTTGCCGTCGGAGCTCGTCGAGGTCACACCGCCGTCGCCGCCGGCCTCGCAGCCGGGTGCCGCCACGTCGGGTCGCAACCGTCCATCGTCTACGGGTCCCCAGCTGCTGAAGGAGGTCATCGTCTCGTCGTTCGCGTTGATCGCGCCGACAGCGATGTGGTTCTTGGCGGTCGCAGGTGGTGCGGTCGTGTTGTAGAGATCGCCGCAGTTCGGAACCTGACGCTCGTTCCCATTCGCCCACACGATTCGCATCCGGCGCCCGAGGCCCCCGCGCACGACGCTATCGATGACCGCCGACATCACCCCATAGTCACCGGTGATGTCGCAGGGGAAACCGTTGGTAGCGGTATTGGTCCCGATCGAGTTGTTGGCGATGTCGACGTCGTGATCGTTCATCGCGTCGGCATAGTCCGCTTCGAAGTCGCCCGGGTTCTCGTGTAGCGGGATGTTCCCGCCCGAGAACTCCACGCCATAAGACTCGATCGTCACTCCCGGGGCCATTCCGCGGTAGAGGCCGGCACTGCCAGCCCCATTGCCGCCAATCGTTCCCGACACGTGCGTCGCGTGAAACACGGTTGGAACGCCGTCACGCACGGTGAGCCGCCCACCGAAGTCCGAGTGGCTCTCGAGCGCGGCGCCGCCGTCGTAGACCATCACGCGCACGCCCGTTCCATCGAGGTCGTACGGAAGCGCCTGCGCACTGTTCGCTTGGGTCAGCGCGCGATTGCTGTCATTGACGTCTTGCAGCGGCGGCAACGGAGGTTCGATCCATTGCACGGCGTCTTCCGCAGCAAGCCCGGTCACGCCCGACGCCGGCACCTGAGCCACGATCACTGGCACCGTCACCAACGTGGAGATCGCACGACCGCCGTGACGCCACAGCGCCTCCAGCCGCTCGGCGCGAGGGGTGTCCGGGTGGTAGACCACGTAGCATCCCACGATCGCGCGGCCCTCGGAGTCGGTGCCAGCGAGCGCGTATTGCGGCGCCGCACCCCCGTGGAAGGCGGGATGGAGCTTCCACGCCGGATCGATCTCGGAACACTCGGCGAGGGCAACCGTCGAAAGAACGCCGGCGACGTCGCACGCGGGTGCGAGCTGCGCGAAGAACGAACGCTCGCCGAGATACGCGCCGAGGCGCAGCCCGGCCGCCGCCAACCGTTGGCGTTGCTCGCGGGTCACACCGCGCTCGAAACGCACGACGACTCGCCGCGAACCGCGACCCACGAGGGCTCGGAGATTCTCCGCGGCGTCCATCACGGAAGTGTCTCTCGCCGGCTCACTCGGCGACCGCCACGCCACTTGCGCGGCCAGCGGCACGACATCCACCAGGGTAAGCATGACGAATCCCACGACGATAGCGACTGGCGACGCGGCTTTGATCTTCAACAACTTTCTCCCTTGGCTGGCTTGGCAACAGCAACCCGCGATCGAACCCCGAATCCAACGCGTACCCGCTGGGTCGTGGGCTGACTCGAATCAAGCGTATTCACGAATGCCGCCAACGAGCGCGTCCGCCGACCCCGAAGGACGAGCTACGGTGCGACCCAGCTCAGCGCGCGTCAACCCTGGCGCGCCGCTCACGGGCACGCTGTGTATGCGTCGCAGGTGAAGGTGTCTGCCGTCGTGGCGTCGGGGCCACACAGTTCCGGTCCCGGCAGCGGAATCGGCGGCTGGCCGAAGAGTGCATTGAGGAGGGCAATCACGTCGACCAGGTTCAAGCCGCCATCATCGCTTGCGTCACACGAGTCGAAGCAGACCAAACTCGGGGGCGGCGCCGCCTGCGGGAACAGGAAGGAGAGCAGATAGACCGCGTCCACCAGGTTGCGGCTTCCGTCGCTGTTACAGTCCCCACGGCGAAACTCCGGGGCCGGCGGCATGATGACCGGAGCCACCGCGGTTTCATTGCACGTGAACACTACCGTGATCGTGACCGATGCGCCGACGTCGACCGTGCGATCCCACTGGAAGCCGCCCGTGAAGTCGGCGGCGGCGAAAGGCACCCCGGTGTTGGCCAGCGTGGTTGGACTAGCGTCGTTGAGCAACGTCCTGAGACCCGCGAAAGCGTTGACTTGGTAGGCGTCGGCATCGACACCGAGGAAGTCGGAGTAGGCGCCGGTCGTGTCGGTGATCCGCAGGTGGTCCGTATCGCCCGCCACGAAAGCGGCAGCGTCGGTACCCGCTCCCAGCACGTCGAAGTCGGTGTAGCAGAAAAGGTGCAAATCGAGCGTCGCGCCACTGACGTTGGTGATGGTCATTTGATGAACTGCAGTACCCGCACCGGCAGCCACTCCGTCGGCAACGGTGATCACGAGCTGGCTCGTGAACGAAGCCGTGGCGAAGTCGAGTGTCGCGGTGTCGGCAGCATACGTCTGCATCGCCGGAATCGGGAATGCAGTCTCGGGTCCGGTGCCACCGATCCGAAACCACCACCATTGCTGGTAGACGTGGTCGGTGGCAGCGACACCGGTGGGCAGCAGATTCGCATTGGCGCCGGTGCTGGCGGTGGTGTTCACGGCAGTGTAGGCCCACGTCATGTCGCCGCTGACCGCCGACCCCTGCGCCCGGACCACACCGGCCGCACTCGTCCAGAGGAGAACCGTGATGAGAAGCGGGAGGATACGCATGGAGTGCCTTTCGTTGCCAACACCGGTCAAAAAACTCACCGACCCACGCACGAGCCGAGGGCCGACGCGCCCGACAGGCACAGATCGGATCCCTCTCGCGGCCTGGGTCGAAGTAGCCCGGGGCAAGTCTACCCATCCCCGCGCAGCGTGAGAAGCAGCGTCCCCCCCGTCGGTCGAAGAGCCGCGACATTCGCAAACGCAACCGTGGCGCGCCGCAACCCCCGGGCACGGCTCGGAAAGCAGTTCGAGACGACGCCCGCGATCACGGGCGCGCTGGAATCCACCGACCGAAGAGCCACCAGCCATCCACCCACAAGCCGAGTTGGAACCAGCCGTCGTTCAGCGGCAGATCCGCCTGCGAGAACCAGAAGTAGGCGCCGGCTTCGTCGGACTGGGCGAGCGCGCCGTAACGGTACTCGAGTGCGGACGCTCCTACGCGCGGACGCACGCGGCAGATCAAGTGGGCCCCGTGGGCGAAGCTCGCCGGGTCGAGCACGACGTAGGCGTAGTTCTCGTCGCGAGCGAACGTGCCTGCGGGCGGCTTCACGTCGAAACCCCTCCCGGCCGCAACCAACCGCGCGCGCCACCGATCGAGCACCCGCTCGAGGTCGATGCCAGCGCGCTCGAACAGCAACCGCCACAGGACTTCACCGTCGAGCCGGCTCACGGCGCGATCCTCGCGGGTGACGGTCAGCAGCCGACGAATGCCGTCGCGCCCGGCCTCTTCGGCAACCGCGGCGAAGAACGACTCCCCCAGTGGGTAGACCAGGTCGGCGTCCCAGTCCCGGTCGAGTCGCTCCGCGTCGACCAGGGTCGCGAACGAAAGTCCGTGCCACTCCCAGCTGAACCCCGCGACCCGCCGCAGACCTTCACGGGCACCCGTGTCGAAGAGCTCGTGCTCGATGAACGATGCAAGGCCCTCGTGAAAGAGCCGATCTCGCAGCCGACCGTCGCTACCCTGATTCATGCATGCGTGCGCCAGTTCGTGCGCGAGCACTGCGCGGCCGCGTTCGAGATCGGCGATCGCCGTGAGATCGAGCCGCACATGGGTCCAAAGCGTCGTTCCCAGAGCGTGGGCGCGCGTTCCTGTGAGGTCGAGCCGTACGACCCCGTCGAGCGTTTGACCCAAGAAGCCTTCGACGGCGAGCCGAACGCCGGGGGCAGCAGCGAGCAACGCCTCCGCGAGGTCGCGTTGGCCCCGGTGGTACGACGCACTGAATCCGGGAACCTCGCGGCTCACCACCGTCCAATCGGGAGACTCCAGTCGGGCGAGATCATCCAGCTCCTCATCCCCGCCCGAGTCACCGACACGAACGAGGATCCAGGCCGCGGAGATGACCCCGGCGAGTACCGCCGCTAACCCGACAGCGCTCGAAAGCCTCCGGCCCCACGCGCTGCGGGCGAGACGCTGCGACCAGCGTTCGATCTCGCCGCGACCGGCGGCGAAGATCCACCCGACGACGGCGAGGCAAAGCGACGCCAGAGACGCGTGGAAGGCCGCGCCCGCGGTGTCGAGACGAAGACCAAATCCCCACTCCTTGAAGTCGACGATCGAGAACGGATTCAGCCACTCGAAGCCGAGGTTCGCGGTCACCGCGCCGTAGACGGCCCAACAGCACAACACACACAGCAGCCAGCCGAAGCGTCGGAAGTACGAGACTGCGAGGGCGTAGCCCAACAGCACGAAGCACAGCAGTAGCTGCCCGGCGAGCCGTAGTGCCAGCCACTGCGTGTCCGCGTGGGGGTTCAGGCTGTCACGGTCGGCCCAGCCCAACACGGCGAAGAACAGGAACTCGATGACCGGATTGAGGCCGAGTATGCAGAGCCCCACCGTGACCTTCGCCACGAACAAACCCACGCGCGAGATCGGCAGGCCATCGAGAAACTCGATGGTTCCCTCGTCGAACTCCCGCATCAGAAGGCCGGAACCCAGCGACATGGCGAGTACGCCGAACAGCAGCCCGGCAGTCCACGGATCGTGGTCCGATCGAGGCAAATAGTCGAAGAACGACAACTCGTGCGGGAGCTCGGTCATGAGCACATGACCCAGGCCGAGCACCGAGAGCAGCAAGACGAGCATCAGAAAGGGAGCCTGCTTGCGAAACTCCAACGCGAGGACGGCAATCACCAGCCCACCTCGCTCCACTCCCAGCCCGAGATGACCTCGCAATCGGTCACGGAAGAGTATGCAGACACCGTCCAGCAGACGCGGTCGCCGCGCCCGAACGGTGCGTGCAGCGGTGTCCATTCGCCGGGCCCGGCCAGGATCACCTGCTGCGTCTCCGGCGCACGCGGAAGGCGTCGCCACAGGCCGGCCCGCGCGAACACCACCGAGACCGGCCCCAGTACCTCGGTCGTCTCGTTGGATCGTTCCCCGCGAACAACGAGGTGGCGGCACGAGAGCGCGCCCGTCGCGTCGCTCCGAAGATCGGCCTGCAGTTCGGGGATGGGCACTTGTCGCTCGCCCCATTGGTTGAGGAGGCGGCGCCACTTCGCATCGAACTCCCGTTCGTCCAACCCGAAGGTGCGCGCGAGCAGTGGGCCCACTCGAGCGCGCTTCACGAGTGCCCGAAGATCCCGCGGCACCTCCGGCGCGAGCGCCTGTTGCAAGAAGGCTCGCGTCGTCGCCTCGCCCCCGTCGCCAGCCATCGCGATGAGCCAGGAAGCGGCGACAGCGGCGGCAATCGGCTCTCCGTGCTGGGCAACGACACGACGCCAGCGCCCGAACAGCTCCGCCGAGTGGCAACCACGCCGCGTGCCATGAAACGCGCGCGCGCGCAACCACTCGGGCGCCGCCGAGCCTTCGCCGAGAAGCTTGCGCATGGGCCACACCTGCGCGAACCCGGCAAGGACCCAAGCACTGTCCTCACTGTCGAGCGCTCCCGACGATCGCGCGAGCAACTGCTCGCGCACGACGACGCGCACCAGTTGCTCGGGCCGCCAACGGTCGCTCGTCCAGTTGGCATTCACGAAGACTCCGTTGATCTCGTCGTATCTCGTCGCCTCTACTTCATCGCCGTCGAGGTTGCGAGCCAGCCCCAAGAACACCGGCAGCGTTCGCTCCCAGCCCAGGAACACGCGAAGGTCGTCGAGTTCCGCTGCCAGGAACTGCCCGAGTTCGGTGTCGTCGCGCAGCGGCCCGAGCCCCCCATCGTCGACGTGACTTGGAGAAATCTCGACGCGCACGCCGGGCGCAGGGGCGAACACCGCCCCGCCCGGCACCGAGAACTCCCGCCCCTTCGCTGGATCCTCCACGAGGGTGAGGCCGTAGGCCGCACCGATCACCCCCATCGCAACGAACACCTTCTCGCGATGGCTCATCCGCGAGGCGAGGCCGCTGACCAGCCCGCCGCGGTCCCAAAGCGCCAAGCTCAGCGTCGTCGCCGACAGCACACCGGTCAAACCCCACGTCCAGGCCAGCGCAGAGCGATCGAGAGTCACCTGCGACGCCAGCCTCTCGTTCACGAGGCGTAGCGGCCACAGCTCAGCCCAAGGCAAGAGCCCGGCGAGACTCAGCCCTTGCAAGATCAGGAACACGCCCAAGTACACGGTGACTCGATAACGGCCGAGCTGCGCCGCCCCGGCGAAGAAGCAATACATGAACCCCACGAACGAGATCACGTGAACGAGTGCCGTGCCGACAAGACCACTCGGGAGATTCGATCGCGCCGCCTCGCTCGCTGCCGCCAGCGCAACTTCGAGTGCTGCGATCGCAATCGCGCAGGTGAAACCAACGAGCCACTTGATGAGGGCGACCGCCGCCCACGAGACCGGCAGACCCGCCAAGAACCGGCAAACGTCCGCCGCGTGTTCGCGAACGAAAAGACGGGAACACAGAATCGAGAGCGTACACAGCGTCACCGTCATGCTCGCAGGAGTCAGCGCCCCGAAAGCATCCACTCCTCGAGTGCGGATCCACGCCACGAGACCGACGAAAGCCAGCCCGTTCACCACGAGCAGCCCCAACAAGAACACTCCATGTTGGCGCAACTCTTGGGCGAGGACCGTGCGCACCATCACAGGTTCTCGGGCGCCCGGTCCGCCGCCGAGACCAAGGCGATGAAGATGTCCTCGAGTCCGAGCTCCACCATCGACGGCTCTTCGCCTCCAAACGATTCCCAGCGCTCCCGCTCGGCGTGGACGATCCAGCGCGTGGCCTCACCCTCGCCGCGCCGTTCCAGCACCTTGAACCCCGCGGGTAGGTCCACCGGATCCACGACACCGGGAGGTGGCTGAACCGCGCGCACGAGCCTGCGAAGTTCGAGAATCGTGCCGTCATAGACCAAGCGACCCCGATCGAGAATGCCTACGCGATCGCAGACGCGCTCGATCTCCTGGATGCGGTGTGAGGAAAGGAAGGTCGTCCGGCCGTGCTCGGCGGCATGCGCGCGCAGCAAGTCCAAGAACTCGCGCCGAGCCACGGCGTCCAACCCGGCCATGGGTTCATCGAGGATCAGCAGCTCCGGCCGCGGGGCGAGCGCGAGAGCGAGCGCGAGCTTGGCCCGCGTACCGCCAGAGAGACTGGCTACGGTTTGTCGACCTGGCACGTGGAAGCGGTCGAGGAGCCGCGTGAATTCGTCCTGGTCCCAGGACGGATACAACCCACCGACGAAGCGACCCAGGCGATTCGCGTTCATCCACGGGTAGAAGTGCTGGGCCTGCGAAACGTAGCCGATCCGCCGCTTCTCGGAAGTACGCGTCCGCCGGCAAGGCTCGCCCCCGAAGAACCGCAGAGTTCCCGCGTGCGGCCGGATCATCCCCATGAGCATGCGAATGGTCGTGGTCTTGCCGGCCCCGTTGCGACCGAGGAAGCCAAAGACCTCGCCCCGCGCAAGACGCAAGTCGACTCCGCGCACCGCGTGGAGGTTTCCGAAGCGGTAGGCGAGCCCGTGGGCTTCGAGTACGGTCGGCGCGGTCGCCGCCGCGGACCCCAGTGCGGGCACCGCCGGCAAGTCGCAGCACGAGTCCGATCCGTCCAGCACTCGCGCTCCCTCCGTCGCCACCGCGAATCACGAACGCCAACGCGGCATGCTCTCACGGCGCGCGGTGCGGAGCAACCCACCCGAAGCGCTCGC
>JBFWWP010000043.1:33366-40126 GCA_050246115.1 Planctomycetota bacterium
CCCGCGGCGCGACGCCCTCGAATTCCCACCCGAATTTTGACGGCCCAAGGCCCGGTTTCTCGGCCTGAGTTCGACCGAGCCCACACCCCCTGTCGCGATTCCGTGGGGTCGGAGCCCGCAACCTCTATCGAAAGGCAGCACCATGCAAGGATCCCGCCCTCTCCCCCAGCTATTACGAACTCTCTGCGCGACGCTCGCGCTCCTCGGCTTCGGCGGAACGACGGCGTCCGCCCAGTCGCTGGGCGAGCGCGCAAACGGCGTACTCGGCCTCACTCAATCCGATTGGGTGCAACTCAACCTGCCCACCGATCTCGGTGGCTTCGCCAGCATCGAGGTCCCGATCCATGGCCAAACCTACACGCTCGAGGTGATTCCGCGGTCCATGCGCACCCCGGACTTCCGTGTGGTCGAGGTCGATGACCGGGTGGAAACGGTGGTCGCGCCCGGCCTGGTCGAGACGTTCCGCGGAACGGTTGTGGAAGAGCGGGGCAGCGTGGTGGCCGGCGGCCTCTTGCAAGACGGCCTCTGGGCACAGATCGTGTGGGCGGACGGCACTATGACCTGGGTCGAGCCGCTGTTCGGACGGGTCCCCGGCGCAGCGCCGGAAGATCACGTCGTCTACGCCGGCGACGCGGTGATCCCGGCTGGGGACTGTGGCGTGCTCGCGTCCACACTGACCCCCGCGCAACCTTTCGGCGCGGCGGCCTGTGGCGGCGACTTCTGCCTGGTCGACGTCGCCTGCGACGCCGACTTCCAGTTCTACAGTGCCCACGCCTCCAGCACCAGCTTCACCCGCAATCGCATTGAGTTGATCCTCAACATCGTGAGCCTGCAGTACGAGCGAGACATCCAGGTCTCGTTCCGCATCGGCACCATCCTCGTTCGCACCTCGGAGCCCGATCCTTTCACTTCGTTCGACCCGGCGACCCTGCTGGATCAGTTCCAGAACGAGTGGCAAGCGAACCAAGCGGGAACCACGCGCGACCTCGCCCACCTGTTCACCGGCCGCGACATGACGGGTAGCGTCATCGGCTACGCGAACATCGGCGTGGTTTGCACGTCCAATGCGTACGGGCTCTCGCAGTCGGACTACACCACGAACTTCGCGAGCGCCACCGACCTGACCGCGCACGAGATCGGCCACAACTGGGATGGCACGCACTGCACGTGTTCCTCGCCGGCTCACACCATGAACCCGAGCATCACGGGTGCGAATCGTTTCAACGCCACCGAAACGGTGCCGGACCTCATCGCCCACCGGAGCACTCGGCTGTGCCTGAGCGGCGGGGTCAACAACGATCTCGCCCGCAACGCTCTCGTCGTGTGCGCCGGCACCTATGTGACGGACACCACCTATGCAACGCAGGATGGCAGCACCTCCTGCGGCCTCAACGCCAACCTCGACGTCTGGTTCCTGTACACGCCGCGTTTCGACGGGAGCGCCACCTTCGATACCGAGGGCTCGACCCTGACCGACACGGTGCTCTCCGTGCACAGCGAAGCCGCGGGAACCACGGTCAACCAGATCGGCTGCAACGACGACGGCGGCACCGGGCTGTTGTCGTCCTTGACGCTTCCGGTCGTCGCCGGCACGTCCTACCTGATTCGTGTCGCGGGCTACAACAACACTGCCGGCGCGATCACCCTGAACATCGCCGGGCCGGCCTGCGAGATCCCGATCAACAACGCGTGTGCCGACGCCATCGACATCTGTCCCGGCGAGTACTACGGCAACACCGTCGGAGCGACCAACGACGGCGAGGCCTCGTGCGGCACCTCGAACGCCAGCAAGGACGTCTGGTTCCGCTACGAGCCGCGCTTCAGCGGTCTGGCCGTGATCGACACCTGCGACTCCGAGTACGACACCGCGATCGGGGTGTACGCGAGCTGCCCGGGAACGTTGTTGACCGAGCTCGAGTGCGATGACGACGGCGGCCCCTGCGGCCTGCGGTCGCGCATCGAGTGGTCCGTGGTCGCCAACGCCGACTACTACATCCGGGTCTCAGGCTTCAACAACGCTTCGGGGGCCTTCATTCTCAGCTTGAGTGGTCCACAGTGCGACTACGACAACTGCGGCGATGCCACGATCATCAGCTCAGGAACCTACTACGGTTCCGCGATCTCGGCCTCGAACGACGGTGAGGCGTCGTGCGGCGGGTCTGCGAACAGCCCGGACATCTTCTATCGTTACACGGCTCCCTACACCGGCACCTTCTTCGCCACGACCTGCGGGACCCATGACGTGCTCTTCATCGAGGACAGTGGCATGGACTCGGTACTGTCCCTGCACTCGTCCTGCCCCGCGACCACGACGAACCAGATCGTCTGCAACGACGACTGGTCGGTGAGCAGCGTCGTTCCCTGCACGGACGAAGACCTTGGCACCCGCCGGGACTCGTCGGTCGCTACCCAGGTAACGGTAGGACAGGTCGTCTACATCCGCGTCGCTTCCTTCTCGACCGCCGATCCCAGCAACTTCGTCTTGACGGTGGGTGTCATTCCGCCGAACGACGAGTGTGCCGACGCGATTGTCGTCAACTCGGGCGGTACCTACTTCGGCAACCTCACGAGCGCCTTCAACGACGGTAGCGCAACCTGCGGACTGTCTAGTTCGAACGTCGATCTCTGGTACGAGTACACGGCGACCCAGCCCGGCACGTTGCAAGTAGACACGTGCGGCACTCACGACAATCCGAGCCTCAACACGGGCATGGACACCGTCCTGTCGCTCCACTCCGGCTGCCCTGGCGACAATGCCAACCAGCTCGCGTGCAACGACGACTGGTCTTCCAGCGCCGACAACACCGCCTGCAGTGGCGACGACTCGGGCGTGCTCCGCGACTCGTACGTCGAAACCTTCATGACTCCCGGACAGACCGTGCTCATTCGCGTGAGTGGCTTCTCGAGTTCCCGCGGACCGTTCGAGCTACACGTCGACTTCGTGCCGGGAGCCCTGCCCGACTCGTTCCGTCGCGGCGACTGCAACGGCGACGGGGCCAACAACCTGGCCGACGTCGTCTGGTTGCTGACGCGGTTGTTCCCTCCGCAAGGCAACCCGCCGTCGCCCAATCCCTGTCTCGACGCGTGCGACGGCAACGACGACTCCGCCCTGAATCTGGCTGACGCCGTGGCCATGCTGTCAGCGTTGTTCGGCAACCCACCGAACCCGCTGCCGGCGCCTGGCAATGGCTGCGGCTCGGATCCGACGGCCGACGCCCTGGATTGTGCAACGTACGGCAACTGCCCCTGAGCCCGCTCTCCCCTGGAGGGCCCGAGCGACCTCAACCAGCCGAGTGGCTGAGCTGGGTCGCTCGGGCCCGTAACTCATGAAGGATTCGGGATTGGCCCGCCCGCTCCCCCCGGGCGCGGTACGCCCCGCTCCTCCCCGCCCCGCTCCGCTCCCCTTCCCCGACGCCGGTTCTTTCGCGCGCCCACTGGAGCTGCGGCTTGACGCTCCCCGCATGGACCGGGACACTGGCCTCCGAGCCGCGCACATCGCGCAGGTCGCCCCCCCTCGGAGCCCGCAGCTCGCGTCGCAGGAATCATGGACCCGAACCAGCAACTCGACAGCAGCGACCCCGGCCTCGATGCCGTCGACCGAATCGTCGACGAGTGGCTGGGAGCTCGACGTC
Organism: Planctomycetota bacterium; assembly: GCA_050246115.1. Lineage (GTDB taxonomy): Bacteria > Planctomycetota > UBA8108 > UBA1146 > JAJFFE01 > JBFWWP01. Next base: position 36,999 of record JBFWWP010000043.1, read on the forward strand.
GAGGTTCGGCCCCGGAGATCGAGGAGCTGATCCGGGCGCACCCCGATCACGCGAAGGAGCTGCGCGGCGTTCTTCCTACCATCGTGTTCCTCGATCAGGCTCGCGAGTCCTCATTCCCTCCGGCGGCGACCGGGGTACCCGTGGCCTTCGGCGACTACCGACTGCTGCGCGAAGTCGGGCGCGGCGGCATGGGAGTCGTGTACGAGGCCGAGCAACTCTCGCTGCTCAGGCGGGTAGCGGTCAAAGTGTTGGCTTCGCACCACGCCACCGACTCCTCGCGCGAGCGATTCCACCGGGAAGCACACGCCGTCGCACGACTGGAGCACCCGAACATCGTCCCGGTCTATGCGATCGGCGAGACCGGCGGTGTTCCGTTCATGGCCATGAAGTTCATCGAAGGTCGCTCCTTGGCCGACGTGATCGCCGCCGGCGGCAAGGGACTGTTGGACGACTCGACGTCTGACGGACGCGAAGACGGCACGCGATCGCGCGTACCTTCACGCTACCAACGAGTCGCGGCGCTGGGGCGCGACGTGGCACGCGCGTTGGCCTCGGCCCACGAACTCGGTGTGCTCCACCGCGACATCAAGCCGGGCAACTTGCTCCTGGACACGGAACTCAAGGTCTGGGTCGCGGACTTCGGCCTGGCCAAAGTCGAGCAAGCCGCGGACATCACCGTCAGCGGGGCGCTCGTGGGCACACCGCGCTACATGGCTCCCGAAGCGATCCGCGGCTGGGCCGATCCTCGCGCCGACATCTACGGAGTCGGCGTCACCTTGTACGAGCTGCTCACCGGCCACCCAGCGTTCGAGAGCGGGAGTCAGGTCGAGTTGTTACGGGACATTCAGGATCGTGAGCCGGTACGCCCGCGCCGAAGAGACCCCCGGCTTCCTCGTGACCTCGAGACCATCGTGCTCAAGGCGATGGAGAAGGACCCGGAGCGCCGATACCCCACCGCCCGTGCGCTCGCCTCCGACCTCGACCGGTTCCTCGCCGGTGAAGTGATCGATGCCCGTCCCGCCTCGTTGACGTACCGTCTCGGTCGTTTTGCACAGCGGCATGTGCTCGCCGTTGCGGGGACGACGACGGCACTCCTCGTCGTATTCCTCATGGCGCTCGGGTGGAGCTGGTCTTTGGATCAGGAACGGCGCGATGCGATCGCCGCGCGCGACCACGCCGACCAAGAAGCCTATGCCGCCAAAGTGAACTTGCTTGGCGCCAAACTGTGGGAGGGGCAGAACAGCGTAGCGGTCGCGCTCGCGTCCGTCCTCGACCAACACCCAGGCTCCTGGGAGCACCGCTACCTCACGGCGCGACTCGACCCCTGGTTGTGGTCGACGACGCTCGCCGGTTCCGTTCAAGGTGTCGAGGTTCTCGCGCACGGCACGGGGACCATCCTGGTGCTCACGAACACCGGTCACGTCGTCGGCTTGGATCCTCGCGATGGTCACGTACTCGCCCAACGACAGACCCACGCTCCTTGGACCAGAACGATCTCGAAGAACGCCTTCGTGCTCGATCCGGCGGCTTCGGTGCTCCTCTCTTCTGCGCCAGACGGCGAGGTCGTCCTCGCGGACGCTGCGTCGCTCGCGCCCTTGCGTTCGCTGCGGATTCCCGACGTGCAGCACGCATGCTATCGGCCTTTGCAACGCGACTTCGTCGTCGTCACTCGAAAGTCCGTGGTGCGGGTTTCACTCGACGCCGAACCGGAGACCGTCGCGCAACTGCCGACGCCGCCGCGGCGAGTTGCGGTCGACGGTTCGGGTCTGCACGCCCTGGTCGTTGCCGATGCCCAGAGAACTCAGACACCCTGCCAATGGGTCGAAATGCTCACCGGCGAGGTTCGCGGTGTGAGCGGATTCGAAGACTTGATCGAGCGGATCCCCGGGACCGACCGCGCGCTCACGGTCTTCAATGACATTCAGCAGGACCTGCACTGCGCGGTGATCGGCGACATGCAATCCGGCGCCGTGGCCGAGCGCTTCGTGGCGCCGGAGCAGCTTCGGGGGGAGCTCGCGGTCTCCCCAGACGGCCAACGCGCAGCCGTGATTCCCATGTACAGTTCCCGGGTGTACGGCCTGGAGCTATGCGCCAACGGTAGGCTCTCCTTGGTGGGCGCGCACGAGGGGAGCTGGGTCGGCAGTGCGAAGTTCGTCGACGCGAACACGCTCATCACGGGCAGCACCGACGGCACCGTCCGTGCTTGGGACCCGCGGCGCAAACTCGGCGTGCTGAAAGTCGTCGAGACCGACGCATACTTCTCTCAACCCGTGGTCGACGAGCGACGCCGTCGAGTCGGCGTGCCCGACGGGACCAACAAGTTGGTTTACTGGTACGACCTGAGCGACGGTCGCTGCGTCGCACGCTGGGACCTTGCGAGCCTGGTCGGCGCGCCGGCGCAAACCGTACTGCTCGATGACGGTGAACGCGCTGTCACGCTGTCGAATCGCGGCGAGCTGGTAGTCCACGAGGCGGCGAGCGGACGACTCGAGCGAGTCTTGAGAGAGCAAGCCGGACCACCCGCGAACTTCCCCATGCGGTTCGACGCCAGCGCCGATGGCCGGTGGCTCGCCGCTCCGACCCGACACGGCAGCGTCATCGTCTGGAATGCGCAGGAACTCACCCAACATCGTGAGCTTCGACGCGATGGCCCCCAGCCCGGAGGGGTTGCCTTCTCCCCCGACGCGCGACTCCTGGCCGTGGTCTACGGCGAGGAAAGAGACCCAGGCGCGTGCGTCTGGTGGGACGTGGAGTCGAGCCGCCCGATCGGACCGATCGAGACGTTCGCACATGGCCTCAAAGCCCTTGCCTACGATCCCACCGGACGATCGGTCGCCGTCGGCGGCTTCGATGGCGAAGGCTGCGTCATCGACGTGGTCACTCGCAAGCGTGTCGCTCTCCTGGGTGTCGGCACCGACGCGGGCCTCAGCTCCCCGACCTTCACACCAGACGGAACACGGCTCCTGGGACAAGCCAACCCCCGCGAGATCGTCGTCTGGAACCCGCTCACCGGACATCGAATCCTCTCCGTGCCCGGACCCGACCGAACCTGGGGCACAGCCTGGCTCACACTGGCCGCCGACGGAACCTTGGTCGCCGCCGGCGGACGACGAGTCGAGATCCACCCC
>JBFWWP010000044.1:0-9622 GCA_050246115.1 Planctomycetota bacterium
TGCCAGCAGGCCTGCGATGCCAATGACGACGGGGCTCTGGACATCGCCGACGCGATCGCCGTCCTCGATTCGTTGTTCGGTCAAGCTGGCCCGCTGCCCGCACCGGAGTGTGGAACCGACGACACTCCGGGCACTCTGACCTGCGCGCAGCCGGGGGCTTGTCCTTGAGTTCGAGCGAGGATGTCGCCTGGAGCGGCTAGGCCGCGGCCGACGAGCGTCGCTCCATCGGGGCGCTGACGCTCTCGAGACCCGGTGTCAGCGTCCGGACCAGCTGAACGCGAGGCCGTCGACGAAGCAGATCCACTGCTCGCCGTAGAACCACGCCTCGAACCACTGCGTGTCGCGGCTCTGCCAAGTCACGCGCTCGGCATAGCCCCAGGCGGTCATGGCTTCAGCGTGGTTCATGCCGTCGCGCACTTCGCCAGTCTTGGCGTACACTCCGTACTGCTGGGGCGTCAGGGAGCGGAGGAGGCTGGCGTTGCGTCCGGTCTTCAGCCAGCGTGCTGCCTCCTGGTCGAGACGCGAGGCCTCCAGCGTGAGGAATCGTTCACCGACTCGCACCATGCCGATCTCGGCCAGCACCGCCGACTCCGGACGCCACGTGCCACGGTCGCGCACGTAGCCCTTGGATCGAAGCACTTCCGCGCCGAGCGGGTCGCTCGCGGCCCGCTCGAAGACGAGTGTGAGCGCGCCTTGAAGTGAGTCGTTCGTCGCTGGACCGAGGTAACGACGCGTCAGGTCGATCACATCGGCGAGGACCTGTGGCGTCATGGTGTAACCCGTCGCCAGCGAGATCCCGGCAAGTTCCTTGCCCAGTTGCTCGGCGGCGGTCGCTTGCAACAGGTCATTCGAGGAGCGTTCACTCCACCGCAGGGCGCTGGCGAGGATGAGCAACCGACGAGGGATCGGTACCTGCCCGATCGTTTGCAAGCGGGCGGAGAGCCACTCGGTTGGCTCGGGTCCGCGTTCCACCTCGGTTACGCTATACATCGGCTGGGCTCCGCGCAGTCGCCGTACTCGCAGAACCAGGTTTATCGAGCGATAGTCGGCGCCTCGGAGGACCGAATACTGGCGGTTCGGGTCGACTACGAAGCAGGTCGTGGAGTCTTCGAGGTTCAGGCAGTCGCCGACCCAGCTTTCGAACTTCCCGTAGACGAGGAGTTCCTGGTCCGAGAGGATTGTGCACAGGGCAAGCTCATCGGGGAGCAAGAGATCGTTGGCGTTACCCGGTCCGCTCGCGAAGAGCGCCAAGAGGATCATGAGTCTCAAGGGTGGCTCCTCCGGATCTCGACCATCGTTCCGTCGCGAACGAAGACGATGAGGGTCTCGGCCGGGGTCGCGACGACACCCGAGACGAATCCGCCGACAGCAATGGACCAGCGCACTTCGCCATCGAGCCCACAGCAGTACAGGCGCTGGTCGGTGCAGCCTACGAAGACCTGTTCCTCGATGCGCACGGGCGGGTGCACGACGCCCCCGGGGACGGATCCTCCAGCCTGATCGTCACCCACGCTATGAAACCACCTGCCGTCGTGTCCGCCGACGGCGACGCTGTCGCCGCTGACCGAGACCGCCGAGGGTGCCGGGAGGGCGTCGCCACCGCCCACGACCTGTCCGTCGGCGAGCAGGATTCTGCCTCCGGGCAGGAAGGCCGTTGGGGAACTCACGAGTTCGCTCTCCTGCAGCAGGCCGAGGTTCGGCAGTGAGTAGGTGCGCAGCCGTCGCCCGCGATCGACGACGAGGAGGCGGCGGTCGGCGAACTGAAGATCGACGACGGGGTACTGGCCGCTGGCCGTGGCGCTGGCCTTGCCGGTGGCAGCGTCGATCAAGTGCACCGCTCCATCCTCGCAGCCGATGGCGATGGCTTCGCGAGTCGGTGCCAGCAGCGCGTGAGCGGTGATGGGCGTGTCCGCTTGAAACGACCACACCGTCTTGCCGTCGGCCAAGGCAGCGAGGTCGACGACCCCAGACACCGAACTCAGCAAGACGAGATTCCCAAAGGTCTGCACCCGGGCACTGGGATGGCCCTCGATACCCGCTTTGCGGCGCCAAACCGCCTCCTGGACATCCAGGCTGGCGCGGCTGAAACAGTAGAGCCAACCATCGCGACACGGCACCAGCATGTAGCCCGCCGCTACGGTCGGTGAGCCGTCGACCCCCAGCGGCATTCCCGACTTGCCGATCGGGGCGCGCTCGAGTTGGATCTTCATGCGGACCACGCCCGTGTCCTCGTGCGAGAGTTCCTTGTCCACGCAGCCCAAGAGTTGGAGTCGCAGCGTGGATCGGCCCCGCGGCTTCAGCCTATGAAGGAGCGGCGTCGTGCCTGCCTCGACCCCGTCGGCATAGACGGTCGCGCCGCTCGGCTCCGACTCGATGAGCAGCGGAAACAACACTCTTTGGGTGTCGATCAGTGGACCGAAGTCACGCAGTAGCTCCTCCAGGAGCCGGCGCGCTTCCTGGAGCTGACCGTTCTTCTCGGCGATGGCGGCACGGGCGGCCAGACCCTGGGCGAACTCGACTCTCTGTTGCCGCTCTAGGCGCGCGCGTTCCTGCTCTGCCTCCAGCCGCTCCTGTTCCGCCCGGCGGTGGGCGTCTTCGATGCGGCGGAGCTGCGCGATGCGGTCCTGCGCGTCGTCCACACGCGAGGAGTACCTGAAGTTCTCGACCACTTGCGCGTACAGGTTTCGGGCCTCGTCGAACTGGCGTCCTTGCGCGCTCGCTCGCTCCATGAGGTCGGCGCGCTGGAAGAGCTCCCGGGCGTTGAGTTCGTACCGGATGGGGAGGATCGAGAGCGCCATCAACCCGATGGAGATCCCACCGACCCAGGAGAACTTGCGCGACTTGAGCGCTTCCTTTCGCTCCTCCAGCGCCAACAGTCGCTGCAGTCGCTTGCGCGTGTCGGCACGCTTCGGATCCATGTCGTAGATGAGTCGGTGAATTCGGATCAGGTCGGCGAGATTGCGCTTCTCGGTGAGCATGCCGCTCGCGACTTCGAGGAACGAGATGGCATCGTCCCGGCGATCCAGGCTGCGGCACGCCTCTGCCCGCTTCATCCAGTACGCCGGGCTCTTTCCGAGTTCCTCGGACAAGTGCTGCAGGAAGTCCTCGATTTCGGCGAAGCTTCCCTGCTCCTCGAGCCGACCGACGATACCCTGCCACACGAGTGTGGTCTGTTTTGGGTTGCCCTGAGCCCGGAGTTTCCAGAGCGCCTGGAGCAGCTCGACCGACCGCGTACCTCTTCGCAGGACTACCGAGCCGGCTTCCCAAGCCTTGTCGTTCTGACCGTTCGCTTGGTACTGCCGCATCGCCTCGAGCAGGATCGTTGCCGCCTGATCGCGCTGGTCATGGTCGATCAAGAACTGCGCAGCCATCGACAGGAACGCGGGATCCCGTTTCGCCTCCGCACTGGTCTCGAGGAGAAACTGGGTCAGGGAGTACGCGGCCTCGGTGTCGCGACGCTTGATGAGATTCTCGAGGCGGGCAATGTACCCGCCGTACGACATCGGCTGCAGCCAGCCGTTCTCGATGAAACGGTGCAGTGACCTGAGGGTTTGAAAGCGTGAGTCCGAACTGGCACGGACGATCTCTTCCAGGGACTTGCTCTCGACGGTCAGTTCCCACAGTCGCAGGTCGCTCGCAGAGTTGGACTCGTCGCTCGGAAGCGACGGTACCCCGCGCTCGATGATCGAGCGGGCGTCGGACACGTGGGTCCGGAAAACGCGGAGTTCGTCCAGCAGGCGGAGCCCCTCCATGAGGATCGCCTGGGGATCGATGCTCACCTGCGTGTTGCGCTGCAGTGGGTCAGCGAGTTCGGGAGGGCAGTAGTCGGGTCGGAACTCGAATGTGCCCTGCTCCCAAAGGAACAGGTCGTAGAGCTCCTCCTGGACCTTGATGCGCAATGCGTTGCGGATGTCGTCTTGGGTGATCAGGCCGCGGTCGACGAGAATGCGGCCGAGGAGGTTCCCTCCTTGCCCCTGTTCCCGCATCGCGAGCTCGACGTCGGCTTCCGTGACTTTGCCACTGCGGACCAAGATCTCGCCCAGGCGCATGGACTTCCCCGCGCCGTGGCCGACGAAGGAAATCGAGCCCGTCGAGAAGTAGATGCTTTTCGACTCACCCCGGCTCTCGACGAACAGTGTCCCCGTGTGCTGGTTCAGAGCCAGCGTTTGGAACAACTCGCCGAGTCCGAAGTGTTCGAGTTGGCCGCGCAGGGTCATGGGCTCGTTCTCGGAAGAGTGGCGATCTTGCAACAGGGGGGCCCAAATGGACCCACCGACCAAGGATACTCTGGCGACCCTGAACCGGCCACGCGCCCCGGTGGCCGCTCCGTCGCAACCAAGCTATACTTCGTCGGGTCCTCTCTCTCCTGCCGGGAGGGAGTTGTTCTGCGAGCGCCGGTGCAGCGTGCGCTGCCGGGTTGCTGCTGGAAAGTGCGCCGGAATCCGATGACATCCGTCGAAACACGACTGCTCGCTCGGATGCTTCGTCAGCAGCACATCGTCCCCGAGGACCAGCTGCGATTGCTGTTGTCACAGCTCCGCGATCACGAGGCCGTTCTGCAGGAGCTCCTACGCCTCGGGCTGATCGACGACGAGTGGGTGCGCGCCGCAGAGGACCACATTCGGCGGCGAGCGCGGCGCAGTTCCGACGAGGAGAACGACCTCTTGCGGGGGGATCGCAGCTTCGGACAGATCGCGCTCGCGCGGGGTTGGGCCGACCTGAACCAGGTCGAGGGGGCGATTCTCGAGCAGCAGCGTCTGCGGCGTGTGAACCTCCGCTTTCGCATGGGCGAGATCCTCGTTCGCAACGGCGTGCTGTCGGCGGAGCAGGTGCGAACGATACTCTCCCAGCAGGGTTATGCGGTCCAGAGCTGCTCGAACTGCGCTCGCATGGTCAACTACCCCCAGGCTGGCGAGGCGAGTGAGGGGCACTGCGGGCTCTGCGGTGGGGAACTCTCGGAAGCGAAGTTCTTGGACGCGGTACGTCCGGATGCTGCCCACGCTTGATCCAAGTCAAGCACGCGGGCAGGTCCGGTTGGCGCATTGCGACGTGAGCCGACGGTCCTATGGACGCGTGGCTGAAGTCGACGCGGGGCACCGTGCCGAAGCGGGCCTTCGGAACCTCCGCAGACGAAAGCGCGCCTTCTTTCCCGGGTGCTGGAAGCAGAGGCTCTCGCAAGCCCACCTTGCGCCGCCCCGCCGCATTCGGGATCATCGGACGGAGGTGTCGGGCCGTCGGGGCTCCCGTCCTTTCACCGCGGCAAGACCGCTCGACCGGCGCCGCGCTTCCCGTTCGGTAGAGCCGTGCCCCGTCGTGAAGGCAGTTCGGGATTGATCCCCGAGTAGGACCGAGAAGGACCCATGATCGAGCGGTTTCGAGGAGATGAGTCTGCGCTACAGCGGGAGCTGGTGGAGCAAGGCTTGATCAGCGACGCCCAGTTGCAGACGGCCACGGAGTACCAGGCCGCGATCGGCGGGCGCTTGACGGATATCATCCGCAAGCTGGGCTTCGTATCGGACGATCGTCTGAACGCCTTCGTTGCGCGTCGCGAGCACATGCACGCCATCGATCTCGAATCGCGGACGCTGGATCCCCAGCTCATGGCGAAGATCCCGCGCACGGTGATCGAGCGCCATTGTGTCTTGCCCTTCCGCCAGTCCCCCGACCTGATCTTGCTCGCGATCAGTGAACCACTCGACTTCCAAGCGATCGAGGAGATCCAGTTCTTGACCAGTTGCATGGTCGAGACTGCGCTTGCGCCTCGTTCTCGAATCCTCGAGCGCATCCACCGCTTCTATGCCGAGTACCCTAACCTCGCCGGTGGCTTCAGTGGCCCGCCACTCGAGCAAACCCTGGTCGACAAGATCGCGGATCCGGTCGTCGCTGCCTTGGCCCGGGCGTTGATTCGGAGTCAGGTGCTCGATCCGAAGGTCTGGTCGGAGGAACTCGACCGCGGCTAACCTGCGGGTCGTGTCACGATCCGCCGAGGAGGTGCTGCGCGATGACCCAGCCCAAGGCCGCTACCCCGAGGAGCGCGAGGAGCAGTAGTGCGATGAGGGTGGGCATCACGGTCAGCGACGTTCGTCGCGGATACCCGCTCGCGGCTTGGAGCGCACCCCGGAGCGCCGGCGGAGGCGGTGGGACGGTCACGGTGCCAAAGTACCGACGCAGAGCGGCTTGTTCGCGACCCAGCGCACGAATCTCTTCTCGACAACTCGCGCACTCGCGAAGGTGCCGGGTCACGGCTGCGGAAGTCATCTCTGCGACGGCTGACGAATCCCCGTTCGACTCGTGTTCACCGCGCGGCGTGGACGCTTGAACGGCGTCACGAGCGGTGCCGTTCCCGCGACCCTTCTCGCCACACGCGCCCCCGTCGGCGGTCGCTGCGTGATCCAACCAGGCCTCGATGCACTCCTCGCAGGAAACCAACCTCGCGTTCACGGTGAGTTCTCCTCGTGAGACTTCGAGCCGACCAGCGGCTCTTCTTCTTCCAGATCCGACGACGCGTCCTCGGCGTGCGTGGCCGGGGCACCCTGCGCGGTCTTGCTGCTGCCCGGTGCCACCGTCGAACTTGCCGCTTTCGGGTCCAAGATCTCCCGCAAGCGCCGGTGGGCGCGAAACAGGCGGTTGCGGATCGTCCCTTCGGGCTCCGCGAGCGCCCGGGCGATTTGTGCCGGCGTGAGTCCCGACCAGTAGCGCAGGATCAGCACGGTTCGATAGAGGTCGTCCAAGCCCGCAACCGCCTGCTTCAGCCGGGCCGACTCTTCTTGGGTCTCGAGGCTCTCCTCGGGCCCGGCCGCCGGGTCTCTCGGTTCGCGGCCTTCATCGCGGGCCACGGGGCCCGGGTCCAGGTGCGCCCGGCGGTACAGATCGATCACTTTCCGTGAGGCGATGGCGAACACCCACGAAACCAACGATCCGTCGCGGCGCACATCGCCCCGTTTGGCGAACGCCTGCAAGAACGTCTCTTGGGTCAGGTCGCGCGCGCGTTCCCGATCGTTCACCCGTTGGTCCACGTACACGAAGACCGGACCCCACAGGCGTTCGACGATCTGATCGAACGCCGCGCGCTCGCCGGCGAGGGCTCGCTGTACCAAGGCAGGTTCGAGCTCGATGGGTCTTCGTTCTACGGCCTCAGCCATCGGCTCACCCTTGATCTCGTGCGATTCTCAGATTCGCCTCCCGCCAATCCGCAACGGGTCAGCGAAGCCCGCCCGGTCGCTTACCGGATCATGACGGCAAGTTTCCGGCCCTGCCACGCCGAGTACGCCGTTCGAACCGCGACCCGAGCCCGAACCAAGGCAGCCCGATGTCAAAGACGAACCAAGTCGCTCGGCGTTGCGCCGGGGCCGGTTTGACGATCTCGCGAGTCCCATTGTAGTCTTCCTCACGACCCCACATCCGGTGGGCTGCGCAATGAAAGAGGAAACGATGGCCGTGGACAAGCGCCCCCGAGACCCCGACTCTCCCCGAGATCCACTGCGGAGGCCCCCGGGTGGCGATTCTCTGGACACCGAGAACCTAGGCGATTTCGACGCGGCGGCCCTCGGGACCGAGGACGTGGGGTACTCCGTGCGGCCGCGGACCCCGGCCGAAGAAGCACTGGTGCAGGCTACCCTGGAGACCGAGGACGTCGTCGTCCTGCTCCCGACCGACGATCTGGACGCGGCAGCGGACCTGCCGGAGATCGAGGAAGTCCGCTCCCAGGAACCTCGGGTCTCGAGACCCGATCTCCAAGTGCGCGGCGCGGGCCTGCGATCCCAGCTCGGCGAGAGCAGTCAGACCGAGTCCATGCCGACCGACGCCGTGGATACCGACGACTTCGAGGCCGTCGAGAACGCCGTCGGGGTGGGCAGTGCTGAACCCGACGACTCGGGATGGGCGTGGTCCAAGTCCGAGGCCTTGCCCGAACTCGAGGATGTCGAAGACATCACTGCGATGCTCCCGGCGGAAGGGGACTCGTACCAACTCGTTTCCCCATCCGACGCCCTCGATCCGGAGCTTGCCGCTTTGGGCCTCGGCGGCGAAGGCGCGTCTGCGACCCATCGTAGTTGGCTGCCCATGCTGGCGGTGGCGGCGATGCTGGTGGGGGCGGTCTACTTCGGCCTCGATATCTACCGCGATCAGCTCGGGAATTCGCGAAACCCGCGTGAGGTCGCGCACGCGACCGACCCGGCGTCCGGCGACCCGACCGATCCGGATCCGACCCTACCCGCGGACCCTGTGGACCCGTCCCCCGGGGGACCGCAGCCCGGCCCAGACCGACTCGGCACGGGCACGGCGGGTGATCCGACTCCCGCGGATCCCGAAGGGTCGACACCGACCGAGGGGGCGCCGCCGACGAACGACCCCGGGGCAACGCCGACGGCTGCGGTGGTCGAGTTTCGGCAGTGGGTCGGTCGATCGCTCTCGCACCACTTGAATCCAACCCTCGACCGAGACAACTGAGACGCTCTCGAGGCGCCAAGGAGTTTCCATGAACCCGATGCGGCTTTCGATTCTCACGCTCGTCAGCGTTTCGATCTTCGCCATCGCAGACGTGGCTGACGCGGGAAGTGTGTTTCTCAAGAACGGCTACATTATCCAGGGCAAGGTCGTCGAGCGCAGCGATGACGAGATCGTCTTGGGCTGGAACAACGGGCAGATGACCATCCACCGCCGGTTCATCGATGAGGTGATCCTGGATCCGCGTGAAGAGGACGAACTTCGGCAAGAGCGGCCGTCCCCGTCTTCCTCGGCGCCGAATCGGGAGCCGATCGTCGAGCAGCGCGTCTTGGTCGAACTGCCGAACAAGATCGAAGACATCATGCCCATGCGTGGGTTTCGCCCATCGGATTCGCGCGTGACCGAGGTCGCGACGGCGCCGGATGACCCCGCGCCCACCGAACGTCCCGACGTCACCGTTACCCTGCCGCCGATGGACCTCGCTCCCGAAGTCGAGTTTGCCGCAGCACGCCTCGCGCTCGCGCCGCCAGCGGGCTGGCGGGTCGAGGAACTCGAGGGCGTGATTCGGGTGCAGAAGTCGCCGGACGGGCAGTTCCCGTGCCTCCTGGTGAGCTACCGCGAACAGGCGACCATCGACGCGGAGACTGCACGTGAGCAACTGCTTCGTGCCTTCGAGCAGGATCTTCCCGGCGTGGCGATTCTGTCCGAGCGCGAGCAACAGATCGGGTTCGAGCGCGCGCTCGTGTTGGACGGCGAGGTGCCGGACCGTGTCGTCTTTTCCGAGATCCTCCTGCAGCGCGACGGCATGTGTTACCTGATCGGACTCCAGCTTCCCACGCCGGTCGAGCCGCAGGAACAGCGCGCCCTGCAAGCTTGTCTGCACTCGCTACGCTTCATCCGCTGACTCTTGTCGGTGGGTGAATCACGCCCCCTTCGTGCGTTCTCCGTGACGTTCACGAACTCCGCTTCACGGAGCGCACGCGCGCTCGCGATGCCCGACAACGATGCGTGAGTGGCTTGCGAACCTGTTCGCACGACCACGACTTCGGTCTTGCGCGTCGTTCTCGTCGGCAAAAAAAAATCACTCCACATGTCGAAACAGGATTGAATTCGTCCGGCGCATTCATACGATAACAGAGGTCGTAGAGAGTTGTGCGCCCGTACCCGTCGGCTGCAG
>JBFWWP010000044.1:9722-34291 GCA_050246115.1 Planctomycetota bacterium
CGCGGGTGCGGTCGGGTCGAACTGCTTCGAAGATGCACTTGGGCAGGTCGACTACGCGCGCGTCGGAACGCTCCCCGATGGGGGGGCGGTTTCGGGGTGTGCAGCGTTCGTCGGGGCCTCGATCCGCGAGGACGACCGGCCCGCTGGGGTGAGATTTTTCTCGCCTTCGTATGCGACCGACGGGCGCGTGGGGTGGGGTGGGCTAAGACCGACTGACCTTTGGCGCAGTTCATGGGGCGCGCTGGGATGTCGGGAAGGAGCGGCCCGTTGGCTGCCGGTGACGACCGGCCCAACCTCCGTGGCGAACTCGGAGTGTCATGATCGGACTTGCTCTGCAATTCCGCGATCGGTGCAAGCTCCTCGGGCACGCGCGTGCGCGTTCGATGAGCCTCGGGCACGCGCGTGCGCGTTCGATGATTACGGGTCGCTGCGTCCCCGATGTTGGCATTCCCGATATCGGCGCCGGCAGTAATGTCGGCATCGGCACTGATGTTGGCCCCGATGGTCTGCGTCGTCAGCGAGACGTCAGGCCCGCGCCTCGGCCCATCTTCGAAGCAGTTCGACCCGAGGCTGCACGCGTGCCGTTGGCTTGCGGGGGCCGATCGGCGTCCGACGACTGGCGCAGAAACTCAAGTCACAGCAATTTGGAAATCTCGAGAGGCAACCAAGCGGATCAGCGTTCAGGTTTCGTTCTTCGTTCGTCGCGACTTCCTCGGAGTGGGGGATCTGTCCTCCGGAGTAGTCGGACGAGTGACGGAGCGGGGCCAACAAAGCCCGTGGGGGGTGTGGGTGCGCTGTCCGTGGGGTTGTCGTTCGCGGTGGGCCTGCGGCGACGCGGGTCGTGTTGGGGGAGCGTCTCCCGACGTCGGGGGGTCGCTCCGTGACGTCCCTCCCTCCATGGTGGAGGTAGGGGTCTAGGCATCAGGACCGAGGGGGAAACCCCTGAAGGAGTTCGAAATGGCGAAGAAGAAAGCCAGCAAGAAGAAGGCTTCCAAGAAGAAGGCTTCGAAGAAGAAAGCTTCCAAGAAGACCAAGCGGAAAGCGGGAAAACGCTAGAGGCGGCTCCGGCCGCCCCAGCCTTCGGATCCTGGCGGAAGAAGAAATCTGGTCCGGCAGCCTTGCAGGGCGCCAAACCGAAGTACGACTTCTGGGACCAGTCTGATCGTCGCCAGTAAAGCAAGGGGAGCGGAGGATCGACTCCTTCGCTCCTCTTCATTTTTTTCTGGGATCGTAGAGCGCACGCCGCGCTCGCTTCGGGCCCCGAGTCTCCTCGAGGGGGTTTCGAAAGCCCCCTTCGCGGCTGCGTCGAAGCCGCGATCGCTCGACCTGCCGATCTCCCTCATCCCACGCCGCGTCTCGATCGAAGTTCGGGGCTGTGACCGCGCGCTCCCGGATTTGATCAACAGCAATTGACGATCACGAGCTGGGCGCCGAGCGCTGACTCACCCCAGAACGCCCGCCTTCCGCGGGTGGTGACGGTTCGAACCGGAGTTGCTCGTGAATGCGCTTGATCTGGGTTCGGGGGCTTGGAGCCGCCAGGTCGTGGGAGTCGAAAGCCCGTGCGGGGATCTTGATCAAGAAACCGCGCGCTCGAGAACACTTATGACGCGCCACCCGCGGCGTTAGTGGCTGGTGGCAACGCGGCTTCGCTGCTAGAATCCCTCCGGGTTTGCGAATCCCATTCAGACGACTCACACAACCGTAGGGTTCCTCTTGCTGCCGTTGGCAGCGCAGCTGGCGGCTCGCCAGGGGCGGAGGCCCTCATTTTCAGATTCGGGAGTTCATCGATGTCCGAGAAGCGCGCAATGGACGGACGACATGGAGCCCTTCTCCGCCCCCACGCACCCCGGGTTCACGGGTTGCGAAGTCGTTGGGGAGTCTACGCAGCCTTCTGGGCAGCGATACTGATTGCGCCATCGCTCCTCGCGATGGACTTGAACCCGGAGATCCAACTCTCTTCGGGGATGGCTCTGGCTCGCGAGCCGGAGCTTCTCGTCGGGCCGGCTGATTCCGCGTTTCTCGTGTTCGTCGATGGCGATCAGGTGCGCTTCGCGAGTCGCCCCCACGAGAACCCAGGCACCCTCACTGTGGCGGCGGGTAGCGGCACCCGCGCTCGCCCGAGTCTCACGGTAGGTTCGGGGGGGCTCGTTACGGTCGGCTTCGAGTGGACGAACGGCAATGCCGACGTGTTCTACGCCCAGAATCCGGGTGGTCCGTTCGGCGCTCCGGTTCCGCTGGGGCAAGAGCCCGAGGTCGAGCGTTGTCCGAGCCTGACCAGTTCCCTCGATTCGCCCGATCGACAAGCCGTCTGGGTGCGCGATGACCTCGTTGCAGGCCCCACCCTGGTGGTCGCTTTCGGGCTTTCGGCGCCGCAGAGCGTCGGCCCCGGCGACGCACCGAGTAGTGCGATCACCGCGAACGGTGACCTCGTGGTCGTCTACGAGCGCGCCGGCGACATCTTCCTTCGCTCCGGGAACGGTTCGCTCGGAGCCGAGGTGCCCGTCACCAGCTCGGCGTCGCCGGAGAGTCACCCGAGTATCGACACTGGCCCCAATGGCCTCGCGCGCATCGTGTTCGAACGCGACGGCGACATCTTCTTCAGCCAGGAGCAGGCCGGCGGCGGGTTCTCCGCACCGGTGAACGTTTCGAATTCCGCCGCCGCGAGCACCGCGCCGACGATCCGTGTTTCGACGGCAGGGATCCCATTCGTGTTGTACGAAGAACAGGGCGATCTCTGGCTCGTGGTCGCGAACGGCCCGACCTTTGGTGCGCCGCTGAATCTGACCGTGAGTGCCGAAGTCGAGACGGCAGCCGCATTCGATGTCGACAGCCTCGGCTTCGTGCATGTCGCCTATGAGCGGGGTGGCGAAGTCTACTACCGCAACAACTCCACGCCGCCCGTTGCCGCTTTCACAACCGGGAGCTCGGTGGGGGAACTCCCGTTCTCAGTGTCCTTCGCGGACCAGAGCACGGGTGTCATCGAGTCGTGGCTTTGGGACTTCGGGGACGGCAGCACCAGCACGGAGCAGGACCCCGAGCACGTCTACCATGCAACCGGGTTCTATTCGGTGTCGCTCACGGTCAGTGGACCCGGCGGCAACGACTCGGTGACCGTGCCGAACTCGGTTCAGGTCACTCCGGCGACGCGCATCATGCGGATTCCCAGTGTCTCGGTGATCCAAGGTCAGACCGACGTCGAGATCCCGATCCTGGTGAACCACCTGCAGCCCATGCAAGGATTCCAGGTGTCCATGAGTTGGGACTGCGACGTCGTCGATGTGTTCGCGGCTACCGATGCCAACACCACGACCGCGCTGCTGACTCCCGAGTTCTACGTCGTCAACATCGAGTCGGCCGGCTGTTTCATGACCGCCGGAGTCATCTACGATAGTCTGCCGCCCGCGGACGGCCGCACCCTGGCGCCTGGGCAGAACCAGCGGATCCTCGACATCATCTTGAACATCGACTCGTTGGCGCCGACCAACCAAGTGACCGTGCTCGACTTGGCGAATGGTCTCGGCTCGCCCTTCCCGATCTCGAACATCTTCATCGAGGCGGGCGGTCAGAGTCGCTCTCCGTTTCTCATCGACGGCGCGGTGACCGTGCTTCCTTTCGCTCTGCCGCTGCCGACGTTCTTTCGCCGGGGCGACGCGGACCGGAGCAACCAGGTAAACGTTGCCGACGCCGTTTTCGTGCTGAGCTTCTTGTTCTCCAATGGACCCGCCTTCCCGTGCCCGGACTCGGCGGACGTGAACGACAACGGTTCGGTCGACATCGCCGACGCGATCGCCCTGCTCGGTTTCCTATTCACGGGCGGCGCGGCCCCCGCGTACCCGTTCCCATCGGCGGGGCTGGACCCGACGATGGACGCCCTTGGGCCTTGCTTCTAGCCCCCAGGCAAGCGCATACGCGCTTGCGTTTGGGCTCAGATTCTCTCCAGGGGGGCTTTCGAAAGCCCTCGCGGCCTGCGGCCAAGGTCGCAACCCCTTGGGGTTGCCCGGCGAGGCTCGCTTCGTAGGAGCCCGCTCTGGAACCGAAGGCGGTTGGTCGTCGAGGTCGGGCCCGCACGGGGTGTGGCGTGAAGCGCTAGCGCGAGTAGAATGACACGCCACGAGCTGCGCGTACTTCCCAACCGCGTTCGTTTCTTGGCCGGTGGCGTTCCGGGCGCCCTTGGCCCGCGAGGCCGGTCCGCGGTTTGCTTGACGGGCCGGTCACCGAAGGGTACCCGCTGGCGTCGCGCCTCGGGAGTCGCTCGTGAGCGCCTGCCGCACGCACTGAAGGAGCATCCATGGTCGCGTTGAGTCCCCAACGAGCGAGGTGGCGATGCGGTCTTGCCGCGTTGGGGTGTCTCGTCGCGCTGTCGGTAGCTGCGGGGTGTTCGCCGCCCGAGGACGGCCCGGATCCAGCGAGTCGATCATCACGTGGGAATGCCGGCGCGGCCGACGCCGCTGCGGCCGCGGGTGCATCGGCACCAGCCTCGAACTCCGCCGCTACCGGGAGCGACGCGAGCGAGCCGACCGCCGGTTCGACCGCGGACTCCGCGACCGGCGACCGGGCTGCTAGCAAGAGACCGTCCGCGAAGCCGACGCTCGTGGAAGTGGTTCGACCGACGCGCGGGGTCATCCGCGACCAGCTCACGTTGAGCGGCGACTTGCGCGCCGAGAACTGGATCGACATTACGAGCCGGGTCTCGGAGGAGGTCGTTCGCGTCGCCGTGCGCGAGGGTGACCTCGTCGAGCGAGGCGGAGTCCTCGTCGAACTCAATGACCGTGAACTCCGGTTCACGGCGCGCGAGCGCGAGCAGTCGCACCTCGAGGCACTCGCGCGCCAGCGAACGGCCGAACTCGAGAAGGTGGAAGCGGGCCAGAACGAGGCGCTTCGCGGTCTGGCACTGGAGAAAGCCACCAAGGAGTTCGCGCGTTTCGAGGAGTTGGCGTCGACCGGCAAGAACCGGGCGCTGACCCAAGAAGAGTACGAGGGCAAGCGGTATGCGCTCGAGGAAGCTCGTCTCGCCGAGGCCACGGCGCGTGTCGCTCGGGAGAAGGCCGAGGTCGCACACCAGCTGAGCACCATAGCCGTCGAGCAGGCGAAGCTCGCCTGGGATCGCGCCCTGCTCGACTTGAGCCGCACGCAGATCTGCTCGCCGATCGACGGAGCCGTGGCGTTCCTCGAGGTGCGGCCAGGCGAGATGGTGCAAACCGGGGCTCTCGTCGCGAGCGTGGTCAACCGTCGTAGCCTCTACTGCGAAGTGCGTGTTCCCCAACGGAATCTGCCGGCGTTGCGGGAAGGACAGTCCGTCCAGCTCAGCGCGGAGACTTACCCAGGGCGGCAGTTCGCGGGCCGGCTCGACGTGATTCACCCAAACGTCGATCCCGAGCAGGGAACCGTGAAGGTCCGAATCTCGGTGGCCGACACGGAGGCGGTCCTGCGGCCCGGGATCTACATCACCGCGCAGATCGACCTCGCGGTCCATGACCACGCGCTGCTCGTGCCCAAGCGCGCCCGCCTGTTCGAGGGCCAGGACTCGGTGATCTTCGTGGTGCGTGACGACCGTGCGGTCCGGCTGGTGATTCCGGTGGGGCTCCAGACGGCCGAGCAGGTCGAGGTGCTCGCCGACTCGGTGCCCGATCCCTTGTCCCGGTTGACCGATGGGGACCAAGTGATCGTGCGCGGTCACACCCATTTGCTTCCCGGCGCCTCGGTCGAGATCTACACCGAACCTGCGGGGACGACCCCAGCGGGTGCGGCCGGGCCCGCAGCGGCGAGCGCCACCAACCCGGAAGAAGCATGACGCGGTGATCGACACCCAGTCACCGGCGGCGGGAGGTGAGGCCGGCGCTGCTTCGGGGGCCGAACTGCGTCACGCCAACTCGCTGGTCCACCTCGCGACGCGCCGACCGGTCGCGGTGCTCATGATCTCCATCGCGGTGTTCGTCTTTGGCCTGCTGTCGCTTTCTCGGCTTCCGCTCGACCTCATGCCGGAGATCGCCTACCCCAACATCACCGTGCGTACGGAGTACCCGGGTGCGGCCCCCGAAGACGTCGAGGATCGAGTCTCGCGGCGGTTGGAGCAGGCACTGTCGGTAGTGAAGGACGTGCGCCGCCTGTCATCGGTGTCTCGCGCAGAGTCGAGCGACGTCATCCTCGAGTTCGCTTGGGACACCGACATGAAGGCGGCGCTCCAAGACATTCGCGAGAAACTCGACCAGACGTTCCTGCCCGACGAGGCCGAGCGGCCGACCATCCTTCGCTACGACCCAAACCTCGATCCCGTGCTCCAGATCGGCGTCGTGGCCGACATGGACTTGCGACGTCTCCGCGAACTCACCGAGGAGGAGATCGAGCGGCGCCTCGAGAATCTGCCCGGCGTAGCGGCGGTGAAGGTCGCGGGTGGTCTCGAGGAGGAGATTCGGATCGAGGTGGACGAGGACTTGATTCGGAGCCGCGGACTTTCGGTCGCCGATATCGCCCGCCGCATCGAAGAGGAGAACCTCGATCGCGCGAGTGGGCTCCTGCGCGAAGGAGACGTATCGTATGTCGTTCGGACCCGCAACGAGCTGACGGCGCTCGATGAGATGCGTCTCATCCCGGTCCGTCGTGACGGAGACTCGGTGGTCCGTCTCGGCGACGTAGCGACGGTCACTTCGACCCACAAGGAACAACACGTCATTACCCGTATCGGCGGTCGTCCTGCCGTGAAGGTGGAGATCTATCGTGAGGCCGGAGCCAACATCGTGGCGCTCGCCGACGGCGTGAGGACGCGGTTGTTCGGCAGTCCCGCGGAGCAGGAGAAATACCGCAAGTGGCAAGAGCAGGAGGCCCAGCCTCCGCCGGCCGCGGACCCGAGTGCGACCGTTGGCGCCAGGCGCACGACGGACCTCGAAGTCGACGACGCCGAGGGCTCCGCTGTGGGTCGTGAGAAGAGGGGCCCCCGTTACATCGCCCGTCCAGAGTACGTCGTGGCGCGCCTCCCCTCAGGGGTCGAGTTGTCGGTGCTCTCGGACCAGTCGGTTTTCATTGAAAGCTCGATCCGCGACCTGCGTCAGACGGCACTTCTCGGAGGCCTGCTCGCCGTCCTGGTCTTGTACTTCTTTTTGGGTCGCTTCGCGTACACCCTCGTCGTGGCGCTGTCGATTCCGTTCTCGGTGGTCAGCACCTTTGCGCCGATGCAACTCGGCGGCCTCACGCTCAACATCATGTCGCTCGGCGGATTGGCTCTCGGCGTCGGGATGCTCGTCGACTCGAGCATCGTCGTTCTCGAGTCGATCTTCCGCAAGCGAGAGAGCGGATATGGCGCCTTCGAGGCCGCCGTGCTCGGGACCTCGGAGGTCACGGGTGCGGTGTTCGCGTCGACGCTGACGACGGTCGCGGTGTTTCTGCCCATCGCCTTCGTCGAAGGGGTAGCGGGGCAGGTCTTTCGCGATCAGGCTTTGACGGTGGTGTTCTCGCTAGTGGCGTCGCTGGTGGCGTCGCTGACTTTGATTCCAGCGCTTGCCGCGCGCCTCGCGCTCCCGGAGTCGAAGCGAGGGCGCTCCCGTCCGCGCCTGTTTTGGTGGCCGCCGCATTGTGTGCGAACCGCGCGATCGTTCTTCGGCGCGAAGCGATCTCGCTGGGTCTATTGGCTCACGTTGCCGTTGTTGCTCGCCGGCTTGCCGCTGTTCTTCGTGGCCGACCTGATTGGCTACTCGTTGCTCGGGATCTACCTGCTCCTCTTGTTCGGGGTCGTTGGCGTGGGTTGGTTGATTGCGTCCGTGGGCCGCCTGCTGGGGCTTGCGCCCCGCTGGTTGTTCGCCCGGTTGCTCTTCTGGACGGATCACGCCTACGGAGTCGTGCTGCGCCTCGCCCTTAGGCACCGGGCCCCGATCGTGGCACTGGCGCTGGTTTCCTTGGGTGTTGCCGCGTGGCTCGCCGGGAAACTCGGGTCCGAGTTGATCCCACAGGTCTCGCAAGGTGAGTTCACGATCCGCGTTTCGTACCCGGTGGGCACACCGCTCGACTCGACCGCCCGCCAGGTCGAGGCGTTCGAGACCCTGCTGGCTGGAGTGCCGGAGGTCGCCGCGGTCGCGACCACCATCGGCGTCGACCCCGAGGAAGTGACCTCCTCCCGGGAAGGGGACCACACGGCGCGCTTTCGACTCCGACTGGAGCGCACCGATGAGAGTCCAGGCGAACTCGAGCGACGGGTCCTGGCGCGGGTCGAGGACATCTTCTCTGGCGTGCGCGACTACGACTTCGAGATCCTGCGACCCGTGCTCTTCAGCTTCAAGACGCCAATCGAGGTAGAGATCCGTGGCTACGAGTTGGATCGCCTCGACCGCCTCGCGAACGAGGTAGCGGACATCGTCCGCGACGTGCCCAGCCTGCGGGATGTGCGCGCGAGTGTCGGGCGCGGTAACCCCGAGGTTCACCTACGACCCAACCGCGACCGCATGATGAAGTACGGAATTACGAGCGCCGAGATGGCCGCGGTCATTACGCAGAAGAACACCGGCGAAGTCGCGACTCGTTTCCGTCAGGGTGACCAGAAGCTCGACGTGCGCGTCCAGATCTCGGAGAAGGACCGAGCTTCCGTCCAGAACATCTTGTCCCTCGTGGTTGCGCCCGGACGCGGCGCCGCCGCCGGTTGGACCTTGCGCGACCTCATTGACGGTTGGGAGGTCCGGGAGGGACCCGCCGAGATTCGTCGCATCGACCAGCAGCGAGCTGCCGTGGTGGCCGCAGACTTGTCAGGATTCGATCTTGCAGGGGCATCGCGAGCGATCGAACAGCGTCTGACCACGGTCGAGATCCCACCCAACTTCGACGTCGTGATCGGGGGGCAGAAGGGCGAGATGGAGAACTCCCGCGCCTCGCTCCTCGGGGCGCTGCTTCTTGCGGTGTTCCTGGTCTATGTGGTCATGGCCTCGCAGTTCGAGTCGCTGCTGCAACCCTTCGTCATTCTAGTCGCAATCCCTTTGTCAGCCGTCGGCGTCGTGGCAACCCTGTATGTCATGGGTTTGGGGTTCTCGATCATGTCGTTCATCGGGATGATCGTGCTCGCGGGCATCGTAGTGAACAACGCCATCGTGTTGCTCGATTTGGTGAATCGTCTGCGGTCGCAGGGGCACGACACCTACCACGCGTTGATCGAGGCCGGCCGTCTCCGCTTGCGGCCGATTCTCATGACCACTCTGACCACGGTCTTGGGAATGATCCCGCTCACGGGGGTGCTCTCCAGCTTCCCGCACCCTGAGTCACTCGACTTCCTCTTGGGGTCGGGGGCTGGCGCCGAGATTCGGGCACCTCTCGCGTTCACCGTGATCGGCGGACTGCTTTCGAGCACCGTTCTCACCCTCGTCGTGATCCCGGTCCTTTACTCCCTCGTCAGCCGCTGGCATCGCGTGCGACCGGCTGAGGTGCACCAATGACTCGGGAGCGGTCCGCGCTGCTGGCGGTGGCGATCCGCCGCCCGGTCACCGTGCTGATGCTGCTCCTGACGTTGGGGGTCGTGGGCCTCATCGCCTATCAGCGGATTCCCATTCAGGCCATGCCGCCGTTTCGCGATTCGCAGGTCTCGGTGTCGATTTCGGTACCGGACTCGACCCCGCGTGAGGTCATGGAGCGGGTTGCGGAACCCGCCGAGGAATTGCTGCGGACGATCCCTGGAGTCACTCGGGTGGAGAGCCGGTCGCGTTCGGACTCCTGTCGCATCACGGTCTACTACGGGCCAGAGAGCGATGGGACGGCAGTTTACGACGACATCCGCGACCGGATGGAGCGCCTCCTGCCGTCCTTACCCGAAGGCACCGACCGCTATCGGCTGTTTCGTTTCAACCTCGAGGTCGACTTTCCAGTGTTCATGATGGCGGTGAGCTTCGACGAGACGGTCGAGGAACCCGATGCCTTGCTCGAGAATGTCGTTCGCCCCCGGCTCGAGGCCCTCGATGGCGTGGCTCGCGTCGACATTCACGGCGTCGTCGATCGTGAGGTCGAGCTGGAACTCGACCCCGATGCCGTCCGCGCCTACGGCGTCAACGTTCAGCGGCTGATCCAACGGTTGCGCGAAGACAACCTGATTGCCCCGGGAGGAGTCGTCGACGACGGGGGCAGGCGATACCTACTGCGGCTTGCCACTCGCTTCGCTGACTTCGATGAACTGCGGAGTTACCCGGTCGATGACTCCTTGGTCCTCGGTCAGATCGCCCAAGTCGGTTTCCGCCGTGGGCTGCGCACTTTCATGGCGCGGGTGGATGGGCAGGTTTGTCGCATCGTACAAATACTCAAGGAGTCGGAGGCCAACACCGTCCAGACCTGTGACTCGGTGAACGCCGAGATCGAGCGTTTGGGGCGGGACCCGCGCCTGGCTGGCTTCCGCTTCATTCCCTACCTCAGCTTGGGAGAGATCATCGAGGCCTCCTTGGCAGGCCTTCAGCAAACTTGTCTCTGGGGTGGCCTACTCGCGGTGGTCGTGCTGTTCTTGTTCTTAGGACATTTGCGATTGACGCTGCTGATTGCCGCGGCGATTCCGCTGTCCTTGACGATCGCAGTAGTCATGATCTTCGCCCAGGGGGGCACCTTCAACATCCTCTCTCTCTGCGGTCTCACCCTGGGGATCGGCATGCTCATCGACAACGCCATCGTGGTGGCCGACAGCATCTTCCGGCAACGCCAGCGCGGGGTGGCACCGCGCGAGGCCTCCCGTGCTGGGGTGCAAGAGGTGGCCCTTGCGATCACCCTGGCGACGCTCACGACCGTGGCGGTGTTTCTGCCGCTGATCTTCTTGAGCGGCAACTCGACCATCAATCGCATGCTGTCCGAGCTGGGTCTGCCGGTGTGCTACTCCTTGATCGCGAGTCTCGGGGTTGCCTTGATCGTCGTTCCGCTGGCCATGGTCTACGTCCCGTTCGGGCGCAAGGATCCGTCGACGGCGGAGCCGACCGGAACTGCCGACTCCGCCTCCAACGCCCCGCGGGGCTTCGAGCGCCTGCTGGACTTCTCGTTGCGCCACCGCTTCCTGACCCTCGCCGTGTGCGCTTGCGCGCTTGGGTCCGTGTGGGTGCCGCTGCACCTGATGAAGCTGCAACACCGGGGTGAGGAAGCCACGAGCCAGGTGCAGTTCGACGTCGAGTGCCCGCCCTTCTTCTCCTTGCGGGAAACCGACGAGGTCATGGAAGAGATCCGCAAGGCCTGCGAACCCGTGCGCGGTGCGCTTCGAGTCGGAACGATGGCGGCCTGGTACGGCAGCCGGGGCGGAACCTTCAGCTTCTTCCTCGAGCCGGAAGCACGGACTTCACAGCGGGAGTTCCTGGAGGAGATTCGACCGCTTCTGCCGGACCTCCCGGGCGTGACGATCCGCATCGAGAACGACGAGCTGGATGAGTCCGACGCGCGGTGGGGGTTCACCGCTCACGGTAGGGATCCAGCCGTTCTGGCGGCGCTCATGGGGCGTATCCGCGATGAGCTGGAGGTCAGTCCCGCCGTGCTCGAGGTGACCTCAGCGAACGAGGATACGCCGGAGGAGATCGTCGTCCAGGTCGTTCGCGAGCAGGCTCAGCGCTTTCGGGTCAGCCCGACGCAGGTGTCGAATCTAGTGTCTTGGGCACTGCGGGGGGCGCCGCTCACGGATTTCCACTTCGGAAGCGAGGAACTGCCGTTCTGGATCCGTTACGCGGGCGGCGACCTCGAGAACATCGGCGACCTCTACCAGGTGCCGGTGTACGCCGAGGACGGCACCGAGATTCCCGTGGCCAATCTTGCCACGTTCGGGGTGGATCGCGGCTCCGCCGAGATCCGGCGAGTGAACGGACGCGTTGCCTCGAGCCTGGACGCGTTGCTGAATGCCTCTGCCGACCCCGCTGATCTCGACCGCTGGGCTCACCGCGTGTTCTCCGAAATCGCCCCCGAAGGATACGAGATCACACAGGATCGTCGGCAGTTCGACGAGATCCAAGACACGATCAACGCCGGGCTGCTGGGATTGGTGCTGGTGTTCGTGTTGATGGGAGTTTTGTTCGAGTCGTTTCTGATGCCCGTTGCGGTCGTGATCGCCATGCCGTTTCTGGCGCTCGGCGCATACTGGCTCGCGTACTTGCTCGACTCGCCGGTCGACATGATCGGTCGAATCGGTTTCGTGATCTTACTCGGTATCGTGGTCAACAACGGCATCGTGCTGATCGATTGCATCCATCGCTTTCGACGTGAGTCGAGCGACCGCCGGACCGCCGTCACTCGAGCGAGTGCAGCTCGGATCCGACCGATCTTGATGACGACTTGCACGACCGTCTTCGGCTTGCTGCCGCTGGTGATCTTTCCGCAGCGTGGCGAGGGCATCGACTATCGTCCTCTGGCCGTGGTGGTCATGGGTGGATTGATCACCTCGACGCTTTTCACGTTGGTCGTCGTCCCCGTTAGCTACACGCTGCTGGATGATCTCCGTGAGAAGCTGCTGGGGGGGATCCAACTCATCCGTCAACCCCGGCGGTCCGCGGCCACTTCGGCCCACGACGTCGCCGCCCGCGAGTGATCGGGGCCCCGGGCATCCCCGGGGGCGCGCCGCGCCGAGCGGGCGTCAGCCTGCGAGCACCCGAGGTCCACTTGACAGGGCTGGACCGACTCCGGAAGCTCTCGGGCTCGTTTCGTTTCAGGAGCCGTGTTCGAACCTCCCTTCCTCGACCGCCGACTCCTCGCAGGGTTGCAAGTGCCGAACCAACGAACCGCGGGGACGCGTCCCGGGCGGGACACCCCCTCCAATGGACAAAGGATGAGTGATGGCTGCCAAGAACACTGCGCACCGGTGGAGCTTCTATCGCGCCGGCGGCGTCGACCAAGTACGCCTGGACCGAGGCGTCGACATTGTGAATCTCGATCAGCTCGATCAGAAGTTGTGGGTGGCCCTCAGCTGCCCGGTGAGGGGGCTGTACTTCGACGAGCGTACGCTCGATCTCCTGGATACGGACCGAGACGGGCGCGTGCGGGCTCCGGAGATCATTGCCGCGGTCGAGTGGTTGGGCAACGTGCTGAAGAACCCCGACGAACTCGTGAAAGGGAAGGACGGGGTCGCGCTCGCCTCCATTGACCCGACCACACCGGACGGCAAGCGGGTGCTGGCTTCCGCGAAGCACATCTTGGCGGGCCTGGGGCGTGCCGATGCCGCGGAGATCACCGTCGAGGACTCGGGCAAAGCCACGGCGTTGGTGGCTGCGGGCAAGTACAACGGCGATGGCGTGGTGCCGCCCGCGTCCATCGACGACGAGAAGCTGCGCGCGGTGGCACAGGACGTGGTCGATTGCACCGGGGGCGCGCGCGACGGCTCGGGTGCGATGGGATTCGATACCCGCACCGTGGCCGCGTTCTTCGACCAGTGCACGGCCTACGATGCTTGGTGCAAGAAGGCCGACGCCGAGGGGGCCCAGCTCCTGCCGTTCGGGGATAAGACTGCGGCGATCCATGGCGCCGTGGCGGCCGTGGAAGCGAAGGTCAACGACTTCTTCGCGCGCTGCCGCCTGGCGGCGTTCGACGCTCGTGCCGCTGCCGTGCTGAATCGTGGCGAGGCCGACTATCTGGCCATTGCTGCGCAAGACCTCAAGATCACGGCCGACGAGGTGAGCGGGTTCCCGCTCGCCACCATCCAACCCGATCGCGCCCTGCCGCTCACTCGCGGCGTGAACCCAGCCTGGGCCCAGGCGTTGAGCGCGCTTCGCGCCTACGTGGGTAAGGATGAACTCACCGAGTCCGACTGGCTGGCGCTGGTCGGAAAGCTCGGTCCGTATCGCGCTTGGTTGGAGGGTAAGCAAGGCGCGGCCGTGGAGAAGCTCGGGATTGCCCGCGTGCGCGCGATCCTGGGCGGGAACGTTCGCGGGGCGCTCGAAAAGTGCATTGCGGCGGACCTGGCGCTGGCCGAGGAAGTCAACGGGGCGTCGCAAGTCGAGAAGCTCACGCGCTACTGCCGCGACTTGCACCGCCTTCTCAACAACTTCGTGTCGTTCACGGACTTCTACTCGCGGAGGAAGGCCATTTTCCAGGCTGGCACGCTGTTTCTCGACGGCCGCGCCCTGGATCTCTGCGTGCGCGTCGATGACGCCGGCAAGCACAGCGGACTGGCGGCAATGGCCAAAACGTTCCTGGCCTATGTGGACTGTTCACGGCCATCGGGCGAGAAGATGACGGTTGCCTGCGCGTTCACGTCGGGCGACTCCGACAACTTGTTCGTGGGGCGCAACGGCCTGTTCTACAGTCGCGACGGCCGCGACTGGGACGCCACGATCACCAAGATCATCGACAACCCGATCAGCGTACGCCAAGCGTTCTGGTCGCCCTACAAGAAGCTCGTGCGGTGGATCGAGGAGCAAGTCGCAAAGCGCGCAGCCGCTGCAGACGAGGCATCGACGGCGAAGCTGCAAAGCGCTGCCGCGTCGACCGGCGAAGCCGCCGCGAGTGGCGCCCCGAAGGAGAAGCCCAAGTTCGACGTCGGGGTCATCGCCGCCCTCGGTGTTGCGGTCGGCGGCATCACTGCGGCGTTGGCCGGGGTGTTTGGCGCGCTCTCCGAGATGGAGTGGTGGAAGCTGCCCTTGGTATTCGTCGGAGTGATGCTCGCGATCTCCGGCCCGTCGATGATCATCGCCTGGTTGAAGCTGCGGCAGCGAAACTTGGGGCCGATCCTCGACGCGAACGGTTGGGCCGTCAATGCGCTCACCAAGGTGAACATCCCGTTGGGAGGGGCGCTCACGGCCCTACCCAACTTGCCGCCGGGCTCTCAGCGCTCGCTGAAGGATCCGTACGCGCCGAAGAAGAGCATTTGGCCGCGGCTCTTCCTGTTCCTCATCGTGCTTGGCGCCACGGGCTACGGGCTGTGGTGGTTCGAGGTTGCGCGCGACAAGTGGCCGGAGTGGCTGCCGACGCCGAAGAAGGAAGCCCCCGTCGATCCGGCTACGCCGCCGGCAGAGAACCGATAGCAGACGCGGCTGAGACCGTGGCCACGGGGGGCGAAAGTCCCTTGCGAGAGAAGAAGTCCCCGAGCCAGTGCGCACGCGCTGGCTCGGGGATGACTTGGGCGACGGTTCCGTCAACGAATCGCTGAATCGGTTCCTGAGCCGGGGCTACTTCTTCTGGAAGTATTTGAGGACGTTCACGGCTTGGGTCGTGGCGGTGATGACCTCCGCTGGGACGCGGTTCTCCGGTGCCCGCGCCAGGAACTTCTCGTAGCTTTCGATGGCGGCCTGGACCTTCGTGGGATTGCCGTACGATCCTGGGTCGGACGAAATCGTGATCGCGGCCCATCGTTGCAGCGCGTAGACCCCGGCGCACGGTCCCGCCGGCAGCAGTTCGACGGTCTTACCGTAGGCTTCGATTGCCTTCGCGGGTGTGTCCTGCTGTTCGTAGAGCACTCCCAACGTGAACGCGATCTCCCAGCTCTGCCGGGCGACGCTGAGGGCCTGTTCGAGGCGCGCGATCCCGGCCTCGCGCTTTCCGGCTGCAGCTTCGAGGCGAGCCGTTGCCACTTGGTAGTGGGCGAAGAGAGGCGAGTTCTTCTTGCTCGCCGTGCGTGCCGCCTTGAGTTGCTTCTGTGCACCCTCGAGGTCGTTCCTGGCAATGCAGATCTCTGCCCGCCGAACGGCCACTTGCTCGCGGCCGGGCAAGAGTGCGTCGGCCTTCTTCAAGAAATCGAGGGCTTTGTCGAGATCGTTCGCGGCGGTCGCCATCACGCCGAGGACGTACGCCGCGTTGAAGCGATCGACGGCCTTCTCGTTCTCGTCCGCGAGAATGGCTTCGAAGGCCTCGGCTGACGGCTTTCCTTGCTGGTAGAGTTGCCACGCTCGTTGGAACTTCTCGGAGCCAACGACCTGCTGCTTGCCGCCGTAGATGAGTGCAGAGGAGTGAGTCGCGGCAAACACCAGCACGAAGAGTGCGAGGCGGCGCGCCGTAGCACCGGCGGCCTCTCGCGTTGCCATGGAGTTCCTCATCAGGGGTTCCTTGCTGTTCGAGGCCTGTCGTTACGGAAAGCCAGCGTAGTCCCGTTCTTCCCGAGGGCACCCTCGCTGGTCGGTGAGGGTCCCAAGCCAGTGCCGAAGGGGGCCGGCCGAAGCCGAGCCTCCCTTCGGATGACTCATCCCATCTCAGGACTCGAGTTCGCCCAGCGCGATCGTGGTGAGGGGAAGCTTCTGCACCACTTCGAACCCGGCAGTCGTCGCAGCCTGAGCCAGGGGACACTCATGTCGGCTGCAGGCGGTGCCTGCGGCGCCGACGGACAGCACTGGCGCCGCGATCAGCGCGCTCAACCACAGAACCTCGAGGATCTTCCGCATCTCACGATTCCCTTCTATTCCGAACCAGGGGGTATCTGGCCGTAACACAATCCACTTCGACGAGTCTCTGACAATGCAGAACCGTCTCCGCGCCGCGCTCCTCAAACTTTCTGGCCGCTGCCGTCGACCGGCACGACTCGAGGCGCTAGCATCGAGCCCCGGCGTCACTCACGATCCGCGCCACCCACCGCGCTTTGCGCGGTCCCTCCTCCGCTCGAACGTCCACGACGCGTCTTTCGGCGCTCGGCCCGTCGGGCAATCCACGGCTCCCGAATTCCTGACATTTCTTGAGGCGCCGGACCGATCGGCGACTCTCGATTGGGGACACATGGCGACACCCGACAGCGGCGCGCCGAGCAGCGGCCGCGCCTATCTCTACAAAGTGGCGCTCAACGAGTGGCGTCGCTGCGCGGGCCGCGATCGTCGACGGCGCGAATCGCTCACGAGACTAGGCTCGTCGGAGCTCTCGGGTGAAGACTCCATCGGGCCGTTGAGGTCGCTCGAGGAACTGGAGCGGCAGCGGGCAGTGTGGTTGGCCATCGAGAGGTTACCGACCCCGCAGCGGGAGGTATTCCTGTTGCACCGATTCGAAGGCCTCAGCTGTTGCCAAATCGCGGACGTGCAAGGGGAGAAGCGCAAGACCGTGGAGTCGCGACTGCGACTGGCCCTGCTGAAGTTGACGGAAACCCTGAGGCTCCAGGAGGATCGACTGTGAGTTGCGAAGCCCTTCAGGGACGGATTCCGGACTGGATCCTCGGCCGCCTCGGACCGATTGAGGCGCAGGAACTGGAAAGCCACGTGGCCGAGTGCGCTCGGTGTCGGGAGTTCGCCGAGGCCGCACGAGCGGTCTACGGGATTCCGCTCGCCGATCGTTGGGAGGCGATGGCCCGAGAGCGGACTCTGCGCTTACGACGCGGCCCGCGCCCGGGGCGCCGCGGCTGGACGGGCTGGGCGCGGGTCGCCGCGCTGATTCTGGTTTCGGTCGGTATCTTCACGGTCATCGATCGTTGGTGGAGCCATCCGCGGAGTTCCCGGGAAGCTCCGACTTCGGATCGAGTCGCGGAGTTCGTGCCCCTGCCGTTTCCCGTGATGTCCCTCGAGTTGCCACCGCTCCCCACCGCTCTGGCGGAAGGCTGGATCACCTCTCGCGCCGAAGCCGAAACCCTGTCTCGTTTCGGGGGGCGGCCCATTCTCGTCGAGTATGCTTCGCCGTTCTGCCCCTTGTGCGCCCAGATGAAGCAGCAACTCGAGACCGACGCCGGCCGCGACCTGCTGAGCGGGTTCGTTCTGTTGCGGCAGGAATACGACCGCGAAAGCCTCGCCCAGCTCGCCAAGCCGGTCTCGGGCGCGCTGTTCCCGCCGGTGTTCGAGGTTCGTTACGAGGAACTGGCGACCGAGCCCGAAGGCGGGCTGACCTCGCTGGAACAACTCGCCGCGTTGCTCGCCGGTTGGAGCACGATCCGGCAACAGGAACGCAGCGGACGGACGGACCAGGCCCTCCCGCCCGCCGAGTTCCGGCATGCCGCCGAGTTGCTTGCTGGAGTCCCTCGCCAGCTCGAGGAGGGGCGTATTCGCGCGGCTCTCGAGACGCTCCATGAGGTTCGGGGCCTTGGCGACCGGTTCGACACCGACTTCGCATCGCTTGCCGGCCGGCTGCTGGAACAGCTGCACACCCAACTCGAACGAGTGGCGGCTGACCTGCGGGCTCTGAGCTCCGGCACCGCCGACGACCGGACCCGGGCACGGGATCTGGCTCGACGGTTGGCCATCGAGTCGGCGGGTTGGCCGGTTGCCGATCGCCTGTCGTCCATCGCGCAGGAGTGACCTTCGTCACCGTCCGCTCTCGAGATCCGCCCCGGAGATGCCGTTGGCCCGATCCTCGACAAGGATCGGGCCAACGGTACGGGCGCGCAAGTTCCGCAGACTCCTCCGCTCGATGAGAAGACGGCAACGCTTCTACTGTTTGGGTGGCTCCACCTCGAGCACCTGAGCCCCTTCGGTGTCGTGCAAGACGAGAACCGAGAACCGGTCGACCGCATCGAGTTCATCGACCGACAACGCCGCGTAGTCGAAGCGACCGAGCAAGTCCGTGTATCCGTCCTTGAAGAAGCGGGTCGCTCCGTTCGAGTTCCGGGCGTACACCTTGACGTAGGTCTGCGGGAGCGGTCCACCGCGGTCACGGAACACGCGAAGTTGCCCGTAGCGCTCGGCGAGTTGGACGTTCAACTGGCTGGCGTAGCGAGTCTGGGAGCGACGCTTTCCGGCCGCCACGACCTCGACGATCACGTTGGCCGAGCGGAACGGTTCGGGGAGCTCGAACGCCCACGCGTTGCGATCGACCGGGAGTTCGACGAAGGTGCTGAGCGCCGGCCGCACCGCGGCCCAAGGTTCGAGCCCCTGCTGCTGCGAGGTCGGATCCTTCGCGAATGGCTGGGACGAAAACAGCAGTTCGATGTCCATGCGGTAGTAGTTGACGCGGCAGCTGGCGAGATTGCGATAGTCGAGGAGCACCTGCTGACCGACGAGCCGCACGTCGAAGCTGGGTTCGGCAGCAGCGAGGTCAGCATTGCTGGCGTCGTCGGTCTTGTCCCGACCCGTTTCGGTTCTCACGCCGGAGACTTCGTCCAAGTACCGCAGGAGCGCTCGGAACCGCTCCCGCCAGTCTTCCACGGGGTAGTCGGCGTGGCGCTGCGCGATCTCGCGCGCCGCTTCCGGAGTCGCAGAGAACAGACTCGAGTACGCCGCGAGATAGTCGTACTGGACGTGGGTTGCGAGCCGCGCGCGATCGACCCGAGCGAACTCGCGTGCGGCTTCCTCGATCCGATCCTGCAGCAGCAGATAGTAGGAGGCCGCTAGTCGATCCTCGGCGGTGACTTGCCGCTTCTGGCAGAGCTGCTCCAAGAAGCGTTCGTACTGACTGTGGAAGGCGGCGTTGTCGATGGTCCGGTGGGCGCCGAAACGGTGCGCGCGGGCGTTGACGAGAGGGTCGTACTCGAGGTGTTCGTACCAGTAGCGCTCGACGGGTCGGGTCGTAACCAGATCCGAATCGAACCAGCTTCCGCACGCCATGAGCAGGTCCTCGGCGTGTCGCAGGTACTCCCGCGCCGTTTCGCGGTCGTTGTGGAGCAGCGAGTAGGACCACAGAGTCGAGTCGTAGCTATGGCGTCGGCGGAGAAGTTCGCGCAGTGGCTCCCCGAAGGACTGGTAGTCTCGTGGATCTCGTAGCCGCCAGGCCACGAGCGCCAGGTCGAGCCGCTCGACGTTGTTGGCTTCTAGGTAGTCGAGCACTCGAGCGGGCGTTCCCTGCTGGGAGATATGGTTCCAGGAACTCGTGTCGAGCTGGGTCGGCCGTGCCACGACGGCGAGCGTGCGTGCTTCCGCGGCACAGACGAATGAGCTACCCTGCGACACCTGCACCGGATAGTGCGCGAACTGGCCCGCACGAGGGAAGTAGAAACGATACTCGATGCTCGTGGTCGCGTAGGGAGCGAGCTCCACGAAACGCCCGCGGGTGTAGAACCCGCCCTGCACCGGGATGGCTCCGCGCGGGATCTGGAGCAGCAGGTCCAGGCGTTGCACCGACGACGTCGGATTCGTGACGATCACCTGGCAGCCGTAGACCGTGTTGACGATCAACTCGCCCGACACGAACTTGTCGCGGCGCTCGCTGCCCTCGAATGCAAAGCGGTCGTCGTCGCGGTAGAGATTCTGGCCCACCAGGATCGGGGTCGTGAGCGCGGTCGTCGTCGGCAAGACCTCCTGGCAGAAGGCGACCAGGCCGGTGTTCGGCTCGAGGACCACGGCTTCCCCAGTCGCCGTACGACGCAGCGGTCCTGGCGCGAACGGCAGGTCGAGGACCGCCAACGCGCACAGCATCTCGGTGAAGGAGTGGGTCGGCGCCGCGACGTGCGGGGTGATGAAGGGACTGTCGGCATTCGTGCTGCGGTGGGCCGCGTAGTCGACCCAGAAGGCGTTCACGGGGATGAGCTCTTGGCGCTCGTCGCCGCGCCGGACGTGGTAGTAGTTGCTCTCGGCCAATTCGCGTGTAGCGGGGGTCTTTCGGAAGAAGCGACCGGCGACTTCGAGGTACCCGAGGTCCTTGTCGAGGGATTCGTCCGCTTCGGCTGCGGGGGCCGCGTCGGCGGGCGGAGTCGGGGCCGGGGAGCTCGGGGCCGCATCGCGCCGGCTCTTGTCCTTCTTGGCGTCGCTCCTCGACTCGGCGACGAGCCCTAGCGAGCGCGCCCCCGGTGCCTGCCGCGAAAGTTCGCGCGCTGGCTCCTCGGCGGGAGCACCGGCACTGCCGGGCTCGAGCGCTCGTCCTTGGAGCGCGGTGCGGAAGCGTCGCAACCAGTCCTCGGGGTCTCGTGGCATCAGCTCATGGCGGTCCTGGAGATGGCGCGCGGTCGCCGCCGCTTCCCCCGGGAGGCGACTCGCGAGCAGTGCCTTCTCCAAGGCATTCAGCTGCGCGTAAGCCCACGGCTCGATGAAGTCGACCAGGTCCGCGTCCAGGAAGAAGCGATCGAGGAAAGTAGGATCCTTCTTGTTGCGCAAGGTCGGGAGCACGATCGCGGCGAAGAACTCGGGGTCCTTGCGCCACAGGAACAAGTTGAGCTCGTGGCATGCGTAGCGCGAGTAGAGCGACCGCTTCTTCTCGGCGGTATGGCTTGGCCAATCGGCCACGAAGGCGAACTCGGCGAGCGTAGCATTGCCGCTGAGAGTCAGGTACAGGCGATAGACGCTGCCTATGTCGGCGTAGGTCTCGAAGGTCGCGGACGACGCCCGTTCAATGGTCAGGCGGTCGCCGGCGCGCACCGGGACGACGCGCTTCTGCTCGGCGAAGTGCTGGGCCGCGTCGAGAGACTCCGGCAACGTCAGATCCTTCGGAGTCCATGAACTGCTCTCGAGCCAGAGTTCGCGCTCGGCCACGTGCAAGCCATCGACCGCTACCGCTTGGATGAACGTGCGCCCGCCGAGCGCCGAGCGCGCGACGCGCACGTTGCCGTTCGCGTCCGGCGTGAGGTTCACGAGCACGAGCGCGGGCTCGGGCAGGAAGTCGAGGTTGGGCGCCGCCGACCCCTCGATCCCGGATCGTTGCTCGTAGAAGTGGATGCTCTCCGATTCGTCTTCACTTGCGCGGCGCCCCCGTTGCCCCCTCCAAGTTCCACCGGCCTTGCCTTCGGTGCGCCCGGTCAGCGTCTCGCGAATGGACCAGCGGTGCATGAGTAGTGATGGCCGCGCGAGCGGGTTGCCGGGAAACCGTCGGCTCCGCTGGCGATCGAGGACGTAGCGCATCTCGTCGCTCAGCTCCCTGCCCGTGAGGTAGGTTGCCTCAGGGAGCGCATGGGTATCGCGCCGCGGCCCGGCGATCGGGCCTCGAAGACTCGCTCCCAGGGATCGGCGATCCGCGAAACGGTGGGCGACGACGTGCACGCGGGTGCCCGCGGTTGAGTGGTCGATGCCCACGAGCACCTCGTCGTTGGTCACGTTCACTCGGGCAATGTTCGGTGCGCTCGCGGGCGAGGTCTCGAGGCTGGCCACCAGAGTGAGCCAATGGCGATCGACGCGCGGGGAATCCGTGATGCGGATCAGTACCGACTGGGCCAGTTCCTTGAGGACCAGGCGATACTCTCCCACCCCGAGATCTCGGACCTCGAGGGCTCGGCCGACCACGGCGAGGTGCTCGATCCCGTCGTGACGATACTGACTCGCTTCGCGACAGAGCGCGAAGAGTGCGAAGTCCAGGGCCGAGGTCGCGGTCGCGGCGCCCGCGTACGGGATCCGAACGACCTCGCCGACGCGGGCGTGAACCGTGGCCGGAATCGACACCTGACTAGATGTCAAATCCCAGGAATCGCCGACCTGTCCGTTCGGTAGCTTCGCGCTTACGCGGGTGATTCCCGAGAGCGCGCCCAAATCGATGCGGCCGAGCGGGTCGGTCTGCAGAACCTGCGCGATCGGCGCCTGGAAGTCGCGATGGGACAGCTCAATGTGAACCGCTTGCCCCGGCCGCGGCTCGCCCGACTTCCCGCGCACCTCCAGCCGGTTGCCGCTGGGGTCGCGCGTCAAGAACACACCCTGGATCTCGGACGTCACGTCGAGTCCGTTGAAGGTGAAGGAGTGTCCGTGGCTGAGGGGGACCTTCTCCCCTTGGCTCAGGCTCTGGATCTTCCCTTCGAGCCGCACGGACACATTCAGGGTGCGCGGTGGGACTCGCAGCTCGTGGACGGAGAGGCGGTCATCGTAGAGCAGAAACTCTGGGATGGTCTGAACGCTACTGACGCCGTCGAGGTCGGTGACTTCGACCACGAGGCGCACTTCGTCGAGCCGCTTCACGGTGACCGGAGCGCCCTGCACCGAGAGTCGTGGCCGGACGATCAAAGGGGCCGTAGTGCCGGTGATCAGGCTTTCGGGCTCGAGGTGGAAGTCCGCCTCCAGGACGTACTGCTCGGCGAGGTGTTCGAAGCGATCGAGTGTGGCCCAAGCTCCGGGTCCGTCACCACGGCTCAGGACGATCGTTTCGATTCCGGGCTTGGTCGAGTAGGGGACCACCACGTCGCCGCTGTCCTGCGCGGAGTATTCGTGCCCTGCGAGCCAGAGGCGGGCGTTGGGGACCAGGCCGCCGAGGTCATCGTACACACGAAACACGTGGCCGGCGCCGCCGTGACGCTCGACGAAGCGCAGGCGGCCCTTCTGGATGACCGCACGACTGGCGATCCCGCCCCCGATGAAGTCGACGATGTAGTCTCCCGGACCGGCCAGCTCGGGAAGGTCGAAGCGCCGTCGTTCACGACGCCAGCTCGGGTCCGCGTACTCGAAGACGCGCTCGTGATTGGGCACCAGCCCGTCGAGCGAGAAAGTCGGGGTCAGCTCGCGGCCGACCTGGCGGTAGTAGTTCAAGGAGTTGATCTCGTAGATCTTCACGATCAAGGTCGAGACGTTCTTGATGTCCAGCTCGAGGCTGACCGGCTCATTGGAGCGAAACCAAGTTCGGCTGGTCGGTGCGAACTCCAGGTCGACCCGTTGCTTGAGCCGCTCGAAGGCGTTCGGGTCATCGAGGAGGGTGTACCAACGCTCGAGTTCGCCCAAACCGGCGGTGACCTTGGCCTCGACGAACAGGGCTCGCAGCGTGGACTCGCGGACGTATGGCGCGAAGGCATCGGGGCCGCTGTCCTGCGTGAGGAAGTGCAGCAGGTAGTCCCGCACCAGCGGCCAATCGCTCGCGACCCGGTCGAGGAGACCGGTGTGCTCGGAGGCGAGGTCGTTGGCGTAGGAGCGGAACTCGCGGCGATTGAGGTAGTCGGGGTCCATGTAGTCGGCACGCCGCGGGAGCTTCAGATACTCGAGGAAGCGGGCGCGATCATACCGACCTTGGCGTCGGTCGAACGCCAGCCGGTGGTAGAGTGCATGCACCCGCAGCGCGTTCTGGCTGGGTCGCAGGCGCTGCGTGAAGGTCACGAGACGCTCGAGGTATGCCTGCTCGGCTTCGGGGTCGACGCGGAGGTCGACCCCGATGGGTGGTGCAAGGCGGTTCAGGTAGGTCGTCAAGAAGCTCGCGTTCTGGAGGAGCTCGGGCACTTGCGCAGCGGTTTCGTCGAGTTGTTCCAGAGTCAGGAGCCCGTGAATCGGGAGCGACCCGAAGCCGGGCGACTGCGGAGTCTGGAGGTCAGCGACGACGTGGCTCACCAGGTTCGGGTAATCGGGCAACTCCAGTCGCGCGAGCAACGCTCGCCGCAGCCGCGGGTCGAGCGATCGGGAGGCCAGGTGCCACAGCCCGCGGTCCGAAAGACCGCTCGCGTCGTTGGGGTTCTGCGCAAGTTCGCGTTCGAGCAACATCTGCGGATCGAGGGACGCCGGATCGAGCGCGGTCGGGAAGGTCGGTGGCCGGTCCGGGTCGATGCGTACGTGACCGTACGATACGCCGAGCCGGCGCTGGAGGGCCCGCATCGTTGCTGCCGGCTGCGTCGGATAGTCGAGCAGTAGCTGGCGGAGTTCGATGGTCTCGAAGCGCGATGTGCGGCCGTAGCGCTGCTGCCACGCGGCGAGCAGGGCTGGAACTTGCTCGCGTTCGCCGATGTGTTGGGCATGCAGGCAGGAGTAGTAGTAGTGCTCCTCGGTGCCGGGGATCAAGCGCTCGAGCAGCGCGCCCCGGTCCGTAGCCAGCGCGAACTCCTCTTCGAAACCAACGACCTGAGCCTCCGCCGGGCGCGATAGCCCGAACAAGCTGACGAAGATCAGCACGACGATCAACAACACGATCCACTCCTGTCCATGCGACTGCGATTTCGAAGT
>JBFWWP010000045.1:0-33200 GCA_050246115.1 Planctomycetota bacterium
AGTTCTCGGCCCACGAGCGGACTTCGTCTTCGCTCAGCCACGCGGTGTTGTCGTCGCTGCGGTACTCGAATCGTTCGGGGAGCGGCTCTCCACTCTCCGCGCCCTCGGCGGCCGCGGTGCTCGGGTACACGATGTAGCGGTCGGTGAGCGCGCGGGACCGTGGGGCTTCGTCTGCCGCCAGTAGGCACTCGTGCAGCTTCTCGCCGGCCCGAGCTCCGATCCAGTGGACCTCGGCACCGGGTGCGAGTACTCGCGCCATGCGTACGGTCTCCAGGCTGGGCGTCTTTGGCACGAACACTTCGCCGCCGCTCATGCGATCGACGCAGGTCGCGATGAACCGGGCGGCCACGGGTACGGTCATCCAGAAGCGGGTCATGCGTGCGTCGGTGATCTGCACGCGGCCAGTCCTTGCGTCCGACCGGAAGAGCTCCGACACGCTTCCCCGACTCCCGAAGAGATTGCCGAGCCGGGCGCTGGCGAATCGGGTCGCCGTACCCGCTGCGTGGGCCTGGAGCAGTAGGCGCTCGGCCAGCAACTTGGTCGCCCCGTAAACCCCCGCTGGCTCGACGGCTTTGTCGCTGCTGAGTGCGATCACCTTGGAGACGCCGGCTTCGATGGCGGCTTGCACGACGTTGTGTGTTCCCCAGGCGTTGGTGAGCATTGCCTCCCGCGGGTGCTGCTCGCAGGTCGTCACGTGCTTCAACGCGGCGGCGTGCACCACGACCTCGACGCCCCGCATGACTTCGCGGAGTCGACCTTCGTCGCGGACGTCGCCGATCACGAACTGGACCGTCGGCCCGTCGAAGCCCTGGCGGCGCAGCTCGTGCTGCTTGGCCTCGTCGCGACTGAATAGCACGAGGCGGTCCGGCGAGCGCTCGTCCCGCACGAGGGCCGCGAACGCGCGCCCGAACGACCCGGTCGCGCCCGTGAGCAGGTAGCGGGTTTCGGCTCGCTGGGTCATGGCCTACTGATCCTCGACCTTCGTGACGAGCGGCGCATAGGAACGCCCCGACCCGGAGGGCCCACCGAATCCGTCAACCCATTTTGCGGAACGTACCACTTGGCCCCGGATCATGGCAAATCGGCCGACGATGTGGAATATAGGAGTCCCATGAACGCCGACGAGCCAACCCCCGCGCCACCCGCTCCGCCCCGCGCCCGCACCGTCGCCAGGTGGGTGCTCGGGTACGTGCTGCCGCACTGGCGCACCTTCGTCATGGCGCTTGCGCTCATGGGGGTTTACGCCGGAGCCAACACGGTGCGCCTCGGGATGCTCGCGCTCCTCTTCGACGGCGTGATCGCGCCGGGAGACCCGACCGAGCCGACCGGCAACGTCATGCGGGTCTATCAGGAGTGGGTGGTGCCGCACCTCGGGCCCGAGTACGCCTTCGATCCGCAGGTGGCCGGGACCTTTGACCTCGAGTGGATCGAAGTCGTCGATGGCGAGCGCGTGGCCGATGCCAAGGGGTTCGTGATCCGTCGGGGTATGATCGGAGCCGCGGCCGGAAAGGCGTCCCATCTCGCGAGTCTCCGGCTCGAGCGGGAACCTTTCACCGAGCTGAGCCTGAAGCTGGCGGATGGGGTCGTCGATCCCGGCGCCGACTGGAAGGGGAAGCGCTTCGGGCCGTTGGTCGCCCGCATCGTCACCGGTGGTCAAGCCGAGGACCGGCTGTTCCCGATCCTCATCGCCTTCGCGATACTCGGGACCGTGCTTGCCCTCATCATCGCCACCTCCAACTTCGGCCGCGAGTACCTCGCCAACAGTATCGTGGTCCACGTCATCGCGGACATGCGCGCCGACCTGTTCCGCCATCTGTCGTTGTTGTCCCTGCCCTACTTCCATCGACGACGCAGCGGCGAGCTGATCTCCCGCGTCACGAACGACGTGGGCTCGCTGCAAATGGCGCTGCGCTACGTTTTCGGTGAGGTGCTCCAGCACCCGTTGACCATCGTCTCGTCGCTGGTCATGGCGTTCGTAGCGTCGCCCGCTCTGACCTTCATTTCGCTACCGTTTCTCCCGCTGATGTTCATTCCCATGTTGCGTTCCGGTCGCAAGGTGAAGAAGCACGGCCGCGGCACCCTGGCGCGCCTGGGCGAGGTCACCGAAGTCATGAGCCAGCTGCTCTCCGGGATCCGAGTCGTCAAGGCCTTCAACATGGAGGCAGCTCAGGAAGCCGAGTTCCGTCAGAAGACCGCCGGTTTCATCCGCGCGAACCTGCGCATGCTGCGGGCCAAGGTGATGGCGCGCAGCGTGCTCGAGGGAATCTACAACTTGCTCGCGGCAGTGCTCCTTGCCTTTGGCGGTTGGCTCCTCGTGAACCGGTTCTTCCAGCTGAACCTCGGGGATTTCGCCGTGTTCCTCAGCGCCGTGGCCATGATGTACCAGCCGCTCAAGGCGCTGACCAAAGCGTACAACACCATGGCCGAGTCGCTCGCAGGCGGCGAGCGCGTGCTCGAAGTCCTGCAAGAGAAGCCGACCGTCCCCGACAGGCCCGGGGCGCCCCGGTTTCCACGGCTCGCCGAGCGGATCGAGTTTCGAGGGGTCTCCTATCGTTACGACCCCGACCAACCGTGGGTGCTGCAGGACGTCAGCTTCACCGCGGAGAAGGGCAGCACGGTCGCGCTCGTCGGCCCGAGCGGCGCCGGAAAGTCGACGCTGCTCGACCTGTTGGCTCGCTTCTACGACCCGGTCCGCGGAGCCATCCTGATCGACGGAATGGACCTGCGCGACGGCACCCACGCTTCGCTGCTCGCGCAGACCGCGATCGTCGGCCAAGACGCGTTTCTGTTTCACACCTCCATCTACGAGAACATCCTGAATGGACGTCCCGAGGCGTCACGGGAAGAAGTCGAGACAGCCGCGCGCGCCGCTGCCATCCACGACGAGATTCTGCAGTTCCCGGAGGGCTATGACACCGTGATCGGCGATCGAGGCGCCAAGCTCTCCGGGGGGCAGCGGCAACGCGTGACCATCGCGCGCGCTCTCCTCAAGGACGCGGAGATCCTGATCCTGGACGAGGCCACTTCGGCGTTGGACACCGAGAGCGAACGCCGCGTGCAGGCGGCGCTCGAGAACCTCATGCGGGGCCGAACCACGTTCGTGATCGCGCACCGCTTGTCGACGATTCAGCACGCCGACC
Organism: Planctomycetota bacterium; assembly: GCA_050246115.1. GTDB lineage: Bacteria > Planctomycetota > UBA8108 > UBA1146 > JAJFFE01 > JBFWWP01. The sequence continues at coordinate 3,141 of JBFWWP010000045.1, forward strand.
GCATCTTGGTGCTCGACCGGGGGCGCATCGTCGAGACCGGGTCGCATGGGGAGCTGCAGCGAGCGGGCGGGCTTTACTCGCGCCTCCTCGAGATGCAGGATCGACCACGGATCGCCGAGGAAGGAGCGCTGCGGGTCGGCGGCGAATGACGCGCGGCGCCGCGATCGACGCGTGTCGCTGACGGGCTCGGGCTCGAGCACCAACTCAGACTACTAGACTGGAATGGCGACCATGAAGATCAGCGCCTTGGGCCACAGTTCGTTCCTGTTGGAAATGCAGGCTGCCGACGGCCGCACCGTCACCATCCTCGGAGATCCCTGGCTTTCCGACTACGTGATCGGTGACTTGATGGGGCGTTATCCTCGGGTTCGCGTCGACCTCGACGCCATGCCGCCGCTGGACGCGATCTACATCTCCCACAGCCACACCGATCACCTGGACCCCTACGCGCTGACGTGGTTGTGGCAGCACGCGCGCCACCTACCGAGACTGTTGGTCCCGCAGAGCTTGGAGTACCTCGTGCCCTTGTTCGAAGAGTTCCTGCCCGGAGCGCAGTGCGACCTGCTGCGCGAGCACGAGCCCATCGACTTCCATGGATTGCAGGTTCAGGGCCTGTTCAATCTCGAGGCCAAGGGTTCCAACGAAGACGATGTCATGATGCTGTTGGTCGAGAGCGAGGATGAGGTGTTCCTCGCGGAAGCCGACGCCGTGTTTCCCTACGGAGATCCGCAGGCTAGGGCAGCGGTGGCGTCGCTGCTGTCGCGCGAGTCGGTGCAGCGGGCGTGCTTGCTTGCGATCAGGAACGAGCTCCCGGCGCTCATGGCCTCGGTTCATGCGCAGTCCAAAGAAGAACGCGCGGAGTTGGTGGCTCGAGCCCGGCTCGACAGCATCGAGGAGATCTCCGAGATGTATGTCCCCTTCGACGAGGATCACGCCGACGAGCTGTGGGGGCATCCACGCCTGTTGCGGTTGATCGGCGGGCAGGGGATCTGCTTTCCGCAGGAGGTCGACGCGGCTTGGAACCGGGTGTTGTTCCCGCTGCCGCTCGAAGAGCGAGCGGCCCTCGAGGCCGAATGCGCTGCGGAGTACGGGCATGCCTGCGAAGTGCAGCCATTCGTTCCCGGCGCAGCCGTTCGGTTCGTGAATGGCGAAGGCGCGATGGTCGAGCCGTGTTCGTTCCTCGAGTGTCTCGATGGGCCCGAGGCCATCGAGTACGACCCGGAGTCAGACCGGTTCGAAGCGTTTCCGGATGCCCCACTACGGGAGCGGCCGTTGGATCCAACCCAGTTCGAGTCGCGCTTGCTCTCCGTAATGAACCAACGCTTCCTCCCTTGGTTCATGGGTCGGCGGCAACCGGCGGTAGAGCACTTGCTCAGTCACTATGGCGGGACCTACCGCGTGCGGGTTCGTTACGGAGGGGCTGCCGATTACCAGGAGCGGGACTACGCGATCGGCTTTGCGTGCCTGAGTTTCAATGCGGCTCCGGTAGAAGGGGAAGCCCAGGAGGTCTACTGGGCCACGGATCTCGAGGACTACCTGGAGGGGCGCTGCGACGACTTTTCGACGTTCGGCCGCCGCGTTCCGGGAGGCGACAGCCGACACCTGTGGGATTGTCTCGGGATGCCGTATCTCAACAACGACCTCGTGGAGAAGAAGCTGCGCTTTCACTTCGAACGCGCCCGCCGCGGCGAATCGGTGGCGGCTTGGGTGCTCCCGTTCTGGCGCACCCCTTCGCAATGACGCTCGCGTCGGGCGCGGCGAACCGTCAGAACGGATAGGACAGCAGCAGTCCCACGCCATCGTCCAGCGGCACCGGGACCAGGTGCTGGTGTAGATGACCGAAGATCCCCGTCGTGCCATCGCGTCCATAGTGAGCGTCCCAAATGGTGTTCGCGATGTAGCCCCCCAAGATCGCGCCCGCGATGACGTCCGTCGGGAAGTGCTTGTCGTTCTCGATCCGCACGAGGCCGATGAACCCGACTCCGAGGTACATGCCGACCTCGAGGGGGCGCAGCGCCGGGTGGCGAGTTCGCAGCCAGCGTCCCGTCAGCGTGGCCGCGACCATGGCGCCCGCGGCGTGGCCGGACGGGAACGAACTGTCGGAGATGTCGTCACCCCGACCCCCGAGCCCCGAGTTGTTGTCCGGTCGATGACGGCGGACGGTCTTCTTGAGACCCTCGACGAGTAGGCTCGAAACGACCAAGGACTCGAGTCCGATCTCGACGAGTTCCAACGCCTCGTGCTCATGTCGAGGTGCAATCGCCGAAATGCCGACCGTGAGCAAGGGGCCGGCGGCGAGCGCGAACAGGACGCGATCGCCAGCGGTCGTGCCGTCGTCACCCCCAAAGGGCTTGTCGGGCGCGAGGCTCTCTGAGATGCGGTCGTCTCGGTCCGCGAAGTAGATCGTGCTGCCGAGCAGGGCGAGCGACCCCAGGTGGTTGGGGTTGAGCGGCGACGCGGCGGAAGCCCAAGCCTGGCCATCGGCGTGTGCGCCGAGCCAGCCGCGGATGCTCGAGCAACCCGTCCCGAAGAGGGCCACGGCGCTGATCAGGACTGGAACGAGTCGCCTCACCGGTGGCCTTCTCCGATTCGCTCCGGTCGTAGATCAAGGCCGGGAGTACTCCCTCCCCGTCACCGTGGTGGTGGTCGCGCCCCGGCTGCCATTGTGCGGCGGGCGGCGTGCGGCGCGCGGCGTCGAGAGGCGGCAGGGTAGCGCGGGGGGCCGGGCGATGCGAGATGTGATACCCTTCACGAACGATGCGACCCAACCTCCGCCTCTGGCGCCAGCGCTGGCGCCGCTACCGAGCCCTGCGCCCCGCCGACCGACGGCTGTACCACCGTGTCTGGTGCCTGCTGTTGCGGATCCGCGTGGAGCTGATCGTGCTTCCGTACGCAACTTGGCGGGCGCGCTGGCTCGACCGAGTGGGTCCCGCATTGGCGAGTCTGCGAGGTGATCCCGACGCGGTCGAGCGAGTTGCTTGGAGTGTCCGTCACGCGAGTCGCTTCATTCCGGGCTCGCGCACTTGTCTCGTCCAGGCCCTGGCTGCCTACCAGCTCCTGCGACCGCTCGGGATCCCGGTCGACATCGAGATCGGCGCGCGCTTCGACGATCGCGGCCAACTCCGCGCCCACGCGTGGGTCACCGTCCTCGGACGGGTAGTCGTCGGGGCGGAAGATGCCGAAGCCGCACAGCGCGACTACCAACGGCTCGGCGCCCTCGATCCCGCCACCCCCGACACCGACCGCGACCCGCCAACTCGATCCGCGGGGTTGTAAGCGACGCCGCCGCGATCCGACGGGGGTTGCCGGCTCTCGACCGGACGGTCGGAAGCGATCCGGGTCAGCGCCCGAAGGCCGCAACGAGTTCCTCGTCTTCCTCAGGGTCGAGGGCGACCACCCCAGACTCGCCGAGGCCGCTGCGAGGACTGCTGCTCACGGAAGCGACGCCCGCAATCGCCTCGGTCTCTAGGTAGGGTGTCGAGTCCGGTCGGCGCCGAATTGGCTTCACCAAGGGCTGCAGGGGATCGTTCTCTTTGTGGCCGACGACGACGCCAATCTCACCGGTCGCGATCTTCACCCGCGACCCGACCGGGTTGTAGCCGATGGAGCGGATCAGGAGGTCCATGTAGGGCTTGAACGATTCCATGTCCGGCATCGAGTAGAGGATCTCGAACGCCTGGGTCGCCGTGAGCGACTTCTTGTAGGGGCGGTGGGCCGTGAGGGCCTCGAAGATGTCGACCACCTCGATGAGTCGAGTGACCGGACTCAGACGGAACCCGGAAGAGACTTGCGGGTAGCCGCGGCCGTTGTCTTTGATGTGATGTCCAAAGGCGATCGACACAGCCAACGGGTCCATACCCGGGAGGCGCGCTAGCATTCGCGCGCCCGCGACCGGGTGCTCTTCGATGCACTTGAGTTCGGCAGCATCCAATCGACCGGGTTTGAACAGGATCTCGTTGGGCACCCGTGCTTTGCCGAGGTCGTGGAGCAACGCGGCCTGACACACTCGGCGCAGCTGCTCTTTCGACTCGACGAGATGCTGCGCCACGCTCATGGCCAGAACCGCCACGTTGATCGAATGGTGGTAGGTAAAGTTGTCGTAGTACGGAACCGTCGTCACTGGCAGGATCGAGTTGGCTCCCACCCCGAACTTCTCGACCAACTCGTCGCCCGCCTCGAGCAAGGGGGCGACGTTGCCTGCCTCCTCGGTGGTGCTCTCGGACATGAACGTCGACAGCGTCGTCAGAAGGCGCCCGCAAAGGGCATGGTCCACCTTGAGGTCGTCGAGGCCCAAGAGAAGGTTGGCGCGTGCGTTCTGGCCCGAACTGGACCCTTGGCGCTCGACGAACTCGTCGCGAGTGAGCCAACGGAACGTCGACGATGTCTCCGTTTTGCCGAGGAGGAACTCGACTTGACCGAAAACTTCTTCTTCGCTGGGTCGCAAGGAGAGCAGGAAGGAACTCTTCCCGTTCGCCTTCATGATGTCGAGGATGGCCCGCGCCGTATGCGGTCGGTCGGGGAGTGGCATCCGTTGCAGGAAGAAGCGGTCGTCGTGCAAGCGAACGACCAGCTCATCCCCAGAGCCGCCCGGTAGCTGGCGTACGACCTCTGCACAACGCCGGTACTCGTCCGCGGCGCGACGCGTTCGCGGGTGGGCTAGCCCGTAGATCTGGTAATTCTTCACCAGCACGTCGAGCGCTTCCACGAGGTCGCTGACTCGTTGGAGATCGTGGGGCCGGATTCCGCTCACGAGGCCTCCTCGTCCGCGGCCAGGGCCCGGCGCGCAGCGTTCCGAACGCGTCGATTCCACAGCGGGACGAACAGTCGGCGCTCGGTCAACACGCGGTTCAGGATCGACCGTCCGCCCAGCGCACTCCGCGCGGCGATGGCCTGGCAGATGCGCTCGACCTCGTCCGGAACGCGGCAGGCGAACTTGTGCTTCCGGAGCAGCTGTTTCAGAAGATCGTATGACCAGGCGTCGCTCTGCGAGCCGAGGGCCTCGATCGCCGCGATGCGAACGGTCGAAGACCCGGAGCAGGCGAGACTGGCCTCGATGACGGACGTTGCGTCGGCTTGGGTTCGACTGGGCAGGAGCTGCAACAGCGTCTTCAGCAGATGCGGCGCTCGCGGTGCCAAGGAGGTGATCCACTCGCGCAGGCGATCCGCGGGCACTGCCAGCGCGAATCTCGCCCCGGCTGGGCTCGCCAGTCGGGCCGTGTTCAGCTCGAGCCATTGCGGGAGCGCTTCGTTCCTCGCGCAGGTCTGGTTGATCACGTCCAACCAGCCGCTCTCGAGGCTGTGTTCGACTGCCGGACCTTCAAGAATGCAGAAGAGCAAGTCGAGCGCGAACGCGTCTCGGTGTGCGAACAAGCGCCGGAGCACTTCGGTGGCTTCCTCGGCGTCCGTGAGCACATCGATCGGTGGTGACTTCTGGAGGTCCGGTGGGGAAGCGAGCAGCCGTTGTCGCAACTGCTCTCTTTCATCGCAGACAATGGCGAACACTTCTTCCGGACGGGCGACGCCATGGAGTACTTCGACCGTCCACGCGATCCGCAAGCGATCGGGGAGACGCCGCAGCGCCGCGGTGACGGGTCCCAGGCTCGCGCGCGTCACCCCCCCACGCGCCAGGTGCGTGCGAATGACCTCTTGGGCGGTGCGTCGTAGCTCGGGTCTGGCCTGTTCGCCGAGCTGCGCCTCGAAGTTGCCGACGACTTCCAGGAACTCGGCCACGGTATGGCTGGGTTGAAAGTGATTCCTGAACTCGGTTCGTTGCACCTCGAGCTCGGGCGTCAGTTCGATCGTGACCGGGGCCGAAGGGATCGGCAAGGGGTTGGGGGCGATCGGCGACACCTCTGGGCCGGAGGTTGCTTTCGGCGCGTTGGGAAAGAACTTCTGCAACAGCATCCAACGAAGTTGGGTGGTCAGGGTGTTCGCCGCCGGCTCCGCCGCAACGCCTTCCGGAAGACTCGTGCCGGCCGCGACTCCCTCGCTGTGGCGCCAAACCAAGTCCAACCCGGCGAGAACCAGATCGCGCACCGAGCTGAGGTTCTGCCAGTCGGTGGCCGGATTGTCACGAAGGGCGTGAAACAACGTTGCTGCGAAGCTGTTGCCGCCCGCGAGATGCAACTTGGGCGTCAGATCCTGGATCGTCTGTCGAATGTGAGGGATGCGGAGAACCTTGGAGATCGTCTCGACTTGCGGCAGGGTGAAACCTTCCCACTCGGCCCCGACCGGGAGCGCGGAGCCGGCCTCGGCGCGGTCGGAGTTCCCTTCGAGGGCTTCGAAGATCGTGCCGGGCGCGAAGTAGAAGACATCCAGGCCCGGGCCGATGTGGAGGGATTCATCGCACAACGAGGTTAGATCCGAGTCTCGACCAAGCAGGTTGGCGAGCGCTTGCACCTCGGTTTCGGAGACGCCCTGCGCGATCCGGATCGCGCGGATCATCCGCAATCTCAACCCGCGCAGCAGTTGCTGAGCATGGCTCGAGTCGTCGACGGCGCTGTTGTTGACGAAGAGCTGCTCGCCCCGCACGTCGATGAGGAGATCCCCCTCCGTCGAGATGCAGCCCTCGAGATCCGCCAGCAGGGACTGGACGCGCTTGCGGAGACGGGGGTGTTCCTCGGGGTACAGCTTGAGCTCGCGTTGATACGCGTTGAGACTCTTTACGAACGCCTCGACGAGGGTGCTCGCTTCGACGGCGGCCGGCGTGGCGGAGACATCTCGAGACGTCATCGACCCTCGTTGGGCGATCGCCGCGCGACCGCTTCAGCCCTCTCACCGGACCACGACCAGTACGAACGGCGTCGCTTCCGAGGGGCCTTTCGGAACGCCCCTCGTATCTGCGGGCAAGCCGCGACCCACTTCCCCGGCCGCGCCTGCTCTCGGCTCGTGGCGCGATACGCCTCGTTCGATGCACGCGCGAATGCGCTGGAAGTCGGTCTCCTGAAGCTTAACCCATGAGCTCAGTCGCGTCGAACGAGCGGGAATCGCACGACCGCGCGGCCGGTTCGTCTCAACCATCGCGACCGCTCTCGACGAAGCCCGAGTCGGCGGCAATCTCTTCCACGGTCGACCGTTCCTGAAGTTCCGGGATGGCCGCGGATCAGACGAGCGCGCGGGCTAGGGAGTCGCCCAAGAATAACTTCGACATCTTGCCGTCGATTTGGGTCAGATTCGGCCGATCCGGAAAGCTCGGAACCGGAGGCGTAGCCTTAGTTCCGGTGAGGATTCCGAGGTTCTCGGATCGGTCGAAGATGGCCCGAAGCGACGAGCAAGAGGGAAGTTATTCTTGGGCGACTCCTAAGGGCAGTCGAGCAGGTTGTAAGCCGAACAGTCCAAGCCGTCTGCGGTGGGGTCGGCGCCACATACGCAACTCGGTGCGGGCAGGACGACCGGGGGACTTCCGAACAGCGAGCTGAGCAGCTGAATCCCGTCTGCGATGTTCAGCACGCCGTCGTCGTTCGCGTCGCACGCGTCGAAACAGGCCGGGGTGGGAGGGGCTCCGGGAGGAAACAGCAGCGTGAGGAGAGCCACCGCGTCGGCGATGTCGATGGATACATCGTTGTTGCAGTTGCCTCGGCGAAAGCCGGGACCTGGCACGAGTACCTTCAGCGACTCCAAGTACTCGGCGACGAGGGCCGTGCGGTCACCCGCGAAGCCGCCGAACTCCCACGACTGCGCGATCACGCGGCCTTGGCAAGGACTGGCTGGAACGTAGTAGATCCCGGTGATGTAGGCCGCTTCGGCCATCAGCGGATCCGGCAGACCGTCGTCGGCGTTACGCCAGATCGCCCCCGAGTTCGATCCCGGAAGGTCGGGGTTGGTTCCGAAGCCAGGACCCGTCGGGTTCAGGCGGTCCGTCGAGTCGTTCCCGCCCGCCACCAGGGGGCTGATGTTGTCTTGGGAGTACAGGATCGCCGAGAAGGCGCTGACGTCGAGGTCGGCGTGGCTCGATCCGTTCATGCGGGTGAACGAATCGTCGCCATCGAAGGCGAACTGACCCGGCAGGTCCGTGGCTCGCCCGAGCACTCCATCCACGTCGGCAAAGGGTGTGGCGGGGTCGAAGCCCCAAGCTTGACCACCCTCGATGTAGATCGAGACGCCGTCCGCCGCGAGGTCGAAGAGTGCTTGCCCTTCCGACGGAGTGAGCACGTGATTCTCGGGGAAGGTCCCCAGCGTAACCCACAGAGTGTCTCCAGCGCTGAGCGCGGTCAGACACTCGAACCCGATCAGGTCCCGAATCGTGAGCACGACCTCGTCGTTGCCCGGAGCCTCGAGCGCTTCTCGCAGACGCGCGGCGCTGTTCGTCTGTCCGGCATACCCCATCGGTTCGACGGAGTTGTTGGGGATTGCGTGCCAGAGGATGTTCGACTCACCGTTGTAGACGACGACATCCACCGAGCACGAAGTGGCGTAGGTTCCTCCTGGGCAGCAACTGCCGGACACGTTCACCGTGTACAAGCCGGCCGTCGAGAACGGACCGGCCAGGAACGTGATGGGAACGCAGGCCGGGAACACTCCGGGTTCAGTGCCCGACTCCACCACGGCGCCGCCGGGACCCGTGATCGAGTAGGAGTAGCCGAGGGAGCACACTTGGGGTTCGATGACGATCTCGATCGCGCCGGTCGAACAGCTCGAGTCACAGCGCACGATGGGGTCCAAGCACGTCGTGATGGTGTTGCCCGACAGGGTCAGTGAGTAGCCGTTGCCGCCGCCACCGCACGGGAAGCCACCGAAGATGGCGTTGCCACCGATAGTGCCCGGCGCGACGAACAGGTAGTACGTACCACAGGGGAGTGCGATCACCGGGGACGTCACCGCGGCGCAATCGCCGTCGCTGAACACGGTGGGGCTGAACACTTGCACGTCGTCACAATCCCCCGAGCTACCCAGCTCGCGCAAGAGCAGCGAGTTGAGCGGTAGCTCGCCAGAGATCGTCCACGACACCTGCAGGGGAGCTGGAACGACGAACTCGTACCAGTCCGTGTCGCGGGTGCCGCCATTCGCCCACGAGCTGGCGCAAAGGGTGCTGCCGAGGGCGATGGACTCGAACCCCGGGTTCGAGAGATTGCAGCCGTTGTTCGCAACGACGCCACAGGCCTCGGACTCGGGCGCCCCCGAACAGGTGAGGGTGCAGCCGCCCGGCGGCACGCTGCTCGCCACCGTGAGCTGGTAGTCCGTGCTGCCGCCGCTGCATGGGTAACCGTTGAAAATGTCGCCCATGTTCAAGGGCCCATCTCCGGCGGTGACCAGGACGATGTAGGTGCCCGCAGACAAGGTGCCGGAGATCGTTGCGGGAGTAGCCATGCAGTCGGCACTGTTGTCTTGCGCGAAAATGGTCACGAACCCAGGAGTGCTCGAGCACGCCCCCAACAGCAACAGTCCGGGAAACTCCGACTGCAGCGTGATGGCGATGGTCCCGGTCGAAGGTTGGGTGAACTGGAACCAGTCGACGTCTCGCGCGCCGCCGGTGGCTGCGATGTCACCACACACGGGGGTGCCATCGATTGCGATGGGGATGTAGATCCCGCCAAAGCAACCATTGTCGGTGCCGACCGTTCCGCACGCGTCGGGTTCGCTGACACCCATGCAGGCGATCGCGCATGGCGGTGGGCCGAACGGCAAGGCACCGGCGCCACGAGGCCCGGTACTGAGCCCGGAGGTCGCGACGAACAGGGTCTCCGATGTATCTCCGAGAAACGGCGACTGGGCATTCCCCTGCGACGGTGCGGCGATCCATGCGATCGAGACCGACGCCCCCAACAGCGCGCGCAAGGCTCCGGACTTCACTGTCTTGGACTTCACTCGATCCTCCGTCCTCCTCGGGCACCCTGGTCGCCAAGCCAACGGTCTGGCCGGGCGCGGCGGCCCGATCTTACAGCTCCGCCGAGGGGTGATGACACTCATTCACGGTCGCGGGGCGACGCGAGCACGGCTCCGAAGGTCAGACCCTCGGAGTGGCCAGCGGGGCTTCGTGCAGGACGCGGACGAAACGTCCATCGCCCCCCAGGTGGGTCTCGAGGATCAGCACGCGATCGACCGGCAGGGGAGAGTCAGCAACCGGCCGCGCGAAACGATAGTCGAGTTGCGGAGTCGCGAAGCGCAGCAACGGGACCCGGGGAACGAACGCGTCCGGCTTTCCGCGAGCAGAGTGGGACAATCGCGTGACCAGTCGGTGGCGCAAGTCCAAGATAGGGGCCGGGGCGTCGGTGATCAGCGCGATCTGGCGCGCCGGACCCTCGTCGGGCAGGCTTGCCAGACGTTGGGCCGTGAGCGTGAACGCCGTCACCCCGGCCGCCGCGCGATCGACGGACTCTTCGACTCGGTCGAGCTCGCGCTGCGGTACGCCCGCGAGGTACAGCACCGTGAGGACGGCGCAACTGGGTTCGGTCCACACCCCGGCGGGGCACCCCGACGCCTGTAGCTGTTCGATCCAGGCCCGAGCCCGATCGGTTGGAATCGTTACCCCGACGTACACCTGCGGGTGGTTCCGAGGCCTCGACATGGCGCGCACGATCCTCCCGGTGGGGTTGCCCGACGACTCTACGAGAGCCTCGTCGATATCGGTAGCAGTTTCGGGAGGCGATGGGCATCTTGGAGCGGGTACCCCATACCCCGACCCCGCCACGAAGCGAGCCACCGCTTGACCTCGACCGACGACCCGTCCGCACCCGCAACTCTGCGCGACCCAGCGAACTCGACCCCGACCGGACGCGTCTCGCGTCTGGCTCCGTCGCCGACGGGGGCGCTGCACTTGGGGAACGCGCGCACGTTCTTGGTGAACTGGGCGCTCGCGAGGCAGCGGGGCTGGCGGCTGGTCATGCGCATCGAGGATCTCGACAGCCCGCGAGTGAAAGACGGCGCGGAGCGCGACGCGCTCGACGTACTCGCGTGGCTGGGGGTCGACTACGATGGCACCCCGTTCGTGCAGTCGCAGCACCTCGATGACTACTGGTCGGCACTCGTCGAGTTGAGCCGCGGATCGTCGGTGTTTCGTTGTGACCTGACACGACGCGAGGTCGAGGCTGCGGCTTCGGCACCGCACCTGGGCGATCACGAGACTCGCTACGTGCCGGAGCTACGACCCACCGATCCAGCAGCCTATCAGCCCGTCAGTCGCCTCGCGAACTATCGGTTGCGCGTCGATGCTGCGGCGGTCACCGTCGAGGACCGCGTGGCCGGGGCGGTGGTTTGTGATCCGGGGCAGGAAGTCGGGGACTTCTTGTTGTGGACCAAACGCGGGGTCCCGTCCTATCAGCTCGCGGTCGTGATCGACGACGTGCGTCAGCACGTGACGGACGTCGTGCGGGGCGTCGACCTGCTGCCCTCGGCGGCCCGTCAAACGCTGCTCTATCGCGCGCTGGGTGCGCCGACCCCAACGTGGTGGCACCTCCCGCTGGTGATCGGCGAGGACGGGCGGCGCTTGGCGAAGCGCCACGGCGACAGCCGTGTCGCACACTATCGCGACCTTGGGATCGCACCCACGCGGGTCGTCGGGTTGTTGGCTCACTGGTGCGGGCTCTCGGGCCCGCTGCGCGAGTTGGACGCCGCTACCTTCCTGCGGTCGTTCGACATCGAAGCGCTTCCACGCACGCCGATCGTGTTCGACGCTGCGGCCGAAGCGTGGTTGCTAGGCGGTACCACTCGCTCGCTGTGAGCGGCTGCGGGGAGGGGGGTGTCCTCTCCCCGGCAGCGCTCACCTCGCCACGATCGAATCAGAAGGTGATCACAATGTTGGTGGTGATCCGGCGATCGAAAATGTCGTTCTCGGCGATTCGCCGCAGCGCGAAACCGTAGCCGAAGCCCCAGCTCACGCCCTTCTTCAACTCACAGCGGAAGCCGACCGTCGCCCAGTGCGCAGAACTCCCGGCGACGTCACCCGCGCCGAGGTTGCCATAGTCCAGCAGCCCGTCGCGCAACCCTGCCGTCGGGATGGAAACGCCGTTGCCGAGGTTCAGCAGGAAGTCGCCGTTGCTCAAGTAGTAGAAACCGTGATACTCGACCAACGGGTGGAACCACTCGCACACCTCGTAGCTCGCATGGGCATCCCAGCTCAGCGAGTCATTGCCTTTGCCGTGGTGGGTCGTGATTCTCCCCACGAGGTCTGCGATCACAGACAGGCGACCGTACTTCTTGGCGCCGGTGATGAAGAGCGATACTTCGTCTTCGAGACCCTGCGCCACCTCGCGTCGTCCGCTCGACAGGCGCAATCGGCAGCCCACCGAGGCGATCGCCTGCTTCTCCTTGTCGACGTAGAACGCGTACTTCAATCCGGCCGCGAGGTCATTCCACTCCTCCGCTTCGGGCAGCGCCGTCGACTCGAGGTCGGCATGGCCGTCGCCCGTGGCGATGAACTGCAGTCGTTCCGTGAGCGCCAAGCGGGCTTGCACCGCCAGCACGGTGAGGTCGCCCCCGCCCAGCAGGCTGTCCTTGGGGAACTCATGGTAAAGCAGCAGCGGGCGAATGTCGGTGTTGATGAACGGGTCCTCGAAGTACAACGGTGAGCCGACGGGTCGCGGGAAGCTCTCGAACCCGTCGCGCGTACCGGAGATGAAGCCCGGCCACAGTCCCTTGCTCTCGGAGTCGGCGGCAGCTCCGTCCATGGACGATTCCGCGGTCCGGTCCATGGGCTCAGCGGCGAACAGAGGTGCCATCACCGAGCGGAAGGAGAGCGCTCGTTGCGGGTCGTTGGTCTGGGCGGACGCGGCACCGAGCAACGTGACGGTTATCGACGCGACTCGGAGCACCGTGGCGAGAGAGCGGCTTGATCGTCTCATGGGATTCTCCCTGAACGCTGTAGAAGACGGAACCAGTAGTGTGCCTCGAACGATGGAAACGACGGACCTACCAAGAGCCCGAACCACAGGGACCTGGGTTTCGCGCCGCCCTGGCGATGCAAGGCCCGTTCCTCGTCCGTGTTCGTCGTTCGGGCCGACGCGACCCACTATCACGCCTTTTGCCCGCGCCGCCCGGTTTGGCTGCGATGGGAAGACCCTGCGTGATTCTGCGAATCGGGCTTGGTGGCGGTCTGTCCGCACCGGGAGGCTCCCGTGTTTCCGTGTCATTCGGTAGAATGCGCGCGCGTCAGATTCGCGTGTCTGGGAATCGACGTGCTGCCAGCCATCCCAACGCCGTGACGGCGGCTGGCGCCGGAGTTGCTCGTGAATGGGCTTGATCTGGGTCGGTGCTCGCGAAGTTTGCGTTGGCTTCCGCGAGCTCCGTTCCCGGCGCCGTTGCAGGAAGGGTAGGAGTGCCCCATGAAGAGCCAATCACCCGGCCGTCGGGGCCGGGCAAGGCGGCATGAAGCAGCGGCTGGGTCCTTGCCACGAGCGCTCCGGGTGGTGCTCACGGGAGGCCCTGCGGCCGGGAAGACCGCAGTCGCCGAGGTTCTTCGACGCCAACTCAAGGACGAACTCGTGGTCGTTCCGGAGGCAGCATCGCTGCTCTTCTCCGGCGGGTTCCCGCGGCCGAGCTCGGTGGCTGGGCGTCGTCTGGTTCAGAAGGCGATTTTCTCGGTGCAACGGGATCTCGAGGAGATCTACTCGCTCACCCATCCCCGCACTCCCCACATCCTCGATCGCGGGAGCCTCGACGGAGGCGCTTACTGGCCCGGTGGCCTCGAGCGTTTTCTCGGCGCCATGGGCACGACGATCGAAAGCGAGTATCGCCGCTACGATGCCGTGATCTTTCTCGAAACCTCCGCGCTCGGCGAAGACACCTACAGCACGGAGAACCCTCAGCGCACGGAGAGCCCCGCTCAGGCTCGCAAGCTCGACGCGCGCCTGCGCGATGTCTGGGCCGGGCACGCGCGCTTCACTACGGTGCCGCACCAGACTCGGTTCTACGAGAAGGTGGCTGCCGTGCTGATCGCCCTGGAGCGCGAGCTGAACCCGCCGGTTTCTCGCCGACGGCAGATGGCCAGGACGTCCACGACTGCAAAGTCGCCGGGCCGTCGTCGGGGGGCGAAGTGACCGCGCCCGCTCCAGATGCGCCGAAGGGGGCGCTCGCCATCACGGACTTCGAGCCCGAGGAAGTCCTGCGCGCGATTCTGGAATCGTCTCGGGCGTTGATCGTCGTCATGGATCGTGACGGCCGGGTCGTGCACTTCAACCAGGCCTGTAGCACCCTCACGGGGTACACCGAGAAGCAGGTGGCGGGAAGACCCGTTTGGGAGTTCCTCCACGCAGACGACCCCTCGGCGCTCAAGCGAGACTTCGAGCGGCTTCTCGCCGGCGAGGGGCACGGGACTCACGAGGGCTACTGGGTTGGCACCAATGCGCAGCGCCACTTCGTGGCCTGGACCAGCACGGTGTTCGTGCGCCGCACGGGTGGTGCGCCGTTCGTGATCTGGGCGGGAATCGACATCACCGAGCGCGTTCGTGCGGAGGAGCAACGGCGGGAAACCGTTCAACGCTACCGATCCGTTCTCGACAACGCGGCCGAGGGCATCGTCACGATCGACGAGAGGGGCCTCATCGACTCCTTCAACCCCGCTGCAGAGCGCATGTTCGGGTATCGCGCGGACGAGGTCATCGGTCGGAACGTCGCCCTTCTGATGCCGCCGCCATTTCGCGATCAACACGACACCTACATTCACCGGTACCTGACCACCGGCATCGCCAAGATCGTCGGGATCGGTCGGGAAGTCGTCGGGCTTCGCAAGGACGGCTCGACCTTCCCGTGCGACCTGGCCGTGAGTGACGTGCGCGACGGCAGTCGTTGCTACTTCACGGGGATTCTACGCGACATCACCGAGCGGAAGTCCGCCGAGAAGACCATGGTCCAGCAGGAGAAGCTCGCGGCGGTGGGGCAACTGGCTTCGGGCGTTGCGCATGAAGTCGGCAACCCGTTGGCGTCTATCTCGGCCGTCGTCCAGAGCGTTGTTCGCAAGCTCAGCGATCCAACGCTGGTGGAGAAGCTGCGTCTCGTCGAGAAGCACATCCATCGAATCAGCACCACGCTGCAGCAGATGGTGCGATTTGCGCGGCCGTCGCGAACGGTCTGGACCCAGTGCTCGGTGAACGATGTCTTGCAAGAGGCGGCAGAGATCGTCCGGCACGACACTCGCGCCCGAGGGATCTCGATCAACCTCGAGCTTGCACAGATTCCTCAGACCTACGCGATGCCGGATCTCTTGCACCAACTCTTTGTCAACTTGGCGCTCAACGCCTTCGACGCGCTGGACCTGCGGCCGCCGGGCTACGCCAAGCGTCTGAGCGTGGTCTCTTCCGTGGTGCGCACGGGTCACGGGGCCCGCATTCGGGTCGTCTTCGAGGACAACGGACCGGGGATCGCGCCGGAGGTCGTGCCGCACCTCATCGAACCGTTCTTCACGACCAAGGAGGTTGGCAAGGGCACCGGTCTGGGATTGGCGGTCAGCTATCGGGTCGTCGAGCAGCACGGAGGCGAGATGATCATCGATGGTCGCCCAGGACTGGGCGCGCGCTTCACCATCGAGCTTCCGGTCTACCGGGAGCCCCCCCCTGCGACCGCCGGTTCCGCGAGCTGACGAGACTGCGTCGGTCGAGCGGCAGGCCCGGTGGGAGCCACGGAATTGGAGTCGCCCTTGAGTTCGGACCTCTCTTCGCTGGAGTCGAGGCCACCGCCCGAGATCGCTCACGCGGTCGAGCGGGTGGGGGTCGCGAAGGCCCGAATGAGTTCTCTGACCCTGCTGGTGCTGGGCGGCCTCGCGGGGGCGTTCATCTCCGTGGGGGCCATGTTCTTCATCGTCGTGATCACGTCTTCCGACTTGGGGCTCGGTCCGACCCGCTTCTTGGGTGGGCTGGCGTTCAGTCTCGGGCTCGTGATGGTCGTCATCGCTGGCGCCGAGTTGTTCACGGGCAACAATCTCATCGCCATGGCCTGGGCGAGCCGCCTCATCTCCGCGCGTGACGTAGTGCGGAACTGGTTGATCGTCTACACGGGCAATGTGTTGGGTTGCTTGGCGACCGTTGCCTTGATGTTCTGGTCAGACACCGGTGCCCTGGGCGACAACGCGGTGGCCGCCACCGCGATTCGAATCGCACACGCGAAGGCCGACCTGTCTCCAGCGGTGGCACTGTCGCGCGGCGTCCTGTGTAACGCCCTGGTCTGCATCGCAGTTTGGCTTACGCTGGGAGGGCGGACCGTCACCGACAAGATCCTGGCCGTCGTGCTGCCCATCACCGCCTTCGTGACGCTCGGCGCCGAGCACTCCATCGCCAATTGGTTCTTCTTGCCGTATGCGATCGCACTCGAGGGGGCGGGGGCTCTGCCATGGACCGCAGCCGTTCGCAACCTCGCGCTGGTCACTCTCGGGAATCTGATCGGCGGCACGCTGCTCGTTGCTGGTGTCTACTGGCTGGCGTATCTACGCAGCACGGGGAAACCGACGACGGTCTCCTGAAGCTCCCTCTCGCCCCGTTGTGCGGGTCAGCGGTCCCTCCGTTCGCTCAAGTGGCGCCGTGCCAGCTTCAGGAAGTCTGCTTCCGTGATGATGCCGACGAGGTGGCGCTTCTCGGTAACGGGCAAGCACCCGTACTTGTGGTCGATCATGATGTCGATGGCTTCGCGGACGTCGGACTTCGCGTCGATGGTGCGGACGTCGACCCGCATGATCTCCGCCACCTGCACCAGCTCTTTGCTCTCGGCAGCTGTCCGCGCCGAAGGCTCGCAATTCGCGCCCATCCGCTGCACGCAAGCGCGCAGCAGATCGCGGTGTGTCACCAGGCCGACGACGATGCCGTTCTCGGTGACCGGAAGATGGCGAATGTGCGCGAAGTTCATCAACATCTCAGCCACGTCTAGCGTCTCGTCGGGCGCCAAGACGATGGGGTCTCGGCTCATGACCTCTTCGACCCGCATGGTTCTCCTCCCCGGGCTTTGCCTGGTTGCAGCGGGCGTGCGAGCAAAAGGGCGACCAAACGGGGGACCTCTCTCGAGCCGCCTTGGGCCGAACCCCGGACGCGTCGTCATGGCGTTCGTACCGCACGGCGAATCGCCACGGCCTGCTTTTGCAGTCCCACACCTCTTGCCCGCAGGCGCCCCAGGCTCGACACTGCCCGCGGCTCGTTTCTGTACGCGACGGGGTCGCCGTGCGGACCCGTCGAGCGCGCGGCGTGCTGCGGATCGATCGACTCGGGATACCAAAGGAGGTGAGCCCGTGTGGTTCTTGGGAAGAAGCGGTCTGTTCGCAGTCTTGGTGGCGTTGGGATCGCTCGTCGGCCCCGGGCTCTTGTTCGCGCAGGAGGAGGGGGACGGTGAAGGGAAACCCAGCAGCAGCGCTCCAGCCGACCTGCTCCTCGCCCTGCGGAGCGTCGACCAGCAGTCGGTCGAGGAAGATGGCCTCCGCGTCGAAGTGTCGGTGATTCCGGACGAGTACGTGTACGGCATGGTGGCGGCATTTCAGGAGTGCCAGGCCCGCGGGTTCAATGAACTCGAGGAAGAGAAAGAACTGACCAAAGTTCACGAGCGAACCAAGAAGAACCGCAACAAGCCCGTGTTCTCGGTATCGATCGAGGTCCTGGGCGGCAAAAAGCACTTCTGGCTGCAGAAGAAGCTGGCGTCGCACGTCGAGATCCAGATCGGCAAGAAGAAGAAGCTGACCGTCGACGAGAAGTCGAGCCCTTCGTATGACTCGTGGAAGATCTACGAACTCAACCGGAAGCGCGACTTGACGATGCGGCTGGCCTACTTTCGCAAGCTCGCGTTCGAGGTGAAGATCGCGGGCACCGGGGATGACATCTCCAAAGAGACCATCGAACTGACCCTAGTCGAGTTGTTGCGCTACACCGAAGTCGAGAAGCGCAGCGAGTACGAGCGGATCGGGATCAACACCGGGGTGCGTCAGCTGGCGCTCGCCTCCGCCTCGGACATGAACTTCCCGGCCATCAAGATGAGCTTCTACCCCGCGAAGTGGAAGCTGCCGCCGCTCCCGCCGAGGCTATCGGCCCTGCTCGCGCGCTTGCCTTAGGAGTCGCCAAGAATCACTTCGACATCTTGCCGTCGATCTGGGTCAGATTCGGCCGCTCCGGAAAGCTCGGAACCGGAGGCGTAGCCTTGGTTCCGGTGAGGATTTCGAGGTTTCCGGATCGCTCGAAGATGACCCGAAGCGACGAGCAAGAGGGTGAAGTTACTCTTGGGCGACTCCTTAGCCCGAACGGGCACGGATCGACGGTTGCCGCAGCGAGCCGCCGCTGCGAGTCCGTGCCGCAGAACTACGAATCCCCGCCTCCGCATTCACAACTTTGCGAAGCCAACCCGGGCAGCGGCGCGGTCTCGGTCCGGCCGGGGGGCTTCTTCCCGACCCGGCCCAGGACGGAACGACAGTTGCGGTTCCACCGCGAGAGGCGTTGTCGATCGCCGAGGAGTCGTACCACCGGTGCTACTCCCCGCTTTGGCGACGACGGCCAGTGCTCTGTCGTCGACCGACCCCGCGGTATGTCCCCGAAGCGCGGGTTCCGGATCGACCTGGGGAAGGGAAGGTCGATGAGCTTTCAATCGTTGCTGATTTCCACGGACTTCTCTCCCGAGTCCGAGTGGGCGGTCCAGTGGGGGAGCGCGATCGCCCAGCGGTACGCTGCCAAGCTCACGATCCTGCACGTCGTCGAAGCTTTGCCCGTGCATGCTTACGTCCTCCCGAACGAGCCCGGGGCGTTCGCGAATCTGTACCAGGAGCGCATGCTGCAGCGGGCGCGCTCCGAGTTGCACGATGTGGCCGAGCGAGTCGCTGGCACTGGCGTGCAGCCCGAGACCATGCTGCTGTCGGGCATGCCGGTCGAGGAGATCCTGTCCGCCACGGCGCATCTCCGTGCGGATCTGTTGATCATGGCTGCCCGCAGTCGTTCCGCTCTGGCGCGCGCGCTCCTCGGGAGCGTCACCGAGAAGGTGCTGCGCCACGTCGGGTGCAGCGTGCTCTCGGTCAAGCGGCCTGGTTCGGGAGACGCTCCGCGGCGCCCGCAACTCGAGAAGATCCTATTCGCCACCGACTTGTCCGACCTGTCTCTGGTCGCGGTCGAGCCGGTGCGGTCCTTGATGAGCGCGTTCAATGCCCGGGTCGACATCTTCCACGCGGTCGCAGACCCAGCGCAGTATCCGCTCATGAGCTGGGAGATCTTCCCGGCCATAGCGGCGTCGGACTTCTACGAACGGTCGAAGGCCGCCGCAAGCGATGCCCTTCGGGAGAAGGTGGAGCCGCACTTCGTGGGCGTGCGGGACACCGCGTACTCGGTCGGCGTCGGCAATGCGGCCGAAGCGATTCTCGCGGCACAGGCCGACGGCGGCCACGACCTGATCGTCATGTCCACACATGGGTACTCGGGCATGAAGCGGGTGCTGCTCGGAAGTGTCGCGGAGCGGGTGGTGCGCCTCGCGGACTGTCCAGTGTTGGTCGTACCTGCTGCCCATCGAGTCACGAAGGTCTAGCCGATCGCGAGCGTGCGGCCGACCCTTCAGCGTGCCGGCGACCTTCGGGCTACGCCGGGCCCAACCGCAGTCGCACCTCGACTGTGTCCTGCTCCGGTTTGGACTCGATCTCGAATCCGAAGCCGCGCACGAAGTTCAGCATACGGACGTTGCTCGTCAGTACCTGCCCAACGAGGGCTTCGGCACCGCGGTTACGACAGTACCCGATCAGCTTCTGAAGCAAGGCCGCACCCAAACCCTTGCCCTTCATGCGTGCGAGGACGATGATCGCGAACTCGGCGGTGGATCCCGAGGGATCGAACACGCAGCGGACCACGCCCAGCGTTTCGTCTTTTGCGTCTTGCCCCCGAATCGTGGCAATGAACGCCATCTCGCGGTCGTAGTCGATCTGGGTGTAGCGCGCGAGCTGCGAGTGAGGCAGGGCGCGCACCGTCCGAAAGAAGCGGAAGCGTACGTCGTCGGGGTCGAGCCGCGACAGGAACTCCGCATGGGACGCTTCGTCCTGCGGCCGAATCGGGCGTAGCAGTACGCGGAGGTCTCCCAACTCGACCCACTCCTCGAGTTCGCGAGGATACGGCAAGATCGCGAGCCGTGCGGGGCTCGAGTCGGCAGGTGCCGCGACGCGAATCCGCGCGTCTACGGCCACGACCCCGTGCTCGTCGACCAAGAGCGGGTTGATGTCCAGCTCGGCGACCTCGGGCCGGTCGAGGACGAGCTGAGACAGTCGAACGAGCGTCAAGCAGAGTGCGCGTTCGTCGACCGGCGGTCGGTCGCGGTACCCGCGCAGCAGCTTCCAGACGCGCGTTCGCCGGATCATCTCTTGCGCGAGCACGACATTCAGGGGCGGCAGCCCGATCACTTGGTCGCGGATGACCTCGACCGCAGTTCCGCCGTGGCCGAAGAGGAGCACAGGCCCAAAGACCGCATCGGTGTTGATCCCCAAGATGAGTTCATGCGACTTGCGGCCGCCCACCATCGGCTCCACGAGGTATCCTGCGAACGCGGCGTCGGGGCGCGCGCGCCTCAACCGGTCCTCCAGTTCGCGAGCGGCCAACCGCACCGCCTCGGCACTCGCGAGGTCGAGGGCCACTCCGCCGACATCGGAACGATGCGAGATCTGCGGGGACTGCACTTTCAAGACGACGGGGTAGCCCAGCGCTTCGGCGTGCAGCACCGCTTCGTCCGTCGTGCGTGCGAGCCGTGTTGGCACGACGGCGATCCCGTAAGCGCTGAGCACTTCCTTCGCCTCGATCTCGTTCAGCAGCGGACGCGACGCGGAGAGTGCGCTCGCGAGCACGTTGCGAGCACGCTCTGGGTCCGACGAGAGCTCCACATCGATCGTCGGCGGGGTCTCGCGGAGGAGCGCCTGGTTCGTGTCGTGGGCCGCGAGTCGCTGGAAGGCGCGCACGGCGTCCTCGGGCGTGTGGTAGCTCGGGACGCCCATGGCATCGAAGATCGCACGGGCCGACCGCACCGAGTCTTCGCCGATCCAGCTGGTGAGCAACGTCTTGTGCGAGCTCTGCGCGATGGTCGCGACCTCGCGTGCGATGTCGGCCGCCGACACGACGGCCGTCGGGCAGTGTAAGACCAGCAGTCCATCGACTCCGGGATCGTCCAGCAGAACCCGCAGCGTGCGTGCATAGCGCTCGGCCGATGCATCACCCACGACGTCGACCGGGTTTCCCCGCGACCAACTCGATGGAAGTTGCTCTTCGAGCGCGGCGAGAGTCGTTGGGGAGAGCTCCGCGAGCACCCCGTCCTGGAGGGTGAGCTCGTCCGCCGCCAGCACGCCCGGGCCGCCGCCGTTGGTGACGATGGCGAGACGCGCTCCGGTCGATGGGCGTGCCCGCGCGATGGTCTCGACCGTGTCGAACAGTTCCTCGATGGTGTGAACGCGCAGGATCCCGGCGCGGCGGAGAGCCGCGTCGTAGACGAGGTCGCTGCCCGCCAGCGCTCCGGTATGCGAGGCGGCGGCGCGCGCCCCGCCCGGTGCGCGGCCGGCTTTGATGGCGATCACGGGCTTGTTGCGGCTCGCCGCGCGCGCCGCCGACAGGAACTTGCGCGCGTTACGGATCGACTCGATGTACAGGAGGATACCGCTCGTCGCCGGGTCCGCGCCCAGGTAATCGACGAGGTCTCCGAAGTCGACGTCGAGAGCGTCCCCCAGCGACAGGAAGTGTGAGAAGCCGATACCGCGGCTGCGAGCCCAGTCGAGGACCGCGGTACACATGCCGCCCGACTGCGACACGAACGCCAGGTTGCCCGACAGGGCGTTCGCATGTGCGAAGCTCGCGTTCATGCCGATCGGCGGCACCAGCAGTCCCACGGAGTTGGGGCCAAGTAGGCGCATTAGCTTGGGGCGTGCCGCGTCGAGGAGTCGTTGCGAGAGCCGCAGCTCCGGCGCGGCCTCCCGAAAGCCGGCGCTGATGATCGCTGCGGCCCGCGTGCCCCGTTCGGCTAGCGTGGCGACGATGTCCGGTACGGTGGCCGCTGGGGTGCAGACCACGGCGAGGTCCGGAGCCATGGGCAGTTCGGCGACGCTGCGATACGCAAGCACGCCGCACACCGAGGGTGAGTTCGGGTTTACCGGCAGAATGGGGCCCGCGAATCCACCGTGGAGGAGATTCCGCATCACCGTGGCGCCCACGGACTGGGGTCGGTTCGACGCACCGACCACGGCGATCGAGGTGGGTCGAAGGAGGTGCTCGAGATGGCGAACGGTCATGAGTCTCCTGACGGGGTTGCCCGTGGGCAGCGGTGACGTGGTTGCACGACCCGACGCCGCAGAGCGCCTCGAGTTTGCGGGTCGACACTTTGCGGGTTGGTCCG
Source organism: Planctomycetota bacterium (assembly GCA_050246115.1). Classification (GTDB taxonomy): domain Bacteria; phylum Planctomycetota; class UBA8108; order UBA1146; family JAJFFE01; genus JBFWWP01. The sequence goes on from JBFWWP010000045.1 coordinate 25,371, forward strand.
CCGACCGTAAGCAGATATCATTCCGCTCGCGGAGCCGACTGCTGCCCGCGACCACCCGTTCCGAACCCGAGAAGAGTCTCGTCGATGTCCGACTCCGCGGTCACTTTGATTTCCCATCCGTCGTTCGCCGAGCACGACATGGGGCCCCACCACCCGGAGCGACCGGCGCGAATCGCGGCGGTCCGAGCGGGTCTCGAGACGGCCGGGCTGTGGGCGCGGTTGCGTTCCGTCGAGGCCCCCAGCGTCTCCCAGGAGCAACTCCTGCGCGTGCATGCGCCGCAGTACCTCGCCGAGCTCCTCGGCGCGGCCCCGACCCACGGACTTCATTGGCTCGACGAAGACACCGCGCTCGGTCCGCGTTCGCTCACGGCCGCGATCCACGCTGCCGGCGCTGTCGTGCACGCTGTCGACCTCGTGATGTCCGGACAGGCACGAGCCGTCTTTTGCAGTGTGAGGCCTCCGGGCCACCACGCCGAGCGGCGACGGGCGATGGGCTTCTGCTTCTTCGACAACGTGGCCGTCGGGGCCGCGCATGCCCTCGCCGCGCACGGCCTCTCGCGGGTCGCGATCATCGACTTCGATGTCCACCATGGCAATGGCACCGAAGACATCTTCGCAGCCGATCCACGGGTATTGGTGTGCTCGTCGTTTCAGCACCCCCTCTACCCCGGTACCGGACACGATACCCAGAGCTCGCACATCTTGAACCTGCCGCTGCCGGCTGGCACCGACGGTCCGGAATATCGCGCGCGAGTGGCGGCCGCGTGGCTGCCCGCGCTCGACGCTTTTCGGCCAGAGCTGGTGATGTTCTCGGCGGGCTTCGACGCTCATGTGGAGGACCCTCTCGCGCAGTTGGCCCTGCGGGAAGATGACTTCCGCTGGATCACGGAGGTCATGCTCGATGTCGCTGAGCGTCATGCCGGCGGCCGCGTCGTATCGACCCTCGAGGGCGGCTACTCGCTCGCGGCTCTAGGAAGGAGCGCCGCCGCGCACGTGGCGGCGCTGGTCGATCGTTTCTCATGAGCGCCGGGGTGCTCGAGGAATGCTGCCCACGCCACGCTTGACCGCTCGCTGTTTCCTCGATCGCCAACGATCTGCTCGAAGGAGTACCTCGGTATGCACAAGAGCCCATTCGTCGACTTCCTCTTCCTTGCGCTACTGCTCCTTCCCCGTGTAGCGCTCGGCGGACTCCAGGCCGATCCAGCGGGACCGAAGGAAGGTGAGCCGAAGATCGAGTCGGCCCTCGTCATCGGCTCGGTCGCGAAGCGCGGCCGGGTAATCGTGTTCACGGACGCCATCGAGGCAACGCGGGTGCGGGGCACTTGGTCGACCCCGGACGAGGGCACCGAAGTCACGCTGCCCGACGGCACGAAGCAGGCATGGCGGCGGATCCACGCGGGCGACGACGGTTGGTTCGACGATCCGGCGTTGCAGGGCGGCTACGCGCTCATCGTCGTAGAGCTGCCGAGCGACGGAGCGTGGATTCTCGACGCCGCCGGCCACGTCTCGGTGTCCGTGAATGGCGAGCCCAGGGTCGGGGATGGCTACGGTCTAGGCATGACCCGCAGTGCGATCCCGCTGCAGCGCGGGAAGAACGAGCTGCTCTTTCGGGTCGGTCGCGGGCGGCTGAGAGTGCGCTTGGCCCAACCCGAGTCGCCGGTGTTCTTGGAGGAGCGAGACCGGACTCTGCCCGACGTGATTCGCGGTGAAGCGGGGGGGCTTTGGGCCGGCGTCATCGTGACGAACGCCACGAGCGAGTGGCAAACGCAGCTAGCGATCATCGCCACCGCGGCCGGCGGAGCCGTCCAGTCGAGTGCGGTGCCACCGCTCCCGCCGTTCGCCTCCTTCAAGGCCGCGGTTCTGCTCCCTGCGAGCGGGCTTCTCCCGGCGGCGGCGACCGAGTTCGATGTGCTACTCGTCCTCGCGCGCGACCCGAGCGCACCCATCGACGTGATGGGCATTACGCTGCCGGTTCGGGATCCCGGTGAGACGCACGTGCGAACGTTCGTAAGCGAACTCGACGGCAGTGTGCAGTTCTACGGCGTCACGCCAGCTCGGCCGGGGGCCTCCGGAGACGTGCAACCGGCCTTGGTGCTCACCTTGCACGGCGCCGGGGTGGACGCGGCGCATCAGGCTCGGTGCTACCAACCCAAGGACTGGGCCCACATCGTGGCGCCGACCAACCGCCGGCCGTTCGGGTTCGACTGGGAGGATTGGGGGCGACGGGACGCGCTCGAGACCCTCGCTCACGCCACCTCCCTGCTCGACCCCGACCCGCGTCGCATCTACCTGACGGGGCACTCGATGGGTGGGCACGGCACATGGAACCTGGGCGCGCAGTTTCCGGGTCGCTTCGCCGCGCTCGCACCGAGTGCGGGGTGGCGCGACTTCTGGTCGTATGGCGGGGCGGCGGAGTGGCCCAACCCCGACCCGATCGAGCAGGTCCTCGAACGTGCCACCCATCCGAGCCGCACCCTGCTGCTCGCGCGCAACTACCTTCACGCGGGCATCTACGTGCTGCATGGGGACGCCGACGAGACCGTGCCGGTAGAGCAGGCCCGCTTCATGCGCGAGCGGCTCGCCACCTTCCACCCGAACTGGGCGTACTACGAACGCGCCGGGGCCGGACATTGGTGGGGCAACTCGTGCATGGATTGGCCGCCGCTCTTCCAGTTCTTGGCGCAGAATGTCCTGCCCGAGGCCCACGAAATACGGCAAGTCGAGTTCACGACCATCAGCCCGGCGATCTCGGCTCGCTGTCACTGGGTGACGATCGACGCGCAGATCCGCGATCTGGTCCCGACGCGCGTCGAGGTCGCGTTCGATGCGCCACAGCGCTCGTTTCGCGTCCGCACCGAGAACGTTCGAGCATTGACCCTCGACCTCCGTCCCTTCAGTGAGCCCCGAACTCGCGAGATCGACGGGCGGACGAGCGACGCGACGATACTGCCCGCAGGGGCGGAGGTGCGCTTGAGCGTGACCGAGTCCACCGGCGTCACCGCACCGTCATGGGGAGTCGGGTGGCCACTCGACGGCCTCGTTCACCTCGTACGCGGGGCCGATGGAGTGTGGACCGAGGCGACGCCGCGCGTCGAGAGCAAAGGCCGTCATCGCCAAGGCCCGTTCAAGAACGTGTTCGATCGGCGGGTGGTGTTCGTGCACGGAACTCGGGGAACCCCCGAGGAGAACGCTTGGGCGCTCGCGAAGGCGCGCTACGACGCGGAGACGTTCTGGTATCGCGGGAACGGCGCCATCGAGATCCGCGCGGACCACGAGTTCGATCCACAGAGCGCACCCGACCGCAACGTCGTGCTCTACGGGAACGCGGACACCAACGGCGCGTGGAGTCGCCTGCTCGACGCGGCACCGATTCGCTGTTCCGGATCCGCACTCGAGGTCGGGGACCATCGCAGCGATCGCCCCGACCTCGCCTGCTTGTTTCTCTACCCGCGCCCACACAGCGACGTCGCCTTGGTCGGCGCCGTGACCGGCACTGGCATCGTTGGCTTCCGCCTCACCGACCAACTCCCCTACTTCGTGTCCGGCGTCGGCTTCCCCGACTGGATCGTCATCGGACCGGAGATGCTCGAGCAGGGCGCCCGCGGCGTACTGGGCGCGGGCTTCCTCGACGAGAACTGGCGCGCCAGCGACGACGCGGCCTGGCGGGGGAGTGACTGAGGCACTCCTGAGCGACGAATCTCGTGTGCACACCACGCCTCGGACCAGGCCGCAGAAGTCCACTCTTCTCGGTCGCCGCGCGCCGCATGGACTCGAGGCCCAGCTTACCGCCGCGGCGCACCGTCAGAGCCTCAACGCCCGTCGAGCGCCCCGCCGCGCCCTGGGAGCGCGGACGGCCTGTCCGCATCCGCGTCCGACACTCGCGCAAACCTGACTCATCCCCCGAGCCGCACCCGCAACTCGCGCCATGGAGAACTAGCGCTTCGGCTTCGGCACGTGCTGGTCGAAGAGGATGGGGTTGCCATCGGGGTCGACGAGAGTGAAGTGTGCGGTGCCGTCCGTCGACTCGTCGGCCTCGGTCTGCAGCTTGACGCCGCGCTGCTTCAGGACGCGTTGAATCTCGCGGATGTCCTGAAAGTCCTTGGGAGTCTTGCGCTCGTCGTCCCAGCCGGGATTGAAGGTCAGCAGGTTCTTCTCGAACATGCCCTGGAACAGGCCGATCTTGGTGGTGCCGTTCTGAAGGACGACCCAGTTCTGCTCCAACTTGCCCCCGACTTGCTTGAAATCGAGGTTCTCGTAGAAGGCCTTGGAGAGCTTGATGTCCTTCACGGTCAGGCTGACGGAGAAGTTGCCGAGCTGCAAGGCGTCCTCCTTCTTGGGTTGCTTGTCCTGGGGTAGAGTGGTGGTCAAAGTGAAGACGGCCAGGCCGGCGATGGCGATCGAACCGAGTACGTTCATGGTCGGACTCCTGCAAGTTTGACGGGACTTCACGCGCGCTCGCGAGCTTGTGAGCGATGTCGCGGGCGGTATGATACGGAGGCCTGTGGCCCGCTGGCTTGCCAGATCTTGCGAACCTTCGAATTTTCGGTGACCCCTTGGAATACGTCGAGCGCGTGAATCGTGCCATCGATTACGTCGTGCGAAACCTCGCCGGCAATCTTAGCCTGGACGAAGTCGCGCGGGCCGCGTGCTTCTCGCCGTTTCACTTCCACCGGGTGTTCAAGTCGCTAGTCGGCGAAACTCTCGGTGAGTTCGTGAAACGGCAACGACTCGAGCGAGCTCTGTACTTGATGGCTCACGCTCGGCGACGCTCCCTGACCGACGTAGCGTTGGAATGTGGATTCTCTTCTTCTTCCGATTTCTCGCGCAGCTTCAAGCAGCGTTTCGGCGTGCCCCCCAGCGCGTTCGATCTCGGTTCCCTCCGCAAGGTTCGCCGCGCTGAGTTCGACCAGGTCCTCACCGACGCCGAAGGAAGGCCGCGCTTCGTGCGTCTTCCTGCCGGCGAGAACCCGGACGGATTCGAGGTCGTCGTGCGGGAGCTCCCTCCCCGAACGGTCGCCTACATCCGCGTGCTGAATCCCTACCGTTCTTTCGCCGCCGTGACGTCAGCGTGCGAGCGCCTGATGGAGTGGGCCGACGCGCGCGGTCTCGCCGACCGTCAATGGCTCGGCTACATGTGGGAGGATCCCGACATCGTCGCCCTCGAGGACTGCCGCTACGACGTGGCCGTGGAGGTCGACGAAGTGCAGCCGGAAGGCGAGATCGGACGCTACGACTTTCCGCCCATGCGTGTTGCTGAGGTGCGGATCGCGGGTGCCATCGATCTCGAGGTACGCGCCCTCGATTGGCTGTTCCACACCTGGTTGCCGGAAAGTGGGTTCGAGCCGGACAACCAGCCGGCCTTCGAGGCGTGGATCGGACGCCCCTTCGCCCACGGCTACGAGCACTTCACCATCGCCTGCCAGCTCCCCGTCCGGCGGGTATGAGGCTTTGATCTCCCTCCTCTTCCGCCGCGTCCGCCCATTCGTCCTCGCGGCGCATCCTCCGAGCCCAACGCCCCTCGAACGCCCAGGCACGCCCTGGGAGCGCGGACAGCCTGTCCGCATCTTGACCCTCGTATCGGTCCGCGAGAGAACTCCGAAAGCTCACCCGTTGAGCTCGCTCGAATTCGCGATAACTTCAAGGGTTCCACGCAATGAAAGAAGGGACCCAACTTGTCGAGCATGAAGCCGCTGGAGCTGGTGCTCCGATTCTTGGAGGCGATCAATGCGCAGGACGTGCCGGCCATCGTAAGTCTCATGACCGACGACCACCGATTCGTCGATTCGCTCGGTGTTGGTGTCCAGGGAGCCGAGACCCTGCGCGAGGGATGGCAAGCGTACTTTCGCGTTGTGCCTGACTATCAGATCGAGTTGCGGGAGTCCTATGGCGATGGTTCGGTTGTTGTGCTTCTCGGAGTCGCGCGCGGGACGTACACAACGGACGGCACTCTGCGTGCCGCCGATGCATGGGAAACACCCGCAGCGTGGCGCGCAGTTGTTCGCGGGGATCGCATCGCAGAGTGGCAGGTCTACGCCGACAACGAGCCGTTGCGTCGCCGAGTGGCAGCGCACTCAGCCCAGCGAGTAAACCCACTCCCAGATCGCCCATCCATCGGGGAACTCTGAGCGTCCCGAGCTTCCGCGTGCTTGAATCCCATTCGAGCCTTGGTTCGGGCGAACTTCTATGCTTTCACCAAGAAGCAACTTGTGACAGATTCCAGGGGCCGCCCCTGGTTGATCGTAGGAGAACGGTGCGCGTTCGAGTGTAATCGACTCGAGTCGTCGATGGGTCTTAACCCTCCCCGCAGGACAACCCGTGGCAGGAGTTCCTCATGCGCATCAGGACCTTTGTGCAAGTGTGTCTCGCTCTGTGTGGCGCATTCGGCGGTCCCTGGCAGGCGCCCCTCGGCGCGCAGCAATTCACCGTCACGCCCGAAGCTACGACCATCTTGTACGATGTCGACACAGGGGTTGGATCAGGTCAAGTCAGTCTCTTCATCCAAGAGGCTCTGACGGGCCCGGCCAACAACGTCTCAGGTTGGTCGATGTCGGTGGGGAGTGATGCTGGCGTGCTCACTTGCGAAGACCAATCCTCGCGGCCAACGAAATCGGGGTAGGGCCAAAGTGAGCTAAGCAAAGATGGGTCCACGATGTTCTGCACACCTCACGGTGACCCGTTATCACGAACGCGGCAAAGTCGAGAACTTGAATTGGAAGCGCCTGACGCAGGCGCGAATTGGGGCAGGGCCTAGAGGCGTTTATCTCTCCATGCGACTAGGGCTTGGCTAGGTATGCGGATGATTTGCCCGCAAGAGCTTTGGCGAGGATCGATGGAGCTTCTAGACCCGGTGCGCAGTGACAACGCTGCAGCAGCTAGGAGCGAGTTGTGCCCACGCAGAAGCGTTCTCGAGTAGTGCGACTTTTTTGTTCCTGTGTAGTCGTCGCATGCTGTGTCGGCGTGGTCGAGAGCTGGAGATCTTTGCTTGCTTGGCGTCGTACAGAACTTGCGGGCAGGGCATGTGACAGCTACTATGTTGCTGCGGGACTACATGTAGTCCAGTATGCGCTCCTATGTGCGCAGCCTGAGGGCACGTGGCCAGGGTCGCTATATGAGGTCTCCGCCATTCTGGGGACTCGTCTTTGCTGCCCTTCCGAACCCAACGCTTGTTATCAATTAGAGACAGTGACGCCGGACAAGTGGCAGAAACCCATCGTACGAACGTGTAGCCACCATGAGAGAGTTATCACGAGAGAGGCTGACCCATGGTGGGTGCGCATGCTGCTGGTCCATTAGTGGGCGCTCTCCCCCCTGCCGAGGGGGATCTCCCCGCCCCAGAGTAATCTGCAGAATCGACCCCGGAAGGGTGGCCCGGCGCAGTCGTGAGCGACGATCGCTTCGCAATCATGACGGATCATGTTCGTCGGCGGGCAGCATCCCGGCCGAAAGTAATCCGCCGAGTGAGCCCGGTAGCACGTTCGTGTCTTCCGCGAGGTGCGCCCTCGGTGTCGAGAACGGCATGATGGGTCGACCGCGATCGAGTCTCGGGCGTGCCAGGACTGAGTGGCGTGACCGTCGGCAAGCGTCGTTCAGGCTGGCCCGATGGCGGGCGGTGTTGGCGAGTGTTGGTGACGGGCTCTAACGACTTGGTGTTCAGCGATCTCTGGCACTCGGGGTCCGCGCCCACGAGAACTGGGTCGTGCCAGACTCACGAGTGAGTCGGCGGGGGCTGCGAAGCGAGCCAAGAGTGCTGCCGCAGAGATCTCAAAGCCGTGTCGTGAGCGACGCACGTCAGGAGGGGGCTGGATCCTCGCAGCGCGCGCCGAGAAAGAC
>JBFWWP010000046.1:0-17677 GCA_050246115.1 Planctomycetota bacterium
GCCTCGAACCGCTGGGCTCGCCTCGAGGCCATCCAGAATCTCGAGGAGTTCCTCGTTCGGCACTTCGACGCGCTTCAGCGCTTCCTTGCCGGCGACCGCAAAGTCGTGTTCCCGAGCGGCACCTACATGATGCACGTCTTCTTCCGTGCACGCTGCGAGGACCCCGCGCCCTCCTGACGGACCGCGGAACGGGATTGTCAGTGCTAAAGAGCTCGCGACGCACGCTGCTCACGATCCAGCCTCACTCAGCACGCGCCCTCTAACCCATCCTTCTTGGTTGGCGTCGGCACGAAACGTACCCTCGTGCCCGAGCTCTGACAGCCCACGCAGGTTCATCCGTTTCTGCCGACTCGGAGTAGTCGGATCGCACTAGCGCTGGCGAACCAAGACCGCCTGACGGGATCCTGATCCGACCGAGGGCCTCTTTCAACTGATGATCACCGCCGAGCCCAACCCCATCGACCGCGCCAGCGCGATCTCAGCGGATTACTCTCGGGCGGGGGAAGGGAGGAAGGGAAGGAGGAAGGAAGGACCCGGATCGCACTAGCGCCGGCGAACCAAGACCGCCTGACGGGATCCTGATCCGACCGAGGCCCTCTTTCAACTGATGATCACCGCCGAGCCCAACCCCATCGACCGCGCCAGCGCGATCTCAGCGGATTACTCTCGGGCGGGGGAAGAGGCGCTCGTTCGGCACTTCGACGCGCTTCAGCGCTTCTCAGCGGATTACTCTCGGGCGGGGGAAGGAAGGGACAACTCTCGGGCGGGGGAAGGAAGGGACAACTCTCGGGCGGGGGAAGAGGCTGGCGGGGGAAGAGGAGAGGGCACCCAGGACACCTGATCGGTGGCCCGCGGTGCGGCCAGAATGGCGGCGCCGGCGAGTAGACACCACGGGTGCTTGCTCGTCCGGTGGGGAGTCCGTTAGAATCCGGCCAAGTTCGAGTGCGGCCGCCCTCCTCGGCTGTGCTTTGTCATCGAGGTTACGCCGTGCCTCATCGCAGCAGTGATAGTTCTCCCCGAGTGGGCAGCCGCCACGGCCACTCGATGGGGTTTTCGCGACAGAACACTTGCGTGACCGGCTGGGCTTTTCGGGTCACGAACCCATGCGCCGGTGAATCGAGGCGCGGCATGCTCACACGGAGCTTCCGTCGCTGTTTCTTCCTGACCGGGGTCGTGCTGTTGCCCGGGCTGCTGCCAGCACAGCCCTTTCAGGCCACCGTCCTGGGGCCATGGGCCGCCAGTGGGCAAGCCGTCGCGTGTGCGGATCTGAACGGCGACGGCAGCCCCGACGTCCTGACCTACCGGGCTAGCACCCTCGGTCTGTGGCTCAACGACACGCAGGGTGGACTGTTGCCGCCGGTGACCCTTCATCCTTCGAACGTCCACTCGCTGGCAGCGGGCGACGTCGACGGCAATGGCTGGATCGACCTGGTCATCGACGACGGCCAGATTCACTGGCTCAGAGGCCTGGGCGGCGGACAGTTCGAACTGCATGCCGTTGCGGCCGATCTGCAGGGCGCGTCCCTACCTCGAAGCATCTCCTTAGGCGACTTCGACGAGGACGGCAACCTGGACCTGCTGATCAGTGACAATAGTGGATTTGACGCGGGAGCCGTCGATGTCTACCTCGGGAACGGAATGGGCGGCTTCACCGTGTTACCGACGCAGCCGGCGCCTGAGTTCATCCATGTCGAGGCAGTTGCGGACCTGGATCGAGACGGGCACCAAGATCTCGTCGTCTACCACGGCGGTCCATTCGGGGGCTGGGCTAGGGTCCATCTCGGGGTCGGTGACGGGACCTTCGATGACGTTCCTGCCACAGCCAACCTCGGAGCTGCCATCATGGCGGCAGACTTCAACGAGGACGGAGTCTTCGACTTGGTCAGTGCTGTGGGCGATGGAGATGTGGCTTGCACTGGCAGCCTACAGGTCAGCCTTGGCGATGGCGCGGGCGCGTTCCTCCCACTGCCGCCAATCGCGGTCTATTGCGCGGCTAGCCCGACGGCCGTTGCCGACCTCGATCGAGACGGCCATGCGGACCTGGTGGACCTGAGCTACCCCGGTCTCCTCGAACTGCGCTTCGGCGATGGCCAGGGCAACCTGGGTCTGCCGGTGACGATTCCGGGCATGCCGAGCCTAGTGACAATGGCAACGGACGTCGATTTCGACCAGGACGGTCATCCCGATCTCGTGGCCATCGCTCAAGGGGGATCGCTCTTCATCGCGCTCAACGCCGCCGCCGATCCCCTGTTCGTACGGGGCGACGTCGATGGCGACGGACTCGTCGGTCTGTTCGACGTGTTCCTGATTCTGGGGGCCGTGTTGATTCCTGGATCCCCCGTGGTTCACTGCCGCGATGGAATGGACGTGAATGATGACGGCCAGGTGAACCTCGCGGACCCGGTTCGGCTGCTGAACTTCGTGTTCCTGCTCGGGAGTCCGGTGCCCGAGCCCCCGTTCCCAGCTTGCGGACTGGACCCGACGGCGGACGGCCTGCCGGTGGTTTGCTCGCCGGGGTGCTGACCTGCGCGGTCCTGCCCATAGATGAGATCCGTGCCTAGGCCCGAATCAAGCGCATGTCGCGCTTGCTTCGGGCCTAGACTTCAATCAGGGGGCTGGCACCCAGCCCCCTCGTGATCACGGCGGAGCCGCGTTCGCTCACCCCAACGTACTCGCCTTCGGCTCGTAACCCAAGGCGCTCGTTGACGGTACTCGTGAATGCGCTTGATCTGGGCCTAGGAGGCTGTCGAAGAACCCATTCCGACGCGAATCGCCGATGAGTGCGCCAGCTCGAACGATGCTCAGCACGACTGCGCCTCGCCTCGTCCGACCCGGCGCATCCTCGCCAATTCGCTTATCGAAAGCGGTTTTCCGACAGCCTCCTAGGTGCCTCCGATGACTGCTTTTGCAGTGGAAGACAAGTATGGCACTTACGTGCCGAACAACATGCTTGGAAGCAAGGTACTTTCCTCGAGCGTTACGCGTGTCTCTCTTACGGTTTGGAGGTTGTGAACGGCCTTAGTCGCGGGACGGCTTGCACCGCTGCGCGATGCTTTGCACGACCGCACACGTTTTTTGTCGGCAGAGTTGGCGTTGCGAGACATGCAGGCGCCCGTGGTCAGAAGCGGGGAGAACATCGGCAATCGCCAGGCGTACAAGGTGACAAGTAGGGAGCTTCGTGTTGAGATCTGCCCCGACAAGGTCGACTCAGTAGTCGCAAGCTGGTCGACGTGAGTCGACTTGTGCAGGATTGAGGAGGCACACATGCGCTATCTGGTCCTGATCGTCCTGCTCCTGGGGTGCCGCTCCATGGAACCACGCTGGCATGCTCGCATTGCGTGTGACGCGCGCCCCGAGCTCGATGCCGAGGATTACACGAGCTTCGCTCTAGCGGACCTGGACGTGGCATACTCCATGGAGCCACCGTTCTCCAAGGAAGCTGCGTTTGAGATCTTGTTGAACACGCGGGTCTTCGCGCGATCCTGCGACGGCGGGCCACCCCTCAAGGGTGCCTTCAAGCCCTCCCCGCAGTCCGCAGCTTTTGCGGAGCTTTGCCGGGAAGAAGGCGCACGCGACATCTTCCTTGACCTCATCGAGCGGGCTCACGTGGCAGGCCAGCTGTACGGTCTGTGCGGACTGTATCTCGTAGACAGAGAGGAGTTCATCCGCCGGCTTCCGACGTACGTGAGCCTGCACACCCGAATCTACTTCGCAAACGGCTGCATCCACTCCTTCGTTGCAGTCGCGGACATTGTCCGGGCCGATGGACATGAAGACATCTCCGGTGGTGAGATCCCAGCTGAGCTCGAGCGTGTAGGTGACGGATTTGGCGTATTCTGAGGAGGTCCTGTCGATGAAGTGGGGAGGTGATCCCCGGAGGGCTTCAGGCGCCGGAACACCGCCCCTGCGCCACAACGATCTGACTGTCGTCGTCGACCACGACCGCAGACGGGTGGTCTGGTCGGGGCCGGGAAGAGGAGCTGAAACACTCGGCTCGTTCTTCGAGGAGCTCGGGGAGCAGCGGTGCCTCGGGATCAAGACCGTGACGATCGACTTTGGTAGGCCTCAGGCGCGGTAGCGGGTCGTGAAGTCCCGCCCCGTTTCCTGAGGCCCCCTGTCAAACCGTGCGTGCGGATTTCCCGCACACGGCTTACCGATGATCTTCTCACGTTGAATGCGAACCTCCCGGGTAGCGGATCGTGCCCAGCAACTTGTAGAGCCCGTGGTCTGCCACGAACCGTGTGTGGGGCCAGTCGGCGGGACGGAAGCGGCGACCCTGAGGCCCCCGCGCCTTCCGCTGTCCACCGCGAAGACGGAGCATCCGTAGCAGCCGCTCGCGAACATTACGATCGATCCGGTTGAACTGATCGGAGGCATTCCCCGTACGAAAATAGTTCCCCCAGCCTCGAAGCACCGGATTGAGGACCGGAATGACGTCACGAATGTCCTTCATGCCCGCCCAGCGCCGACGACGAGTCAAGTCGTGGATCTTGGCGCGGATCGCTTTCATCGCTTTTGCCGAGGGCCAGCGAAACGGATAGCACCGCCGCTTGAAGCGGGACTTCACGATTCGCAGGTAGCACCCGAGGAAGTCGAAGCCGTGCTTGCCGGGACCCAGCTCGACGCATCGCGTTTTGTCCGGATGGAGCTGCAAGCGCAGCGTCTCCATGGTCTCCGTCACCCGGGCCAGCACCTGTTCGGCCTGACGTCGAGTGCGGCACAGGAGGACGAAGTCATCCGCATACCGCACCAGGACGCCCAGGTGGGAGTGAGTCGCCTGCCAGCAGCAGTCGAACACGTCGAGGTAGACCCCGCTAACCCGCGACCCGGTGTGTAGAGTCGAGGAAGGGCGCCGTGGCTACAGGTCGGGGGTGACGTTGTGGAGCTTACTTTCGCGCTCCGTCTCAGTCCCACGACCATACCCGGTTTCCCTTCCCCGCTCATCGAGCCGTACGTGCGGTTCTCCCGCATACGGCTCTCGGACTGGTTTCACGTCAAGGCATGCGAGCGTCGGGTGCGAAGCACATCCTGCAAACGAAGTAGACCCAGTTGGTCGTAGAGCACTTCGTCGCGGAACCGTCGCGTCATGAGTGGGTTCGAGGCCTAGATCTTGCGCAGGCGCACCTCGCGGACGCCATGGTCAGCGGCCTTTCGGAGAATGAGCTGGGCACGCTCGCGGGTCGGGAGAATGTTCTCTCGAAGGTTGACCTCGTTGATCTCGCGCCAGATCTGATCGGCGAGGGCGATGGCTTCGGTATCCGAGAGGGTCGCGTAGCGGTGGAAGTAGGACTGAGGGTCCCGGAACGCGGTGCTTCGCAACGTCAGGAACCTCGCGAGGTACCACGCGCGCACGTGCTCGGGCTCGGCGTCGACGTAGATGCCGAAGTCGAAGAAGTCGGAGACGAACACCGCCGAGTGTTGCGCGCCGCGGGTGGAACTCGACTGGAGCACGTTGAGTCCTTCGACGATCACGATGTCGGGCTGGTCCACCCGCTGCTCCTCCCCCGGCACGATGTCGTAGACGAGGTGGGAGTACACCGGACTCGTGACTCCTCGCTCCCCGGCCTTGACGCGTGATACGAAGTCGAGCAACGCGCGAACGTCGTAGCTCTCGGGAAACCCCTTGCGGTTCATCAACCCACGCTGGGTGAGCACCGAGTTCGGATACAGGAACCCATCGGTCGTGATCAGGGCGACAGCGGGGTGGTTGGGCCACCGCGAGAGCAGCGCTTGCAAGATCCGGGCGGTCGTGCTCTTGCCCACGGCCACGCTGCCCGCGACGCCAATCAGGTAAGGCACCTTGGCGGCTGGGTTGCCGAGAAAGGTCGCGCTCGCACGATAGAGATCCTGGGTCGCCGCGACGTAGAGATTGAGCAACCGCGACAGCGGCAGGTAGATTTCCTCGACTTCGGCGAGCGAGATCTGCTCGTTGATCCCGCGCAACTGGAGCAGGTCCGACTCCGACAGCGTGAGCGGAGTGTCCGCCCGGAGGCGACCCCAATCCGCATGACTGAAAGTGATGTACGGTGAGAAAGGTTCGCCAGCGTGCAAGTTCGGGGGTCCTTCGTTCGGGCGCTGCCGATCGTTCCTAAAGTTGCTCGTGAATGCGCTTGCCTTGGGTCTAGTCTGGGCTCACCGAGTGCGCCTGAATCGACCGCGAGACTTCGGCGTCGGGGACTTGATCGCTGTGACAGGCAGCCTTCACGCCCGGGGCCGCCCCTACCGCTCGCTCCGTCTTGGCCGCGAGACGGTGAATCTCGGCGGGTTCGAGCACCCCGCGACGCTCGAGGATCGCACGCTGGTCGGGCGTGAGCGCAGCGCTACGGAGCGCCTTCTCGCGACGGTAAGCAGGGTCCTTGCCGGACGCAAACTCGACGATCTCCTTGCTGATCCGGACGCTGCACCAGTCGTGGCCACACATGGCACAGAAGTCCGTATCCACGTCGAGGTCCTCGTCGTGGTAAGCGCGCGCGGTGTCGGGATCGAAGCTCAGCTCGAAGTGCTTCTCCCAGTTGAGCGCGGCGCGCGCGCGCGTCAGCTCATCGTCGCGGTCCCGAGCGCCTGGGATTCCCAGCGCGATGTCTGCGGCGTGCGCTGCGATCTTGTAGGCGACACACCCCTGCTTCACGTCGTCGCGCTTCGGCAGTCCCAGGTGCTCCTTCGGGGTGACGTAGCAGAGCATCGACGCCCCGTGGTAGGCCGCGTTCGTCGCACCGATGCACGACGTGATATGGTCGTAGCCCGGGAACATGTCGGTGACGAGAGGGCCCAACACATAGAACGGCGCGCCGTGACAAAGCCGGCGCTGGAGCTTCATGTTGTACTCGATCTGGTCGAGCGGCACGTGCCCCGGTCCCTCGACCATCACCTGCACCCCCTTGGCCCACGCCCGCTCCGTGAGCTCGCCGAGAGTCTCGAGCTCCGCCAACTGCGCCGCATCGGTGGCGTCGGCGAGTCCCCCGGGCCGCAGGCCATCGCCGATCGAGAACGTCACGTCGTACTCGCGCATGATGTCGCAGATGTCGTCCCACAGTTCGTACATCGGATTCTCGCGGCCATGCACCAACATCCACTTGGCGAGCAGCGACCCGCCGCGCGACACGATGCCGATCAAGCGATCGCGCACCAGTGGCAGGTGCGCGCGCCGCACTCCGGCGTGAATGGTGAAGTAGTCCACTCCTTGCTGGGCCTGACGCTCGATGCCTTCGAGGATGGCTGCCTCGTCGAGGTCCTCGAGCTTGCGGCCAACGATCATCGAGTAGATCGGCACCGTACCAATGGGAACCGTCGAGTGGCGCACGATCGCGGCGCGGCACTCATCGAGGTTGCCGCCCGTCGAGAGATCCATCGCCGTGTCCGCGCCCCAGCGAATCGCCCAGTCCAACTTCGCGAGTTCCTCGCGGGTGTCCGACGAAACCGGCGAGGCCCCGAGATTGGCGTTGACCTTGGTCTTCGAAGCGCGACCGATCGCCATCGGATCGAGCCGGAACCCCAAGTGCACCCGATTCGCCGGGATCACCATCCGGCCCGCCGCAACCTCGTCGCGCACTTGCTCCGCGGTGAGGTGTGGCTCGCGTTCGGCGACCCGCCGCATCTCGGCAGTGACGACACCGTCGCGGGCCTGCTCGAGCTGCGTCACCGCGCGCGATCCGGTACGCGGCTCGTGACGGAAGTCCCACGCCGTGAGATGCGAAGGCGCCGGCATGCCCGGAGTGTCGGGCGAGGAGTACGTGAGCGCGCCGCCGACGTCGGGCCGCAACGCAAAGCTGCCGGGGCTCGTCCCCGCCGACGTGCTGGACGGGTTCGTCGCGCCGTGGACCGGGAGCGGGCCTCGGTCGCAACGACCCGAATTGGGTGTAGCAGGTTGGATCATGGGGTTCCTCCAATGCGGTGGAACGCCCGGCAGGGATTCGCTTCCCTCCGCCGGTGCGAGCCGGATCAGGTTCCACGGGTGCTTCTCAGCGCCACGAAACCACTCCTGGCGCGCCCCGAGCGATGGGCGGAAGATAGCAAGAGCGTCCGCAGAATGGGAGAGGTTGGGCGTTCCCGCCCGCGCGGGGTGCGCCAACGGTGCCCCACGGGTTCTGGCGCGCCACCCCGAATTCGAGGGCGACCGAACCCGAGAGCCCGACCGCCGGCGGTGGCGCGCCCTGCTGGGCTACTCGATGGTCAGTTCCGCCCGAGCGGGAATCGACAGCGCCTCCCGCCACTCGTCATCCCGATAGAGCGAAGTCAGGAGACGCGCCTGCACGCGGTAGCGACCCGGCGGCAGTCCGGTGCTGGGCAGCAACAGGGCCTGGGTGCCGGTGAAGGTGCCCATGTACGCGCGTACCGACTGTCCCAAGTACGTGGCTTCCCGGCCGGAGTCGACCTTGGGCGCCGGGAGCTCCGGCCATTCGACCGTGTGGTCGAGCTGCCCGTCGAGAGGCGTCAGCTCGTCGACGATCAGCTCACTGCGAAACACGGGTCGGTTCGTGACTCCAGCACGCAGGAACTGCAGGAACTCCTCCTTGGAGTTGGTGAACGAAGCTCGCGCGACCTCGCGCTGATTCTCACTGTCGAGCACGATGTAGGTCGGGTTCGCGTTGTAGCCGGTGACCTGTCGCTGCACCTTGTCGTAGTGCAGCTGCTCGCGCTCGATTTGGTTGTCGGTGTAGATCTCCAGGAGATCGAATTGTCGTAGCAACTCTACGACGTCGGGTGCGAGCAGGATACCCTGCTCCATCTTCCGACAGTTCGCTCAGGTGTGGCCGGTGAAGTTGATCAGGATGGGCTTGCGCTCCGCCCGCGCGCGCAACTGCGCCAAGACATCCGCGTAGTTCTCCGGGTGGTTGGACGACAATTCTCGCCACCTCACTCCGTCCGCACTCTCACTGCGGCGCCGTTCCTCGATCGAAGGGTGCGAAGGGCTCAACTGTGCTTCGAGGTTTGGATCCAAGAGTCTGCCGGTCGCCCCCCAGAAACAGTAGCCGGCCAAAGCCAAGAAGAAGACCATGGTTCCGGATCGAACCAAGCCGAACTTCGTCACCGGCGAATCGTGCGGAAAGCGGATCCAGCCGGCGAGGTAGACCACGGTGAGCACGAACACGATCCCCCAGATCGCCAGCACGAGTTCACGAAAGATCGGGTTCGTTCCCCAGTACAGCGGGAACACGCAGAAGAACTTCCAGGCGGCCGCAACCTCGACGAACCCGAGGACCACCTTCACGCTGTTGAGCCAACCGCCCGAGCGCGGCAGTCCTGACACGAACTTCGGGAACAAGGCCAGGAAGAAGAACGGCACGGCAAAGGTGCTGCTGAACGCCAACATCCCTGCCGCTGCGTACCAAGTGCCACCGGTCACCGCGAGAGCGAGCAGCGTGCTGACGATCGGCCCCACACACGTGAAGGTCGTGATGCTGAAGACGAACCCCATGAACAACACACTCGCCACCCCGCCCGATCCGCTGGTGCTCGTCGCGCGCTGCGTGAGCCAGGCCGGCAGCTGAATGTTGTAGTAGCCGAACAAGCTGCCGGCGAACCACAAGAACAGTAAGCCGATCCCGAGGTTCACCGCCCAGTGAGTGGCAAGTTGGTTGGCGCCGGTACTCCCGAGAAACGCCGACAACGTGAAACCAATGCCGGTGAAGGTGACGACGATCCCGGCGCAGAAGATCAGCGCCAGCCCGACGACGTTGGAATGACGTGACTCGGCCTGCTTCGTGAACACGCTGATCGTGATCGGGATCATCGGGTACACGCACGGCGTGAGCAGCGCGACCAGCGCCGCGATCATGCTGGCCCAGATGATGCCGAGGAGGCCGCCCTGGGACGCCGCCTGCGCCTCGTTGCCGGTGATCGCCGGAATCCGTAGACCGTCGTCGACACGGCCCTCGAACGTGAAGGTCAGTCGCTCCCCGGGCCGGGCCGAGTTACGGTCGAGTCGGCCTGCGAAGGCGAGCGCAGACGGGTTGCCGACGCCGGTCGATGGCGTCGACGGGCCTGGTGGCGCCAGGGTCGGTACTCGTGTTTCCCGCCCGACGCCGATGGGAACCACGAAGTCGTGATCGAGGATCACGCAACCGATTTCGTCGTGGCACACTTGACCGTTCACGTTGCCGCGCAACCAGTGAATCCCGTTCCCCAGGGAACCCGCGGCTTTGACGGGAACCTTGAAGGTCACGCTGCGCTCGTGAATCAGGTGTTCCTCGCCATTGAGCGAATGCCGCTTCGGCGTGGGCTCGGTCGGCTCCTTGCCGGGGGCCAGCGTAAAGTCCGGTGCAGTCAGCTCAATGCGCGTGGCCGCCGCGAAGGATCGGTTCTGAAGGCCGTAGATGTGCCATGCGGCCGGCATCCGGGCGGTGACCTCGAGCTCGAACTCCGCGCCCGCCTCGACGCCCGACACCGGGCTGACGTCGATCACGTAGCGTCCTTCGGGCTGCTCGAAATGGGTCCGCGCGGCGCTCAAATCGGTCGCAGGAAGCGCACCCGAGGAACCCGGCGTCGGCGCGCCCGGCGCCACCGCGGCATTCGTTGGCGAGGTATCCGTGCTCGCGGGCATCACGGGCCCCACCCACACATCGACCTCGAGCGGCAGCTTCTCGACCGGCGGCCGACAAACTTCCTTGCAGGCCATGTAGTCGAGCTGGAGGCCTATCCGATGGCGACCGGGCGCGATCGAGTCCGGAACGCGCAGCGCGACGAAGAACACCGGATTGCCCACATGCTTGTGGAGCGTGCCCCCCATGGCCGGGTCGTCCACGATCTTGGGCGTCGGTTGCCGCGGCGCCCCCTCGACCACGAAGGGCCCCGGACGATCGACCACCAGCTTCGTCGGCAGCCCGACCTTGTCCTCGAAGCCGTAGACGTACCAACCGGGTTCGAGGATGAGTTGCACCTCGAGCTCGAACACTTGACCGGCGGCCAGATCCGCAACGCCCCGGGCAACGACCTCGACGGGCTCGTCGGGCTCTACGCGGCGCCTGACTTCCAACGGGTGCGACTGGTTCGGCGGCAGTCCACTGACAACGAGCGGCAAGGGAATCGTCTCGGTGGTCGGGTTGATGCAGTAGGAGTCGGTGCACGCTTGGTAGTCGAGCCGTACCGTGGGCACACCCGTGGGCGCCTTCGTGATCAGGAACTTGCGGCTGAGCGCGATCTTCCCGCTGTAGTAGTCGTAGGCTTCGACGCCCGCTGCCGCGGGCTTACGCTTGGGCGCGGGCCAGGTCCACTCGTTCAGGGGCTCGAGCCCGGGCGCGCCATCGAGTCCAACGACGCTCGGAATCACCGAGTCATTGCGCGCCGGGCCGTAGATGTGCCAGCCGGGAGTCATCTGCACGGTCACTTCGAGCGTCACTTCGTAACCTTGCGCAACGCGAGCCGGTTGCCACTTCGCGCTCAGGGCGAGCGCCTTCTCGTCGTTCGACTGTGCCGAAACGAGGGCTCCGCACGAAAGCCAAAAGGCCAGAGTCAAGGGGGCCTTGCGCAACATCCTTCTCCTCGTACTTCGAAACGGGCGACGAATCGCGCAGACATCGCCGTAGCCGCCAGCGGGCTTTCGCGACGACTGCAGCCGAAAGTACTCTCGCGGGCGCTTGACGCGTGCGCTGAACCGGGGTCCGTCGGCGGATTCGCGGCAGGCAGCCACCGCACCGCGCCCATGTCGCTCACCGAGCAACGCCGGTGGCGCCCCCCGAAGTTCCAGCGCAGTCATCCGTGGGCACCGGATCGTACCCGGTCCGCAGCCTGGCACACGCCGTGCCAACTCGTACTCCGACGGCTTCGACGAACTGGGTTGCCGCGACCGGCTGAACGAGGTTGGGTCGGGATTCTAACGCGCCAGGAACGAAACACCACCCGACCTGCTGGACCCAGACTGGCCCTGGCCCGGAACCAAGGCCCCGCCTATCATGCCTGTGTTCGCGTCGGTTTGTCGACACGATCGACTCGTTCGAGCGGGGTGACCTTGAGGAGTCGCCCGAGAATGACTTCTTGCCGTCGATTTGGGTCAGATTCGGCCGATCCGGAAAGCTCGGAACCGGAGGCGTAGCCTCGGTTCCGGTGAGGATTTCGAGGTTTTCGGATCGGTCGAAGATGGCCCGATGCGACGAGCCAGAGGGTGAAGTTACTCTTGGGCGACTCCTCAGCTCGGGTCCAGCGCACTCACGAGTACCGCCAACGAGCGCCTCGCGCCTCGCGCCGACGGCGAACGTTTGTGGGTGAAGCAGCGCGGCTTGCCGCGGTCGCGAGGGGCATCTCGAAGGCCCCCTTGGGGGACCGAGGTGTCGCGGAAGGGATGCGCGTGCGACTGCGACCGATACAAGCTCTGATCCTGGACTTGGCCCGGTCCGCGGATCCCGATGACGACCTCGACCAACGACTGCGACATCATGGCCTCCGCCCGCGAAAGCTCCGGGACCCGCGCCGCGCCCCCCAGGCGGTTGCCGACGGCACGGCGCAAGTGGTGATCTTGATCGTCGGTGCCAAGTCGTCGACCGAGCTCGGACCGCTCCTCGAGCGGTTGGCGCGTGCCAACGGTGACGTGCCGGTGATCGTCCTGAGCCAGCGTCCTTCGGTGGAGGAGGCCGCCGAAGCGACTCGCGGGCGCGCTCGCGACTACATTGCTTTGAACGGAGGGAGCGCGAACGACCTGCTCGACCGTGCACTCGAGCGGGTGTTTCAGGAAAAAGGGTACGCGCGTACCGTCGAGGAGCGATTCTTGCGCAGCGTGGGTGAACGCTTGCGCGCGGCGCGCACCGAGCAGGCCCTGACGCTCCGACAACTGGCGCAGCGCACCGGCCTCTCGATCAGTTTGATCTCGCAGATCGAACTCGCGCGCAACTCCGCGTCGCTCTCGTCGCTGCTCAAGCTCTCGCGCGCACTGCACCTGAAGTTGGGTGATGTGTTCGCTGGCTGGTAGGATCGCCGTGGTCGCCGCGGACGGCGACGACGTACGCGAAGGAGGATGCTCCATGTCCGAGGCCTTGAAGCTACGCTGCCGGTGCGGTTGGGAAGGTCTCTTCACTCCCGCCCAACAGGGGCTCGCCGTGAGCTGCCCGACTTGCGAGCGCGAGATCCTGGTGACCCGCGACGCCGCAGAGTTCGCGCTCCGCAACGTCGGCGCGGACGACTTCGAACTCGATCTCGATGTCGAACCGGAGGGCGACGCGGTGACGCCGCCGACGACGGGCAAGCGCGCCCCCACCGGCCGGACACGAACGCGAAGCACCCCTGGCGGCAGGTCGATCGCCAAGGCGCGCCCCCGCAAGCTGTACGACCAGCGACTGCCGAACTACGCCCAGCACGACCGCGGTGCCCGCGCGCGACCGGTGACCGCACGCACGGGGCTCCGTCTTGCACCGATGGTGCTCGGGGGGTTGGTGTTCGCCGCCTTGCTCGTAGGCTTCTACGTCGCGATGCAACGCACGGGCAAAGCCTCGGCGCTCGCGGCGGCACGGGCATTGGTCACCGAGGTCGCCGGAGCGTTCGGAGAAGGCCGCTTCTCCGGGGCACGCACCTCGTTCGGGAATGCTGAGGACTTCGCTGCGGTCAGCAGCGGCGTTCGCGCCTTGTTCCCGGCGGACGCTTCGATCCGTCTGGCATTCACGCGCCAACGCGAGTTCGAACCCGGATCGAGCCCGGAGGAGCCCGCTGACTATTCCGCCATCTTCCGCGCTTCGCACGAGGGCAAGACCTATCGCCTATTCCTCCGCGCGACGCCGAACGATGGCCGATGGCGCATCTCGCGCGCGTCGTTTCGTGAACTGACTCCGGGAGAAGTGCCTTAGGAGAGACACTTCGGCGCAGCCGAGGGCTTAGGCACGACGCGCCGCGTTCGAGGGGGTCGACGACCATGGCAGCGAAAGGGAAGCGAAGTTTGGAACTGCGAACGACACTGAGCATCTCGGGACGCGAGTTGCGAACCCCGGTTTGGATCATTGGCCCCGACGTCATCGAGTCGGAGGCCTTCACGCTCGACCTGGCGCGGGAACTCCGACAGATCGCGGAGCGACGCGCGCTGTCGCTCGTGTTCAAGGCCTCCTATGAGAAGGCCAACCGCACCTCGGCCGCGTCGTTCCGGGGCCCTGGCCTCGCCGCCGGACTCAGGACCTTGGAGCGCGTGCGGGAGGAGACCGGATTGCTCGTCACGTCCGACGTTCACGACGAAGCCGACGTCGCCGCGGCCGCGAACGTTCTGGACGTGATTCAGATCCCCGCCTTCTTGTCGCGTCAGAACCGATTGCTCGAGCGCGTCGCCGCCACCGGCCGCACTCCCAACCTCAAAAAGGGCCAGTTCCTGTCGCCTTGGGACATTCCCCACCGCGTAGAGGTGCTGCGCAGTGCCGGGGCGGCCGACGTTTGGATCACCGAGCGCGGGGTGTCGTTCGGGTATCAGCGGCTGGTCAACGATTTCCGAGTCGTGCCCCTGACACACGAAGCCCGCGCAGTGTCGATCTTCGACGCGACCCACAGTGTGCAAACGCCGGGCGGAGCCGGGCATCGGTCCGGCGGCGAGCGTGAGTTCATACCGACGTTGGCCCGCGCTGCGGTCGCTGCGGGCGTCGACGGTCTGTTCTTCGAGGTCCACCCACAACCCGAGAAGGCCCTGTGCGATGGCCCCAACTCCGTGCCGCTCGAACACCTCGAATCGTTGCTCGATCAGCTCGAGCCACTGGCGCAGTTGGTGCGACGACTGCCGTCCACGCCGATCGAGGGACTCGGACCCCATTCATGAGCACCGCCCAGGATTGGGTCGCCGGTGCCTCGATCTCGGTGATCATTCCGGCGATCGACGAGGAGGATTCCATCGGCTTGGTGCTCGCGGACCTGCCGTGGAATGCGCTCCGAGAAGTGATCGTCGTCGACAACGGCTCGACTGACGCCACCGTAGCCCGCGCCACGGCTGGTGGCGCACGGGTCGTCACCGAACCCCGTCGGGGCTACGGCTCGGCGTGCCTCCGCGGAATCTCGGAAGTGCACCCCGAGTCGACCGTCGTCGTCTTTCTCGACGCTGACTACTCGGATCATCCCGAGGAGCTACCGCTGTTGACCCTGCCGATCGCAAGCGGCCAGGCCGACCTGGTGATCGGCTCACGCATGAATGCCGGCTGCGAACCCGGCGCCCTGCTCCCGCAGGCCCGCTTCGGTAACCGGCTCGCGGTGTTCTTGATCCGCGTGTTGTTCGGACAACGCTACACGGACCTGGGGCCGTTTCGCGCCATCCGGCGTGACGCGCTCGCACGTCTGCACATGTGCGACACGAACTTCGGCTGGACCGTAGAGATGCAAATCAAGGCGGTACGTGCTGGGCTCAGGATCGTCGAGGTGCCGGTGCGCTACCGTCGCCGGGTCGGTCGCTCGAAGATCACCGGTACGATCTCCGGTACCGTACGGGCGGGTTGGAAAATCCTGTACACGATCTTCCGCTACGGCGTCGTGCGGCGTCACTGACCCGTTGCTTCACCGCTGCCGAGCGCCCTCGACCGCTCTCGAGAGCGGCGTCAGTCCTGCGCAGATCCAGGCGCCGGAGGATGGAACTCCACGAGGGTCCGTGCCAAAGCGGGGTTCTCGGCCTCGATCTTGACCATCCCCACGCCAGCTACGTAGGTCACTGAGATCTTCGTGCTGTGGCGCGGGCTGCCGGGAGCGCCCGGAATGGAGTTCTCACCGTTCACGACGACGTAATCGGTGAAGGTTCCGGTCGGCAGTTGCAGGGGAGCCCGCGGCCGGGAGAGGACCCGATCGAACGAGAAGATCTCCTTCTGCCAGGACCACGAGGCCTGGTCGGTGAATGGATACCGCAGCACGATCTCGCCGGGCGGCGCCACCGGCGCGTGGAGTACGACGTCGGTCTCCTTCAGGAAAGCGAGTACCTCGGTCTTCTCGCCGTTGGCTTCCGCGATCTGGATCCGGACGCGGGTAGCGCCGCTCTCGTCGCGACCGACGTCGAGGACCGTGCGCTCCTCACGGGCGCCGTCGGCACCCTGGTACACCCAGCGGGTTCCAGGGGTATGGGGGAAGTAACGCGCGAGCGAGTCACGAAGCAGAATCGCGGCATAGACAGCGGCCGCATCGGCATCGGCATCGGCGTCGGTCTTCGGTGACGGGTTAGGGACACTGCCGGTGTCACGTCCGGAGGCTGAGGACGGCGCAGCGATGAAGGCCACGCGAACCTGCTCCAGGATCTCCGCCAAGTCCTTCTCCTCGACCGCGCCAAGTCCCTCCTCCAACGCAGCGACCACCTGCTGCCGCCAGGGTTCGGCTCGGTCCGGGTAGGCCTCGCTCAACACCCGGCAGAGTTCGAAAGCGCGCGCATCGCGCCCGACCCGCAGGTCGCTGCGCAGCCGTTTGACCACCTCGGCGAAGGCCGTCTCGAGGTCGGCCGGCGTCGCCAGTTCGTCCCAGCGGCGCGCTTCGATCATGCACGCCCGCGCCGCGGGAATCTCGCCGCGCGCGAGGCACGAGAAGCCGAGTTGTTGGAAGCGGACGCTCAGCTGCCCGCGCCAGCCGTCGAGATCGTTCCCGAGCAAGTGCGCATGGAGACGACACCAGCGGAGCAGGGCATCGAAACTCTGGATGTCACACGCCCGGGAGAGCAGGAACGAGCGCAGGCCCCCGAGCCGCGCGCGCCACTCCTCCGAGCGGCGGGGCGCGATGTCACTCAGGGTTCGACAGCAGAGTACGGCCTCTTCCAAACGCCCGTGGGCCTCGGCGCTCTTCAGTCGACTCTCGAGGATCATGACCTCGAGGAAACGCGCTTGTTCCGTCGCCCAGGGAAAGCGGCGAACGAGGTCAGCGAACGCTACCGCGGCTCGGTTCCAGTCTTCGATGGAGAGGGCCCGCTCGACGCGGCGCCGAGCCTCACCCTCCTCGCATCCCGGCCAGGCGAGTTGCGGGTCCAAGCTCAGGTACGTGCTCCAGTGTCGCGCGGCGCGCTCACGGTCGATGGGCCACCACAACTCGGTGAGATTCCGGTGCACGGGACCACCGGCGTCTTCGCCGAGAAGGACGTTCTCGAGCGTCTCCGCGTAGCGGTGCATGAATCCAGCCATGCGGAACACTTCGGCGGCGACGCGATGGGCAAACGCATCCAGCGTCGACTGCTGCTCCAGCAGCAGCGCGATACCCAACGCCTCGCTGTGGTCTCCCCGCTCGCTCGCGAGGATGGCGCGCAGGAGCTGAGGTTCGACCCAGTCGGGTTCGCGGTCGAGTAGCTCGCGCAGGCCTCGCAGCGCAAGATCCCACTCGCCGCGGATCACTTGGGCCACGCTCTCTTCGAACACCCGCTCGTTGTCAGACGCAACTTGTGGATGGCGTCGCAGCGGCAGAGCGTCCAACACGGTCCGGTGCGAGAGCTGGCTCGCGCGCACGGTCGCGGTCTCGGGATTCTCGATCGGATCGTCGACCTGCAGGATCGTGCGCACATCTTGGGTGGCGACCTCGAGTACGGACGCCCCGGTCTTGATGACATAGCTCCCTTCGCGGAAGCCGATCACCTCGCCGGTAATGACGGTACCGTCCTTGCGGATGATCCGCTCCGTACGGTCGGCGTGCGCGAGAGCCGAGCCCAGGAGCACGAAGCACAGCGCAGCCAACCCCATCGGTCGATGCATGGAACTCCCCAGCTAGTGGAAACCTTCATGGCCCCCAATGCTGGTCTTTTCGGCAGGCCGCGCCCCCACCTGAAGCGGAACCCCCC
>JBFWWP010000046.1:17777-30960 GCA_050246115.1 Planctomycetota bacterium
CGGGCACGGGTGGTCGGCGGAGGTCCCGTGGCTCGAGGCCAAGATGCGGACAGGCTGTCCGCGCTCCCAGGGCGCGCCTGGGCGTTTGGCAGGGCGTGGGCTCGTGCGTATGCGTCGCGTTGGTCCGATGGGCGGGGAAGAAGAGACGGGAACAGGTTCGCCCCGCTGCAATCATGCTCCGAGAAGTCAGAGACCGGCGACTCGGATCGTGCCGACCGCGCGGCCGGCCACGTTCGCAACCACCGGCGACTCGATCTGGCGCCACTCGTCATGACACGCGGTGTCGATCCACCCCAGCTTGTGCAGGAGATCGGGCACGACAAAGCGGTAGCCGCGGTCGCTGCCGTCCACGACCTTGAGGACGACGGCTCCAGGATCTCCCCATACGACGTACACGCCCTCGGCGCCTTCCTTGCTCAAGAGACCCGACGGCAAGATGCCAGAGAATCGGTACGGGAGGCGCCCCTCCCCCGAGAACGCGCGCGGGTACTGCGCAATCGCTCGCTCGAGCCGTAGCTTCTTCTCGAGAAGGCCCTGCTCATTCAAGAACTGGGCGTCGCCGAGTCGCCAGAAGGCGGTGGCCACGGTCTCCAAAGGCAAGAAGAAGGTCGGGGCCCCACACCCGTCCACCGCAGTCACGGCGGGCGGCACGGGCTGATCGCAGAACCGCTCTAGCATGTCGACGACCGCGTGTTGCACGGGGTGGCCCGGATCCAAGTAGGTGCCTAGGTCCGCCCCGAGCTGTCGCGCGAACAGCAGCATGCCCGCATGCTTCCCCGAGCAGTTGTTCCCTAGGACCGAGAGCGGCTCGCGCGCCGCGACTCGACGCCGGCGCTCATAGCCCGAGTAAGGCGCATGAACCCCGCATTGGAGCTGTTCGACTCCGAGTCCATGCCGGCTCAACAAGCGCGCGACCAAGTCGTGGTGATACTCCTCACCCGCATGCGAGGCGGTGACCAGGGCGAGTTCTTCATCGGAGAGACCGAACGTCTCTTCGACGCCCGCGGCCATCAGCGCCAGCGTCTGAAACGGCTTCGCCACGGACCGCAGGTAGGTCGCGACTCCCGCTGGGCCCCAACGAACCGGGGTGCCAACCCGCGGCATGACCACGGCGGCCACGCGGTGACTCGACTCGACATGCTGCCCGCGGACGACCTCGGTCGTGAGCCAATCGTGGGTGTGTGGATTCATGGTGACCCGATGGCCAAGTAGGCCGGCGTGCGCGTGTGCACACCGTGTGCTGCACGCGGCGCAGGAATGGAGTTGTGGGGATCAGCCGGTGCCCGGCTCGCCGATCTTCGCAGGTTTCTGACGTAGAGACTCGCGGATTCGGGTCCACTCGTCACCGAGGTCCAGCCCGAAACGTTTCTGCAGCTGCTCCAACGAATCGATGACCCCCTCTGGCACCGGACTGTCGGGGCTCGCGAGCGTCGTCTTCTCGAGACGACGAGCGACCCACAACAGCCGCACACCGGCGTCGGCAGAAACGCTCGGCGACCCCGACTCGGAGAGCTTGGTCAACTGGCTCTCGAGGACGGTCACCAGAGCCGAGTAGTCGCCGCGACCGATGAGTTCGACCAACTCCGCTCGACCGGCGATGAAACGCAAACGCGCGATCTTGTCGATGCCGCGGTATTGCAACTCGGGGTGAGCGTTGCGGTAGTCCAGGATCTCCTGGGTCGACTGCGCCAATCGCTGATACGCGGCGGCCTCGTTCTCGGGGCTGGCCTGTTCGGCGCGCTCGAGCAGGAATCGGGCCATCGCAACCCGTAGGGTCAGCCAAGCGTTCATGACTTCCTGGGTCTCCGGCTTGACCTGATCCGTACTCACCAGTTTGGCGAGCGCGGGCTCGTCCACGAGCCGCGCGAACCATGGCGTGCGCTCCTCCTTCGGGAACACATACTCACTCAGCAGGCCCAGCGTCGGGTCGGTGGCGCACAGGTCCTCGGCGTGCCGCACGATCTGCTGCCGCAGCTCGCGATTGCGCTCTTCCTGAAGCTCCTGCAGTAGGCCCCGGAACGATACGACCGACTCGCGCAAACCAATCGTGTAGATCGCCTTCGCGGCTTCGCTACGGTTCCCCGGATCAGAACCGCCCTTGACGACGACTTCGAGCGGGGCGATTCCCTCGGCGCGCCGAAGCGTGCCGAGGCCGATGATCGCGAGCCGCCTCGCGAGGCCCGCGCGACGCTCCAAGGCCTGGTTCAGGAGTTCGAGAACCAAGTCGTCTTCGCTGGTCGGCGGCGTCGCAGCGCGCCATTGACCCAGTAGCTTGACCACCAAGTCGTGGACTTTGATCCGCTTCTCCGCGCGCGTGGCCTCGGGCGGCACACGACTTTCGAAGACGCGCTTCATCAGCTGCAGATTGCCTGGCTTGGCCGGAGTGCCGGCCGTCGATTCCTGGCTGCGCCGCGGGCCAATGCGCGAGATCGCGTCCAGCAAGCCGGCGACGAGATCGTCGGCGTCCCGATCCCAATCCCAGTTGCCGGCCTCATCCGACACGAGCAAGGACTCGAGCAGCGACTCGAGTTCCAGGCTCAGAGCGCACTTGAGCTTGCCGGCGACGCGCACCGCCGCGAGCCGCAGGTTCGCCGAGGCCGGAGACTGGATCCACTCGAGGAGCGCAGACACCAACGGCTCGTAACCGCTGAAGTCGGTGAAGTTCTCGAGCGCAGTCAGCGCCTGCAGCCGCACTCCGGGGTCGACGCTTGGATCCTTGGCAATGAGCAGGAGGCGGTCGACGAAGGGCTGCAACAAGGCGACCTCGCCCTGGAAGAGGCTCGGAAGGCGCTCTTGAGTTTGTCGAATGCCCTCTCGACGGATCTCCTGCGAGCGATCGAGGGAGTCGAGCAGAAACTCGCGAAGCGCATTCTTGTTGGGTTGCAAGTGCTGCAACGCCTGCTGCCAGATCTGAATGGTCTCGGCGAGCAGCCGTTGGCGGTCCCGCTGGCGCAGCCAATCGGGAATGGGGGTGCGTTCGTTCTGCTTCCACCACTCCCGACACGCCGCGGCGTCCACGAACTCGATTCCGAGGAGTCGCTGCAGGGCCTCGAGAACCACTCGGTCGGCCTCCCGCCGCGAATCCTCGGCGACACTGGCGTCACTGCCGCTCGCGTCCGAGGGCTTTGGCTGGCCGGAGTCTGGCTCACCGTTGCCAAGCCTCTGGATCGCGACCCGAATGACCGCCTGGGGGTCATGACGCCCGACGATCGCAAAGAGCCGCGAGAACCGGACGCTGCCCGCCGGAATCGGCAGCGACCGAAGGTGTTGGACGAGGCCTTGGCGACGCGTCGGGTCAGCCGCGACCGCCACCAGGGCGTCGGTGACGTCGGGCAAGAAGGCGGTCTGCGAATCGAGCAGGTCGAGTAGGATTTCCTCGCAGGGCTCCTTGCGCTCGACCATGGTGCGGTCGCTGAGGATCTTGCGCGTCCGAGCTGGCTGCTCGTCGGCCTGCTCGATGAGATAGCGGCGCAGAACCTTGGCCACCCACGGGTTCTTTGCCAGCTTGTCTGGATCGAAGTAGGCCGAGAGTCGGCCCAAGGCCCGCACCCACTCCTCGGGATCGGAGGAGGCCATTCGCTCTTGGAACTCGAGTTCTTCGGGAGCGGGAGCACCCACGCCCGGGTTGGTCCCACCCGTCGCCTGGGGACCATTGCCCCAAGCCACGAGACCGAGCAGTGCCCCCAAGGAAGCGGGTGGCGCCGGCGGCAGCGGTGAAGCGTGGGAAGGGCTCGAGAGGAACAGGGTCAGCCCCGCGACCAACGCCCATCTCGTGGCGTGCCGAGGGCCACCCCACGACGGGTCGCGACTAGGGCGGATCTCGGAACTATTGCGGACCTCGAGTCCAAACAAGGATCGAACCCCTCCCACGATGTCCGGTCAGACGCGGACCCTGGCAGCCAAGTCGCGGCGCAGCCTCAGTCAAAGGCCGAGCCGAATGTCGTTGGGCCCGTGGGCGCGGCACCACTCACGAGCCCGAAACCCGAACGCGCAGCAGGCGCCGCGTATTCACGTCGACCGGTCGGCAAGTCGTCCGCACACCACGCCAACCCGCTCGAGGGGGCTTTCGAGTCCCAAGGCAAGCATGGCACGCGCTTGATTGGGGGCTAGAACAGTCCCGCGCCGAAGTTATCATCGGGCGGAGGATTGCCGGTCTCAACGCTTTTCTCGTCGCGGTGATGGTTTTCCGG
Source organism: Planctomycetota bacterium (assembly GCA_050246115.1). Taxonomy (GTDB): domain Bacteria; phylum Planctomycetota; class UBA8108; order UBA1146; family JAJFFE01; genus JBFWWP01. The sequence goes on from JBFWWP010000046.1 coordinate 21,968, forward strand.
GACCAAGGTGGGTCGCGGCTCCGGCGCGAGCGGCTCGACCCGCCGAGCGCGCGGCGGAGCCTGAAACCGTGGCTGGGGGGACTCGACCGCGACCTCGTCTTCTTCGGGTTGATCGAAGTCGTCGAAGCTGGGCGGCTGGTAACCCGGCTGCTCCGACGCCAGCACCTCCGATTCGTAGCTTTCGAGTACCCGCGCCTGAATCGACTCCCGGCACGAGGAGTGGATCGGGTGCGCAATGTCGGCATGGAGCTTGAGTCGTCCGTCACGCCCGCGGCCGCCTCGCTCGGGCGGCTGCGACGATCCACACTGCGAGCAAAAGCGCGCGCCGATCTGGTTCTTGCCGCCACAGGCCTCACAACGGGTCGTGATCTTGCGGCTCGGCATGGCCACGAACAGTCCCTTGGCCCCTTCGATGATCTTCAAGTCGCGGATGACGAAGGCATGGTCGATCGTGATGCTGCAAAACGCCTTGAGTTTGTCCTGTTGCTTTCCGTCGACCAGCTTGACGCGCACCTCGGTGATCTCCACGGAAACTCCTCTCAGGTTCGAACCGAGTGCCCGCGGATCCCGATCCTCGGATCCGGAAGCTCGCGAATTGGGAGGGAAGAGCGACCCTCCCTACCCCCGGCAAGGGCTGCTCGGTCGCGCCGTTGGTCCAGACAGCAAGTTCGCACGGAGACTCGACGTTCGGCGACCCTCGCCGAGGAGTCGGCGCGGGTCCTCGGAGGCTGTCGGAAGACCGCTTTCGACAAGCGAATTGGCGGCGATGCGCCGGGTCGGACGAGGCGAGGCGCAGTCGTATGGGTGAGATACGTCGAGCTGAGCATCGTTCGAGCGGGTGCATTCATCGGCTGCGGAGCCACGCTGCGGATCGCAGCGGGAGCGAGCATCGCTGTCACGGCACGGCCTCCTGAATGGGAACGTAGTTCGACTCCAGGCATGCCATCCATCAACAGCGTAACGACGTTCGAGCATCGAGCCCACGAACCACCCGCGCGTCGACTTGAAGCGGACCGCCGCGGAAGTGATCGACCACCTGACGGCACAGCCCCAGAGCCTCGTTCGCGTCGAAACACACCCCGAAGAAGGCCGAACCGCTTCCGGTCATGCGCCAGCGCTGGCCGATCGCCCGCTCGAGCCAGTTCGCCAACGTCGCGAGGTCAGGGTGCGCGCGCCAGACCGACGACTCGAGTCGATTGAACATCGAAGTGACCCAGCGCTGCGACTCGAGAAACGCACGAGGGTTGAAGCTAATTGGGCCATCTGAGCAAGTCAAGGTCAAACTCAGGCCACGGTAGGCGCTCGCTGTATCCGATTGTCGATTCGGCAGGAGCAACACGAAGAAGGGATCATCGCCTCCCAAGAAAGGCCCCGCGAGATCCTCGAGGCGTTCGCCGCGGCCACGTGCCACAGCCACGCCGTCGCCCAGGAAGAAGGGCACGTCCGACCCCAAGTCTGCCGCCCGCTGCGCCCACTCGTCAGCCCCTCCGGGCAGCGCAAACCGATGGGCGAGCAGCGCCAACGTGCCCGCGGCGTTCCCGCTGCCACCGCCTAGTCCGGCACCGATGGGGATTTGCTTCTCGAGCGTCAGCGCAAGGGGCGGAATGTCGAAGTCACGCCGGACCCGAGCGACCGCGCGCAACACCAGGTTCTCCGGGCCGGCGGGGACCGGCCTCCCACTCACGACCAACGAGTCCGACCCCGCGCCGTGCGTACGCAGCGACACGGTGTCGTAGAAGTCCACTGCGTGCAGGAGCGTCACGAGTTCGTGAAAGCCATCGGGTCGCCGACCGAGGATCTCGAGGAACAAGTTGATCTTCGCGGGCGTGCGTACGGTTGCACCGTGATCGCTGTCGACGATCCGCAGCAACGGGAATCGCGGTCGTGGCGCGGTCACCGAACCCCTGTCGTCGCGTCGTCCTCCGCCATGAGCACGTTGTCGATCAGGCGCACGCCGTCGACGTGGGCGGCGACCGCCAGCACGGCCCCACCCTGGTCCACGGTACCCTCGATCGGTACCAGGGTTCGTGGATCGACCAAGTCGAGGTACTCGAGTCGCACTCGCGGCTCGTCGAGAATCGGACGGAGTGCCGTCATCAACAGCGCGCTGGCCCTTCGCTCACCGTCGCAGAAACCCCGCTTCGCCGCAGCGAGTCCCGCGTAGAGTATGGGCGCGACGCGCCGCCCCTCGTTCGACAGGCGTCGATTCCGGCTCGACATCGCCAAACCATCGGATTCACGCTGGGTGGGGCACGGTACGATCTCGAGGTCGAGGTTCAGGTCCGCCACCAACTGCCGAACGACGCAGTACTGCTGATAGTCCTTGAGGCCGAAGTAGGCGCGCTGCGGTCTCACGACGTTCAACAACTTGAGTACGATGAGACTGACCCCGGCGAAGTGCCCGGGTCGCTGGCGACCGCAGAGTCGAGTCGCTAGCGTCGGCACCTCCACGCGGGTGGCGAACCCACGCGGATAGAGATCGTCGATGGTGCCGAACCACCCGACGTCGACGCCTTCTTCCGTCAGCATACGCTCGTCACCCTCGCGGTCGCGCGGGTACACCGCCAAGTCCTCACCCGGACCGAACTGCGTGGGGTTCACGAAAACGCTGACGACCACGACCTCGTTGTGCGCGCGCGCCGCCTGCAGGAGCGAACGGTGCCCATCGTGCAAGGCGCCCATCGTGGGTACGAAGCCCACACGGAGAGTCGCCGCCTGCGCACGCCACGCGCGCACCTCGTCCAGTCGGTCGAGTCCCTTCATGGCGCAACTCCCGCCGACGCCGGGCTGCCCGAACCGTCGAGTCGCCGCGACTGCAGGACCGACAGCAGTTCCGCGACGGTCCGCGCCGTGCCAGGCACCTGTCGCTGTGGAGCGAGTTCGTTCCAGGGGACCAACACGAACTCCCGTTCCGCGATGCCGGGATGAGGCAGCTCGAGCCCGGGAAGACTGAGTTCACGCCCGTCGAAGTCGAGGATGTCGAGATCGATGACGCGTGGCCCCCAGCGCTCGGTCGGCGTCCTCCCGAGTTCGCACTCGAGTCGCTTCAGGGCAGCGAGCAGCGACAGCGGCTCGAGGCGCGTGCGGGCCACAACGACTTGGTTGAGGTAGTCCGGCTGCGGCGGGCCGAGCGCGGGCCCCGCGAAGATCGCCGAAACGGCATGCGGCACCGCGATCTCGCGCACCTCGAGGAGGTCGATGGCTCGCCGCAGCTGGGCCTCCCGGTCTCCCAGGTTGCTGCCCAAGCCCAGCGTGACGTCGAACTCGGGGATCACGAGTGCGCCAGCGACGGTTGGGATCACGCGCTCTGTTCCCTCCCTCGACCTCGCGCCGCACTGAAGAGCATTGAAAGCGGTGTCCAAAAGACGTAGCCCATGAAAGCGAGGCAGAGAATGGGCTCCACCATGACGACCGACAGCGTCACACCGAACACGAGGTACACGAGCGTGTCGAACGACTGTTTCCGCGCCAGCAACTGGCTGGCGAAGTGCGGATACCGCAAGTAGCTCGACACCATGATGAACCCGAGAAAGAACCCGACGAAGGGCAGCAGCTTGGGGATCGATTGGAGGTACGGGTCGAGGACAGCCGGCGTCGTCTCGGCGATCGCGCGCAACTCCCACGACCTCCAATCCGAGAGCCAGAAGTACACCAGCACCAAGCCCGCGACGCAGCCGGCGGCCGCCGGCGTCGGCAGGCCGCGGAAGCAGAGGTGATCCTCTTCGGCGGGCCCGCTCTCGGCGTTGAATCGCGCCAGGCGCAGAAGCGCACCCAAGAAGTACGCGAGTCCGAAAACCCACGCTACGTTCTGCCAAGCGGGCTGCCAAGCGACGACGCGATTCAGGGTGACGATGAGCCCGGCGGGCGCCAGACCAAAGGTCACCAGATCGGCCAGCGAGTCGAGGTGCGCACCGAGGCTCGAAGTGGCGCCGGTCATGCGCGCAACGCGACCATCGAAGACGTCGAAGATCATGCCGAGGAGGATGCTCCAAGCGGCGTACCGCAGGGCCGCCGGCGGACGGAGAATGCCATCGTGGATCTCTGCGGCAGCGATCATGGTCAGGGCCACGAACCCGCACACCGCGTTGCCGATCGTGATCAGGTTGGGGATCACTGCCGCGTGGTTCTTCGAATTATCCACGCATCTCTCTTTCCTGGATCGAACCGATCGGCGACACCCGTCCGGGCAACCGAGCGCGATTCGCGACGGTCGTTCGGACGGCCTCGAGGAGACGACGGTGTCCGACCGATCCCATCAGCGTCGAACAAACGCGCCTCGGGCGCAAGAGCCGCGCTCCAACTCGGTGGCGGCTGGGCCGTGGCCACCCCATTGATTCCCCGAGAACAGGACGCTACCGTGCGGCGGATCGGGCGGGGCGAGCCGACCCGACTCGTCGCGACCGCTTGCGCGTGCCGTCGCGCCGCGCGCGCCGCCGCCCCGGTGGGCAGGGCCAGTGCCGGCCTGCCTCGACGAACTTCTGCGCTATAACCAACTCGCCGACAACCACGGTCGACGACGGGCCCGCGCTCGGCAACGGCCAACGTGCATTACCAGGGGGACGACGTCGCTCCCGCGCCCGTCCTCTCGCATCCACCGACGGAACGGACGACTCCCATGAGCGAAATCATCGGTCTGCACTCCCGCACCATTCTGGACTCGCGCGGCAACCCGACGGTCGAAGTCGACTGCTACTTGGAGAGTGGGGTCATGGGGCGCGCCGCGGTGCCGTCGGGCGCCAGCACCGGCGAGTTCGAAGCGGTCGAACTCCGTGACGGCGGCGAGGCCTGGTGTGGAAAGGGAGTCGAGCAGGCACTGGCCCATGTCCAAAGCGAGATCGCCGAGGCCGTCGTCGGACTCGACGCCAGCGACCAGGAGGACGTGGACCGAACCCTCGTCGAACTCGACGGGACCGCGAATCGCTCGCGGCTCGGGGCGAACGCCATCCTCGGCGTGTCGATGGCCGTCTGTCGGGCCGCTGCCGATGAATCCGGTCTGCCCCTCTATCGTTACCTCGGCGGACCTACGGCCTCCCGGCTGCCGATCCCGCTCCTCAACGTGATCAACGGTGGAGCCCACGCCAACAACAATCTGGAGTTCCAGGAGTTCATGCTCGCGCCGCGGGGCGCGCCGGACTTCCCTACTGGCCTGCGCTGGGGTGTCGAGGTCTATCACCGGCTGAAGCGACTGCTGCACGACTCGGGAAAGTCGATCGCCGTCGGGGACGAAGGCGGATTCGCGCCCGATCTCGAGAGCGACGAGTTCGCGCTCGAGCTCTTGACGCGCGCGGTGGAGGCCGCCGGCTACCGCGTTGGAGAGGACTTCGCCTTCGCCCTCGACGTTGCTGCAAGTGAGTTCCACCGCGACGGCCGCTACCACTTCTCGAGCCCGGCTCGCGCGCTCGATGCCGAGGCGATGACGAACCACTACGCCCGGCTCGCTGCGCGCTTCCCCATCACCTCGATCGAGGACGGGCTCGATCAGAGCGACTGGGCGGGCTGGAAAGTGCTGACCGAGCGGCTTGGGACCGATCTACGGCTGGTCGGGGACGACCTTTACGTCACCAACCGCGAGTTCCTTGCCCGCGGGATCCGCGACCGCGCCGGCAATGCGATCCTCATCAAGCTCAATCAAATCGGGACCGTCTCCGAGACCTTGCACACCGTCCGCATGGCCCAAGAGGCGGGTTTTCGCGTCATCATTTCGCACCGATCGGGCGAGACCGAGGACAGCTTCATCGCGGACCTGGCGGTGGCGACCGGCTCCGGCTGGATCAAGACCGGGGCCCCGTGTCGAAGCGATCGCAACGCCAAGTACAACCGCTTGCTCCGAATTCACGAGGAGATCGCGGAGATCGCGACGTATGGCCCCTTGAATTCCTGACTTAGAGGCCGTGTAATCCGGCCGGAGGCAAGTGCTGCGCTCGCCGCGGTAGTACTCGCCCCACGGGTTGCGGAATCCAAGGCGCGTCTCGGCCCGAGTTCGCCCGTCTCAGGGATCGCCTGGTTCGGGCTTCCTTCGGCTTCGGGGTCCTCTGTTTGGGGGGCTCCCGTGTCCTTGCGGAACGCCGGGCCCTTCGTGTTGACACTATCCGGGAGCCATGCGTGCGGGCATCCGTTTCGGGCGGCGATTTCCTACACTTCCTGTTGCTGTGCGCGGGGCTCTCGCTCATCGCCGTGGCCCTGCTGTGGGCACCGCGGCGGGAGACCACCCTCGCGCTCGAGGCGCGCCACGCATCGCTCGCGCAGGCCGTTACGCGCGAGCGGGAACGCGCCGCGGAGTACCACCGGCTCTCCCGCGCCTTCGAGACCGACCCCCACTTTCGGCGAGTCGTACTGAGTTGGGCTACCCGCCATCGCCGGCCGGGCGTGGTCACGGTCGAGGAGTACGTGCGTCGTGAGAGCGACTCCGGGAGCGGTCGCGGGAGCAAGCCGCAGTCCTGAGGAGTCGCCCAAGAGTAACTTCGACATCTTGGCGTCGATTTGGGTCAGATTCGGCCGATCCGGAAAGCTCGGAACCGGAGGCGTAGCCTTAGTTCCGGTGAGGATTTCGAGGTTTTCGGATCGGTCGAAGATGGCCCGAAGCGACGAGCAAGAGGATGAAGCCATTCTTGGGCGACTCCTGAGACCGGCTGAATCGGCTCAAGCGCATGCCGGCGGCAGCCGATGGGGAATCAGAGCGATCCCCGACTCGTTCGGGGCCACGATGGAGATTGGGGATGCCAGAAGTACTCAGCCAAGACGAAGTCGATGCCCTCTTGAACCTGGCGGGCAGCCAGCCGCTCGACGCCGTGGTCGGAGTCGTCGAACCGGGAGCGGCACCCGCGAGCGCCGGCGGCTCACGCGCCGGACGCCGCGCCGGCTTCGAGCCCTACAATGCGCTGCCTTCGCACCAGATCAACATCTACGACTTCAAGCGCCCAGAGCGAGTGTCGAAGAGCCAAGTCATCGCGCTCGAGGCTCTCCACGAGGTGTTCGCGCGCAACGTGAGTGCATCGTTGTCCGGCTACCTCCGCACGATCGTCGAGGTGCGACTGATCTCGGTGGAACAGTTCACGTACTCCGAGTTCACCATGTCGCTACCGATCCCGACCTCGTTCAACTTGCTCTCGTGCGAGCCGCTCGAGGGTCGGGTGATCCTCGAGGTGAATCCATCGATTCTGTTTCCGATCATCGACCGACTCCTCGGGGGCGGGAAGATGGACCCGCAATACCTCGAGCGCCCCTTCACCAACATTGAACTCGGTCTGGTCAGCACCATTCTCGAACGCATGATCTCGCAGCTGCGAGAGACTTGGGACAGCGTCAAAGAGATCGATTTCAAACTGTTCGAGACCGAGTCGAATCCGTTCTTGCTGCAGATCGTGGCGCCCAACGAGCCGATCGTGTTGTTGTCGTTCGAAGCGCTCATGGGTGAGTACTCCGGGATGATCAACATCTGCATCCCGTTCAAGGTCATCGAACCGTTGATGCCGGAGTTCTCGCAGAGCAACTGGTTCAGCTCTTCGCAACGCCGAGGCAGCGGCGAGTCCGGCGGGAGCCGGATCTTGGAGTGCATCAACAACGCTCGGGTCGAGGTGGTCGGCATTCTTGCCGAGGTCCCGATCTGCCTGGCGGACATTCTCTCGCTCAAGGTCGGCGATCTGATCGACACCGGTCAGACGTCGAACTCGCCGACGCTCCTCGCGATCGAGGGCCGTCGCAAGTTCCGCGGCGAGGCGGGCGTTCACAAAGGACGAAAAGTCGTCAGGCTCGAGGAGACGGTACAGCCGCTCGATCCCGACGCCACCTGATCGAGCCGGACGCCCACGCTTACTTTGCAGGCAGCTGGATGGTCTGACCGACTCGCAGGCTCAGGGGATCGAGCCCCGGGTTGGCCCGCAGGATGTCGTCCACCCGGCCAACATCGCCGAATCGCTCACGCGCGATCGCGTACAGCGTATCCCCGTCACGCACCACGTAGGCGATCATGCCGGGCGGCAAGCTTCGGGGCGCGGTCGCCTTGGGTTTGTCGGCAGCGGCGGCAGAACCAGCGACGGGTTTGCCGACAGCCGGCTTGCCTAAGTCCGGTTTGCCTAGGTCCGGTTTGCTCAGGTCCGGTTTGACAGTCGGTGCCGGGGGCGCGGGAATCGAGATCGCGGCTCCCACCTTGAGCACTTCACCGTCGCCGAGGTCCGGGTTGGCGGCGAGAATCGCACGGTACAGTTCGGGCCGGCCGTAGTGTTCCTTCGCGATGCTCCACAGGCTGTCTCCCTCACGCACCTGGTGCTGACGCGGGTAGCCCGGCGTCAGGGCGGCGGGTGGGTGTTGGACTGCCGCGGTCCCGGCCAGATCCTCGCGCGCCCCACCGCGGGCGAAGCCTTCTTCCAGTCGGTTTCCACCCACCGGATTCGGGTCGGCCATGCCTCCCCGACTGACGTCGCTCTCCGGTGCAGATCGGTCGGGAACCGCCCCGAGCGTTTCCGATCGGCCGCCATCGGCGCTGGCGGACTCCTGCGGAGACGGCCTACCCAGTGTCGTCTCGTTGGACTTGTTCGAGTCTTGCCACTCACCGAAGTCAGAGGGCCGCGGGTCCGTGCCCAGGGAAAGACCCGACGTTCCCCCGTCCGCCGGCTCCGGTTGTGAATCCGTGGCCCCGCCGTGCTCGCGAACCGTCGACTCCGGCGTCGGCAACCCGCCACGGTCCCGCGGAAAAGTGACCGGGGTGGACCCGCCGACGCTCGCCCAATCGTCCTCGGGACCAGGCTTCGGTTCGATGGGCTTCGCGCGGCTCGAGTCGGTGGTGGGCGTCGGCAAGCGCGCATCCTGGATCCGCGCTGGCTGCCCGCCGGGGCCACGACCCGTCACTTGATCGCGCCCGGAGGGCGTGTTGTCGATGTTGCGGTCGAGCAGCTTGGCGACCACGCCGACCCCTAGGATCACGGCGAGAATCAGCACGATCTTGGTGGTGTTGTTCCCCATGAGAAGCCCCCCCCTTCGGACGTTCGCCGCGACGG
>JBFWWP010000047.1:0-29087 GCA_050246115.1 Planctomycetota bacterium
GAGCGCACCTCCTTGAGCTTGGGGTACGTCTCCAACTGGGCGCTGGAACGACAATCGACTGGCCAGCGACAATTACTCCTGAGGAGCATGCTTGGTTCGCAATCGCGAGCGTTGGATGCGAGGGGCCTGCGCCCTGTCCGTGAGATTCTTGGAGGATTCTTGGATGGTCCGCGGTGTCTGCGGGCGCAGACAGTCCAACGATGCGATCGGGGCGTGACGCTCGCGAGATCGTCTTCGGTTCGCACGCTGCGGAACGACACGCGTTGACGAGTCGTCGACGATGGCACGGCGGTGTCGCGCGCGCGTGCGAAGTGCACTGCGTGTGGAGCTCGCTGCGCGAGCCGCGATGCAGGTCGAAGCACCCTTCTCCTGTCCGATCGAGCGCGGCGGGACGAGATGCGAATTCTGGCGCAAAACCAGCTTTTTGTTGAATTCTGGTGCATTCTCCGTTATGCTCCCGTACCTGCCCAAGTGCTCGAGAGGAGTATTCCTTGTCTTACTCGAAGACCTTCCATCCGCGCCCATTCTCGGCCCACTTCGTGGGAGCTTCCGTGTTCGCTCGCGTTCGTGATCGAGGTGCAGCGACAGGGAACATCCGCGCCGCGTTCTCTACGGAAGGCGGTGGCCAGGACTTCGTCGTGGGTGAAAGTTCGGTCGCTTACGGAGCGCGCGCCGAAGGGGCGGGAGAGGGTCGCGAGGGGATCGTGCCCGGGGATGATCACGGCGTGATCGAAGCGAGGACGGTGCACGAGAGGCTTCGGTCGTTGCTGGCGCTTGGGAACGAGGTGCGACTCGAGTTTCTCGATGCGCTGCGGAGCTTGCACGATGACCGACTGTGCTTCGAGCTCGGGTACTCGAGCTTCCACCAGTACTGCGATCGGGAGCTGGGGATCGCGAAGAGCACAGCGTACGAGTACCTGAAGGTCGGGAAGGCCTTGGCCGTTCTGCCTGGGCTGCGGGGGTTGTTCGCGAGTGGCGACCTGTCGTGGGATCAAGTGCGGCACGCGGCGCGGGCGGCTACGCCGGAGACCGAGACGGCCTGGATCGAGCTGGCGTGGGAACTTCCCGTCAGCGAGTTCTTGGCCGAAGTTCGCGATGCTCTTCGCAGCGGGCGAGCGGCGCCGCGCGAGAAGCGAAACGGACTTCCGAATCTCGTCACCAAGCTGTCGATCGAGGTGACGCTCGAGGAGAAGGAGCGTGTGCGGACAGCGTTCGCGCTCGTGGCAGAGGCGCTTGGAGAGGAGGCGCCCGGGGAGGACGAGCCGCAGGGCGACGGCGACGCGCGCCCGACGCTGCTCCGCTGGGCGGATGCGGTTCTCGCTGGGAGAATCCCGCTCTCAGCAGGACCGGCAGGTGACGCGGGACGGCGACCGAGACCCGCGCAGGCCATCGTCTATCACTCGTGCCGCGAGTGTCGCGCCGCCTCGGTCCAAACCGAGGACGGTCTCGTGAGCGTGGAGCCCGATCGCATCGCCAGACTGTCTGCGGCCGCAGACACCGTGGACATCTCGACCGGGGACGTCCGATTTGGGGGCGTCTCAATCGAGGACACCTCGACCAGAGACAGCTTTACCGGAGACAGCTCTACCGGCGACGCCTCGTCAGAGGAGGGATCGCCGGCCGAGAAGGAAGCCGGCACCGCACCACTTACCGAGAGACTTCGGGATGCGCCCAACTCCGCTGCGCTATCGCGCAAGGTGATCCTGCGCGACGGGGCACGGTGCGCGAACCCGGCTTGCGGGTCGAAACGCCGACTCCACGCGCATCACATCATCTTCCGGGCTCGCGGAGGCCGCACCGTGCTCGCGAACGAGGTCGCTGTGTGTGACCGCTGCCACGCGTTGATCCACGCGGGTCGGCTCGAGGTGTCGGGCACCGTCGACGGTGGCCTCGAGTGGAGACCTCGGCCCTGGACCGACGCGACGCGACTTCGATGCGCTCGTGAGCTCGGCGAGCGGTTGCGGTCGCTGGTGAGCGAGGTCCATGGACTCGATGGTCAAACGGGTAGTGAACCATCCCACTCCCCCCGACCCCGCGACCCGGTGTCCACGAACGCAGACACGCAGCGCGTCGAAGCGCTCGCGCAGGGTTTGGTTCGCCTCGGCTACCGGAGGTCGGAAGCGTTCGCGAGAATCGAGCACGCGTTCGCGCAGCTCGCCGGGTTAGGCTCCAGCACGGACGACGGGGAGGTCCTGCGCCTCGCCATCGGCAGCGGGCGTGGCGCATGAAGTGACTCCGCGCTTGGCCGGTCCACGCTGCTGCGCAGCGAAGTCTCGAGGACGCGGAGAACGAGGGGTCCGCATACCCCTCGGCCGCGAGCAGTCCGGTTGAGGCTCGACTCGTCTCCGACCGACGGAAGTGGCCCGGCCTAAGAGCTTTGCCGCGCCGCTGTCACCGCTTCTCGCCGTGCTCGCGCAGTCGCCGTTCGCCTATCCCAAGGGCGGCGAACCCCGACGCTGCATGAACCCACGACTCGCGGCGTCGAATCGCTGGGCTCGCCTCGAGGCCATCCAGAACCTCAAGGAGTTCCTCGTCCGGCACTTCGACGCGCTCCAGCGCTTCCGTGCCGGCGACCGCAAAGTCGTGTTTCCGAGCGGCACATACAAGATGCACGTCTTCTTCGGGGCGCTTTGCGAAGACCCCGCGCCTTCGTGACCGACTGCGCTGCGGGAGACCAGGACGCGCGTTCACGACGCTCGCGCTGACGACACCTCGTCACTCCTCACTCAGCACGTTCCCTCTGACCCTTCCTTCATGGCACGTATCGGCGCGAAACGAAACCTCGTGCCCGAGGTCCGACAGCCCCCGCGGACTCAACGACTCATCCGTTTCTGCCGACTCGGAGTACCCGGATCGCGCTAGCGCTGGCGAAGCAAGATCGCCTGACAGAATCCTGACGCGACCGAGTTCCTGTTTCAACTCGCAGATCACCGCCGACCCCAGCCCCAGCCACCTCGCCAGCGCCATCTCAGCGGGTTACTCTCGGGCGGGAGCTTTTGGGGTCAGTGTCTTCTCCCACGTTCCTCCAGCACACCCCTCGCCGTCCGGCGAGGGATCTCGCTCTCCACGCTCCAGAAGACCCTCGGACACGACCGGCTCTCGGCGACGGAGATCTATCTGAACCTGTCGCCGGAGTAGGTCATGGAGGAGTCTCGGGCGAAGTGGTAAGTCATCCACGCTCACGCTTCTCGAACTCCTCAGCCAACCGTTCCCAGGATCGCAACGCGGTCTCAAGGCCATGGACCCTCGCCTTGGCTTCGATTTGCTCCCGTAGTTCGGACTCCCTCTCCCTCGTCCACTCGTACCGCAGCGTGGCTGGCAAGTTGTGTAGCATGTCGGCGATCTTCCATGCCTGGCTAACGTCTCCATCCACTTCAAGAGATCGTATCGCCACCAGGGCGTGTGAGAGGATGGTGAGGTAGTAATCTTGGGACTTCAATTGTCGAAGACCTCCACCGGAATCTCCGTCTCTTTGGTGTACCTGCTGTGACTCCGCGCTTGGCCGGTCCACGTCGCTGCGCAGCGAATCTCGAGGGAGCCGGAGAACGATGCATCGCGAGGCGCCCCACCCCTCTGCGTCGCTGTTGCCTCCACCGCGGGCCTTGCCCGATGACCTCACTCGGTCGCGACTCCCCAGCTCCAAGTGTCACAGGGCAAAGGGGATGCCGCGTCAATGTCGCCGCTCTTCGCCAACTCCCTTCGCCGCCCGCCGCCGACAGCCCCACCGGACTCGGGGCAGGCCCTTCGCTCTGACGATGTACTGCAGAGCGCCGCCGAACCACTTCCCGGCGGGTGCTCCGGGAGCGTCGGCGATCTGGCCACCGGCGCGAGCGGCTCGGGCAACATCTCGCGCCCCAGGCGTCTCCCGGGGCGTGTGGCTGCCGGCCCGCGGCCGCGCTATCCCAGCGAGTGGGTCACGAGCGAGGGGAACAGGATCACAAGCACCAAGGCGAGCAACTGGATCGCGATGAAGGGAACGACCCCGCGGTAGATGTGCGCGGTGCGGACGTCCGGTGGCGCCACGCCCTTCAGGTAGAACAGCGCGAAGCCAAAGGGCGGGGTCAAGAACGAGGTTTGCAGGTTCATGGCGATCATGACGCCGAACCACGCCGGATGGACCCCGAAACGCTCGACGAGCACCGGCGCGACCAACGGGATGACGATGAAGCAGATCTCGAAGAAGTCGACGAAGAAGCCGAGCACGAAGACCGCGAGATTCACGACGAGAAGTGCACCGATCAGTCCTCCCGGCAAGGCCGCGAGTCGCTCCTCGATCCAAACGTGGCCGTCGAAGAGCCGAAACACCAACGCGAAGAGGCTCGATCCGACGAGTAGGAACAGGACCATGCAGGTGAGCTTCGAGGTCGCCTCCAGGGACTCTTGGAGACGGGAGCGCGTCAGCCGCCCGCGCACCGCGGCGAGTCCCACCGCGCCCGCAGCCCCGAGCGCCCCAGCCTCGGTCGGGGTCGCCACTCCCCAGAAGATGCTCCCCAGCACGACGACGATGAGGGCGAGCGGCGGTAGCAGCACGGCGAGCATCGGTCCGAGGAGTTGGCGCACCGAACCGGCGCGCTCTGCCGGCGGCAGGGCCGGGGCGTGCGTGGGACGCAACCAACTCACCAGAGCGATGTACGTTGCGAAGAGCGCTGCGAGCAGGAGGCCGGGTAACAGGGCGCCGCGGAAGAGGTCGCCGACCGAGGTCCCGATCTGATCCCCCAAAACGACCAGCACCACGCTCGGCGGAATGATCTGCCCCAAAGTACCCGACGCAGCGATGACACCGGTCGCGAGTTCCTTGCGGTACCCGTAGCGCAGCATGACCGGCAGCGAAATCATACCCATGGCCACGACCGAGGCGCCGATGACCCCAGTCGCAGCAGCGAGGAGTGATCCCACGAACACCACGGTCAAACCGAGGCCGCCACGCAGCGGTCCGAACAACTGCCCGACGGTGCGGAGCAGGTCCTCGGCCAAGCGCGACTTCTCGAGCATTGTGCCCATGAACACGAAGAAGGGCACCGCGAGCAGCACCTGGTTGTACATGATCCCGTAGGTTCGCTGGAACACCGGCGACAGGTGCGACCAACCGATGAGGTCGAGGGCAACGCCGATCACGGCGAAGACGAGCGCGGTGCCGCCGAGGCAGAACGCGACCGGGTACCCGGAGAAGATCAGCGCGAGCGCGGCCCCGAACAGGATCGGGGCGAGGGTCTGCGGATCGATCACGCAGGCCCCTCCCCGCTCACGCCCGGACGGTCTGACTCCGCGAGCACCTCGTGGCCGCGACGTAGGTCCTGCACTCGCTTCAAGATCTCCGACACTCCCTGCAGCCCGAGCAGCACGAATCCCAACGGCACCATGCTCTTGATCCAGTAGCGGGGAAGCCCGCCGGGATCGGGCGAGACTTCTCCGTCACGCCATGAAGCCAGGACCGGCCCCCAGCACATCCAGACCAGCAGCGCGCAAACCGGGAGCAAGAACGCGCAGTGGCCCACGAGGTTGATCCATGTCCGCACCCGCCAACCGAGGCGATCGTAGATCACGTCGACTCGCACGTGGGCCCCGCGCCGCAAGGTGTGGGCTCCACCGAGCAAGAAGATCACTCCGAACAGGTACCACTGGAGTTCCGTGTAAGCGTTCGAACCCAGGTGCGCGTCGACCCAAGGATCGATGTAACGCGTGGCGGTGTTCACGACGGCAACGAGGATCATGGCGAACAGTAGCCATGATGTGAGCCGACCGATGCGATCGTTCATCGCGTCGATCGCGCGCGCGAGCCAAGGGTCCTGAGCCTGCCGTCCGTCCATCTCCCTACATTCCGCAGTAAGGTCTGCAGCTCCCGAGCGGCACTGAGGAGTCGCCCGAGAATAACTTCACCCTCTTGCTCGTCGCTTCGGGCCATCTTCGAACGATCCGAAAACCCCGAAATCCTCACCGGAACCTCTAAGGCTACGCCTCCGGTTGCGAGCTCGCCGGATCGGCCGAATCGGACCCAAATCGACGGCACGATGTCGAAGTCATTCTTGGGCGACTCCTCAGGACAAGTCGAACTCGAGCTGGTCGCCGGCAGCCTGCACGCGAACGCGATGAATCGGGCTTCCGGCACGAAGCAGGCGCTCGGCGAGAGCCTGTCGAATCTCGTGATCGACGACTCGCCGAAGCTCGCGCGCGCCGAACATGTCGCTCTCCCCGCGCCGCGCCAAGTACGAGTAGGCGCTGTCAGCGAGCTCGAGCGACACACTCAGCGTCGCGAGTTGGTCCTCGATCTCGCCCACGTAGCGGTCGATGATCTTTCGCAACGATTCGGGGCCCAGCGGCTGGAATCGCAGAATCTCGTCGATGCGGTTCACCAGCTCGGGACGGAAGAACTTCGTCAGAGCGCGCCGAACGCCCGCGTCCTGGCTTGCGCCCCGCGCTTTCGGCTCGCCCGCGGAACCCGCCTGGAAACCCAGGCGTCCCGCGGCTTCCTCCGGTTCGAGCACGACGTTGCTCGTGAGGATCACCACCGCCTGCCGGAAGTCCGCGGAGTGACCGTGAGCACCGCTCAGTCGTCCGTCGTCGAAGATCTGCAGGAACAAGTCGCTGAGCTGGGGGTGCGCCTTCTCGATCTCGTCGAACAACACCACCGAGTGCGGATGGGTGCGCACCGCGGCGATCAGCAAACCCTCCTCCTCGTAGCCGACGTAACCCGGGGGGGCCCCGATCAGCTTCGCCACCGAATGCGGCTCCGAGTACTCGGACATGTCGAAGCGCACGAGGCGCCGCTCGTCTCCGAATAGCAAGCCGGCAAGACTCTTCGCGAGTTCGGTCTTGCCGACGCCGGTCGGTCCCAGGAACAAGAACACCCCGATCGGACGCTGGGGGGGCGCCAGGCCGGCACGCGCCGTGAGCACCGCGCGCGCCACGGCTTCGACCGCAGCATCCTGGCCGACGACCCGGAGCTTGAGGTGCTTCTCGAGGTTGAGGAGACCCTTCAAGGTATCCCCGGCGAGACGCTCGACGGGGATACCCGTCCATTGCGCGACCGTCTGGCGCACATCGTTCTCGGACACGATCGTGGGTCCGTCGTTCGCTTCGGATTCGGCGCTGGTGCCGCGCAACGCCTTGAGCCGACAGCGGGCGCAGGATTGGTCCAGCGCGTCCAGCGCCTTGTCCGGGAGCCGCCGCTCGGGCAAGTGCCGCATCGTGAGCTGCAGTGCGGCCTCGAGCGCGCGCTCGTGGATCTCGACGCCATGGTGCGCCTCGAACGACGGACGAACTGCCCGCAAGATTCGCAGCGTGTCATCTTCGGTTGGCTCTTCGACCAGGATCTTGTCGAAGCGCCGATCGAGCGCTGCATCCTTCTCGATCCCGCGCCGGTACTCCGCGATGGTCGTGGCGCCAATCACGCGAATGTCACCGCGCGCCAGCGCCGGCTTCAGGATGTTGGCCGCATCGAGAGAGTCGCCGCCGCTCGAACCACCGCCCACGAGAGTGTGGGCCTCGTCCAAGAACAGGATCACGTTCTTGTTCGCCCGCGCTTCGTCGAGGATCCCGAGGAGCCGCTCTTCGAACTCGCCTCGGAACTTGGTTCCAGCGACGAGCGAGGCGACGGATAGCTCGATGACGCGCGCCCCCACGAAGGGGTCTGGACAGTTCGGTTGCACCACGCGCTGCGCGAAGCCCTCGACGATGGCGGTCTTGCCAACCCCGGCTTCTCCCACGAGCACCGGGTTGTTCTTGTTCTTGCGCAGCAGCACTTCCTGCAGCTTGTCTTGCTCGCTGTCGCGCCCGATGACCGGGACCAGCGCTCCCGCCCGCGCCAGGGCCGTGAGGTCGTTGCCGTACTTGTCGAGGAGGGGCGTCTCGGTCGGCGGCGGCGGGGTCTCCTGCTGCAGGCTTGCCTGGATTGCAGTGAGGTCTGCGCCGAACCCGCGTAGCAAACGCAAGGGGACGCTGCGCCCCTCGCGAAAGACCGCTTCCAAGAGATGCGACGGCTCAACGGCCTGCCGGTGGCGCCGCCCGGCAATGCGGCCGGCCAACTGAATCACCGCGTGGCAACGCGGGCTGTAGATCATCTCGTCGCCCCACGGGTGATGCCCCTCGGCGGCCGATCCCTGCTGAATCGCCGCATGCAACCGCGGAATGTCGACGCCGTGACTGGCCAGCGCGTCGGCGAGCCCGGTCTCCTCTTCTTCGATGAGACCGAGGAACAGATGCTCGACACCCAAGAAGTGGTGCTCGGCGCGCGTGCTCTGACGAGCCGCCTCGGTCAACACCCGAACGCTATGGGGCGAAAGTTGCGGTAGGTACAACGGGTCCTCTGAGCTCTCGTTTACTGCGGCATGAACTCGATGCAGGTTGCACCGACGACGAACAGAGTCCCCGGGCGAATCGGCGCGCGGCGCAACACCCGTTTCTTCCCGAGGAAGGTGCCGTTGCGGCTCTGTAGATCCTCGATCGAGTACCCGGGGCCTTCGGCAACGATGCGAGCATGGTGGCCGGAGACCCGAAGATCGAGCGGCAGCACGAGGTCGTTGTCGCCAGAGCGGCCGATCGACAGACTGTCCCCAGCGACGTTCTTGCGCAAGCCGTCCATCGGGCCGCCGATGACCTCGAGCCGTACCTGCCCTCGGTCCTCGCTCAGGAGGTCGAGGAACGGACCAGGCCGGCTCTTCAAGAGTACCGTGCGGTGCGTGTCGTCCTCCGGAGTCCCCTGGCCCTCCGTCTGGTTCATGTTCCTCCCCCTCCGCGAGCATCTCGACCCGAGCATCTCGACTTTTGGGCATGACGGATGTCTGCGATCGTCGACGAGCCCACGATGGTAGCCGACCCCCCGGCGGATGCTACCCCCTACCGCTGGCCGACGCCTTACCCCACCTCACCGGTGAGCTGCTCTCTGCGCCTTCCCCGCGAGCCGTTGGGCCGGCATACTGCCCGCATGTCGAACCCGTGCACCCCTCGCGATGCGGCAAGTCGTGACCTGTCCCGGCACGCGTGGATCGGGCTGCGCGGAGTCGTTGGCCTGAACTGCCTGCTCGTCACTGCTGCGCCTTCGGAGCCCACCCTTTGAACCCGCCACCCGATCGTTCGCTGCGGGTCTCGCCCGCTGTGCTCGCGCAACGCCTCGAGGGTCTCCGCCTGTCGAATCCAGTGCGTCCGATCGATCGCGTCGCGGCGGTGTTGTTGCTGGTCCTCGACCGGCCGCACCCAAGCTTCCTCGGCATCGTGCGCAAGGAATCCGGCCTTCACGGCGGACAGTTCGCGCTCCCGGGTGGCGGTGTCGAACCTGGAGATCGCGATGCGTGGGCGGCGGCCGTGCGCGAAGCGCGTGAAGAAGTCGGCCTACGCGACGAGCCCATCGCGCTGGGGCGACTCGGCGACTACGACACGGTTGTGAGCCGCACTCGCGTGACCGTGCAGGTCGGCTTCTTACCTCGCGCTCAGTCGTGGTCCCCGCAGGAGAGCGAAGTCCAAGGGATCTTCGAGGTGCCCTGGGCGCCGCTGGTCGCGCTATACGAAGACCTTCCGCCAGTCGAGCGAGGCACCTTGCTGCCGATCGACGCCGGCTTCGAATTCGATGCCGCGCCCTACTGCGTGGCTGGCGTGCTGCCACCGCGGGGGCGCGGCCACCGGCTCACGACGCCGTCCGGAACTCACGACATGCCCTTCGTGTGGGGGCTGACTGCACGAATTCTCTACGACTTCATCCACCACGTGTGGCAACCCGATCCTTCGGCGAAACCATGAAGCGGAAACTGGTGCTCTTCGACATCGACGGCACTCTGCTCTCCGCCAAGGGCGCCGCGCGTCCCGTGGTGCTCGAGACCTTGCGGGAGTTCTTCGGGGTAACCGGCGTCTGGGAGGGCTACGCGTTCGCGGGCAAAACCGACCCGCAGATCTTTCGCGAATTGGCCCGGGCGGCGGGCGTGTCCGAGGCGCAACTGGCGGCCACGCTACCGGCCGCGCTCACCGAGTACGCGCGTCGCCTCGAGGCCCGACTCGAGCCGCAGCACGTGGTCTTGAAGCCGGGCACGCGCGAACTCCTCGCCGCCCTGAGCTGCCAGAGCGCCGTCACGGTTGGATTGCTGACCGGCAATCTCGAGCCCTGCGCGCGGACCAAACTGCGCCACCCCGGAATCGATCACCACTTCGCCTTGGGCGCCTATGGGTCCGACGACGCAGACCGCTATCGGCTACCCCCCGTTGCCCTGGCCCGCGCCACGGCGGCAACCGGCTACCGCTTCACGGGCCCCGAGACCGTGATCATCGGCGACTCCATCCATGACGTTCGTTGCGGGCGCACACTTGGAGTCCGCAGCGTGGCCGTCCTCACTGGGCCCACTCCGCGCGCCGAGCTCGAACGCGAACACCCAGCGGCGATCCTCGACGACTTCGGCGACCTCGAGTGCGCGCTGCGAGCAATTCTGGACTGAGCAGGGGCGGGTCGCACCGGCCGACCCACCCCCGGGACATCGTGCCGACCTGTATCGTGCCGACCTGGGCGGCCTCGAGCCCTAGCGCTTCCGCGGCCAGGGCGAAGGAGCGTGGTGACCCGGGGCGTTCGGTCGCCGACCCGGCCAAAGCCTCAGGTACCGCTCGCGACGACGTAGGTTCCGTCGTGCCGGTGGATGCCGCGCACGTAGACGCGCGCGTCGCCATCGGTGTTGGCCGGCGGTCGCGCCCCCTGCAGGTCCACCGGTTTCCAGCTGACGATCGTGGGCTCGTAGTCGCTACAGACTTCTTCGCACGTCCGCGTGATGGTAGCGAGCTCATCGGTCGACGCACGCTGGTACTCGAGCAGGCCCGTGTCGTAGACCGAAATCCACCACGCGCCATACGCGTCGGGGGCGGTCGGCGGCGTGACCTCGAAGGTCAACCCTTTGCGCTCCGCGGTGCCTCGGGTGAGGTCGAGCCTGCGAACGATCTCCTGATCCTCCGCGTCCGCGAGCAACAAGCACAACGTCTCGACGCACTCCCGGCGCACACCGGGTGGTGGCGGATCCTTGTAGAATCCGATCTCCAGACCTGCCGGCTGGTCCGGATCGCCATAGATGTTGATCTCGTACCCACCACTACGGTGCGACATGTACGGCACCTGCGCCAGCACGCCACGGTCGATGACGGTCGCGGGCACCTGTTTGAGGGCGCTCGCCCACTCGCGACTGGCGACGGTCTCGAGGCAGGCGTCCCACGGAAGCAACCGCCCCTTGACTGGAGTCGTGGGGCTCGCCGCTCCCTCCTCCTTCATCGAGCGGATCTCTCCGGTTGTCAGACTGACGGACCCATAGTCGACCTGAATGACCGAGCCGCCGCGATCGGTACGAAGCAGCTTCCCTTCGAGCTTCTTTCCGTTCTTGAGTTCGACACCCACCTTGGAGTTGGTCGCGACCTGCGCGATCTCGCTCATCACGGCGCACCCGGCCACCACGAGAATCCCGATACCTGCGATACCGCGAAGCCCTCGGCACGCTCCGGACCTGCTGCACATAGAGTTCCCCCAATCGATTGCCCCATCACGGGTCGAGCGCGAAAGGCCCCCTTGCCGATCCACGCCCATGACGAACAGTATCACCGGCCGAGCGTCCGCGGATCAAGCACACCCGCGCGCCCCTCCCGTCGGGGAGCGCGGTCATCGCTTCTCGAGATGGAGTTCCACCCCGCCGACGAGCCCGGCAACGAGATTGAAAATGCACGCCCAAACGATGCCCGAGACGAACCCGAGCAACCCGTAGCCTACCGGCAGGATGATCACCGCGCCGACACCGAGAACGAGTCCCACGATCGCCCCTTCCGGTCGACCCGCCCCAACGGCGCCGATCGTGATGCCGGCCACCGCCAACAAGGTGAAGACCGCACCCACCAAGAGCCCGAGCAAGGCATTCGCCGCCCCGAACAGCTTGGCCACCGAGAACACACCGACGCTTCGCAGCACCATGGGTACACCTCCAGCTTTCGTCAACCACCTCGAACCCGGCCGATCCGCCGAGTCATGACCGACGCCACCCCAGAAGTCGAGCCCCTTCTGGCCGGGCGCACGAGATCACACACCGGGGGCCCCAGACAGCCGGAAATGGCGCACCCCCTGGCGCACCAAGGCGGTGGACTTGGGGCTCCCGCCGCCCCGGCAAGCCACACTACCGGGCCGCGAGCAGGACGATCCGCTTCCCCTCCTGAGTCCGGCGCGATAGCCTCCGCCGCGAAACGAGTCGAGACAAGTCGTCATTCGAGCCCCACGAATTGCTACGGAATCGACACGCGCACGCGCTGAGGAGTCGCCCACGAATAACTTCGACATCTTGCCGTCGATTGGGGTCAGATTCGGCCGCTCCGGAAAGCTCGGAACCGGAGGCGTAGCCTTAGTTCCGGTGAGGATTTCGAGGTTTTCGGATCGGTCGAAGATGGCCCGAAGCGACGAGCAAGAGGGTGAAGTCATTCTTGGCGACTCCTTACCCCGAAATCTTCGTCAGGTTGACCTTGGCCCCTACTTCGAACCAACAGAGTTGCCTCGATGAGCAAGTCACCGTTCACGCCCACTCGCGACTTGGTGCCACAACTTTGGACCGTGATTCGAGAGGGCTACTCGCTGCGACAACTGAGCAGCGACGTGGCCGCCGGAGTCGTCGTCGGCGTGGTAGCCTTGCCGCTCGCCATCGCCTTCGGCATCGCCTCCGGCGTAAAACCCGAACAGGGGCTCTTCACTGCGGTCGTCGCCGGTTTCTTGATTGCCGCGCTGAGCGGCAGTCGAGTGCAGATCGGCGGCCCGACCGGAGCCTGGGTGGTCATCGTGCTTGGCATCGTCCAGGAGCACGGCTACGAAGGACTCGCACTCGCGACGATGATGGCGGGCGTTCTGCTGATCGTCATGGGGCTGGCCGGACTCGGTAGCGTCATCAAGTTCATCCCCTATCCGGTGAACGTGGGGTTCACGTCGGGCATCGCGCTCGTCATCGCCACGATCCAGGTGAAGGACCTGCTCGGCCTGGAGATCAACGCCCCGGCGGCCCACTTTCTCGCGCAGCTGCGCGCTTACTCGAGTTCCTTGTCGACGGCCAACCCATGGGCCATCGCTCTCGGGTTGCTGACCATCGCCATCGTAGTCCTCTGGCCCAGGGTCACGCGGCGCGTTCCTGGTTCCCTGGTCGCAATCGTCTCGACGACGCTCCTCGTGCAGTTCGCGAGCCTGCCCGTCGAGACCATCGCGAGCCGTTTCGGTGGCGTGCCGAGCACGCTGCCGGCGCCACAACTACCGCAGATCAGCCTGTCGTTACTCCAGGAGTTATCATCGCCCGCCCTGGCCATCGCGTTGCTCGCGGCGATCGAGTCCCTCATGTCCGCTGCGGTTGCGGACGGAATGCTCGGCACCCGTCACCGATCCAACATGGAGTTGGTAGCCCAGGGGGTGGCCAACATCGCCTCGCCAGTATTCGGCGGCATTCCGGCAACCGGCGCCGTTGCCCGTACCGCGACCAACATCAAACAAGGCGGTCGTTCGCCGATCGCCGGAATCACACACGCGGTCGTCCTCTTGCTGATCATCGTGCTGTTCGCCAAGTGGGCCTCGCTGATTCCCATCTGCTGTCTCTCGGGGATCCTCATGGTCGTCGCCTACAACATGAGCGAGTGGCGCCTCTTCGTGCGTCTGTTCCGCAGCCCCAAAGAAGACATCGGCGTCCTCGTCACGACCTTCGCCCTCACCGTCTTCGTGGACCTCGTCGTGGCGCTCGAAGTGGGTGTGGTGCTGGCAGCGATCCTATTCATGCACCGAATGGCCTCGTTGAGTCAGTCGGAGTTCGTGACGAGTTCCCTGCGCAGCGACGCTCACGAGGCGCTCCCGGTCGCTCCGCACCAGATCCCGGACGGCGTCGAGGTTTTCGAGATCTTCGGCACGTTCTTCTTCGGCGCCGCCAGCAAGTTCCGGGACGCTCTCGACCGAGCAGCGAAGCCTCCGCGCGTGTTGATCTTGCGCATGCGCGAGGTCCACGTCATCGACGCCACGGGTCTTCATGCGCTCGAGGAGCTGATCGACAAGAACACTCGCTATGGAACCCGCTTGATGGTGGCTGGGCTGCAGAAGCAGCCCTTCCAAGTCATCGAACGCGCCGGCCTCGTCGACCGCATTGGCCGCGAGCACTTCCACGCCAACCTCCGGGAGGCCATTGCGCATGCCGAACGCGTCATGGCAGAACCGGGTCCTTCAGTGCCGAAACCAGCGAGCCACTGACACGGCCGCGTGCGACCTTAGGAGTCGCCGTAGCGGTGTTCGTAGCCGCCAGCAGCGAGAGGGTGCAGGTCGTCGCCGTCTGCGAGCCACACCTGGGGTGCCGGGGTGAGTTCACCGATCCGCGTCCAAGTCGCCGCGAGTTCAGGGAGTGGAAGCGTCGGTGGGATCGCCACGAGCAGTTCGTAGTCTTCCCCATCGTGGAGAGCGTGGGCGAGCGGTGTGCGGCCCGACGTTGCGGCGAGCGTGCGCGCGTCGGCGTGGATGGGAACCTGTTGCGCGTGGACGTGAGCACCGCACCGCGACTCGCGGCACAGATGGTGGAGGTCGCTCGACAGGCCGTCGGACAGGTCGATCAGGGCATGCGCGCCGGCTGTGGCGAGCCATTGGCCCTCGGCGAGACGCGGGATCGGCTGGAGGTGGCGGCCGAGGAGCGAGCCGCCGAGCGGGCCGGTCACGTAAAGGTGGTCGCCGGGCTTGCCACCAGACCGAAGCACCGGTATTCGGCCGCGCATCTCGCCGATGAGGCTCACGCAAACGGCGAGTCGGTCGCTGCTCCAGCTCTTGCTGTCCCCCCCCACCACGGCCACGTCGAAGACCGCGGCGGATTCGCGCAAGCCGAGCGTGAGCGACTCGCGCAGTTCGGCGCCCGCCGCCTGCGGGAGCGCGAGACCGATCAACGCGAAACGCGGCCACCCCCCCATGGCGGCGATATCGCTGAGCGCGCGGAGCATAGCCTTCTGCCCGACCTGCCTCGAGGTCGCGTAGCCGGGCGCCGCCGGATCCGACCGCTGGAAGTGCGTGCCTTCGAGAACCGAGTCGACCTTGAACAGCCAATGATCATCGCCGATGCGGGCGACCGCACAGTCGTCGCCCGGCCCGACCACGAGGTCGCCGGGCGCGGTCCCGGGGAGTGCGCGAATCCAGCGGATGAAGTCGAACTCGGAATCGCTCGCACCAAGGCCTATCATGCCGCGCAGCATATCCGAACCGGTGGGGACGGCGAAGCGAAGCCTGGGCGGATCGGTCCGGAGCGATCCCGGCGCGCCCAACCGACTCACCCAGAGGCTACGGACCCGGACGCTACGGACCCGGACGCTACGGACCCAGACGAAACGAGGCTCGACGCACGTGCCGGCTGAACTCCCTGAAGGCTCCGACCATCGCGACCTGCCCGGGGTCCTCGACACGACCGCCTCGATCATCCTGGGGTGTGTGCACCGCGAGTACCCCAACAAGATCGTGCACCTGCTTCACGGTGACGATGACGTTCGTCCACCGCGCGAGCTGACACCGATCTTCTTCGGCAGCTTCGACTGGCACTCCGCCGTGCACGGGCATTGGAGCTTGGTTCGAATCCTCGCGGCGTGTCCGACCGCGGCGGCGGCGGAGCGCATCGCCGCCGCGTTGGATCGCAGCCTCACGCCCGATCGCGCGAGCCGCGAGCTCGCCTACGCGAGCGCCGCGGGACGTCATGGCTTCGAGATGCCCTACGGCATGGCGTGGCTCCTCTTGTTGTGCGCCGACCTCGCGGCGCTCGCTCGGGGGCCCCACTCCTTCGCTCCGTCGGCCACGCGCTGGCAGGCCGCACTCGCACCGCTCGCAGGCCACGCCCGCGCGGCGCTGTTGATTCACTTCGAGCGCCTGCCGCGCCCGATCCGCACGGGCGAGCACAATCAGACCGCGTTCGGCCTGGGCCTCGCGTACGACGCCGCGCACGCGACGGACGATCGTGAACTCGCGGCGCAGGTGGCACGCTTCGTGAGCCGACACTTCGCGGACGATCGCAGCGCGAGCTTTCGCTTCGAGCCTTCGGGCCACGACTTCTTGTCGCCCGTACTTGCCGAAGCCGACCTCATGCGTCGCCACCTCCCGCGGGCAGCGTTCGCCGATTGGCTCACGCAGTTCCTGCCGGAGGTCGCGAGCGGCGCGGAGAGTTGGCCGTCTCCCGTGGAGTCGGTCGATCCGTCGGACGGCAAGCTGGCGCACTTCGATGGCCTCAACCTCAGCCGGGCCTGGATGCTCGACGGCATCCGGTCCGGTTTGCCCGACGGCGACCCACGACGCCCGGAACTGGCACGCGTCGCCCGCGAGCACGGTGAGCGCGGTCGCGCCGCCGTGTCGGGCAAGCACTACGCCGGCGCCCACTGGCTGGGGACCTTCCTGGTCTACTGGCTCACCCGCCGCGGAGTGTCCGCGTGAGCTGCAGTTTCCTGCGGCGCGTGATCGCCCGTCTCGCCCTCCTGACCTGCCTCGGAGCGGCGCTCCCCGCCGGCTGCAACGGGAAAGCCGTGCCGCCGTCCGGTGCGGACACGCGCGCCGCGCTCGCCGACATTCGTGACCCCCGCACGCGCGCGTTGTCGTACTCGCTGCGCGAGGCGGCCACGACCCGCAACGTCGATCTCGACGTCGAGTTCTTCGATGACTCGAAGCAGCAACGCCAACGCGTTCGCTCGTGGCTGGCAACGGGAGCGGCGGCGATCATCGTGCAGCCCGTCGACTCCGACGGGAGCTGGAAGGAACTGCTGGATGAAGCGCGTGCGCTGGGGGTCGTAGTCGTCACGGTCGATCGCCGTCTACAGAGCGTCCCGTTGGATGCCGTCGCGGGTCACGTAGGGGCCGACCCCGAGGAGCAAGGCGCCAACGCGGCAATCGCCGTGCGCCAGGTGCTGGCCGAACTCGACCGCGACCCGGACCTCACGGGCCGCGAAGCCCCTGCGAACGAGGGTTCCGAGAATGCCCCACCGCCGCACCGGCGAGTGTTGACGTTCCCCGGCCCCGACGACGCCACCACGCGCGCCCGCACGCGGTCTTTCGCGAGTGGCCTCAGCACACCCCACGCGGTCGACTCGCTCGACGCCATCGACCCAGAGTCGTTTCGTGCGTCCCCCACAGAAGTGATCGACTCGCTTCGCGACGCGGGTACGCCCGGGAGCCTCGCCGTCGACGTCGTGTTCATCCACCGTGCGAGCGATGCCGCACGCTGGCTCCAGTCGCTGCGCAAGGCCAAGCTCCGGCCCGGCCGCGCAGTCCGCATCGTCTGCATCGGGGCAGACGTCAATACCCTGCTGGACGTGCGCACGGGGGCCATTGCGGCCTGCATCGACGATGACCCGCTCCTCGGTCCGGTCGTGCTGGACCATGTGAGCCGCCTGCGACAGAAACTGCCCACCGCCCCCGTGGTTCGGGTACCATCGCCCATCATCACCCAGGACTCGGCGTCGCGCTTGCTGCCATCGCGACGGTACTGAGCCTCCGCAGCCCGAGCCAAGAGGAGAGGTCGTTTCATGCTGAGGACGTCGATGCTCGGATCGTGGATGGTGTGGATCGCACTCGGCTCGCTGTGCGGCTGCGCCTCCGGACCGCCAAGCGCAACACCAACACCGCCAGCGGTCCGTTGGGCCATCGCGATTCACGCCGGCGCCGGCGTCGTGGACCCCGGCATCGACCCTACGCTCCGCGAGCAGTATCTCGAGTCGCTGCGAAGCGCGCTCCGAACGGGGCAAGCACGGCTGGAGCGCGGGGATCGCAGCATCGACGTCGTGGAGGCGGTCGTCCGCCAGCTCGAAGATGATCCGAAGTTCAACGCCGGCAAGGGAGCCGTGTTCACGCACGACGGCGGTCACGAACTGGACGCCGCGATCATGGATGGAGCGTCACTCGCCTGTGGCGCCGTGACCGGCGTCCGCACGGTCAAGAATCCCATCGCGCTCGCGCGTAAGGTCATGACCGAGAGCCGACACGTGCTGTTCGCGGGCGAAGGCGCCGAGCGGTTCGCCGACCAAGTCGGGGTCGAGCGGGTGCCGCCGACATACTTCGACACGCCGGAGCGCTACGAAGCCTGGCAACGGCGAATGGCGGAAGAGCGCGCGGCCGCTCCAGGAGTAGCGCGCCCCGAAGCCACAACGAAGAAGGGAACCGTGGGCGCGGTCGCACTCGACGTCGACGGGAATCTCGCCGCGGCGACTTCGACCGGCGGCCTCACCAACAAACGCTTCGGACGCGTCGGCGACACGCCGATCATTGGCGCCGGCACCTATGCGAACAATCGCAGCTGCGCCGTGTCGTGCACCGGGACCGGGGAAGAATTCATCCGACACACCGTCGCGCGGGACATCGCGGCACTCGTCGAGTACCGCGGACTCTCGGTCGAAGCGGCCGCGCGGGAGGTCGTGCTCGGCAAACTCGCGCCCGACGACGGCGGAGTGATCGTGCTCTCGCGGGACGGCCAGGTCGCGTTCGTGTTCAGCACGTCGGGCATGTTCCGCGGTGCTGCCGATTCGAACGGGCGCCTCGAGGTGGCGATCTGGAAGTAGCCGCGGTTCGCGGACGACTCACCCAAGTTGTGAACGGAAGCCGTCAGCAGTCGAGACACCGCACGTCTTCGAAGATCTCGGCCTCGCGGTCGCTTTCCTCGCGGACGAAGTTGATCAGGCAGCGAATCGCCTTGGACTCATCGGCCAGATCGTACTTCTCCACCATGTCCTTGAGGTACTTGATCTGGGCCTTCTTGAGTTCGACCGAGATCTCCAGGTTGGGTCCACCCATGACCTACTCCCTATCTCTGAAAAGTCAGCAAGTACGGAATGACGGTTGCGATTTCGGACTCGGTGATACCCACGGGTCGGAACATCTTGTGCGTCGGGTTGTCGAACTTCGGATCGTCCAGGTAGATTCGGAGGAAGGTCGCGAGACGCTGACTCGATTCGGCCGCGAGCACGGCCTCGAGTTTCTCGCGCTTGCCCTGATAGTAGTCTGGGTTCACGACCTTGAGCTGATCGACCTTGGCACGGTAGGTCGCTTCGGCCAGGCGCTCGCTGAGCGCCGGGATCCCGCTTTGCATGCTCGGGGCGCCCATCAGACCCGGGCCTTCGACGTCGGTCCGTTTGTGGCAGCTAGCGCACCGCGCCTGAAAGACGGCGTCCCCTTTCTCAGCGGCGGCCCGATCGACGACGCCGCCGTTCTTCGCCGGCCGGGGATCTCCAGCGTCGCCGCCCGACATCGGGGCGTCCGCGCTCGGTGAGCAGCCGACGATCCCCAGGATCAGCAACAGAAGCGCGAACGCGCGGGGGCAAGTCATGATTCACCTCTCGTCGGTTTCTCGAGCCTCGACCGAGAGGGGTATAGTGGGGCCTCGCGGGGAGAACAAGGCGTAATCCCCCGCACGCGGACGTCCGACGCGCAGCTCGCCGCGATCAGCGCGGTGCGTCGCGTTCCACAGCGACCTCGAGCTTCCGCGTGGGCTGGGTTCGGATCGCCAGCGCGCGCTCGGCGGACCGCTCGACGATGGTGTTGCGAATCACGCCGTGCGAGTCCTGAAACCAAAACACCGTCGATGTCCCGCTGGGCTGAACCGCGAGCAGCGGACCGTAGAAGTCCGGGAGCAACAGCACCTCTCGTACTTCCTCGACTCGACGATCCTTGGCCGGTGAACCTTGCCCCGTCACGCCGATCGACATTTCGTACGCCTCGGTCTGACGGTGGGAGTACAGCAGGTGACTCGGCTCGAACACGTCTTGCGCAAACAGCACGACGCCCCCACCCAACATCGCCGCGGTCAAGACGAGCCCGAAGCTCCGCCAGGAAACTTCTCGCATCATGGATGCCCTCTCCTTCTCGGTAGGCCGCTCTCGTGGAGTCGAGAACGCAGCGCGAACTCCTCACAGGCCATATTGCTTGCGGGGTGGCGCCCGCTTACGCTGCTCGACACGTTCGGCACGCTCGCAGCCGGTGGCTTCGCCTCGGTGCCGGGCACCGCCGAACTCGCTCGGAAGCCATCCGCGAGGCCACCAGCGATACCGGTGCCTTCGGTGTCAAACCCCATTCCACACGGGTACGACGGGTGGCGAAAGCAAAAAGTCGCGTCCTCGGTCTCGAACGCAGTCCGAGGGTGGACGGGTAGGATGAGAAAAAGGAGCCCGTCTCGCCATCCCCCCACCAAAACGCGGGACGACAAGTGGATTTGGGCTCCCTCGGTACCAGACCCGATCTGGCGCCGGGAGCCGAACGACTCGGTGCGCTGGGCAGTTCCAGTGATCTCGGGATCTCGAGTTCCGGGTCGGGGGCTCAGCGGCGGAAACACGGCGAGCGGCGGGAACACGGCGATCTGGATCCCGCGCCGCGGGCTCCGAGGTGGGGCGCCCAGCCAGAACGACCAACAACGAGAACAACCAGACAGATTGGCAGGCAAAACATGAGTCATGCGCTCACGCGCCTCGCGCGAACCGCCTTGTTGGCGGCCGGACTTTCGATCTTCACCACCCCTGACGGAACGGTCTGGTCCCAGACCACGACCACGGAGATCAAGTTCGGATTCTGGAACGTCGAGAACCTGTTCGACGCAGACGACGACCCCAACAACCCCGGCGACGACGAATTCCTACCCGCGACGGAGTGGGACGCTGCACGCTACGGACGCAAACTCGAGCACCTCGCCGAGGTCGTCGCCGGGCTCGACGCGCACGTACTCGGCTTCGCCGAAGTCGAGAATCGCCGCGTGCTGGAGGACCTCGTCCGGCAAGAGCCGCTGCGCAAGCTCGAGTACCAGATCGCCCACCTCGACTCGCCCGACAAGCGGGGCATCGACGTGGCCCTGATCTACCGCGCGCCGCTCCAACCGCTCGCGGCAGAGTTCGTCGAACTCCACCGCATCCCGATCGACCCTCCGACCCGCGGCGTTCTCGAGGTTCGGCTCAGCGCGAACGGCCACCCCCTCCACGTGCTCGTGAATCACTGGCCATCTCGGCGCGGGGGGTCGGACTCGACCGAACCACTCCGGTTCGAAGCGGCGCGCGCCTGCCAAGCCATCGTCAAACGCATCGTCGACGCCACGCCCGGACGCGACGCCGACGTACTGCTCATTGGCGACTTCAATGACGACCCCTACGACCCGTCGATCGCGCAACATCTGAATGCCGTGCGGAGCCGCAATGCGGTCTTGAACCGTGAGCAAGAAGGGCGCTATCGCCTCTTCAACGCTTCATGGAAGTTCTTCGGGCAGCCCGATGTCGGCACGCTCTACTACAACCAAGAGTGGACCTGGAACATCTTCGACCAGTGCATCATGAGCCGGGGCCTGCTCCGCGCCGATGGCTTCGAGTACGTCGACGACTCCCTCTCGGTCTACGCGCTCGCCAAGCTCCGAGATCAGTACGGCCGCCCGCTGCGCTTTCGCAAGAGCGGCAAGGCGTGGAACGAGGGCTACAGCGACCACCTCGCGATCCACGGCAAGCTCCGCGTCGCGGCGCCGACGACCAAGGACGCGAGCGACAGCAAGTAGGTGCGGTTGAAGGCCGGCAACCCACCGCGCAGGCCGCGCAGGCCGAGCCGCGCCCTGAGACGGTTGGAGTCGCTCGCGACAGCGCATTCGGAAGTCGGGTCCACGCCGATGCGGGTCGACCGCGGCCCAACGTATCCCGCGACTTCCTACGTCACGCTCGACCTGCCGAGCGAGGCCGACGAGTTCCGTCGGTACCTGAGTCGGCCCGAACTGCTCCGGGGCGAGTTCGAGGCGCCGGGGCTCGAGCCCGGACTGGCCTGATCGCGAGTGTCCACGGCCACACCGTCGAGAGCAGTCCCCGCGACAAAACGAGCCGAAGCGGTGCGCCGCTCATTCGCACTGCTTCGGCTCTTTGTGCAACCCAGTCCGAGGTCACATGTCGACGGTCACGGGCACGGCGAGAAGCTCGTGCAAGCGAGGCCATCCGGGGTCGGGTCGACACCGCACGTCAGAGTGGGACTGGGCAGAGCGGGCGCGCCGGCGAAGAGGAACCCAAGCAGCGAGATGGCGTCGGCCACGTTGAGCTGACCGTCGTCGTTGGTATCGCCTGCATTGTCGCACGGGAGCGCCACCTGCGGTCCCCGGCCGGGGAACAGCACCTGGAGGAGTTGGATCGCGTCACCGATGTCGAGCGATCCATCGGCGTTGGCGTCGCCACGTCGGAACTCCTGCTCGACGGTCAGAAACTCGACGGACTGCACACAGGTTCCCCTCCAGATCCCGGTGACGTCACTGTACTCATCTACGGTTACCTCTCCGAGGACCCGCATCGGCAGAGACACCGCCGGGGCCGCAGCACTGAAGGTCGCCGAGTAGGTGACCTGCCGCTGCACCAGCTGACCGTCCACGACCGCTTGAATCGTCATGGAGGCGGCCAACGTACCGTCCGCTCCCCAGAGGAAATCCATCCCGGTCTTCTGCCACGGCAGATCTGCGGGAGTCACACCGACGACCTCGTCCCCACTCCACGTGTGCTGCACCGTCCACGGTTGCGTCGATGTGACGACGAAGTTGTCGGTCAAGACTCCCAAGCCCTCGATCTCCACCGTCGCTACTCCCGCGTCCCCCACTGAGGTGAGCACGTACTGAATGTTGATCATTCCCATGGTGTGGAACTTCACCAGAAGGTTCTCCCACTGCCACGGCGGAATCGCAACGTCCCCCACACCGGTCTGCGTCAGCGCAGTGCCCTCGAGTTCGAGCGTGCCCTCTAGACCACCGGTCACGACCAGAGACCCCGACAACGCAACGGGGCCGCCGTTGACCTGAACGACTCCACCGATCTGGGAGTGGAACTCCTCCGCGTTCGCTACCGACGCGCACAAGAGCAACGAGCTCATGATTCCGAACAGACGCCTCGCCATGACCCATCCTCCTCCGTCGAGCTTCGACCACGCGCCTTCGTCGGCGGCGCTCGAAGCGGTTTGGTCGATTTCGAGCGCACCCATCCCAGGACACGCTGCTGCTTCTTGTTGCTGGAGTCAGCGACCGGCGGACACGAAAACGTCGTGCTTTTCTCATCGAGGCTCGTCGTCCGACCTCGCCGAGTGCATTCGCGTGAGGCCAGAGAGTGGAAGGAGGCGCGGGCCCGGTCATCGGTGAAGCTACTCCGGATTCGCGGGTCCTTGGTCTCGGCCGGCTCGCCATCGGCCCAAGCACGCCCCATGGCAGTCAACCGCGCGCGGAAGGCCTGGCCCAAGCCGAGGTCAGTGCCGATCCAGCGGGACGATCGTCCCTCGCGGACTCGCAAACGCCCACAGCGACCCATGCGGCGCGCAAGGTCTGCCCGAGCGTCATGTCCGGTCTTTGGCGATTTGCGTCGATGACGGTCCTCGCGCCGGCCTGGCGATCCCTTCACGATCCACTACAATCACGGTCATGGGACCGCAGCCGAGAAACCAAGCCCGTGGGATCCAGAGTCAGCTCTGTCGACCGGGAGATCCACCGCCGCCCGATGACGGTTGGGGCGCAGCGACGGTCGAGGCCCGGATCGAAGCCGTTTGGACCCTGACGCTCGCGTGCCTCTCTTGGACGTGCCTCTCTTGGAATGGGGGAGATCCGGGTGCACTCCGACTTCAGAGATCTGTCGTTCGAGTTCAACGCCCACGAGGTTGAGTGCTTGCTGGTGGGGGCGCATGCCCTGGCTGCGCATGGACACGTCCGGGCGGCGAACGACCTTGGTGTCGGGGTCAGACCCTCCGCGGCCAATGCAGCGCGGATCCTCGGTGCAGTCCGGGCTTTCGAGGCTCCGCTTCATGATCTCGAGACGGCTGACCTGAGCGAGCCAGGTTTGATCTTTCAAATCGGCGTGCCGCTCCTCCGCATCGACACTCTCACGACCATCGATGGCGTCTCGGTTCGTCGACGTCCCCGTCTCCGTGCTTTCTCGGTTCGACCTCATCGCCAACAAGAGGGCCACCGGACGCCTGCAGGATCTCGCAGACATCGAGCGTCTCGAGCAGCTCGGCGATGGCGTCGGTCACTGGTGGCCCGAGTACCTGCTGGGTGGTCCCAGGGTCCTGTTTCCTCGAGCGTGCACTGCAGCGTGATCGGGCACAGCCACTAAGGAGTCGCCCAAGAATAACTTCGACATCTTGCCGTCGATTCGGGTCAGAATCGGCCGATCCGGAAAGCTCGGAACCGGAGGCGTAGCCTTAGTTCCGGTGAGGATTTCGAGGTTTTCGGATCGGTCGAAGATGGCCCGAAGCGACGAGCAGGAGGGTGAAGTTGTTCTTGGGCGACTCCTGACGCGGCGCGGGAGCCGCAGCGAGAGTTCGCGTTCCGATACACTCGACGACACGCGTGAGATTGGAGCCCCCCCCATGACGCTGGACGCCGCCGCCCGACCGACCGATCGCTGGAGGAAACCCGTGGTGATGATCTGCGTGCGCGTCGTCGTCTATGGTGTGCTGCTGTGGCTCGCGCTACGGTGGCTCGAGGGTCGCATGACGTTCGCTCCAACGCGACCGTGGGAGGTCGACCTCGACGCGGTCACACCGCCCGTCGAAGAGATCGCGTTCGCTGCGGAGGACGGGGTCCGGCTGTCGGCGGTCTGGCTCCCCCACTCGACGCCGAAGGGCGTGGTCGTCATGTGCCACGGCAACGCGGGGAACATCTCGCATCGTTTCGGCATCGCGGAGGAGTGGCGCAATCTCGGATACTCGATTCTGCTGTTCGACTACCGCGGCTACGGAAAGAGCGCCGGACGACCGACCGAGGCGGGACTCATCCTCGACGCGCGCGCCGCCTACCACGAGGCCAGACTGCGCGGCGGCACGACCCCGATCGTCGCCGGGCGGAGCCTCGGCACCGTGCCGGCGATCCGCCTCGCCGCCGAGCTCACCACGCGCGGCCTACTGCTCGACTCGCCGCTCGCGAGCGCCGCGGAAATGGCGCGCCAGATCCTGCCGATCCCGGGCCTGCCACGTCTGCTCTCGATTCGACTCGACAATCTCGAGTCGATCCGCCACGTGCGGTGCCCGATCTTGATCCTGCACGGTGTCGATGACGAGGTGATTCCGTTCGACCAAGGCCGGCAGGTGTTCGATGCGGCGCCGGAACCGAAGCAGTTCGTCCCGCTCTTGGATACCGGTCACAACGACAGTCGCGAGAGCCCACGCGTGCTCGCGGCGATCGCTCGCTTCTGGGCTTCGCTGCCCGAGTGACTCGCGCGCGCCTCGAGACGCGACGTCGGTCGAGCAAACGAAGAGGGTCCGCGAGTTCTCGATCCCGACGACCGGGATCGAGCCCTCAGCGAGCGGGTGAGGCGCTCAACGGAACGCATTGCGGACGCTCACACTGCCATCCGCGGCGAAGGTGACCCGCGCAGTGCCGCCCTGTCCGTTCGTCACGTAGCCACAGACCACGATGGGCTCGACTCGATCTCGCGTCCACAGCTCCAGAGTGCCGTCGGTGCGAACCCAGAAACTCCCGCGGCGTACCCGGCCCGGAGGAAGCGTGCCCAGGGTTCGGTCGATACCACCGCCGACGATCCTCACTCCATGGATGGGTTCCTCGGTCTCGTTGCGAACGAGCACTGCGTACCGGGTCTCGACAAGCACGGCACACATCGTGAGTCCCGCCGCGAGAGGGAAGTTCGAGAACAGAATGAAGATCGCAAAGACTCCGGCACGCCTCGTCACAGGACGCCCCCCCATTCGTCGTCCAGAATGCCAGGCAAAGAACAGCGCCATGAGACCCGCTACGAAGAGCACGAGCCCGAACCAGATATTGAGAATCCCAGCCACCATCAACGCTGTTTGCCTGGTGAAGACCCATACGAGGAAGATGCAGACCCCGATGAACATAGGTGTCATGCCAAAGAGCAAGGAAAGGCGATACGGGACGGAGAGCCGGCCGTCCGAGTCGCACGGTTGCCGCGTCATTGCTGCTGCTGTCTCTGCTGCTGGATGCGCTGCTGCTCTGCTTGCGCCTCGCCGCCGGCCTGATCCCGCGTGCCGAGCGGTCGCACCGGACTCGCTCCCTCTCGAACCCACCGATCGACGCTGACGGTGAATTGAACACGAGATGCGAACTCGTTCTCACCGGACTTCCCACGGTCGACGCCGACGTTCACGACCTTGACCGACCAGCCACCCGTGGACTTGCGCACCGCCAGCGAGAGGTCGAACTCGATTCCTTGCCCCTCGTCTCGCTTCTGGCCGGGCGACAGGCCGAAGGTGTTCTCCTTGATGGAGTTTCGGCTCGCGATCTTCTCGTTCGCCTCGACGATGCCGTTGAAGATCTGTAGGAGCGTTTGTTGGACGTAGTCGTCGAGGCCGATCTCGGCTTGGTCGTCCATGGGTTCCTCCGTTCTCAGGGTGGGCATTGTCACCGGCGTAGGCCCGGAGCGAAACCCTGGAACCGCATGCGGGCCTCGAAACCAGGATGCGGGCGAAGAGCTAGAGGCGGGGGCCGCGGCGCGGCGCCGCGACCCCTCGAAACACGGCATGTGGGCAACCTGCATCGCTCGTGACGACTCGGTCGCGCGAGCTCAGCGGACCACCGCAGGACTCCGCACTCGCTCTGCTGCGCGCGCGCCGCTGCGAACGGCTTGCTCGAGCGACACTCCAGTCAAGTAGTTGCCGGCGAGAGCGACGGTGGGCAGATCGGCGAGGAGAGCGCCAACGCGTGACACGCGTGCCGCATGTCCCGGACGGTACTGAGGGATCGCTGCCGGGAGGCGGCGTAGGGAGTGAAACACGGGCTCGAACTTCCCCCCGAGCGCGCGCGTCAACCCGGCGATCATGCGCGCGCGCAGAGCGTCATCGGGAAGATCGAGCAAGTCGCGGTGGCTCACGCCGCCGGCGAGGACGGTGACGAGGTGGTGGTCGGGAGGAGCACGACCTGGAAACACCGCGCTCGCCCAGATGCCGCCCAGGATGTCGAGGCGCTCTCGTGCCGGCACCAAGAATCCGAATCCATCGAGCGCGCGCGGCAGAGCGCTGGCCGCGACTCCCAACTGCAAGATGGCAACCGGCGCGTAGTCGATCGCCGCCAACTCGATCCCCAACGAAGCGAGAGCGTTCGCGAACGCCGTGCCGTGACCGTGGCGCGCGGCGTGCGACAGCAGGGTGCTCGCCGCGTGCGCGGGCACCGCCAGGATGACGACGTCGGCTCGCTGCACCGCGTCGCCCCCGGATGCGCGCACTTCCCAAGTGCAAGTCGCGCGACCGGGGCTTGTGACCGGAACCGGGACGATGCTCTCGACGGCGACGCCGCACTGGACTCGTGCGCCGAGGCGAGCGGCGATCGCGGCGGGCAGTGCCTCGAGCCCATCGATGAAGCTGAACGACCCGCGGGTGCTACCGGGGGGCGCGCTGGGTCGAGCCCTCGCCGCGCGCGCCATTCGCATGGCTCCGCGAATCACGCTGCCTGCCTCGTGGGTCGCCTCGGCAATGCGCGGGAAGGCGCTGAGCATCTCGAGTTCGTCCGGAGATCCTGCGTACACGCCCGACACGAACGGGTTCACCACGGACTCGACGAACTCGCGCCCGAAGCGACGTTCGAAGAACGTGGCCACGCTCTCGTCCGGCCGCGCCTCGACACGGCGCCATGGCTCCGCGAGCAGCCGCAATTTGGCGCGAAGGCCGAGCGCGCCGGTGGCGAGAAGGGAGAACGGCCCGCGCGGGAGCCGTCGCAGTCGCCCCCCGCGAAACACGTAGCGGTGGCGGGCAAGGGGATCGGCGGGCACCGGCACGAGCCCGACGTCGCACGCGAGTTCGACGAGCGCCGCCGAAGTGGCCAGTGCGGAGTTCGGTCCCCATTCGAGCAGGTAGCCTGCGCACGGTTCGCTGTCGATCACGCCGCCCACGCGCGGCGCCCGCTCGAGGACGGTCACGTCGCAGCCTGCCCGAGCGAGCTGCCAAGCCGCGGCGAGCCCGGAGATGCCCGCGCCGATGACGATCCCCTTCATCGCACGACCGTCCCGAGCGCAGGGCCGATGCGGCAGCAACCTGTCCGGGTACTCAACGCGTACCCGAGGTGCTGGCTCCGAAGGCCCGGATCTCGTCCACCACCCGCCGGACGTTGTCGATCGGGGTCGGCGGCAGAATGCCATGACCGAGGTTGAAGACATACCCGGGATCGCCGCGGAAGACCTCGAGCAAGTCGCGCACCCGGGCGCGCAACACGTCGGGCGCCGCGAACAAGACTTGCGGTGACAGGTTGCCCTGGAGCGCGACGCGCCCAGCAGCGATTTCGCGCGCCCGCTGCGGAGCCAACGTGTAGTCGAAGCCGACGGCCTCGGAGCCGGCTGCGCACACGGACTCGAAGTGCAGGCCTGCACCCTTGATGAAAAGAATGCGCGGCACGCCGCACCCATCGAGTTCCGCAAGAATCCGGCGACAGTAAGCGAGCGAGAACTCCGCGAAGGCCGCGTGATCGAGCAGACCTCCCCAAGTGTCGAACAGCTGCACGGCTTGCGCGCCGGCCTCGATCTGCGCCCGCAGGTACGCGGCGACCGTCGTCGCGAGACGGTCGAGAAGCGCGTGCATCGTCTGGGGCTCGCGGTAGACCAAGGACATCGCCTCCGCGAACGTGCGACTCGGGGACCCTTCGAGCGCATAGCACGCCAGCGTGAACGGCGCCCCGGCAAACCCGATCACCGGCACCCGACCGGCCAGGCGCCGCCGCACCTCACGCACGATTTCGAGTACGTAGCCCAAGCTCTCGTGCGG
The DNA here is from genome assembly GCA_050246115.1 of Planctomycetota bacterium. Classification (GTDB taxonomy): domain Bacteria; phylum Planctomycetota; class UBA8108; order UBA1146; family JAJFFE01; genus JBFWWP01. The sequence goes on from JBFWWP010000047.1 coordinate 28,658, forward strand.
GTCGGGAATCCGCAGCCGAGCGATGTCGGCGGCGTCGCGCAGCGGCCGCGCCATGCACGGTCCGCGCTCCGTGAACTCGACGTCGAGCCCCATCGCCTCGAGCGGCACCAGAATGTCGCTGAAGATGATGGCAGCGTCGACGCCAAACGTGTCGACCGGTTCGAGCGTGACCTCGGCGGCAAGCTCCGGCGTGCGACACAAGGTCAAGAAGTCCACGCCCGAGCGGACGCGCTGGTAGCCAGGCAAGTAACGCCCGGCCTGCCGCATGAACCAAACCGGCACACCGTCGTGAGGCTCGCGCCGGAGCGCCCGCAGGAACCGAAAACCGCTGTCCGTTGGCTCACCCATCCGATCGTTTCCCCTCTCGATCACGCGGCGATGGCCCCGCTCCCGACTTCGCGAGGCCTGCGGGGCATCCTAGCCCGGAACT
>JBFWWP010000048.1:0-27970 GCA_050246115.1 Planctomycetota bacterium
GAACCCCGGTTTGCATCGCGCAACGGGAGGACGGCATCGCCGAGGATGTCGAAGTCACCGCGAGTCGGTTGACGGTCAACCCCGAGCTCGCGCGAAGCCCCGCCAAACGCAGCCGGGAATTGCCGGGTCGCGTCATGGCCGTTGAACCTCCGGCCGACTCTGGACACGTGCGCCCCTCGCTCGACCTTCCCGCCCCGCGAGGTAACCGTAGGGGACCGTAGCACAGCGTCGCGTGCCTACCCCGTGGACTCTTCGACTTTCCCGAACGAATCTCCGCTGTAGCAGGACTTCACGAGCGGATCGGCCCGCACCGCCTCGTTCCGCAGCAGAGTCACCGCTCCCGCAACCTCTTCCATGCTGTGCTCGGTGAGCAGTTCCACGACACGCGCCAACGCCGTAGAATCCGACCGGTGGGTCATGTTCTCTCCTTGTCGTTGTGGTTAACAACAAGGAAACAGAACTGCTGACCTGCCGCTTCCAGACCCCGGCCCTCGGGCCGGGGCCCGGAAGCCACTCGCGCGCCAATCCGCCCCGCGGGCTCAGCGCTCGGGTGTCCACGAGTTTGCAGAATGCGTGTTAGGAGGCCAGGCAAAGGTGGTGTACGAAGTTCGGGTCAGAGTCATTGGTGCGGCGGGCAGCAATGCGTTGGCGATCGAGCAGGCCCATGATTGGCCAGCTGATGACAGCATCCCGATTGACGACCGCCTGATTATTGAGTTCGACGTTCAGGACATGTGGTTTTCGGTGTTCCGTATTCAGTCAGAAGGAGAGCTGTGATGGAGTGGCGAAATCGGATCAGTGTTGATCCAAACGTGTGCCACGGCAAGGCGTGCATCAAGGGAACACGAGTGATGGCGTCGGTGATCTTGGACAATCTCGCTGAAGGCGTGGAGCGAGACGAGATTCTCAAGGGCTACCCTCCGCTGGTCAACGAGGACATTGACGCGGCGATTGCGTATGCGGCGGAATTGACTCGGGAACGCTTCGTCCCGCTCACTCCGGGCGCGGCATAAATGCAGTTCAAGATCGACGAGAATCTGCCGATGAGGCGGCGGAAGTGCTGAGACAAGCCGCCCACGACGCGCTGACGATCCGCGATCAGCAGATGGTAGGACAACCCGATCCTCGAGTGGCGTTGGTCTGCCAGTCCGAGCAGCGAGTGCTGGTGACACTCGATCTGGACTTCTCGGACATCCGCACTTACCCGCCTGCCGACTACTTCGGAATCATTGTGTTGCGGCCACGGTCGCAAGCGAAACCGGCGGTCCTCTCGCTGATTGGCCAACTCATTCCCCTCCTCGACTCGGAGCCGCTCGTTGGCAGTTTGTGGATTGTCCAGGACACCGGCCTGCGGATTCGAGATGGATAGAATCGTCGATGGCGAAAGGAAGTTGATGCTCGAATTCACCTCCCGTGGCCGGCGGTGACGATCGACCCTGAGACCTTGCGCAACAGGACAGTCGAAGGGCCCAGCGCGGCGGCCAGGCGCCCGCGGCCCATGCCGAAAGCGAATGGAGGCTGCTGCCGTGGAACCTGAAGCCCCCATGCCTCGAGTGACCGCATCGGAGGCGCGGATGTCCCCGACCGCCCGCCAGGTCGTTGTGGCCGTATCGTGCACGGTTCTGATCTTCGGTGTTCCGATCCTCCTGGTTGCCAACGCCGGCGATGTCGGGTACGGGCTCGGATTGTTCCTCTACGCACCCTTCGCGACGGCAACTGCGGCGGCCTTGTTCTCGAGTCTCGGCCGCACACCCTCGATGCGCCGAGCCATGGTGACCGCATGCACGGTCAACGGCCTCTTGGTCTTGGCATTCCTGGGCTTCGCTCTCGAGGGACTGATCTGCATACTCATGACATTGCCACTCCTCGGCGTAGCCACTGTGGTCGGCGCCGCCACCGGATTCGTACTCCAGAGCTGTCTCGGTGGCGACGGGCCGCGAGTCGTCATCGGCGTAGCCCTGGTCGCGTTGTCCCCAGTGGTCACGGGTGCCGAGGCCACTATGCAGTCCGAACTCGCCATGCGAAAAGTGAAAACGTCCATCGTCGTGCAGGCGCCGATCCAGCGAGTCTGGGAGTGCGTCATCGAGTTTCCCGAGATCGAGTCCCCGCCCGAGTGGTACTTCACGAAGGGGATCGCCTACCCGATTCGGGCGCGAATCGTGGGACGAGGGGTCGGCGCGATCCGCTATTGCGAGTTCTCGACGGGGGCCTTCGTCGAACCGATCACCGAGTGGAACGAACCCGTTCGCCTCGCGTTCGACGTGTCTCAAAGCCCCGCTCCACTCGAGGAGTGGAACCCGTGGGCGACCTTCATCGGCTGGGACGTTCACCCGCCGCACCTTAGCCACACGCTGGACTCACGCCGCGGCCAGTTCGATCTCGAGGATCTTGGCGGCGGCCGCACTCGGCTCACCGGGACCACCTGGTACACGGTCGACCTGGCTCCGGTTTCGTACTGGGAGATGTGGTCGGATGCCATCATTCATCGAATCCACTTGCGGGTCTTGGAGCACATCGGACGCGTTGCCGCGACGCCATGAGGTGGATCGTTGACAGCCCCCGTAGATCGGGAACCGCCCGAACAGTGCCTTGCCGACCCTTCACGCCGGGTAGGGCGGCCGACGAAGCAGCGACACCCAGCCCTAGCGGCGAAGTGGTTGGACGCTTTGGTAGGTGAGCGTGCGCCAGAGCCACTCGAGCGGGCCGAAGCGAAAGCGTGCGAGCCACGCGGGCGAGTAAGCGAGCTGTAGTGCCGCGATCGCGAACACGATGCCGAGTTGAGCGGCGCGGTTGGTCTTCATGAACAGGCCGGCGCCCAGGGTGCCGCCGTAGAACAAGCTCGTGCAGATCAGAGTCTGCACGATGTAGTTCGTGAACGCCATGCGACCGACTGCCGCGAGGCGCCGCATGAGGCCGGGCATCCAGCAGGATTGGTATGCGAGTACGACGAGGGCCAGGTAGCCGATCGCTGCGAAGATGCTGCCGAAGTAGTTGAACAGGGAGTAGGTGCCGAACCCGCTCTCGAGCTGCCAACCGGCCGCTTCGTTCGAGCGGACGCCGACGGCGGCGAGCGGGAGGCCGATGCCCAATCCGGAGGCGGCCAGCAGCCGGTAGAACCTGCGGGATCGCCCGCCCCCGAGCACACCCGTGCGCAGCAGAATCATGCCAAGCAGCATGACGCCGATCACGCGCCACACGAAGATCCAGAGGAACCCGAGAAAGTTCACCCACTGGTCCGCGCGGAAAGCGAGTTGGTCGCGCCAGGCCCCGCGGTAGGCGTCGATCTGTTGCTGCACGAGGTCAGCGGGGGGCGTCCACATCTTCCTCATCTCGGCGAGTTCTTCAGCGGGCGCCAACTGCAGGAGCACTCCGAAAGTGAGCGTGAAGGCCGCGGGCAAGAGCACCAACCCGATCGCAATCGGCAGCAGGAATCGAAGGCGAAGCCGCCGGAACCAGTACGCGACGGACCCGGCAAGCGAGTACAGGAACAAGATGTCTCCGTACCAGAGCAGGAGACCGTGAATCAGTCCGAAGATGCACAGCCAGCCCATGCGCCGGTAGTGCAGTGTGGCTGATCGCCCGGTGCGCTGCCAAGCACTCTCGGTCATCAAGGAGATGCCGGCTCCAAAGAGCATGGAGAACAGCGTCATGAACTTCTGGTCGGCGAGCACGTGATGCGTGGTCCACAACCAGAAGTCGAGCGGGGATCCCTCGCCGAGCGCGCGAGGGTTCATGTAGAGCGCGTCGATCATCGCAAAGGCCTGCATGTTCATGAGCAGGACGCCAAGGAGTGCGAACCCTCGGATCACGTCCAGGGTCTGGATGCGGCTCGACTCGGGAGTGGGAAGCGCTGCCGGCGGTGTCGTCTCCTGCGAGGAGCTGCGTGCCGCCGCCTGAGGATCTTCGCTCATACCTTGTTCTCGCCCTCCGACTCGTGGCAGTGCGTTGTCCGATGCCCCACTCCGCCAACCGTGTCCCGCCGCCCCGTCGCGGCGTCGGTCGTTAGCCACTTTACCGCGGGATCACCCGTGCTCCTCGCGCACGCGCGCGCCCCAGGCTCACCCGCCCGCGAAGGGGCAAGGCGGCGGGCGGGCGGCGGTTGCCCCCCAAGTTCTCCGGGGTCGGAGCGGCTCGTAGACCGTGAGCCACAGTCCGAAGCCACAGTCCGGTGGCCGGCCGAACCCGGTGCCCGGCCGAGTCGTTGACAGGAGGCGGCGCACGCGGTGTCGTGCACGCAGCCTCGTCCGGGAGTGAGTACCTGCGCGGGTCCGATAGCTCACCCGACCGCGGGAACTCTAGCGTATGCAGGGCCATCGGGTGAGCACCCGAGTCAGCGATTGGAAAGCTCAGCGCCATGGCCAGGCGAGTGCGGAGCGATGCCCCAACGGGCGGACCGGCGACACCGAACAGGAGTCCACAAACCACGCCCAACCGTAGCCATGGTTTCCCACCGATTGCTGGTGTCGACGTGCGCGTCTTGATTCTCGGCACAATGCCGGGCGAGGCCTCCCTTCGCGAGCAGCAATACTACGCTCACCCGCGGAATGCGTTCTGGCCCATTGTCGCAGCGGCCCTCGGATTCGACGCTGCAATGGAGTACCCGGCGCGGGTCGCGGCGATCGAGTCGCGGGGCGTGGCAGTCTGGGATGTACTCAGGTCGTGTGTGCGCGCGGGCAGTCTCGACGCGGCGATAGACCGTTCGACCCTCGAAGCCAATGACTTCGCACGGTTCTTCGCCGCCCATCCCGGTATCCGCAGGGTTTGTTTCAACGGACGGATGGCAGCAATCTTGTACGCGCGACACGTGCAGCCGCACGTCCGACTCGCTGCAGGGGTCTCCCTCGTCGAACTGCCGTCGACGAGCCCTGCGAACGCCGGCGTACCGCGTAGCGAGAAGGCCCGTGCGTGGCAGCAGGCACTGAACGAAGTCAGCGTCTGAGTTCACCCTTAGGAGTCGCCCAAGAATAACTTCACCCTTTTGCTCGTCGCTTCGGGCCATCTTCGACCGATCCGAAAACCTCGAAATCCTCACCGGTACTAAGGCTACGCCTCCGGTTCCGCGCTCTCCGGATCGGCCGAATCTGACCCAAATCGACGGCAAGATGTCGAAGTTGTTCTTGGGCGACTCCTTACCCGCTGCGTTACCCCCGCGATCGGTCGCGCGTCCCCGCGAGTCGACCCGTCCCCTGAAACTCGGCCACGCCAGCACACCTTGCTGTAGCTCCTCCTCGATGACTGGCCCGCGACGCAGAGGTTCATGGGGGAGGTGTTGGTCCACGTCCCCGAACTGGAACTTCGGGAGGCCCGACGCGCCGTCGAGGAAGCGCGCCATCACGGACGCGCCGCCGAGTCTCGGCCGGCGGTGTCGGAATGGACCCAGTGCGGGACGCAGGGGCGGCCGCGCCCCGCATGATTCGCAGGCGCAGACTGTGGATCTTTACCCCGCGATCATGAACATCCAGGGGGCTCGTGTGATGATCCGCGCCAATCCGGCGGGATCCCGCGTGTTGTGGATTGGGGTCACCCCGGCGAGAAGTCAGTGGGGAATCATGAGATCCGTAGCGGACATCCTGCGCGAGGAACAACGACTGCGAGAGCGCCAGCGCACGCCAGAGGAGAGGGTAGCCCGAGCCCTGCGGTTGGGGCGACGCCTATTTGCGCTGTACGCCCAGGCTCATGGCTGCACGGTCGCCCAGGCCCATTCACATCAGAGGCGTCAACGCCAGCGCCGCCGCCGCCCCTGCACTTGCCTCGAAGAGCCGCAGTGACCCCACTTCAAGGCACGATCGCGATCTTGAGAGCGAACGGAGTGGCGCATGTGCTGATTGGCGCCGTGGCCATGGACCAGACCGGCTTCGATGGTCTTGCCGAGTACTACCTCGTCCGCGACTACGAGCGGACTCCGCAGGGCGAAGATCGCCGCCTCGGTCTGGTAAGGGTAGATATCGAAGCAGGCATCGAACAGCGCCGTCGACCAACGATCCGCGCCCCCCGGCTGTGCCTGGCGGGTCAACTCGGAAGCGAAGTATCTGGCATGGTAGGGGGTAGTCATCTGCTCTCGTTTGTGGCCGGTGGCAGCCCGTCGCTAGCGCCCGGTATGGAGTTCCACGCTCCTTCCCTCCACCAGGCCCTGTCAAGGTGGGTGGGACGAGCCGTCGGAAGTCCACCTTCCCGGGACCCGAGGTATCAACCCAACCACCTTTCAGGCGGCGACTGGCAGGGGCGTCGTCCGAGTGTTCCTCCGCGCCGGATGACGAGCGGCTCAATTGTCGTACTCATGGGGCAACTACAACGACCCCCGCGATGAACCACCGCTTCGGGTTTTCCTGTGTCGTTGGCCACTCGTGTCGCTCGTGATTGAATCCTTGAGATTGGGCTCGTGTCCGCAAGATCGGGGAGGCGCGCTCGATGTTGCGCCAACGCTTCGAAGCGCGTACCAGGCTTGCCTTGGGACCAGATTCTCTCCAAGGGGGCGTTCGAAGGCGCCCTCGTGGCCGGGGCGCAGCCGCAACCACTTCAACCCAAGACATTCGCCTTCGGCTCGTAACGCGGGGCGCGCGTTGGAGCCTTGCTGAATGCGCTTGATTCGAGTCTAGTCGCGTCCCGGCCGCTCGGGAGGTGGGTTCCGTGGCCCGGTCCACGCGAGGGTCAGACGGGCGAGCGCGGTGGCCACTTCGTTCGTTGGTGCGCCAACGCCCCAGGTTCCGTCGGGTTGCCGAAGCCTATCGACTCGGAGCCGCACCTCCACCCGCCAGTTTCGCGTGGTTCCGTCGGTGGATTCCAGGTCCTCGACCTCGGAGACGTGCAGCACGCGGGCCAGGCATGCCAGGGCGAAGAGCTCCGGCGCCGCCTCGCGAATGACAGGCGGGTCCGCGAAGTGCAGGGCGATGGCCTCCGGTCGGTCCAGATCGTTGTCCTGGCGGAACCGATCGATCCAGCGCGCGACCCGGGGATCGTCTCGGGTCAAGGGCGTGGCCAAGAACGGCGGCAGTCGTTGTCGCCACGTGGACGGCAACCAGGCGCGCGTCCGGCTGATTCGTGCTCGCGAGAAGAAGTCGCGCGCACGTTGGGTGGATGGATCATCCTGACTGAGTCGCTCGAGCGTGGAGTCGATCTCCCGGTCCATTGGGTCTTCGGACGGAAGCTCCTTCTTGAGCTCGGCGTCGATGAACCGTTCGAGATCGCGCAGGTGACGATCGATGGCTGGACTCGCGATGCGCTGCCGCACCGCGCCGAGTGCCGCGCGAGCGAGACATGATTCGTAGACCAAGAACTCGCCGCTCGAGCTGCCAATCGCGCCCGACGGGTGGCGGAGACGAAGCAGCCCTGAGCAGCGGCGCAGCGTCGCTGCCGGGTCGAGTTCCGAACTCGACACCGCGTCGGCCCAAAGCATGAGCGACGTGGGCGCGCTTCCCCAGTCCCTGGTCGACCCCGTAGAGGGGCCGACCAGGAGCAGCAGGACGACGATGGGCCACGAGGTCATTCAGCCTTCGTTTCACTCAACTAGCGGGTTGTCGAGCGACGCGGCGCCGCACTCCGCCAGCTTCAGATCGGAACATAAGCCTCGCAGGCAGGACCCGACTACGCCCTCTTTCACATACGATCAGGGCGCGAGTGTGTAGTCCCAGATGCCGCCGAATCGACGGTACTTCGGATCGCCAAAGGTCACCCAGAACAAGGTCATGGAGACCGAGAAACCAAAGATGTCAGGGCCGCTCTCTGTGCTCCATTGTGATCGAGTCTGCGGCGGCAGTAGGGGAGGGGCCGACGAGGAGGGCCACAACGTTCTCCAACTCTCCGTCAGGAATCCACCCGAAACCGTAAAGGCCTCGCACCAAGTCGGCTGGCAATCCGAGAAAAGGGGGACCGAAAGGCGTACGTACGCTGCCTTCTTGGTTGTCACATCTGCGTTCAGGTTCCTCTCCAGCGGGCCAACTGCTTGGGTCAGTGTGCTCTGACGAGCATAGGATCCTCCGAGAACCAGGCTGACCCCAGCTCCCGGCGAACTGTTGGGGAACTCCGGGTTCCCGGTGGACTGCCCCATGATGATCCCACCTTCGATGGAAACGGATCTCTTCGTCTTCGGGTCTCGCGCTGCGAAGCCAACGCCGGCCTGGAGGCCCAGCTCGAGCAAGTGGTATTCTCTCCCCCGCTTGTAGGCCAATGACAGTCCCGCTGTGGCGCTCGCGATGCCTCGGCTTGCGCCTACTCCGATGGACATCGAGACCCCAACACCCGATGCTCCGACGAATCGGGATGTGTTCCCGATGAGCGCCTCGGTAATCAAGGAGACAGGCAGAGGCAAGTTGGGTAACGCAATCCGGGCAAGCTGGCCTGCGATCGAGAGCACGGCGTTCAACTCCCCGAACGACCGTGTCCCAAGTGGGTCGGTGAACCGCACCGGATTGGCCGCTGCATAGAGAAAGGGCGCGAACGAAGTCGGGAGCTCAGGCGCGACCGGCTCGGTATCTGGCGTCAGAAACCGTCCCGCGGTCGGGTCGTAGAATCGAGTCCGCAGGAAGTATAGATCGAGTTCTGGCAGGTAGAGTTCGCCCGCAAAGAGAAGTGATGAAGCGCTTCCCAACGGCGTCGCACCGTCGCCGTACGCGCTGAACGTGTTCGTCTCAAGCACCGTGCCTACCATGTCGGTGACCACTCGCGTGCTCCCGAGCGGGTCCTGATGGAGGACGACGTCAGTCACAGAGTCGATCGCTACGGGTCGCAGACCGTGAACATAGCGCCTGCACAACGAGCCGCTTCCATCGCGCTCTTCGAGTAGGCGCGGAACACTGCCAACCTCGGTCTCCCAAAGGAACGTCCGGTCGAGTACGCCGTCGACGCGAATTGCCCGGAGGAGATCGAGGAAGTCGTACTCGAGCTCGATGACTATGGTTCCACTCGTGTCTGTTCGAGTGACCTGCGAGAGCCGGCCATACACGTCGTACGCGAAGAGCTCGGTGGTGGACGAGTTCCAACGCTCCACCGGGCGCCCCGCGAGGTCGTACGTGTAGCTGGTGAACTCCCCATCCGATGTCAGGCGCTGGGCACCATCGTAGGTGAGGGTGCGACTGCCCATCATCGTCGGGTTCCAATCGGTATCATAGGCGTAGGTTTGGGTGCCGATCGCGGAAGCGCCGGTCCAGCTCTCTGCAGTGACGCGGCTCGCGCTATCGTAGGTGTACAGGACGCTCTCCGAGAGCCCGCTGGCGCTGATCGGGTTGCCTGCAAGATCGTAGGTGTAGTTCTCGTCGCGAATGACGGTGGCCAGCGCGTTGGTGGTCACCAGTCTCGTCACACGACCTCGGCTGTCGCGCTGGTACACCGTTTCTGAACCGTCAGGGTGCTGGATCCGTGCCAAGCGGCCAACCGCGTCGTAATGATAAGAGGTCGTGCCCACCGCAGTGTCGTCTGCCACGGCGAGCCGGCTCTGCGCGTCGTACTGATAGTTCGTCGCCCCGCCTGGCGTGACCAGGGCAACCACCCTACCGTGGACATCGTACTGGTACTCTACGAAGTCGCCGCTCGAGTAGTCGATCCGGCCGACCGCGCCGTTCGGTGCCCGGGTGTAGGTCGTGAGTCCGGTACCGTCCATCACTGCAGTGAGATTGCCCGCGTCGTCGTAGTTGAACACCTCGGGCGAGTCCAGGCCGGGTTGCACCGCGGTGAGACGCCCTGCCTCATCGTAGTCACGGAAGATGGTTTGCCCTGTTGGCATGTCGACCGCCAGGGCACGTCCGGTGCCATCGCGGTGCCACGAGATGGTGCCGCCCCATGGGTAGCTCTGTGCGCTGATGCGACCGACCGGGTCGGACTCGACGGTCCAGACGCTACCGCCTGGCGTCGTCGCCGACTCTAGCCCGCCGAGATCGTTGTAGGTGTAGGAAGTCACCCCCGGGCTCGGCGTCACGGAATCCGTCACTGACAGGAGAAGACCACCCACGCTGTACGCGTAAGACAAAGTCTGGCCAAGCTCGTTGGTGAAGCTCGTTGGCCGGCCTGCAAGGTCATAGGTAGTGATCGCGCTCGTTAGATCGGGAAAGGTAACAGAGGTTATCCGGCCTTCGAGGTCGTGAACATACTCAGTCCGCTCACCGAGTTCGTTGACCTCCGCTGTGAGTTGAGAAGCCGCATCGTACTCGTAGGTTCGGGTTACGGTCCCCAGCGTGTCGTGGTCAGTTGCACTGGACGTAACCCTTCCGAGTGCGTCGTACACATAAGTGATCGGCGCACTCCCAGACAGCGTCTCGGAGAGCGTTCGTCCTGCCGCGTCGTAAGTGGCTGCGACAGTGCGACCGCTCGGAGTTTCAAGGTGAGTCGGGCGCCCTGCTGTGTCGAGGAGGCGCTGGATCGCGGTCCCCTCGGGGTTCTCGACGCGAACGACGCGCCGCTCCGCGTCGCGTTCGAACAAGGTGACCGGTGTTCCCACGCCGGTGATCGCGCTGACGTCGCCCGCCGCGTCGAACGTGATGGCCTGCCTGGCACCGGAGTAGTCCACCGCGAAGGCGGGGTAGCCCCCAGCGCCCAGGATCAGGCTCCCGGTCGCGCCCGACGGCAGCGTCGAAGACCGTGTCAGCCCGTTCTCGTCGATCTCGTAGGAGTAGGCCGCGAGTTCGCCGTCCTTGAGGTAGGCTTCCAGGATGACCTGGCCCCGCTGGTTCGTCTCGAACAACGCCACGCGCCCGATGCTGTCGGTGAAGGTGACAAGACGGGGATTGAACGGGTCGCGGTCCCAGGTGGACGTCCCGCCGACCGCATCCACGGCCTCGATCACGTTGCCGTCCGTATCGTACGTCCACTCGGCCCGCCCCCCCCCGGGGCTCACGAAGGCAGTGCGGTTTCCGAAGGTGTCGTACTCGTAAGTTGTCGTTCGCCCGATCTTGTCGGTCACGGTGAGTGGGCGGCCGCCTGCATCGTACGTATAGGCAATCGTCCCACCCAGAGGGTCGGTGTATTGGGTCAGTAGTCCGGTGGCATCGTACTCGTACGACTCGGTATGCCCGAGCGGATTGGTCTTCGACAGCAGTCGATCCTCGGCGTCGTACGTGAAAGTCGTCTCGTGAAGATCGGCATCGAGGACCGACACGACGTTTCCTCTGGAATCGTAGGAGATCACGGAGGTGTTCCCGAGGCGATCGGTCACCACATGCTGATTGACTACCTCGTTCAAGGCCAGCGAGATGGTGTTCCCGTTCGAGTCGACAACTCCGGTGAGGCGTCCGACTTCGTCGTAAAGTAGCGTCCCTGGCGTGAAGCCTCGCGGATCGACGATCTGCACTAGGCGATGCCGATCATCGTAGACGTACTGCGTGGTGTAACCTTCGAAGTCGGTGGCCGAGATCAGGTCGCCCACCGAGTCGTAGGAGTAGGTTCGAGTAGAGCCGGCAGGCGTGGAGAGGGAGGTGACTCTACCCTCAGGGTCTCGAGCGAGGCTCATGCTCGCACCCGAAGAGTGGACGAGGCCCGCCGGACCGATATCGACGAAATTGCCGTTGGGTTCCGTGACCCGAACCAAGGGATACTCACCCGAGGCCGGATCGCGGGTGAAGATCAGCCGCCGTCCGTCGCGCAGCGTGAGTGTGTAGCTGCTCGGACTGTACACCTGGAAGCTGCCGTCGACGAGTTCGACGGGCCCCGGCGAGGCTGGCTGCACGAAGGAAGGATCGCTGTTGGTCGAGAGTTGGGAGTGCGTGCCCGGGTACGGAACGAACTCCACGAAGTCCACCACCTCGATCGGGAACAACGCCTGCTGCTGCGGGTATGGCACCATCTCGAATCTATGCACGGATCCGTCGGGGAGATGGACGGTGACCCGATGCGGCACGTTCGAGGTGAGGCCGTAGACTGGCACCAGCGGGTCCGTGGTGTCGATCGACTGGATCCAGTCGGCGCCCATTGCGCGAGTCTGCTCCAGCCGCGCGCCGCTCGCTTCGAGGGACCAGTTGTGCCCGAAGTCTCCGGGCCGCCGCTGACGTACGTCGTAGGTTCGGCGCACGGCGAGGGGGATTCCCGCCACTTCCACGAAACCGTCGAGTAGCGTGAAACGATGGAATCCGGGCGCGGGGTTCGCCGGACCCAAGTCGAGCTCGACCGGACTCGTGCACGCCACGTTCCCCCAACTGTCCTCGGCACAGAGGCGGAACAGGTACGTTCCGGTGAGGAATTCACCGGGAACGATGGTTCCGAGGACCCCGGACACGACGGGCGTCAGCCCGCGCCGCAGCGGGATGAACGTGCCACCGCCGTCGACCGAGACCTGGAGTTCGTAGAAGACCAGGTCGGCGTCGTGGGCGGTTCCGATGACGTCGATCGGACCATCGATGACGCTTTGCGTGGCGGGGGACGACCAAGCAACGGTCGGCGGCCCGTTATCGGTCACCGTGCTGGCGCGGAACTCCGCGCGCCGAGTCGTGGTGAGTGCACCCGCGTCCATTGCGATCACCGTGACGACGAAAAGACCTGGGAGGCTCGGAACGAACGTCGCCGTACCGTCCGGCGCGAGAGCGAGGGGAGCACCGTTCACTTCGGCGGTGAGCGAGGACAACGGAGAGACGTCGGTGACCATCACCGTAATCGACACCGGGTCGCCGACTGACACGATCGATGGCGTGGCGGTCACAGTGAGCACCGGTGGCGTGATGTCGAGGGTTTCGTGCACCGATAGCGCGAAGAACTGAGTGTCGGTCAAGCCTCCATCGTCTGTGACGCGTAGCGTCACGGGGAAGACCCCCGCAACGCTGGGTGTCCACTCGAAGACTCCAGCAGCCGAGATGCTGGCTCCAACCGGCCCCTCCAGGATGGCGTAGGTGAAGGCGATGGAGTCGGTGTCCTCGACGACGACTGCGTAGGCGTACGGGTCTCCGAACTCAGCATTCGGGACCGGAATCGAGACGATGACCGGTGGGGCGTTGAGCGCTTCCGCCACGTCGATCTGATACGTCTGCGGCGGTCCGACCAAGCCGCCCTGGTCGGTGGCAACGAGGCTGACCTGGCGGAAGCCCGACTGATCGGCTCCCGGTGTCCAGCTGACGAATCCGGTGTCCGGGTCGATGGTCAGACCCGGCGGCCCGGAAACGACCGAGTAGGTCACCGGTGTGCCGCCGTCGTCCACGGCCAGCGCCGCGTACTGATAGAGCATGCCCTCGGTGGCGCCGAGAACTGGCGTGGACGTGAAGACCGGACCGCCGTCGAGCGCTTCGGCCACGACGAGAGTGTAGGCCTGTGTCACGACGCCGCCACGTCCATCGGCGACGCGGATGGCGATTGCGTACGTGCCCGCGTCCGAGGCACTCGGTTCCCATTGAACGAGGCCGCTAGTCGGCGTGAAGAGCATACCCTCGGGGGCCTCGTCGAGAGTCCACATGAGCGAGTCGCCATCCCCGTCGTAGACCACCGGTAGGTAGGCGTAGTAGTCGCCCTCAGCCGTGGTCGTCACCGGGGTGGAAGTGAAGACCGGCGCAGTGTTGATCAGGTCCGCTACAGCGATCACCCAGGTGAAGGTATCGGTGAGACCCAGCGGATCTCGCACGGTGAGGCTCACCGTCCGTGGTCCGTTCTGATCGGCGGCCGGGGTCCAGAGAATGACGCCGTTGCCCGGGTTGATGACCATTCCGGCCGGGGCGACGGCGAGGCTGTACTCGAGCACGTCGTCGTTGGGATCCGTCGCCGCTGCGTTGAAGGAGTAGGTCTGGCCCTCCGCAGCCGAGAGTGGCGCGGACTCGACGATCACGGGAGGCAAGTTATAGATCGGCGTTGCGTAGGGCCGTACGCCGAACCGCTGAGTGGCTTCCCCACCGAGGCCGTCCGTGACCCGGACTTCGACGATCTTCTCGAACTGCTGAAGCGCCGTGGGGGTCCACTGGACCACGCCAGTGACCGGATCGAGCGAGAGGCCCGGCGGGCCGGCCAGCAGCTGGAAGGTGAGCACGTTCACATCGGGATCGTCGACGACCACGGCGTACTCGTAGAGTACGTTCGGCTCGGCGAGGGTGGGCGGCTCCGACGTGATGACGGGCGCGGTGTTGTCGGTGCAGAGCTCGAGCGATTGACTCGACTCCCAGCCTCGATCGTCGGTTGCGGTGACCCGCAAGATCGCGCTGGCGGCGTCGATGACGACCAGCGCGCCCTGATCGAGAACGGCGCAAGTACCCGCCTCGCAGTCCAGCTCGATCGACGTCCCCGGGTCGATGGACACGGTCCCGCAGGCCGTCTCGATCTCGGCATGCGTGGTCAACGGGTTGCAGCTGTCGATCGCCGACACCTCGACCTCGATGGTGCCGGCCGAGACCGGCGGTTCGCCCGGACAGCTCAGGTAGAGATCGCAGCCGATGGTCAGCTCGATGGTCCCGCAGTCCGGGAATGGGAAGGCAGGAACCGCCCCGCCATTGAACAGATAGGCGAGCGTGTAGACCGGGTCGGCGATGTTGACCGCACCGTCGTTGTTGGAGTCGGAGGCCTGCAGACATGTCATTGGGCCGCCGTTGAACAAGTAGGCGAGGGTGTACACCGGGTCGGCGATGTTCACGGCGCCGTCGTCGTTCGCCTCGGCACGGACGAGGGTGCCCGAGGGGATCACGTTCTCGTCGATCGTCGTCGCCAGAGAAGGCGGTCGGCGGTCCGCGATCTCGATGTCGACCCACTCGGTCGTCGTGTGTTCGCCGTCGTCGACGGTAAGGGCGATGCGAATCGGTTGGAACCCTGAGACGGCGGGGTCGATGACGATCGTCGGGTCGACGGTGGTCGGCGCGACGATCGTTACGCCAGGTACTCCGGTACTCCACTGGTAGGTGATCGGCGCTTCCTCCGGGTCGTACGACAGAATCCCATTCAGCTGGATCTCCGTGTTCGATCCCACGCACTCGACGAAGTAGGGACCTCCGGGGTGCGAGACCGGCGGCAGGTTGCCGTAGAACCGGAAGACCACGGGATCGAGCGTGAGGACCGCGAAGGCGGTGTTGAGTTCATCCCCGTAGTGTTCGAACTCCCAGTGTCCGCGGTCGGCGGGGGCGCCGGCGTCGAGTTGGGTGCGAACGAGGTAGGGCACGTAGCCCTCGGTCGCGGAGCCGGGTGGGGATATGGCTCCCGTGGGGATGACTTCGCCCGTCTCCCAATCGAACTGGGTCCCGTTGTTGGTGAGTAAAATGTTCTGGCCCGGCGGCAGACCTTGGGACCATGCGGTCAATCGCAAAGCCCTCGCGACCGAGACCATTGCGTAGGTGTTGCCCAAGTTCCCGGTGACGCCATACAACGCCGAAGACCCGGGCGGTTGCGGAAGTACGCTGAGGTTCCAGTGCTCGCCGAGGAAGAGCAGGGCTCGGTTGCGCTTGTTCGCGATCCCGTCGAGCGGCGGCGCCGCCAGCGCCAGCCGAGCCCCGGGCACGACGAAGGGACCCTCGGATTCGACGAGCACAAGACCCGAGAGGCCGCCGGCGGTCGTGCCGAAACCGTGAGTGCAGGGGAGCGCGTAGAACTGGCACGAGGCCGGGAAGAAGTAGTCATAGCCGAAGGGGTAGCCCCCCGCCGACCCCACGGAAAGGCCCTGAGCCGTGTTCATGAAGTCTTCGGCTTCTTGCTTGATCCAGTCCGGCACCGGGATGTGGAAGACGTTCTCGGCTGCCTCCATCGCGAGGTAGAACCAGCTCGACACCGACATGTCCTGGGTGGGGCCGTTGGCCTGATAGCGCCACCCTCCACCCGTCTTTTGGGCCACGCCGAACCAATCGATGATGTCTTCGACGACCTCATGGTAGGTCATGCCGACGAGCGGCCCCGCAGGAACCCGGTCGAGCGGGCGGCCGGTGGCACAGAGAGCGGCTGCGACCAGTGCGGTTTCGTAGTAGTAGCCCAGCGGATCGCCGAACCGGCCATCGATGAAGACGCTCTGGCAGTTCTCGTTGAGGTCGGAGACCCCGTTGGCCGATGCCCCGCGGAACAAGTTCGCCACGCTGGCCCCGCCGCCGGTCGTCCCGGCAATCTGTCCGCGAGCGAGAAGGTACTCGAGCGCCTGCTCGACGGTGCGCCCGTAGATGCTCTCATCGGGATTCAGGCCCGGCGTGTGCCCTTGGTTGGCGAACGCCCACACCGCCACCGCGGTGACGCCGACCGGGTGGCTGTTGAACGCTCCCGACAGCTCGACGCTGCCGCCCCATGACCCGTTGGCGAGCTGTTTCTGGTACAGGTAGCGCAAGGCGTCTTCGATGGCGATCTCGGCATCGATTCGCTGGGCCTCGAGCGGCGTGTCGGAGAGCGGATCCGAGTTCGAAACCACGAACAGCTCGACCAGGGCCGAGTCGATCCCGCCCCCCGGGACTTCCACGGTGAGCGTCACGGTGACGAAGCTCGACGCCACGCCCGGGGCGAGTTCGAAGGTGACGAATTCGTGGATGAGCCGGTCGTCGACGACGATGCCGGTGAGGGATCCGTCGGTGAACGTGGTGACATCGGGATTGGGCAGGATCTCGAAGGTGTAGGTCGCGCCCAACGCGCTTCCGTCACCGTGGTTCGCACTGCCCCAGATCATCGTCTCGACACCGGGGCGGACCAGCTTCCGCTCGCCCGGGTCGGTGAATGGAGCGTTCGGGTAGCCGGGCATCAGGTGAACCTGCAGCGGCGGCTCACTGTCGTCGGGAAGACGATCCCATTCGACGACGTAGGCCGCGAGTTTCAGCGGGTTGGCGCCGTTGGCATAGAACCACCAGTCGTCGGGGACATCGTTCCACGTGCTCGTTCCGAGCCGGGCCCCTTGGCCGAAGTAGTGGAGGCGATTGTCGTTGAACTGGGCGGCGGAGTAGTCGTTATCGTCCGGTCGCCCCGGAGCCCAGGCGGTGTAACCCCAAGACTCCCCCGTGACCCAGTGCCAGTCTCCGGCCGGCTCGGAGCAGAACGAGCCGGTTCCCGCACCCCGTTGGAGCCCGCCCAGGAAGGGCCCGTGCCCGTCCGGGGAGTAACCCACGAGTGAGTTCCCGGCGCCGAGACCAGGCTCGTCCGCGCTGTAGAACCAGGAGGCCGGTGTCTCGCGCGTCAGGCGAGCGACGAAGGCGTTCTCATCCGGGGACGTCACGGTCGCCAGGTAGCCGCCCGCTGCGTGCGCGAGCTGGGCCGCGTCGAGGAAGCGCACCCCGCCAGGGACGACGACGACCTCGTAGTAGTGACCGTTTCCACCGTCATCCGCAGCCCACTGCACCTTCCCGGAAACCGCGTCCTGGACGATCAGGTTGTCCCAGGCAATCTGATAGGGCGCCGTGCTCACATCGGTTCCGCTGTCGACGTGGAAGAACAGGGGCTCCGAAGTCACGTTTTGGCTGCGGAGCAGGACCCACTCCCCGTCGTCCCCGAGGAAGTACCAGCCGAGGCGTGAGCCCTGGCGGCGAAACCGCATCGTGCCACTGAGGTCATCGGTCGGTGCAATCCTCGAGAGCTGATCCTCGTACTCGGAGTACAGAAACGCCTTGTAGATGCTGTGTCCACCCCAGCCGGCCGGGAGGCCGGAGCTGTCAGTGCGCTCGAGAGTGGCGACCACGACACGGTCCAGCGCGTTGTAGAGGCGCAGCGCGGTCCAGCGCCCGCCGGTCGCCGGAAACGGCGCCCCGAGAATCTCGAAGTCGATTCGGATGTCGAAGTCGCCACAGAGGACGCTGTTGGTGACTCGCTGTTGCCACCAGGGGCCGCTGGTGCAGTTGCCGTGATCGAGGATGAGGCGACCGTTCTGCTGGTAGGTCGTATGGCAACCGGTCGAAGGCCACGAGTAGAGAGCAGGATCACTCTGGGGAGCCGCGAACTCCTCCGTGAACTCGCCGACGCAGGCGCCGAACGCGGGGCTGGTGATCCTCAGGTCGTCGAAGCGCGCTGTGTAGGCGGTCGTGGCCGAGGTCGTCCCCGTGTAGAGCTGCACATAGACGTCGCTGTCGTCCACGATCTCGTCGCGCAGCAGGACCCAGCCGCGGGTCAGGCAGCTCGAGGCGAGAGGGTTGGGAGCATCGGAGAGCGCATACCAGCGAACCCGGCTGCCAGACCGCAGAATCCGCAGCCAGCCGCTCGAGTCGCAAGTTCGTTCGATCACAGAGCCGGCGGGGCTGCCGACCCACGCCTTGTACTCGTTGATCCAGACCGCTGCGTACCGTGTGAAGCACTCCATGGTCGCGAAAATCGATGAGTTCGAGACCCTGAGAAGGTTGAGTGACGTCCACTGTTCCATCACTTGTGTCGGGTCGTTGTAGTGGACCTGAACGTCGAAGTCTCCGGAGAGAAACTGAATGGACGGGTTCATCGCGTAGATCACCGAGCCCGCGCTCCCGCAGTTGCGCTGGAGGTGAAGCTCGCCCGCGGTCTCCACCACGGTGCCGCAACCCGAAACCGTCCAGTTCGGATTCAGGACACCGTTCTGGAAATCATCGGTAAAGGGCAAGGCGAGCGGGGCTTGGGCAGTAGCAAGTGAACCGCACAAGACCACGAGCCACGACAAGAGTCCGAGCGCGACCAGTCCGTTCCTTCGCGTGCGTACCAAGCACCACCTCCTCGAGACTGCGACGTGTCTATCCGAATCGAACGCAGCCGCCAGGCCTAGGCAGCGAGTCCGAGCCATCGTCCGAACCAAGTCTGCAAGATCATAATGCCCGCAGGCGAGGGCAGCCTATCCTCTCGAGCAGTCTCGTGAAGACTGTGGAGGTTAGAAAACTGTCGCACCTCCGGCGTGCCCATACAACCCTTCGTCTGGTGCGCTGGGCTGAACACGTAGCCCTGGGGTGAAGCGGACGCGGCTTCGCCGCGGCGGCGGCGGGCCTTACCCCCCCTCGACAACAAGGTGTGAACCCGCTGGTTTCCCGGAGGCTCGATTCCTGGAGAGGGTGGGGCCATGGGACGAACAAACAGGTAATCCCCAGAACGGCAGCCAGGTGCCCAGGTAGCTGCCCAAGGCATCGGCTTACGGGCAAGAGGCATAGCTGGCGCAGTCCAGCAGGTCGGCCGTGAAGTCGAAACCGCAGGCAAAAAAAGGATCGGGCAGCGGCACGGTGGTCGATCCGAACAGAGCAGCCAGGATGGCCACCGCGTCGGCGATGTTGATGGTCCCGTCATCGTTGGAATCGCTCGCGTCGCGGCAGCTCAGGGCGGTCGGCGGGTTGCCGCCGGGGAACAGACTCGCCAAGAGGTACACCGCATCCGCGATGTTGAACAAGCCGTCACCGTTCGAGTCTCCCCGCAGGAACAACGGAAACCCTCCGCCGCTCCGGCCAAGGGCTTCGAGGTATGCCAGTGCGAGTTCGCTCTGGTCGCCTCCGTATCCGCCGAACTCCCAGCTCTGGGAGATCATGAGCGTGCCATCCGAATGCAAGGCAATTACTCCGACGTTGTATCCTACGCCTGCCTGAGTCCAGATGACCTCGGCTGACGTCACGTCCGGGGCGTCGCCGCCCGTGACCGCGAGTCGATCGGTCCAGTCATTCCCCAACTGATCCTGGGTGTAGGGCACGGCACTCAATGAACTGAGATCGAGTCCCGCAACGCTAGCATTGGCTCCGTTGAGCGCAAGGAGGTCATCGTCTCCATCCAGGGAGCCGATCGCGTCGATGCCATCTCGCAGGTCCAGGTCGCTGACGAGATGCTGAAAGCCCCAATGATCCCCACTCTCCAGGTAGATCCCAACTCCCGAAGCCGCCCAGGCAGCCAGAGTGTTTGCCTCGAGGAGGGAAAGGCGGTTGTCGTCCGGGAATGTCCCCAGCATCACCCAGACGGTTTGAACGTTCATCAAGTCGAGGCATCCTTGGTTGAACATGATCCCGAAGTCGAGGAAGAGGTTGGCCTGAATTGCCACCCGGCCAACGTCGAGAAGCGCATCCCGGAGCTGGGTGGCGCTCGAGACGAGCCCGCCTCCCTCCTTGCCTATGATGAGGTCGGTATGGAAGGGACTTAGATCCAAACTTCCAGCTACGTACAACGAGCACGAGCCCGTCGTTCCTGAGTCCCCCAGCGGGCAGCTCCATTCGATCGTGTACGTATTGAGGCCGCCAACGGTGGGGCTGTGCTGGATCGTGGAGGCTCCGACGACGGTGACGGTCGCGACGACGACCCCATTCTCGAGGAGCCGAAGACCCGTGTAGCCGGCTGCGTAGGCCGCGACGATGTCGAAGGACACACTGACCAAGTTCTGCATACAGTCGTAGGAACAGATGATCGACCCGAGGTCGCCGCAGGTAGCCGTCGTCGACACATTGAGGATGAACTCACCGTTCGCAATTAGGGCGCCGAAATGCGAGATCCGAATCAACACCGTACTGCCACCCGAGAGGGTCAGGGTAACGGATGAATCCCGCCGAATGGACGAATCGAACCCGTTGCACGCAGGGATGGCGTGGTCGTCGTTGCACGCGAGTTCGAGCCCTCCGCAAGTGTCGAACACGGTCAAGACCGTGTCCATGCCTTGGTCGATCCCGGGAGCGTCGTGCGTTCCGCATGTGTCAAAGGTGTAACTACCGGTGACCGGAACCGAGAAGGAGAACCAGACGTCAGGGTTCGTGGCAGCGCTCCCACAGCCCGATGTTCCGTCATTCGACGCGGCAGCGACACTGCCGACAGCAGCCGGCATGCCGATGCCAACCACCTGAGGAGCTGTGCAAGAGTCATTGGCGGGCTGAGCCGCTAGGAAGCCATGACTCCACACGGTTGCAGCGACGTAGCATACGAGTTTGCAAGCCTTCACGTCGGTTGCTCCTTCCACTCCAAATCCGAACCCAGGCCCCCGCCCGTCACGGCTAGGGTATGCTGGGCGGATCGAAAAACCAGTGGCTCCCACGGCCAGTTTCCAAACCAGTAGCACTGCGGATTGCGCTCGTCATTTCTCGGAGTTGCCGTCGTCCTGCTCGCCGAATGGTGACCGCGTGATCCGCGCGAATCTGCCCACGACACTCTCTCCTCCTTGCAGCACCGGTGAATGCCGGTGCCGTCGACGGTCGGAGGGGCGTTCCGGTTGGTCCGCCCGCGCAAGAGCGGCGTGACGAACCCAACTCGAGTCAAGCACCCGGTGATCCCCATAGCGTTCGAACCTCACGGGCCACAGGCCGTCGGCGGCACGGCGCACGAAAGCGTTGTGGAAATCGCCACCCCGCAGTTCGGAAACGGTGCGACGGGAGGTGGCCCTGCGGAGAAGAGATAGGTGAGCAACGAGATCCCGTCTGCGATGTCGACCCCGTTGTCGCCGTTCACGTCCGCCGCAAGCAGGCAGTCCAAGGCCCCCCCACTGAACAGGTACGTGAGCAGGGTCACCGGGTCCGCGACATTCACTAGCAGGTCATCGTTAAGGTCCCCGCGGAGGATCCGCAGTCCGGCGGAGCCGAGGGACTCGTAGGCGCCCATGTCGGTGAGCGGGGCTGCGCCGAAGCCGGTGTCCGGCGTGGCCGGATCATCGATCGCGCGTGGGTTGCCGACGAGGTCGAGCACGAAGGTAGTGCCGATCACCGAGTTGTTGCCCGCATCGATGGCGATCGACCCCGGCGCCAACCGATAGTCCGCCGAAGAGTCCCCCGAAGCCGGAGCGACGAAGTCGGGATCGGCGTCGACGAGGCCCGGAAGGAGAGCGGCGCTCGAGCCCGACCACAGGGAATAACCGCCCGTCAAGAGAGTGGACCCTTGGACCGCGACATCCGCCCCACTGTTGCCCCAGAGGATCGTGTTCGAGACCTCGAGCGTTCCTGAGGTCGCCATGTGGAGCCCGCCTGTCAGCCCAGGGCCGGCGGTGTTGTCGGCGATGGTGCTCCCGCGGACTGCAAGCGCGACGCCCGCGCCCTGCACCGTCGCCCCGGCGCCGGGCCCTACGGACTGGTTGACCGCCAGAAGCGAGTTGAAGATCTGCACGGTAGCGTTCGCGTCGATCGTGACCCCGCCGGCCGAGCCCGGGCCGCTACTGGTGTTCGCCAGGAACCGGCAGCGATCGAGCCGCAGCGTCAGCGGCGCGAGCGGGACCAACGGACCCGATGCCCACAAGCCCCCGCTCTGGATCCCGGAATTCGACTGGAACAGACACTCCGAGAAGAGCGCGGTGCCGCTTCCAGAGACCCAAGCCGGGGAAGTCACGGTGCTGATGCCCGGGACCGTAGCAGCGGGGATCCCTTGAGTGAACGAACAGTTCTCGACCAAGGCGGAAGTACCGGTGCTCACAGCCAGCGTGAGGCTGTTCCCCGCCTGCCCGACGAAGGCGCAATCTCGAATCGTCGCGAGGCCAGACTGCGCCGCATTCGGGCTGATCATCAGGGCCGAACCACCCTCGTTGTCGGTGAAAGAGCAGTCTCGAATCTGAATGTCCACATGTGCGTCGGGGAGGATTCGCACAGCACTCACCCCCGGAGGCTGGGAGCTCACCGGCACCGTCGCGCGGTTTCCTTCGAACTGAGTCCCCGTGATCAATACGCTGTCGGCCAGTTGGAGCACCGCGCCGCCGCCGTCAAACGCTTCGTTTCGGCGGAAGGAACAGTCGGTCAGGGTCACCGCAGCCTGGCGCCCAGGTAGCGGGGTGGCTGCCATCGAAACCGCAGACAGGCCTCCTGCCTGGGTCCCACTCACCGTGAAACCGCTCACACCGTAGTTGTCCTCCAGCGATGTGCGAATCAGCTGTAGGTGCCCTCCCTCGACGTAGATTCCACCTCCCACGATTGCTTGATTGAATCGAATCCGACAGTCGATCAGGACGCGGTCGGAGTCGTCGGACGAAGAAGGAGGTTGACTGAGGATTCCTCCTCCACGCTGGGGGCCGGGTTGGTTCGCGTGTCCTCCTTCGATCGTCAACCCATCGAGCACAGCACTCGAGATGATGCTCACGACGCTGAAAGCGTTGAGAGCGTTCAGGCCGCTGGACGACGGCGCTTGCCCTGGCGCGTAGACGTCGTTCCCGTCCAGATCTCCCGAGAGGATCGTCTCGAAGAAGTCGAAGTTGCGGTTATCGGGCGAGAACCCGGAGCCGTCGTACGCGCCCCGGTAACCGCCGCGCAGCGTGAGCTCGGGAACGACGAAGGTCGCATCCCGACCCAGAGACTGAAACAGGGCGAAGTACAGTTGCCCCGGAACGTAGCGTCCCTGTGCGATACGGATCTCATCGACGAGGGGTCTCGGGTCGCTGGGCGAGATCACGCTGCTCGCCACGGTGAGCGCTTCGCTCAACTCGCGAAACGCGGTGGACCATGTCTGCCCGTCCCCGCCCGGAGGCGCGTTCGCATCGACGTAGAGGATCGGCGACGACACCGTCACGAGGAGCTGATGGTGGGGTACCGACCCCTCTTGATCGAGAAACAGAAGGTAGGGTAGTCCTGGGGTCAGGCCATTGACCTCGAAGCGGACATCGCGGACGTCCGCGCAGCCCGCAATCGGACCGCACCCGGCACCGCAACCCAGCTCCGTCAAGCTCGCGCACGGCGAAGCGGCTGCATAGAGCGCGGCAACGACTGGGGGTGTGTTCTGCGCATCGGGGAAGTAGGGGCCGATGCCCGAAGTGGTGCGGATCCGAAGGCTCGCAGTTCGAGGACGAACCAGTACCCAGTTGCTCCGGCCACCGCTGAACCCGTTCTGTTCGGGATCACACGTGGGCAAGGGGTCGGAGGACGAGCTCGTCGACTGGCCGAACGATACGTCGAGCGGAAACGGCCGCCCCAGGGTCGCCTCCCAGAGGTTCGTGTCCGAGCACTCGTTGCTGGGCAGCAAGATCACCAGGTCGTCGAAAACCACCGAGGCGAAGACGCCCACGGACAACCGCGGGTAAACCGGCTCGGCAATCCCGCTGGCGCTCGCTCCCAGCGGAACGAACCCAAAGGCCGTGCTGAAAGAAAAAAACTCGTAGTTGTTCCCCAGCCGTCGGATCATCAACCGTCCCGCGGACGTCGGGGTGGTGAGCTGCAAAAGCGCTGTCGGGGTACCCGGAGCACTCCTCCTGTAGAAGTGCGTCCCGTCGCTGGCGATGAAGTAACTCAGGCTGCATGCGGGCGAGCCGGTGGCGACCGAGACCAGCTCGACACTGAACACCGTGGTACCGGAAGGCCCGGGAGATCCCGCAAAGACACGGTCGCGAAAGTCGACGCGCAGCTGAAAGTTCGTCCCGGGAATGACTCTCCGAGAGGGGTTGAACCCGGTTTGGCTCAAAGCTCCCGAGCCGAAGCTCAGAGCGAGGCCCCCCCCTCCCGTGAACCCGGAACTGGAGGAGTAGTCCGAGCCAAGGGTGTACCCTTCGAATCCATCGTAGAAGGAAGAAGCAGATTGAGCGCTGACTCGCGCTGCAGCGAGCCCGATCCACACGAGTACGCAGGCGATCCCGAGCTTCGACATACGACCTCCTTGACTCATCACTCCGCTGACTCTCGCACTCAACAGTCGGCCCTTGAAGAACCTCACGGGCCACAGGCCGTCGGCGGCACGGCGCACGAAAGCGTTGGGGAAATCGCCGCCCCGCAGTTTGGAAACGGCGCGACAGGGGGTGGCCCTGCGGAGAAAAGGTAAGTGAGCAACGAGATCCCGTCCGCAATGTCGACCCCGTCATCGCCGTTCACGTCCGCTGGCAGCAGGCAGTCCAAGGTCCCCCCACTGAACAGGTACGTGAGCAGCGTCACCGGGTCCGCGACATTCACCAGCAGGTCATCGTTCAGGTCCCCGCGGAGGATCCGCAGTCCGGCGGAGCCGAGGGACTCGTAGGCGCCCATGTCGGTGAGCGGGGCTGCGCCGAAGCCGGTGTCCGGCGTGGCCGGATCATCGATCGCGCGTGGGTTGCCGTCGAGGTCGAGCACGAAGGTAGTGCCGAGCACCGAGTTGTTGCCAGCATCGATGGCGATCGACCCCGGCGCCAACCGATAGTCCCCCGAAGCTGGAGCCACGAAGTCGGGATCGGCGTCGACGAGGCCCGGAAGTGGGGCGGCGCTCGAGCCCGACCAGAGGGAGTAACCGCCCGTCAAGAGGGTGGACCCTTGGACAGCGAGATCCGCCCCACTGTTGCCCCAGATGATCGTGTTCGAGATCTCGAGCGTCCCTGAGGTCGCCATGTGGAGCCCACCTGTGAGCCCAGGGCCGGCCGTGTTGTCGGCGATGGTGCTCCCGCGTACGACCAACGCCACGCCCGGGTCCTGTACCGCCACTCCGGCGCCAGGTCCCACGGCCTGGTTGTTCGCCAAGAGGGAGTTGGAGATCTCCACGATCCCGCTCGTGACCGTAACACCACCGGCCGAACCGGGGCCGCTACTCGCGTTCTCCAGGAATCGACAGCGGTCGAGCCGTAGGGTGAGCGGGGCAAACTGGCTCGAGGTGACCCAAAGGCCACCGCTCTGGATCCCGGAGTTCGACTGGAACAAGCACTCCGAGAAGAGTGCCGTGCCATCGCCAGTAACCCAAGCCGGAGATGCGAGGGTGGTGACCAGGGGAACATTGGGGGTAGGACTGCCGAATAGGAACGAACACCTCTCGACCAGGTTGAACGAGCTGGTGCTCAGGAGCAACGAGAGGCTGTTACCGGTCTGCCCGACGAAGGAACAGTCCGAGATCGTGGCGCCACCGGCAACAGCTCCAATCGAACTAATCTGCAAGGCAGCCCCGCCCACGTTCCCGGTGAAGGAACAATCGCGAACGTGAGTTCCGACCTGGAGGTCGGAAAGGACCAACACCGCACTTACCCCAGGGGGTACGCCGTTACCCCCTAACCTCACGCGGTTCCCTTCGAACTGGCTCCCCGACACGACCACGCTGTCGGCAAGACTGAGGAGCGCGCCGCCCCCGGACTTCGCTTCGTTCCGGAGCAACGAGCAGTCGGTCAAGGTCACCGCGGCTTCGCGGCCGGGGAGTGGACTGGCTGCCATCGAGAAGCACAAGAGCCCTCCTCCTTGACCCGAGAGAAGGCCGCTCCCTGGCGCCGGATCGAGCGCGTAGTTGTCTTCCAGCGTCGTACGAATGAGCTGCAGGTGGCCGCCCTCGGCCGAGATGCCGCCCCCCAAAGTCGCCTGGTTGAATCGCAGGCAACAGTCGATCAGTACCCGCTCGTCGTCGCTCGGTGGACCCGAGTGACTGGCGACGCCTCCGCCGCGGTAGTGGCTGCCCATGTTGAAGGCTTGGTTCGCGTTTCCGCCCTCGATCGTCAAGCCATCGAGCACTGCGCTGGAGACGATGGTCACGACACTGAACGCATTCGAATCGGTGAACGCCGGCGCCTGCCCCGGCGTGTACACGTCGTTTCCGTCGAGATCTCCCGAGAGAATCGTCTCGAAGACATCGAAGTTGCGGTCATCGGGCGAGAGCCCAGAACCATCGTATGCCCCCCGATAGCCCCCGCGCAGCGTCAACTCGGGAACGACGAACGTTGCTTCCCTTCCCCCCAGCGCCGCAGAGGGAGACAGTCGGCCCGGCAAGTACAGGCCCTGCGCAACGCGGATCTCATCGACGAGGGGTCTTGGGTCGCTGGGCGAGATCACGCTGTTCGCCACGGTGAGCGCTTCGCTCAGCTCGCGAAACGCGGTGGACCATGTCTGCCCGTCCCCGCCCGGAGGCGCGTTCGCATCGACGTAGAGGATCGGCGACGACACCGTCACCAGGAGCTGATGGTGGGGAACCGACCCCTCTTGATCGAGAAACAGAAGGTAGGGTAGTCCTGGGGTCAGGCCATTGACCTCGAAGCGGACATCGCGGACGTCCGCGCAGCCCGCAATCGGACCGCACCCGGCACCGCAACCCAGCTCCGTCAAGCTCGCGCACGGCGAAGCGGCTGCATAGAGCGCGGCAACGACTGGGGGTGTGTTCTGCGCATCGGGGAAGTAGGGGCCGATGCCCGAAGTGGTGCGGATCCGAAGGCTCGCAGTTCGAGGACGAACCAGTACCCAGTTGCTCCGGCCACCGCTGAACCCGTTCTGTTCGGGATCACACGTGGGCAAGGGGTCGGAGGACGAGCTCGTCGACTGGCCGAACGATACGTCGAGCGGAAACGGCCGCCCCAGGGTCGCCTCCCAGAGGTTCGTGTCCGAGCACTCGTTGCTGGGCAGCAAGATCACCAGGTCGTCGAGAACCACCCGCGCCTCGAAGTCGCCCACGGACAACCGCGGGTAAACCGGCTCGGCAATCCCGCTGGCGCTCGCTCCCAGCGGAACGAACCCAAAGGCCGGGCTGAAAGAAAAAAACTCGTAGTTGTTCCCCAGCCGTCGGATCATCAACCGTCCCGCGGACGTCGGGGTGATCTGTAAAGACGCTGTCGGGGTACCCGGAGCACTCCTCCTGTAGAAGTGTGTCCCGTCGCTGGCGATGATGTAACTCAGGCTGCATGCGGGCGAGCCGGTGGCGACAGAGATTAGCTGGACACTGAAGACAGTGGAACCGAATGGCCCGGGGGGCCCCACAAAGGAGCGGTCCCGAAAGTCGACGCGCAGCTGGAAGTTCGTCCCCGGAATGATCCTCTGAGAAGGATCGAACTCGGCGTAGAAGAAGGGAGGAAAAGAGTCGTAGTTCAGCTGCAGGCCACCTCCTCCCCCGAAGATGCCGAAACTCGAGTAGGCCGAGCCAAGGGTGTACCCTTCGAATCCATCGTAGAAGGAAGAAGCAGACTGAGCACTGACTCGCGTCGAGGCGAGCCCGATCCACAAGATGACGCAGACGACTCCGAACCGCGACATTTGACCTCCTCAAGTCCAATTGCTGCGCTCGTACGGTGGTATTCTGTTTGGCAGTGTCTATCGAGGTCCATTGTCCTTCCCTCCACCAGACCCTGTCAAGCTGGGCGAGATGAGCCGTCCGAAGTTCGCGGGACCAGGGGTATCAACCCAACCACCTCTCAGGCGCCGACTTGCAGTCCCGTCTCCCGACACATTCCTACGCGGCGGACTATGTACGAGCCGGGTGACTCGAGCGGATGATTGACTTCGTGGGCTTGGGCTCGTGCTCGCAAACTCGTGTCCGTAAGATCAGGGAGGCGCGTTCGGTGGTGCTCCAGCGCATCGGCGATGGGGCGGCTGAGCACAGGGGTGTACCGTCGGAAATG
>JBFWWP010000049.1:0-10115 GCA_050246115.1 Planctomycetota bacterium
GAGAACTGCATGAACTTGGGGAGGGTCTTCCCAGAGTACGAGACGACGAGGTGCAAGTGGTTGCTCAAGACCTGGAAGGCGTGGACCCTGACCGAGTAGCGATCCGCCGCGACGGCGAGCAGATACACGATGAGCTGGTTCACTTCCCGGCTCGGCCGAAGTCGATGCTGACGTTTCAAGACGCGCCGCGTCACCATGACCGTGCCGCTCGGCGGTAGCAGACGTGGGGGTGTCGCCATGCGAACTCCTCTCACGGAGGATGTTCGCAATCCGCCAGCCGGGCGGTCATCAGCGACCCCGAAACGCCGCAACTGCAGACTACCACCGCGACTGAACCTCCGACGTCAAGGAATCGTCGGCCCTGGGGCCTTCGTCGTCGAAAGACCGAACCAGGACGAAGCACCGGAGGCGGTTGCTCGAGTGGTGGGGGGCGGGGCACGGGGATTACTCTCGGGCGGGTGTTTCCCTCCCCGTACTCGTACTCGTACTCGTACTCGTACTCGCGCTCCCGAACTTGATCCGACGCTCGTGGTCCAGCTTCACTTCTGGCTCCCTTCCGATCGAGTACGAGTACGAGTACCGCTTCGCTGAGTACGAGTACGGACCCTCGCCCAACGTCTCGGCGTTCACCTGCGGCCGCTTGCGGGGCATTCCGTGCAATCGCTTGTTCGGCCTCTCCGTGTCCTCGTCCCCGTCCCCGTCCCGTACTCGTACTCGTCCCCGTACTCGTACTCGCGCTCCCGAACTTGATCCGACGCTCGTGGTCCAGCATCACTCCTGGCTCCCTTCCGATCGAGTACGAGTCCCGCTTCGCGGAGTACGAGTCCCGCTTCGCGGAAGTACTGGTCCGGGCTCTCGCCGAACGCGAGTTGCTTGTGAATGCGCTGGATCTGGGATTAGCGCTCTCCGCCCGGTTGCTGCAGGCGGGCGAGTCGACTCTCGATGGCGAAGGGGTAACGGGCGATGACGTAGTGTTCGTACAGGCGCGCGAACGTCTCTCGGTGGATTCGTTGTCCCATTCGGCGTAGCTCGATGAGGAGATCTGCCTGGTCCTTGCGGTCCAGGAACATGAGGGCGTGCACGTACAGATTCGAGCGGGCCTTGAATTGGAGTACGGGATCGTGGATCTGCGCCAGTTGGAGTAGCAGGGTGTCGTAGTCTTCGCGCGATGGCGGATCGATGGTCGCGAACGGGTAGGTTGCGAGCGCGAGTCGTTCGGGGAGCTCCCACGGCGCCTTCGAGGCGTCGGCCTCGGCGCTCAGCTCGGCGAGAGACTTCGCGGCCAAGCTTGCGTCGTCCTCGGCGAGGGCTCGATCGGCGAGGACGAGCCGGGCCTCCGTAGCACCCTGGTGGTCGGCCGGATTCAGCGCTTCGAAGGCGTCGATCGCGGCACGCAAGAGGTCCGAGGCCTCGTCCGAGTTGCCGAGCAGGGCTTCGACTTGGCCCGATCGCAACAGCAACTGCGCGTTGCGTTGGTCATCCCGAGGTGCATCCGGCCGGTCCAGGAGTTCGCCGGCGGCAACGATCTCACGGAAGGCCAGTTCCGCTTGTTCCGTGCCGAACGCGGCGGCAGCGGTCGCGAAGTGGGTGTCGATCAAGAACTCGAAACGCGCCGACTCGGTGGCCTCTCGCCGGAGTGCCTCGTCACCGAGCAAGTTGACGACGCCGGTGTAGTCGCCAAGACGTTGCGAGACGCGCGCGAGCTGCAGCACGAGATCCCACTGTCGGACCAAGTCATGAGACCGCGCTCGCCGGTAGGCGTCCCGGAGCAGAGCGCGCGCGGGCCCGAACTCGCCGCGTTCCTCGAGCGATCTCGCCAGGTGTTGCGCGAGCAGCGCCCGAGCATAATCGGCGGTTGCGCCGCTGAGGCCGGCCGCAGGATCCATTGGGGCTTGGGCTGACACCTCGCCCGGCCCTTCCCCCGGACGGTCTTCGCCGACGAGCAACTCGAACGTGTCGGTGAGGGTGCGATCGGGGACCGCGTCCGACGGGACGGCTTCCCGCAGCAGCGCCAGCTCCTGCCAGACCGTTTCTGGGTCAAGCTCGCCGCGGTTCAACCACCAGGCGAGGATCACCAACGGTCCCAACGCGGGCTCGGCGGATCGCAAGCGGACGTAGGTTGCCGCCACCGCGTCGCCACCGAGCGCCAGGGACTGTCCGATCTGCGCCCACGGTTCGGCGAGGCGGCTCAGGGTGGGGTCGTTCGCGATCGACGCGGTGACCGCTGCAAGGCTCTCGGTGCGAGCGAGGGTCTCCACGAGGAGAGTCGTGGGGCGCTCGCGGCGGATCATCGGGTTCTCCGGTTCTGTGAGGCTCGCCCCAGGGGCGACCGAGCCGTGCCGGTAGGGCGGGCGCGGAGTCGAGGTGAGGTCGGGGCTACCGGGATCCCACGCGCTGTCGGCAATCGGTCCTTTCGTTCGGGGGCTCGGCCAGGAACGACCCCGCGGGCCGCGATGATAGCACGGGAGTCGCGCGGGGTCGCGGGTGTCGATCGCTTCCGGGCGCTGCCTCTCCGAAGGTGCCCTTCAGGGGTTCGCGCACGAGTCGTCCCCGTTTCGCCGACGGAGTCGGGTCGGGTTCAGTGGATCGGGAAGCTCGGTACCGGACCGTCACCGCCGTGACCCGCCGAAGAACTGCAAGGAAACGGCGACGCGAGGATTCCGCGCTGGGGCCCGTGTCGGCCGCAGCTCGCCGTCCGCTTTGCTGTTGGCACCGACTTCGGGTGGTGTATGGTCCTGGCGTTCGGTTCGGCGAGAGCGAGTGGCGTCGGCGGTCTCTGCGAGTGTTCCTCCTGCGAACGGATCGAGATCATTGCACCTCGATGATCCGGCGACCCCTGCGCGCGCATGCTTCACCGACGCGGCTCGCCAGCATCTGCGTGACGCCATTCAGTCCGCGGCCGGCAACGAGGTGTTCGCGTTCGGGCGTCTCGACGAGCGCCATGTCGTCTCCGGGATCGAGGTCATCGCTCGCGGCAACGCCTCCGCCGTGCCCGTGTTCCTCGATCGTGCCGGGGACTCGCGGGTTCTGATCCACAACCACCCGAGTGGGCAGCTGTTGCCTTCGCCTGCGGACCTCACGGTGGCCAGCGAAGCCGGAGTGCGAGGCCTCGGGTTCTTCATCGTCGACAACGATGTCGAGCGCGTGTACCGAGTCGTCGAGCCCTTCGATGAGCAAGGGAAGGAACTGCTCGACGAAGCAGAGATCGGAGCCATCTTCGGCCCGGGCGGGAAGTTGGCGCGCGCGGTCCCGAAGTTCGAGGATCGGGGTGGCCAGCGCGACCTGGCGATCGAAGTCGCCCGCAGCTTCAATCGCGGCGAAGTCGTGGCTTTCGAGGCCGGCACGGGCGTAGGCAAGTCCTACGCGTATCTCGTGCCCGCGATCCTGTGGGCGGTGAAGAACAGGACCCGCGTGATCGTCTCGACGCAGACCATCGCGCTGCAAGAGCAACTCATCCACAAGGACCTACCATCGCTCGCGCGGGTGCTCGACGTCGAGTTCACGTACGCGCTCATCAAGGGACGCGCCAACTACGCCTGTCGCCGCAAGGCCGCGGAGGTGGAGAAACAGCCCGATTTGTTCGCCGACGGGACGGAGCGATCGGCGTGGAATCAGGAGCTACTCGAGTGGGTGAAGCACACTCGGGAGGGATCGCGTTCGGATCTGATGCGGGTTCCGCCGCCCGACGTTTGGGACGACTTCGCGTCGACGACCGAGCAGTCGCTCAAGGTACGCTGTCCGCACTATCGCTCGTGCTTCTACTACGAGGCGCGCCGTCGGGCTTCCAAAGCCCAGATCGTGGTGGTGAACCACCACTTGTTCTTCGCCGATCTGGCGATTCGCATGGGTTCCGGCTCGTACGACCATGACCTGGTGGTTCCTGGTTACCAGCACGTGATCTTCGACGAAGCGCATCGACTGGAGGACGTGGCCGCCGAGCACTTCGGCTCCCAGATATCGCGGACGGGCCTGCAAGCCGCGCTGGGACGCTTGTTGTCCGATGGAAGCGGTGGCGGAGTCGAGCGGGGGCGGTTGAAGTATGTGGCGTCGGTACTCCAGCAACATCGCGGTTGGGCGGCGCTCGAGTTTCTCGACCTCGAACTGCTCCCGCGGCTGCGGGACCTGCGCCACCGGGCGCGTGAGTTGTTCCTGACCGTTCGGGAGCGCTGCCTGGATGGCGTCGTACCCGATGCGAATCTGGACAGCGGCCAACCTCCTGCGCGCCGAGTCGGTACCGGAGCCGGCGACTTGGCGGTCGACACGGTGAGCGGTCCCCTGGGAGAATTGAGCCTGGAACTGCGGCTGCTCGAGGGCAAGTTGCAGCACGGGCGTGAGCTCGTGACCGACCACCGCTTCGAGCCGAGCGAAGTCTTCGAGGCCGTCGTCGCCGAGTTTCGGGCCGCCGAGCAGCGGATTCGCGAGCAGCAGGGTGCGATCGATCGTTTCCTCCGCAGCGGCGACGGCCGATTGGCGTGGGTGGAGGTCGACGTCGGCGCTCGCAAGAACCTGCTCCTGCGGACCGCGCCGGTACGCGTTGCGGCCTTGTTGTCCGAGCACCTCTACCGGCCGATCGCCTCGGTGACCATGGTGTCGGCGACCTTGTGTGTCGATGAGAAGTGGGATTTCCTGGGCGATCGTCTCGGGTGGTTCTCGACCGAAGCCGGTCGGTTTCGCGGGGCCCAGTTCCCATCTCCCTTCGCCTATGATCAGCAGGCCTGCCTCGCCCTTCCCACGGACCTCCCGGCGCCGACGGATCCCGCCTTCAGCGCTCGGTTCGCGGAACTCGTGATCGATACCGCGCGCAGCGTGGGGGGAAGGACCTTCGTTCTGTTCACATCGCATCGAACACTGCAAGGCGTGGCCCACCGAGTCCGCTCCGCGCTCGGGCGCCTCGGCCTGCCGATGCTCGTGCAAGGCGAACGCCCACGCTCCGAACTGCTGCACCGCTTTCGCGAGGCGGGCAACGCGGTCTTGTTCGGCAACCAGACCTTCTGGGAGGGGGTCGATGTTCCCGGCGACGCGTTGTCGTGCGTGATCATCGCGCGCTTGCCCTTCAAGGTGCCATCGCACCCCCTGGAGCGCGCGCGCGCGGAAGAGCTGGAGGCGCGTGGCCTCAACCCTTTTCGTCACCTGACCCTTCCGAGTGCCGCGCTGACCCTCAAACAAGGATTCGGACGTTTGGTGCGGACCCGTGAGGATCGGGGAGTCGTGATCGTTGCCGACTCGCGCGTGCACTCGGCGCGCTACGGCGCGCTGTTTCTGAGGAGCCTTCCGGAGTGCATGCGGCTGGAGGGCGCCTGGTCGGAGATCCGGGGACGCATCGCCGAATTCGTGAATCACTCCACTGCGCGCCCCCCGGGATCCGACTCGGGTGCGTGACTTCGGGCGTTCGGTCGGCGAGAATCGGCGGGGTAGCGTGACCCGCTGGGGTTCCGCACGGTCGCTCGAGAGTAGCTTTCGCTTCGCTACGGAACGGAGGATTCGATGCGCCTCACCGCCATGATTCTCGGTCTCGCAGTCAACCTGGCACTCGTGGCTCGTACCGACGGGCAGAGCACGGTGTATCAACTCGTCGAGGCGTCGAGTTCGTACATCTTCGGTTGCTATCCCCCGTGTTTGTGTCCGATCTTCGCCACCAACGACCTCCAGGGGACGTTCGTGCTGACTTTCACCGGTTTCGACGGCACGTACGATCAGTACGACGTCAGTGCCGTCGACTGGAGCGCGTCCGCCGGGGCGATCCTCATTTCAGGCAGTGGGAGCTACCGAAGGACCGTCGCAACTCCGCTGTTGCAAGAACTCACCCTCGACCTCGTGATCGATGGCACGCCCCATACGGTCACCAGCGGCGTCGTGGCAGTCGTCCAGTTTCCGAACATCGAAGTCGCGGCGGCGGAGAACGGCTTCTTCTGTTTCGACTACGTCGTGAGCTTCACGGCGGTTCCGGCCGGCCCGGCCCCGCAGAACTTCATGAGGGGCGACTGCAACGTCGACTCGGCCGTGAACATTGCCGATGTGATCTTCGGTCTCGACGTACTGTTCGGAGCCGGGAGCTCGCCTCCCTGCGAGGACTCGTGCGACGGCAATGACGACGGAGCCTTCAACATCGCCGACATGGTGGCCATCTTGAACTACTTGTTCGTCGGCGGGGCCTTGCCGGAGCCGCTCCTCTGCGGACCGGATCTCGACTTCGACATGCTGCAGTGCGGCAGTTCGCCGTGCCCCTAAGGAGTCGCCCAAGAATAACTTCGACATCTTGCCGTCGATTTGGGTCAGATTCGGCCGATCCGGAAAGCTCGAAACCGGAGGCGTAGCCTTAGTTCCGGTGAGGATTTCGAGGTTTTCGGATCGGTCGAAGATGGCCCGAAGCGACGAGCAAGAGGGTGAAGTTATTCTTGGGCGACTCCTAAGCCGTTTGCGCGCGGTGTCAGCTTTCGCCGAGTAGCTCGGCAGCGGTGGCCTCGGGCGGGGTGTCGGTGCCGCGCAGCAGTCGGTCTAGGTCGACGTTCTTCAGCGCGTGCAACAGGCTACCCCGCACCTCGGGAGTCTCGGCCTCGAGTTCCGCGATGAGCCGCCGCACGCGTAGGCGCTTGAGGTTTTCCTGTGAGCCGCACAGGTTGCAGGGAAGGATCGGGTAGGCCGCCGCTCGTGCGTGGTCGCGAATCTCGGTTTCCGGGCACTCCACGAGCGGCCGAATCACCTCGAGCTGACCGTCCTTCGTCGTCAGCCGCGGTGGCATTGCGTGGAGCTTGCCCGTGTAGAACAGGTTCATCAAGAACGTCTCGAGGACGTCCTCACGGTGGTGCCCGAGCGCTACCTTGTTGCAGCCGAGGCGCCGTGCCGCGTCGTAGAGGATCCCGCGCCGAAACCGCGAGCAAGCCGCGCAGTAGCTCTTGCCCGCGTGCGTCACTTCCATCACCTTCGAGTACGTATCTCGGTGGACGATCTCGTACGGTTCACCGAAGGCGGCGAGCCATTGCTCGAGATCTCGACCGTCGTAGCCCGGTTGGCCTTGGTCGACGTGCACGGCGACCAGCTCGAACCCAATCGGCGCCCGGCGTCGGAGCTCGCTCAAGAGGTCGAGGAGGGTGTAACTGTCCTTGCCGCCCGAGACCGCCACGAGCACGCGATCGCCGTCCCCGATCAGTCGGTACTCGTGGATCGCCCGGCCGATGCGCCCGAGCAACGTTTTGCGAACATCACGCGAGTCGCCGCGGGGCGCCATGAGCTGGCTCAAAGGAGGTTACCTGTCGTCCGCAGGAAGTTGTCCACCGTGAACTCCTCGGTGGATCGGTTGCGGCTTTGCCGGGGGCCTAGCGGACCGGGAACATCTCGCCGCAAAGTCGCACCTCGCGGGGGAAGCACGACGGCGCCCCGGAGAGCATGGCGACGACGTCCGCGTCGGGGGTTTCGTCTGGGGACGAGCCATCCATGCAGGCGACGACCGCGCTGGCTTCCGCGAAGTCCAGGGGTAGTTCGTCGATATGTCGCGCCGTGGCAACCATCACTGCCTGTTCGCACGGCGGCACGTGGCTCACGTCGACCGGGAGTTCGATCGACTCGCCGGACGCGAGCGCGCGACGGGGGTCGAGGCACCCCTCCCGATCGAGCCAAGAGTGCACGCGCCAGCGCAGGCACGCACACTCGGCGTCCCAAGTACGCAGCAGCACTAGCACGACGCAGTCTTCCTCCGCGAGGAGTTCGAAGTGGTCGACGCGTTGGTCCGAGCCACTCTTCACCGAGGGCAGGTACCGAATCGACACCTGGTCGCATTCTCGCGCGGGGGCTGCCATTCCTGGCGGGTGCAAAACCACTTCGAAACCCCGGGGGTCTCGGGCACCCGGCCCGGCATCTGGACGATTGGCGTCCGCAGGATTGGCGTCCAGGGGATCGGCGTTTCGGTGGGCAAGAGTGGAGCTGGCGGAGAAGGGTGGCGAGTCCAGGGGTGTCGGCGCCATGAACTGAAGCAAGACGGCTCCCACGACCACCGCGGCGGCGGTCATTGCGACGGCGATCCACAAGACCGGTCGTCGGAGAACGCGTGCGCTGCGGTCGACGGTCCGCGGGGCGACGAGGATGTCGGGGCGCCCGAATGCGCGCAGGCGACCGGTGCAGAGCGCACACTCCGCCAAATGGTCGCGCTCGCCCTCACTCGGACTCGCGTCGCGTCCGGCGAGCAGCGCGAGCCGCTTCATGGGCACGCATGCGGCGCTCCTCGGGTCCACGGCCTGTGGCTCATCGAGTGGCGCAGCGCTATCCAGGGCTCGCACGAAGCGGAGCCCCGCCGCGAGCACGTCATCGCTCGGTGTCGCGTCGGCTCTGTCCGCGGGCTGGCGGCGTGCTGTCTCGGCGCGGGGCTTTCCCAGGGTCACAGGGTCGTGGTCGGGCGCTCGCCCCACGGTCCGGGAATCTTGTGCTCCGAAGTCCGGTGCTTTCGAGTCCAAGGGCGCTCCTTCGCTGCGACCGCCGCGTCACTGACCCGTCTCGTCCACCCTTATTCCCCGGAGTCGGCCGGGTGCTCGGAAGATTCTCGGTCCCGCGACCGCGCCGCGAGCCGCCGCCGCAACTTGCTCATGAGCTGCTTCTTCCGTTCATGGAGAGTACTCGGCGCCACGCCGAGGCGCGCCGCGATCGCCCGCTCGGCCTCGCCGGCCGCGACGCTGTCGGCCAGGGTCAGCTCCTCCGGTGTGAGCTCGCCCCCCTGACGCGCGCTCTCGAGGACCGCCGCCAGCCGGTCGAGGAGTTCGCAATGATCGAGCCAGTCGGCCGGATCCTGGAGCGCGGGGTCGGCAAGGTCGTCGCCCGCATCCTGGAGGCGGCCGATCGCGCCGGCGAGTGGCCGGCGGCGTTGGCGCAAGTACCTCAAGAACACCTTGTAGCCCACTGCGTAGAGGAAAGTCGTGAACGCGGCTCGAGCGGGGTCGTACCGATGATCCGTCAACGCCCTCCAGACCACGACCCAGGTCTCCTGGGTCAGCTCATCGACCGCTGCGGCGTCGCCGGGACCCAAGCGATCGGCGATGAAACGGCGCAGACCGCCCGCGAGTCGTTGATGCAGACGCTCGAACGCACTGTCGCTGCCGGTCATCGCGCGCGCCACGATGGCGACCAGAGGCTCCGGCTCCACGACGGCGGCCGCAGGCGTTGGGCGCGGCGGTCGCGTCGAATCGTCTTTCGTGGGGGAGCCATCAGGGTCGGGCACAGGAGTTTCACTTCACAGGAGTGGAGAGCCGACGCCTCGATCGAAGCACGCTCTTCGGATACCATCACGCTGCCACGAAACGTTGCCCAGTGCCAGTCCACCCAGGGACGTGTACCACCGCACCGGCCGAGCACTACCGGGCGCAGACGCGGTGCCGGCCCCCTGCGAGGGTACCCCGCGGAAGCGGTGATTCGGATTGGGGGCGCGTGTAACGTTCGTTGCGGATCCGCAGGAATGGGCGGCGCCGGCCGACGGGGGGATTGCCGTGAGGGTTCTCGGAGTCGTGCTCGCTGCCGGAAACTCGACTCGTCTGGGCCGTCCGAAGGCGCTCGTCGAATGGGGTGGCCAGACGTTCCTCGACCGTGTGCTCGCGGCCTTCGAGGGCGGAGGCGCTCGCGAAGTGTGCGTGGTCACCGGGGGAGCGCATTGCCGGGCGATCGAGGGCGCCGTGACGGCTCGCGAACATCGGGTTCCCGTGCGGGTGGCCTACAACCTCGCTCCCGAGTCCGGACCCATGGGAAGTCTTCGGGTCGCGGCCGCTCACGGTGAAGCTGCGGACACGGCACTTCTCGTGCACCCGGTGGACATTCCGGGAATCACCGCCGCCGACGTGAGCACGGTCATCGAAACGAGTCTCCGCGCGACTCCGGTCGACGCCGTGATCCCCTCGTTCGCGGGTCGGCGCGCGCACCCGGTGTGGCTCGCTCCGGCGCTGGTCGCGCGGCTCGGTCGCTACGATCCGTCGATCACCCTGCGCGATATCCTCCGCGACCCGACCACCCAGATCGCCTACGCGGTCGTCGCCAACGGGCTCCTGCTACGCGATGTGGACACCCCGGAGGATCTCGCGTGGCTGGAGTCGCAGGCCCCTCGCGGACCTGGCGTGTTCGACCCGTAGGGCCGAGTGCGCAGG
>JBFWWP010000049.1:10215-12945 GCA_050246115.1 Planctomycetota bacterium
GGTGAATGCTAGCCGCCGAGGTTCTTGCGCAGCCACTCGAGCTTCTCGGTCCACGCGTCGGCCGAGAACCCGTTGCTCGCCGCGAGGCCGAAATGCTGCCCGGCTACGTCGTAGAGACCGCGGTAGCTGAACAGCACCCCGAGCGGAACCAAGTAAGCCGGGCTCTTGGCCCCATGGCGCTCTTCCACGAGGGGAAACAGCGTGTCGTCGGTGATCCTCTCGAGCTCGACGGGGACTTCGGCCGACCCGCCTCCCCGGGTGACCGTCAACCACACGCTGGTGGTGTCGGCCCGGAGGACCTTGCCCTCCATGCGCTGCTTGTCCTTGAGCTTCAGGAGTACCGTCTTGTCGGCCTCGCCGCGTGCGATCATCTGCTTGACGGCGTCCTGTACGAAGTTGTTGAGGAGCTCGAACGCTTCGATGTCCTGTTCGAGCTGCTTCCGCACCGCTTCGGTCGTGATCTCGGCCTGAAGCGTCAGCGCCTCGTTGATGCAGGTCTTGAAGTCACGTTCCACTGCAAACGCGCGGTACTTTCCGACCACGGACTTGTAGCGGTCGAACTCGGCGACGAGGAGCTTGCCACGCTCGACTTCTTCGTGGGCAGCCTTCTGTTCCAGTGCCTCGGTGCGGGATCGGGCGATGTCGGAGCTGGTCTGGCTGTCGGCGTAGTCCGTCGCTCGGTCCAGTGCGGCGATGGCTCGTTCGAAGTCCTTCGCCTTACGCGCCGCTTCGAACTCCGCGTAGTCCTTGGCCCAGCGCTGATCGATCTCGGCCTGGACTGCGTCGACGTAGATCTTGAGCCGTCTGGCGTTGTCCGGCAGGTTCTGGATCTCTTGCGGGATCGCGTCGATCGTGCTGATCGCGTCGCGCAGCTTCCCCTGCGCGCGCAGTTCGTCGGCCTTGGCGATGGCCTGGTCGATGGGCGCGGTCACCATCGCCGCTTCGGCCCCGAGGATCTTGTCGATTTCGGCCATGATCAGCGGAGCCGACGAACTCACGAGGTTCTTGCTGAGCATGTGGTTCAAGCCCCGCAACCGTTCGGAGTTCTTCGAGGTGCGGGTGAGTAGGCCGGCCAGGTTGTCCGCGACTTCGCGATCGGTCTTCTCGATCTCTTCGCGCCAGAGCTTGCGCCGCGTCTCGATGAGGGATTGATCGACTTGCTCCAGGGCGGCCTGATCGGCGGCCTCGATGGCTGCGTCCGACGTACCCTCTGCGCGGTTGCGCGAGACCGCCATCAACACCAGGACCAGCGCCACCGCGCCACCGCCGATCGCGCCGGCCATCGTGTAGGCGCCCGTCTTGCGTCGCACGTACGGGTGGCTGGTTGCGCCGACCCCCAGCGCTTCCTGCCGCACCGACCGCTCCGTTCTCGCGGGTCGCGAGCCGGCGTCGGTCGCGACCGGTCGTCGGCTTCGGGGCGCCGGACGCTGAGTCTCCGCCGACCTGGCGGGCGCGAGCTGACCCTCGGCCGCCAAGATGGCCTCGAGCAGGCCTTCCGCGGTCTGAAAGCGCTGAGCCGGGTCCTTGGCGAGGAGCTTCATGACCAGGGCTTCGGTGGCCTTGGACACGGACACGCCCGCCGCGGTCAGGGAAACGGGCTCTTGGTGGACCTGCTTGGTCAGGATCTCCTTCACGGTCTTGCCGGTGAACAGGGGCTTGCCCGCGAGCGCGTGGTAGAGCGTGGCACCGAGGGCGTAGAGATCGCTGCGTTCGTCGACGCTCTTGCCGGTCGCCTGCTCGGGCGACAAGTAAAACGGTGTGCCCATGCGCTTGTGCTCGACGGCCTGCACCTGCGCGTCGTTCAGTGGCATTGCGAGACCCAAGTCGGCGATCTTGATCTGTCCTTCGGGACCGAGCAGGATGTTGTCCGGTTTCATGTCGCGATGCAGGAGCCCGTTCTGATGCGCATTGACCAGCCCTTGCGTGGCTGCCCGCGCGATCTCCAACACTTCCGCCTCCGGCAGCCGCTGTCGCGTTTCGACCCGCTTCTTGAGCGTCTCGCCCGGGACGTACTCCATGGCCAGGTAGTCGTAGCCATCGGCTTCGCCCGCATCGATCGCGTGCACGATGTGCGGGTGGTTCAAGCGGCCCACGGCCTTGGCTTCGCGGATGAACTGCTCCACGAATTTCGGGTTCTTGCTGAGCGATTGATTGAGCACCTTGAGCGCGACGACCTTGTCGAGCGAGAGTTGGCGCGCCTTGTAGACCGTGCCGACGGCACCCGCGCCGATCCGCTCGAGGATCTGGAAGCCGCCGATACGTTCGGGAGGAAGGCTCGCGCGCAGCGCGCCCTCCACGGCCTCGACCTGCGCGGCGGTGAGGAACTGCTTCTCCAGGGCGATTTCGGCTGGAGTTCGGACGACGCCGAGTTCTCGGCGTTTCTCGACGGCGGCGAGCACCTGCTCGGCCTGCTCGGCGGTGAGCATCTCGTTCTTGACGGCGATCTTCAGAAACAGCATGTCGCGTTGGTCATTCATGGAGTCGTCCTCCCCGAAGGTTGTCGCCGTCGAACCAAAATGAGAACCTATTGCCGCCGCGCCGGCCTACAATCCCCGGCCGGCAGGCGGCGTTTGCTCCGCTCCGCTCCGGTCCCGTTCTCGCCGT
The DNA here is from genome assembly GCA_050246115.1 of Planctomycetota bacterium. Classification (GTDB taxonomy): domain Bacteria; phylum Planctomycetota; class UBA8108; order UBA1146; family JAJFFE01; genus JBFWWP01. Next base: position 12,820 of record JBFWWP010000049.1, read on the forward strand.
GCTCGCCGCGACGAGGGTCGGACTCTCAGCGTTGCCCAACCATCGGAAGAGGGGACCCATGGCGTCATCGAAGCCTCGCGACTCTGTGAAGTTGGAACGATCGCGGGAACTCTCCTCGAGGTTGCA
>JBFWWP010000049.1:13045-25859 GCA_050246115.1 Planctomycetota bacterium
CCCATCACACCATCGCCCATCACACCATCGAGGCTTCGCGGTGTTCGGGCGCTGGCGGCCGTCCTCCGTCGCGATCCTCTCCATCGGCGCGCTCGGGGTCCTGCTCGTCGGCGTCGCGGGAGTGGCGGCGCAGGATCCCCCCGCACCAGCTCCCACGGTCGTCGTCGAGCGCATTCGCCACGACCTCGACGTCACTCTCGAACCGGCGTCGCACCGCGTCGCGGGCGTCGACCACATGCTTATACCAGAGCCACTCCTGGCAGGTAAGGACGAGCTGAAGCTGGTCCTGCACGCCGGGTTCGAACTCCTCGCCGGCCCGGGCGTCGCGGTCGCACCATCGGGCGCGCCGACGGTTGGGCCTGGCGGGGCGCCGGTTCAGGAGTACCGATTGGCGCGCGTTGCCCCCGCTTGGCCGCGGCCGATCGTGCTGCGCTATTCGGGGACGATCGACCACCCGCTCGTCGAGGAGCGCGAAGAGTATGCCCGCTCGTTTGCCCGAACTCCCGGCATCATTGATACGCCGGGGGTCGTGTTGTCGCGTGCATCCGGCTGGTTCCCGGACTTGGTCGATCTCGGTGACGGTCTCGTGACGTTCAGTGTCCAGGCCACGGCACCCGTAGCGTGGCACGTGATCAGCCAAGGGCAACGGGTTCGCGACGACGCGAGCGAGACTCAGCGTGTGACGAAGTGGGTCTGCGACCAGCCCATGGACGACGTCTATCTCGTCGGTGGCCCCCTGACCGAGTATGGCCGTGCCGTCGGTGCGGTTCGCGCACAGGCGTTCCTGCGGACTCCCGACCCGCAATTGGCGCAGCAGTTCCTCGAAGCGACTGGGCAGTACCTCGGAATGTACGGCAAGCTCATTGGCGCATATCCCTACGAGAAGTTCGCGTTGGTCGAGAACTTCTGGGAAACCGGCTACGGCATGCCGTCGTTCACGCTGCTCGGGCCGCAGATCATCCGCTTTCCCTTCATTCTCCACTCGTCCTACCCCCACGAGATCCTGCACAACTGGTGGGGCAACTCCGTGTATGTCGACTACGAGAAGGGCAACTGGTGCGAGGGGTTGACCGCCTATCTGGCGGACCACCTGATCAAGGAGGGACAGGGAGCGGGGGAGTCTTACCGGCGTGACACCCTGAAGAGTTATCGCGACTACGTTCGCACGGGCAACGAGATTGCGCTCGCCGACTTTCGGGAGCGTCACTCGTCCGCTTCGCAGGCCGTCGGCTATGGCAAGTCCCTCATGGTGTGGCACATGCTCCGACGCAAGCTCGGCGACGCGCGCTTCGTCGACGGCCTGCGGGCGTTCTACTCGACCTACCGCTTTCGGCGGGCCTCCTTCGACGATATCGCGAACGTCTTCAGCGAGGCTGGGGGGCAGGACGTTCGGCCGTTCTTTGCGCAGTGGGTTGGACGAACCGGGGCGCCGGAGATCGCGATGACCGACATTCTGGCTTCCGGCTCGCTCACCGCCGGCTACCAGATCACGGTGGATCTCGCCCAGCGGCAAACCGAGGAACCGTTTCGTGTGGACGTGCCGTTCGCGCTCATGCTGCGGGGCGACACGGAGGCCCGGTTTTATTCTTTCGACATGACCGAGCGCGAGCAGAAGTTCACGATCCGCGTCGACCGCCCCCCCCTGTTCGCGCAGGTGGATCCGCAGTTCGATGTTTTCCGGCGGCTCCACCGAAGCGAAGTGCCGCCGACCGCGGGCGAACTCTTCGGTGCACCCCGGGTGACGCTGGTGCTGCCGACCGACGAAGGCGCCGTCGCCCCCGGCGCGTGGCAGTCGCTCGTGACCTCGTGGGCGGGGAGCGAAGGAGTGCAGGTAACGCGCGACTCCGCGATCGAGGCCGTGCCGACCGACCACCCGGTGTGGCTGCTCGGAACTCAGAACCGCTGGCGCAGCTACGCCGAAGAACGCCTGGGTCCGCTCGGCGTGGTGATCGATCGCGGGACGCTGCGCGTGGGTCCTCAGGCCATGGCCCTGGCGGAGCATTCGTTCTGTTTCGTCGCGCGACCGTCGCCGGAGTCCGACCAGGTCGTGGGCTGGATCGGGGCCGCGAACGAGGCCGCGGTTTCCGGGTTGGCGCGCAAGCTACCGCACTACGGACGGTACTCTTGCCTCGTTTTCCAGGGGACGGAGCCGACCAACGTACTCAAGGAGCAGTGGCCGGTGACGAACTCACCGCTGGTCCACGACTTTCGCATCGGCGGCGAGCTCGACGTCGCGATCGCGTTCCCGAAGCGCACTCCGTTGGCGACCCCCGAGCCGGTGTTCGATGGCGCGCGCCTGCTCGAGCATGTGACGTTCTTGGCTGCACCCGAGCGCGAGGGGCGTGGCGTCGGGAGTCCCGGTCACACGCAGGCGGGCGACTACATCGCTCGCGCCTTCGAGGCCGCCGGGCTCGCGCCGGGTGGCGATGGCGAGTCCTACTTCCAGGTGTGGAGCGAGCCGGGCGGGCCTGCGGGCGCCGCCGTTTCGTTGCGAAACGTGATCGGCGTGTTGCCGGGCAAGCGCACCGATTGGGCGTCGCAGTCGGTCGTCTTGGGGGCTCACTATGACCACCTCGGTCGTGGTTGGCCCGACGTCCGCGAGGGGAACGCGGGTAGCGTTCACCCGGGAGCCGACGACAACGCCTCGGGGGTCGCGGTGCTCATCGAGGTCGCGCGCGCCCTCGCGAGCCAGGCCGCACCGGATCGCACGATCGTCTTCGTCGCCTTCGATGGCGAAGAGTGGGGGCTCAAGGGGTCACGTCACTACGTGGCTCAGGCGGGCGCGCGCCCGGCGACCGCCGCGCGCGCCATGATCAACCTCGATACCGTGGGGCGACTCGGGGCGCAGAAGCTCCTGGTGTTGGGCACGAACACCGCTACCGAGTGGCCGCACATCGTGCGCGGCGTGGGCTTCACGACTGGTGTGGGAGCGGACGCGGTCGCGACAGACCCCGGCGGGAGCGACCAGGTGAGTTTTCACGAGGTGGGTGTGCCCGCGGTGCAGATCTTCACGGGCGCGCATGCGGACTACCACAAGCCCACGGACACGGTCGACAAGGTCGACCGCGACGGCTTGACGCAGGTCGCGGTGTTCGTGCGCGAGGCCGCGACCTACTTGGCGGGGCGGGAGGCGCCGCTGACCACGAATCTCACGGGCGGGGCGCCGCAGCCCGCGGTCGGATCCACGGGCGAGGCTCGAAGGGTGAGCTTGGGGACGGTGCCCGACATGGCTTTCAATGGGAAAGGTGTGCGGCTCGCCTCGGTCACCCCAGGGTCGCCAGCCGCCCAGGCCGGCCTCGCCGACGGGGACGTCATCGTCGCGATCGACGGCGTGACGCTCCTCGACCTGAAGGCCTACTCGGAGGCGCTGAAGGCCCGTAAGGTGGGGGACACGATCCGCATTCGCGCTCTGCGCGCCGGTCGCACCGTCGACCTCATCGCGACGCTCGAGGCACGGTGAGTGCGACCGCCGGAGTGGGCGGGCGGCGGGTCGCCTGAGGGGGGCGCGCCGCCTCCCGATTCCCCGAACGGGCGTTTCGCGGTTTGCGCGGCCAGAAGATCTTTTTTTCCATGCCTAACTGTAGAAACAGGTTGCGGAGAATTTTCGAGTACCCCCTTTTCTTCTCGCCCGGCAATACAGTTTACTCTTGAGCGGACGGTAAGACGAATGAGACAAGTTGCGTGTTAGGTGTGCCCCCCTCGATGTTCCCCACTTGCACTTCTCGCGAGTTCTCCCTCCCTTCTAGACCGAAGCGTTGGTCTCTTTCCATCGGGCCAGGAAAGTATGCGAACGGGCCCAAGGGTCCATGCTTCTAAGGAGATAGCCATGGGCAAGAAGTTGTACGTCGGGAATTTGAGCTACAGCGTCGATAGCGCCGCGCTGGAGTCGTACTTCTCCGAGCACGGTCGGGTTCAGAGCGCGCAGGTCATCATGGATCGCGACACCGGTCGCTCCAAGGGCTTTGGTTTCGTGGAGATGAGCTCCGACGACGAAGCTCAGAACGCGATCAACAACCTGGACGGTCAAGAGTTCCAGGGCCGCAGCATTCGCGTGAACGAAGCCAAGCCGCGCGAGAACAACCGTGGCGGCGGCGGCGGGTACGGTGGCGGCGGCGGCGGTGGCCGGTACCAGTACTAGGTCGCGACGCTTCCTACTGACATGAAGTGACGACCCCGTCGGGGTCGGCTCGATCCGAAACGATCGACCGACTCCGCCGGGGTCGGTTCGCTTGTAGGAGTCGCCCAAGAATCACTTCGCCCTCTTGCTCGTCGCTTCGGGCCATCTTCGAACCGATCCGAAGACCTCGAAATCCTCACCGGAACTAAGGCTACGCCTCCGGTTTCGAGCTTTCCGGATCGGCCGAATCTGACCCAAATCGACGGCAAGACGTCGAAGTGATTCTTGGGCGACTCCTTAGCCCTCGTCGGCACTGCGGTCCGACGTTTCTCGGGTACCCGAAGCGTCGGGGATCGGGATCGGTTCGACCCGTGTCTTCCCGTCACGGCGCCCCCAGCTTCCTCCGCTTGCGCCGGGTCCGCTTTGCCCTTTCTGCCGACCACGACTACACTCCGGCATGATCTCCAGGTCGTCGCCAGCCGCCGCCGATACGGCCCTTGCCCACTGGGGGCCAGTCAGACGGTTCATCCATCGTCGGTGCCGTCGCTCTCGGTGGTTCAATTCCCTGGTCGCTGCCATCGAGATGCGGCTCGGGCGTGAGGAACTGCTGAGCCTCCCCCAGTACATGGCGCTGTGCCCCACCGGCCAGTGCAACGCATCGTGTGAGTTCTGCTCGGTCACGATCCACCGCACGGGAATCGTCAAGCGCGAACTCCCCATGGAGCATCTCCAGCGGTTTCTCGCTCCCGTGGCGCGGACGGTTCGCATGTACGGGATCGAGGGGAACGGCGAACCGACGCTGTACAGCGGCTTCGATGAACTCGTCACGACCCTCAGTGCCGGCGGTGCCACCTTCTACTTGATCACCAACGCGGCCCGACTCACGCCGGAGCGCATTCGACTCTTGGTGGCGCGCGGCGTCGACTCGGTGAACGTGTCCTTGAACGCTGCGTCGGCGGAGACCCACAGGCAGGTCATGAAGTTCCGCACGTGGCCGGAAGTGCTCGCCAACATCCGTGCCCTGGTCGCAGCGCGTATCGATGGTGCACCGCGGGTGAGCGTGTCCATGGTCGTCGATCACGACAATGTCCACGAAGTCGTCGAGTTCCTCCGCCTGGCCGAGGAACTCCGGGTCGATCGGGCCTACTTGCGCCCGTTGTCGGAGATCGCGACGGACGCGGGACCGGTCGAGGATCTGCGTCAGCTCGTCCCGTTCGAGAGCGAGGTCCGTGACGCGTTGGAGCGGGTGCACGATTGGCTGCAGCAACACCCGCCGCAAGTCGACGTGCGTTTCGTTCCGGAGACCTTTCGCGCCTATCGCCGCGATCCCGTCGATGCACTCTTGTCTCCACGGGGTTTCGAGGGCCGCTGGCTCGCGCCGCGCGCAGCGGGGTGGTCCGTGGGTCGAGAGCTTCGGTGCGACTGGCGCGACGAGGGCGTCACCGTCGAGGCCGAGCCGGCGCCGGTCGGTGATGGGGTCGAGGCCCCGCAGGGTGCGCGTGAGCTTCGTTCGCTGCCGGTCCGCGGGAGCACTTCGCGAGCGCTGCGACTCATGCTCCGCATCACCGAACTCGTCGGCGAACTGCACGTCGCGTTCGAGCGGCCCGACGGCGCGGCGGACGACGGGGCACCTTCGCCGCGGCGGGTGTTCGCGCGCACTGTGAGCGCGGGCAGCGGGTCGACAGCCGAGCCGTTCGATGTCGAGTGTGCCATCGACCCCGCTTGGGGGAGCGAGCTGCAGTTGGTGATCACCGCGGGGCCGCAGCGCACGCGCGCAGTCCTCGACTTCGAGCGACTCTGGACGCAACCGCCCGTCGGCGACGGCTCGTTTCGGCTTCCTCCCGCTCGGCAGTGGGAGGCCCCGACGCCCGACGCGACCATCGCCTGGACCGGAAGTCGGGTGTCGATCGAGTACTCCGGTCCGCCGGGGCCATACCTCGCGAAGAGCTTCTCGGTTCCGTGCCGGACGCAATCCGTGGTGCAGCTTCCCTTGCGCGTCGCGGTGCGCGAGGGACGTCTCGGGTTGGGGTTGCTCGATCGATCGGCACAGCGCTGGGTGCAGACCTTCGAGTTCGGCGCCGGTGAGGTGGATCGATGCCTCGAGGTCGACTCCGGGTCCAACGATCGACTGCAGCTCGTTCTCTACTCCGCGGCGGTCGAACGACTGCATGCCGAAGTGAGCTTTCGAGACGGCCTGGCGCGGGACGCGGCTCGGCTCGCAGTGGATGCGCTCGTGTCCCCTCCGGGAGACCCCTCGGCCGCGTCCTCGACGGGCACGCTCGAGTCCGCCGCGCCGCTGGCAACGTCACCGACGGTTGCAGCCGCGTCGCGAGCCAACCCGCCGCGGTCGCGATCGACGTGGCAGCGCCTGCGGCGTACGTTCCATGGACGCGAACGCTTCGTCTGTCAGAAGCCGTGGACCGATCTCAACAACTTCTCGGTCGACGGGCGCATGGATGTCTGCTGCATCGCGACGGGCACCAGCCAGGCCCGCTATCAACTGGGCAACTTACTGACCCAGTCGTTCCAGGACGTGTGGAATGGCCCGCAAGCCCGCGAGTTCCGACGCACCGTCCACTCGCGAGAACCGCTCCCGCCTTGTCGGCGTTGCCCGCTGCTCTACGCGTTCCAGGGACCTGGGTTCAGCCCTAGCGCGACGTGGTCCCATGTGCGCAGCTTCTTTCGTCCGAACCTCCCGTGGCGTCCGGTGCGGGCCGTTTTCATCGTGATCGGCATGTCATTGTATGCCCCACTCCACTGGATCTTGTTTCGTGGCTTCCGTCGCGACTGAAGACCAGCAAGCCTGAGTCGTTGCGGCGAAGCGGGGCGTACTTCGCGGTTCCAGGGGTTCTAGTAGCGCAGTTCGATCAGCTCGGGTGCGGTCCGCGGCGCGATCCGTACGACGAAGAGTCGATCGTAGGCGTCGTCCGCGATCGCGATCTCCGTCTCGATCCCGAGGGCGCGGACGAGAGGGGGAATGGTGTTCGAGTGCCCGACCACGAGGACGTCGGTCCAGTCGGTCTCCTGCGCGATTCGGTTGGCCAACGATGCCGCGTCTTGCGGGTCGACGACCGTGACCTCGCGCCCGAGAGCCGCTGCGATCGGGGCTGCAGTCGATCGACTCCGAATCGTGTCGCTGACGAGAATCGCGCGTAGCGGCACCGCGGCGAGCCAACGAGCGAGGTTCTGGGCGCGCGCGTTCCCGGCGTTGCTGAGCGGCGGGTCGTTGTCGTTGGTGTCGAGCTGTTTCTCGGCGTGGCGCACGATGAAGACGCGGCGCGGGCTGGTCGCACTCGGACCCTTGCGAGCGATCACGTCGATCACCTCACGCGCACGATCGTTCGGGACCGGAAACGTAAGCGCGTATTGCACGATCCGCCAACGACCGTCATCTCGGCGGAGGGAGCCGGTGCCTCGACATTCGCCGTAGGTGTCGTGGTCCAGGAGTTCGTGAAAGCAGGCCGTCTGTCCGTCGGCCCCGAGCGATGTGTCGGGTCGCGGGATGGTAAACCCATGCGCTCGCGCGCGCGAAGTACTGCGCTGACCAGCGCCGGAACGCATCGACGGACCAGCGTTCGCTCGCGTCGGTGCCCACGAATTCCGCGTCCGGCGTGAAGCAGTCGAAGTAGCGATTCGCGTCTGCGACCGCAGCGGCTTCGTGGAGCGCGTCGAGCACCGAACCAATGGCCAGTTCTTGCTCCGGGCGAGCCGCGGCCTCTCGTCGACGCGCGTCCAGGGTCTCGAAGAGGCGTTCGGCAGTGAGGCTCGGCGGGACGTGCCCTTCGTTCGGGAACACCTCCAGCGTGGCGCGCGCTCCGAGCGCGACCAAGAGTTCTTGGGTTTCGCGCATGCGCGCCACCCACGGTGCGTCGTCGCCTCCTGCAAACAGCGTGACTGGAAGCTCGCGCAAGCGGTGGAGTCGCCGCGTGTCGGCTTCGTCGGGCGGATACCCCGGAAGGACGGTGAGCGAGTGGTACTGCAGAGGCCGATCGATCGCGGCGCGGAATGCACTGCGGCCGCCATTGCTTACGCCCGCGAGGTGAAGCCGACCCCCCTCGGCGCGAAACAGGGTGTGCGCAACGGTGACGAGGTCAGGGATCAAACTCGCTCCCTCGCGGACGAAGGACTGCCCCGCCGGCGCGGCCGGAGAGATCACGACCCACCCGCGGCTCGCGGCTTCGCGGCCCCAGTAGCGGGCGAGACCGGCGATCACCATGCGCTCGCTCTGGTCTCCGGGTGGGAGCCCGAGGAGCACCGGGTAGCTGCGAGATGCGTCGAAACCGGGGGGCAGGACGACGGCGCACCGGAGCGTCAGGCCGCCGGGTAGCTGCAGCTCGCGAAACTCCCACGGCTCGTCCTGGTCCGGTCCGGCAGGGGAGTTGCCCAGAGGCGAGGACACGGAAGCTGCGGCTCCGAGGGCAGCGAGCCCCAACATCGCGCAACCGACCATCCAACCGATCGAGCCAATGCACGCCATGGCCAACGCCTCTCCTTACTCGAGTTCACCTGATCCTCGTTGCCTGACCCTCGAGCACTCGCACCCTAAGGAGTCGCCCAAGGATAACTTCGACATCTTGCCTTCGATTTGGGTCAGATTCGGCCGATCCGGAAAGCTCGGAACCGGAGGCGTAGCGTTGTTTCCGGTGAGGATTTCGAGGTCTTCGGATCGGTCGAAGATGGCCCGAAGCGACGAACAAGAGGGTGAAGTTACTCTTGGGCGACTCCTAGGGCGACATCCCATCGCACTGGGTGAAGTCACGTCTCGGGGCCGCTTCGGGCCGTGCCCGACTTCCTCGAGAAGGCTGAGCTGAGGGCCGTTCGGGGAACGAACGCCCCCGAGACGTCCCTCGCTACGCCGACTTGGTTGGTGCGCTCTGTCCCCGCCATGCGTCGTGGGTGCTCAGCTCGGGGTGACCGCACGCCTTGATGTTGTTGAACAGCTGCAGTCGGTACGCACTCAGAAAGCGCAGCGCGGTGTCGACCAGCCCGGCGCCCAGAGTCGTCGTGACGCCCCAGGGTAGTTGCGCGGGCCGGCCCAGGTCGCTCTCGGTCAGGCCTTCGACGACTCGAGAGACGCGGCTCCTCTGCGTCTCCATGCGTGCCGGGAACTCGGCAAGCGTGAGCGTATTCGCTTCCTCACGCAAGCCCGCGATGAGCGACCAGTCGCCCTTGACCAGCGCTTCGACCGGACCCGAAGCACAGTAGGTGAGGTACTGCAGCAGCTCGAGCGTCGAACGGGCGCCCGCCGCCGGACGGTACGACAGTGCTGCCTCGCTCAACTTGCCGTGCAGGTGCTGGCAAATCTTCGTCTCGTGCGCGACCGCCCGGATGAAGTCGTGTTTCGTGTACATGGTGAGCTCCCTGTCTGAGGTCATTGTGCGAGGACACATTGTCCGGTGTCACAGTCCGGGTCACAGTCCGGTGTCACTGTGCGAGGTCACGGAAGGACGGACCTCGACGACGTGAAGGTTCGAACGGGCTACGGGATGGCCGAGACCGATCCGCGGCAGCCAAGCAGAGTCGGCCTTGCCTGGCCGCAGGATGCCGATCCTTCACCCACGCCAGTCGAACACGAGCGCAGCGAGCGGTCAACCGAACCGGCAGGCGCGACGTGCTCTCTTTCGGACGCCTCTCGTTCTGATCCCTTCTGGGTGTCGGGGCGCTCCCCGTGGTTCGTTGGTTGCGTTCGGGTCGGAGGGCGACTACGGTAGCCGTTGCCTCCGAGCGCGGGTCCCCTGGGAGAAGACCCTGGGCAAGACCTGCGACGGTTGATGAGCACCACGGAAAGGTCTTCCGTGAAACGTACGCTGAATTGGTTCGTACCAGTGCTAGCGCTAGCTACGGCGACCGGGACCGCTGCCTACGTGGCGGTCGCGATTGCCCGGATCGGCCGACGTTTGGACGCCATAGAGCGCCGTCAACATGAGACGGTGAGCCCCGCTTCGGTTCCTTCTTCCACTGGACCACAGGTTGGTGCGGCCATTGGGGGCAACGACCTCGGCCCGGAAGTGTTGCGTCTGCTGTCCGACATCAACACCAGGCTAGTAAGCGTGGAACACAGAGAGAGCTCCGACCGCAACGGGACGGCGACGCCAGCCACGCCACCAGCCGGGATGGCAGCCGCGTTTCCCTTCCTCGACTATGAAGATCTAACTGTCGAGGAGCGCGAGCAAACCGTCGCGAGCGACCTCTTCTATAGAACACCATCAGGGGGCTTGGCCGTCATGAGGATGCCGCGCAATGATGTTGAGTGAAGAAGAGCGGGAGGAAGGGGCGCGCGGAAGGACACGGTCGAGCCGTTCGGACTCCAGTTCGTGTTGGCTCTGGCCCAACACGTTGCGGACAATAGGCGTGCTCGATCGAGCCGGTGCTTTCTCGGGTTGAACGGGATTCGGAAGGGGTGACCAACATGCGCGTCGTGCTCGCCGTCTTGGCATCCATGTTTCCCGCCCTGGCGTTGGCAGATGGCGGAGACCTGACGATTCGTTTTGCGCCGGGTGCGGTCGGTGCGTATGCGCCCAGCACCGGAGCGGGTAGCCTCGATGTCGTCGTGATGTTCGGAGCCGAAACGCCGCCCTTTGGCCCGACCCCCTGCTCGGGTTTCTCACTCGCGTTCGCGAACGATCCCCTTCTCGTCGCGCCTGTGGGTGCCGAGCCGATCGGTGTCCTCGCGTCGATCAACGGGGGCGCGGGACCCGAGTTCTTCGCGATCGAGATCTTTGGTGACGGAATCGCCGTTGGGTGCCTGACGAGCCTCCAGGGCGTTTCCACGCTCCAGTTTCCGCCCGACACGGCGGTCGTCGCGGTCTCCTACGCCGTCGGTGGACTCAGTCTCGTCGGCAGTTCGACGGGCACATCGACGCAGTTGACGTGGCAGACCGTTGGCACGTCGCCGCCGTACACCAATTTCGTACTGTACGGTGACGGGTATGCCCCACTCGTGCTCGTGAGCGGCGAGTTCCCGCTCTTGCCCAGGAGTCCTTTCCGCCGAGGCGACGTGAAATGGCGATTGGACGGTCGACATCGGTGATGTCGTGTGCATCCTGGGCTTCCTGTTTCAGGACGCGCACGTCGACTGCCCGCTCAGCGCGGACACCAACGACGATGACGCGGCGAACATTGGGGACGCTATCTATCTACTCGCGGCGCTGTTCACGGGCGGTGCGCCACCGCCGCCGCCGTTCGCGCAGTGTGGATTCGACGCCACCTCCGCACTCGCTTGCGCACCCACGTCTTGCCCATAGCGGTCCCGGGCTCGTGACCGAGACCCTGCTCAGCAACGGCTTCCTGCAGGCGAAGGGACGTCGCAATGAAGCGCCCTTGTCTGCTGGCCGTAGCGTCTCTCGTCGCGGGCGTCTCGCTCGCCCCTTGCGCTGACGCCGCCACGCTGGACACGCCCGCGCAATACGGCACGATTTACCTCTGGGGCTGAGGCGTTCCTTCGTCAGGCCCCGCTACTGCCCACTCTCGAGTCGACGTGGGCAAGGCAGTCTGTAGTTCGCGGGCGCGAGTGGCGAATGGGCGGTAGGATAGCGCGTCGCTGTCACCGTTGTTTGCTTAACCTGATTGGCAAGATTGGCAAGGCTATCGGGCGCTTGGCCGGAGGGTTGTAGTTCGCCACTCCACGGGGCTACGCTGGGTCTTCTCGTGTGCCCTCGGGGGGCTCAGACGCGGGTGGGGAATACCTTCGCTGAAGGGGGCAGAAGTGACGTTTGAGGAGTACCTGCAGCACCTGATGGGAGAGCTAGAGCCAGGGGAGGACCCAGACGAGGAAGAGGGTTGGATGGAACCCTCTCCGCGACGACTACTGCTCCAATGGGGGCATGACCCACAACAGCGTCGGGTGGTCTGTGGTCACTTTGTGCGACTGTGCAACGAGTTTGAACAGATCCTGGGAGGAGTCAGCGAACGGGTAGCGGAGCGAGTCCAACGTCGAGTGCTCTGGAGTCCCATCGGGATCCTGATGGGTTGGCGTCGGTTCGAGGACCAGTGCAAACGAGACTGCATTGATGCCATGTGGAAGCCCTTTGCGAATTACTACAAGGGCCATCCCGAGCGTGCAACGGTAGACTCCTACATGTGGTTTGACAACATGGCTACTTTCACAGAGTCCGAGTGGGAGCAAGAGCAGCTGTTGCTAACGCTAGACAGGATCCTGGCGCTTGGAGATGAGCCATGCGATTTCAGCGCGTTGCACGGTCTAGGTCACTTAGTTGAGAAAGGGGGACGCATCGCCGAGGCAGCGCGGAGCAGAGTTGATGCGTACATCGCGGCTCACAAGGAGCAGATTGAATCGAACCCTAGAGTGAAACGCTGGATCCTTGAGTGCCGGGAGGGCACATTGATGTGATGATTCCGGTATAAGTGTTTCATTCCCATGTCATCGATGATCAACAGATCCGGGCGGATGTAGCTCTTGCTGGAGATGCGGAGCTGGAGAAGCGGTGACAGCGGCGCGGCAAAGCTCCATGCGAGGCCCCAGTCTCCCTGACGCTGGCGGCGGTGGCGGGTCCCGAGCATGTTGACGCTGTTTCTGTACCCGCGCCGTTCATTGATCCGACCTTACCCCGCCCCCCCCCGCGTTCTCACCCGCCAAACTGACAGGTTTCGTCTCGCGGCCGATGAAGGTTGGAGCGTAGGCTCGCGGTCTGTGACCTGGGCAGCAAAGAAGAGCCGACAGACTTACGTGTTAGAGCA
>JBFWWP010000050.1:0-23497 GCA_050246115.1 Planctomycetota bacterium
CGAAGATCGTGTGGTACTCGACGGTGCCATGCTGGGTGTCGCCCAAACTGACCTGAACGATGAATGCAGTCATCGTCTGAATGCTCTCGAGCGGGTTGAGAGTCAGCTTCGGAGTGGCGCCGGCGGCAAGCGTTACGGCCATGGTCTCGCCGATGGCCCGAGACAACGCCAATACGAACGAGGCCATGACACCGGACAAGGCCGCAGGCAGAACAATGCGGGTCGAGACCTCGAAGTTCGTTGCCCCGACCGCGAACCCCCCTCGCCGAAGCGCGTCGGGGACCGCCCGGAAGGCGTCATCGCAGAGCGATACCACCATGGGCAGCACCATGATCCCGACCACGATGGCAGCACTGGCTGCGTTCGACGTGTTCACGCCGGGTAGGAACGTCCGGAGTACCGGCGTGACAAAGGACAGCGCGAAGTATCCGTAGACGATGGTCGGAATCCCAGCCAGGATCTCGAGCACCGGTTTGAGCACCGACCGCGTGCGATGAGTCGCGTACTCGCTGAGGTAAATCGAGCTCGCCAACCCTATCGGCAGGGCGATGAGGCTGGCGCCGATGACGACCAGGAGTGAACCACAGAGGAGCGGAAGGACGCCGAAAGACTTCGGCTCGATCAGCGCGTTCCACTTGGTTCCGAAGAAGAAGTCGCTCGCCGCGACCGAGCGGAAGAACGGCACGGCTTCGGCCACCAACACCACGACGATCCCCACCGTAGTGCCGACGGACACCAGCACGCAACAGACCAGGAGCACGCGAATGAGTTCTTCGCTCCACACCCGGCCGCTGCGACTGAGGTTCCCGACTTCGCGAATCGGCTCTGGGAAGTTTGCGCTTTCCGCGGCCTCCTGGGAGGTGGCCATTCGCGCGCCGACGTCCGCCTCTTGGCCGTGGCTCGGATCGTTCACGCGACTCGTGCCTCCTCCAAGGGTCATGATCGCCTCGGCCGCAGCTGGCGGTGGGTCGGGCCAAAGGTCGTTTCGAAGAAGTTCATCGGCGTTTTCGGAGTGATGCGACTCACTCCGGTCCCCTCTCAGGGCTGCTTCACGCCACGGAGAATTGCCACGACATCGGCTCCCGGCCGGGCATGTTGGAAGAGACTACCCGTCGCCAGGTCCGCGAGTCGGCGGCGTGCCAACTCGTAGGCCTCTGCCGGCAGCGGTATGTACTTGACGTCACTCACGATCGTAGGTGCACGGTCCAGGTAGTACTCGACGAACTTCTTGACCTCGGGCCGCTGCAGGTGCTTGACGCTAGCGTAAATGAACAGTGGACGAGAGAGCGGCGCGTACGTCCCGAGCCGGATCGTCTCGGCCGACGGCGCAACCGGTCCTTTACCGCCATCGATGGGGATCGCTCGCAACAGAGCGTGGTTTTCCTCGTAGTACGCGAAGCCCATGAACCCCAAGGAGCTCTCGTCTCCCGCGACGCCGCGAACGAGGACGTTGTCGTCCTCGCTGAAAGTAGCGTCGGTGCGGCAGGCTTTCGACTTACCGACGATGGCCTCGGTGAAGTAGTCGAACGTCCCCGAGTCGGGGCCGGGGCCGTAGAGCCGGATCGGCTGCGCCGGCCACGAAGCGCGGACGTCCTGCCAGGTGCGAACCTTGCTCCCTGGCTCCCAAATCCGCTTCAGTTCATCGACCGTGAAGGAGTCGACGAACGTGTTCTTGGAGTGCACCACCACCGAGAGCCCATCGAACGCTATCGGCAACTCGATGTACTCGACGCCATTCTCCTTGGCCTTTGCCGCCTCGAGATCCTGAATGGGACGAGAGGCGTTCGAAACCGCGGTCTCGCCGGCACAGAAACGTTTGAAGCCGCCCCCGGTTCCGGACAGTCCAACCGTCGGTCGAATGGTCGGGTTGCTCGCGCCGAAGTCCTCCGCGACGGCCGCGCTGATCAAGTAGACCGTACTCGAGCCATCGACCTCGACGGTGACCGAGCTACTCGGGGAACACCCGGAGTGCAGCGGAGCGAGCAGCGTGGCGAGGACGAAACAGAGGCACCGCAGGGGGTAGAGCATGACCTTCACTGGGTCCTTTCTCTGGAACTCGAGGACGAACATCCGAGCACGCAGACGTAAAGGAAGGGTAAAGGTGGCGTGAACATCCAGCTCCCTTCGAGTCCGCCGGGCCATGCGCTCGATTTTCGACGTCCTGGCCGTCCATCGGCCGCCGCCCGACCCGACCCGGGTCCAATCCGGGTCCTGACGACGGGTGTCAGCGGTCCGCGGGCCGGTCGCGAACGTCGGCGGATCCGAGCGCAACCCCGCGCTGGAGCCGCCCGATCTTCTTGCGCCTCCGCTTCCGGCGCCCCGGGATCATCGCCCGGATCTCATCGAGCTTTCCGAAGCAAAGCAAGCGGTCATCGGCCTCGATGACTCGCGAGCCCTTCGGATTCGCGATGACCTCCTTGCCGCGCTGGATCGTGAGCACGACCACGTCACGGTCTCGCAGCCCGGACTGCTCGAGGTCGAGCCCCTCGAGAGGATTCCCGCGCGAAACGTAGACCTCGGCGACGCCATAACCCTGAGTGACGGTCAGCCGCTGTCGCACGTCGAGCTCCGGGAACGCCACGTGCTGGGCCACATAGTCCACCACGGCGCCGGCCACGTCGAGCCCAGTGGCCGCCTCGATCCCTTCCAGACCCGGGGACGAGTTGACCTCCATCACTTGCGGACCGTCGTGGCCCTCGAGCATGTCCACGCCGGCAATCCGCAGCCCGATGATCTGCGCCGCCTGAACAGCCGTTCGCTCATAGCGCTCGTCGAGCTCGATCGGCTCGGCACGCGCGCCTCGGTGGACGTTGCTCCGAAACTCCTGCCCCTGGGCCACCCGGCGCATGGCCGCGACCACCCGGTCGCCGACGACGAACGCCCGCACATCCTTGCCCTTGCTCTCGGCGACGAACTTCTGAATGAGTACGTTCTGGCGGGTGCTGTGGAGGGTCTCGATGATCGCCTCCGCGACGGTGACCGACTCGGCCAGGATGACGCCGAGCCCCTGAGTTCCCTCGAGCAACTTGATGATGATCGGCGCCCCACCAACCCGATGGATCGCCGGCAGCACGTCCTCGCGGTCGCGGACGAAGGCGGTTCGCGGGATGCCGATGTCGTGGCGGCTGAGGATCTGGAGCGACCTCAGCTTGTCGCGGGAGTTGGTGATCCCTCCGGCGGAGTTCGCGCAGAAGACCTGCATCTGCTCGAACTGGCGCACGACGGCGGTGCCGAAGTACGTAACCGAGGCGCCGATCCTCGGGATCACGGCGTCGAAGTGAGGCACCGGACGACCACTGTAGTGGAGGTCCGGATTCTCCCGATCGAGGTCGATCGCGAAACGCGAAGTGTTGAGCACCTTCGCACGGAACCCACGGCTGGCGGCCGCTTGCTTGAGTCGTTGGGTGCTATAACTCTTGGGCTCACGCGAGATGATGCCAATCCGCATCGGCAGCTCCTGGTCGAGGGATCGAGAACGATCAAGGGGCCACATGGTAGGCGCTGGCGAGCGCGCGTCGAGAGGGCACCCTAAAACCGGCCCAGCCTACGCGAACCGCGCACGGAGCTGGGCCATGAAGTCGGCCACCTGCTCCCCGCTCGCCGCGGGTTGATCCTCGTGCCGAATCGATTGCCGTTCCAGGACCGAGTCGGGGATCTCGGCCACGAACCGGCTCTCCAGGGTCTCGAAGTCCTTGCCGAAGCGCCGCCGCAGGATGGCCCGCGAAAGCGTGAGGTGATCCCGCGCGCGCGTCAGGGCGACGTAGAACAACCGCCGCTCTTCCTCGAGGCCCCGATCCGGATCCTCGGCCACCGCCCGGCGATGGGGTATCAGTTCCTCCTCGATCCCGACGAGATAGACGTGGGCGAACTCCAGGCCCTTGGCACCATGAAAGGTGAGGAGCGTCAGCACGTCGCCGGTCTCATCGGAACTCTGGGTATCGCGCCGGAGCGACATGCTCTGGAGGTACTCGGTCAAGTGCCCGGTGCCGGCGCGCTCCTCGTAACGCTCGATGGACTGAAGCACCGAAGTCACGTTCTTGCGCCGGAACTCCAAGTCTTGGCTGTCGGCGGACACCTCGCGCAGAGCTTGTTCGAACCCAAGGTCCTCACACAATCGCTGGGTCGCCGCTACCGCCCCTTGGTCCACTGTCGCGGCGGCCCGGTCGATCGCCGCCACCAGTAGCTGGCTCGCACTGCGGGCTGCGGCCGGTACGCCGGCAATCTGTTCCACTCGCCGCAAGGCCTCCAGGATCGAGACCCCGTGCTCGCGCGCCCAGGTGTCCAACCGCTCGCGACTGGTCTTCCCCCAACCACGCCGCGGCGTGTTCAGGATCCGCAACGCCGCGATGTCGTCCTCTGGCGTCACGACCAGCCGCAGGTAGGCGAACAGGTCCTTGACTTCGCGTCGATCGAAGAACGACTGCCCGCCAATGATCGTGTACTCGACTCCGTGGAATCTCAGCTTCTCTTCGAACGGGCGCGCTTGGATCGCCGACCGAAGGAGGATCGCCTGCTCGCGGCAGGGAACTCCCCGCCGCCGCGCATCGAGCACTCGAAACACGATCTCCTCGGCCTCGGCCTCTTCGTTCTCGAGGAGCAGTAGGGGAATCGGCCGCCCCGGGCCGCGAGCGGATTGCAAACGCTTGGCGTGCCGGCGCGGGTTGTTGGCGATGACGGCGTTGGCCGCTTCCAGGATCGTCCCCACGGAGCGATAGTTCTGTTCGAGGGTGACGACTTTGGCCCGTGGGAAGTCCTTGCGAAACGAAAGGATCTTCTCGACCTCCGCGCCGCGAAAGGCATAGATCGACTGATCGTCGTCGCCCACGACGCAGAGGTTCTCCCGTTCCCCGGCCAGCACCCGGGCAAAGCGGTACTGGGCAGTGTTGGTGTCTTGGTACTCGTCGATGAGGACGTGGCGAAAGCGATCCTGCCACGCCCTCGCCACCTCGGGGAACTCCTCGAACAAGCGCACTGGCCCGAAGATCAAGTCGTCGAAATCGACCGCGTTGAGCCCTCGCAGCCGCTCCTGGTAGTGAGCATAGGCGCGCGCCATCAAGTAGGTGGCGTCGTCCGCGGCTTGGTCGATTGCGGCCTCGGGAGGGACGAAACGGTTCTTCCAGTTCGAGATGGCCCTGCGAGCACCCTGCACCCCGGCCTCGGCCGCGGCGACCCCTGCGAGGTCCCGGAGGACCTCCGTGATCAGGTCCTGGGTATCGGAGTCATCGTAGATCGGAAAGCGGCGGCGGAATCCGATCCGCTCATGCTCCTCGCGAAGAATCCGCAGCCCCAGCGCGTGGAACGTGCAGATCGTCGGTCGTGGATCGAGTTCGGGATACATGCGCAACAGGCGCTCCTCCATCTCGGAGGCAGCCCGATTGGTGAAGGTGATGGCCAAGATGCGATCGCCCGCTTCGCCGCTCCGAATGAGCTGCGCCATGCGATAGGTAATGACTCGGGTCTTGCCCGTACCCGCCCCAGCCAGCACGAGCAAGGGGCCGTCCCCGGCCGTGACCGCGGCGAGTTGCTCGGGATTCAGGACCGAAAGGTCGAGCCGCACTTGGATTTCCACCTCGGTAGAGTGTGCAACACCGTGAGCAACGCCGGGCGATCGTATTCTGTCGTCACTCTCCCCGCCAGTCCCCGACGGCACCGCGACTCGATGGCGCCACCGGCGCCACACGGAGGGACTCTCGACCGTGCGCCCCGGGTGGCGCGGGGCGACACCCAAGTCAAGCGCATTCGAGGAGGAGCTCCGGCGAACGCCTTGCGTTACGGGCCAGAAGCAACCGTGCCTGCGTGAGGGGGTGCGGCTTGGCCGCAGTCACGAGGTTTGGAGTCGCCCCCTCCAGGGAATCTAGCGCCAAATCAGGCGCGGCTCGCGCTTGCTTCGGGCTAGAATGGGGCCCGCCAAGTTGCGGCTCCCCTGGGGTTGCGAGCGGCAGAGAACTGCGAGAGGAGACGAACGATCGTGAAGGGTACGATCCGCATGAAGGCAATCCTGATGTGCACGCTTCTGAGCCTCGTGAGCAGTGGAGCGTGGGGCCAGAAACCCAAGGACCCTGGGTTCCAAACTGCCTGGGTGCGCCTGAGCGAAGCCTACGAGAAGGCCGAACAGGCGCGCTACGGTATCTTGTTCTACTTTCCGGCCGACGACGAGGCCGAGCACGAGATCTTCGCGACCGAGGAGATGTCGATCCAGTCGCGAAGCTCGCCGATGGTGAAGGTTGGCAAGGACCACGCGGAACTGAGGACGCTCTACGAAGTCTCTCCGAAGAGCCCGACCTTCGTGGTCACCGACTGGTACGGCAACTTCATGCAGAAGTGGGTCGCCGCCGGCACCGCGGACAAGCGCATCAAGTTCGAAGCGATTCGCCAGCGAATCAAGGATGCGCTGGCCTTCGCGGACGCCCAGGAAGTGCGTCTGGCCAAGGGGCTGGAGAAGGCGAAGAAGGCGCACGCCGGGGAAAAGTGGGCCTCGGCCCTGAAGGAACTCGCCCCGCTGGCGAAGCTCGCGGGCTACAAGAAGGCAATCGAGGCTCGGGATCTGCAAGAGGCGATCGTCAGCGTGGCCATGGATCAGATCGCGCGGATCGATGCCCGCCCGCCCGCGGACAGTGCCGATCACATCCGTCAACTCCGCAAGATCGCGCGCGACTTCCCGGACCCCAAGGTCGAAGCCGCCACGAACGAGCGCATCGCCAAGCTCGAGTAACACCCAAACGGCGAAGCCCGGACCGAACACGGGCTCCTGGCGACCGTCCCCGCGATGACTTGGACGCGGCCCGGGAGCAAATCGGGGCGGCTGACCGCGCGCTCTGCCGGGCGCAACCCCACGAGGGCCGAACGACGTGTTCCGAGTCGGTCAAGCCGAAGCCAGAGCTGTCAGAAACAGAGATCGTCATCCCGATGCCCCCGGACCCGAAACGACGTTCGCTCGATCGCCACCTCTCTCGCTGCGGGGTCGCCTCGCGCAAAGAGGCAGCGACCCTCGTCGAGCAGGGACGTATTGAAGTCAATGGTCGACCACCCGCAAGCGTGGATGTCTGGATCGATCCGAGACACGACCAGGTCACATTGGACGGCCAGCCGGTAACGACCGCGCGGGCGACGCGCCTGATTCTGTTCAACAAGCCACGAGGCGTGGTGGTCACGGAGCGGGATGAAAAGGGCCGGGAGACCGTGCGCGACCGACTCCCGCCCGCCCTTGCCGCCGACCGATCCTTGCGCGCGGTCGGACGACTGGATCGAGCCAGCGGTGGCCTGCTCCTACTCACGAACGATAACCTTCTGGCCGATCGCATCCTGGGAAAGGGTTCGGGGGTGCGTAAACTCTATCGGGTGAAAGTCGCGCCGCCCCCGGGCTCCGAAGCCCTGCAGCAGCTGCGCGATGGAATCGTCATCGGGCCGCGCGAAACGACCGCCCCCGCGGAGATCGTGGTCGAACGAACCAGCGCCAAGAGCGCGGTTTTGCGGATCGCGATCGAAGAGGGTCGCAACCGCCAGATCCGTCGCATGGCGAGCGCGGTCGGGTGCGAAGTCGAGTGGCTGGTGCGCATCGCGATTGGGCCGCTCGAACTTGGGGACCTCCGCGTGGGCGAAGCCCGGGAGGCGAGTCACGAAGAACTGGAAATGCTCTCGAGCATCGTCTCCGGGCACTGACGAAGACCATGGAGTCCTGGCCACGCCGAACTCTGCTGCCAACGAAGGAAAGCGGGAACGCGCTTCGACCGCAGCGGTGCAGAGAGCCCGCACTTCGCGGCGGCCTTAGGAGTTGGGGCCGCACCGCTTCTTACGAGTACTTACAGATCTGAAAGGCATTGCCATGACAATGGGGGTCGGAGAGCGTGAGCTCCGCAAGGTCGGAGTCATTGGGTCGGGACAGATCGGTCCCGACATCGCGCTGTATTTCGCGAAGGTTCTGCCGGGAGTGCCGGTCCACGTCGTGGACATCAGCCCGGAGGCACTGGAACGGGGTCGCACGAAGCTGCATCGCAAAGTCGACAAGGGCGTCGAAACCGGTGCGTTCACGAGCGAGCAAGGTGCTGCGATGAAAGCCGCGTGCCACTTCGGCACCGACTACCAGGCGCTTGCCGACGCCGACTTCATCGTGGAGGCCGCGACCGAGAACCGTGACCTCAAGCAGCGGATCTTTGCGCAACTCGAGCAGTTGTGCCCGGCGAACACGGTGTTCGCGTCCAACTCGTCCCACCTCGAACCCGAGGTGATCTTTGCCTCGCTGAAGGAGCGATCACGAGCACTCGTGATCCACTACTTCTTCCCCGCCGAACGTAACCCGATCGTCGAAATCGTGCCCGCGGCGACGACCAGCCCCACCCTGACGGCCTCGTTGATGCGGCTCTACGAGCAAATCGGCAAGGTCCCGATCCAGGTGAGGAGTCGGTTCGGATACGCGCTCGACCCCATCTTCGAAGGGGTGTTCCACGCGGCTGCGCTCCTGGTCGAACGCGGCCTCGCGACATCGCGTGAGGTCGACGCGGTGGCCTGCCGGGCCCTCGACCTGACGGTGGGGCCCTTCACCGCCATGAACCTGACCGGCGGGAATCCAATCACCTACCCAGCGCTCGCGATCTATGCGGAACGGGTGTCGCCCTGGTTCGAAAGCACGACGCTCCTCGCAGACGCGGTCGCGTCCAAGAAGCCGTGGGACGTTCCGGAGCGCGGGCAGCAGGTCGTCCTGGACGCCCAGCGCGAGGCGCAGCTAGGCGACCTCCTGCGCGGGGCGTTCTTCGGTCTGGTGACGGAGATCCTCGACAGCGGCGTAGCGAGCATCGCGGACCTCGACATGGCGAACGAACTCGCCTTGGACCTCGCCCCACCGTTCCGGTTGATGAACGAGATCGGTGTGCAAGCAAGCCTGGAGCTCGTCGAGAACTACGCACGTCAGTTCCCGGGATTCAAGGTCCCCCAGGTGTTGCGGGACCAGGCCAAGTCGGGGCTCCCGTGGAGCATTCCGACGGTCATCCGGGAGGACGACGGCGACGTCGCAGTGCTCAAGATCCGCCGACCCAAAGTGCTCAACGCGCTGAACGAGGACACCTTCGCCCAGCTCGAGCAACAGTTCGCGGCGATCGCGGCGGATCCCAAGTTCATCGGAGCGGTGCTGACCGGGTTCGGCGTGAAGGCCTTCGTGTCGGGCGCAGACGTGAACTTCCTGGCGGCCATCACCTCCGCCGCTGAAGGCGAGCGGACTTCTCTGGGGTCGCAGCGGACCCTCAACGTGATCGAGAGCTTGCGCAAACCGGTGGTCTGCGCCATGAACGGTTTCGCTTTCGGCGGGGGCAACGAACTGGCGATGGCGTGCCATGCGCGCCTCGCGCGGAAGGGGCTGAAAGTGCTCGCGGCGCAGCCGGAACCCAATCTTGGGATCATTCCGGGAGCCGGTGCGACACAGCGGCTCCCGCGCTGGATCGGAGTCGAACGCGCGGCGGAGCTACTGCGCACGACCCGATCGATCTCGTCCGCCGAAGCGTGTTCGTTGGGGTTGGTTGCACGCGAAGTCGAGGGCGATCTCGTCGCCGCAGCGGTGCAGATGGTGCGTGACGCGGCCTCGGGCAGAACCCCTCTGAAAGCGATTGAAACCGGCCCACTCGCGGTCCCCGCCGAACTGCCCAGGGTCGACATAGGGCACCGTAGTCGGGCCGTTGACGCAATCCTGTGTCGCGCGATCCTCGAGGGTTGCCGCCTGCCCTTGACCGCTGGCCTGGCGTTCGAAGCCAAGATGTTCGGCGCCGTTTGCGCGACTCGGGACATGCGAATCGGCGTCAGCAACTTCATCGAAAAGGGGCCTCGATCGCCGGCGGAGTTCGTTCACGAATGACCCTGAATCGCGCAGCGCCGCCATCGGCAGACTGCGCGAGGTGACCGATGAACCCTCCAGAAGCAGGGCCTGGGGCTGATTCTCGCCAAAATGCGCGAGATTTCCTTTCTCCCTGTTGCGGCGTTTCTGGCAGAATTCGACGCCCAAAGGGGGGGAACTAAGCGGAATTCGTCCCGGGACTCTCGGCGATGAGGTTCCCTTCGAGGAAACCGTTGGAAGGAGCATTCAGGAATGGCGAAGAAGAAGGCCAGTAAGAAGAAGGCCGCGAGCAAGAAGAAAGCCGCCGCGAGCGGCGAGATGCTGCTGGTCGGCAGCAAGACCAAAGCGGCGCTCAAGGCCCACGGTGTCAACGTTGCGGGGGACGCGTTGGACGGCCTGAACATGGTGGTCGGCTGGTACCTCGATCAGGCGGCGAAGCGCGCTACCTCGAACGGCCGCAAGACCGTCCGCGCGCACGATTTTCTCGCTATGTAGTTGATCCCGAATCTCGGCGATTCATGTCCATGGTGGTGGTTGGCGAGCGGCTGAGTCGTTCAGCGGACTTTCTGCAAACACCACCAGGGTATCGTCGAGAGACGGAAGCTCGAGTGACCGTCGGGCCGGGAAAAGCACCGTCCCTTCCACCTCGAGATCTCCTTGGCGTACAGCGGCGATTCCACGAGAATGGAGACTCGCGAGCTACGCACAGGATCGAACCGAATGGCATCAGGGCAGCCCGTACTCGATGATCTCGAGTGCGGGCTGTTTCGTTCCGGCGCAGTTTCGGCCGCTGTTCACGAACCTGCCACTCGGTAACGCGGGAGACGAAGCTCGAGTGGCGGGCATCCGGGATGCTCGGCACCAGAAGGAGAAGGCGACGTGACGGGGTTGCGAAGCGATACGAAGGGCCCGGGTGGTCGGCTCAGCGTGGTCATTCCTGCGTACAACGAGGCGAACACGATCGAGAAAGTGGTCGCGCGCGTCCGTGCCCTCGATGTCCCCAAGGAGATCATCGTCGTCGATGACGGGTCGCGAGACGGAACGCGTGAAATCCTGGGTCGATTGCGAGAGGCTGGACTGATCGACCAACTCATCTTGCATGAGCAGAACCGAGGGAAGGGCGCAGCCCTCCAAAGCGGCTTTGACGCCGCCACGGGAGATTGGGTGATCGTGCAGGATGCCGACCTCGAGTACGATCCCAACGACATCCCCCGCTTGCTCCAACCGATCCTCGACGAGAAGGCCGACGTCGTCTACGGATCACGATTTCAGGGTGCCGACGCCCATCGAGTGCTCTTCTTCTGGCACTACGTAGCCAACCGACTCCTGACCCTGGCCTCGAACATGCTCACGAACCTCAACCTGACGGACATGGAGACCTGCTACAAGTTGTTCCGTCGCGAGGTGCTCGCCGGCATTCGTCTGCGCGAGCGACGATTTGGCGTGGAACCCGAGATCACGGCCAAGGTCGCGAAGATCCCAGGTATCCGAGTCTACGAAGTCGGGATCTCGTACGCCGGTCGCACCTACGCCGAGGGCAAGAAAATCGGCTGGCGTGACGCGTTCTCGGCCTTGCGCTGCATCGTCAAGTACAACCTGTTCCGCTGAGTCGGCCTGTTCCGCTGAGTCGGCATAGGCCGGCGCGTGACATTCCCGCGCCAGCGCAACCCGGCGCGATCACGGCACCGACCCCGGCACCGATCGGAACGAGCCACGCGCCGGCCGCGACTCGGCGCCTACTCGAAGTCCTCGCGCCTCACGTTGTGCTTCTTGATGAGGTTCGACAACTGCGGCCGGTGCACGCCGAGTGACTCCGCGGCGCGGGTGATGTTGCCACCCGACTTGAGTAGCTGGGCCGTGATGTAGCGCCGCTCCAGTCTCGACTTGGCCTCCTTGAGGGTGAGGTCGGTGGTGCTGAGGCGGTCGATCTCCGTTTCCACATGGAACTCCGCTGCGTGCCGCGACAGCCGTGACTGCAATTCCACGAAAACCTCGTCGGCGCCGCTGTTGGCCCCGAGATCGACATCGAGGGCGCGGACCTCGATCGTTCCCAGGGGCCCACTCGGGAGCGATTCGGCGACACTGCGAAGGCCACTTCGGAGTTCGGCCTCGGCCGCAGCCAAGTCCGCGTCCGTCGTCACTTCGAGCAGAAACGCCAAGTGGTCGTTGCCGAGATAGGCGGGGGTATGCCCGCCCCAACGCGCCACCAACCGCTGAAGGGCCGCAGCCGCACCCGCCTCCAGTGCTTGCGTGCCATCGCCGAGCGCACGCTCGATGCCCGGAACCTGCGCTTCGAGAAGCGCGATCGGGCGCTCCCCTGCAAGGTGGGCAGCGAGCAAGGCATCCAAGCGTTCCTCCAAGCCGGCCACGGACAACAGCCCGCCACGCCGGTGGTAACGCAGCCTGCGCAGCGCCTCGACCGTGCGGTAGTGACCGCGAACCGCGCGCAAGAAGCGCCCGAGAAGGTCGACGTCCGTCGCCGAGAACGAGTTGCCGGCGCTCGGCCGCTGAAGGTAGAGCACGGCCTTGAAGCGATCGGGAACGGAGAATGGCAGCGCAAGGACCGAGCGATTCCGGTAGCCCGAAGCCCCGGGCAGGTCCCGCACGCGCTCCGCGCCCTGCGAACCCGAGTACGCGGGTTGGCCGGTCGCGAGCGCATGCGCGCAGAGTGCCCCTGGAAAGCGGTCCCGGCCTACCCACTCGGTCGTCGGCCCCATGTCGCGCGCGGCCAACGCCTCGAGTCCGCCGATCCGTTCGCGAGCGACCGCACCGGCCGGCGACGGAACGAGTCGCCGCGCCTCGTCGAGGAGCATCCGCAGCCAGCGCTCCGGGTCATCGGTACTGGTCAGACGCTCGATCGCTTCAATGAGCGCGTCCTCGGTCCGATCCGGTGCTGCGGCGACACTCCCCTCGGTGCTCGTGCTGGGACGTGCGATCTCCTCGCGAGCGGGCATTGGTTCCGGCTCCGCGGAGGACTGCGAGCGACCGGCAGACTCCTTTTGGAAGCGCCGATAGTCCTCGAAGAACAACTTCCGGCGCCGATCATCACGATAGGCGATCTGCATGTCCTCCGGCAAACCGGCAGCAATGCGGTCGAGAATCTCCTGGGCCCGCGCGTAGTGTTTCGCCGCTTGGTCGAACTCGAGGTGACTCTGATGCAGCTTGGCGAGGGAGTACTCGAGTTCCCACAGCAACGGCAGCGGATTCTCGCCCGAGAGGAGTTCGCTCCCCTTCTCGATGCTCTCCTTGGCACGCTCGACGTTGCCTCCTTTGAGGAAACGATACACGTTGCCCTTCAAGAGATTGGCTCGGGCCCGCATGGGGATCGAACGAATCTCCTCCGCAAGCAGCTGAGCGCGCGAAATCAGCTTGAGCGCCGCCTCGTAGTCCTCCTTCTCCCCCAGAAGTTCTCCGAGATCCAGCGACGCCGCGGCTTCGCCGCGCTTCCAACTTCGCTTCGCGGCCATCTCGATTGCGCGCCGATACTCGCGCTCCGCCCGACGCCAATCCCCGCGCAGAAACAGGAGGCTACCCTGCAGTCGGTGCCCTTCGCCCTCGAGATCGAACAGTCCGAACTCTTGCGACAAGATGAGGATCTGTTTGGCCAAACTCTCGACTTGGCGTAGCTCTCCGAGTTGATAGTAGATCCAGCCGAGATGCAGGAAGGCTCGTACCAAACCACTGGTGTCCCCAAAGCGCTCCGAGTTCCTGACGCTACGCTGGAAGCACAGGACCGCACGATGGTAGTCGCCGCTGTGAGCGTACAAACTGCCCAACGAGTTGAGCGTCGGCGACAATCCCTCGAGATCGCCGATGCGTTCGCGGATCCGCAAGCTGCGGTTGAAGTACTCGATACCCCGAATGTCGTCACCCGAGTTGCGATACACTTTGCCCAGAGCATCGTAGGCTTCGCTCAGACCGCGAATGTCACCCAGACGTCGAATCACGTCGAGCGCCTTGAACAAGAAGCGCGCCGAACGAAAGTAATTGCCCCGGTCGTAGTAGACTCGGCCGAGCCGACTCAAGACCGCCGCGAGCCGGGTCTCGTCGCCGACACTCTCCACGAGTTCGAGCAGGCGCTGGTAGTGCGGCAGAGCCGCACCGGTCTCGGACCGACTGAGGTGTGCCTCGGCCAGGCAATCCAGGAGGAGGATGATCTCCGGCTCCGCGCCTTCGACGTTCTCCACGGCTTGGAGCCCGCGCATGCTCAGGTTGATTGCGCGCTTCACGTCCTGGCGGTCGAGGCGGCGCCGCGAGCGCAGCGCTGCGATCCGGGCTCGACTGCGGTCATCGAGCGCCGCGGCACACACCTTCTCGGCCCGATTGAGGACTTTGATGCTCTTGAGCGGCTCGCCCTTGCGCCCGTAGGCCTCCGCCAGCAGCTCGTAGGCGTCGAGCCGCTGCTGAGGTCTGAGTTGGCCGCCCTCGTCGATCAGTCGCTTGGCGTGCAACTTTGCTTCCTCGAGCGCTCCCAGTCGCAACTCATGGCGGGCGAGGTCGGCGAGCAACTCGATCCGCTGCGGCTGGTCGTCAGGCTCCGTCAGCAACGCAAGCAGGTCGGCCTCGATCTTGACCGCGAGGCGCAGCGCATACCCGTCGGCGAAGTAGCGCGCCGCCGACAGGCCGAACGGAATGGACTCGCGGGGAGCCGTAGACTCGCGGAGGTGATCGTACACCTCGAACGAGCGCACGGGTTCGACCGTCGCCTGCTGCTGCGACAAAGCCTGCCCGATGAGTCCGTGCTGCTCCCGGCGTTCGTCCAAGCCGAGAGCGCCGTAGATGAAGCGCGAGAAGTCCTCGTGCGCGAGCTGGAATCGCGGCGCGCGATCGATCGGAATGACGGACACGAAATCCTGGAGTTGGAGCTGAGTGAGCGTTTCTTCGACTTCTTGGCGGGGCACGCCCAACAAGTAGACCAGGCGCGAGACATGCAACGGCCGCCTCACCGTAGCCAGCAGCCGGATCGCCTGGGACTGGCTGCTGGGCAGCGCCGCAGCGCGTTGGAGCAGGAGATTGCCGGCGAGCCGCTCGGCCCCGGCCGCGTCCAACACCGCCGCAGTCTCAGGAGAACTCGCGGTCTCGGCGGCGCCAGCGGCGACTACCTGTTCCAGGGCCGGGAGGGTAAGCCAGAACTTGCCGGCCTTCTCCGTCGGCGGCTCGGTGCCAGGGGGAACCGCGCGGTCATACATAGCCCGGCAGAGTTCGAGAACGTAGAGCGGGTTGCCGCCGGTAGCCGCATGCAGCCGAGCGACCACCGCGTCGTCGATCGCATCGTCGCACACCGTTCGACGAATCAGGGCGCCGAGTTCCATCGGGTCGAGCGGCGGCAGCGCGAGGTGTTGCACGAAGGACTCGGTGCAGAGCTCCGCAATCTCGGCGGTTACCTCACGCTCTGGCGACAGCGTCGCAGGCGCCGTTGGCTCGACCCCGGGGGTTCGATCCTCGAGGTAGTTGGCGAGCACCATCACCAAGGGTGACCGCGACGGGACCTGCGCGGTGGTGTCGGCCTCTTCGCTGAAGCCCTCGGTGAGATACTCCCAGCGCTCCCGCCTTTGCCGGATCTCGCGCCACGCCCCCTGGCGCGAAACGCCGGCGTCCTTCGAATCCAACGCGGCTCGACCTTCGGCGCGTTGTGCCATTACCTCGAGGAAGACGTTGCGGCCGAGGTACTCCAGAAACTCGATCGTGCCACGATCACTCCGGTGGAGATCGTGGAGCGCCAGGAGGAGCGGGCGCTCCCGTCCCAATGAGGTCAGGATCGACGTGAGCGCATCGAAGAGCTGGATCTTCCCGCGTTCGTCGGGCAGCGGCGGCGTGACGCGAGCCTCGCCCACCTCGCCAACGAGTTCAGGGTAAACCCGCGACAAGATGTGGGAGTAGCGGTCCCACAACTGGCCCCGTTGCGGGGACTCGACGAGGAGATCCTTCACCAGGCGGAGGATCGGCAGGAACGGGATGCCCTGGCGCTCGTAGCAGAAGACCTCCTTGACTTGGAGCCCCCACGCACGTGCTTGCCGGGTGGCTTCTTGCAGGATACGCGTCTTCCCCATGCCGCTGCTGCCACCGACCAGCACGACCGGGCGAACCGGGACGAGGGCGTCACCGCGCTCGCTCGGAGGCACGAGCTTCTCCAGAGTGGCGCGGTCGCCGTCGGTCAGGTCCGCGGACCGGAAGAAGTTCTTCAGGCTTGCGAGCATGGCGTCGAGTTCAGCTTGGCGGCACGAGAACTCGCGGAGAAACGGATACCGACTGCGGCGTTCGCCGGACTCGTGGACGGAGATTGGTTCCTGGATCATGTGGGGGTCTTCCTTCTTCCGAAACCCGACCGGCAGCTGCGGCTTGCCAGGCGTCTCGTCCGGAACTCCGAGCTGGAGCGGACGGGGGCGTTACCGTAAGGATTGCATACGGAACCGCTCTGAATCGCAAGTGCAAAATTGGCCGTACTCTTGGAACTCAGGGCACCCCCGTCGGCGCCGGTGGACGTACGACTTCGTTACGTGGAAGCGACCGGCGGGAGTGGCGCCAGATCCGCGAAAGTCACCGCGTCGAGGGCCGTTGCAGCCCCCTGTCGGACACGGTTGACGAGGCTCTCGAGTGGGCTCGCGGAGCCGCAGTCGGGCAAGCCTAGCCCGATACCGTTCGGGAAACAGCGGACGACCTCGCCCGGGGTCACCAGGGACGCCGCGCGCCGCGGACTCAATCGAGAATCCGGGTCCTCGACGAGAAGATCCGCCTCGCAAAGCGCTCGAGCCACCTCTTCGGCCTCGGAGATCGCGACGCGAAACCGGTTCGCCAGGTCGCTGGCATCGAGGGGTTGGCCGGCCCGCGCGAAGACCGAGTAGACCTGCTCCATGAACAGTAGGGCGAGCGCGGCGGGCGCGACGCGTTGGCCAACGATGCGGTAGCGAACCTCCTGCACGAGCACCGGGAAGTTCTGAACGCAGTAGCTCAGTTCTGCCCCGAACAAGGCCACCAGCCAAGAGAAGTAGACCCACAACAGAAAGAACGGAACCACGCCGAGGGCCCCGTACACGCCGCTCAAGAAGGCATGGTCCAGGTACGTCGCGACCCCTTGGGTACCGACTTCCCAGCCCAGGGCGGCGACGGTCCCGCCGATCGCCGCCGCGTCCAACCGAACCCGGGTGTTGGGGAGGTAGGTCAGGAGCAGGGTGAAGGCAAAGAAGGAGATCGAGATCGGAAACACCCAATGGAGCAGGAGTCCGCGAGCGGCCACGGACACGGGGCTCATCCCCTCTGCCGTTGGGGGCGTTTCCGGGAGATCAGGTCCGCGACTCACTTCGGTGACCGGATCGCCGCCGACCCCCAGACTGCGCTCGAGGGAGCCGCGCACGTACACCGAGGTGGCCAGAATCAGCGGTGCCAGGGTCAACAGCAACCAGAAGGTTCCGAGCTTGCGCAGGTAGCCCCGTTTGACCGGCACGTTCCAGACAGCACAGAAATTCCGCTCGGCCGATCGCAGCAACGACACCACCGTGAGGAGGAGCACCAACAGAGCGAGCCACTGGACGCTCGCCGCCTGCCGTTGGACCTGGCTCTCGAGCTGGCCCAGGAACTCCCGCACTTCGCCCCGCGAGTCCTCCGCGACGTACTGAACGACGCGCGTCTTGAAGTCCTCGACCGCGCGCTGGAAGCCGACGGCGGCCCCGGACAGGAGGCCATTCGGCCCCAGGGAGGCGAACAGCGAGAACACCAGGAGGCTGAGCGGGACGAAGGAAACGGTCGTGGTGAACGAGAGCGAGGCAGCCCGCTCGAACACCAGATCGCGGGAGGCCTTACGACCGACCAAGTAGAGGACTTGCCCGCCGCGCTGGAGCCACCCACGGAGACGCCCGGGGTGGGCCTGGTCCGAGTGGAAGAGCCGCTCGAGAGAGCGTTGAAATGGCTTCAGGGGGTGTGAACCCACGTCCGATCCGCCCCGTCCTTCGGCGACATCAATCGGGCCACGCTTCTCCTCGAGAAAAACCTCCTCACCGTCCCTACTCGGTGAGGAGCTGTTTGGGTCTGAAATAAACGAGGAAAGAGGAGAAACCTACCTACGGAAAGCGTAGGGACAGGTAGGCCATGATGTACTTCGATTACATGGGAATCCCTGCTCCGACCAAACCATTCGCTACACTTCGGCTTATCGACGAACGACGGCAAAAGTCTTGAGCGCGGCTGAACGAGCAGCCGTCCTCCGGGTTAGTGTCGAAACGGGCGGGCTTGGACCTACCGAAGTGACATCGTTTAGCGAAGTCACCGACGGCGGGGAGTACGGTCACTCGTGGCGGAGAACGAGTGGCAACTGCTACCGGACCTTTGGCGGGAACACGGTCCGGGCCTCCCCTGGCGCCCCCTAAGCACTGGCAAGATACGGCCCAGGTGATTTAGGTCAAGTCTTTTTGTTTCCCTAGCCTTCCCCTGGGACCCGAGCGCGGCCGCAGGCTGAGGGCAGCGACCCCGCTCGGCGACCCGGGTTGCCCGGTCCAGCCCGCGTTCCCCCTCGCAGGAAACACCGAACGCTCGACCGGCGGCTGCCGGCTACGGATTCGATCGAATACGACCCCGCACTCGACCGTCTCCCGCTTGCCTATGCAAAGAGACCACTGAAAGGAGCTGACCGATGACCCTGTCGAGAGTAGCGCTACTGGCGAGTGTACTGTCCTTGATCTCGTTTACCGATGAAGCCCGGGCGACGGATGCTCTGGGCTGCCACACCACACCTCGGGAGCGAGCCCGACACGAATCGCCGTCCCGCAGGATCGAGTTTCACGGCCGTTCCCACCGCGCGGCTTGTGGTTGCGTCGAACGCCGGGTGCCGGGTCACTACGAAACTCGCGTCGAAGTCGTACAAGAGCCAGGCTGCTATCGCAGAGAGTGGGTCGAACCCACCTTTCGTATCGCTCGCGTGCGCGGCGTCGAAGTGCGCGTCCAACTGAGCGCGGGCTACTACCGCAAAGTCTGGGTACCCGGTCGCGTGAAGCACATCGAGCGGCGCGTGTGGGTACCGGCACACACCATCGTGGATTGCCACTGCCGCGGTGGTCATCGCTGCTGAGAGCGCTGAGACACTCCGTCCCCCCAAGGCCCTCGCGGCATCCTTCGGACGCCGCGAGGGCTTCCGTTTGATCCAAGGGTGTTCGCGCTGGCACCGTCCGTCCTCGGACGACGGCCGACGAAGGGTCCGGCTACACCGCCCCTGCGTAGCGCAACCCATGCGGCAGGTCCGGTGGCCCGAACAGGAACTGCAGTACTCGCCTTCGATCCCCATCCTGGGTTGCCTTCGATGATGCGTGCAACAACAGCGGCTTCAATCACCAGAGCACCTCGTGCATCGATCAAGCATGCTCTCTCGCCCTCGGGAGGTGTTCATCCCTCAGGAACATCGTCCGGGGGAGGCGATGCAGACCGACTTCAGCGGCGGCAACGAGTTTCGAGATCACGCTCGTTGGCGAGTCGTTCCTGGTATTGAAGCGAGGCGTGCAGCGGGCCCTGGTGCGACTTGGACGGGCACCACAGCTCCATCAGACCGACAACACCTCGACGGCCACCCATCACCCTGGCCGTCGTACACAGGAGCTTCCCGATCCCGGGACCATCTGGAATCGGTGGTCCACTACGGATTGGACCCTCTCTTCACCCCACCCCCCCGCCCCGCCCCTCCAGGGGCGGGGAGCGCACCTCCTCGAGCTTGGGGTACGTCTCCAACTGGGCGCAGGAACGACAATCGACTGGCCAGCGACAATGACTCCTGAGGAGCATGCTTGGTTCGCAATCGCGAACGTTGGATGCGAGGGGCCTGCGCCCTGTCCGTGAGATTCTTGGATGGTCCGCGGTGTCTGCGTGCGCAGACAGTCCGACGATGCGATCGGGCGGCGCTCGCGGCATCGTCTTCGGTTCGCACGGAACGGAACGACGCGCGTGAACGAGTCGTCGACGATGGCACGGCGGCGGTGTCGCGCGCGCGAAGGTGCACTGCGTGTGCGGCTCGTTGGGCGAGCCCGCGCTGCAGGTCGAAGCACCCTTCTCCTGTCCGATCGAGCGCGGCGGGACGAGATGCGAATTCTGGCTCAAAACCAGCCTTTGGTTGCATCTTGGTGCATTCTGCGTTATGCTATCGTTCCTGCCTCAAGTGCTCGAAAGGAGTATTCCTTGTCTTACTCGAAAACCTTCCATCCGCGCCCATTCTCCGTTCACTTCGTGGGAGCTTCCGTGTTCGCTCGCGTTCGTGATCGAGGTGCAGCGACAGGGAACATCCGCGCCGCGTTCTCTACGGAAGGGGGTGGCCAGGAGGCCGAGTCGCGAGCAACCACTCGCGACCCGGCCTCTTCGTGTGCACATCTCCGCCGTCGGCCGGACTTCGCCCCGAAACCGGCAACTCACGACGCCAGTTCAGCGCAGAAACCCCGCAGATCGCCCCAACCACTCGGCGAAACCGACCGCCAAACGCCCACGAACCGCCATCAACCTGGGCAACGCACCCGCCTCCGCCACCTACTCCGTGGCGGGATGATCACTCCGCCATGAGGAGATCGTGGGCGCGCAATTCACTACTTCTCCACTACCCGAAATCCTTCCGGCGTCTCGTCGTCACGATCAAGACCCACGGGAATGATCTCGACAACGACGTCGTCTTCGATCCGAACATCGAACTCCATGGCGTCCCGATTGCAGGACTCGCAGGGACCGCCAGTTCCTTCGACAAGAACAGTGCGCTGACCCGGTGAACCAACGTTGTTCCCGTTCCACTGGAGTTGCTGCCCAATGGCGTACTCAAGTTGCCAGACACGACCGTACCGGAACTGCACGTCAAATTCCTGATCGTTCCCGCAGTTCGGGCACGCACACCAGCCACGAACGGTGTTGAACGCAGACACTAGAATCCCTCCGTTAGCTCAGGCACCTTCTTTTGGAACTTCTTATCCCGGGTGAGAACCTTGTTGCCGTCGCGGAGCGCAGAAGCGCCGACCTTAGCGTCCGCTTCCTTCAGCCCTCGGCCCATGAGGTTGTTTACGTCTGAGGTGCGAGCGCCTGAGCCGACTCTTCCGCCATTCTCCTTGAGGAAGCCCCGTAGTGCCTCCTTGTCTCCGCCGCCACGCAAGAACTCCTTCGTTGCTTGAGGGGAGACCGTCGGAGTCCGCCCGCCGATTGCATCGGTCACGGCTTTGGCGTCTGCGGGAGAGCCTTCGAGTTTGGCGATCACCGCGTTGGAATCCAGGGACACTTCTCCCTTTGCGGCCCCGACACATTCATTGTGCACGAGCACCGCGAGGTGTCCCACGAAGTAGTCGTGGACCTCGAGTTGCGGAAGACCTGAACGACCTCGCGCTCCACCACCTGGCCGGTCTCGACATCGTAGCCATAGACGACGCAGCCTGCCGCGATTTCCTCGATCGGCACATCGCCCGCGGGCGTCGCGACCAGGGTGCCGGCGGGGAAGCACATTGGTCCGCCGCCCGCGTCACCCGCATCGACGTTCGCGCTCGGCGGGTCGGACGGTGCGACCTTGTCCACCTTGGCGGGCTCCGGGCTTGTCGTCGGGGGCGGCGCGGGCTTGTCCGATGCATCGCGCGGCGCCCCACCGTCTGCATCGCTGTTGCCGCGACCGCGGGCCTTGCCCAGGGCCTTCCCGGCCACCACTCCGACCGTGGCCGATACCACGACGCCGGTGACCGCGCCGGTGATCGACTCACCGTTGGCCACCGCAGTCCCGGCCTCGACTTCACATCTGCGAGTATCGCCGAAGCTCCCAATGCCCCGATCCCGGGACTATCCGGAATCGGTGGTCCACTACGGAATGGACCCTCTCTTCACCCCACCCCCCCGCCCCGCCCCTCGAGGGGCGGGGAGCGCACCTCCTTGAGCTTGGGGGCCACATGCAACTGGGAGAAGGAACGACAGTTGACCGTTTGAGGCCTGAGAAGCATGCCGTGTCCGCGATCGCGAGTCTTGGATGCGAGGGGCCTGCGCCCTGTCCGTGAGATTCTTGGATGGTCCGCGGTGTCTGCGGGCGCAGACAGTCCGACGATGCGATCGGGCGGCGCTCGCGGCATCGTCTTCGGTTCGCACGGAACGGAACGACGCGCGTGAACGAGTCGTCGACGATGGCACGGCGGTGTCGCGCGCGCGTGCGAAGGTGCACTGCGTGTGCGGCTCGTTGGGCGAGCCTGTGCTGCAGGTCGAAGCACCCTTCTCCTGTCCGATCAAGCGCGGCGGGACGAGATGCGAATTCTGGCTCAAAACAAGCCTTGTGTTGCATTCTGGTGCATTCTGCGTTATGCTCCCGTTCCTGCCCAAGTGCTCGAGAGGAGTATTCCTTGTCTTACTCGAAAACCTTCCATCCGCGCCCATTCTCCGTTCACTTCGTGGGAGCTTCCGTGTTCGCTCGCGTTCGTGATCGCGGTGCAGCGACAGGGAACATCCGCGCCGCGTTCTCTACGGAAGGGGGTGGCCAGGACTTCGTCGTGGGTGAAAGTTCGGTCGCTTACGGAGCGCGTGCCGAAGGGGCGGGAGAGGGTCGCGAGGGGATCGGGCCCGCGGATGATCACGGCGCGATCGAAGCGAGGACGGTGCACGAGCGGCTTCGGTCGTTGCTGGCGCTTGGGAACGAGGTGCGGCTCGAGTTTCTCGATGCGCTGCGGAGCTTGCACGATGACCGACTGTGCTTCGAGCTCGGGTACTCGAGCTTCCATCAGTACTGCGATCGGGAGCTGGGGATCGCGAAGAGCACGGCCTACGAGTACCTGAAGGTCGGGAAGGCCTTGGCAGTTCTGCCGGGGCTGCGAGGGATGTTCGCGAGTGGCGACCTGTCGTGGGATCAGGTGCGGCACGCGGCGCGGGCGGCTACGCCGGAGACCGAGACGGCCTGGATCGAGCTGGCGTGGGAACTTCCCGTCAGCGAGTTCTTGGCCGAGGTTCGCGATGCTCTTCGCAGCGGGCGAGCGGCACCGCGCGAGAAGCGAAACGGACTGCCGAATCTCGTCACCAAGCTGTCGATCGAGGTGACGCTCGAGGAGAAGGAGCGTGTGCAGGCAGCGTTCGCGCTCGTGGCAGAGGCGCTTGGAGAGGAGGCGCTCGGGGAGAACGAGCCGGAGGGCGACGGCGACGCGCGCCCGACGCTGCTCCGCTGGGCGGATGCGGTTCTCGCTGGGAGGATCCCGCTCTCAACAGGACCGGAAGGTGACGCGGGACGGCGAACTCGACCCGCGCAGGCCATCGTCTATCACTCGTGCCGCGAGTGTCGCGCCGCCTCGGTCCAGACCGAAGACGGTCCCGTGAGCGTGGAGCCCGATCGCATCGCCAGACTGTCTGCGGCCGCAGACACCGTGGACATCTCGACCGGGGACGTCCCATCCGGGGGCGTCTCAATCGAGGACATCTCGACCGAAGAAGCCTCTACAGGAGACATCTCTACCGGCGACGCCTCGTCCGAGGAGGAATCGCCGGCCGAGAAGGAAGCAGGCACCGCACCACTTCCCGATGGGCTTCGGGATGCGCCCAACTCCGCTGCGCTATCGCGCAAGGTGATCCTGCGCGACGGGGCACGGTGCGCAAACCCGGCTTGCGGGTCGAAACGCCGACTCCACGCGCATCACATCATCTTCCGGGCTCGCGGAGGCCGCACCGTGCTCGCGAACGAGGTCGCGGTGTGTGACCGCTGCCACGCGTTGATCCACGCGG
>JBFWWP010000051.1:0-14881 GCA_050246115.1 Planctomycetota bacterium
CTCGGCCGGTTCGCTCCCGCCTCCGGGGAAGAGTGTTCGCGGGACAGCCGAACCCACGCGAACCGACCGAGCGGAGAAGCTCCGAAGGCGCCGCCCTCGCTCGTCCCCTCGATCAGGACGCGCTTGTTCGTCTTGATCCAACCGCCTCTGAATGCTGCTGGGTCAGGGTCGCTGGACTGGACGGCTGGACCGCATCAACGGCGGCGGCCGTTGAGAAGGCGGTTCGCCGCCTGGTTACCCTTGCTGCAGATCACCCCCGCGGTGATGGCCGCAACGACTCCGCTCAGAATCGGCAGGCCAATTAGGAAGAGAGCACTCCCAACGGCAGCTGCGGATGGATCGTCCGTCGCCGCGGGGCCGCTGATCTGGTCGACAATCACCAGAAATGCCAACCCGGTAGCGCAAAGTAGCCCGACGAAGAGCAGGAGCGCAGCCTTCCAGCTCGAGTACAGCAATCCGAGAGGGCCGAAGAAGAAGGCGAGAATCACGCCCAGCACGACGTTCTTGCGGGCCGGCACGGGGGCGGCGAACGCGCGTCCGGAGGCTCGCCCGCCGTTGCGTCGAGACCCTCCTCGCCCTCTGCTGCTGACGCGTCCTCCTGTCGAACGTCTCCCCGCACGCGATGGAGCGTGCCGTTGCAGAGCGACCTCCGGGGACGCGTCGGTCTCGCTCGATTCGTCTTCGTGGCCCCCGTCGTCGATCAGCGCCGGGGGGGAACACAGATCCTTGACGTCCATCAACAACCCGGACGCAAGCTCGGTCACCGAGAAGGTCAACGGCAGCTTTCCCGCATCCACCATAGCTTGCAGCTGATCAATCGAGAACGGCCCCCGTGGGCCAGACTTGGTCTGAATGGTGTACGCCATGGAGTGCTTCTCCGAGCATTGAGTCGTAACCGGCGAGTTGGCATTTCGTGGAAGCTCTCGGGACCGAAACTCGGTCACCTTGCGACAGAATGTACCGCATCTGTTGCCATGTCGCGCCAGGATGTCCTCCGTCACGAACGCACGAAGTTCCAGGGCTTCAGGTCCGACGTTCGCTGAACTCAGCGAGAGGAAACGTCCGCGTCTCGCACCCTCAGGGATCCCTCAGGGGGCGGAGATGACTCGGGTCGCCGGGCCTTCCGACCAGGATCCGATGAGCTCGCCCAGCGTGGCGCCACTGGGGGTCGTGAAGTTCATCGGGATGTCGAACACCGTGAGTTCCCTGGTCTGTCGCTAGAGAGTTCGTCGAAGGACTCTCGACCTGGTCGCCACATCTGCCACGACCTCGATACGACTCAGGGACATGTGACGAAGCCCGTGCACCCCAGGTTGTCCATGGTCGTATCGAGTCCGCACATCGACGGCCCGGGCAAGGGAACGGGAGGAGTTCCAAACAGCGAGTTCAGCTGCGCGATCGCATCCACCAGGTTGAGGCTGCCATCGTCGTTCGCGTCGCATCCATCGTCGCAGTGGAGAGCATTCGGCGCACCATTCGGGAACAGGTAGCCGAGGTAGAAGATGACGTCCACGAGGTTCCGAGCGCCGTCATCGTTGCAGTCCCCACGGACCAACTGCCCCTGCGGCGGGGCTACCACGTTCGCGACCTCATTGCAGGTGATCAAGACCGTGAGCGTTTGCGACGCGCCGGGGGCGAGGCTCAGATCCCACTGATAGGCAGACGTCACATCGGTCGCTGCCGAGGGAATCCCCGAGTTGTTGAGATTCGTCAGGCCCGCATCGGTCAACTCAATGATGATCGAAGGATAGGGGCCGGACTGATATGCACTGGCACCAACCCCCCGGAACTCGGAGTAGGCGCCCGTGCCATCGGTCACTCGCATGTGCGTCGGATCCCCGCCGATGAGGGTGGCGACGTCGTCATCGTCGTCGATGACGTCGAGATCGACGTAGCAGAAGAACTGCATGGATAGCGGAGCGGCGCTGGTGTTCGTGATCGTCATCTCGTGCACCGTCGTCGCCGCGCCAGCGCTGACACCGTCGGTCAAGGTCACGGAGGCCGTGGCGCTGAAGAGCGGTTCGGTGAAGCCGAGCGTCACTACGTTGCCCACGTAGGCCTCCGAGGGGGCCGGAAACGGCAATTGGCTCTCCTGGGTGGCCCCTGCGACGCGGTAGAACCACCACTGCTGAAACATGTGGTCGACCGATGGGGCCGGCTGAAACTCACCGAAGCCAGGGTTCCCGTCATAGGCCCAGCGGGAGTCTCCCTGCATCACCGCGCCCTGGCCGTGTGCTGGGCTCTGAGTCATCAGGAAGCCAAGCAAGAAAACCGAACCCCACAAGGCCCGAGACCGGGAGCCCCCGGGGCCTCCCGCTCCCGATTCGGCCAGTCCTCGAGAAGTCACGAATTGCACGCAGTCTTCGAACAGATTCCTCGACACGGGTCGTCCTCTCGGGGGTTGGGGGCGGGCTGCCCGGCCGAGCGATCGGCGGGTAGGAAGGGCCGAGTCTACCGCGTCGAGTGCGTGCGCAAACCTAGGACACCCGCGTTTTCTGCATCGCCAGCCTCGAGGTGGAGCCCCCCCGGCGCCTGCTCGTCACTCGGCGCCGAGGAACTGACCGCCGGGCACCGCTCTGGTCCTCGAGACGGATGGAGCTGCTCGGGCAGGTTCCGGCTTTGAGGGGGCAGTTGCGGCCCGGCTGCGGCTCGGTAGTCCCGCGTCGCCGGTTGGCGTTCTCTCCGATCGACGCCGTCACGGTAGAGGTGGCTCTTCAGCACAACGCGGGGAAGTGACTTCCGCGATCTCGTTCCGGGGCTGGGTGCGACGTAGTCAGTGTCGCGCCACGCAGTTGGTTCCAGAAATCCCCGGACAGCGTGGAGGAATCTCCCGCGCCGGGGGGAGTTGGGGGGGAGCGGGAGGCGTCACATCGGGAGTGACCGTCAGAAGGAGGGCGAACCCTGCGAAAACGACCGGCGTCAAACCGGGGCACGCGCGGGATCGGCCGCGCGCTCGCGAACATCTGCTCGGCGTAGAGACCCTACTTCGCGTTCCCCTGCCGCGCCTGCTCGCAGAGCTCTCGCACACGCTCGGTGAACGCGAGTGGCTGCGTCGAGTCGAGACTGTCGATGCGCGCAATCAGGCGATCGAGGGTCTTCGTGGCCTCTGCGAATTTCAACTCGTCGAGCAACCGGACCCCTTGCTCGTACAACTGGTGCAACTCGGCAATGACTTGCTGATCGCGGACCTGGGCCAGCTCGCGCAGCTCGCGCGTGAACTCTTGGATCTCCCCGGATCGTTCACCCAACAAGAACTGCAACTGGGCGAGACGTCGGTTGAGCGCCTCGTTCTTCGGATCCCGCAACAGAGCCCTGCGCAGGACGTCCGCAGCTTCGGCGTAGCTCAGCTCGCTCACGAGCCGCTCGGCTTGGGTGAGCGCGTGGCGCGAAGCCGCTTGCCGCTCTTGCTCTGCGAGTGACATCTCCGTGAGGAGGCGCTGCGCTCGGTCGGCGGACGTGCGGGAGGGTGGAGCCTCCGGCATCGTGACCCGCGGCCTCTCAGCGCTCGGGTCGGGCGCGGGCGGACTCGCCGACACCGATTCATGCGGTGCACTCGAGCTGGGCGCAGGCGGGGTTGAGCCTGGCGAGTTCGGGTCACGCGAACTCGGCCCGGCACAGGCAGTCGATGCCACGAGCACGAACACGACCAAGCGCGCATGGATCCACAGGCTACTGGACACGCTCGACTCCTCTTCATTCGCCGCCGGCCAAGGTCTGCGCAAGTCGAAGGCTGCCACTGGCCCCGAACTCCTCAGCGCCGGATAGCACACTCAAGCCGTGCAAGCAACGGGGTGGCCGGAGCCTGGAGCCGGCGGCCAATCCGGTCCGCACCGGGTAGCCGGTTCGGCGGAATTCCAACTGGAATCGCCACTCCTGCGTTGGTGTCACTCGCCATGAATGTTACCGTGTTGGGCGTCGGCAAGAACGAGTGAATTCCAGAGAACGAGTGAACTGCAGTGGAGTCGCATGTGCACGCAACAGTCGGTCAACCGCGGCGCCCGTGGCTACGAGTCAATCGTTGGGTCTTCGTTCGCCTCGGCGTTCTCGTCGGAACCCTGCTCCTTGTGCCCCATTGCCTCATGATCCGCATGCCCGGGAGCAGCTATGTGGGCGCGCGCCCGACCGCGGACCCGGAAACCGTGCGCAGGCTCACCGCGGACGTGCGTCGGCTGGCCGAGGAGATCGGCGAACGCAACCTCGACCGACCGGAACAGCTCGCGGAGGCCGAGGGCGCGATCACCCTCGCGTTCGAGGCCGCCGGCTATCGCGTCATCCGGGAACCCTACCGGGTCGGTGAACGCGAAGTCGCCAACCTCAGCGTAACGGTCGCTGGGAGCGTCCCAAACGCCCCCATCCTCTTGATCGGTGCCCACTACGACTCCGACATCGATTGCCCGGCGGCGAACGACAACGGCACCGGCGTGGCCGCGCTCCTCGAACTCGCACGAAGGTTTCGGACCCGGACTCCGCCGATCACGGTGCGATTCGTCGCGTTCGTCAATGAGGAACCGCCCTACTTCCAAACGGATGCAATGGGAAGCCGCGTGTGTGCGCGCAATTGCCGAGCGCGTGGAGAGGAGATCTTGGGGATGATCTCCCTCGAGACCATGGGTTACTACTCCGACGAGGAGGGCAGCCAGAAGTATCCTCCGCCGTTGAGCTTGGTGTATCCGTCCCGTGGCAACTTCATCGCGTTCGTGGGCAACGTCAGTTCCCGCGGCTGGGTGAGGCGGCTGATCGGCCTCTACCGAGAACACGCACAGTTTCCATCCGAAGGCGCGGCTCTTCCCGAGAGCCTACCCGGAGTTGGCTGGTCGGATCATTGGTCTTTCTGGCAAGAAGGCTACCCGGCGTTGATGGTGACCGACACCGCCCCGTTTCGCTATCCGCATTACCACCAGCGCACCGACACTGTCGACAAAGTCGACTTCGAGCGGCTGGCGACCGTGGTAGACGGACTCGATCGGGCGCTGGTGGCACTGAGCGAAGAGTCGCGCGATCGAGACTGAGCCCCCCCGTTCCGCGCAGCCAACGAGCCAGTCCGGTGCGCAAGATCCGTGACGGACTCGGCGATCCACCTCGTCGTGGCCCCGTGCCCGCGCCGAGAACGACGCCACGATACCGTCAGCGGTGCTTGCGGAGTTAGGAGACGCCCAAGGCTACGAGGGCTCCAGCCGATAAGCCTCTGCACGCGGACGCACGGGGCGCGGAATCCACAGTGGGCGACGCAGGCCGCCTGGACCGGGCGCCGGCCGTGCCTTCGCGAGCCACGCTTCGCAATGCTCCTTCGACTTTCGCAAGTCGACGACGACATCGCCATACCGGTCATCGGGGTGTGCCCGGCTCAGCTTCACGACCTGGTGCCAGCAGTGCATGCCGCTCGCGGGATCGGGCTGAACCGGGAACGCCAGGTTTTGGTTCACGCCCGTTTCCCGCCACCAAATGCGTTGCGTGTCCGGGTCGGCCGATGCGAATGGCGCGACCGGCTCGATGACACGGAGCCGCCGCCGATGTTCGTCGAGTTCCTCGATACGCACGACGGGCGCGCTCCAGGCGGAACCCGGCCCGTTCTCCAAGCGCCACCGCCCCATGTGGTGCGAGCACCCCAACACGCCCGGGCGGATCGCGTCGGTCAGCCGCGCGCGATTCACGAAGTGACCGATCGCCGTTTCCACCCGCACGAGGTCGCCGTCGGCGATCCCATGGCGGGCTGCGTCATCCGGAAACACCCACAACGGGTTGGAGTGGGAGATCTCGTTGAGCCATTTGGAGTTCGCCGAGCGGGTGTGGATCATGGTCGGCAAGCGGAAGGTTGGCAGCAGGACATATACTCCGTGCTCGGGGTCGATGGCGTGCGGGCCGACGTGGCTCGGTTCGTAGTCGGGGATGCTCTGCCCTGCGAAGCCCCAGTCGACGAGCGTTTGCGAGTGCACTTCGATACGCCGGCTCGGCGTCGGGAATCCGACGCACACCTCGCCATCGATCTCGACACCGACCGCCTTGCCGTCAACCGTTGCGATCCCAGTATCGGGGTCGATCACCGCGCCGCCCGGCGCCACCCGTTCGAGGTACGGTCGGTAGAT
Organism: Planctomycetota bacterium; assembly: GCA_050246115.1. GTDB lineage: Bacteria > Planctomycetota > UBA8108 > UBA1146 > JAJFFE01 > JBFWWP01. Next base: position 6,084 of record JBFWWP010000051.1, read on the forward strand.
CCCGCGCGCGACCTCGAAAGCACCGACGCGCCGCATGTACTCGAGGGGCGTCAGCCCCTTCTCGGCGGCAGCCTGCGGAAGACCGGGCACCGCGTTCTCGAAGATCCAACGATAGTACTCGTCGGTCGAGATCTTCTCCCCGGAGCGGTACGGCGACTCGTAGTGGCGGCGAATCCCGCGCGATCCGTCGGGGTCGATGCGCCACGTGAGATCGATCCAGAACTCGTCTTCCTCCCACACCTCGCCCGGGTTCGTGCCAACCGTACTCGCAACCGGCTGACCGTTCTGCTCGCGAAACACTCGCAGCACCGGCTGACGAAACGAGAGCCACACACCTGCGTGAGTCTCCTGGCTCTGGATGTCATGACGCTCGGGCGAGTGGCCCATGGGCAGCACGTAGTCGGCGAAGAACGCGGACTCGTTCCAGGTTGGCGTGAGGGCCACGAAGCAGCCCACCTTGGCTTCATCGCGGAGCGCCTCGAGCCAGGCAAAACCGTCCGGATTGGTCCAGACGGGGTTGTAGACCCGCGTGAAGTACACCGCGAGTTTCCCGCGACCTTCCCGCAGGAAGTGCGGGAGCAGGATGCTCATTTCATAGAACGACAGCGGGTACTCGCGCGGCCATTGGAGTTCGTTCCACTCGGACACCGGTTCGGGCGTCGACCAGAACGACGGCTTGAACTTGTTCCAGGCGTGCGGGCTCGTGCCCCCCGGCGTCGCCACGGAACCGGTGAGCGCCGTGATTAGCCCCATGACGCGAGCGACCTGCCAGCCCCATTCGTTGCCCGTCGCGGCCGCGCGCCAAACATGCGCGGACACACGGGTGCCGGCGCGCGCGATCTCGGACGCGAGCTGCTCGATGAGACGCGCATCGATACCCGCTTCGGCCGCCGCCTCTTCAGGCGTGAACGACTCATAGGCTTCGTACAACCGTTCGAGGAAACGGTCCACCGACGGCGCGTCCTCCGGATGCCGGGCACGCAGGAACCCGCGCCAGTCCACCCAGTCGCGCACGAAACTCCGGTCTACGTCGCCGCGCTCCAGGAGCAGTCGGACCGCCGCCAAAAGCACCGCCGCCTCGGTGCCCGGGCGCGCCGGGATCCAGACGTCGGCAGAGGCCGCAGTGTTCGACAGGCGCGGATCGATCACGACGATACGCGCGCCGCGGTTCTTGGCATCGATGATGCGCTGGGCGTGCGGATTGAAGTAGTGCCCCGACTCCAAGTGAGCGGAGATCAACAAAATCAGCTGCGCGTGCTCGAAGTCAGGGCTCGGCCGGTCGTACCCGAAGGTCATTTGATAGCCGAGCCGTGCCGACGACGAACAAACGTTGGTGTGCGAGTTGTGACCGTCGACCCCCCACGCGGTGAGCAGTCGCTCCATGAACCCTTCGTGCCCCGGCCGGCCGACGTGGTACATGATCTCGCGACTGCGACCCGAGTCGAGGGCTTCCCGAATGCGGCCGGCAATGTCCGTGAGCGCAGTTTCCCAGGAGACACGCTCCCACTGACCCGACCCGCGCCGCCCCACGCGCCGCAACGGGTGAAGGATCCGATCGGGGTCGTTCACCTGATTGATGGTGGCTGGGCCCTTCGCGCAATTCTTGCCCCGAGAGCCGGGATGGAGCGGATTGCCCTCGAGCTTGGTGAGCGCGCCGGTCTCGCGATCGACGTACGCCAAGAGGCCGCACGCGGCCTCGCAGTTGAAGCACGTCGTCGGGATGAGCTGGTAGTGACGGGGACGCCGCTTGGCATCGAGTTCGAGCCAATCGCCCCACTGAGCAAACGGTGGGTACGCCGCCAGGGCCCCGTCGGTGCCCCGGGCAGCTGGCTCCGAGGGCTGGTCAGCCTTCTGCGCGGGGACGAGCCCGACGCGCGCTGCAAGCCGTTCGATCCATCCGATCTTGCGCCCCGACATGGACCCATCTTTCCAGTACGCCCGTACGATCGCCGCGTGGAACGCGCGATCTCGGGTGATCGGCCGTCACTCACCGAAGTGCACCGTGTCGTGGCGCATTGGCTTCGGGCCTACGCACTCATCCGTGCGCGGATTGGGGCCCGTTCCATCAAGCCAACGGCAAACGCTGCGGAGCTTCGACCCAAAGGTGCTCGTAAACCGCCAATCCCACCAGAGCGAGCAGCGCGGCCAACACTCCCCCAACCCCGGTACCCACGAGCAGAGCGACCATGGGTAAGACATGACCCGCGGCAATGACGCCGGCGTAGAACCAGACCCCTCGATCCCCGGTGCGCAGGAGACGGGCCGCGCGCGACGCATCGGCAGTCGCGTGCTTCCCCCACACGTCCTGAGCGATGAGACCGAGGTTCAAGAGCAGCAGCACTTGCAAGGTCTTGGCGAGCGACCCCACCGACCCACCGCTCGCAATGAGCAAGGTCGCGGCGCCGGCAGCTCCGGCCTGCACCAGGAGATGGGCCGGGACCAGCGGCGACTGCCAGAGGTCACGCCCCTTGGCCTGCCCGAAGAGCCAGCCGGTGTAGGCTGCCGTACCCCCTGCGAGCAGTAGGCCAAGCCCCGCGAAGAAGCTCGCTGCCCCACTGGCGCGGGTCGGTCCCAGCCACCACCACAGCGGCAGGAACAGACCGTACGCGGTGATGATGTAGGCGCCTCGCACCAACCAGGAACGCCACTGCGGTCGCAGCAGCACCCACAGAAAACGCTCCGGCCGCTTCAGATCCGCCACCAACAGCGCCCCCGTGATCGCCAACGCGAGAAGTGCGATCGGCACGCTCACACGGAAAGCATCGAACACCCATGCCGACGGCGCCGGTGAGGCGAGGAACGCGAGCGCAGGTACGACGAACACACCGGCGGCGATGGACTTCGTGAACAGGTATGCCGACACTTTCCAGCCCCAGCTTCCGGCGTGGCGCTGCGCAATGTCGTACGCGCGCCGCGGACGACCCCGCTCGGTGGCGTCGGGAGCCACCGCCGCTTGGCTGGCAGTCGCCAGATCGGGAGCCTTGCTGCCCCACAGGGTCTCGCTCCGCAGCGCCGCACCCGACGGATTCAGGGCCGACGCGTCACCGTCCACGTAGTAGAGCTTCGGGCGCGTGCCCTTCTCGGGTTTGCGCACGGTCACGTCCTCGTTTGTGACCAAGCGCGCGATCCGGCTCCCTGGGTCGTTCAAGTCGCCGGCGATGATCGCTTCCGCGGGACAAACGACCACACACGCGGGCTCGCGGCCGCCGTCGACACGGTGCGAGCAGTAGTTGCACTTCGTGGCGGTGCCGGTGTCCGGATGAATTGCGATCGCGTCATAGGGGCAAGCCTGCATGCAGGCCTTGCAGCCAATGCAGCGGCCGGGATCGAAGTCGACGATGCCGTCACTGCGAGTCACGAGGCACGCGGTTGGGCAGATCTCCACGCAGGGCGCATCGGCGCAGTGGTTGCAGCGCATTACGTGAAACTCGCGGGAGACGTCCGGGAAAGTCCCCTTCTCGATATAGGAGACCCAGGTCTTGTTGATGCCGATGGGGTCGGAGTGCTCCGACTTGCACGCCACGGTGCACGCGTGGCAACCGATGCAGCGGCGGTTGTCGATCACGAAGCCGTAGCTCGGGGGAGAATGAGACACGATGGCTTTGCGCTCCGGCTCTCGTCCATGACTGCCCCCCGTAACCCAGGTCGTGCAGACCGCGACGGGCCCGGGATTGTGGCCCAAAGCGCCGCGCAGCCCAAGAGAAGTTGCGGAGAACGCCGAGGAGATGGGCGGGTCGTGGGCGCAACCGCCCCAACCGGGCCACGCGCAGCGGCTGGGCACGGACGCCACGCACGCGGCGTCTTGGACCTTGCGCAAACGGCCACTCGGGAGAACGGATCGTTCAACCTCGGCGACGATTTCGTTCAGGGAGGTGCCACTTCGTCGGGAGGCAGCGGGCTCGTCGAGTTCGATGGCGCGCGCCTCGAGCCCTCCGAGACCGAAACTCGAGTCCGCCCAGGGGCTGCGGCCACGCCCGGGGCGCCCCCTCGGGGGAAGCAACCGCCGGCTCGACGGCGGGCCCAGTTTCGGGGTCTGTTGAGGACCACCGTTTGCGACGAGCACGCCGGAGCAACTCCCCGATGCGGCGATGGTCGCGCCGCCCACCCCCAGAGAAAGGAACGTCATGAACGTCGATTCCAAACGTCCGCGAGCGCGGCTGGCGACCCTGTTCGGTTTCCTTGCCGTCTTGTTGTCGGGCTTCGCGGTTTCCCAGGTCGTGCAAGTGCGCGGGTGGAAGACGCCACGCGCTGCTGAAGTGCGCACGCTCGCGGATCGTGTCGCGGAGGTCGAGCACCAGATTCACGGGATCCAGATCGCACTCGGGATCCCCACGTCGCCCTCGCCGGAGGGCCGGGGCCACGATCACGAGGCGGTGATTTCGGAGCCGGCGTACGCTACGGCAACCGAGGCCAGCGCTGACCCCGATCTTCTCGAGCGCCTCCGCGCCATCGAGACCACCCTGGCCGAGCTCAACCGCACCCGTAGCCAGCTCCGTGACCAGCTCGCGCCGACCGGCGAAGCGACGAAAGCAGCGAGCGACAACGAGCCGCGCTGACGATCGACCTTCGCCGACCTGACGACGCCACCCTCCCGCGAGACTCACGACGCGAATCCGCGAGCGCCGTGCGGACCGAGCCTGTCCTCGGTGCCGGCGGCGGGAGGGTGGCCCGCGGGTACGACCCGTCGCTCGGCAACCCGTGCGTGGCACTCGCCAGTCGGCCACGAAGGGGTCACCGGCCCGCACGTCGCCAGCGGCGCTGCCGCCCCTCGCGAGGTCTCCTCCAAGGAGTCGCCCAAGAACGACTTCGACATCTTGCCGTCGACTTGGGTCAGATTCGGCCGATCCGGAAAGCTCGGAACCGGAGGCGTAGCCTTAGATCCGGTGAGGATTTCGAGGTTTTCGAATCGGTCGAAGATGACCCGAAGCGACGAGCAACAGGGTGAAGTTGTTCTTGGGCGACCCCTAAGTGGCTCGTGCGGCGCGACCTGGCGAGTTCCGTGCCCCTGCCGAACGAGCCGATCCCGCGAGCGCAAGGTACACTGGTGCGGGAGGGTTTCTTACCGGAGCACACCGCGCTTGACCGACGGGCCCGCCGCGCGAGCGGCATCCCAGTCTCCGCCACGTCGGTCCATCGTCCGACGGCTGACCTTGCTCACCCTCGGGTTCGGCTTGGTCAGCACCTTCGTCGCCACCGGCGTCCACTTCCGCATCGAGTACGGCCTCGAGCGCAGTGAGCTCGACGCTCGGGTGCATCGCACTGCCGAGGCATACCTTCCGCGGCTGATCCTCGCCATTCACCAACAGGCCGTCGACGAGACGAATTCGCTGCTGCGCGAGATTCGCGAACTCACCGGCGCAGCGAGTGTGGTCACCCACGGAGAGATCGCCGCCGCCGTTGGCGTCGGGGTCAAAACCAACGAGCAGTTCGTCGACTTCAAGTATCCGCTCAACTTCGAGACCCACGGGCGCTTCACGCCGCTCGGGACGGTCACCATCCAGATGTCCTTGGCCGAACTCGACCAACGCATGCAAGATCAGCTCCTCGTCATCCTCGCTACCCAGGCCCTGAAGGTACTGTTCGTCACGGCGTTCTTTCTGTTCCTCGTCCGCACACTCGTGACGCAGCACCTCCGTACCTTGAGTCACTACGCGCGGCGGCTCAAACTCGACCACCTCGACCAAGTGCTCTACTTGGAACGCGGCCGACGCCGATACCGCGACGAACTCGACGACGTCGTCGGCTCGATCAACGAGATGCGGGTCAACCTCGCCCTGGGACTCGACGCCAAGCGCAAAGCCCAGACCGAGCTGCATCGGCTCAACGAGTCTCTCGAAGCCGAAGTGCGCGAACGCACGAGCGCGCTTCGCATGGCGCTCGTGCGAGCGGAGGAGGCCGCAGCGGCAAAGGGCCGCTTCCTGGCCAACATGAGCCACGAGATGCGAACGCCGCTCAACGGAATCATCGGCCTCTCGCAAGTGCTCCTCGATGAGCCCTTGAACTCCGACCAACGACTCTGGGCGCAGAGCATCCTGCAAAGTGGTGAGCATCTGCTGGATTTGGTCAACGACCTGCTGGACGTCACCCGTGTGGAGTCGGGAGAATTCGAGCTCGCCCAGGGCTGCGTTGACCTACCGTCGATCGCCGACGGCATCCGCGAACGGTATCGAGAGGCCGCGATCCGCAAAGGGCTCGAGTTCGTGGTGCGCTGCCCGGAAGCACTCCCGCAGCTCCGCGGCGACCCGGAGCGGATCACGCAAGTCATCTGCAATCTCGTCAGCAACGCGATCAAGTTCACAGAGCGTGGTTCGGTCGAGATCTCGTTCTATCTGCTCAACTGCGACGAGGACCGCGCACGAGTGCGGGTCTCGGTGAGCGACACCGGGATCGGCGTGGCCCCAGAGCGCCGCGACAGCATCTTCGAAGCGTTCACGCAAGAAGACGCCTCGACGACCCGAGAGTATGGCGGCCTCGGGCTGGGTCTCGCTCTCAGTAAGATGCTCGCCGAACTGATGGGGGGACGCATCGGGCTCATGTCGCGACCGGGCGACGGCTCGACCTTCTTCCTCGAACTGGACCGGCCTCTGGTCCGTGAGGCGACTTTCGCGAACGCTGCCGAGAGCGGCTAGCCCACGACTCTCCTTGCGCAAGTGCGCTCGACTCGCTTCCGCACGCTCGCTCCGATTCCGGGGGCGCTACGGGCAGCCGGCGAACGCTCCACACCCTAGCGAATCCGCGGTCGGATCGAGGCCGCAGGTCGGGTGGGGCGCAGGCGGTGGCGCCGCGCCGCCGAACAAAGCCCCGAGCAGAGAAACGGCGTCGGCGATGTCGACCGTGCCGTCGTCGCCCGTATCGCAGGCGTCGTCGCACGACGGTGTCGCTCCTCCGGAGAACAGCGCGGCGAGGAGGAAGACCGCATCGGCGATGTCGACCCCACCGCTCCCGTTGCAGTCGCCCCGCACGAAGGGTGTGCCGAACGACTCGGTGAAGGCGATCACCCGGCCCTCCGCGGACAACGTGAAGTCGATGTGACGATTGCCGACCGAGATGTGGTTGATTCGGCCACTCGCGTTGCGAGCCAGAGTCACGGTGGTGCGGGAAAAGACGCCTTGGCTGGTGGTCTGGTAGAAGTAGCTCGTGTCCGTACCATTCGAGTAAACGTCACAGAAGAACAAGAACTGATTGATTGGGTCGGGGCGACCGTTCAGCAAGCGCACTAGGCCCAAGTCCAACGTGCGCTCCGAGTCGTTGATGTACTGGTTGGAGATCGAGGCAAAGAACTCCTGCGGGGCGTTCACGAAGAAACCGTCCGGGATCACGCTCCTCAGGTAGTTCAAGGCGTCGGTTCCCGCATCCGCAATGAGCTGGTCCCGGCGAGCAAGCAAGTCACCGCCGGCCTCCACGACGACCACCGCGTCCACGATGTGGTTCAGCTCGTGAGCCAGCGCGCTGGAGTAGGTATCGGCAACATACGGCGGGACATCCACCGGGAACGGGTTCTCGCTCACCTGCCCGATGTCGAACCCAAAGATGTTGACCCCATGCTCCGCGCCTCCGAGGTCGATGGACACCGGGGGCATTCCGAGGTAGTCGCGAACGGAGATCCCGTGGAGCGGGCCGAGTCCCACGGGGATGCCGGCGCGCATCTGAGCGATGAGCGCGATCTGAGCCGCATCGAGGAAATCGTTGTCGAGCAGCAGCAGGCCGTATTCTTCGAAGAGGTCGAGGCGTTGCCCGGTCAGCTGGCCCAGCGTGGAGATCTGGGCGATGCGAGCCGGGGTCAAGGGGAGAGCGTCTCGCCACGAGCGCCACATCCGCTCACGCAAGGTCGCGGCCGTCGGAGTGGCGGACGGACTGAACGAGAAGCCGCGCGCGTAGAATGAGCCCCACTGGGTCACGAGCGACGTGAGGCCGTCGTACAGATCGACGCGGACGGGGTCCGTGAGCGCGAAGTCGGTTGCCACGAGCGCGAGGGTCTGGTGCGCACGAGTGAAGCTCTGGCGCAGCGTAGCGTTCGACTCGAGCTGCGCGGCGAGCGTCGCGCCGTGAGTCGTATGGGCGGCCTGGATGGTCGTGAGCGACGCGGCAACCGACGAGACCTCGACCGCCGGAAAGAACACGCTGAAGACCGGGCTGCCACTGACGTTGTTGGTGGGATCCGAGATGACGCTGGAGAGCCACCGCACCCCATAGGGTGCAGACAGCTTCGCCATCGGGTAGTCCTCCAGGGTCATGCCCGGGTGATAGGCAAGCCAGGACCAACCGAGCCCTGCGACCAGCAGACCGCCACCACCGCCTACCCATTGCTGGACCGCGGTGATCTCCGTGGGCGTGAAGTTCCCCCACGCGTTGCCGACGATCAGCACGGAGACCCCGGTAAGCGCGCTGGTGGAGAGGGTTCCGGGCAGCGACTGCAGGCTCATCCCCTGCCCGCTCGCGATCGACGCAAGAGCATTCAGACCCGAGCCGGCTGCGAACTCCCCGTGCCCCGACGCCGCGCGGATCTGCGTTCCGCCTGCCGCCAACCAGGACAACGCATTCGCGAGGAAGACGCCATTGTCGAGAGCGCCCACGTTGGTAAGCAAGCTCTCGTGCCCGATCGCGAGCACACGGCCCGCGCCGAAGGAGCGGCTCGCCACGAACAGCGACGGGAACGACGCATCGGCGTCCCCGCCGACGACCCCGGACCAGTCCGCAGTTTCGCAGAAGATCGGCCCCGCCGCACCGCCCGAAACGATCCCGGAGACCCCGGCCACGATCGAACCCTGACCGAACGCGGGATCGACGCCCCCCAACCC
>JBFWWP010000052.1:0-14260 GCA_050246115.1 Planctomycetota bacterium
AACGTGCATGCATACCTATGCGACGTCTTTCGCAAGCTGACTCTACTCGACCGCTCGAAGCTCGAGCACATCCGCGAGCTCACGCCCGCCCGGTGGAAGGCTCGCCTTCAGGCCGAACTCGACCCCGACGGCGCTGCCGAAACCCGCTGACTCTGACAACGATCCGGCCCACGCGCCAAATCCCGTGCCACTCTGGCGTCAGGCCGTTGGGTGCTTACCTCGTTCCGGGCCCGCGAGCGATTGGCCTCGCCGCTCGAGATCTCGGTGAATCGACTCGAGGTCGCACTCGATGAGTGCCTTGACGCGGACTTTGCTCTCCTCGCAGGCGCGGCCCTGCTCCTCGCCGTTCGCCGTCGGGAAGGCGAGGGGCACGGGGCGCAGCCCGGCCTGGTTCGTGACGCGCGTCACGTTCCCGAAGATGTCGTACTCGTAGGTCGTGTAGAGCGCAACCGCCTGGTTCGAGCGTGACCTTGCCGCGGGGCGGGAGGGGTGCTCGACCGGGGCAGGAGCTGCCAGGATGGGCTCGAGGCGTCGGGTGCTCGCAGCGAAGCTCACAGGGGCGACTCGGTACGTGGGTATTTGGTACGCCGCCGGCTCGACCGAGTCGAGCCGCCTGGGAATGTCGTTGCGTCAGGGGTGAGGTGGGCGTAGCCTCGCGACTGTTGTCTGGGCTCCTGCTTCGGCCGAACAGCACGTTGGGTAGGCTGGGGTCTGGTTCGCGGTGGTGTTGTACGTGCGTGTTCGGTTCTCGCGGCAGAGAGGTTGTTCGATGCGCACTTCCACCCTTGGGTTCGCCCTCGTAGGGATCGTCCTCGTGGTTTCGGGATGGGGTACCGTCGGCGCCCAACCGGTGAACGACGACTGCGACCAAGCGCTGAACATCGCAGTTCCCGGGAACGTGAGTGTCAGCCTGGTCGGAGCAGCGGACTCGCTCTCCAGCTGCAACATTCACTACGATGTTTGGTACCGACTCGTGGCGCCGACCGACGGTATCGTCGAGATCACCACGACGGGTTCCTACCAGGTCGTGCTCGCACGGGTGGCTGTCTTCGCAGACCCGAGCGGCGTGGGATCGTGCGGGACTCCGCTCGAGATGCTGGAGTGCGGTCGGGACGCGTGGGTCTCGGTGACCGCGGGTCACTCCTATCTCTTGCAACTGGGAACTCAGGGTGCGGACGATGCGTTGACGACAGGCTTGAGCCTTCAGTACCTCTCGGAGTCGGTTGACGATCGCTACACACTGACCTTGAGCGACGCGACGGCGGTATCCGGAGGAACTGCAGAGTTGCTCGTGACCCTGGATTGCCAGGAAGGGGCCCTGGGGGCCCCGTTGAACCTGCGTGGCTGGTCGCTCGCGGTTTGCCACGACCAGGGCGGGCTCGAACTCCTCAGCGCAGAGTATTCTCCACTCGTGGCGACCATCAACAACGGGAATCCACCTTCCCTCCAGGCGTTGAACGTAGCTCCTGGGTACTTCTATGACGGCGCGGTCATCGACCTTTTCGGCGTAGAGACCCTGTCGCCCGGGGTCGGCATCGAACTCTACCTTGCGACGTACGCGGTCAATGGGCCCGTTGGGTCGGAGTTCCCGGTCTCTCTCTGCATCGAAGGGAATCCCGGCGTCAGGACGCGGCTCGTGACGTTCGAGCCTTCGACCAATTATGCCTATCCGCAGCGGGTTCACGGGAAGATTCTCGTGGAGAGCGGGTTCCGTCGAGGAGACTGTAACGAGGATGGCGTGGTCGACATCAGCGATCCGATCTCGTTGGTGAACTACCTCTTCCCCGGACCGTTGGGCGGCACTCTGCCCGCCTGTAACGACGCGGCCGACGGCAACGATGACGGTGGGGTCGACGTCGCGGACGTCGTTGCGATCCTTGGAGCGCTGTTCGGTGCGACCACGGAGCCGCTCCCGGCACCGATCCTCGAATGCGGAGTCGACCCGACTGCCGACTCGCTGGTGTGTTCTCCCAGCGCAGACTGCCCGTAGCAGGCGGCGTTCAGCGGCTCGATGCACTCCTGGCATGCTACCACAACGCACCCGGGGGCTTCGTCTTGGGGCCCAATGTGCAGGGTCGTGTCCCCGAGTGGTACGCAGCGAAGCAGGTCGTCTATCGAGCCGCTGGGAGGATCCCGCTCCTGAGCAGCGGTTAGCCCGTGCTCGTTACGCGCTCGCGGGGCCACCTGCCCGGATCGGGTCGAACGCGCGAGCGACCGAACAGCCACCAAAGAAGCTCGTGGCATCGATCGTATCGAGCCTGCCGGTCTGCTCTCGACCGCAAAGCAGGCCTTGCGGAGCTCCGGGCCATTGCACGCGACGTGTGGGTTCAGCTTCCGCCGGGGCTCACGTGTTTCGGGCTCCCTTCCTCCTCAGGCCCGATCCCCTCTTGGTGCAGATCGCGTTCCACCTCCTGGGGTATGAGCAACAGCGCCACGGGCTCGAGATCCACGAGGTGCGCAACCAGGTCACGCTCCTCGGTGCGAAGAGGCGCTGCGCGTTTCTCCGAAGTCTTTCTCTGCATGGTTCGGCGCCCGATCAGGTGGATGGACCCCGTTGGGTAACAACGCGTCTTCGTGACCATGGACGAAGCTGGAGCAGAACGCGTTCCAGTGGCGTCGCGCCTTCGAAGTGGCACTCCGGCTTGGGTTGGTGAGAAGAGAGTCAGACTCTCGCGGAGCACGTGGGGGTACGAAGTCGGACGATCCACTCCGGGTGGACCGGAACCGAACGGTGAGCGCCGAACGGGAACGGGAGATCGATCGTCCTCTTTCGAAGCGACGAGATTACCCCGGAGTGTAAGGGAGCAAGGTCGCTGACCGCACCCACCGCGAGTTCTTCAGGCTCGAAGCTCGATAAAGGCCCGTCGCTCCCCTGCCCTACAAATTGTGCGTTCGTCCCGTCAAGAACTGCACAGCGCCCAACCAACGGCTGGCAGGACAAAATCTAAGTAGAATCAAAATAGATGCTTGCGACTTGAGGACGACTCCGGAACGCACCGTGCTAACCAGCGCTTCGTGACAACGGCGGTACCCCAGGGAAAGGGTGTGACATGACGACGTTACGAAGTTCGCTTCTTTGGCTGTGCGTGGCTCTGAGTCTGGTCAGCGGCCGAGTGGAAGCGGCGGGCACGCTGTCGCCGACCGCTGATGGGGCCGCTCCGCTCGAGATCCGGAACCATGACGTGCGAGTGGTGATCAACAATGGCTTCGCGCGCACCGAGGTCACTCAGGTGTTTCACAATCCGGCAGCTCGGCCCCTCGAGGCCATCTACTCCTTCCCACTGCCGAAGAGTGCGAGTCTGTCCGAGTTGACCGTGACCTCGGGTGAACTCGAGATCCAAGGCGAGGTGTTGGCGAAGGCGGTAGCCCGTCAACACTATGAGGAGGAGCGCGACCGCGGCGGCAAGGCGGGCCTCGCCGAGAAGAACGGCTTTCAGGACTTTCGCTTTCATGTCGCCAACGTCGACCCGCAAGGCGATGTTCGGGTTCGTTTCGTCTACTACCAGCCGCTCGAGATCGACACCTCAGTCGGCCGCTACCTCTATCCGCTCGAGGAAGGTAACACCGAGGATGCCGGACGCAGTTTCTGGATCCAGGACGCCAAGGTGCGCGATCGCTTCTCGTTCGAGCTGGAGCTGAAGAGCGCCTGGCCAGTGAGCGAGGTCCGCCTCCCCGGATTCGAACAGGCGGCCCACGTCGAACCGCTGAGCGAGGGGCACTATCGAATCCGCATCGAGGAGAACGACACCGAGCTTCGTCGCGACGTCATCGTGTACTATCGCCTTGCGGACAACCTCCCGGGAGCAGTCGAGGTGGTTTGTTACAAGCCGGCGAAGGACGCACCGGGAACTTTCATGGCGATCGTCACACCCGCGCTCGACTTGAAAGCGCTCGACGCCGGCGCCGACTACGTCTTCCTGCTCGACTTGTCGGGAAGCATGCAAGCCAAGATGCAGAGCCTCGTCGGTGGCATGAAGCGTGCCGTCGGCGCGCTTCGCCCGGTGGATCGGTTTCGCATCGTGACCTTCGCAACGGAGGCGCGCGACGTCACGGGCTGGCGTGCGGCAACTCGCGAGAACGTGAACCAGGCCGTGACCTTGATCGAGTCCTTGCAGGCCGATGGTAGCACCAACCTCTTCGACGGGCTGCGAGTCAGCTTCGGCAAGTTGGACGACGACCGGGCCACCAGCCTGCTCGTCATCACCGACGCCGTAACCAACACGGGGATCGTCGACCCGAAGCTCTTCGCCGCCCTTATGAAGTCGTACGACATCCGCGTGTTCGGATTCCTGATGGGGAACAGTGCGGACGTTCCGCTGATGCGGGTCATCTGCGAGTCCACGGGGGGCGCCCACGCCCAGGTGTCGAACGCGGACGACCTGATCGGCCAGATCATGCTGGCGAAAGGCAAAGTCACGCACGAGTGTCTCCACCATGCGGAGCTGAAGGTCTCGGGCGTTCGGACGCGAGATTGCACAGGGGAGTCCGTCGGGAAGGTGTACCGGGGACAGCAACTCGTCCTGTTTGGTCGCTACGACCAGGGCGGGACCGCCGAACTGACCCTGTCCGCGTCCCTGACCGGCGAGGACAAGAAGTACCGCACGAAGTTCACGCTGCCCGAGGTCGACTCGAGCCACCCCGAACTCGAACGATTGTGGGCGCTCGCCCTGATCGAGGACCTCGAGTATCGCGAGTCGATCGGCGCGCTACCGACGAGCGAGGCGCGGGGCTCGGTTCGTGACCTTGGGGTCGCGTATCAACTCGTCACGGACGAAACGTCGATGGTGGCACTGGCGGACGAGACCTTCTCGAGGAAGGGCGTCGAACGCCGCAATCGTGACCGCGTGGCAAGCGAGAACGTGGCTCGAGCCCAGCGCCGTGACGCGCCGGTGGTGAGCCACCGGGTCGACGGACAGCAACCCACTTTCGGCCGCTCATCGAGGCCGTTGATCGGCGGAGGTGGGGGCGGCGGAGGCGCTCTGGATCCGCTGACACTCGGCGGCCTCGCGCTACTCCTCGGAATCGGCGCGTTGGGTGGCCGACGTTGCCGCCAGCGGAACGCGGAAGCTTGGTCTTAGGAGTCGCACAAGAGTAACTTCACCCCCTTGTTCGCCGCTTCGGGTCATCTTCGATCGCTCCAAGAACCTCGAGATCCTCATTCAAGGCGGTCTTGGCGACCGCCATCGTGTCGGGTCGCGCACAACAGCAATGCTACGTTGACACGATCCCCAAGAAGGGACGGTCCTCGATGTACAGCCACCCTGAGCCAGAGAGGCAACCGCGACCCGCGATCGGCGCGGCCCCGGTCGTTACAGCTCTCTTCGTAGTCCTGGTCGCTTCCACGGGTTGCCAATCCACGATCGGTTGGGCCGCCGATCGGGGGCGCGACGCCCTCGACATTGTCTCTTTCGAAGCAGGCATCGGAGTCGGGCTTCACGCCGAGGCGCATGTCACCGAGTGGCTTCGGGCTGACTCGGGTCTCGTGTGGTTCGGCCTCGAACGAGTGGGAGTCAATGACGGGCGTGCGTACCACGGAGGGGGATACTTCGCTCTCGGCCTTCCTCTGGTCTTGGCCCTTCGCTTTACCGATCCTATCTGTGTTCGGCCGAGTCCCCCGCCAGCGGGCTTCTACGTCCTGAGCTCCAGTTACACGCAAATCGGTCCCTACTCATCGCACGTCGTCGACCGTGAGGGTTTCTTCGACAAGCTGCCGTGGAAGCAGGGATTTCACGTGGGAGCGTCCGGCGCGGTAGGGTTGTTCTCGGTCGGCGCCGGCGTCGATCTCTTCCAAGCCGTCGACTTCGCGCTCGGTTGGTTCGGTCTCGATGTCATGCAGGATGACCAGGCGCCCGTGACCCCATCCCGACCTGAGAACTCCGACTCTCTGCCAGAACCACCCACCACGGACGACGCCTCGAGGGACGATTCAGGACCGCCGCGCGCGGGGACCACGCGGCCCGAGAGGAGTAACGAGTGAAGGTCGGACTGGACCGAAGCAGACCCATGTTCGTCGAACCGCCTCCCCGTTCGATGGCTGCATTGCGTGGACCCGATGCCATGCGGCGCTTCGTTCCCTGGTCGACCGCCACACTCGCTGCGGTAACGCTATTGATCGCCGCCATCCCAGGCGCTGCGTCGGCGCTCGAACTGGATCGTGGTGAGGTGATCGGCGGTCAGCTCTGGCGGCTCCTGTCTGGTCACTTCGCGCATTGGTCTGGCGAGCACCTCCTCTGGGATGTTCTCGCCTTGCTCATGCTCGGCTCGATGGCGGAGCGAGTCTCTTGGGCTCGAATGTGGGTGACGGTGCTCGTGAGTGCGCTCGCAATCTCCGGCACGTTCCTTTTGTACCGCCCTGAACTGGCGAGCTACCGTGGCCTGTCCGGCATCGATTCTGCGTGCGTCGGTTTCCTGCTCGCTCACGGGTGGCTCCAGGCATCGAGGGGTGACCGCGGGCTGCGTTGGCTGGTCGTTCTCGGCAGTGTCCTGTTCATCTCCAAGATCGGATACGAGTGCCTCTACGGGGGGATGCTCTTCGTCGACGGCGCCGCGACGGCTATGACCGTGGTCCCCGAGGCTCATGGGGTCGGCTTGCTGGCGGGAATCGCGGTGCGGCTGTGGCGTCGCGCGAGGAAAGCGGCGTCGACCCAGACCTGCCGCGAGCGCGCGCGGACGAAAGGCACCGGATCGTCCGCTCACGGGCGGGTCGTGGCTTGTGGGGCAGGTCGTTGGGACGAATCCTCACTCATGCAAGCCGTCGGCGCGCCGGAAGAAGTCCTCGTCAGCTCGTGTGCCTCCGGGAACTTGTTTGAGTTGGGCGCGAGCTGCGGATCGCATCTGAGGCGGGAGGAACCCGGCGTTCCGTGCCGGTCTGGGCACGAAGGCGCTTCGTGGGCAGCACCTCAAAGAGGCCGAGGTCCTCGAGTCCCAAGTTCACTATTCACCCGGCCCAGAGGTGAGGGATCAGGCGGCAGCACCCGCGGAGTAGCGTTTGCCACTCCAGATTCGACGCGTCTCGCCGACGGTGTCCATACCATCCAACCCGACCCGAACGCATGCGACCAGGATCCCACCGCGGGGGATCCCCTCGACTGCGTGACGTTCAGCGCCTGCCCTTAACCCGGACGATTCATGAGCCGTCGGCTGAGAAAGGGTAAGGACGTCGATGACGGTCTTGTTCGATTCCGTAGTGTCCGTCGAATTCGTCGCAAGGTCGTTGCGCGGCACCAGCCCAGTGCTTGGTGCTTGGGCCACCCCATCATCGTTCAGATCCACCCAAACCTTCTAGCGCCTCGAGGAAGAGGGCGATGACCTCCTTCTCCAGAGCAGCCCGCTCCAGCGGGTCCTCTACCCTGGAGGAGTAGGTCGCCTGGAATTCGTTGGGAACGCGTTGAGACTTTGTGACCCTTCGAACGGTGGTAAGGGTCCATGCGGTCAGCTCGGCGGCCACCGGGCTATGAGTGATGCGAGCCCACGCGGAACGTTCCAGGAGCCGCTCGCGCAACCGCGACGAGTGTTCCCAGGAAGGATCGGCCAGGCGGCCTGCGAGACGAGTTCGGACGCTCTCCAGGAGCGCGTCTTCGCCGTCGCCCGCGGCGGCTATGGCAGCATCCATCCGCGCGAGGCAGAACCCTTCGTCTAGATCTCCAAGCCGACTGAGGGCCACCGCGCGTAGTGGGTCCTCGGAGCGGAAGGCGCTGGCGAGCAACCGCAGGTAGATGCTGGGGTGGTCTCCGTACGAGTAGGCCAAGAAAGCTGCTTCCCGGGTCGAGAGGGGTTCCTCAGCCTGCTCCGCGACTGCGAGGAAGTCCTTGTAAGGGATGAGCGCGGGCTGAAGGTGGGTCATGGCCAGCATGGCATGGACCCTGAGGGCGCGGTCCTTGTGCTGCGTGATGGCGTGCAGCTTGGCCAGCCAGTTCGGCTCGTGAGTGGCGGTGAGCACCATGGTGTCGATGGCACGCTCGATCTGGTGGCGGTACACGACGCCCGGTTCCGCGCGCGGCCCCGCATAGTCGACGAAGGTCTCCGGCACATCGAGGAGCCCAAGCAGATGGTCTGGGCCGTAAGGGCCCAGGAAGTCGCCGGCGGCGAGACTCTCGCGACCGAGCGCCTTGGCCTTGGCGGCCAGTCGAGCGCGTGAGGCTTCCCGATCCGGCGCTTGTGCCCAATCGAGGTTCCCCTCGAGTTCCAGTTTCAGACTTCCCACCGGTCCGTGCACGACTTCCTCGTGAAGTGCTAACCAGTCGAGGACGAGGCCGCTGTACGACTTCAGCTGAGCTTTGATACTCCCGCTGGTGCCTTCATGCGGCGTGAGATGCCAGACATGAAGCCGGATCCACTGGGGGGCCATGGCTTCCGACAGCAGCTCGCCGGCTCGGTCGCGCACCATTGCGAAGGGCACAGCGAGAGCGATCCACTCGACCAGATCATACTCCTTGCGTTCGATCAGATGCTCGACCCATTTCCCGCTGGCCTCGGGATGGACCTCCGTGTGCTGCTTGTAGCGCAGCCACCTGCCTTCGAGATCCAAGAGGTCCCAGCCATCGAGAGGCAGAACCATCGCAGGCGCGCTCGGCACGGCTGGCCCAGCGTCCTGTCGACTCTCCAGCGAAGTCCCGGTAGTGACGGTGCCCCCGGACAGATCGATGCCGTCCGAAAGGCTCTCGAAACCGGTGATGCGACCGCCCTCCGCCCCGACCTCGAAGCCAAGCCGCAAGCGTGGCTCTCCGCGAATCAGTAGCTCGGTATGATACGAACCGGCGGGAACCCACCCGCTAGTAAGCTCCAGGATCAAGGGATACTCGCGGGTAGTCTGCGCCTCCAAGTCGAGCTGGCCATCAGCAAGCAAGCGCCGGATGGGAATCCGGCCTCGCTCGATTTCTCGCATCCGTCCCTGGGTGGTGGCTCGAGAGGCTGACTCGAACGTGCTCACTGCCGGCGAGGACCGCAGCACAACCTCCAGCTCCTCGGCCGTGATCAGGTTCGCGCCGCGAGTCCCCGCGAACCCAGGCGCCGGATCGACCAGGGGCCCAATCGGGGAGATCCACACTTGCAGCCGGAAACGCTCGCCGTGGCGTTGCGGGGCGACGCGCACCCAGCTCGTCCAGCGGCCACTCCCCCCATCGTGGTAGTAGAAGCTCGAAGTCGCGAGCGGCAGGTTTGCGAAGCCCTCCTCGACAGTGCGCTTGCCATCCTGGCCTTGCTCGTCCGGCCATGATCCTGAAGAGGCAACACAGATACCGCTTAGCAGAAAGGCAACGATCCCCATCTCGAGCCTCCTCCGGCCAGGGTGCTGAGCGCTGGCCTTCCTATCTTCCCGAAGAGCCACGCACAGATTCTAGCGGCCCTTCATTGTGCTGAGCGGGTGGCGGGAAGACAATCGCTTGCAGTGCATTCCATGACAGGTACGCGGTGAGTGTCGGCGTTACAGACGTGGGGCCTGCGCTCGGTAGATGGCCTCAATCGTCTCTCGCCGACAGGGCACGACGTCGACTTTTGGGCCGAGGGGAGCCGACCAAGCACATGAGGAACGACGTCGCCCAGCAATGCAGCGCGACATGCAGGGTGGAGTTCCGCTGGACCCGGGCGCCAGCGACGAAGGGACCGCGGGCATCGACAACTGGGAACAAGAATGCTCGGACTGTGATGCGACGCGGATCTCGTACGCGGACATGGTGGACAGGATCGTCCGGCCTCAGGCGACGATCACTGGCCCTCGGAGAGATTTCGGGCGGGGAGTTCCCGCAGGCGGCTGTTCCGGCCCGGGGATTACTCTCGGGCGGGGGACTTCCACGGGGGACTTCCGGGGGCGGGTTCCGAGAGTTCCCGGCCTGGGTTCACTCGAAGAAGTAGCCGTCCAAGGCGCGCATGTCTGCGACATGGGCGCTAGGGAGCAGGCTCGAGCAAGGGCTGCGTGAAGCTGCCGTCAGCTGCGCTGCGATGAATCCCGGGCGCGCCGTGCTGCCATGCCGAAGGCCAGGAAGTACCGGTCGAGGCTCTCCGCTGTGGAGTCATAGGCGTTGTCGCCCACGAAGAAGTCGCACAGCACTTCCCGGGCCCGACACAGCTCGCGGCGGCGCCCGCGCCAGCGTGCATCCGCGATGGTGAGGTCGATCAGTTCGAGGGCGCGTTCGAACGCCGCTTCCTGCCGAGCCTTGTTGTCTGCCGCGCGTGCGCGCAGCGCCCGGCTGACCTCGCTGCCTACGTTCCCGAGCTGCTCCAGCAGCGTGAGGGTGCCCCAGCGTCCGGCAGCCAGAGTGGGGTGATGAGGACTCATGGGGTGATCAGGCTCTGCACGACTTCGCGGATCCGGGCACGGAGGGCAGGATCATCGACCCCGCGGGTGCGATTCCCCTGCGCGGGGCGCAGGTTGATCATGGAGTCGAACTCGATCCACTCCTCCGAGGTCTCCCCTGGGTACAGGTTGAGGCCCCACAGGTCCCGCTGACTCGAGCCGTCCTCCAGCGTCAGATGCTCGCCGTCTGCGTGGAGTTCGCCACCCACCACCATGATCTCGCGAGTACAGTCGACGACAGCATTGATCATGTCACCGAAGCCGGCCCGCGCAAACTCGGCCAGCTGCGCCCGATCGATGGGTTTTCTCAGGATCTCCATGCCCAGATCTTCCGTGCGTAGTCCAGCGGCGACGTCGACATCGGCAAACAGACTACCGCAGCGGCCATCCAGCGCAACCCGGGTTCCGCACGCTTGGTCGCGAAGGCCTCGATGAGGCAGCTCCGAGGGAGGCAGCGCCCGCCCGAGAAGGCAGCTCCCGGAGGCAGCTCCCGCCCGAGGAGGCAGCTCCCGCCCGAGAGTAGCGCACGGGCATCCGCGGGCATCCGGCGCGGGCATCCGGCCCGATAGTAGTTCGCCCAGTGAGCCCCACAGCGCGATCTGGGTTCTGCAGGATGCACCCTCGTTGTGGGGAGCGGCTCGAAGCGAACGACCGAACAAGGACGAAACACCGGAGGCGGTCGCTCGAAGGGTGGGGGCGGGGCACGGGGATTACTCTCGGGCGGGTGTCTCCGCCGATTGAGCCCAGCCTCGCTGTCCGTGCCCTTCAGTGTCTGGTGCACCCTCGGGGCGCCGTACGTTCCATCGCTCTCCTCGTGGACAGCTCTGATCTTCTCTAGCAGCTCACCGTTCCGTCTATCCGTCTCCGACACGCCCCGCCGGAGCCAGCTGTAGTATCCGCTTCTGGAGATCTGAAGTACCTTGCAGGCTCGGCTTACCTCGAAGATCTCCCGATTCTCGAGGACGAACTGATATCTCAGCTCCCGTGGTTCGCGAAGTAAGCCGCCGCTTTTTTTAGGATCTCCCGATCCTGCTCTGCCTGCGCAAGCTTCTTCTTCAGCTCGCGATTCTCTCGTTCCAGATCGAGCATCGATCGCTCGCCCTTCTTCGGCAACACACGGCCACCTGCCAGAAGCTTCCGCTTCCAGGCAAACAGCAGATTCTCCGAAACCCCAAGTGACTCCGCGACTTCTCGCACTGGCCGATCCCCCTCGACCACCTGCCGAACCGCGTCGACCTTGAAGTCGTCCGTGTACTTCTTGCGCTTCTTTCCCATTGTGTCCGTCCTTCCGGAGGTTCATTATTCCTCCTTAAGGCGTGTCCACAATCCCGGGGGAAGCTCACCCAGACAACGGGTATCATCAGTACAGCATACGACAAAGCCTGCTGGGTGGCGGACTACCTAGTTGCGAACCCATCCGTGATTTCTGGCCTTCCCGCGCTACTTTGCCGACGGCCATTCCGGTGAGGCCTCCCGGGACTTGAGAGAACCAATGGTCAAGTTGGTGAAGACCGCTGGCGCATGCTGCCTTCTGGGGGCAATCTTGGTGGCCGGGTCCGTCACGGTCTGGGTTGTGAGAGGGTTCGATGTTGTCGCGCAGTACTGTAGTAACCTGCGAAGCTACCATGGAGTCGAACGGGTTCACGCAGACGTGCGAACGGACGGTCCGTTGAGTGTTGTTGACGAGTTTGACATCTGTGTCCACACCACGTGTGGTTCCAGAGTCCGGCTAACGTACTCTAAAGGACATGGGTTCGGAGGCATTCAGGCAGTGGACGGTCAGCCTATCGATGTTGTGTTGTGGCCGCACCCGGACTTCGTTGGAGAGGGGCAGCTTGAGTGCCTACCGGTTGGGCTGAAGATCTTCGACCCGGAGCTTAGTGTTCTGCATCCGCAGCAGGTGGTAAGCGACGCCGCCACGCTCGCCGTGTTACTGAAGAGACTGCCTGAGTACCCGAGGCGGCTTGTATTGGAGAGTTCTCTGGGCCCGATAGGGGCGGCGAAGCGACCATCCATTCCACTCTACGAGTGCCGCTGAGACGGGGGTGTTCCGGGGGCTCAACCCGCCCGCGGGGAGCGCAACGGTGGTTGAGCGAGCGCGGCTCTTCGTGAGTTGTCGGCAAGGATGCCTGAAGCCCCGGTTTCTGGGTCGTGATGCGGGTCGGGGTCGTGGTCCGGTCCGGTCGGGGGAGCATCCCGCCCGAAAGTAATCCGCCGAGTGAGCCCGGTAGCACGTTCGTGTCTTCCGCGAAGTGCGCCCTCGGTGTCGAGAACGGCATGATGGGTCCATCGCGATCGAGTCCTGGGCGTGCCAGTTGGCCTCGGTCGGTCGGTGGGGGGGCCGGTTGCTGAGTGGCGTGACCGTCGGCATCGTCGTTCAGGCTGGCCCGATGGGGGGCGGTGTTGGCGAGTGTTGCTGGTGACGAGCGCCAACGCCTTGGTGTTCAGCGATCTCTGGCACCTCGGGGTCCGCGCCCACAAGAACCGAGTCGTGCCACAGACCTTCATGAATCCATCCCGAATCCATCCCGCCCGAAAGTAATCCGCCGAGTGAGCCCGGTAGCACGTTCGTGTTTTCCGCGAAGTGCGCCCTCGGTGTCGAGAACGGCATGATGAGTCCATCGCGACCGAGTCCTGGGCGTGCCAGTTGGCCTCGGTCGGTCGGTGGGGGGCCGGTTGCTGAGTGGCGTGACCGTCGGCAATCGTCGTTCAGGCTGGCCCGATGGCGGGCGGCGTTGGCGAGTGTTGCTGGTGACGAGCGCCAACGACTTGGTGTTCAGCGATCTCTGGCACCTCGGGGTCCGCGCCCACGAGAACCGAGTCGTGCCACATTCACGAGTGAGTCGGCGGGGGCTGCGAAGCGAGCCAAGAGTGCTGCCGCAGAGATCTCAAAGCCGATAGATAGCATCCCGCCCGAAAGTAGTCCGCCGAGTGAGCCCGGTAGCACGTTCGTGTCTTCCGCGAAGTGCGCCCTCGGTGTCGAGAACGGCATGATGAGTCCATCGCGACCGAGTCCTGGGCGTGCCAGTTGGCCTCGGTCGGTCGGTGGGGGGGCCGGTTGCTGAGCGGAAGCATCCCGCCCGAAAGTAATCCGCCGAGTGAGCCCGGTAGCACGTTCGTGTCTTCCGCGAATTGCGGGCTCGGTGTCGAGAACGGCATGATGAGTCCATCGCGATCGAGTCCTGGGCGTGCCAGTTGGCCTCCGCGCAAGCTCGGCCAGCTGCGCCCGATCGATGGGTTTTCTCAGGATCTCCATGCCCAGCTCTTCCGTGCGTAGTCCAGCGGCGACGTCGACATCGGCAAACAGACTACCGCAGCGGCCATCCAGCGCAACCCGGGTTCCGCACGCTTGGTCGCGAAGGCCTCGATGAGGCAGCTCCGAGGGAGGCAGCGCCCGCCCGAGAAGGCAGCTCCCGAGGCAGCTCCCGCCCGAGAGTAGTGCACGGGCATCCGCGGGCATCCGGACCCGATAGTAGTTCGCCCAGTGAGCCCCACAGCGCGATCTGGGTTCTGCAGGATGCACCCTCGTTG
Organism: Planctomycetota bacterium; assembly: GCA_050246115.1. Taxonomy (GTDB): domain Bacteria; phylum Planctomycetota; class UBA8108; order UBA1146; family JAJFFE01; genus JBFWWP01. Next base: position 13,823 of record JBFWWP010000052.1, read on the forward strand.
TGGGGAGCGGCTCGAAGCGAACGACCGAACAAGGACGAAACACCGGAGGCGGTCGCTCGAAGGGTGGGGGGCGGGGCACGGGGATTACTCTCGGGCGGGTGTCTCCCCACCCCAAGAAGGAACGCCCAAGCGCTTGCGCCGCCACCAGGGTGGTACCAGACCCGGCAAACGGGTCCACCACGAGATCACCCGGGTCGGAACTCACCGCGACCACCCGCTCCACGAACGCCAATGGTTTCTCCGTCGGGTGAGCTGACACCTTACGCGAGTTCACATACGCAAACGTATTCACACACTCCTGCTGGGACAGGGTAAGCACCCAAGGATGACCAGCCCCCAGCGTCGAACCGGGGCGCCGGTCTGCTTGGTGAGTGCGGGATGAGGTGGCCGCCTAGGCGGCCGAGGAATCCCGCTCGCGGAGCTGCTTCCAGGCGACGG
>JBFWWP010000053.1:0-3825 GCA_050246115.1 Planctomycetota bacterium
CTAGATGGTCGTCAAGGTGAACCTGACGCGCCTGGTTGGGAGAGCAAAACGCCCGGAGCGGACGGAGCTTCCTCTCGGCACATCATCGAAGAACTCGACGGCAAGACGAATCCCGTGACACATCAAGTCACGAAGGAGGGTCAACTCATCCACCACCACCAGAGCACATCGGGAGGTATGGAACGGAAGGGTGCATGCGCTACCGACGCTGACCGGGCGTCAATGGCGATCGGGCTCCACGCTCACGGGGTCGTGTTCGGGGTTCCCGGGACTTCGGTGGGGGGCTCACGGACTGGTTCGAGTGGCGCGTAGCGCGCGGCGTCCGCGGGTCGTCTCCAGCTCTCGTACAAGTCATGGAGTTGGCTGCGTGCGTCGCAGGTCGCGGGGAACGACTCGCCTTTGGCTTCCCGCGAGGCATCGTACGCGCTGAGCAGGATCGGCTCGGCTTCGGCATGGCGGCCCAGCTGGATCAGGATCGTCGTGGCCAACACGCGTGCGCGTGCGGTCTGCGGGTCGAGCGAGCCCAGTCGCCGGTCGAGTTGTTCGTAGGCGCTCTTGGCTTCGCTCAGCGCTTCCTCTGCGCGATCGGCCGCGAGCAAGATCTTGGCGAGTACATGGTGGGAGGCGGCGGTCGAAGGGTGGTCCGCCGGCAGCTTCTCGGCGCGGATGGAGATGGCTTCGCGGCACGCGGACTCGGCTTCGTCGAGGCGACCGAGTGTAAGCAACAGGTGCGACTGATTGTGGAGGGTGATCGCGACCAGCGGGTGCCGCTCGCCTAGGTGTTGCCGGCGGATCGCGAGCGCGCGTTCGTAGAGCGGCTCGGCGGCGTCGAGTCGTCCCGAGTCGGAATAGAGGCCCGCCAGGCTATCGTAGCTCAGCGCCACCTCGGCGTGGCCATCTGGGTAGAGTTGCTGTCGCATCGCCAGCGCTTCCCGATGGAGCTGTTCGGCCTCGTCGATTTCACCGGACTTGGCGAGCGTCACCGCGAGGTTCGAGAGGGCCTTGGCGGTCCATGCGTGCGGTTCGGGGAAGGCGCGCCGGTAGATCGTGAGCGCCTCGCGCAGCAGCTCGATCGCCTCGTCGCTTCGCTGGAGCTGCTGTAGATGGGCGGCGAGGTTCACGATAGTCGTCGCCAGGTTCGGGTGGCTCGGCTCGAGCAGCTTGCGCTTGATGGCGAGCGCCCGACGGCCCAGCTCGACCGCGCCCTGCCAGTCGCCGACGGCGCTGCGCGCCTTGCCGAGGTTCTGCAGCGACACTGCGACGTCGAAGTGATCGGGTGGGAGTCGTTCCTCGCGGATCGCGAGCGCCTGCGCGAATGCCTGGTCGGCTTCTGCGTACTGCCCGAGGCTCAGGAAGGTCGAGGCCTCATTGTTGAGCTGGAGTGCGTAGCGCAGCGAGCGCTCGCCGTGGACACGGCGTACGAACTCGCGTGCCTGCTCGTAGTACGGGAGCGCGCCCTGCGGCTCACCTTTGCGGTGAAACAGCAAGCCCAGGCCGTTGAGCGCGGTGGCATGGGTATCGTCGCCGACCCCGGGTTGCCGAGCGGCGATGTCCAAGGCACGCCGGTGATCGCGTTCGGCGTCGACGAGATCTCCAGCTTCGATGGCGATCATCCCTCGTTGGTTGAGGCAGCGCGCAACGGCGAGAGAGTCGGGACCCGCGAGCAACTCACGCAGCGCGAGCGCGGCGTTCGCGTGGCGCTTGGCCTCGTCGAGCAAGCCTAGGGACGTGTACACGCGGGCGATCGTCTCGTGGATGCGCGCGGCGGCCGTCGGCAGCTGGGCGAGTTCGGTGTCGACGCGCTTCTCGGCCTCCTCGAGGACCCGTTTCAGCACCGAGATGTCGCCACCGCGTGCGATGCTCGGATCGATGCTGGCGAGCATGGACTCGAGGAACCGGAGCGACTCCTCGGCGTCTTGCTGCTGGCGCAGCGCCTCACCGCGTGCCCGCGTTTGCTCGACGAGCGCCGAGCTCGTCACCGCCACGGCGCCGACGAGTACGGCGAACACCACGACCAAGCTGGCCGCTGCCAGCCGATTGCGGCGCACGAACTTGCTCGTGCGGTAGGCCCAGGTGTCCGGACGTGCGCGCACCGGTAACCCGATCTCGTGGCGCTCGAGGTCCGCGGCCAGCTGCTCCGCCGAGGCGTAGCGGCGGTGTGGCTCCTTGCGCAGTGCCATGAGGACGATGTTGTCGAGGTCGCCGCGCAAGCGCCGCCGAAGTCGTCGAGTGTCAACGCGATAGTCGGTGCCAGCGCGCGAGGAAGGTGCGGTGCGCGTTCGCTCGCTCGGCGGCGCTGCCGCTTCGAGCCCGCGCGCGACCTTCACGCTCGGCCGTCGTGGCTCCTGCTCGCATACCGCGAGCTCGAAGTCCGCGCGCGATCGGGTCGTGACTTCATACGGCGAAGTACCCGTCAGCAGCTCGTAGAGCAGGACGCCGAGCGAATAGACATCGCTCGCGGTCGACAACGACTCGCCGCGGATCTGCTCCGGGCTGGCGTAGCGAGGGGTGAGCAGCCGCGCCGCGGTCGCGGTCACGTCCAGAGTGTCGAGACTGCCGCTTTCCGGCAGCAGTCGGGCAATGCCGAAGTCGAGCAACTTCACCTCGCCGTCGGCCGTCACGAGGATGTTGCTCGGCTTCAGATCGCGGTGTACGACCAAGTTCTGATGGGCGTGATGCACCGCCGCGCAGACCTGACGAAAGAGCCGCAATCGATCCGGCACGTCGAGTCGATGCTCGTCCGCGTACTGGTCGATCGGGAATCCGTCGACGAACTCCATGACCAGGTACGGGCGGCCGTCTTCGGTGGCGCCGCCATCGAGCAGACGACCGATGTGAGGGTGATCGAGGCTCGCGAGGAGTTGGCGTTCGTTGCGAAAGCGGCGGAGGATCTCTGCGGTATCCATGCCACGCCGGATGAGTTTGACGGCGACGGCCTTCTCGAACACGGCGTCGGCCCGCTCCGCCAACCACACCGTGCCCATGCCGCCCCCGCCCAGTCGTCGAATCAGGCGGTACGGCCCGATGTGGCGTCCGACGAGTTCGGTAGCGTCGCTGTCGGCATCGTCTGCGGTCGGGAGCAGGCGAGCAGCAGGCGACTCGAGGAACGGTGAGGCGTCCGCGCCGACGGCCAGAAGGGACTCTACCTCGAGTCGCAGTTCGCGATCGCCGGCGCAAGCGGCGGCGAGATAGGCGCTGCGCTCGCCAACTGGGCGCGCGAGCGCGGCACAGTAGATGTCTTGGATGCGATCGAGAGGATCGGCGTCCGCCGGCGTCCGCCCGATCACGAGACCTCCCCGCCGGACATCTCGCGCAACAGCCATGCCTTGGCGAGCGCCCAGTCTTGCTTCACCGTGGCCGGCGAAACTTCGAGGAGCTCCGCCGTCTCCTCGACGCCGAGCCCCGCGAAGTAGCGCAGTTCCACTACGCGTCCACGCCGCTCACTGATCTGGCTCAGCCGCGTGAGGGCTTCGTCGAGATCGACGATGTCGGGGTTGGCGGCCGCGCCCACGACCAGCGCTTCGTCGAATGCTTCTCGTTGCCAGCCGCCTCCGCGCTTGACGCGCCGCCGACTCTTGCCGTGGTTGACCAGGATGCGGCGCATGGCCATTGCCGCGACGACGAAGAAGTGTCGTCGATCCTGCCATTGGATGCGCGTCAGGTCGACGAGCTTGAGGTACGCCTCGTGAACCAGGGCCGTCGCTTGGAGGGTGTGGTCCGACCGTTCGGCGCGCAAACAGCTCGCGGCCAATCGCTTGAGCTCCTCGTACACGTACGGGAGTAGCTCGTTCAAAGCACCGGGGTCGCCGCGGCTTGCTTGGCTCA
>JBFWWP010000053.1:3925-14048 GCA_050246115.1 Planctomycetota bacterium
CAGGCAGTGCAGGTTCCGTTTCAGTTCCAAGCGGGTGACACCGCCCGCGCTGCCGAGGTGAACCAAAACTTCGAGATGCTCGAGATGGAGATCGAGGCACTGCAGGCTCAGATCATGGTCTTGCAATCCAAGACTCAGTTCATCGAGATCGAACCGGGCGACCTGAACGGGCTGGCTGGCCCGCACCTGATCGTCTCCGGGGTCAACCTGCACGTGCGCAGCGGCACGGGCACGACCGATGATGCTGGAGCTCCGGTCGGACTCGGGAATCTGGTGCTGGGCTACAACGAGACTGCGACCGGTCAAGCGGCGGGGGATCGCGGCGGCTCGCACAACCTCGTCATCGGTCCGCGTAACCGCTACTCGTCTTTCGCCGGGATCGTCGCCGGCGCCGACAATCGCATCAGCGGCGAGCAGGCCACGGTAACCGGCGGGCAGTTCAACAGTGCAACCGCGGCCTTCGCCCACATCAGCGGCGGTGGCGGTGCGACCGACAACCTCTTCAACACCGCGAGCGGCGAGTACGCCTCCATTCTCGGCGGCTTGCGCAACGTAGCCAGTGGCGACAACTCGTGCATCTCAGGAGGCAGCAACCAGACCGCCAGTGGCTTCGTCAGCGCTGTGAGCGGTGGCGGCTTCAACGTCGCGAGCGGTGCCGGCGCTGCGGTCAGTGGTGGGGCGGGCAACAACGCCACGCAGTCCAACTCCAGCATTAGTGGCGGCAGCGGGGGGACTGCGTCGGGAATCTCGTCGTCGATCTCGGGCGGCACCAATCAAACCGTCACCCAGAACTTCGAATGGCGCGCCTGCGACTTGACGTGTCCGTAATGCCGACCGGCGCTTCCCGAGCGTGAGTCACGCGCTTGGGAAGCGTCGGCATCGCGGTTCCCGGTCGAGGTCGCCTACTCGAGAACGACTTCGTGGCGGATCGTCGCAGCCTTCTGGGAGTGGTAGGTCAATTCGACCTTTCCGCGTCCGCTCACCAGGTAGCGTACTTGGTAGGGTTGCGTCCGTTCGACGCCCGCGCGATTCAGAATGCGGTGGAGCTCGGTGGCGATGGGCGCGAGCCGCTCGGGGAACCGATCTTCGACCGTGGCGGCGAACCGGATCTCCACGCCCTTGCCGAGGAGTTCGAGTCGGTCGGGCAGGCCGATCCGATTCGAGCGCGCCATGGCCGAGATCGAGGGGATGGGTCTGCGGTTGGTGATCGTCACGTCGATTTGATGTTGTCCGGTCGGCAGTGGCGTCACCGTGACTTCCTCGAACGCGAGCTCCGGCATCTGGCCGGCGTGGTAGATGCAAAACAGCGCGTTGCGGTGGAGTTCTTCCTCGATGAGGAACGACGGCGGGGTTCGTCCGGCCGCCTTGCGCCAGCCGCCGATCTCGATCTCACCGTAGACCGGATGCGTCGCCGGACGCCAATCGCGGTAGTCGACGCCGGAGCGCAAGAGGTCGTTGAAGTCGAGGCGTTCCTTCGGGCTCAGGTCCTGAGTGCGCGCCGCACGTCGCTTCTCGGTCCATAGTTCGTTGGTGAGCGAGAAGATGCCCAGCCCTTCGTAGGTCCACGTGACGAACCCGCCGTAGACCGTGTACAGGTCTTTCCACAGCACCATGTACCGGTAGAACGGGAGCAGCGACTCGCCGGTCTTGCCGAGTTCGTCGTAGACGCGCACGTCGGCGGGCGGATACTCCCCGAAAGACTCGGCCCCCGGCCCCCGCAGGATCATGCCGCCGGCGTTGTGGAACGACTGCACGGCCGCAATGTTCGGGTGATCCAAGATGAAATCGCCGACGGCACGGGTCTCTGGGAACGAGAATGGATACTCGCCGGCGCCGAACTGCACGTAGTTCGGCATCCACAAGGACGGCCAGTTGCGGTTCATGTCGTAGCCGCCCGGACCATCTTCGTTCACGCGGCCATCGCCGTCGTTGTCGATCCCTTCCGAGCCCAGCAGGGTCCACTCGCCGCGCTCGTCCGGCTTGGCCCGCACCAGGAGGCGTGCGTCTTCGGGGGACGCCCTCCAGCGTCCGAGGGGATCGCGCTTGCGCATTTGCAGGATCTCGCCGTCCCCGTCGAGATCGTCGTAACCGTCTTCGTCGCAGACGCCATCGCCGTCGTTGTCGGTCGGGCGTTTGCCGCTGCGGGAAGAACTGTCGGTGTTGGGTGCGCGGAACCAGTAGGCCCGACCGTCTGGGTTGACCATCGGGAGAATGTAGAAGCTCACGCGGTTCAGCAACTCCGTGATGGCGGGGACACGGTTGGAGTTCTCGAGCAGATACCAGGCGAGGTACAAGCACGTCTCGGCCGCTTGCACTTCGTTGCCGTGAACGTTGCCGTCAACCCACATGGCGGGTCGCTCGCGGTCGCTGGCGGCGCCCGCTCCGGTCACGATCAGCACCCAGAGCGAGCGTCCTTCTTCGCTCGTGCCGATGGCCTCGAGCCGTGTCCGATCCGGGTACTCCTGGTGGAGTCGTCGTAAGATCTCGCTGACCTCAGGTTCGTCGTAGAGTCGGTTCCAAGCGATCGACACGCGGGGCGCGGTCAGCTCTGGGGGGTGGGGCTGCGTTGGGCCCGGCGCTTCCTGGGTTTCGGACGTGCGTGGGAGGGTGAGTCCCAAGGCGAACACCGCCACGAGGAGCATGAACGACCTGGCCCCGCAGCCGACGTTCTGCGACGCACGGTTGCGACCGTCCACTAGAACACCTCCCGTCTTGCACCGAGAGTGATCTGTCGTGACGAGGTCCCCGCGGGGGTATCCATGTCGATCGTGATCGTCTTGCCGGTCGGTGCCGACACCCACCACTCGAATTGCTGCAGGCCCTCGGGCGCCAGGGCGTCCACGGGGCCCTGGGTCGGACCCGACAGGAGGAGCGTCCCACTCTCGAGGCGTGGTTTCACCAGACTCGCTCGTACGTGCCGATTGACGACGCCTTGAGCGAGCCTGAGAGGAATGCGGCCGGTGTTTCGAACGCGGAGCTCTACCCGGTGAATGTCGCCGGGACGGCTCTCGGTGATGATGCGATCGACCTCGAGGCGGGGGAGCAGACCCACCGCGTCGCTCAGGAACTTCACGAGCCCGACGCCGAGACGTGTGATCTCCTCGGCCGGCGGTATCTCGCGAAACCCCGGGACGAAGCCGCCGACTTCGACCGACCCCAGGCTCGGGTGAGCGACGGTGTGCCACGGGACGAAACCCGCGCGCTCCGGGTGCTCGTCGGCAAACTGCAACCACGCGCGTGCGCCGGCTAGATCGCCGCCGACGGGCGGCGAGTCCGTGCGCCCACGGCCTCGCCTCGAGTCGCGTCCGGGTGTCGGCGGTTCCTTGTCACCAGCGCTAGACTCCGCGGACGGGGGGCGCGCGTCGGACGGGCGGGACTCGCCGCTCTGTTGCACGCGAGGCACGGACCAGAGCGGATGGGAGACCACCGGGATCCCGAGGTGGAAGTAGGCATAGCCGGCGAGGTCTCCCGCCGGGAAGTTCGTCTTGCCGTTGCTCCGCTCGAGTTCGAAGGCTGCGCGAAAGGTCTCAGCGAGCGTCGTGAACGCGGGCAGGTCGTCGGCGTTCAGGAGCGTGGCCGCGCTGCGAGAGCGTCGGCCGGCGCGGCCCGCGGAGTCCTCGGAGGCGAGTTCCTGGGTGACGGAGTCGAAAGAGGAGAGGAGCACGAGGAGCGCGGTATTGGGGTGGTCGAGCAAGAACTCCGCGAGCGCTCGGGCTTCTGGCGCCTCCAACGCATAGCGACCCGAGGGGGCGCTGTGCTCGGGATAGGCGTGCGGGAAGTTGCGCGCGGGCTCGATCCCACCGACCGGGTCTTCGTTGATCTCCGCGTCGCCGTCGTCATCGGTGCCTTCGAGCAACACCCGATAGCGACCGACTTCGCCTTGCTTGCGATCTGCCTTTCGAAGCAGGCGGGGCTCGGCGGGATCCGCCACCCACTCGCCTCGAGGATCGATCACCCTCATGCTCGAGATCCTACCGTCGCCGTCGACATCGTTCGGACCGTCTTCATCGACTCGCCAGTCGCGATCATCATCGACCGGTTGTGCGTTCCCATCGGTGGGTACGACCGGCTCGCGCGCCCAGGCCGCGTACGCGTCCGGGTTGGCGAGGGGCACGAAGTGAACCCGAATCCCTGCCGGTACGCCATGAGCGAGGGATTCGAGTGCGCGCAACGCGGCCAGCACGCCCGCCGGCTGGCGTCCCTCGAGTCCGGCGACGATCACGATCTCATGGGTTGCGGGTTGACCCTTGGCGACGATCGAGACGGCGTGCAAGGGCCGTCCCCCGGCAGAGCTGCCGATCCGATGATGCTCCACATCGTGCGTGCTGCTCCCGGTCACTTCGGTCAGGATCTGCTCGATGCGCTCACAGGACGGCAGGGGCGGCGGCGCGGCCACGACCCGGGGCAGAGCAGCAACGGCGACGGCGAGCAGCGCTAAGGACAAGCGATTCGACATGGAGCGGCTCCGCGGGCTTTCCGGGCAGGGTGACCTCGATCAGGCTCGAACTCGGGCCGCCGTGACGGGGCAGGGCCCGTGGAGGCGCGGCTCGTGGCTCGCAGCGAAGTCGAAAGTATGGGTGCCCGACGGCGAATCCGCAACCGTGTCCCAACCCGGAGCCACGCAGCGGGTTGTCGGGAACCGCCGCGTTGGGGTACTGTCTCGGCTATCCAAGGGTGGGTCGCCCGACGCACGTGGATGCCAACGGCCGCCAAAGAGGAGGAATCATGGATCTGGCCGTGAGCGACCTGAACTCGGCACCGGAGCCGCGGCTGCGGCTGGACTACACTCGCGCCGCTCGCTGTCGCCGCTGCAAGTTGCCGCCCGGCCTCTGCGTGTGCGCGTCGATCCCACGTTTCGAGCTTCCTTACCGCTTCTACGTGCTGCGCCACGCAACGGAAGTCGACAAGCAGAGCAACACCGGTTCGTTGGTGCCCGAGATGCTCCCGGGCAGTCGCATGTTCGAATGGGGATCGGTTCAGGGTCCCATGGACCGTTCGGTGTTGGTCGACTCGCAGTCGCTCTACTTCAAGCTGTTTCCGATCCCATCGGCTCCGTGCGTCTCTCCGGAACTCGTGCTAGACAGCGACGGAAGAGTGCCGACCTTCGTGTTGTGTGACGCGTCCTGGAGCCGCGCGCGAAGGATGGTGACGCGCATCCCGGAGCTGCAGCGGTATCCGTTCGTCTCTTTGCCCGCAACGCTGAACGCCCAACCCGCGAGAGCGATGCGTCGACCGCCCAAGCCGGGCCACCTCTCCTCGCTCGCTGCGGCGATCCGCGTCATTGAACTCATGGGCGATGTCGACGTTGCGCGCGAGATGCGGGCGTTCATGGAGATGCTCTACGAGCGGATCCTCGTCGTACGTGGCAAGGTTCGCCGGACTCGAGCGTGTTCCTGAGTCACGCCAACGAACGCGGCGTGGAACGAGCCGAGGGCGAGGATTCCCGGAGCCGTTTCCGGCTCACCCCACCCTCGGGCTCGTGCGCGTCGGTGGAGAGGGCTACTGCGCCGATCCCTTTGCCTCCAACGCCGTCAACGCCTCGAGCACTTTCGGGACGTAGACGTAGCCGGGGCCGCCCTGCATCGTGACGACTACGCCGGCGAGTTCGACCACCTGCGCGCGCGTGACGCCCGCGGCCATCGCCTTCTCCAAATGAGAGTACATGCAGGGCTCGCAACGTAGCGCCATGCCGATTGCGAGCGCGATCAGTTCCTTCTCGCGCACCGTCAAGGCTCCGGGTCCCATGAGCTTCTGAAACATCGAACCGAACCCACGAACGATGTCGGGGCACTGCTCTTTCAGGTTGGCCACGGCTCCTGGCCACTCGTCGTAGAACCGTTCTGCATTGGACATGAAGTTCTCCTTCTCGGGTTGGGAGTCGCGCCGATCGTTGGCTTCGGTGTGAGCGAATCCGCTCAGCCACCGGCTGCGGCAGCGGGGGCGTCGCGCTGCCCCTGCACGTCACTCGGTGCCGGCTCCACGAACTCGCTCCCCAGTACGAAGAGCGCCATGACGACGAGAAACGCTCCGAACGCGCGCCGCAGCGTAGTGGTATCGACGGTCGCCCCCAGGGCCCGCCCGCCGAAGCTCCCCGCAATGCCGATGCTCGTCAACAGCAGCATGGTGGAAGCGTCCACGGCCAGGCCGTTCGCGTTCAGCACTTGGAGGTGCTTCCCGAAACCGATCAAGGTGTTCATGGCGATGACCACGAGGCTGGTACCCACCGCGGTGCGCAGTTCGAGGCCGCCGAGCAACACCAACGACGGCACGACGAGGAACCCGCCGCCGACGCCTACGAAGCCGGTCAAAGCACCGACGGCGGTGCCATCGATTACGACGCGCCCGACCGCGCGTCGCCGAGCCGGCGCCCCGTCGACCGCAACCTTGGGTGGACGCAGCATGGTGATCGCCGCCGCCAGCATGACGGCGCCGAACACGAGTAGCTGCACGGTGGCGGGCACGAAGCCTCCGACCCACGCTCCGACGTAGGTCCCCACCATCCCGGGTGCGCCGAAGAGCACGGCGGTGCGCCAGTCGACGAGCCGAGCGCGGGCGTACGGTATGGCGCACGCGAGTGCGATGCCACCGACGATCCCCAGCGACTCCGCGATCGCGACCTTGGCTTCGTGCCCCAGGAGGTAGAGGAGCACGGGTACGGTCAGAATGGATCCGCCGGAACCGAAGAGGCCCAGCGAGATCCCGATTGCGAGCGCACCCAGAATGACGTAGGTCATGCTTCCCGCTTCGGGACGCAAACGTTCCAGGGCATGCAACCGAGGAGCTTGGCCATGCCGCACCACCCGGTGACGCCGGCGAAGATCAACCCGGCACCGACGAAGCCGCTCAGCCCAAGGAACCACGGAGACACCAGCGTTCCGAGCACCACGCCCGTGAGAACCAGTGACCCCGCGGCGATCTGCACCTGGCGCATGACATCGAGGCGCGGCGCGGACGCCGATCGAATCACCGAGTGGCCCTTGGCCTTCCAACCCTCGATCCCATTCGCCAGGTGGTAGGCGGTCCCACGGGCGGCAGTGGCAGCAAAGCGCGTGGCCGCGTCGAACGAGCGGCGTCCGGTGCGGCAGTAGAAGACCACGCGTCGCGGATCCGCGCCTAGTTCCGCGTGCAGTCGGTTCGCATCGAAGCGCGACAGCGGGTGGTGCGTGTCGCCCGCGACACGCTCCGCGACGTGTTCGAAGCTCTCCCGCACGTCGATCAGAGTGGCCGAGCCCTCGGCCAGCCACTGCGCGAGAAGTTCCGGAGTGACGTCGACGACCTGTACGTCGGGCGGTGATGGAGAAACGGTCATGGCAGATCTCCTCGAAGCAGCGCTCGTTGACAGTTGGGACGAAGGTCAGGTTCGGGGCACCGGGCACCGTGGTGAGCGAAGGTCAGCGCGCGACCGGCGCTTCCACCAACTGCTCCCAGGCCAACATGCCACCCTGTAGGTTCACCACGGAGTATCCTCTTCGCTGCAGGTACGAGCACGCTCGCGCCGAGCGCTTGCCGCTGCGGCAGTTGATCAGGAGTCGGTTGGTCTTCGGCACCTCGCCGAGGCGCGAGGCCAAGCGCGTGTGCGCCATGTTGATGGCGCCGGGCAAGTGCCCTTCGGCGAACTCGGTTGCGCGCCGGACATCGAGAACCGTGACATGAGGATCGGCGAGCAGGGCGCGCGCCTCGAGCGCGGTAACCTCCGGTGTCGTCGCCAGTCCAGGTCCTGCGCTCTCGAGTTCGTCGATGCGATTGGCGTCGAACCAGCCGCGAATGTCGTCGAGGCCGATGCGAATCAGCGCGCGCACCGCGGTGTCGAGACTCCCCGGGGCCACGATCAGGTAGATCCCTTCGTGCTCGTTTACCATGGAGCCAACGTCGGTCGAGAAGGTGCGCCCGAGTGGGAAAGACAGGGCGCCCGCCAGATGACCGCGGCGGTACGCTTCCCAAGGGCGAGTGTCGACGATGGCGGCTTTGCGGCTATCGAGGTCGAGCAGTTGTGGGGGCGTCAGCTGCGCCGGTCGCGGAATGCCCCCCAGGACCTTGGGGCCGAGTTTGTTGTCCCGTTTCATGTTCGCAAAGTAGAGGGGTGGCTCGGGCTGTCCCCGCAGGATGTAGTCGACGAACCCCTGCTCGGAGGTCGCCGCCTGCAGGGCGGCGTTGAATCGTTTCTCGTAGCCGATCGTGCTCGTCGGCACTGCGCCGAGTGCCTTGCCGCAGGCACTGCCCGCGCCGTGGGCAGGCCACACCTGCACGAAGTCGGGGATCGGGTCGAGGGTGCTCAGAGTGTGATAGAGGCGGCGGGCCGAAGGCTCCATGGCGCCCGCTTGACCCGCGGCGGTCTCGAGAAGATCCGGGCGACCGAGATCGCCAACGAAGACGAAGTCGCCGGTCACCATGCCGATGGGCTGGGTGACTCCGGACCCGCGGTCAGTCACCAAGAACGCGATGTGCTCGGGAGTGTGGCCGGGCGTGTGAACCACCTCGAAGTCGATGTTGCCGACCGCGAAACGATCGCCGTGGCGCAGGAGTTGGTGGTCATACGATCCACCCTTCAAGCGGTGATGGAGCCATTGCGTTTGCCAGTCCGGCCCACCCTCGCTCGAGACGTACACCTTGGCCCCGGTTTGTTCCGCCAACTCTCGCGCACCGGACACGAAGTCCGCATGAATGTGGGTCTCGCCGACGGCGGTGATCCGCAAACCGTGTTCGGCGGCGAGAGCGAGATAGCGGTCGACATCCCGCTCGGGGTCGATCACGATCGCTTCGCCGCTTCGTGGGCAGCCGATCAGGTAAGCCGCCTGCGCCAAGTCTTCGTCGTAGATCATTCGAACCAACATGAGGTAACCCTTTCCAGCCCTCCGAAAGCCCATGACACTCGATTTGAGGCATGAACTGGGTCGGTCGTTCCCGAGAATCCGGACAAGACTCCCGGTGTTGGGTCCGAAGTGCATGCGGGGCCGGTGGATAGGCTGTCCCCGCGGAGGCCGCCTGCGGAGTGTCGAGTAACGACTTCGGTCCTGGAAACGGCAGCCGCGGACGCGGCGGCGATGATCACGCCGCTGGCCCGGTCGGATCGGAGATCGACCGAAGCCGTTCGCGAAGGCCCGGCGGCAGGCGTCCGCGGGCGAGGTCGCGGCACACGCTTTGGGTCAAGTCGAGAGCCGCGAACACCGATCTGCAGCGGTCGCAGATGATTTCGCTGTTGAAGGGTACGCCGCGGTCGAGGGCTTCTTGCTTGGCGTCGAGTAGGTCGAGGCACATCTGCTGGGAATAGGCGGGAGGAGGCGCGTCCTGCGGCTGGCGCGGGAGAACCGAATCCAGCGCGGCGCGCAGGCGCAGGCGGGCCCGGTGCACGCGGCTCTTCACCGTGCCTTCCTCGAGCCCCAAGATGCTCGCCACCTCGGGCACGCTGAAGCCCACGATCTCCTTCAGGATGAGCGGCACCCGAAAGTCATCCGGCAGCGACGCGATCGCTTCCTCGATACGCTCGCGCGCCTCGGTGCGGAGTTGCTCGCGAAAGACCGCGTCATGCTCGCTCACGACCTGGGCGATCCGCGGCTGGCCGAACGGCAGCAGCGACTCGAGCGACTCGAGTTGCGAAGGCTCGCCGGAGCGTTTGCGGTGCATGCGCTGACATGCCCGTGCGGCGATCGCATAGAGCCAAGTCTTCGGACTCGATCTTCCCTCGAACCCATCCCAGCCGCGGTAGGCCTGGAGAAAGACCTCCTGCACGAGATCCTCCGCGTCTTGTGCGTTGCCGCAGAAACGCAGGCCGAGGTGGTAGATCTGGCCTCCGTGCTGGTCGATGAGCTCGGGGATAGCGACCTTCGCCGACGGACTCGGAGTTACCGGTTCTGGCATTGCGCGTCTCCTGTCGCTCGAACTCCATCGCCGCGTTTCGGTTCTCGGCGGTTTGGGTCTCGGAACGGGAGTGCAGGATCGGGGGAGACCCAGTCTTTCTCAAGAGGGCGCGGCGTGGTTTTCCATAGCCCGCGACGCTGGTCGTCGTTCGCCTTCCTCTCCTCTTCCTCCTCACCTTCCGCCCATTCACCACCGCGACGCATCCGCAGACCCGCCGCCCCTTCAACGCCCAGGCACGCCCTGGGAGCGCGGACAGCCTGTCCGCATC
>JBFWWP010000054.1:0-13610 GCA_050246115.1 Planctomycetota bacterium
TGGCACGCCCAGGACTCGGTCGCGATGGACTCATCATGCCGTTCTCGACACCGAGGGCGCACTTCGCGGAAGACACGAACGTGCTACCGGGCTCACTCGGCGGATTACTTTCGGGCGGGATGCTCCCGCTTTCGGGCGCGGGCGGGATGTTCCGCTAGTGCTCGCGAGCGATGCGGGACGCGATGTCCTCAAGTCCTACGTGTCTCTCTACGTGCGAGAGGAAGTCATGACGGGTTGGTACGCAGACCGGTGGGATGGGAATGGACTGGGCCAGGGCGGCGCGAGTTGGTCCGGTGCCCGAACACAATTCCGATTCCGGGACGACGACCGGGCGCTCAACGAGGCAGCGGAGTGGAGCCGAGCGGCAATCGGCTCCGACCCTCGCCTCCGTGCGCGTCCGGGGTGAAGAAGTCGTCGGTGAGCTCGAGATCGCCCTCGAGCGAGAGAGTGAGGGTTTCCTTGCCGAGCACACCGTCCTTTGGCGCCCAGTCGACGTGGACCCGGACCGCGACTCCGGTCGTTCGATCGGCCCAGAGTTCGATCCGAGCAGGCGCGCCCGGAATCGCGGTCTGTGGAGTGCCAACGATGTGCCGACACTCGACGTCGCCCTTCGGAGTCGACAGCGTCTGGAACCGGTCGACCTCCAGATCGCATTGATCTCGCATCTTCTCGAGGATCGGCTTGAGGTAGATGAACGCGCCGTCGATCTCCACTCGCTTCTCCATGAAGCGCTGGAGTTCATCGAGCTCTCCGACGAGAACCGGGCCGAACGGAGGGACGACCCACACGTCGTCCTCGACCCGCCCGACCCACAGTTCCTGCGGACCTTCGATCGCCTTGATCCGCGCGACGAAACGACGCCCTCCGCGCATGTACCAGTCGAGCTCGCGATCGAACGATCCGCGTTCGCTGCGCACCCGGGTCTGCACTGAATAGTGCCGTCCGATGTCCTGCAGAGCGACTTGCAAAGTCTCGCGCACAAACGCGTGAGCCGACTTCGGCGTCTCTTCACCGAAGAAGATGAGTACGCCAGCGAGCACGGTAGCCGCGAAGACCGCGGCCGACCTCCAGGCGAAAGACACTCGCCGCGTCGATGCTTCGAGGCGTTGGAGTCCGGCCGTGACCAGACTCTGCGCGTGCTCCTCGCTCTCGGCATCGAGGGCTCGAATCAAGGACTCGACCCACTGCTCTCGCCGGTCGAACGGGCCGTTGTCGGATGTCATCAGGCCGACTCCTCGAGTTCGGGAAGTTTGCGATCCAGACAGCTCTCCAGCTGGAGCCTCGCACGGTAGAGACGCTTCGTGACGGAATCGAGTGAGACATGGAGCCACTCGACGATCTCGGGGAGGGAGCGCTGGTGGAAGTAGCGCGCCTCGATCGTCGAGCGCATCTCGTCCGGGAGCGACGCGATGCAGTCACGCAGTACCGCGAGCTTGTCGTCGAGAGTGTCGCCCGGTGCGCTTTGCACCCGCGCGAAGCGACTGTCGAGCCAATCGAGCGTGGTCTCGTCGAGCAACGCCGGACGATTCCCCAGCTTCCGGAAATGCGCGAGCACCAACTTCCCCGCGATCCCGCGGATCCACTTGCCGAACGACCGGGTGCGATCGAAGTCGTCGAGCCGCCGCCATGCGACGACCATCGTCTCCTGGAAGATGTCGTCGACCGCGTGCGGATCGCGGATCGACGATCTCAGGAACGCGAGGAGCATGTCGGCGTGCTCCCGCATCAGGATTTCGAAGAGGTCCTTGGCGTCGGTCATGGCTCCCTCGGAGTGTGTCGAAGTCGAGTTTCTCACTGGGGAGTTGTCGGCGCGACCCGAGAAGTGGACAGGGAATCCGTTGCGAATGCATACCGCGACGCCGGCCCCCGGAGCCGGCCTTCGTTGCCGAAGTTGCGACGGCGGTGGGGTTGGCCCACGTCGCGGCCTGGCCGTTGGGCGAGGGGCCACGGTTGCCCGACCGCGAGCCCTCGATCGGCGGCCCGACCGGCGAGGAACCCCCGGATCCTCGGGGAGGACCCGGGGCTTCGACTCGGTTCACGGACAGGTGGACGTCGCGCAATCGAGGGCGTCCGCAGTGGAATCGACTTCGCACGTGAGCGGCAGCGATCCGCCTCCGTGGAGGGAGTGGAGGATCGTGATCGCGTCCCCGATCGATACGTCGCCGCTGTCGCTCGCATCGGCGGCGTCGAGGCACGGAAGGTTCGAGCCGAAGATGATGTAGCCGAGAATCGCGAGCGCGTCCGCGAGCCCGACCGAGCCGTTTCCGTTCGCGTCACCTCGT
Organism: Planctomycetota bacterium; assembly: GCA_050246115.1. Taxonomy (GTDB): domain Bacteria; phylum Planctomycetota; class UBA8108; order UBA1146; family JAJFFE01; genus JBFWWP01. Next base: position 2,283 of record JBFWWP010000054.1, read on the forward strand.
ACGAACTCCGGGTCGCAGCTGGCCCTGGGAATCGTGACGGAGACCGCCGACGGCAGGTTCAGGTCTCCGTTCGGATCGGTCATGACACTCCCGGAGAAGGACACCGACAGCGCGATTCCTGCGACGTCGAGACACAGCTCGTGGTTGTTGTCGTTGTCGTTGAGGTCGGCGAGCGCGAACGGGACGACATCGACCGTCGAGCCTCCGGGGGTCGCGACGGTCACGGTGTAGAGCTGGCGCTCCGCGTCACCGATCTCGGCTCCCGACGGCTGAGTCACCCCGCCGCCCCAGGTTGCACGAACGACCTGCACCGTCCCGGCGGGAACATCGGCCGCCCACTGGAGCTGCGGCACGACCTCCGCCCACTCCAGCTCGGGTCCATCGCCGAGCGGAGTGACCGTCACTTGGGCGCCCTGGAAGTCTCCGGGGCATTCGTTGGGCGCGGTCAGGAGTTCTCCGGTGATCTCGACGCTGACCGGAGGATCCACGCCGTCATCTCCGAACTCGCCGAGAAGCAAGACGGTTCGGTTCTCGCCCGGATCGATCGCCGGGGCCAAGGTCACGCAGATCGGCACATATGCGACCCCCGACTGGGTATAGACGACGAAGTCCGACGGATCGAGCGTCTGGGGATCGAGCCGGCGGGACATGACGAGAGGCATGCCGTCGAGTCCGGCCGCGGCAGGGCAGCCAAACGCGGCGGCCCCGAACGCGGGGAAGCTGTCGTCGAGACCGAAGAAGGCCGAGAAGATCTGGAGGTCGTTGGAACTCGTCTGCGCCTTCACGTCGCCTCCGACGATAAGCGCGATCAACACCGCTGCGGCTCGAAGATGCGGAAGCCGATTCATGATTTCTCCCTGGGTTGGATGATTCGCTGAACTGCACCGCCGAAGGCACCGAGCGGGAAGTTCGATCGAGATCTTCTGTCGTTGGCACACCGAGAAGGGGCACGCGGAACTCTCCTTTCTGCTGGAGTGACGTCGCCTTCCGAAGGAGGGTTGTTTCGAAGCGGCCAGAAGAGGACAGCGGATTGGAGATTCACGAGTTGAACCGCCCAGCGCAGCCCCACGCACCGACGCATCACGGTCAGCACCCGCCTCTGAGTAGTGAGTGAGCGCCCCTGGAGACGCGCGGGAGGTTGGTAGCGAAGTCGGACGATGGTTCGAAATCGAGCGGAGGTCGGACTCGACGGAGCGCAGTTCGGAGCTTGGGCGCTTCGATCGCAGCGAACGCGGCCCACCGGTCACGTGTCGCTGCCATGAAGCCGCCGGCTCGTACTCGAAAGAGCGCGCTGCGAGGGCCTTACTCGGATATCGGAGCTCGACGAGTGTCGTTGCGGCTCACGGCAACGACGTGGGTTCGTACCAGATCGAACGGTCCGCCAGCAGTCAGTAAGGGCTTGGACCTCACCCCCTCAGAAGCCAGAGATGCGAGGCCGTTCAATTCGACCCGAGCTTCAAGGGACTTGGAGTGAGATTCACCGACGGACGATCGGCAGATTCGCGCTGGACACTCGCCGGCACGAACGCGGAGGAACCAGACCGCACTGAATCCGGCAGTGCCGCGTGGAGATCGGCACTCGCGCTCTCGGGTTCCACGAGCGACGACGTCAGGTTCCGGAATGTCGATCCGCGAAGTGCAACGCCCCGGCCAAGGGCGCGCCGACGTCACGCAAGGACCACAAATAGAACAACTTCCGTCCCGACGTGCCTTTGGGCAACCGGTGGCCGGGGCAAACGCGGTCCTCCTTTTCTCCGATTCGCTGTCCTCGATTCTCCGCTCCGGAACAAGCGTCTGTGGAAAGGAAAGCCGTATCCAAGGCGCGGAGGGTCTCCACCCCTCGCTCACCTCCCTCGAGAGTCCCTCGCTCGAGTGTCTCACAGTCGCCTACGTCGGTGGCCTCTGCCGGACGCCCGGGTTCCATGGATGCTCGAAGAATGGGAGCGGGTCCCAGAGCGTCAATATTGCCGCTCCGGAGGATCACGCCAGACTGGTCATCCTTGGGGGCTTGCGGTGAAACGGAAGTTTCAGAGAGCGCTGGACCGGACTCTGAGGAAGACTGTTGATGAACCGATTCAGATCGAGGAAAAACTCGCAGATCTGAAGGCGATATTGGCGGGAGAGACGGCGCGCTGATTCTATCCACTGGCACTGGCTTGAGATCACTCATCCAGCATGACCAGGGTCCCGGTCCCTCGACGGTCGATGTAGTCCAGGATCGTTCGGAGTACCTGGACGAGATTGAACGAGCCTCCAATGGCTCTTCCGGCCCTGGCCTCGGGAACCCACCGCCTTCGTCCCTTCGGGGCTCACGCTGGAACGGGATGCGCCTGAACGGACGCCGCCGGTCAGCCATCCGCATCAGTTGCCTACTTCCGAGGTTTCGGTGCTTCCGTCCCCTAGGGGGACTCCATCGCACGGATTCTCTCGTTCACGATAGCTTTGATTCGCTCGTATGGGATGGCGGTGGGGCTCATGACCACGGTCTCGTGGCGTTGCATACCACCTTCCTCATCGAAGCGATAGACGTCGATGTGGTACATACGATCCTCGGGACCGACTTGTCCCAACTCTCGACTGATCAGCGTCGTATCCTCTATCGACCCGTAGCTCAGAATGTAGCTGCCGCTGCCTTCGCTGCGGCGCGCGACGTGGAAAATGTACTCCTGATACCATGGCGGAGTGCGCTGGAACCGCTCTTCGACGATGACGGCTGTCCCGTCGACAGAGTAGCGGTCGCGTGCGTACCCGGTTGCCTCGACGAGCGCGGGGATCAGCCCGTCCTCTCGGAGTGCGTAGAGACGCTTGCGCGACTCGTCCCGCTTGGCAGTGTCCCCACGCATCTCTGCGAGTTGTACAACCGCGGCGAGGGCCTCCCAGTACTTCGGATCCGCGACGAAGGCCTTGCCGAACCAGCCTTGCGCCGCCTCGAGATGGCCGAGGTTCCGTTCGACCTGACCGAGCTTGTAGGCGGTCTTGGCGTCGGTGCCTTCGAGCTCGAACGCTCGCTCGTAGTGGCGTTTCGCCGCAGAGTCGTCTCCCTTCTGGTGCGCAAGGTCCCCTGCATCTCGACGGAGCCGGGCACTACCTGGCACTCTGGCGATCGCCGCCTCGAGCACCGTGAGCGCCTCATCCTCCTGGCCGGCGGAGGTCAGCGCTCGAGCCAGCTCGATGGAGTAGTCGGCCTTTGTCGGGTCGAGACGGACCGCTTCCCGGAACTGCCCGAGCGCGCTCTCGGTCTCACCCGAGAACCTGTGGACGAGCCCCCGAAAGAACCGGGCATCGGCGAACCCGGGCTCTAGCTCGACAGCCTTGTCGAATGCTGCAGCAGCCAGGGTGTCTCGGGCGAGATAGAACCTCGCCCTGCCGAGCAGGAACCAAGAACGAGCACGGCTCGCATCGTCCGCGATCATCTTCTCGAGGATCGCAATCGCCTTCTCGAGCCTCGAGGTAGCGAGCTCGGGATCTTCCTCGAGCGCCTTCCGCCCCGCTTCGATCAGTGAGTCGGCGTCGGCGGGCTCGGCCGGCCGAGACTGAGGAGCGTCCACCGGGATGCCCAAGAAGAGCGCGAAGAGAATCGTGAACGCAACTGCCATCGGAACCTCCTCGAACATCGATCGAACAGAGCCACGCGCCCGGCCACCGACTCCCGAAACCGTTTCAGGACAAGGACCTGACCCGACCTCGGCAACGCGGTGAGACGCCCGCGCTGCGGCAACGCAACTGAATCAGGTCGTAGTCACCGATTCGCCGGCCGGTAGTCTAGCCGGAAGGGGTGCGGGAATCGCCTTCCCTCGAGCCGACGTTCCCCGAGGTTGTTGAGACAGGGTCGTGGATGACTCCGCGCGGGGCAACCGCGGCCACAAGACGGCGCGTGGCGCTGCCGGAGTTCTCGCAAGCCTGCGCTCTTTCTTGGTGTTCGAAGCCTCCGTGGTTCGATCCCCGAAGGACGGAATCAGTTGTGCGTGTCACCGCCGAGTTGCTCGAGGTTCTCGATGTCTGCAAGATCCTGGAGGCGACCCGTTGCTCGCTTGTTGGCGATCAGGTGGGAACGTGACAGCACTGAGACCGGCAGGCCAGCGAACTGAGAGATGAGACGCAAGCTCCACGCCGCATCGAAGGAAACTCCGTCGATGGCCGTGAGAACATCGATTCGGAGGGGCGGTACGCCGATCTGGAAGATCAGACCGGGCGCGGCGAGGTCAGCGTCCGTGAGGTCGTGAAGCGGAGCGCCAAACGCGCGGAGGGCGGCGAGCACTCGCGGCGCGTTGGTCACCGAAGGCCGCACCCAAACATCCAGATCCTTCGTCGCCCGCACGTGCCCATGGGCCGCGAGAGCATGCGCGCCCACGACCAGGTATTCAACGTCGTGGGCGTTGAACGCGGACAACAGATCTCTGAAGTCTGAGTGCACCCCGATCCCCCCCGTTCCAGGCAAGGCAAGCCAGCGTCAACGTCCAGACCGCTTCGATCCGCTCGGCCACCGTCGAATCGCCCCAGCCCTCATCCGGCGGCGGCGAGTCCCCGGGCCTGGAAATGCGGCTATGGATCTTGCGGACTCTGGGCTGCTCTTCCATGGGGGGATTGTACCACCGGGGGGAGGTCCGGGGGGAGGTCCCGCCCGAGAGTAGTCCGGAGGGCTGTGTCGTGGGCGAGGCACTGACTTCCAACACCGACCGCTTGCGGGGCTTCGTCCTCGATCGGCCTGACACGTTCCGATGACGTCGAGGCCGGCGCAGGGGCAAGGGCATGCAGCAACTCCATGAATCACCCTCCACTTACGTGCGTTTGCGATCGCGCGCGGCGAACCGGTAGGGCCGTTGCGGTGCTCCTCTCCGAGAGGAGTTCGCACATGGCCACACCGCCGCGCATGCTTCCCCCGTTCGGCATGGTCATGGTCACTCGCCGCGTCATGAAACGCCAGCTTCGGTTGCGCTCATCTCGCCAACTGAACCAACTTCTCATGTACCTCCTCGCCGTGGCGGCCGAGCGCTACGGCATCACGATCTGCGACCGCTCCGTCATTGTCGAAGTCGTAGTGTCCAGAATGTCGTCCATCGTCCTCCCTGGCGTTCTCCAGGACGAGGTTCCCCACAACCTCTACACTATGCGACGTCACAAAGGCGCGCTGAGGCCTCCCCACGAAAGGTCCCAAGCATACGGGGACCGTTCGTGGCCCGCTCGATACCGAAGTGCCAGCGAATCGCCAGGTTGGTGCCCGTGCCGCGGGTGGCTAGTCCGGTCTGGCAGGGTCACTTCCGGGGCGGGACTCGACTTCCTGGGATGCACTGGCTAAGCTTCTCCGAGTGAGCCTCACACAGCGACGCAACCTACGGTGCATGAATGACTTCGAACTGTGACAGTGATGAGTTGCGCTGCGGTTCACCGCCATTTGAGATTCACCGACGAGGGTCTACCGCTGTACTGCTACGCAAGAGGCAAGGGGCTAGGGGTGACATGGTTGACCGCATGAGTCCGTCAGCGGAGAGGGAGTTCTTCGCGGGCGTTCAGTTCGCGGAGGAGTTCCTCTTGACCGAGTCGCGAGTCCACAAGGCGCTCAAGAAGCTGACGCGGTTGCTTCATCAGGCAAACATCCCTTACGCCATTGTGGGGGCAATGGCGCTCAACGAGTACGGTTATCGGCGAACAACCGAGGCTGTAGACGTACTGTTGACTCGAGAAGGTCTCGAAGCCTTCAAGAGCGAGCACCTCGGGCTTGGATACGTGGAAAGGTTCCCGGGCAGTAGAGAACTGCGCGACACCGAGAACGGGGTTTCCATCGACGTGCTGCTCGCGGGGCACTACCCCGGCGACGGGAAACCGAAGCCGGTTGCATTCCCCGATCCTTCCAACGCGGTTGTGGGAGAGGAAATCCGCCTGCTCCCACTTCCGCGACTTCTGGAACTGAAGATTGCGTCTGGGATGCTTGCTCCTCATCGCCTGCGTGACCTCGCCGATGTCCTCGAGCTGATTCGACTCCAAGGGTTGGACGAAACACTGGCCGTCGAGTTGGACCCTTTCGTACGCGAGAAGTACTTGGAGCTTTGCGCTGCGGCTCGCTCGAGCGATCCCGAGTAGGGTGGGCGCTCACCGCCAGCGACTCGTCCGCGAGTTACTCTGGTTCTCGCGTGACGGAGTCATCGGGCCCCGCCGAGTAACGTCACGGACGCTGGGGAATGGCATCCGGATGAACTTAGGAGTCGCCCAAGAAGAACTTCGACATCTTGGCGTCGATTTGGGTCAGATTCGGCCGACCCGGAAAGCTCGAAACCGGAGGCGTAGCCTTAGTTCCGGTGAGGATTTCGAGGTTTTTGGATCGGTTGAAGATGGCCCGAAGCGACGAGCAAGAAGGTGAAGTTATTCTTGGGCGACTCCTTAGGTCAGACCTGGAATGGAGTCTGCCAGCCACCTTGGCTGCGCCCCGTCGCGGACGTACCCAACATGTGCTCCTGGGCCGGTGGCGGCTTCTTCTCATCTGCCAGGGGCCCAACTCCGCGACGGTTCGCGCCACGGCGGCCTCCAGGAAAGGCCGAACCTCCTCGTAGCGACCCAAACCGTAGTAGCTCACCCCCAGGTTGTTGCCGTAGAGGTGGTTTCGGGCGTCGTCTTTCATAAGGAGTGACCCGTGTCCGATACCGACCGTCTGCTGCAAGAGGCCTTGAAGCTCCCGGAAGCGCAGCGGGCCGCCCTAGCGGGCACCTTGATCGAGAGCCTCGACACTGACGTCGATCCAGATGCTGAAGCCGCCTGGGCAGTTGAGATCGCACGGCGAGTGGCCGAACTCGATGAAGGCACAGTCCGAGTTGTCCCCTGGACAGAAGCTCGCAAGCGAATCCTTGGTGACTAGGCCTCCCGAAGTCGAGTTCCACCCGGAGGCAGTGGAAGAGGCGGCCGCAGCACGGGAGTGGTACGCCGAACGGAGCCCTATCGCCGCTTCTAGATTTGCCGACGAGTTGGACGACGCGATTCGTCACGTAGTCGATGCGCCCGAGGCTTGGCCAGCTTCCGAATCTGGAACGCGCCGATACCTCTTTCGACGATTCCCGTTTGCCCTGATCTATCGACCGCGAGCTGCAGGGAACCAGGTTCTTGCTGTTGCCCATTGCAAGCGACGACCCGGGTACGGCGCTCCCGGTAGCCGAGAGGTTGCGTGGGCGTCCTGTCCATCAAATCAGCTTGCTCTTCAGTCTGATCAGCCTCTACGCCCGGCGCACCGTCATCGCCTGGTGAAGGGTATCGCCTGCCGGGAGCGTGGTCGACACTGCCCTGGATGGACTCGCGGCGAGCCCGTCCCGTCCATCAATTCGTGCGCCGCGCACAAAGTGTGCGGGTGATCGCACTTTTGTTGTCGGTATTCAATGCAGCATCTCGCGCGCCGGGCTGGCATCATGTGCGGTCATGAAAGACGCGCTCGAAAGGTCGGACACCAGGCTTCCGCCTCCTTAGGGTCCGCGCGAGATCAACCTCCCATTCTGGTCCGCAGATCTGGGCCAGATTGGGTCGCGGCGGAATCGCCGAAACCGAAGGTGTACTCCTCGTACATTGAGGATTTCGGCAGTTTCGACGCGGCCGAAGATGGCCCAAAGCTGCGAGGCAAGAATGGAAGTCATTCTTGCGCGGACCCTTGGCCCCCGCGACCGGGCTCGATCGAGAGGACCGGCAAGTAAGCGGCCCACGGGCCGACCTCGGTGCGATACTGTTTCGCCATCACGCGAGCGATCTGCGCGATGTGGCCGAGGTCGTGAGCGACCCACGTAGCGAGCAGCTGCCTGAGTGTGACCTCGCCGAACACCGGGTGCACGCCCGTGAGGTCGAGCTGTTCCGCCTGGATGTCGAGTGCCTTCAAGGTTCGAACGTTCGATCGGCGCAGTTCGCTGAAGGTGACGAGCAAATCACCCAGCGTCTGCCCCACCGAGGCCGCGAAGTGTGCATGTCGATCGAAGGTCTCGAAGCGTCGCGACTCACCCTGGGCCAGAATGATCTGCAGTCTGGCCATCCAATCGGTCCGCTCGCCGTGGATCAGGTGACCGACGACGTCGAACGGCGACCATGTGCCCTCCCCCTCGGACCCATGGATCCACGCTTCACCCACCGACCCGAGCCACGACGACAGCACCGCCGGGGTACACTCCAGGATCGACATCGCCTCCTTCAAATCGAAGTTCATCAGAATGCCATTCCCCAACGTCCGTGACGTTGCTCGGCGGGGCCCGATGACTCCGTCACGCGAGAACCAGAGTAACTCGCGGACGAGTCGCTGGCGGGAGCGCCCACCCTACTCGGGATCGCTCGAACGAGCCGCAGCGCAAAGCTCCAAGTACTTCCGGCGTACGAAAGGGTCCAACTCGACGGCCAGTGTTTCGGGTGTCGACGATGCCTGGCGAGATGACCGAGTTCGCGCAATCGATGACGCCCGGCGAGTCGTCCGTTGAGTAGGGGGCAACTCCTGGATCACACCGTCGGCAATGACCAACGACGCCGCGCGTTCGCCGCTCCGCGTGACGACGCGCCGACTGCAGATCGATCCCCCGCAGAATGACCAGCTCGCGATCCTCGTCGGAGAGCCGATCCAGGCCCTCGGTCAGGAGGCGACTGACCTCGCCCCGCACACATGAAAGTGGTCACTCCCGTGCCCACGGCCGCGACCGCCGCGAGCGGGTCGAAGTCCTCCCCGGCGCGCACCACCGGCGGCTTGCCAAGGATGTGGCGCTCGAGCAGGTTGAGCACGCGGTTGAAGAGCACGGCACTCAGGTACTTCATCAAGACCGGCGTATAGCACTCATCCAGGGCTTCGGTCGAGGGGAGTTTCTGCCAGACGACGTGCGTCGCTCACGACACGACTTTGAGATCTCTGCGGCAGCACTCTTGGCTCGCTTCGCAGCCCCCGCCGACTCACTCGTGAAGGTCCGCGGCACGACCCAGTTCTCGTGGGCGCGGACCCCGAGTGCCAGAGATCGCTGCACACCAAGTCGTTGACGCTCGTCACCAGCAACACTCGCCAACACCGCCCGCCATCCGGCCAGCCTGAACGACGCTTGCCCACGGTCACGCCACTCAGCAACCGGCCCCCGCCAACGACCGACCGAGGCCAACTGGCACGCCCAGGACTCGATCGCGATCGACCCAGCATGCCGTTCTCGACACCGAGAACGCACTTCGCGGAAGACACGACCGTGCTACCGGGCTCACTCGGCGGATTACTTTCGGGCGGGATGTTCGCGCGCCGAGTTTCCGTGATACCCGTGCCGCCTCACGTCTTGGCGGTGCGCTCCGAAGCCCAGTACAGGTACCCGAACGGGAGCGCAGTAGCAGCCAGGGTGTGAAACAGCCCGTGCGGCTGCCACGCGGTGTCGAACTTCCCGGTGCTCTCGACGAAGAACTTGAATACGCCGGCGGCTGCGAACAGCACCAGGAACGCCGCGCCCCACCACCAGGCGATGAAGTAGCCGCGGCCCGAGAAGCCCACCGCGAGTCCGATGGCGAGCGCGAGCTCGGCGACCAGCCAAAGCCCCAGCCCGATCGCGATCAGGTAGATGCGCGCCTCCCCCTTCGAACCGATCAAACCGAAGGTCACCGCGAGGATCAGGTACAGCCCCAACGCGAACACCCAGGGCGCGAGTTCCCCGGGCTTGAGCGCACGGATGAGCCGGAAGACGACGAACGAAAGTCCGAACAGACCGAGGTTGTAGACCGAGAACGAATCCATCCAGCCGGCCCAGTTGCGAAACGAGGCGTGCAGGTACATGCTCGCCGGTCCCATGAAGATGACGACGAGGCCGAGCAACCAAACGAACGGCCGGTCCCACCGCACCGCCGCGTTCGAGCCGATCGGAAACAGCGTCGTGCCACCGGGACGCCCCTCTTGGATCTCGAGCGTGACCAGGCTCGCGAGGAGCACGATCACGAACCCCGCCGAGATGAACGCGAGATCCGTCAACGTGCTGATCGGCTGATCGATCCCCTTGCGCGCGAAGGCCTCCCCGTAGGGCGGGAACCCGACCTCGGACGCGCCGCCCGGCGCAGGCCCGTCACTGAACCAGGCCTCGGGCACGCCGGTCTGCGCCAACTCTCCCTCGTCGCGAACCGGCTGGAACCACCCGTCTCCCCACCCCACGAAGAACACCACGAGGAGCGCGATCGCCCAGACCGCGAAGAACACCCCGTGCCAGACCGGACGCCGCCAAACCACGAACAGCGTCACCCACAGCCCGCACGCCACCGTGAACAAGAGGACCAGCAGCGCGGTCCCCACGTCGCGGTGATAGGGAAACGCCATCGCGAGACACGCGAGCCCATGAAGCACGATGAACAGGAGGGACACGACCGCGCGCTTGGACACGAGAACCTCCGCTCGGGCGACGTGGACGAAACGCCGGGGAAGATTCTGCGGGGGAGCAGCGGCGGAATCCAGGGAGGGTGAACAAAACGCATCCCGCCGTTCCGGTGCGCTCTTTCGGGGTTTCCGGTACGCGCACTCGCCGGAAACACCCGCCCGAGAGTAATCCCCGTGCCCCGCCCCCCACCACTCGAGCAACCGCCTCCGGTGCTTCGTCCTGGTTCGGTCGTTCGACGAGGAAGGCCCCAGGGCCGACGATTCCCTGACGTCGGAGGTTCAATCGCGGTGATAGTCTGCAGTTGCGGCGTTTCGGGGTCGCTGATAACAGCCCGGCTGGCGGATTGCGAACATCCTCCGCGAGAGGAGTTCGCATGGCGACACCCCCACGTCTGCTGCCGCCGAGCGGCACGGTCATGGTGACGCGGCGCGTCTTGAAACGTCAGCATCGACTTCGGCCCAGCCGGGAACTGAACCAGCTCATCTTGTATCTGCTCGCCGTCGCGGCGGATCGCTACTCGGTCAGGGTCCACGCCTCCAGGTCTTGAGCAACCACTTGCACCTCGTCGTCTCGTACTCTGGGAAGTCCCTCCCCAAGTTCATGCAGTTCTCAGGTAGCCAGGTCGCCCGGGCCCTCAACTGCCACCAGGGCCAGTGGGAGACCGTGTGGGCACCGGGGTCCTACAGCAAACTCGACTTCCTCCGAGATCGAGCGACGATCTTCAAGTACATGCTGTACGTGCTGACGAACGTCGTCGCGGCCGGACTCGTGCGGAGCGCCAAGGAGTGGCCAGGAGTCAAGATTCTCGCGCATGAGATCGGTCGACGATCTTGGCAGGTCGACCGCCCCGACTTCTTCTTCGACGCAGAGGGAGGCATGCCCGAGTCGGTGGTGCTCGAGACCTCGATGCCGCGCATCCCGGGGCTGTCCGCGGAGGAAGCGCGGGGCCAACTCATCGCCAACTGCAGAGAGCGCGAGCGCACGATCCGCCGAG
>JBFWWP010000055.1:0-10775 GCA_050246115.1 Planctomycetota bacterium
ACTCGGAGTACCCGGATCGCGCTAGCGCTGGCGAAGCAAGATCGCCTGACAGGATCCTGACGCAACCGAGTTCCTGTTTCAACTCGCAGATCACCGCCGACCCCAGCCCCAGCGACCTCGCCAGCGCCATCTCAGCGGGTTACTCTCGGGCGGGAGCTTTTGGCGCAGGTGCTCGTGGCCGCTCTCGCGCAGGATGCCGAGCTCCTGCAGCCGACCGCGGATCGCCGCGCCCTTCGCGAACCGCACGCTGGGCTACCGGCTGCCGGCGAAGAATCGCGCCGAGGAGGAGCAGGTGATGGAGAAGTTCCAGCGGAAGTGGTGAGCAGCTTCTGAGCCACGCCCTCCCGGCCCCGCCCAAGGCACGCAAAGGTGGTCGCGTAGATCGGGGGCGCGCGAGATGAGGGAACGCCCACGACCCTCCGGGGAGGTGAGTCGTGGACATGCGCTGAACCTCAGGGCACAGCAAGAGCTAGCAGAATCAGTGCGGGTGATCGCGGATCACTCCGTCTGCGTCCGGTATCACGACCGTGATCGCTTGAACACCGTCGCTGTCTCTCGCTGGAACCGCTCCATGGAAGAGTATCGCATCATCAGGCAAAGAGGCGACGAACTCGTCCAGGTCTTCTTGGCCCGTGACATAGCAAACGTCAATCTCCACCTGGTCCGATCCGAGTCCTCCGACCACACAATCCGGGTCCCGTTCGAGAACGCGAAGCACAGCCTCATTCAAGTCATGCGTGTACTGACCACGCTTGATGCGGTCATCAAAGTAGAAGCTAACGACACTCCCCGGTGAAAGACGCGCTTCAACCTGGGACAGCGCGGTCTCATCTGAGCAGTAATACCAGCTCGTCGCGCCGCCTCCTCGGGCGATACGCTCCAACACGACCGCCGAAGTCTCCGCGAGCCGACGAAGAACCCCTGCGTCTACCAGGACTCCGTGCGTTGCCTGCCGATCTAGTTTCGGCATCTCACCGACCTTCCCTACTTCTTCGGCAGTCTGTAGGACGATCCGTCCTGGAGAGGTTTCAGCGGCAGGTCGTTGAGCGGGTTGTCGGCTCCTTGGGGTATCGTCGCGTTTCTGCTCTCGTCAGGCGTGGCATTCACGCTGACGTGGCCTGCGGGTGTCCCATCCCGAACAACTGATCCTACCGGCAACTTGCTCGTATCAACTGCATACACCTTGTCGCCAGGCCGAAAGACCTGTTGACCGTCGGCAGCGCTAGAGACGGAATCACGGAAAGACACGCCCGACGGATCGGTTAGAGCGTTGTCCGTCTGGCTTCCCGTTCTATAGATGACTCCACTCTCGGCTCCCCCGCTCGGGGCCCCGACACACTCATTGTGCACCAACACCGCGAGGTGTCCCACGAAGTAGTCGTGGACCTCCCGGACCTCGAAGTTGTACGTGGCCTCGGGCGCCTCGAGCACGCGCACGCGGACTTCACGGACGGCCCGGAACTCGCCCGACAGCAGGCGGAGTTCCATGCCGACCTCGAGCGACTTGGCCGCGATCCAATCTCGCTGCGACTCGACCCACACGAGGTGGGCGGGTGTCGCTACCAAGGTCTCGCCATCGAGGACGAACTCGACCCAGAGGCGCGTCGAGCTGCGGAAGACCTGAACGACCTCGCGCTCCATCACCTGGCCGGTCTCGACATCGTAGCCGAAGACGACGCAGCCTGCCGCGATTTCCTCGATCGGCACATCGCCCTCGGGCGTCGCGACCAGGGACCGGCGGGGAAGCACATCGGTCCGCCGCCCGCGTCTGCGGCATCGACGTTCGCGGTCGGCGGGTCGGACGGTGCGACCTTGTCCACCTTGGCGGGCTCCGGGCTTGTCGTCGGGGGCGGCGCGGGCTTGTCCGATGCATCGCGAGGCGCCCCACCGTCTGCATCGCTGTTGCCGCGACCGCGGGCCTTGCCCAGGGCCTTCCCGGCCACCACTCCGACCGTGGGGATGCCGCGTCACTGTCACCGCTCATCGCTGAAGACCGAGACGGCCTGGATCGAGCTGGCCTGGGAACTTCCCGTGGGCGAGTTCTTGGCCGAGTTTCGCGATGCTCTTCGCAGCGGGCGCGCGGCGCCGCGCGAGAAACGAAACGGACTGCCGAGTCTCGACACCAAGCTGTCGATCGAAGTGACGCTCGAGGAGAAGGAGCGTTTGCGGACGGCGTTCGCGCTCGTGGCGGAAGCGCTTGGGGAGGACGAGCCGGAGGGGGACGGCAGCGCACGACCGACGCTGCTCCGCTGAGCGGATGCAGTTCTCGCTGGAAGGATCCCGCTCTCGGTGAGACCCGAAGGTGACGCGGGACGGCCAACGAGACCCGCGCAGGCGGAAGTGGTAGCAGCCAAGCGCCCAAGCGAGGAAGGCGATAGCACGCGAAGGCGGTCGGGTCGATCGTGGGGGGGGCGAGAAGAGAGAACGCCCACGACCCTCCGGTGGGGCGAGTCGGGGGCGACAGCCCAGTCTCTCACGAATTCTCTACCGAGAGAACTCCACGCCCGATCCGTTTGCAGAAGTGCACGAGTCTCGACCAAATCGATCCGTCGGGCTCCAGATCGCACAGAAACACCAGGTCCACAGGGCGAACGTGCCCCCGTATCTCAGCTCCATCCGGGATCGAAATCACAAAAGCTATTGATGGACCATAGAGGTTCGCATTCTGCTTGAGTTTCCTTAGCACCGTAGATCGAGCCTCATCCGAAATCGAACTCGCTTCGATCCGATCAATCTCAAGTTGCATTTGGTCACCCTCTGCGACTTGAGTCTCGGGTACCTCAGAGCACAGTTCCTTGATTACCACCTGCGGATCGAGCCGCTCGTCTGCTTCCTCCATCTTGAGGGATATCAAAGCAACCATGCGCTATCCTCCACTCGGCGTGAATGTTCCAGGGCCGACCTGCGGGAAGTCGTCTGGATCGACAAACAGCTCGTCAGGATCTGCCCTCGTGCCCGAGGTCCGACAGCCCCCGCGGATTCAACGACTCATCCGTTCCTGCCGACTCGGAGTACCCGGATCGCGCTAGCGCTGGCGAAGCAAGATCGCCTGACAGAATCCTGACGCGACCGAGTTCCTGTTTCAACTCGCAGATCACCGCCGACCCCGGCCCCAACGACCTCGCCAGCGTCATCTCAGCGGGTTACTCTCGGGCGGGAGCTTCTCGCAGGCATCCTTGCCGACAACTCACGTTTCTCCGAAGAACGGCGGTCGATGGCACGCGAAGGTGATTGCGTCGATCTTGGATCGATGAACATCTGTAGCCGTCTTCGGCCTCACGCCCAAGCGGCACCACCTACGGCACGCGAAGGAAGTCGCGTCGATCGTGGGGCGGGCGAGGTGAGAGAACGCCCACGACCCTCCGGTGAGGTGAGTCGTGGGCTCATGTGCCTATTCCTCGTCCATCTTGATCCGATAAGCCGCAAACGTCTCAGTGGCCTTCGGATCTCCCTCAGCTAGCCTTTCCAAGAAAATCGGATCCTCAGCCCATTCCGGAACAACCAAACACGAACTCACTGACCCGTCGTCCCGAGCAATAGAGGCTAGTTGCCAATGCCGGGAGAGCCTGTGGTCCACCACGTCAAATATCTCCGCCGGGAAGGGCGTCGGGCTCTCGTCGTCATCGGCAAGACATAGGTAGTACCAAGGGGCATTATCGCGAAAGAGTATGCCGTACACGACGTACTCCGCGCCAACGGTGACGTTGAGGTGACCTCCTGGAATTCTGACGAATCTAAGCAACCTGGCTGTGGTTGTTTCGTCGCCAACTTCACAAACAGAAGCGAACCGACAGCGGACCTTCATTCTTTGATTCCACCCTCTCGCACCTTCTCGTACTTGTGGATGTAATCTGTACTGTGCTTCATGAACTTGAAGTCTGCCGTTTCACCGGTTTCCGGGTTTCGGTTGTAATGCACGTTGGATTTCTTCCCGCCTTCTGAGACGGTCTCAAGCTCCATCTTCTCCCACCCTTTGTAGTCGGGATCTCCGAGACTATCGATCTTGACGACTCCCTCGCCGCGCTTCGCCGCGTCTAGCGTCATTTGATCCTGAATGCTCTTAGGATCGCGACTGATCGGATTCCCGAACTTGTCAACTTCACCCTTTGCAGCTCCGACACACTCATTGTGCACGAGCACCGCGAGGTGTCGCACGAAGTAGTCGTGGACCTCCCGGACCTCGAAGTTGTACGTTGCCTCGGGCGCCTCGAGCCCGCGCACGCGGACTTCGCGGACGGCCGGGAGTCCGCCCGACAACAGGCGGAGTTCCATGCCGACCTCGAGCGACTTGGCCGCGATCCAATCTCGCTGCGACTCGACCCACACGAGGTGGGCGGGTGTCGCTACCAAGGTCTCGTCATCGTAGCCATAGACGACGCAGCCTGCCGCGATTTCCTCGATCGGCACGTCGCCCGCGGGCGTCGAGACCAACGTGCCGGCTGGGAAGAACATCGGACCGCCGCCCGCGTCACCCGCATCGACGTTCGCGCTCGGCGGGTCGGACGGTGCGACCTTGTCCACCTTGGCGGGCTCCGGGCTTGTCGTCGGGGGCGGCGCGGGCTTGTCCGATGCATCGCGGGGCGCCCCACCGTCTGCATCGCTGTTGCCGCGACCGCGGGCCTTGCCCAGGACCTTCCCGGCCACCACTCCGACCGTGGCCGATACCACGACGCAGGTGACCGACTCACCGTTGGCCACCGCAGTCCCGGCCTCGACTTCACATCTGCGAGTATCGCCGACGCTCCCAATGCCCCGATCCCGGGACTATCTGGAATCGGTGGTCCACTACCGAATGGACCCTCTCTTCACCCCACCCCCCCGCCCCGCCCCTCGATGGGCGGGGAGCGCACCTCCTTGAGCTTGGGGTACGTCTCCAACTGGGCGCTGGAACGACAATCGACTGGCCAGCGACAGTTGTTCCTGAGGAGCATGCCGTGTCCGCGATCGCGAGCGTTGGATGCGAGGGGCCCGCGCCCTGTCCGTGAGATCCTTGGATGATTCTTGGATGGTCCGCGCTGTCTGCGGGCGCAGACAGTCCGACGATGCGATCGAGCGTGGCGCGCGCGAGATCGTCTTCGGTTCGCACGGAACGGAACGACGCGCGTGAACGAGTCGTCGACGATGGCACGGCGGTGTCACGCGCGCGTGCGAAGTGCACTGCTTGTGCGACTCGTTGGGCGAGCCTGCGATGCAGGTCGAAGCACCCCTTCCTGTTCGATGGTTCCCCGGCGCGAAGAGATGCGCATTCTGGCGTAAAACCGGTCTTGCGTTGCATTCTGGTGCACTCTGCGTTATGCTCTCGTTCCTGCCCAAGTGCTCGAGAGGAGTGTTCCTTGTCTTACTCGAAGACCTTCCATCCGCGCCCATTCTCGGCCCACTTCGTGGGAGCTTCTGTGTTCGCTCGCGTTCGTGATCGAGGTGCAGCGACAGGGAACATCCGCGCTACGTTCTCTACGCAAGGGGGTGGCCAGGACTTCGTCGTGGGTGAAAGTTCGGTCGCTTACGGAGCGCGTGCCGAAGGGGCGGGAGAGGGTCGCGAGGGGATCGGGCCCGCGGACGATCATGGCGTGATCGAAGCGAGGACGGTGCACGAGCGGCTTCGGTCGTTGCTGGCGCTCGGGAACGAGGTGCGGCTCGAGTTTCTCGATGCGCTGCGGAGCTTGCACGATGACCGACTGTGCTTCGAGCTCGGGTACTCGAGCTTCCATCAGTACTGCGATCGGGAGCTGGGGATCGCGAAGAGCACGGCTTATGAGTACCTGAAGGTCGGGAAGGCCCTGGCAGTTCTGCCTGGGCTGCGGGGGATGTTCGCGAGTGGCGACCTGTCGTGGGATCAGGTGCGGCACGCGGCGCGGGTGGCTACGCCGGAGACCGAGACGGCCTGGATCGAGCTGGCGTGGGAACTTCCCGTCGGCGAGTTCTTGGCCGAGGTTCGCGATGCGCTTCGGAGCGGGCGAGCGGCACCGCGCGAGAAGCGAAACGGACTGCCGAATCTCGTCACCAAGCTGTCGATCGAGGTGACGCTCGAGGAGAAGGAGCGTGTGCGGGCAGCGTTCGCGCTCGTGGCAGAGGCGCTTGGAGAGGAGGCGCTCGGGGAGAACGAGCCGCAGGGCGACGGCGACGCGCGCCCGACGCTGCTCCGCTGGGCGGATGCGGTTCTCGCTGGGAGGATCCCGCTCTCAACAGGACCGGAAGGTGACGCGGAACGGCGAACTCGACCCGCGCAGGCGATCGTCTATCACTCGTGCCGCGAGTGTCGCGCCGCATCGGTCCGAACGGAAGACGGTCTCGTGAGCGTGGAGCCCGATCGCATCGCCAGACTGTCTGCGGCCGCAGACACCGTGGACATCTCGACCGGGGGCGTCCGATTTGGGGGCGTCCCATCCGGGGGCGTCTCAATCGAGGACATCTCGACCGAAGAAGCCTCTACAGGAGGCATCTCTACCGGCGACGCCTCGTCAGAGGAGGAATCGCCGGCCGAGAAGGAAGCCGGCACCGAACCACTTACCGAGAGACTTCGGGATGCGCCCAACTCCGCTGCGCTATCGCGCAAGGTGATCCTGCGCGACGGGGCACGGTGCGCGAACCCGGCTTGCGGGTCGAAACGCCGACTGCACGCGCATCACATCATCTTCCGGGCTCGCGGAGGCCGCACCGTGCTCGCGAACGAGGTCGCGGTGTGTGACCGCTGCCACGCGTTGATCCACGCGGGTCGGCTCGAGGTGTCGGGCACCGTCGACGGTGGCCTCGAGTGGAGACCTCGGCCCTGCACCGACGCGACGCGGCTTCGATGCGCCCGTGAGCTCGGCGAGCGGTTGCGGTCGCTGGTGGGCGAAGCCCATGAAACCGAGGTCCGAGTGGACAACGAAGCAATTCGCGACCCCAGACCCCGCGACCCGGTGTCCACGAACGCAGACACGCAGCGCGTCGAAGCTCTCGCGCAAGGTCTGCTTCGCCTCGGTTACCGGAAGTCGGAAGCGGTCGCGAGAGTCGAGCACGCGTTCGCGCGGCTCGCCGAGGAAGGCTCCAGCACGGACGACGGGGAGGTCCTGCGGCTCGCCATGTGCGTGGGGCGTGGCGCATGAAGTGACTCCGCGCTTGGCCGGTCCACGTCGCTGCGCAGCGAATCTCGAGGAGGTCCGTTCGCGCAGCCCCGACCGCCAAACCCCTCCGCGGCGCCGCTCAGAAGGCCACGAACCTCGCGAAGCGCCACCCGGTGAGCACGCCTGGGCACGACTCTGTGCTAGCAGGAGGCGCGAGCTGCATCTCCAAGGCCACAACCGAACCTCCACGTTCCCTTCGGGCCCTACTCCGGGGCGGGACCTTTGGATCGTAGCCCGAAGAGTGCCGTTCTCGGGAAATCCGACACCACCGAGATACGGGGGCGGCGTAGGAACCGTACTCGCAAAGTCATGACATCCAGCATCGAGTCCCAAGGGACTACTGTCGAGGCGAGGTGATACTAGAGACAATCATGCACCAACGCCGGCGATAGCCCCCGATACCTACCCTGACTCCAGCGAAAGGCGATCGAGCGCTTCATGAGTACCGATACAGAGAAAACGGACCTCGCAGCCCTCCTCTAGCCAGCCAACACTCCGAACCACAACAGCGTCAAGCTCTTCGAAGGCTCGACAAAGCCGCGGGTAGACGAAGTCCTCCAACGCCTTGTCGTCGCTCGATCGAACGAGCCCTTCTTCTGTCTGTTTCAAGACTACGTCAGGATCGGCCGACGAAGCGACAATCAAGAAGCACCGTCGCTGATAGCGCGCAGCGAAGTCAATGCTTTCGGAAAGGCTATCACGACTGACCTTGCAAGCGCCTAGGTGTCTGATCTCTCCACCAGCGTTGACTAAGCATCTCTGTCCAACAAGTGAATCCACAAGTGCCCGGTGCTCACGCAGGTCTTTCGTCGGTCCGAGGTGACGATTGACCCTCGTGTCTGGGAACCAAGTGGACTGGATCCAAATCAGAAAAAGCTCGGCCCCTTGACTTGACTCAGCCAACGCCACTTCGACGAGCGGCTTCGTCTCCTCCAAGCCTGGGAAGTCGTGCTCGTCTCTTGAGGGAATCAAGACGCCGCACAAGTGACTCACGGCATCCACGTCTTCCCGCGAAACGAACGAAGGAACGATGTCGTCAGCCAGCTGCTCGAAGACATTCGTGAGCACTAGCAGCCGTCCGTTCCGTAGATGTGATGGCCACCTTCTGTGTCGTTGAAATGCGGAGGGACATTGCCCTTGGGGTGGCCATTCTTGTGATCAGGAATAGTGACCTTCTCGCCATTCACGTCCTTGAACTCGTATTCAGTAACTGCCTTGCCCGGAACCTGCTTGTCCCGCACGTTTGGATTGTGCGTGGAGTGCGTTTAGCTTTGCCGCGCCGCTGTCACCGCTTCTCGCCGTGCTCGCGCAGTCGCCGTTCGCCTATCCCAAGGGCGGCGAACCCCGACGCTGCATGAACCACACGACTCGCGGCGTCGAATCGCTGGGCTCGCCTCGAGGCCATCCAGAACCTCAAGGAGTTCCTCGTCCGGCACTTCGACGCGCTCCAGCGCTTCCGTGCCGGCGACCGCAAAGTCGTGTTTCCGAGCGGCACATACAAGATGCACGTCTTCTTCGGGGCGCTTTGCGAAGACCCCGCGCCTTCGTGACCGACTGCGCTGCGGGAGACCAGGACGCGCGTTCACGACGCTCGCGCTGACGACACCTCGTCACTCCTCACTCAGCACGTTCCCTCTGACCCTTCCTTCATGGCACGTATCGGCGCGAAACGAAACCTCGTGCCCGAGGTCCGACTGCCCCCGCGGACTCAACGACTCATCCGTTCCTGCCGACTCGGAGTACCCGGATCGCGCTAGCGCTGGCGAAGCAAGATCGCCTGACAGAATCCTGACGCGACCGAGTTCCTGTTTCAACTCGCAGATCACCGCCGACCCCAGCCCCAGCGACCTCGCCAGCGCCATCTCAGCGGGTTACTCTCGGGCGAGAGCTTCCGCCCACCCTGCGCTTCACCTCCCTCAACATCTCGCCCAAGGAAGAGTCGATGGCACGCGAAGGCAGTCGCGTCGCTCGCGGGGCGAGCGAGATGAGAGAACGCGCGCGACAGGTGAGGTTAGTCGTGGGCGCCATCGGCATCTCACTCAATCGAGAACGCTAGCGTCGTCTTGGAGGACTCGCACGGCGGGTCACTTGAGCATGTCCGCGTTCGCCTCGATTGTGATCGTCATGTCGGAGTCGGTGAGTTCGTAGGTTCCGTCCGGTAGCCGCTTCCCACCGACTCTTTTCTTGTCTGGTGGCCACTGACCTCCCTCGGCAAGCACGATGGAGTAGAGAGACTTGCTCCACATCGTTCCGTCCTCGCCCTTCCGAAAAGCGCCTGGAAGCGCGCCATCTCTTAGACGGTACACTTCGCACTCGACACACTGCTCTCGCTCGTCGAGTTTGACCTGAATTCCCAGGCTCTTCGCAAGGTACGTCACTCGGACGAGCAATGGATGACTGATGTCGACTCGCGGTAAGGCGAATCCCTCGTCCACGAGGAATGCGAACACTCGCTCAACTTCCGAAATGAATCTAGCCACCTGGGGTTGCATCAGCCTCATACCCGTCTACTTCCTTGGAACCGCCCTGTAGTTCGCCTTCTCGCTTGAAGTTCTTCTTGTAGCCAGGGTAGTCCTTGGTGCTCGTTCGTTCCATCTCGTAGTACGGGCTGCTAGGGTCTCGATCAGAAACGCCGTTTCTCTGGTTAGCTGTTCGTTCGAGGCGACGACTGAAGTCAGGTCCGATATCTTCGATCTCGTAGCCCTCTGCCTTCCTCGCCTCGATCCAATTCTTGTTCTCCTGCATCATGCGACCTTGAAACGTCTCCGCGCCAGTTTGCTCTGCGCGCCTTTCAACCCCCTCCATGTTCTCGCCGATCACTGCCTTCTTTGGGGCCTCGACACACTCATTGTGCACGAGCACCGCGAGGTGTCCCACGAAGTAGTCGTGGACCTCCCGCACCTCGAAGTTGTACGTGGCCTCGGGCGCCTCGAGCACGCGCACGCGGACTTCGCGGACGGCCCGGAATTCGCCAGACAGCAGGCGGAGTTCCATGCCGACCTCGAGCGACTTGGCCGCGATCCAATCTCGCTGCGACTCGACCCACATGAGGTGGGCGGGTGGCGCTACCAAGGTCTCGCCATCGAGGACGATCTCGACCCAGAGGCGCGTCGAGTTGCGGAAGACCTGAACGACCTCGCGCTCCACCACCTGGCCGGTCTCGACATCGTAGCCATAGACGACGCAGCCTGCCGCGATTTCCTCGATCGGCACATCGCCCACGGGCGTCGCGACCAGAGTGCCGGCGGGGAAGCACATCGGTCCGCCGCCCGCGTCACCCGCATCGACGTTCGCGCTCGGCGGGTCGGACGGTGCGACCTTGTCCACCTTGGCGGGCTCCGGGCTTGTCGTCGGGGGCGGCGCGGGCTTGTCCGATGCGTCGCGCGGCGCCTCACCGTCTGCATCGCTGTTGCCGCGACCGCGGGCCTTGCCCAGGGCCTTCCCGGCCACCACTCCGACCGTGGCCGATACCACGACGCCGGTGACCGCGCCGGTGATCGACTCACCGTTGGCCACCGCAGTCCCGGCCTCGACTTCACATCTGCGAGTATCG
Source organism: Planctomycetota bacterium (assembly GCA_050246115.1). Classification (GTDB taxonomy): domain Bacteria; phylum Planctomycetota; class UBA8108; order UBA1146; family JAJFFE01; genus JBFWWP01. Next base: position 10,657 of record JBFWWP010000055.1, read on the forward strand.
CCGACGCTCCCAATGCCCCGATCCCGGGACTATCTGGAATCGGTGGTCCACTACGGAATGGACCCTCTCTTCACCCCACCCCCCCGCCCCGCCCCTCGAGGGGCGGGGAGCGCACCTCC
>JBFWWP010000056.1:0-9749 GCA_050246115.1 Planctomycetota bacterium
GGGACGAGACCCGAACTTGCGGGACAGGGCTCTAGAAACGGAGATGCACGGGGCAGAAGCCGTATAGCAGCCATGCGACGGCTAGCTGCCAGCCAATTGCATGATTGATTCTAGATGTCGTTGACTTCATCGGAAGCACCTCTAGCAGCGCTACGATGAGTGGCACACCAAGCTGCAAGACTAGCAGCACCGGAAAGTCCCACCAATCATGACTCCCTATGCTCTTCCAGTACCCCGTTGCAGTTATTGCAGACCAGCCGACGGCCCCCAAGAAGAAGATACGAAGCGTCACTCGATAATGCCCGGAAACGACCCCCGACAACACCCCGAACGTCAAGGCCAGACCACCGGACAGAACGGCAACTCCGGTGGCGGCTAGCATGCTGCTGTCCCAATCGAGCGTAAGGAACATCACGATGTAGAACGGGGTCGGAGGCAACACCTCCCGGGTGACGTGTACGTATGAGAAGACAACGACGAGCGCCGACATCGCGACGTTTGCGTACCGAGTACGATCAGGGAGTGAGTCCCGCCCGTCGCTAGGCTTCATCTACCGTCTCCGATGGTGGCCACTTCGGGGCCTCGGTTCACACCGATGATGGGCTGGTGACCGTGACGCCCGCGCGCACGCAGTCTGCGTACGCAGACCGCGTCGACTTTCGGGCCGAGGAAGAGGGGCCGACTGAATCGCTTCCCGAAGGGCAAACGAGACGCGCCGAACTCGGTCGCGTTTCCGCTCGAGGGGGACTGCTTCGAGATCCAACAAGTCTCGAGCCAAGATCGCCAGTCTTCAATCCGCGTGACCTAGCAGCGCGGCGACCTCCTCGCGACGCTCCTGCCCTGCACAGACGAACTGCTCGCGACTGTCCCACGTCATCGTGAACCGGGTGGTGGACACGGAAGGCCCGCCACACACCCAATGAAGCCCCCCGTGCGTTCCCGGCGTAGGCTCTCGCTCGAGATCGCAGGGTAGCCTGTCTCTGAGTCCAGCAAGAGTGGATTCTTCGGCCCCAGCCTTGGGTGCTGGTGGGGAAGTTACCGGGTCGCCGAGGAGGTCGCCTCTGCTTCCCGGGACGCGGCGGGCTGTCGAGTTTCGCACTGGGTCTTGCCGGTGCGTGCGCACAGGCAGTCGCCCACGACTTCGCCATTGGGGCCGACCGCACCGCCGCAAGATCCCTTGAGGCGTTTGCCCGACACCATGACACCGATGGCCATGCCGATGACGGCGAGCAGGAAGACCCCGAGTGTAATCGGGAGTAGGATCCACATGGGTCTCGATCCTCCGTTCCAAGTCGAGGAGGTTGCCGAGTGCGTCGATCTCGGGACCGACGAGAGTCAGCGGTTCGCGCGCATCTTGGTCGACTCCTAGGCTCGAAGCAGGTGCTCCAGAGCCTGGAGAAGGGGGCTCGGCCGCAGCGCTCCTCGAAGCGCGCGGCCGAGCCGTCAAACGATCACGAGTCAGCCGGCCTTCTTCTCACCTTCCGGCGCTTTCGGCATCGTGGTCGGCGGAGGCGACGCCTCCCCGGTCCCCGGGCTCGCCTGCTTCTTCGCGAGGGCAATCACCTCCGGTGGGAGGTCGAAAGCGCCTGCGGGCAGTTCGAACTCGGTCTCGAACTTCTCGATGTGAATCTCGAGCTTCTGCATTTGCATGTCGATCGCCATCTTGAACGGGATCCAACAGCCCGCGACTTGCTGGTAGTCCATGATCTGCGTCACGCTGTTGATCTCCCCCATCGGCGACTCCATGGTCTGAACCATCTGGATGGGACGCCAGGTCGCGGCATCCGCGAACCACGTCTCCGGCTTGCCTTCGGTCGGGGTCAGCTTCAGCTTGTAGCAAGACGTTCCGTTCACCGTTTCCATGCCCACGCACTCATGAGAGACGTAGTGGGTCTTGAGCGAGGCGAGCGGGTTCGGTTCGGCCATCCGCGCGTACTGGGTGCGCTCGACTCCTGTCAGAATGCGGGGGCCGGTCATCGGGTCCATGGACCAAACGACCTCGCCGTTCTTCCCCCCGCGCTGCTTCCCCATGCCCGGCATCTCGACCTCGAGTAGGAAGTTCCCGTCCTGCGCGTAGGTCGTCATGGTCATCTGCATGCCCATCGCCGGCATCTTCATTACCGCGCGTACATGCTGCTTGTCGATGGCCGCGAGCGCCTTCTCGCCGCCAGCAGCTTCGATCAACTGAGCGAGAACCTTCTCCGGGGACGGCAAGGGCGCCGCGCTACCGTCTTCGTTGGCGGGCGCGAGCGGCATGAGTCCGAACAGGCACACGAGAGTCGCGCACCCGAGTTGAACGGCGCGCGCCTTCCATGCGGTGCCTCGGGGAGTCGTCGGGGTGATGACCATCTAATCAGTCCTTTCTGGTTGCTCGAGCGCGCTCGGTTCACCGAGTGGAACGCGCAGGAGTTGCAGTTCCTTGGCTGCTTCTTGGCTGCCGCGACGAGTCAATTCGTCGCCGGCTCACGAATCCAGTCGACGGCGGCCTCGATGACCGAATCCTCGCCGTTCAAGAGCGCGGCCCTTGCGAGTGCGACCGGGACATCCGGCTGGACACCGTTCGCCTCGAGGCGGATTCCTCCCGTCGACACATAGTTGGCAATCGCATATTGAAAGCCGTCGCCGCTGGGCAGTTTCTCGAACTGCGACGGTAGCGCGGCACCGCAGGTTCGACCTCCGAAAATCCGTGCGCGCTCCAGGTCCTTCATTCCCTGGGCGTAGATCTCGGACGTCGAGGCGGAGCATTCGTCGACGAGGATCGCCAGCTTGCCCGCGAAGACCTCGGCGCGCGGAAACACCACGAACTTGAGGGTCGTCCCGCGCAGGATCATGGTGCCGAGCTTGGCGTCGGAGCGATCGATGAACCACCCCGCGAGCCCCATGGCCATGGCACCGATGCCCCCGGGATTCCCGCGGAGATCGACGATGATCCCCTTCGCACCCATGAACTCCTGGACTGCGGCTCCAAAGGCCGTCGAAGTTCGCGCCGGATCCATGAACACGTTCAGCGAGATGTAGCCAACGTCGTCCCCGAGCCAACGTGACGACAGGTTCGCGTAGACGGCGGGCATGTGCCCGAGTCGGGTTTTCTCGCCCTGCGGACGGATCAGCTCCACGTCCAACTGCTGAGGCTGGTCCTTACCATCGAGGAACTCGACCGGGACTCGGTCGCCGATCGGTCCACTCAAGCGTCCCAGCGTCGACACCCTTGCGAAGAGCGCCGTGAGTCCACGCTCGCTGTACTCGGTCTCGATGCCCTGGAGCGAGCGCTCCAAGCTCCGACCGTCGATCTTGCGGATGACCCAGCCTGGCACGACTCCCGATCGCGCGGCCGGCGAATCGGGTTCGACGGACACGACGACCATCTGCCCGTCGAGGAAGCGCACGTCGAAGCCCGGCTGTCCATCGCCCGCGCGCGGACGGCGCTTCTCGGCGCGCTTGGCCTCGCCTGCAACTCCATCGGCTTCCGCACGTTTGGGTTCGTCGTCGTGGTTGCCCGCGCCCTCTTCGCTGCCGTCGCCGGCGTCATAGACGACGTCTTCGTAGACCTCGGACGGTACGATGTTGAAGTGCGACTCACCCAAGCGCGCGAGCATCTCGACCAAAACACCACGGGCCTCGTCGACCGAGGTCGCGGATCGTAGGTCGGGGAGCAGCTCATCGTGGACGGCCTGCCAGTCGACACCGCCGATCTCGGGGTCCCAGTGGCGATCGCGAATGGTCGTCCACACATACTCGAACGACTCTTCGAAGCGCCGCATCTCCGCGGGCGAGAGGGACGGCGCTTCCACCATCACCGTCGAGGTCTGGGGCGCCGACATCACGACTCGTTCCTCCGCCGCCCCCCGGCACCCGACCAGGACGACCGCAAGCATCAGGCAGGATCCGGCGGTCGCGAGGCCGTCTCCCGTTTTCGAAACTCCCATGCACTACTCCTCGTTCGGGATCCGAGTACGATCTGGGCCCGTCGGCCCCAACCGACGCCTCCGCTCCACCGAGCGGGGCGGCTTCTGCAAGCGGGCCGATTCAGCACACGGGCCGCCCTCGCAAACGGACGGCCCGAGCGCGCCAGGATATGACGAGTTTCGTCGCGAGGGAAGGACACCATGAGCGCCAAACCCAGTTCACCGGAGGGATTCGTGCCGTACCGCCCGCAGCGCGTGCCGCCGACCACTATGCTCGCGCGGGCACGTGACTTCTACGAGGAGATGAACCGTCGGCGAAGCGTTCGGTTCTTCAGCCCAGACCCCGTGGCCCGAGAGTTGGTCGAATACGCCATCCTCACGGCCTCGACGGCCCCGTCCGGGGCACATCGGCAACCGTGGCGGTTCGTGGTCGTCGACGACCCCACCATCAAGCGGGAGATCCGCATCGCCGCCGAGCACGAAGAGAAGAAGAGCTACGAGGGCCGCATGCCCGACGACTGGCTCGAGGCGCTGCGACCGCTCGGCACGACCTGGGAAAAGCCCTATCTCGAGACTGTCCCCTACCTCGTCGTCGCGTTCGAAGAAAAGGTCGGCGCCCACGAGGACGGCTCGGTGCGGAAGAACTACTACACCAAGGAAAGTGTGGGCCTCGCGTGCGGGCTGTTCATCGCCGCCCTGCACCACATGGGGCTCGCGACGCTCACGCACACCCCGAGCCCCATGGGCTTCCTCTCCGAGATCCTGAAGCGCCCGGACAACGAGCGTCCGTTCCTGTTGTTTCCCGTCGGCTACCCGGCCGACGACGCCGTCGTTCCCCAACTCGCGCGCAAGCCGCTCGCAGAGGTGTCGGTGTGGAACCCGCGGTGAGGCTCCGCGAACCGCGGTACGGCGGCGCCGGGCTGCCGCGCGCGCTGGGTTCCTCGCTGCTTCGCGCCCACTCGCATCGAGTCGGCTGTTGAGCCGACGGGTTGCGCTCCCCATTGACCCGCTCCTGCCGGAGGTCGTCGCGGCGCTGCGACAGCACCCCGCCGTAGTGCTGCGCGCGGAGACCGGCGCCGGCAAGACCACGCGCGTCCCCAGCGCGATCCTCGACGCGCGGCCCGCCGGCGCGCGCGTGCTGCTCCTGGAACCGCGACGCCTGGCAGCCCGACTGGCCGCGGCCCGTATGGCCGAAGAGCGCGACGCCCCACTCGGCGGCGAAGTGGGCTACCAGGTTCGCTTCGAACAACGCTCGAGTCGCGCGACCCGGCTGCTCGTGGTCACCGAGGGCGTACTCCTGCGCTTCCTGCAAGACGATCCGTTCCTCGAGCGTTTCGACACCGTGATCTTCGACGAGTTCCACGAGCGCAATCTCGATAGCGACGTCGCGCTCGCCATGGTGCGTCGGGTGCAAGAGCAGGCCCGCCCGGAACTCAAGATCGTGGTCATGAGCGCAACGCTCGATCCCGCGCCTGTCGCCCGCTTCCTGGGTGGCGTGCCGGTCTTCGAGAGCGCGGGCCGCCGGTTCCCGCTGACGATCGAGTACGCGAGCGCGATCGACGATCGTCCGCTCCCCGAGCAAGTGGCTGCAGGTGTACTCCAGGCCCTGGACTCGACCCCGGCAGGGGTCGCCGAACGCGCAGACCTCCTGGCTTTCCTGCCCGGTGTCGGCGAGATCCGTCGCACTCGCGCGCTGCTCGAGCGCGCAGCGGCGCAACGTGACGTCGACGTGCGCGAACTCTACGGCGATCTCGCTCCCGGCGCGCAGGACGCCGCGCTGCGCCCGGGGCCGCGACGCCGGGTCGTCCTCAGCACGAACATCGCGGAGACCTCGATCACCGTCGAAGGGGTGACGATCGTGGTCGACTCCGGACGGGCTCGCGTTCCCCGATTCGACCCGCAGCTCGGGTTCGATCGCCTCGATCTTGGATGGATCTCCCGCGCCGCGGCCGACCAGCGGGCCGGCCGTGCGGGTCGCCTGGCGCCAGGGCGGGTGTTGCGCTTGTGGACGGCGCGGCAGCACGAGGAGCTCGCTGCCGAAGAACGCCCCGAGATCCAGCGCGCGGATCTGGCCCGCGCGGTACTCGAGCTGCGCGCGTGGGGCGAGCACGACCTCGCGGCCTTCCCGTGGTTCGAAGCGCCGGCGCCAGGGTCGATCGAGCGCGCGCTGAACCTCCTCGAAGACCTGGGCGCGCTCGCTGGCGGCCGGGTAACGCCGGTCGGGCGCGCGCTCACTCGCCTCCCGCTGCCGCCGCGCCTCGCGCGTCTCGCGCTGTCGGCTGCGAGAGCGGGCGCCGCCGAACGAGGGGCGCTCCTCGCGGCCCTCCTCGCCGAGCGTACCGATGCGGCGCGCGGGGAAGCCGGCGGGCCGCGCAGTGCCTCAGGCTCCGACTTGCTGGATCTCCTCGAACGAGCGGAACGCGATCTCGCGCGCGGCGAGACCCCGTTCGTGGTGCGGCGCGCGCGCGACCAGATCCTCCGCGGAGTGCGCGACGAGACCGACGGCGCCGCCGACGAGTGCGCACCGGCAACCGCGCACGGCAGGGACGAGTCCATCCTGCGAGCGGTGTTCGCGGCCTATCCCGATCGACTCGCCCGCCGGCGCGAACCGGGCAGTGCGCGCGCGCTGCTCGTGGGCGGCAAGGGTGTGCAGCTCGCGGCGGCCTCGGCGGTCACGCACCACGACCTGTTCGTGTGCGTGGACGTTCGCCCAGTGGCGCGCGGCGAAGCCATCGTCTACGCAGCGTCGGGAGTCGAGCCCGAGTGGATCTCGGAGTCCGAACTCGAGAGCGGCGTACATCTCCGCTTCGATGCGCGTCGGGAGCGCGTCGAGGCGATCCACCAGGTTCGTTATCGCGACCTCGTACTGCGCGAGGCCTCGACGTCGACGCAAGATGCTGCCGGCGTCGCCGCGCTCCTCGCGCGCGAGGCAGCCAACGCGCTCGCACGAGTGTTGCCCACCGCCGACGACTCGGTGGCGAGTCACCTTGCGCGCGTGCGGTGCCTAGCCGAGTGGCGGCCGGAGTTGGGGCTGCCGACTTGGACTCCGGAGGAACTGGCCGCCTTGCTGCCGGCGTTGTGCGCGGGGCGGCGCTCCTTCGATGAGGTGCGGCGCGCGCCGTGGCTCGAGTTCCTGCTCGGCGCGCTCCGTCACGATCAGCGCCAAGCCCTGGATCGCGACGCACCCGAGCGCCTCCGTGTCCCGAGCGGGAGCCAGGTCCGCATCCAGTACGAGCCCGGGCAAGCGCCCGTGCTCGCGGTGCGCATCCAGGAGTTGTTCGGCCTCGCGACGACCCCGCGACTCGCCGGTGGCCGCGTGCCCGTGCTGCTCCACTTGCTCGCTCCCAACGGTCGCCCGCAACAAGTGACGCACGACCTCGAGAGCTTCTGGCGCAACACTTACCCCCAAGTCCGCAAGGAGCTGCGCGCTCGCTACCCGCGCCACGCGTGGCCCGAGGATCCGACCCAGGCCGCGCCCGAACGCCGGCCGCGGCGCAAGAAGGACTGACCCCAACATGCCGACGATCTACACCGTCGGGCACTCCCGACATACCTTCGAACAGTTCTCATCCCTGCTGGCGAGCCATGCCGTTCGCGGCGTTGCCGATGTCCGCCGCTACCCGGGCAGTCGACGCTATCCGCAGTTCGCCCGCGGTGAGTTGGAGGCCGCGTGTCGCCGCGCGGGCCTCGAGTACCGCCACTTCGAGTCCCTGGGCGGGTACCGCGATCCGCGCCCGGACTCCGTCCACACAGCGTGGGAAGAGCCGGCGTTTCGCGCTTACGCCGATCACATGGAGACGGCGGAGTTCGCGAGCGCCCTGGCTGCCCTCGCAACCTGGGCGCGCAGCCAGTGCGTGGCCGTCATGTGCGCGGAGGCGTCCCCACTTCACTGCCATCGTCGCGTGCTCGCCGACGCACTCGAGTGCGCGGGGCTGGCGGTCGAGCACATCGTGGGGCCGCGAGCCACCGAGCGCCATGCGCTGCCGCCGTTTGCACGACGCGAGGGTCCGCGCATCATCTACGACGGCGGGATGCTGCGGTTCGGGTAGTGATCCATCGCAGAAGTGGGTCGCAGACGACGCGGCCTGCTGGCCACGTTCTCCGCGGTCACCTCCGACCCCGAGAGTCTCGACGGCGCCAACCGTCGGACCGACCTCGATGAGTGCCCGGCCGCGACCCAACTCCTTCGCGAGGCCCGCGTCAGAACCCGGCGGCCATGCCATCTTTGCGCGACTCCGAGGCGCCGTAATAGACACCCGTTTCGGGGTCGCGAAGGATGGCTTGGTAGCCGCCGAAGAGGCCCTTGTCATCGCCGATTCCGTGGCCTAGCGCGCGCAGCGCCGCGGCGACTTCGGCGAGACCCGTCTCGAGATTCACGCGGCCACCGTCCGCCATGGGTGGGCCACCGGTGGGCTCCGACGATCCGGAATGATCGATGCGCGGTGCATCACCGGCCTCTTGCAAGTTCATGTCGAAGTCCACGAGATTCATGACGATTTGGGCATGCATCTGCGGTTGCACTCCGCCCCCCATCACGCCGAAGCTCACCCACGGCTTGCCATTGCGCGTGATGAACGCGGGGATGATGGTGTGGAACGGTCGCTTGCCCGGCGCGTACACGTTGGGGTGGCCCGGCTCCATGGCAAACAACTCACCGCGATCCTGGAGCACGAACCCGAGGCCATCCGGGGTCATACCGCTCCCCATACCGCGGTAATTGCTCTGGATGAGCGACACCATGTTGCCCTCGCGATCGGCCACCGTCAGATAGATGGTATCGCCCTGATCCAACGAGACGTTGCCCGGTGGAACCTGGGTCGCGGCACGGCGCGGATCGAGGCGCCCGCGGCGTTCATTGGCGTACTCCTTGGAGATCAGTCGCGCCACGGGAACGTCAGCGAACGCCGGGTCGGCGTAGAAGCGAGCTCGATCCGCGAATGCGAGCTTCTTGGCCTCCACGAAGTGGTGCACGTGCGCCGCACTGCCGAACCCCATGGATCTGAGGTCGTAACCTTCGAGGATGTTCAAAATCTGCAACGCAGCGATGCCCTGCCCGTTCGGCGGCAACTCCCAAACATCGTAGCCGCGATAGTTCGTGGACACCGGTTCATCCCAAGTAGAACGGTGGGCAGCGAGATCCTCGGCTGCGAGATAGCCGCCGCAGCGCTTCACATAGGCGCCGATCGTCTGCGCGATGTCGCCACGATAGAACTCGTCGCGGCCTCCTTGGGCAATCTTCTCGAGGGTGTCGGCGAGGGCCGGATTGCGAAAGATCTCACCTTTGGTGGGCGCCTTACCCCCGGGCATGAACGTCTCCGCGAACCCTGGCCACCCGGCCAGCACCTTGGCGTTACGTCCCCAGTAGTAGGCGATCACTTCGCTCACCGGGAAGCCCTCGCGGGCATAGGCGATCGCGGGCTCCATGAGGCGGTGAAACGGCAGCTTGCCAAACCGATCATGGAGCTCGAACCAACCGTCCACGCAGCCGGGCACCGACACCGGCAGCGGGCCGAACTTCGGAATGGCGTCGACTCGCAGCCGAGCCAACTCGGCTTCGAGTTGCGCGTACGTCAACGCACGAGGCGAACGCCCACTCGCGTTGAGCCCGCGCAGCCGACCTTCCTTCGCATCCCATACGATTGCGAACAGGTCACCGCCCAAACCACATCCCGTGGGCTCGGTCAGAGCCAGTACCGCGTTGGCGGCGATGGCCGCATCGACGGCGCCGCCGCCGGCCTTCAGGACGTCGATGGCGACGAGCGTCGCGAGGGGCTGACTGGTGGCCGCCATCCCGTGCCTCGCGATGACTTCGGATCGGGTCGCGAACGGACGCCCCCCGATGCG
>JBFWWP010000057.1:0-8589 GCA_050246115.1 Planctomycetota bacterium
ATGCTTGGGCGACTCCCAAGGGCCGAGTTCCGTCCAAGCGACCCACAGGGAGGTGACGCCGCAGATGAACCCGAACAAGGCTTTGTGGGAGAAGGGGGACTTCACCCGGATCGCGGAGACCATGCGACGAAGCGGTGAGGCGTTCGTCGCGGGCCTTGGCGTAGCGGAGGGGCTCAGGGTGCTGGATCTCGGGTGCGGGGATGGAACGACTGCGGTGCCCGCGGCACAACGCGGGGCGGACGTCATTGGGGTCGACATTGCGAGCAATCTCGTTGCCGCCGGGCGTCGGCGTGCTTTGGCTCTGGGCCTCGAGAGCTGCAGGTTCGAGGAGGGCGACGCGAGCAGCCTCCATGCTCTTCAGAACGCCACCTTCGACCTCGTCGTGAGCCTGTTCGGAGCCATGTTTGCGCCGAAGCCGTTCGATGTCGCCCGCGAGATGGTGCGCGTCACCCGACCGGGCGGCACGATCGTCATGGGGAACTGGATCCAGGACAACCCGACGCTGGTCGCGCAGACCCTCGCGATCTGTTCCGCGTACTCACCGCCGCCGCCGGCGGGCTTCGTCAGTCCGATGACGTGGGGGGTCGAGCGCAACGTGATCGAGCGGTTCGAGGCTGCTGGCGTGCCGAGCGAGCGGATCTCGTTCGCCGAGGAGACCTGGACCTTCGATTACCCAGGTTCCGCCGCTGGGTTCGTGGACCTGTTCCGGAACTACTACGGCCCCACCATGAACGCGTTCGACGCCGCGCGGCAGATCGGGCGATCCGACGAGCTGCTGAGGGAACTCGAGGATCTGTTCGCTCGCCAGAACACCGCGTCCGACGCCAGCACCGTCTCGATACCGGCCACGTTCCTGCGCGTCACGGTCCAGGTATGATCCAGGCTGCCGTGGCCTGAAGCAGGGCGGCCTTTCAGGCCCCCCGACGGAGCGGGCGGCGTGGAAGGCTGAGCCATTTCGTTCGACGAAGGCGGGTGTGCAAGCGCCCCCGGCAGGCGCCGCGCAGCTGCTCTGCTCGGTTTCGAGAGCACCTTGCCCGGTCATGAGCTAGTCTTTGCGGGAGTTGATCCGCCGAGCGTTCGTGGCGCGAGCGCTTCCGCGCGGCGGCGGCATCTCGCTCTTCGCGCGTTCGCAGGCTGCGGCTTCGGGGGGTGAGAAGTCACCGGATTCCAGAGGGAGGCCGTCATGGGCAGTTCGCGTCGTCCGGGTCCGATGTGCACGACTACGAGCGATGACATCGACGAGGGGACGATGTGTCTGGCCCGGAGCCCGACCCCGGGACCGGTCTGTACCGCGGCGATGAAGCCAGAACCCGCCCACTCGCGGGTCGAAGACGTACTCCTGAGCCCGGTGTTCCAGGAGGCCGTTCAAATCGCCGACAACCTGACGGCGCCGATGACTTGGGACTCCTACTGGCGGTTGGCGTATGAACGCGCTGACAAGGTGCTTCAAGCGCAGGCCAACGAACTGCTCAAGCGCGGCAACATCACCAGGCAGGAGTTCGAGCAGTTGGTGAAGGCGCGCAATGCGCTGGTGGAGGAGTTCAGAAAGCCTCTGAGTCCCTTTGGCAAGCGCTACTCGGAGATTCTGAAGCCGGCGTCCAAGCTGCCGCAAGCGGCTGAGCTGCTTGCCAGGAAGGGCAGCGTCGAAGCCGTCCTCGAGAGCGTCGGCAAGTCGCGCGCGGCCGTCAATCGCCTGAGTATGGTGTTTCGCGTAGCGGGGCCGGCGCTGTTCGTGCTCGACATGACGGTCACGACAGTGGTCGTGATGCGGGCACCCCCGGAGGAACGTGGCCGAACGGCGGCACGCGAGTACACCGGGATCGGCGTGGGCTTGGCGGGCGGTGTTGGCGGTGCTTGGGCGGGTTGCGTCGCCCTGGCGACCCTGGGGTCACCGACCCTCGTGCTGCCGGTTGTTGGCCCGGTGACCGAGGGAACGCTGTGCGCTGTCGGCGGCATTCTCGGCGGAATCGGCGTTGGCTGGGTGGGACGAGAGGCTGGCAAGGTCGGCGGGGAAGCGGTCTACGACTTCGTCACGACATTCCGATGGGAGTAGGGTCTGCACCGACCCAGCCGCTGCGGAGCGTCGTCCTGTAGCCAGCTTCGCGCGGTCGCGGAGGCGTGTCATGGAGCAGTCCGCGGAGTTGATTCGGACGTGCTGTGAGGCGTCGCGCGCGAGTAACGCGGTCTGCAGGACAACGTCCAGCGGTTCTGACCACGGGCTGGATTCCCTGGTGGATGCCCCAGGAAATGTCGTGTAAACTTCTGGCCGCTCGGGTCTCTCTTCTTCCACGATCTCTTGTCGACGGCGGACGGGTACAGGCCCGAAAGGGACGGTTGAACCATGCGTGTCTTGGCGTCGCTCTCGATGTTCTTCGCGCTCGTTCCGGCGGTTTCGGCACAGGATTCCGACCTAGGAGTCGCCCAAGAATAACTTCACCCTCTTGCTCGTCGCTTCGGGCCATCTTCGACCGATCCGAAAACCTCGAAATCCTCACCGGAACTAAGGCTACGCCTCCGGTTTCGAGCTTTCCGGATCGGCCGAATCTGACCCAAATCGACGGCAAGATGTCGAAGTTATTCTTGGGCGACTCCTTAGTGCTCCGAGTGGCCGGGGGGATCAGCCGTATGGGCTCCTCGGTAGCGAGCACGGTACGCTTCGACAATACCGGTACGGGATTGGTTCAGGCGTGGTCTTTCGGCGTGTGTCACGACGAAAGCCGGTTGGATCTGCTCGCCGCGGCCGAGACCCCATTCGTCTCGACGATCAATGGGGGGGCGAACCCTGGTTTCTTCACGACCGAAATCCATCCCGGCGGAGCCATCCAGGGAGTCATCATCGACTACTTCGGAGGCAACACCTTGCCGCCGGGGCTCGGGTACGAGTTCGTCTACCTGCTCTACGCCCCGATTCCGAACCCATTCCCGGCGACGACGCTCTTGTTTCTGTGTGATACCCTCGGGCCTGTGCCGGTGGACATCGTAATCGTCATCCTCGGCCAGGACCACCCCCCGACCCTGTTTGACGGCACGGTGGCGATCGAGCCGCCAGGGATCTTCCGACGAGGAGACTGCAACGACGACTCGACGGTGAACCTCGCCGACATCATTGCGTCGATCGGGCTCGTGACCGGCTCGTTTCCGTTCCAGGCTCACTGCGACGCGGCGTGCGACGCCAATGACGACCGAGCGATCGACATCTCCGATGCCATCTACTTGGCAACCTACATATTCCTCGCCGGACCCGCGCCGCCCGTTCCGTTCCCCGAGTGCGGCGTGCACAGCGACGGCGTCGTGGACTGCGCATTCCTCAGCTGCTCCTGAGCGGCGCGGGCGTGGGCCGGCAGCGCAAGGACGACGCGACAAGCTGCGACGTGCCGGACCCAACCCCTTCCGTTGATGGCGACCCGGCCGTGCTGGCCAGGATTCTCGAGCGCCGTCGACGGCCTGGAGTCCGGGGCCGAAGCCCTGGGAAGCTGCGCCGCCAAGTCCTGGTTCGCCGCGTCCCATCAGATCTTGGGCGAAGCCGTAGAAGAAGGGCAGCTCTTGCGCAATGATCAGGGGCAGCCCGGTTCGGGTTTGCCGGGCTGCCACGACTACGCTGGCACCACCGCGACGTGAGTGACCGCGGCGGACGTGCGGGGGCGTGTCGACCCGCGCCCTGACCCTCGGCGGGTCGAGTCCCGTGCGCGGGTTGTGCTGCCCCACCTACTCTGACTACTCTGACTTCTGAGGGGGACGACGAATGAGGACTTCGGTGGTTTTCGCGAACATCGGCCGGGTCGTACTCGGCCTTTTGCTGTTGGCCTGCGGCTCTTCTCTGCGCGCAGCCACCACGGTGGTCGATCTCGCTGCGCTCGTGCCCGGGACCGACCCGCTCGTTCGGGTGCTCGCCCCCAACAACGACAATGGCGGCGCGTTCAGCCTAGGTCCCCTGGGGGTGCCGGTCGCCGCCGGAGCCGATCTCGATGGCGACGGCTTTCGCGACTACGCGATCGCCCACATGCGGGCGAGCCCGCTTGGTCGTGACCAAGCAGGCACCGTGAGCCTGGTCTTCGGCAACGGCACGATCGGTGAGACCCTCGACCTGCAAGCCGGCAGTCCGCGGATCCTGCGGATCTTCGGCGCGGCGAATGAGGGCGAGCGGGAGTTCGCTGGCAGCGAGATTTGGATGGACGACGTCACGGGCGATGGCTTGGGCGATCTGCTGATCTGTCGCCAGAACCTAAGCCTTCCGGGGCGCACCGGCGCGGGCGCGCTGACGGTGCTCGTGGGCGGCGCAACCCTCCGCGGTTTGGCGATGAGTTCCACACCGATCGATCTGGCGAGCCCACCGCCGGGTGTCGTCCTCACGACCCTGATCGGGCCGACCGCGTTTGCACGCTTGGGCATCTGGACGCGTACGGGGGATGTCGACGGCGACGGGACCCTCGACTTCATCGTCGCGGCGGACCAGGAGGCGACGACCGGCACGCACGGTGGCGCGACCTATGTCGTGCGCGGCGGCGCTCACCTTGCGGTCAACCAAACGATCGACCTCGCGAACTTCGCGGCCACGCCGCTCGCCGGGCACGTGGCCCGGATCACGCCACCGAGCGGTGCGAACCACTTCCACTTCGGAGCCACGTGCCAGGTTGGAGACTTGAACGGCAACGGGCGTGCTGAGGTGATGGTGGCCGCGGCGTTCAACCGGGCCGGTGGCATCATTGGGCCGTTCGCCAGCTCGCACGGTTCAGGTGGGGCACCGGGTGGACGCGTCTACGTCGTGTGGGACGATGCTTTCCCGGTCGCTCCGTGGCCAGTGAGTTTCCAGATCGATCTCGAGGCGCCCGCTCCCGGGACCCTCACGACGATCAACAGCGGCTCGCTGAACGTCTCCCTCGGAGAGGAGATCCTGGGCGGGTTGGATTACTCGGGCGATGGCTTTGCGGACTTGTTCATCGGTGATCTCGTTGCCGACGGTACCGGCGGCAGTCGTCCGACTTCGGGAATCGGTTACGTGCTCTACCACGCAGCTCTGGCGAAGGGACTGACTTTCTCGATCGATAATCCTCCGCCGGCGATCGCGGTGACCACGATCTGGGGGCCCTTCCAGGGAGCGATCGGCTCGGACACCGCGGGTCACGGTGACTTCAATGGCGACGGCATTGCGGATCTGATGATTGGCAACCCGAAGGCGAGTCCGCAGGGCCGCGAAGGGGCTGGGACCATGACCGTGCTGCTGGGTCAATCGACTCCCTGGCCAGCTCTGATCGACACCGCCCCAGGGGTGCCCAATGTGGGCGTGGAGATCATCGATATCCACGGCGTGCGCGGCGACATGCCCGGCGACGGCGGCGACGTGTTGTGCTACAGCGCAGCCGTCGGCGACATCGATGCCGATGGCCGAGTCGATCTCATCGTCAACGAGATGAAGGGCAATGGCACGAGTCCGAGTTCGATCGACAACGGGAACTTGTTGGTGATTTCGGGCCTGTTGTTCGGGGGCGCCGTGGGGTCCGGCTTCATTCGCGGCGACGTGAACCAAGATGCGATGGTCGACATCTCGGATCCCATTCAGGCTCTCGCTTACCTGTTCGGCTCTGGGAACACCGCTTGCCTCGAGGCGCTCGATGTCAACGACGACGGCGCAGTGGATATCTCCGATCCGGTGTACGAACTGGCCTATCAGTTCTCTGGGGGGACACCGCCTTCGGCGCCATTTCCGGGTTGTGGTGACGATCCGACTTTCGATGCTCTCGACTGCTTCGGTTTCGCTGCCTGCCCCTGACACCGTGGCGTTGTCCGCAGAGTGACGAGGTGTCTCCATCGAGAACAACGCCGAGTCCAACGAGTTCCTGGCGTTGGCGAGAGCCGGTAACCCCGGGCCACTTTGGGATGCGCTCGAGCAGTACCGCGCGCGGCTGAACCGTTTGGTCGCGCTGCGCATGCACCCGCGCGCCCGCGGTCGGATCGATGCGTCGGACGTCGTGCAAGAGGCGCTACTCGAAGTCTCCCAGCGGCTCGACCACTTTCTCGCGCAAGGCGAGATGCCGTTCTTCCTCTGGGTGCGCTACCTGACCGTGCAGAAGCTCCAGCAACTCCATCGGTTCCACCTCGGCGCCGAGGCCCGCGATGCTCGGCGGGAGGTGCTCGCGAACGTGAATCTGGGGCCCGCGGCCAGTTCGCTAGTGCTCGCACGGAGCCTCGCGGCGTCGGGACTATCCCCGTCGCAGCACGTAGCCGAAGCGGAACGCTTCGAGCGGCTCGAGCGGGTGCTCGAGGGACTCGACGCCGTCGACCTCGAGGTCATCGCCCTGCGCCACTTCGAAGAACTCTCGAATCGAGAAGCCGCGCAAGTGCTCGGGCTCAAGGAGAGCGCGGCGAGCCGCCGCTACCTCCGCGCCGTCGTCCGGATCCGGGAGCAACTCGAGTCCGAACCCAAGTGATGCCACCTCCTGAGGGCCGGATTCGAGTGCGAGCTTCCGCCGTAAACGGCACCGCGGCCAAGCACTCGGCCCGGTCGCAGCGTGTCCACTTTCGGGCGCTGGGGCTGGCCCGTCATTCCTTCCGAACCCGCTTGCCCGCTTCGCATCTCCTTTGCGTTTCCCCTGTGCCTGTCCTGTCCGATCGACAGCGGCGCGTGCCCTCGGTGCAGAGGCCGTACGCGTGTCCGCTAGAAGGGAGGCGATGGAGCTGTAAGGAAGCAGAAGGGGGAAGGAACAAGGGGTGAGGCTTCACTCGCGGCGCCCACTCAGGCGCGCCTCACTCCTCGTTCCCCCGGCCCTCGAAGCCAAAGACGCGTTCGTGGCGAAGCCGTGCGCAGTGTCGCCCCGGCTCCCTCGGGCTCTAGATTCCTCCCACCGGCTCGACCTGGCCATCGCTGCCCCACTCGTGCGCGAAGTTGCGGCCAACGCCCAACTCGAGCCTCTTGACCGCGCGTGATCGTACGTTATCTTCTGCGCTCCCGAGGCACGGCCGTACGCTGACGCGTGGGATGGTCGCGACTCGGTCGTTCACCTCTCTGGGCACCTTTTCTGGGCACTTTTTCTGGGCACCTATTCTGGCACCTTTCGAAACTGGGGCGCTCTCCAATGCACCGCGAACTCCACCAACAGACTCACGATGGGGCGAATCGCGCCGCCGCCGCGAAGGCCTGGGCTGGGTGCGTTGCGTCCAGAATGCGTCTTGGAGTGAGCCCGGCCCTTTGCGCTCCGCAAACGCGCGCTCCCTGGGCTTACGGTCCCCAGACCTCCCCGTCGCTTCACCCGGTACTCGAAGCCCATGGAGGCCCCCCGACGTAGACACTTTCGAGGACGAATCTTCGACCTGAAAAGCGTCTCCCCGGGGAACTGAGCCTGGGGAGACGCTTTTTTTTCTGCCAAGCCCGACTCCATTCTCGCGCCGTTCGAAGCGGCCTCGCGAAGCGATCGCCGCACCAGTTCCCGAACCCGAAGGAGAAGCACCATGTCACCTTGTCGCGCACCGCACCCGACCTCGTCACCGGCCCCGGTTGTCCTTCGGATCGTCGACTTCAGTGGCCATTGGTAAACCCCCTTGAAAACCGTCTCCAGAAAGTGAAGCGACCATGAAGAGTTCGAGTCGCTCGGCGTCCACCCATGCGATCGCGGTTCGAGATCTGCGCAAGACCTTCCGCGTCCCACTCCCGAGTTCGGGAGTGGGGGGCGCCTTGCGCGCCCTCGTTCGCCGGCAAAGCACGGAAGTTACCGCGGTCGACAACGTGAGCTTCGACATCCGCCGCGGGGAGCGCGTGGCCTTCGTCGGGCCCAATGGCGCCGGCAAGTCGACGACGATCAAGATGCTGACCGGGATCCTGCACCCGACGAGTGGCGATATCTCCGTTCTGGGGTATGCGCCGTGGGCGGAGCGCCGGGCGTTGGGTTTCCACATCGGCACGGTGTTCGGCCAGCGTTCCCAGCTCTGGTTCCACCTGCCGGCGCGCGACACGTTCGAACTGCTCGCTTGTGTCTACGAGGTCGAGCGAGCGGAGGCGCGAGTCCGCATTGCCGACTTGGTCGCTGCGTTCGAGATCGGACCGTTCATCGACAAACCGGTGCGTCAGTTGTCCCTCGGGCAAAGAATGCGGTGCGAGATCGTCGCGAGTCTACTGCACCGCCCGCAAGTGCTGTTCTTGGACGAGCCGACGATCGGCCTCGACGTGACCGCCAAGTCGGTGATTCGCGACCTCTTGGCGCAGATGTCGGAGCAAGAGGGCACGACGCTCTTGTTCACGTCGCACGACACGGGCGACATGGAGCGTGTTTGCGATCGGGTCATCGTGATCCACGAGGGCACTCTGATCCTCGATCGTGCGGTGGACGATCTCAAGCGTTCCTACCTGCGGCGTAAGCGAATCACGCTGCAC
Organism: Planctomycetota bacterium; assembly: GCA_050246115.1. Classification (GTDB taxonomy): domain Bacteria; phylum Planctomycetota; class UBA8108; order UBA1146; family JAJFFE01; genus JBFWWP01. The sequence continues at coordinate 8,363 of JBFWWP010000057.1, forward strand.
AGCCTGGAGGAGGCACCGTCGGTGGCAATCGACGGCGCCGAAGTGGTCGAGCGGCGTCCTTACCGGGTCGTCATCGAGGTCGACACCGCGACCACGAGCGTGTCCGAGGTGGTGCAGCGGACTCTGGCGAGCGTCCAGATCCACGATCTCAGCATCGAGGACCCGCCCCTCGAGGAGATCGTGCAGGCGATCTATGAGCAGGGGCGGCTCGCGCTGACGAGTAGTCG
>JBFWWP010000058.1:0-8467 GCA_050246115.1 Planctomycetota bacterium
GCCACCGGCGGCGGGTCAACGGCAGGGAGCGCATGACATCGACGAGAGAGCGTAGTCGGTTCCTTGCCAAGTTCCTGGGGAACGTGCGCCAAGTGTCTGCGGTGACCCCAGCAAGTCGTTGGCTTGCCCGCTCCCATGCCGAACGCGTGACTCCCGGTGCGCCGCAAGTGATCGTCGAAGTCGGGTCGGGCACGGGGGTCGTCACCGAAGCCCTGGCGGCGCGCATGCATCCCAGCAGTACGTTGGTGGCGATCGAACTCGATGGCGAACTCGCCCGAATGACCCAGGATCGGGTACCTCTGGCACACGTCCTAGCGGCGGACGTGAGCGACATTGGCGCGATCCTCGCGCAACTCGGGTGCCCCCGAATCGACCTGCTGGTGTGCTGCCTGGCCCTTCCGCACCTGCCGCGTTCCACCGTGGAAACACTGTTCGCAGCACTCGCGACCCTCGGGCAAAACGCGTGGTACGTGCAACAAACCCTCGTGCCCCTGGTGTATCGGCGGACCTACAAGCGGCTCTTCGAAGAGGTCCACTTTCGCCCGGTTCTCAGGAACCTTCCGCCCGGGGGAACGTACCAGTGCCGCGGACTCCGGCCCGACTACGTACAACACCTTCCCGGGCGGGTCGAACACGCCTGACCGCCGAGCGGAGCCGCACTCCAAGTAGCCCACCGGGGACCTCATGGTTGAGCGGCTCGATGCGCCGAATCGGACACCCTCCGGAGGGCGAGCTCAGCCCCAAAAAGTCACCCCTCCTTGACCGCGCCTTAAAGAACTCCCGCTAGCCTTCTTCCCATCGAAGGCCAGCGCTGCCGCGGACCTTCCAACCGTGTGAGCCCTACTCCAGCGCTGCGCGACCGAGCGCTCCGGCGATGAAGGAGACCCGATGCCATGTTCGCGGGCCGATCTCCACGTCCACAGCAAGTACTCGGATCGCCCTTCCGAGTGGTTTCTCCGCCGCATCGGCTCGCCTGAATCCTTCGTCGAGCCGCTCGAGATCTACGAGCGCGCGCGGGCCCGCGGCATGCAGTTCGTGACGATCTCCGATCACAACTGCATCCAAGGTGCGCTCGAGATCGCGCACCTGCCCGACACCTTCGTCTCGACCGAGGTGACGACATACTTTCCGGAGGACGGCTGCAAGATCCACTGCCTGGTGAGCGGGATCACCGAGCGGCAGTTCGAGCGCATCGAGGAACTTCGGTCGAACATCTATGAGTTCCGCGACTACGTGCTGGAGGAAGGGATCGTCTACTCGGTCGCGCACCCGTTCTTTCGCGTCAACAACAAGCTCGAACTCGCCCACTTCGAGAAACTGGTCCTGCTGTTCAACCGCTTCGAAGCGATCAACGGCACGCGGGATCGCCGGGCGTGTGACCTCGCGCACGCGATCCTCAGCGGGCTCAACCCGGCGCACATTCAAGCGTTCACGGATCGCCATGGAATCGAGCCTCATGGGCCAACGCCGTGGCGCAAGACCTTCACCGGGGGTAGCGATGATCACAGCGGGCGCTACATCGGACAGGCTCACACCGAAACGCCCGAGGCACGCAACGTCGACCAGTTTCTCGACCACCTGCGACGCGGTCACCACCGACCCGGTGGTGAACACGGAACGAGCCTGCTCCTGGCGCACTGCTTCTATCAAATCGGCTATGCCTACTACTCCAATCGACTGGCGCCGAACGCGTCCCCCGGCAGCATCCTGGTCTCGGAGTTGTTTCGACGTCTACTCGATGAACCCACAGTGCGCGGCGGCTTCACGCTGGGCAAGCTCGGCCGACGCCTGACGCAGATCGTGGGCCGCGTGCTGCCCGGACGGCGTGCGCGCCGCCTCAGCGAGTTCGATCGCACCCTGGTTCAAGAGTTCGGTGAGCTCCTTCAGACTGCCGAGGGCAACGGCACCGTCGACTACGCTCCGGGAGCCCTGCAAGATCGGCGCACCTTTGAACTCGCATGCAAGATCAGCCACCAGGTCGCGTACTCGTTCTTGCGCAAGCTCCATGGGTACCTGCGGGAAGGCAGGTTGACCGATAGCCTGCAGAGCTTCGCCGCCCTAGGTCCGGTCGCGCTCGGGATTCTGCCCTACCTCGCATCGTTCAAGACCCAGCACAAGGACGAAGAGTTCCTCCAGCGAATGGCCATGGCCTTCCCATGGACCCACGAGCGACAGCTCAAGTCCAACCGCCGAGCCTGGGTCACCGACACTTTCGACGATGTGAACGGTGTGGCGCGAACGATCTCCACGCTCGGTACATTGGCGGGTCGCGCCGGCATGCCACTCACGGTGCTGACTTCGCTCGAGACGACTCCCGAAGTGCCCTTCGATTTGCTCAACTTCAAGCCGACCGGCACCTTCTCGGTGCCGGAGTACGAGCAGCAGACCCTGCCGTTTCCACCGTTCCTCGAGATCCTCGAGAACATCGAGCGTGCCGGCTATTCAGAGCTGCTGATCTCCACACCAGGACCCATGGGGCTCGTGGCATTGACGGCGGCGAACATGTTCAAGCTGCGCGCCGTGGGCATCTACCACACGGACTTCCCGGAGTACGTGCGACGACTGACCGGCGACGCCAATCTGGAGCAGCTCACCTGGCGCTACATGCTCTGGTTCTACCAGCAAATGGACGTGATCTACGTTCCCAGCGAGGCCACGGCCAAGCGGCTGTGTCGCCATGGCTTCGATCCTGACCGACTCCGAGTATTGGGCCGCGGCGTCGACCGGGAGCGCTTCGACCCCGCGTTCCGCACCGACGGCTTCTGGCGACGCTTCGGCGGCGGCGAGGCGTTCCGCTTCTTGTACGTTGGGCGCGTGAGTCGGGAGAAGAACGTCGAGCACCTGATCGAGAGCTTCCTCGAACTGAGCGATCGACGCGCCGGTTCGAGCCTGTCGATCGTGGGGGACGGACCGGCGCTGGCAGACCTCGAAGAGCGTTTCCGACGACGAGGGGTCATCTTCACGGGTGTCCTGCGCGGCGACGACCTCGCCCGCGCCTTCGCGTCATCGGATGTGTTCGTGTTTCCCTCCCTCACCGACACCTATGGCAACGTGGTCCTCGAGGCCCATGCGAGTGGCCTGCCCGCGATCGTCATGGACGAAGGCGGCCCACCGGAGATCGTGCGGCGCTTCGGGTCGGGTTTGGTCGTCGCCGATGGATCGCGCGCAGCGTTGAGTGCGGCCATGGAGCGCATGCTGGACGATCGACCGTTGCGGAGGTCGCTGAGTGAGCGGGCCCTGGCGGGGGCTCGGAGCTGTACGTGGGAGCGGGTGCTGGAGGGGATCTGGAGTGGCCAAGGAACGGGCGCGCACCCGGAAGCGGGGCCCGGCGAGCCAACGGAACGGTGGCGTTCGGCGGTGGGAGTCGATCGCAACGAGGCCTCGCCAGCCGTTCGCTAGCAGAATCGTGCCTGGCGTCGCGCCAGCGTGGAAGAGAGAGTTCGATGCGGATCGGCTGGAAGGACCTGAGAGCACTCGCACGACGCCGGGTTCCCGGTCAAGTGGTCATCCAGATGACCGACCGTTGCAACGCCAGGTGCCCGCAGTGCGAGATGCGCGTAACCGAGAAGTTCACGCGCACCGATTCGAGCCTCGACGAAATGAAGCGCACGGTCGACGCTGCCGCCGCCAAGGGGTTCTCGGTGCTGTCCTTTACCGGTGGCGAGCCGCTGCTGTTTCTGGATCAGGTCGTCGAACTCCTCCACCACGCCGGCCGTGCTGGGCTGCGTTACCTTCGGACCGGCACCAATGGCTATCTCTTTGCGCGCCCGGAAGCGCCGGGCTGGGAGCGCCGGGTCCGCGAAGTAGCCGAGAAGCTCGCAGGCAGCCCGATCCGCAACTTCTGGATCAGCGTGGACTCGGCCGTTCCAGAAGTCCATGAACGAATGCGCGGGTTCAAGGGCTTGTGGTCCGGGATCGAGCGCGCCGTGCCGATCTTCCATGAGTACGGCTTGTACCCGTCCGCGAACCTCGGATTGAACCGCAACATCGGCGGTGACGACACTTGGGATCTCTCGACCGCCGCGGGCACCGAGAGCGAACCGGCGTACCTCGAGGAGTTCTATCGTCGGTTCCGTGACGCACTCGACCTGTTCTACCGCCGAGTGACTTCCATGGGTTTCACGATCGTCAACTGCTGCTACCCGATGAGCGTCGACGAAGTCGCAGCGCCATCCGGGTTGCAAGCAGTGTACGCGGCGACCTCGGCGGACCGTATCGTGCGCTTTCACGACCGTGAACGGGCCGAACTCTTCCGCGCGCTCTTCGACACGATTCCGTCGCATCGGCCGCACCTCCGTATCTTCTCCCCGCGCACGACCCTGCATTCCATGGTCCAGCGCTACACCGGGGTGGAGTCCGGTAGTCAGTACGGTTGTCGCGGCGGAATCGACTTCTTCTTCGTGAACGCGCGCGACGGAAACACGTACCCCTGTGGTTACCGTGGAAACGAAAACCTCGGCAAGCTCTGGGACCTCGATCTCGCGACGACGGCCGGGCCGGCGACCTGCCGGGACTGTGACTGGGAGTGCTGGCGAGACCCCTCCGAACTATTCGGCCCGGTGCTCGAGGGGATCGGAAGTCCGCTCGCCTTGTATCGCCACTGGCAATCGGATCGTCGCTACTTCGAACTCTGGAAGGAAGACTTGCGCTACTACCGCGCGTGCGAGTTCTTCGACGGACGCCGGCCACCAAACTTCGACCGTCTGCGGAGGTTCGGCGAGCCGCCGCGAGCAACGCCAACGGTGACGCCGAAGGCGGCAACCGCGATTCCATCCAGGCTCTGAACCCGCTCTTCGGCTCCGCAGGGTCCGCAGGGGCCGCGACGCTGCATGGCGGCTGGGGCCGAAGGGCCCGCGAGCGAACCCCACCGTTTTGGCGCTCACCGCCTCGTATTCACCGGCGGCTCGTGGCGCCATAAGGAACATTTATGCGACTTGGAACCGGGAACCTCCTACACTGCCGCCATGACAGGAGGCTTCATGGCAAAAGACGGCAACAAGAAGGCCGCGAGCGGGGCTCGACGCGGCGCGCCCGCCCGGGCAATGACGAATCAAGGCTGGTGGCCGAACCAGCTGAACCTGAGGGTCCTCAGCCAAAACTCGCCCCAGTGCAACCCGATGGGCACCGAGTTCGACTACGCCAGCGAGTTCAAGACCCTAGACTTGAACGCGGTGAAGCGTGACCTCGACGCTCTCATGACGGCCTCGCAGGACTGGTGGCCGGCGGACTACGGTCACTATGGTCCGCTGTTCATTCGCATGGCATGGCACAGCGCCGGCACCTATCGAATCGCCGACGGGCGCGGTGGCGCCTCGTCCGGCACCCAGCGTTTCGCGCCGCTCAACAGCTGGCCAGACAATGCCAACCTCGACAAGGCGCGCCGGCTGCTGTGGCCGATCAAGCAAAAGTACGGCCGCAAGATCTCGTGGGCCGACCTGATGGTCCTCGCCGGCAACTGCGCGCTGGAGTCCATGGGTTTCAAGACCTTTGGGTTCGCGGGCGGGCGCGAGGACGTGTGGGAACCCGAGGAAGACATCTACTGGGGAGCCGAAAGCACGTGGCTCGGCGACGAACGGTACACCGGCAACCGAGAGCTCGAGAACCCCTTGGCTGCGGTCCAGATGGGGCTGATCTACGTGAACCCGGAGGGGCCGAACGGCAAGCCCGACCCGGTCGCCGCGGCGAAGGACATTCGCGAGACCTTCGCCCGCATGGCGATGAACGACGAGGAGACGGTCGCGCTGATCGCCGGGGGCCACACCTTCGGCAAGTGTCACGGCGCGGCAGACCCCAGCAAGTACGTCGGTCCCGAACCCGAAGGGGCCAGCCTCGAGGAGCAAGGCCTCGGCTGGAAGAACACCTTCGGTACCGGCAAGGGAGCCCACACGATCACGAGCGGCCTCGAGGGCGCGTGGACCACCAACCCCGTGAAATGGGACAACAACTACTTCGAGAACCTGTTCGGCTATGAATGGGAGCTGACGAAGAGCCCGGCGGGCGCGGCGCAGTGGAAGCCGAAAGGGGGAGCGGCGGCGACCGCCGTCCCAGACGCCCATGACGCGTCGAAGCGCCACGCCCCCATGATGGCGACGACCGACCTCTCCCTGAAGATGGACCCGATCTACGCACGCATCTCGAAGCGGTTCTACGAGCATCCCGACGAGTTCGCGGAGGCATTCGCGAAGGCGTGGTACAAGTTGACGCACCGCGACATGGGGCCGCTCTCGCGTTACCTCGGGCCGCTGGTACCGGCGGAGCCGCAGCTTTGGCAGGATCCGATTCCAGACGTCGATCACAAGCTCATCGACGATCATGACATTGCCGCCCTCAAGGCCAAGATCCTCGCTTCCGGGCTGTCGACTTCGCAACTGGTCGCGACCGCGTGGGCCTCGGCGGCGACCTTCCGAGGGAGCGACAAGCGCGGGGGCGCCAATGGCGCGCGCATTCGTTTGGCTCCGCAAAAGGACTGGGCGGTCAATGATCCGGCCCGGTTGCGCGAAGTGCTCCAAACGCTCGAGCGAGTGCAGCGGGAGTTCAATGCCACCCTGCCCAAGGGCAAGATGGTGTCCCTGGCCGATGTGATCGTGCTCGGCGGGTGCGCGGCAGTGGTCGAAGCCGCAAAGGCGGCCGGCCATGCTGTCCGGGTGCCCTTCGCTCCCGGGCGCATGGACGCGTCACCCGAACAAACCGACGTCGAGTCCTTTGCCGTACTCGAACCCAAGGCCGACGGTTTCAGGAACTACTTCGGCCCGGGACTGACGCGCACGCCCGAGGAACTCCTGGTCGACCGCGCTCAGCTGCTGACGCTCACGGCGCCCGAGATGGCGGTGCTGGTGGGCGGGATGCGCGTGCTGAACGCCAACAGCGGGCAGTCCGCGCACGGCGTGTTCACCAAGCGTCCCGGCGTGCTGACCAATGACTTCTTCGTGAATCTGCTCGACATGGGCACGCAGTGGCACAAGTCCGACAAGTCCGAGCACGTGTTCGAGGGGCGCGACCTGAAGACGGGCAAGGTCAAGTGGACCGGCACGGCGGTCGACCTCGTTTTCGGGGCCAACTCCCAGTTGCGTGGAGTGGCCGAAGCCTACGCCTGCCAAGATGCACAACAGACCTTCGTGAACGACTTCGTCGCAGCTTGGAGCAAGGTGATGCACCTCGATCGTTTCGATCTTCGCTGACCGACCCGGTGCGCCCCCCCGGGCTCGAAGCCGCGCCACTGCGCGCTGCTTCGAGCCCGGGCCCGCATCGGCTTCACCCAGTGACCGTCGGCGCTCGCCTGCCACCGCCGTTGCCTCGCGTCCCCCACTTCCCGAGGAGTCCCCATGAACTCGTTTCGCGACTTCCTCAAACTCGAGTCCGCGAGCGGGATCTTCTTGTTGTTCGCCGCCGGCTTGGCACTGATCCTCAACAACTCGCCACTCAGCAAGCTCTACGACGACTTGCTGCTGGTGCCGTTCGAGATTCGGCTCGGCCAGCTCCAACTCGCCAAGCCCCTGCTACTCTGGATCAACGACGGCTTGATGGCGGTGTTCTTCCTGCTCGTCGGGTTGGAGATCAAGCGCGAGATCCTCGAGGGTGAACTGTCGCGCTTACGGAAGGCTGCGCTGCCGATCTATGCCGCCCTTGGTGGCATGGCGGCCCCCGCCCTGATCTTCGCCGCCATCAACTGGGGGGAGCCCACCGTCCGGGGATGGGCAATCCCCGCTGCCACCGACATTGCTTTCGCGCTCGGGATTCTCGGGTTGCTCTCGTCCCGAGTGCCGGTGTCGCTCAAGATCTTCCTGACCGCAGTGGCCATTCTCGATGACCTCGGCGCGATCGTGATCATCTCGATCTTCTACACCGAGAACCTCTCACTCCCGGCACTCTGCCTCGGCTTTGGCTGCAGTGCGGTGCTGGGCATCCTCAATCGCACCCGCGTCCAAGCGTACACGCCGTACATTCTGGTCGGCCTGCTGCTGTGGGTCTGCGTGCTCAAGTCCGGTGTGCACGCTACGCTCGCGGGCGTGATCGTCGCCTTCGCCATACCGCTCCGCAGTCCCGACGGACAGCGATCACCGCTCAAGGAACTGGAGCATGCACTGCACCCTTGGGTCGCCTTCATGGTCATGCCGATCTTCGCCTTCGCCAATGCCGGAGTCGAATTGAGCGGGCTCTCCTGGACGGACCTCTTCCAACCCCTCCCGCTGGGAATCGCTGCCGGGCTCTTCGTCGGCAAGCAAGTCGGCGTGTTCGCGTGCACGTGGCTACCGATACGACTCGGCCTCGCGTCGCGACCGCGCGGCTGTACAATGCGCCACCTCTACGGCGCCTCGCTGCTCGCCGGCATCGGCTTCACCATGAGCCTGTTCATCGGCACGCTCGCGTTCGACGACCCCGAGTCCGCACGCGGCGTCCGTCTCGGAGTGCTCACCGCGTCCTGCCTGTCGGGGGTACTCGGGTACGTCGTGCTGCGGGGAGCCGCAGC
>JBFWWP010000059.1:0-852 GCA_050246115.1 Planctomycetota bacterium
AGGCGTGGACCCTGACCGAGTAGCGATCCGCCGCGACGGCGAGCAGATACAAGATGAGCTGGTTCACTTCCCGGCTGGGCCGAAGTCGATGCTGCCGTTTCAAGACGCGCCGCGTCACCATGACCGTACCGCTCGGCGGCAGCAGACGTGAGGGTTTCGCCATGCGAACTCCTCTCGCGGAGGATGGTCGCAATCCGCCAGCCGAACGGTCGTCAGCGACCCCGAGACGCTGCAACTGCGGAGTTTCACCATGATTGAGCCATCGAACTCGCGGAGTAGCCACCCGGATCTAGGGTGCGTCCAACAACCCTGCGTGACCCAGCGGATCGGCCGGTGCAGGATTTCCGTGAAAGGACGAGCGAGAAGCGCGTGACTCGGGTCGGACTCAGCACCCGGGTTGACCACCACACGGTAACCCATCCGTGGTGGGGTCCGGCCCGCAGTCGAACGGGCCAGGCGCCGGTGGAGCAGGGCCGCCCGAGAACAGATAGCCGAGCAACGTGATCGCATCGGCGATGTCCACCGCACCATCGTCATTGCAATCCGCAACGTCGAGACAACTAGGCCCAGCACCGCCGCTGAAAAGGTAGCCGAGCACCGAGATGGCATCGGCGATGTTCAGCGTCGCATCCCCGTTGGCATCCCCACGGCGGAACCGAGGCAAGGCAGTGGTGACCTCGATGGTCTGCGTGGCGACGTCCGCGCCTCCGCCGACGCCCGTGACTGTGAGGGTGACCACGTACGAGCCGGGGCTCGTGAAAACGTGGGTCGGCGACGGGTCGGTGCTGTCGGTCACGAGGTCCCCATCGAAGTCCCAAGCGTGGCTCGCGAGATCGCCGCTCGAAGTGCTCG
>JBFWWP010000059.1:952-7308 GCA_050246115.1 Planctomycetota bacterium
GGCTCGTGAAAACGTGGGTCGGCGACGGGTCGGTGCTGTCGGTCACGAGGTCCCCATCGAAGTCCCAAGCGTGGCTCGCGAGATCGCCGCTCGAAGTGCTCGTAAAGTCGACCGACAGCGGAGCGTTACCCGAAAGCCGCGAAGCGGCAAAGCTCGCGTCGGGCGCGGTGTAGACCTCGATGGTCTGCGTGGCGACGTCCGCGCCTCCGCCGACGCCCGTGACCGTGAGGGTGACCACGTACGAGCCGGGGCTCGTGAAAACGTGGGTCGGCGACGGGTCGGTGCTGTCGGTCACGAGGTCCCCATCGAAGTCCCAAGCGTGGCTCGCGAGATCGCCGCTCGAAGTGCTCGTAAAGTCGACCGACAGCGGAGCGTTGCCTGAGAGCGGTGAGGCGCTGAAGCTCGCTGTTGGCGCGGTAGTGACGGTGATCACCACCGCTTCCGCGTGGGAGCCGCAGAGGTCGGTGACCTCGAGGGTCGCGTCGTAGACGCCGGGAGTAGAGTACACGAACAGGGAGTCCGGGTCGGTGGAGTCGACGACGGTGTCACCATCGAAGTCCCAGTGGTGAAGCACGGTCCCATTGAAGGTCGAAGCATCGGTGAAGGTCACCGATAGTGGGGCGTTGCCCAGGACGGCGCTTGGCAAGAACGCGGCCTGCGGAGCCGGGCATGCCGTGCGAAGGTCGATCTCGTTGGTGCTCTTCCCGACCGGCGAAAACCAAGGTCCTTGTCGGAAGATCGGCGAATCGAGATAGAGCAAGCGGACCCGCCAGTGGTATGGCGACGCCAGGGTCAGGCCCGCAACCTCGATGTCAAAATCCATCGCGCTGGCCCCGCCCGTGGGCGCACCCGTGTCGGCGGCGGCGGTCAGCTCGGTGCCCTGGCCGTCGAAGAGTACCCCTGTCGGCTTCACTTCATACTCGACCATCACCCGCCCGCGCCCCGCGGGATGGGTGCCACGGATCCCGATGCGGAAGCCATCGGGCGCATCGCTCAGGCCGCGCAATGCGATGGGGCTGACCTCGTCCACGCGACGTTGCTGAAGCGCCCGCGGCACTCCGGCTCGGTTCCCCAGATAAACGTAAGCGCGGCCCTCGTCGGTCTGGCCGTTATCGAAGTATCGCGCCCCGACAATGACGTCCCCGAAGCCGTCGCCATTGACGTCGCCGGCGCTCGCGACGCTGATGCCGAACTCGGCAGCCGCCTGGCCCGACTCAGCGGTCCAGGCGACCGAGGCCAGACCGGCGGCCGAGCCCAGATAGATGTATGCCCGGCCCTCGTCGACTTGACCGCCATCGTAGAAAGTCGCGCTGATGATCACGTCCCCGTAGCCGTCCGCGTTGACATCCCCCGCGCTCCCGACGCAGAACCCAAAACGCGCCGAACTTTGGGTCGAGTGTGCGGTCCACGCCGGGGCCGTGGCCAGCCCTGCAGCCGAGCCCAGATACAGGTAGGCCCGGCCCTCGTTGGCCGCCCCGACATCGTACAGGGGTGCGCCGACGATCACGTCGCCGTAGCCATCGCCGTTGACGTCCCCGGCGCTCGCCACGGTAGAGCCGAACCAAGCCAGCGCCTGGTTGGATTCCGCCGTCCAGGCCGGCGAAGCGGCAAGCCCCGTCGCCGACCCCAGGTAGAGAAACGCCCGGCCCTCGTCCATCTGGCCGTTGTCATACAGCCGTGAGCCGATGACCACATCGCCGTAGCCATCGCCGTTGACGTCCCCGGCGCTGGCCACGGGGTACCCGAACTGCGCGTTCACCTGGTTGGACTCCACCGTCCAGGCCGGCAATGCACCGAGTCCGGTCGGCGAGCCCAGGTACAGGTAGGCTCGCCCCTCGTCCACCTCTCCGTTGTCGTAGAAGCGCGCCCCGACGATCACGTCGCCGTAGCCATCGCCATTGACATCTCCGGCGCCCGCGACGCTGTAGCCAAACGCAGCATCGACCTGGTCGGAGTGCGCGGTCCAGGCCACCGCAGGACTCAAGCCAGCCGCGGACCCCAGGTACACCGAGGCGTGGCCATCGTCGACGAGTTCGGTGTCGAACAGGTCCGCCCCCACGATGACGTCCTCGTATCCATCTCCATTGACGTCCCCTGCGTTGGCCACACTGACACCGAAACGGGCGCCCGCCTGGTTCAGCTCGCCTGCCCAGGCCACGGTCGCCTCTGGGCCGGTTGCCGACCCCAGATATGCAAACGCGCCCCCCTCGCCAACCTCGCCGTCCTCGTACTCGCGCGCCCCGACGATCACGTCGCTGTAGCCATCGCCGTTGAAGTCCCCGGCGCACGCCACGCTGAAGCCGAACATGGCGCCGGCATTGTCGGACTCTGCGGTCCAGACGGGACTCGCGACAGGATCGTCTGCTGCGCCCAGGTAGACGAGGGCGCGACCGCTGGTGTCCGTGAAACCCAGGTAGACAGCGCCGACGATGACGTCGCCAAATCCATCTTGGTTGACGTCACCCGCGCTCGACACGCTGATGTCCATCCCGGGCGCCCCACCCACCGCCGTCCATGCGTGCGTGGCAGCGAGCCCCGAGGACGAACCCAGGTACACAAAAGCGCTGGTCGAGGTACTGGGCCTCGAGCCGATGATCACATCCCCATAACCGTCTCCATTGATGTCCCCCGCGCTCGACAAGCAGTACCCGAACTGGTTGCCCAGGTGGTTCGGCTCCGCAGTCCAGGCAGGCGCTGCGGCCAGTCCCGATGCCGAACCCAGGTACAAGAACGCCCGCCCCTCGTCCGTCTGGCCGTTGTCGTAGAAGCTTGCGCCGACGATGACATCCCCGTATCCGTCTCCGTTGACGTCCCCGGCACGATCCACGCTCAACCCGAGGATGGACTCCGCCTGGTTCGACTCCACCGTCCAGGACGGAGTCGGCGCGAGTCCTGCCGGCGAACCCAGGTATACGAATGCCCCGCCCTCGTCGGCCTGACCGTTGTCGTAGAAGCTCGCGCCGACGATGACATCCCCGAATCCATCGCCGTTGACGTCCCCGGCGCCGGCCACGCTGATCCCGAAGGAGGAGGCGGCCTGGTTTGACTCCACCGTCCAGGACGGAGTCGGCGCGAGTCCTGCCGGCGAACCCAGGTATACGAATGCCGCGCCCTCGTCGACCTCCCCATTGTCGTAGCCGTGGGCGCCGACGATCACGTCGTCGTACCCGTCGCCGTTGACGTCCCCGGCGCCGGCCACGCTGATCCCGAAGAAGGAGGCGGCCTGGTTCGACTCTGCCGTCCAAGACGGTGTCGGGGAGAGTCCTGACGGCGAGCCCAGGTACACGAATGCCCCGCCCTCGTCGACCTCGCCGTTGTCGTAGCCTAAGGCACCGACAATCACGTCGTCGAAGCCATCCCCGTTCACGTCCCCAGCGCCTGAGACCCTGTTCCCGAAGAAGGAAAGTGCTTGGCCAAGCTCTGCCGTCCACGCGGGGGTCGTCGGTAGACCCGCCGGCGAGCCTAGGTACACGAGAGCTCGACCGGCGTTGAGTTGCACGCCATCGTACCCACCTACGCCCACGATGACGTCCCCGTAGCCGTCGCCGTTCACGTCGCCGGCGTATGAGACACTTCGGCCGAAGCCGTCGTTCAACAGCGGTGACAGCACCGTCCACGATGCACCTGCAGTCAGTACTGGATCCACGGTCAACGGGAAGCTCGCGCCCGTGGTCTCGACGGAGATCAACAGCGCACCCGCGGCGAGCTCGAGCACCGCCGGCAGAACGCGTCCCTGGGAGTCGTAGACGTGAAGGCCGGAGTAGCGCAACCTTACGCTGTCCAGGACACCCGCGCCGACGAGCCGCAGCTCTCCGCCCACGAGCACCGGGCGAAGCGAACTCTCGAGCCCCATCTCGAGCACGAGGCGGTCCTGCGATGAGCCGCTGGGCGGCTCGGGAATGTCGAACCCGTGCTCGAGGCCCCGCTCCGTGTTCACGAACCACTCGACGATGACCCCGCTCGCACCTCCATCTCGGTGGATCTCCGCGCGATTGCCGCGACGCTCGACGCGTCCGGGCGCGACCGGCGCCATGACCCTTCCATCGCCGATGGCACGCAACGACAGCGAGAAGACGAAGCCCCCCTCGGGCTCGGCACCCGTCGCAGCGTCGCCATGCGTCCTCGACTCGACGGCCAGTCCGCAACCGTCCACGCGCAGCCGCAGATCATGGACGCGGTTGGGAGCGATCGCACCTTCGCTGGTGGTACTGAACTCGTACTCGAGGGTCGCGATGTCAGCCTGAGCCTGGGTGAAGTCCGGAGCGGACGGATGTGGATCCAGATCGGCGCTCTGCTGCGGTGGTGCCCCTAGGCCCACCACCACCGGTTTCTGGGCCAATGCGTTCGGGCTCCGGGCCAGGGCGAACGCCATCAGAGCCGCAGCTGCGCAAACGAGCCCGCGCCCACTCACGCTCACGAGATTCGAACTGCTTTGGAACGTAGGTCGTCGGATGCCGTTCATGTACCTCCTTCGCGAGTGAGCACCCGTGGTGACCGACCAGGCGTCGGCAAACCGACGGAGCATGCCTCGATCGGGCCGCTCACCATCCCTGGGGCAACGACAGCTGCTAGTTCGCTTATTCAGGTCGCAGCATTGATCAACTCGTCGGAACCACTACCCATGGACCTGCGCTGGTCCATGGGCAACCACAGCTCGTGTCTGTTCCAGAAGTTCGGTGCCCGATATCGCAGAGGAACTCTTGGAACAGGACACTGGTTGCGCTTGTTTGAGTTGAGAGCCAGGTCTCCAAGCACAGTCTAGCAACCCGGTCCATGGCCGCAACCAGGCAGGTCCTGGTTCCGCGCGGATCCGAGTCGACGAACACACGTCGGCCTTGGCGAGATAGCCTCGTCCTGATCTGGAACTCAAGCTCAGCTGCGGTTCACTCACTCGCTGACGGACCTTGTCGGAGCAAAGTTCACTCGTGGACGGGCTACCTGCTCATCGTTCGTAACTACGCACCGGCAGCATGCGTGCCTGCGGGGGGCGCGGCACCGGGCACGATGCAATGAACGGCGTGCGCTCTTCGGCCCGAGGGGGCCCAGCCGGCGCTGCCCGGTCGTTTTCTTGGATCGAACCCCGAGTGCGCCGAACGGCCTCGGTACGTTCACGACATCAGTGAGTGACCGGGGTAGGACCGTGGCGCGGCGCAGCGCCCACGGTGGCGCCGAGTGGTCGAGGCACCGCCCCTTCTTGGTCCTGCCGCCTCCTTTTCTTGAAGCTCTGCTGTTTGTTCTGCCCCCCGACGGAACTTTCGTCGCCTGGCCCGTGGGAGCCCTTCGGCCGCCCACGTTGTCCCGTTGTCCGAACTCCAATCATCGGGGCGGCCGCGAGTCATCCCCGAAACGCGGTCCCGCACCTCGAACTCTGGGAAGTGAAGCATGCAATGGTCGCTCCACGACGGATCCCGTGGCAGTCCTGCGCGCTGGCGCTTGGTGTGACGATTCTCACGTGCATCTTGCCAGGACGCGCAAGCGCCCAGTGCCCACCCAACTACGTCGCGACGCGCATCCCGCCACAGAGTCCGGGGGCTGGAGATCAGTTCGGGTGGAGAGCATCCCGCCCGAAAGTAATCCGCCGAGTGAGCCCGGTAGCACGTTCGTGTCTTCCGCGAAGTGCGCCCTCGGTGTCGAGAACGGCATGATGGGTCGACCGCGACCGAGTCCTGGGCGTGCCAGTTGGCCTCGGTTGGTCGGTGGGGGGGCCGGTTGCTGAGTGGCGTGACCGTCGGCAATCGTCGTTCAGGCTGGCCCGATGGCGGGCGGTGTTGGCGAGTGTTGCTGGCGACGAGCGCCAATGACTTGGTGTGCAGCGATCTCTGGCACTCGGGGTCCGCGCCCACGAGAACTGGGTCGTGCCACACTCACGAGTGAGTCGGCGGGGGCTGCGAAGCGAGCCAAGAGTGCTGCCGCAGAGATCTCAAAGCCGTGTCGTGAGCGACGCACGTCAGGAGGGGGCTGGATCCTCGCAGCGCGCGCCGAGAAAGACGTGCATCCGGTATGTGCCACTCGGGAAGACGACGGAGCGCTGGCCGGACACGAACCGCGCGAGTGCATGTGCGTAACGGGCGAGGAACTCCTTGAGTCGTTGGATCGCCTCGAGGCGCGCCCAGCGATTGGAGGCCGCGATCCTCGGGTTGAGACCCCGCCGTGGTTCGCCGCCTCTTGGGTAGGAGTGCGGCGACTGCGCGAGTATGGCCTGGGCGCCGAGGAACCCCAGGCCCATCGATTTGCGATCTCGGCGGATCGTGCGCTCGCGCTCTCTGCAGTTGGCGATGAGTTGGCCCCGCGCTTCCTCCGCGGACAGCCCGGGGATGCGCGGCATCGAGGTCTCGAGCACCACCGACTCGGGCATG
>JBFWWP010000060.1:0-6078 GCA_050246115.1 Planctomycetota bacterium
CATGTCGGGCCCCCGGTTTCACGAAAGCGCAGGGCGTAGTTTGACCCCCCAACGCTTCGCGGCGCTTGCGTCAGGGTGTTGGAATCTCTGAGTAGGGAGAGCTTTCGAAGGTTCCGCCAGTGAGTCACGCGACTCCTCGGCTACTTCTCCGCCGACGACGGGGCGTCGGTGACGTGCGCTTCGAAGAAGCGAAAGACGCTCGGGAGCGCATCGGCCACGACCGTCAGGTGCTCGGTGTTGGGAATCACGGTCCACTGGCTACGCGCCCCGCGGGCGAGCAGCGCATCGTGAGTTCTTCGCGCCATGCTGAGCCCAAAGTCGCGCTCGCCGGCGGCTATCCAGAACGGAAAGCCCTGGAGCTCCGCATCGGATGCAACGCGTCCGCCACCGCCGAGCAGCGCGGCCGCACGAAAGCAACTCAGCGAGCGTTGCACGGCGGCGAGACTCTCGCCGGCTCCCTTCGAGTGTCCCACGATGAACACCTGACGCGGATCGAACCGTACCAGCTCGGTCAGGGCGTGGACGAGGGCGTCGAGTCCCATGCCGCCGAAGAGGGGTTGCTTCGGGGCCACCAGCGTCCAGCCGCGCTGGCGGCAGAGGTCGACGACGCGGCCAGCTCCGTAGCTCTCGAAGAACAGGTTCTCGGTTCCGCCGAGCCCATGTACCGCGACCACCATCGGCCGGGTCGCGAGCGTGACCCCATTGACGCCAAGGGCTGGCTCGGGAACCCACATTCTCACCGTGGCTTGCTTGCCCCCATGCGCGACGACCCACCACTGGTCCCCGGCGGCGACGGGCTCGGCCGTGAGGGGGGCCGACTCGATGGACTCCAACCGCGCGATGAGCTCAGCGGCTCGCCGTAGATCGGCTTCGACGGGGAAGGGGAGTTCGGGAACGGAGCCTGCGACCACTTGCCGACAGCGTGCGAGGATCACCCGCGCGGTCGCCACGTACGTTGCGGCCCGGTGGGCACTCGAGTCGGTGACGACTTCCGGGCGCGGCCGCTCCTCGAGTCGACGCTCGAGTGCGTCGATTCGCTCGTCGACCGCCGTCTGCACGCTGATCCGATCGACCCAAGTACGACGAAGCTCATCGCCCGTGAAGACTTGCACCGTCAGCGTCCAGTCGCCCGCCGCGAGGGTCCAGGGAAGCGCGAGCGTCACAGGCTCGAGCGGCACGCTCACCGGCGTCAGGAAGGACGCGCGCGCGCCGCTGCCGTCCGCCGCTTCGACCGACAGCCGCGCCGCTTCGGGCCACGGGTCGCTGGTAGTGTAGACGCGAGAGATCCGCAGCGACAGTGGCCGATCGCCCGGCACGACTCGCGGCACCGGCTGCACCGACAGCGAGTCGAACCATCGCGCTGGCCCGGCCTCGCCCACGAGGCGCATGCGCGCCTGGTCGAGTCCCGCGGCAACCCCGGCGAGATCGAAGCCGAAGAACGATCGCACGGCGCGCTCGACCAGGGGCAGCGCGCGCTGCTTCGCCTCTGCGGACGCGTCGTTCCACGTGCTCTCTAGCGAACGCAAACGCAGCCCGACCTCGTGCCTCAGTTCCTGACCTTGAAGCGGCCCGAGCGCCAGCAAGCCGACGAACAACGGGATCACCTGCAGTATGCGAGTAAGGGCGCGTCGTTTCATGGCCGTGGTGCTCGTTCATCGTCGTGGGTGGGACGGCCGCACTCGGCAGGCGACGGCGATCCCGCGCGCCTCGAACCCGATCGCGGAAGCAAGACGGGAGCATACCACGCCGACGAACCAGCATCGACGCCACGCGCAGCGCGAAGAGCGACGATGCTCCCCCACCCAGAAATCGACAGGAAAGTAGATCTCGGCCCCGCCCTCTGCTCGAATCGAGCCGTGTGATCGGGATCCGAGACTGCGCCGGTTCGAGAGGAGGCGGGCGATGGTAGCTCGAAAGCAGGTGATCGTGGCGGCGGCGTTCTTGGTGGCGGGCGCGTGGGCAGCGTTCGCGGTTCCGGCCGGGCACTCCCCTGGACTGAGGAAGCTCATCGAGATGGCGGATGCGATTGTCGTTCTCCGAATCGACCGACACCGAACCGACTTTGGTAGCCCGAGCGGCTACTCGACGCAGGATTGCTACATCTACCAGACCCTCGAGGGGGACGTTCCCAGGAACGCAGTCATCCCGCTCCAGCTCATGAACACGGACGCGAGCTTGGTGACGCCGTACGCGCACGGGTCTACGCACCTGATGTTCCTGACGAAGCGAGCCAACAAGGATGAGCCGACGGAGTATCGGACCTTGCCGTTCAAGGGCGCTCACATCGCATTGTCGCCGCTGGGACAAGAGCAGGCCCCCGAGGGAGACTCGGTCGAAGCCCAAGTACGAAGTCTCCTCCGGGGAGCGCTGGCCCACGAGGCGAGCGAGCATGAGCAGAAGGAGAAGTTCCTGAAGTCGTTGCTCGGCGATCACGCGGGCGTGAAGTAACTCGAGCGAACTCGCGCTCTACTCCTAATCCCGAATCAAGCGCATGCCGCGCTCGATTCGGGACTCGGTTCTCTCCAAGGGGGATCTGGCAGAGCCCCTCGCGACCGCGAGGCCGCGATCGCTCCCACCGAGACGGGCATTAGAAAGATTGCCCCCGCTGTGACCCGCGGCGGCGTTCTGCTCGGTGCTTCTTCAGGAACTCCCTGGCCTCCGCTCGCTCGGCTTCGTCGAGTTGGCCATTCTGATTGCGATCAAACTTCTCGAGCGCCCGTTCGCGCAGCCGCTCGCGCCGAACTTCGCGACGCTCTCCTCGCTCCGCACGCCGCTGCTCGACGAACTGACGCGCCTCCGCTCGCTCGGCTTCGTCGAGTTGGCCATTCTGATTGCGATCGAACTTCTCGAGCGCCCGCTCGCGCAGCCGCTCGCGCCGGACCTCGCGACGCTCTCCTCGCTCCGCACGCCGCTGCTCGACGAACTCACGCGCCTCCGCCCGCTCGGCTTCGTCGAGTCGGCCATCCCCATTGCGATCGAACTTCGCCTTCAGCCGCTCACGCAGCTTCGCTCGCACTTCGGCACGGGCCTGCCTACGCTCAGCCCGGTCGAGCTTGCCGTCCCGATTCGCATCGAAGCGTTCGACGAGGTGCGCGCGACGCTCGGCCCGCGAGCCTGCCGTCGGCTTCTCCGATTGGGCCGCAAGCGGCGAACCGAGTGCAGCGATCGAGAAGACGGCGAGGATGAGAGGTGCGTTCTTCATGGGGGTGTCTCCTGTCAGGTTCGGCGCCGCGTCCTGCCACGGCCTCCGTTGAGGAAGGGTCCTACATGGGCTCCGACCTTACAACACCACGATCACGGACTCGGTTTCGATGACGCTTCGGGGTGAAACCGGGACCCGCTCCAAAGCCGTTCGGGCAAACCGACTACGGCATCCGTCACGGGCCGTCCAGCGGACCACGGTCCGAACTTCGCCGGTCGCACTCACGCGGCTAGCGCCGGCGCTGGAGATGCGGTCCAATGACGGTCCAAGCAGGGCACAGGGAGGCACAGGGATCGGGGCCGCGTGGCCCCGACGAAGCAGGGCAAGTGAGCAGGGTGCCGCGTAGGCTCAGCTCCCTAGCGGACGCCAGGGCTCGTTCCGTTTCGGTCGTGCTGGAGAGTTCACCGACTCCGCGAGGCCGAAGACGAACGCGAGCCGAGCGGTCCGTGTGGCGAGGTGTTGCTCGCGCGAACTCGGAGGAGATGTCGAATGGTCCTACATCGAACGCCATGGATGGGGCTGGTACTTTTCGGATTCGCGGTAGCCGTTACCCGCCCTGTTGCCGCGCTGCCACCGTCAAACGACGACTGCGCTGCCGCAACCGTCATCGGCTGCGACGAGACCGTGACCGGCACCACCGTCGGCGCGACTCCCGAAGCCCTCGCAACCTGCGGCACCACCGATGGCACCGGAGGTGCAGTGTGGTATCGATTCACGGGCACCGGTAACGAGATCGACCTGACCACTTGCGCAGCGGGCACCAACTACGACTCCAAGATCCGCGTGTACACCGGCGATTGCAACAACTTGGTCTGTGTGACCGGCAACGACGACAGCCCATGTTCTTTCAGCGGCCTACGGTCGCGGGTCACGTGGATCTCTACGCTCGGAACCGACTACTTCATCGTGGTGCACGGTTTCGGCAGCAACCAGGGTAGCTACGAGATGACTCTTACTTGCCTCGCGCCGCCAGCCCCGGACCCCAACGACGACTGCGTGAATGCCACGCCCTTGGTCTGCGGCCAGACCGTCACCGGTGACACGCAGGCCAACAACACCGATGGGGAGACGTCGTGCGGGTCGGCGACGAACTCGCCATCCGTTTGGTTCAGCATCGTCGCGACCGAAGAGCTGCTGCGCGTCCAGACCTGCGGCAGCAGCTTGAACTCAGTGCTGTCGGTCCACACCGGGTGCCCGGGCGACTTGTCGACGCAGATCGCTTGCGACGACAACGGCTGTGGTCAGCAGTCGTTCCTCCAGACCGCAACGATCCCGGGGAACACCTACTTCATTCGAGTCGCCGGTGCGAGCGGTGCTGCCGGCCCGTTCTCGTTGCGTGCGGATTGCATCGAGCCCGGCAGCATCATGGGACCCGACGTCGTGTACACGGATTGCACTTCGGTCACCCAGTTCGGTGTCCTTGGCGGCATCCGCGGCTACGCACTCGGTAGCTTCACTTGCAACATTGGGGATGAGAACCTGCAGTGGGGCGGCACCACGCCGCTGCTCGCGATGAACGCCTATCGCCTCCGGGACGGTCGGCTGGAGCAGATTGGGCTGTCCTTCGTGAAGAACGGAACCGGTGCCGCAGCGGGGACCGGCTGCGGGCTCCCCTGCAACGGTCAGGGCGGCGGCGTGCTCGGCGCCGGCTGCCGCGATATCTATGGATCGGGCTTCAACGGCCTGCAGAGCATTCTCGGACCGCGCTCCGCGGTCAACGCTTTCACCGGCGCCTATCCGGGCGCGTCCGGAAGCAGCGCGACGGTGATCGACAAGCGCATGCAGGTCAAAGAGAGTGATCTCACCGGGGGCGGGACGTACTTCATCGAAGGTGTGTACGTCGCTCCCGACGACGCGCTCAATGGCAACGCGTACAACAACGCCTCCTACAAGCAGGTCACCATTGGCCCCACTTTCGACATGACCCCGGTTGGAATCATGGACGTCGGAGTACCGGCCATCCAGGCGTGGGCAGACCATGGCTTGGGAATCGGCATGCCCGATCCAGCAGTCGCCGTGACGACCATCGATGTCCCCGCCGAAGGTCGGTTCTACGCTGCGAGCAAGGTCACCGATCTCGGCGGGGGTCAGTGGCGCTACGACTATGCACTGTTCAACCTGAACTCACACCGGAGCGCTGGGTCCTTCAGCGTACCGATCGGCAACGGAGTCACCGTGACGAACGCTGGCTTCCACGACGTGGACTACCACACCGGCGAGCCGTACGACTTGACCGACTGGAGCTTCGTGGCCGGTGCGGGCGCGGCCACCTGGTCCAGCCCGGAGACCTTCGCACAGAATCCGAACAGCAACGCGCTGCGTTGGGGAACGATGTACAACTTCTGGTTCGAGGCCGACGTCGCGCCGCTGCCGGTAGACGCAACGATCGGGTTGTTCCGGCCGGGGAGCCCCGACTCGATCGTCGTCAACGTGCCTGGGCCGGGTGTGGCCGGCGAGTTTCGCCGTGGGGACTGCAACGCCGACGACGGCTTCGACGTGGCGGACGTCGTAACGCTGCTCAACCAGATCTTCGGAATCGGTGGCGCGCCGATTCCGTGCTTCGACGCGTGCGACGCGAACGACGACGGAGCGTTGGACGTAAGTGATCCGGTCCGCATGCTCGACACGCTGTTTGCGGGCGGTTTGCCGCTCCCAGCGCCGTCCGCAACATGCGGAACCGACGCGACCAACGACGGCATCGGGTGCGTGAGCTACGGGTTCTGTCCGTAGGGGTCGCGGGGCGAGGGCAGCTTCCCGCGCAACGGGGAGTTGCTCTCGCGCGGACCGGGAGCGCGGGCGGGCCATCCTCCGTGGCTTCTCGTGCTCCCGGTCGCTACCCGTCGCCCCACCCCCATCACACCCACCTGACGCAAGCG
>JBFWWP010000061.1:0-5253 GCA_050246115.1 Planctomycetota bacterium
TCGGTTCGCATACCGGAACCACCCGCCACGGATCCTCGTCGCGAGTCGCTCCCGCGGAGTGAAGGCCGCCTCGGACTACAGCGGGTACTCCTCCTGGGGAATCGGCTCCGGCTCGGCCTCTTGGTACCCTGGGACGAGGTCCCGGAACGCCTTCTGGTAGTACTGACGGTTATGCACACCGTCCTCGGCGACGGCCTCGATCACGTCCGCCCGCTTCAGGTTCCACGTGCTGATGTCGATCACGACCGAGCCATTGCTGCTCACGGTCTGACTCCACTTCAAAGTGCCGTTCACGAGCACCTTCAGACTCCCGCTCGGACTGAAGTCGGTGTCGTCCCAGTAACCGACCAGGAGCTTCGTCAGATCCTTGTTGTTCGGGTTGTTGTTGATCAGGGGCAGGTCGAAGTTGACCGACGGGTGGAACCGGTCGAACTTGGGTCCGTAGACCAACCCCTGACTCTGACTGCGGCGGCGAGGCATCATGTGGTCGAGCCACAACCCGAGCGTGTACACGAAGTTCGCATTCTCGACCGAGGTTCCGTCGCAAAGGTTCAGCGAGTCGTGAACACTGGAGTACTTCCAGGGGGAATTGGGGTCCGTCGGGTTGCTCCGGTTGTCCGTGCGCTTTCCTCTCGCCGCCCAGAACAGCGGACTGCTCAGGGCGCCGTCGTTGCTGTAGTACCTCCTTTGCCGGAACCGGTCGTATGCAACAATCGGATCGTCCAGACTGAAGGCGTTGGCCGCGGCAGAGCCGCTACCGGTGTGGCAAGTGCCGCAGTGAGCCTGCAGGCCAGGGAGCACGTCATCGAAGTACTCGGGCATGGTGAGGGCCGGAGCGCTGGATACAGCCAGTCCGACCTTGGGGTCGCAGAACGCGTCGTACTCGATGTAGCGAGTCGCAACGGTCATATCATCGGGTACGTATGTCGCCCCCGCGGCGTGACTGGTCGAGAAGTCGATCCCCTGACCGGCTAGGTGGCCGTGACAGCCGTCGCAGTTGTTGCGAACTTCAAGGCTCCTCAGGCTCTTCCAGCTTCGCTGATCGACCAACTTCAGTCCATACTCGGCGTCAATCAGTTGCATCTCAAAGGGCGCATTCGACGGAATCGCGGCCATGAAGGAATCATCGGGGCCCGTTCGAACATCGTACACTCCGAGGAGTCGCGTCAGCTCCTGTTGAGCCGGCGTCGTGGAGTTTGGATCCCCGCCCGCAGTCGCGTACTCCATCGGGTAGTGAAAGTCCGCCTTGTTGCTCGTCAGGTGAATCGCCACCCCAAGGATGTCCTCGCGTCGCACGTCCTGGAAGATGTCCGGCAGGCCACTCGCGTCCTTCAGGACCTTGCTCAGGCCCGCGAAGTTGTTCTGGATGTGAATCCGTTGGTCGACGGACAGCCCGTGCAGGTCGTACCCCAAACCTACGGCGCTGAAACGAGCTTCCCTGGTGCGCACGTCGGTGTTCGATAACGCCGAGGTGCCGACTACCGACATGGGCATGCCATGAATCGCCGAAGGGTTGCTGTGGTAGTAAGGCACAGCATCGATAGCGTTCACGAAGGGGCTCGACTCTGGGTCTGAGCCAAAGCGCTGCAAGTGGGAGAGCACCGGCACGCCCCACACCTGGGACTTCCACTTGACTCCATCGTTGAGGACCGCCTGCAGGTCGGTCTTGCTCCACTTGACGCCACTGTTCAGATGGTAGTTGACGTCAGGGAGGCTCACGATATAGGAGTCGTAGTAGGACCGGTTCCCATCCGTGTCTGTCACAATGTCATTGGAAGTCTCTGGTGAGTAGCTGGCAAAAAGCTGATTCGTAGCGCCGGCTCTCGGTGCGGTGATTTTCCCGTGGTACCCAGGTTCGTCGCTTGCGTCCATGCTGTGCAAGATGTTGAACATCCCCACTTGGCGCGGCTGCTCGCCGAAGTACGAACCGAACGTGTAGTCTCCTGGAACGTAGGCATTGAAGTTCACGCCGAGGCTCGCCGCGGGGTTTGCGACGAGCGTGCCGAATCCGTTGTTGTTGATGTTGTAGTAGAAGCAGGTGACGAGCCAGTCCCCGGCGGTGGTTGGTGCGAGGGTCTGCAGGTGATACACCGTTTGCCCGTTCGATCCGTAGCCGACGCCAGGAGACCACTGGTAGTTGGACTTCGTGATCTGCACTTCCCAGCTCCGCGCCTCCTCGGTGGTGGATTGATAGGCAAAGGAGAATCCGTCTCGCATCGCGGCCGGGCTCATCGCCGAAGTAGTGGTGTAGTAGTGAACCTGTTGCACCTCCTTGAGGTTGCCGTTGCTGAAGTTGAATCGGCCCTCGAACAAGTTCAGGTTGTGGTTCGCGTGGCCTGTGTCCATCGCGTCGTTGGAGTTGCCGAGCCGACGAAGGTTGGAGGCGAAAACGAGCTTCTTCGCTCCGCCGAGCTTGGTCTCGATCGCGTGCATGAAGATGCGCCCATACTTGAAGTCGTCGGGGAAAACGTACTGAGCTAGGTCTGGGTTCATCGCCTTCGAATTCTTGTCAGCGAGGTCCTGCTGGTTCGTCGCCCAAGCAGTCGAAGTGATCCGGTGGAACGGGAGTGTGGCCGGGTCCACGGCGGGATTCGCCAGAAGTGGGGCGAGGTTGATCGTATAGATGTCGGCGCCCCTCAGCGGTAGAGATCCTCTTTCCGGGGGCGTTAGGGCTTCTTTGACGTCGTGGAAGTAGCTGAAGATCACCCAGTTACCGTCGAGTGACATGTTGGGCTCGACGACGGCGCCGAGCCCCAGTGGAGCGTCGATCTCCGTCGAGTGAACGCTCAGAGGAAAGAGTCGCTTGACAACGAATCCCGGGATTTGGCCGGCGCTGGGCAGAAGGATCTCGAGAGACGACTCGTTGCGCGGCGCAGTGGCTTCGATGACGTCGAGCCCCCAAGCCTCGGAACCACGAAGGCGACCTCCCGCTTCGGGACCCCCATTGAACTCGATGAAGCGTCGGACGACGTTCACGAAGACGAACGGCGTCGCTCCGTCCCAGCCCGGACCAACCGTCCAGCTTTCGGACTGAGCCGAGTAGTCGACGATGTCGTGGTAGAAGATCTGCGTGGCATAAGTGCTCCCACCTGCCGAGAACACGAAGAACGTCGCCCACGATCCAGTCTGGGTGAATGCGTCACCGAAGGCTGCTTGGCTGTTGAGCGTCAAGGGATAGCTGGCGTACTGAACAAAGTCGGAGTTGTGGTTGTTGTAGAGGTCATTCGGTGAAGTGACCGTCAGATTCGCCAGCTGACTTTGGTCAGCCACGTACTGGGTCCCAGTGGCACCCTGAAAGCTCGGAGTGCCAGCCGCCATTGCGAAGGAGACGTTGAAGTTCAGTCCTGCATCGACAGTACTCGGCCAGGGCTCGTTGTCCACTTTGTAGAGATTCCCGAAGTCGACGTCGACTTGAAGTCCCTCGAAGTCGAAGGGTTGTGCGTGGACGTCACCGACAGCAAGCAACGCGAGCAGGCTGACGAACACGAGGAACGCAGGGCTTCTCATCGAACGGCCTCCTTCGAGGGCTGAGGATGCGGTGACGAAGCACACCGTGCGCGGGCATGCCGCGACTCGATGCTGTGACGCGTCGAGAGTGCTCACCTTAGTTTGCGTCGGGGGCGCGGCCGGCGGCTTCGACGATTCGCCGAAAATCTCGCGTCGCGAGGAGATTCACGTTCAGTGCGCTGGGCACCAAGCGCGTCGTAGCGAGGTGCACGCGATCCAGCCCCGGTGCGGGATTCGCTGACTCTGCAGCTCTGGGGCGGGCAGGAGCGCTCCAGTCAGGGGCGTGGTCGTACCCCGATGTGGAGTCCGCGCCCCATCGGTCCTGTGGCGTCGAAGTGCGGCTCGAGACCGACGGCGCCGATGGCCACCTGCAGCTCTTCGCGGGTCGACATCCTCAGTTCGTGGAGCTCGACCACGTGCTCGACGCCTCGCGGGGTCCCCACGAGGTGGTGCATCTCCATGATCGAGATTCGACCTTCGCACCCGCTCGAGTTCATGCGACAGATCTTCAGGTCGGGTTGATCGACCGTGACCATGTGCGGCTTGCCCGGTCGGTACTCGTCCGGCGTGAACCACGGCTCCAACAGCAGGAGTCCGCCCGGTGCAACGTGACGAGCGAGGCAGCGAAGGGCGCGCTCGAGATCGCTCTCGGTCTTCATGTAGCCGATCGAGCTGAACAAGCACGTGACCACATCGAAGTGGCTCCCGAGGTCGAAGTCGTCCATGCTCGCGCAGTGGAAGGCGATCCCCGGCAGCTTACCCCGTGCGATGTCGATCATCCGGGGATCGTGGTCCAGCCCCTCGACGTCGAAGTCGGCGCGGAGCCTTCGCAGGTGCTCCCCCGTTCCGCAGGCGACATCGAGGAGTCGGCGGCCGTCGGAACGGCAACGCTCGGCAATCAAGGCACGCAGTCGCCGAGCTTCCTCGTCATAGTCCTTCCACGAGTAGATCGCGTCGTAGTACTCCGCCGTGCGGTAGAACATGGGGTCCCCGTGTCCGGTGTGAGCGCCTGCGTCGCTGTTGCCAAGTCCCCGGCGGCGATCCGATCAGGCCGGAGCGCGACTCGTCTTGGTGTCTCCGTGTCTCCGCCCCTCGCGACGGGAGTCCACCTTCTACACGCTCCGGCCCAGCCATCCAGGGAGTTCTTCGATCAGCGCCCGAGATCGTCACGGGTGACTCGCGCGACCAGCACCAACGGCTCCTTCCCGGACCCGGTGGTCGTCAGCCCCAGCAGAACCCGATCAGCCACGGGAATACGAATCGTGGTATCCAACTGGATCCTGTCGGCTTTCGCCTGCTCCAGGGAGAGCGAGAAGTCGAGCGTAGCGAGCCGACCGTTCTCGTTCAGACGGATCTCCCCCTTGAAGTGAAGCTTACGTTCTGCCGCGACACTGACCTCGGTGAGTGAGAACGGACCGTTCTCCAAAGCACGCACGAGACTGCGCGATTGGGTTCCGTAGCCAGACAGCCCCAGTTCGGACAACTGCTTCGCGATCGGAGCGTCCACGTCAGCTGCATGCGTCCCCCCCGGGCCGAGGACCACGAGCTCCAGAGACAGCGAGGCGCTGGGGACGTCGAACACGTTGACCAGTTGCTCCACCTTCTGTCGATCCTCGGGCGTACCGTTGAAGATGATGAGGTTGCGCGCTGGGTCCGCAACGATCGGGTAGGGAGCCATCAGCTGCTCGAGGCTGGGCAGAATCTCCTGCACGCGCCGATGCTGGAGCGGCCACGTGTAGGTGTTCG
>JBFWWP010000062.1:0-5045 GCA_050246115.1 Planctomycetota bacterium
CGCCCGCCTGAGCGTCGAACGAGTAGAAGTGCTGCTCGGCTCGGTCCGCGATGGTGGCTGCGACATCTTGGCCACACTGGATCGGGATCACGTTGCACGGCTGCGGCGTGAGCCAGTTGAGTTCGAGCACGTAGCTACCCGTACTGACCAGGTTGCTCGCGTGGACGCGGAGGATGTAGGTACCCGACTCCGCGAGGTTCAGTGGAACTTCGCCGTTGAGCCCTTGAAGGATCGGGACACTCGTGGAGCTGGGCGCGTACAGATCGCCGTGCGCGGTGAAGTTGCTGCCGCCGGTCTGCCACAGCACCAGCGAGATGCAATCTCCGGCGCTGCCCTGGAAGATCAACACATCCTCCTGGCCAGCGGCGGTGATCTGGTCCACGTGGTTTTGACCGCAGCTCAGAGACTGGGCCACGGACGCTGCCGGAGCCCCGGCGAGACAGCAGACCACCAACCAACGAATCGAAGCTACGCGCTTCATGCGACCTCCTCACCAACCTTGCTTCTGAGCACCTCCGGGGAACGACGCGATCCCACGAGGGGCGGCGCCACTTGGCCTCACCCACCACCGGCGCTAGCATAGGTTTCCCGGAACAGGCTTGACCCATCAGCTCACCCGGGTGCGCAACTCGCTACGGAGGGCGAACTTACCATGGAGCGAGCCAGCCTCACCAACGCTCGAGCCATCCTTTTGTTGCGTGCCGAACGACGCTGGAGTCAGAAGGATCTCATGGACGCGGCGGGGGTCGATATCGCGACCGTCCGCCGTGCCGAGTCCGGGGAACGGGTCGCGCGCGGATCCATCGAGCGCCTCGCGCACGCACTGGCCGTGTCCGTGCAGCAGATCTCGTACGCGCTGCCGGTCGCGCGGGGGCACGCCTGGGTGCCACGGACTCCGTCGCGGTTCTTCGTCGGCCGCGAGCGCATCCTGCAACGCCTCGCGACGCTGCTCGTGCCCCGAGACCCGGTGCCGTTCGGAGCGCTCGTCGGAGTCGCAGGCGGCGGCAAGTCCGAGATCGCGCTCCAGTATCTCTACCGACACCCCGCGCGGCACGAGTGGATGCTGTGGATCGATGCCACGACGCCGGAGTCTGCGCTCGAGTCGCTGCGCGGGATCGCCGGGCGACTCGGCGTACGACTTCACGGCAGCCGGTTGGATGACATCGCGCCAACCGTCTTCGGAGCGTTACGCGACCGCAACGGTTGGCTCTTGGTCCTCGATGGGTTGGCGGCCGAAACGGAACCGAGTTGGACCGCGCTCGTTCCACGAGCCGGTACCGTCGGTTCTGTGCTCATCACGACGACCGATCGCGAGGCGCTGTGGCCGGGCGTCGTGCGCTTGCGCGTGCCAACGCTGCCCGAAACGGACGCCGCCGAGTTCTTGATACTTCGCGGCGGACGCACCGAGCTGCTTTGGGATCGTGCCGCCGCGCGCAGCACCGTCACTGCGCCGTCGAGCCGTCGTGACGAAGACGCAGCGACGCGCGCGCTGAGCCGTACGCTGGGTCACCTACCCGCTGCCCTCGAGGCCGCAGGCGCGTTCGTTTCCGTGCGCCGCTGCAGCTTCACCACCTACCTGCAAGAGCATCGCGCGCGGTTTCGCGTCCCGACCCTGATTCGTTCCGTGTGGCGGCGCAGCCTCGCCGCGGTCGATCGTGCATTACCGGAAGCGGGGCAGCTGTTTCGCCTCCTCGTGCTCTCCGGTGCGGCCCCGATCCCCGGATCGATGCTGAGAGGATTGGCGAGCGCGGCGACCCGCGGCGGGAGCGATGACGCGGCGATCCTGACTCGCCCACTGCTACGCTACTCGCTGCTCGAGCACTTCCGTTCCAAGGACCGCTATGCACTACAACCGCTGACCCGCGAGGCAATCCGCAGCGCGCTCCCCCGCGCGGATCGCGCGCGTCTCGAGGGCACGTTCTGCGACGTCTTGACGGAGCAGTTCGCGAGCGTGCCTCTGGAAGAGCAAGTCGCGCTCCTACCCCATGCGCGACGCGCCATCGAGTACGGCCGACGACGATCCTTGGGCGATCCCGAGTTCGCTCGACTCGTTCGCAGCGTGGGGTTGCACGCTCTGCTGGCCGGCGACCTCCACTCGGCTGAAGTGTACTTGCGACAAGCCTTGCGCCAACTTCGGGCGGCGCACGGCCCGAACCACCCCGACATCGCGCGCACCATGAACAATCTCGGCGCCGTCCATGGGCAGCTCGGCGAGCACGGCAAAGCCAAGCAACGCTTCGCGGCGGCCACGCGCGCAATCGCACTCACCCCGGGCATGCCCCCCGAGAGCCTCGCGGAAACGCTCAACAACCGGGCGATCACGGCCATTCACCTCGGCGAGTTCCGCTCCGCAGAGCGCTTTCTCGCGACGTGCTTGCGTTCGAGCACGGGGCTCGGGAGCGCTCGCTACCTCGACAACTACGGAGTGCTCTGCGAGGTCATGCACCGGCACGACGAAGCGCTCGCTCACTATCAAGCGGCCATTCGCATCCGCACCGAGGCCGGGACCGGCCAAGGCTTCGAGTTGGCACACTGCTACAACAACCTGGGCAAGCTGCTGCTCCGACGCGGACGACACGCAGAAGCGGAAGGAAGTCTGCACGCAGCCGCCAAGCGTTGGCGCGCCGGCCGCGGACGGGGGCAGCTCGGACTCGCCAGCACGTTGAACAACCTCGGAGAGCTATACCTCGAGACCGGCCGTTTGCGGCGCGCGAGCCAGTGCTTGCGCGAGGCATTGACGCTGCGCCACGAGAGGCTTCCGCCCCAGCATCGCCACATCGCGCTATCGCTCGTCAACCTCGCACGCTGGACGGTCGCGGCGGCGGGCCCCCGCAGCGAAGTGCTCGCTCTAACGCGGCGCGCGCGGGGCATCCTCGATCAAGTCGGCTACGACGAGGAGGTCGCTGCACCTCTCACAGCCCTGCGCGCGGTCGTGCGCGGCAAGTCAGCCGCGCTGACGGCCATGCTGCAGGCCGTAGGCCGACTCCCGGCACGTCGCCGCGGGTGACGGCACCGGACTGGGTTCCCTTACTCTCGGCGTGAAGGCCCCGGGGTGTCCGGTTTCCGGGCGCGCCACACCGGGAGTTGAGTTGGCGGGGCCAGGGTCGTGGTCGCAACACGCACCGGGGGAACACCTTACGCTGGATCTCCAGAGTCGATCGGCACTGGCCTCGGGCTTGCTCAATGTCCCGGCGTACGACTCACCTGACGGCCTCTTTCGCGAGGGGCTCCCGCCTCCCGAGGGCGCGGATCGACGGCCAGTGGCCAGCGTTCCGCGCCCTCCTGCCTTTTCGGGACCGGCCCCGCGGACCATGATGCAAACGCCCATGCAACGTACGCTGGCAACGCACGCTGGGAACGTACGCTTGGGAACCCACGAAGGAGAAAGACGCCGATGGTCCAGTACGCCCGTGAGGAGTCGGTGGGTAGCGCGGAGTTCGTTGCGGTTCTTCGCTCGTCGACGTTGGGCGAGCGCCGACCGATCGACGACTTGGCCCGCATCGAGGGCATGCTGCAGAACGCGAACCTCATCGTCACCGCACGGTTCGACGGCGAGCTCGTGGGAATCGCGCGCTCGCTCACGGACTTCCACTATGCTTGCTACCTCTCGGATCTCGCGGTCGATCAACGACACCAGCGGCGCGGTATCGGGCGTGCGTTGATCCGCGTGACCCGCGAGCACCTCGCTCCGAAGTGCCGGCTGATCCTGCTCGCGGCGCCGGCGGCGGTCGACTACTACCCGCGGCTCGGGTTTCGGCATCACCCGCAAGCGTGGACACTGGACTCCGATCAAGCGCTTTCATGAGCAAAGAGGATGCGGCGGTGCCGCGCCACGGTGGCGGGAGGCGTGGGGCCCGGGTGGGATGCGGAGGTCCCGTGGCGCGAGGCCAAGATGCGGACAGGCTGTCCGCGCTCCCAGGGCGCGCCAGGAGTGCAGAAGGGCGTGGGCTCCTGCGTATGCGTCGCGTTGGTGCGTTGGGCGCAGGAAGAAGAGGGAAATCGGCATCACCCGCCACGGTGGCGGGAGGCATGGGGCCCGGGTGGGATGCGGAGGTCCCGTGGCGCGAGGCCAAGATGCGGACAGGCTGTCCGCGCTCCCAGGGCGCGCCAGGAGTGCAGAAGGGCGTGGGCTCCTGCGTATGCGTCGCGTTGGTGCGTTGGGCGCAGGAGAAGAGGGGAACAGGATCGTCGAAGCCGGGTTGGGAGCGCTGTGCAGGGCG
Organism: Planctomycetota bacterium; assembly: GCA_050246115.1. Classification (GTDB taxonomy): domain Bacteria; phylum Planctomycetota; class UBA8108; order UBA1146; family JAJFFE01; genus JBFWWP01. The sequence continues at coordinate 4,221 of JBFWWP010000062.1, forward strand.
ATGGAGCCACCATCGTTACGCATATCAGGAGCCCATGCTCATCGACCGCTCCGGCGCGCCCTGGGAGCGCGGACAGCCTGTCCGCATCGCGTCGCTGCCATCATCGGCGATCCGAAGAAGGCTGGTTCGCGCTCGTGCCCCGAGCGGAAGGCGAGCGCTTGTGGATGAAGTGGATATGGCTTTGCCCCAGCCACGGTAGGGCTTTGCTCGAAGGGACTACGCGAGTCGGTGGCGCGCCAGCTCGACACTTCGCAACTACAGAGAGGATTCCCATGCCTATTCTCGACATCGAGATGGTTCTCAACCCTGGCGACAGTCTGCCGCATCGCCTCGCGAGCGACCTCGCCCATCGGGCGGGTGAGATTCTCGGGACCACGCACGGACGCACTTGGGTGCGGCTGCGGGCGCTGCCGTCGTCGTCCTATGCGGAGAACGATGAGCCGGTGACGAAGCACCGACCTATCTTCGTCAACGTCCTGAAGTCCCGGCGCCCGGAGGGGCTTGCGCTCGTCGAGGAAGTCGCCCGCCTCACTCAGGCGCTGGCGGAAGTTTGCGGTCGCCCGGCCGATTACGTGCACCTCTTCTATGAGCCCGACGGCGCCGGCCGCGTCGCGTTCGGCGGGAAGCTTCTCGAGTAAATGCGGCGCCGCGCGCAACATCTCGACGTGCGCGCCGCATCTCGGTTGTCGCCGCCTTCCCCGCCCGGTAGAAACCGGGTGCACAGCCACGAGCCCCAGCACCCCGCGCAGTGAGGACAGCTCCGAATGAACATCCAAGAACGGGTTCGACAGGTACTGGCGGCCGAGGCGGCAGCGATTCTCGCGA
>JBFWWP010000063.1:0-4449 GCA_050246115.1 Planctomycetota bacterium
CGCCCGCCTGAGCGTCGAACGAGTAGAAGTGCTGCTCGGCTCGGTCCGCGATGGTGGCTGCGACATCTTGGCCACACTGGATCGGGATCACGTTGCACGGCTGCGGCGTGAGCCAGTTGAGTTCGAGGACGTAGCTACCCGTACTGACCAAGTTGCTCGCGTGGACGCGGAGGATGTAGGTACCCGACTCCACGAGGGTCAGTGGAACTTCGCCGTTGAGCCCTTGAAGGATCGGGACACTCGTGGAACTGGGCGCGTACAGATCGCCGTGCGCGGTGAAGTTGCTGCCGCCGGTCTGCCAGAGCACCATCGAGATGCAATCTCCGGCGCTGCCCTGGAAGATCAACACATCCTCCTGGCCAGCGGCGGTGATCTGGTCCACGTGGTTTTGACCGCAGCTCAGAGACTGGGCAACGGACGGTGCCGGAGCCCCGGCAAGACAGCAGACCACCAACCAACGAATCGCAGCTACGCGCTTCATGCGACCTCCTCACCAGCCTTGTTTCTCGAGCGAATCCACCGAGCGGCGCGATCCGACGAAGGGCGCCGCCGCTTGGCCTCACCCACCACTGGCGCTAGCATAGGTTTCCCGGAGCAGGCTTGACCCATCAGCTCGCCCGGGTGCGCAACTCGCTACGGAGGGCGGACTTACCATGGAGCGAGCCAGCCTCACCAACGCTCGAGCCATCCTTTTGTTGCGGGCCGAACGACGCTGGAGCCAGAAGGATCTCATGGACGCGGCGGGGGTCGATATCGCGACCGTCCGCCGTGCCGAGTCCGGGGAACGGGTCGCGCGCGGATCCATCGAGCGCCTCGCGCACGCACTGGCCGTGTCAGAGCAGCAGATCTCGTACGCGCTGCCGGTCGCGCGGGGGCACGCATGGGTGCCACGGACTCCGTCGCGGTTCTTCGTCGGCCGCGAGCGCATCCTGCAACGCCTCGCGACGCTGCTCGTGCCCCGAGACCCGGTGCCGTTCGGAGCGCTCGTGGGAGTCGCAGGCGGCGGCAAGTCTGAGATCGCACTCCAGTACATCTACCGACACCCTGGGCAACACGAGTGGATGCTGTGGATCGACGCCACGACGCCGGAGTCTGCGCTCGACTCCATGCGCGGGATCGCCGGCCGACTCGGCGTGCGACTTCACGGCAGCCGGCTCGATGACATCGCGCCAGCCGCCTTCCGGGCGTTACGCGAACGCCACGGATGGCTCTTGGTCCTCGATGGGTTAGCGGCCGAAACGCAACCGAGTTGGACCTCGCTCGTTCCACGATCCGGTACCGCCGGCTCTGTGCTCATCACGACGACCGATCGCGAGGCCCTGTGGCCGGGGGTCGTGAGCCTGCGCGTGCCAACGCTGCCCGAAGCGGACGCCGCCGAGTTCTTGATGCTTCGCGGCGGACGCACCGAGCTGCTTTGGGATCGTGCCGACGCGCGCGGCGCCGCCACTGCGCCATCGAGCAATCGCGATGAAGAGGCAGCGACGCGCGAGCTGAGCCGCTCCCTGGGTCACCTACCCGCCGCCCTCGAGGCCGCGGGCGCGTTCGTTTCCGTGCGCCGCTGCAGCTTCACCACCTACCTGCAGGACCATCACGCGCGGTTTCGCGTCCCGATCGCAGTACGTTCCGTGTGGCGATGTAGCCTCGCCGCGGTCGATCGTGCGTCGCCCGCAGCGGGGCAGTTGTTCCGTCTCCTCGTGCTGTCCGGTGCGGCCCCGATCCCCGGATCGATGATGGGCGCATTGGCGAGCGCAGCGACCCGCGGGGGAAACGACGACGTGGCGATCATGACTCGCCCACTGCTGCGCTACTCGCTGCTCGAGCACTTCCGTTCCAAGGATCGCTATGCACTACAACCGCTGACCCGCGAGGCGATCCGCAGCGCGCTCCCCCGCGCGGATCGCGCGCGTCTCGAGGGCACGTTCTGCAAGGTTCTGATGGAGCAGTTCCCGAGCGTGCCCCTGGAAGAGCAACTCGCGCTCGTACCCCATGCGCGACGCGCCATCGAGTACGGCCGACGACGATCCTTGGGCGATCCCGAGTTCGCTCGACTCGTTCGCAGCGTGGGGTTGCACGCTCTGCTGGCCGGCGACCTCCATTCGGCTGAAGTGTACTTGCGACAAGCCTTGCGCCAACTTCGGGCGGCGCACGGCCCGAACCACCCCGACATCGCACGCACCATGAACAATCTCGGCGCCGTCCATGGGCAGCTCGGCGAGCACGGCAAAGCCAAGCAACGCTTCGCGGCGGCCACGCGCGCGATCGCACGCACCCCAGGTCTACCCCCCGAGAGCCTCGCGGAAACGCTCAACAACCGGGCGATCACGGCCATTCACCTCGGCGAGTTCCGCTCCGCAGAGCGCTTTCTCGCGACGTGCTTGCGTTCGAGCACGGGGCTCGGGAGCGCTCGCTACCTCGACAACTACGGAGTGCTCTGCGAGGTCATGCACCGGCACGACGAAGCGCTCGCTCACTATCAAGCGGCCATTCGCATCCGCACCGAGGCCGGGACCGGCCAAGGCTTCGAGTTGGCACACTGCTACAACAACCTGGGCAAGCTGCTGCTCCGACGCGGACGACACGCAGAAGCGGAAGGAAGTCTGCACGCAGCCGCCAAGCGTTGGCGCGCCGGCCGCGGACGGGGGCAGCTCGGACTCGCCAGCACGTTGAACAACCTCGGAGAGCTATACCTCGAGACCGGCCGTTTGCGGCGCGCGAGCCAGTGCTTGCGCGAGGCATTGACGCTGCGCCACGAGAGGCTTCCGCCCCAGCATCGCCACATCGCGCTATCGCTCGTCAACCTCGCACGCTGGACGGTCGCGGCGGCGGGCCCCCGCAGCGAAGTGCTCGCTCTAACGCGGCGCGCGCGGGGCATCCTCGATCAAGTCGGCTACGACGAGGAGGTCGCTGCACCTCTCACAGCCCTGCGCGCGGTCGTGCGCGGCAAGTCAGCCGCGCTGACGGCCATGCTGCAGGCCGTAGGCCGACTCCCGGCACGTCGCCGCGGGTGACGGCACCGGACTGGGTTCCCTTACTCTCGGCGTGAAGGCCCCGGGGTGTCCGGTTTCCGGGCGCGCCACACCGGGAGTTGAGTTGGCGGGGCCAGGGTCGTGGTCGCAACACGCACCGGGGGAACACCTTACGCTGGATCTCCAGAGTCGATCGGCACTGGCCTCGGGCTTGCTCAATGTCCCGGCGTACGACTCACCTGACGGCCTCTTTCGCGAGGGGCTCCCGCCTCCCGAGGGCGCGGATCGACGGCCAGTGGCCAGCGTTCCGCGCCCTCCTGCCTTTTCGGGACCGGCCCCGCGGACCATGATGCGAACGCCCATGCAACGTACGCTGGCAACGCACGCTGGGAACGTACGCTTGGGAACCCACGAAGGAGAAAGACGCCGATGGTCCAGTACGCCCGTGAGGAGTCGGTGGGCAGCGCGGAGTTCATTGCGGTTCTTCGCTCGTCGACGTTGGGCGAGCGCCGGCCGATCCACGACTTGGCCCGCATCGAGGGCATGCTGCAGAACGCGAACCTCATCGTCACCGCACGGTTCGACGGCGAACTCGTGGGAATCGCGCGCTCGCTCACGGACTTCCACTATGCTTGCTACCTCTCGGATCTCGCGGTCGATCAACGACACCAGCGACGCGGTATCGGGCGTGCGTTGATCCGCGAGACCCGCGAGCACCTCGCTCCGACGTGCCGGCTGATCCTGCTCGCGGCGCCGGCCGCGGTCGACTACTACCCGCGGCTCGGGTTTCGGCATCACCCGCAAGCGTGGACGCTGGACCCAGATCAAGCGCTTTCATGAGCAAACTATCGCGCCTGGAGCCCCGAGCGGAAAGCGGGCGTTTGGGGGTGAAGTGGATGCGGCGGTGCCGCGCCAACTCGACACTTCGCAACTACAGAGAGGATTCCCATGCCTATTCTCGACATCGAGATGGTTCTCAACCCTGGCGACAGTCTGCCGCATCGCCTCGCGAGCGATCTCGCCCATCGGGCGGGCGAGATTCTCGGGACCACGCACGGACGCACTTGGGTGCGGCTGCGGGCGCTCCCGTCGTCGTCCTATGCGGAGAACGATGAGCCGGTGACGAAGCACCGACCTGTCTTCGTCAACGTCTTGAAGTCCCGGCGCCCGGAGGGGCTCGCGCTCGTCGAAGAAGTCGCCCGCCTCACTCAGGCGCTGGCCGATACCTGCGGTCGTCCGGCGGAGTACGTGCACCTCTTCTATGAGCCCGATGGCGCCGGCCGCGTTGCGTTCGGCGGGAAGCTTCTCGAGTGAGTGCGGCGCCGGCGCGCCGCATCTCCGTTGTCGCCGCCGTCTCCGCCCGGTAGAAACCGGGTGCACAGCCACGAGCCCCAGCACCCCGCGCAGTGAGGACAGCTCCGAATGAACATCCAAGAACGGGTTCGACAGGTACTGGCGGCCGAGGCGGCAGCGATTCTCGCGA
>JBFWWP010000064.1:0-4327 GCA_050246115.1 Planctomycetota bacterium
CCGGAGGTCGGAAGCGTTCGGGAGAATCGAGCACGCGTTCGCGCGGCTCGCCCAGGGAGGCTCCAGCACGGACGACGCGGAGGTCCTGCGCCTCGCCATTCGGAGTGGGCGTGGCGCATGAGACGACAGCCCGGCTTCGCCGCGGTCGCGAGGGGGCCTTCGAAAGCCCCCTCGGAGAGAATCTAGGCCCGAAGCAAGCGCGGCACGCACTCGATTCGCGACTGGGTGCGGCGAGCAAGTGTTCGCGACGATCACGGTCTCTCGGTCGAACGAGCTGCGGACAAGCAAGCCGCGAGATCGCGCAGGTGTTCGAATCGGTCGCAGTCGATGGCCGACGCGTGCGCGCTGCCTGCAGCCCAGTCGCCGAAAGGGTCGACGAGCGCGGCGTGGAGGTTCGCGCGCCGGGCGCCCACGACATCGACGTGGTACAGGTCACCGAAGTGAAGGGTGCGGGCCGGGTCGGCGCTCGCGAGGCGCAGCGCAGCCTCGAAGATCCGCGGATCGGGTTTCTCGAGCCCGAGAGTCCCAGAGTCGACGACGGCCGCGAAGAACGGCCGGAGGCCCAGCCGCGTGAGGCTACGCTCGACCGTGCCGTCCGAGTTGCTGACGACGACCATGCGTAGCCCGAGCGCGGCGAGGGCGCCCAGAGCTTCCGGGATTCCAGGGATCACCGTGTTCCAAAGGCGGTCCGAACCGCCCGGTGGGCGCAGGCGCGTCGCCAGGTCGATGGCCACGCGGTCGAGGGCGGCCGCGTCGACCGACGTCGGGAGGTGGAGCAGAGCTTGACGGAGGTAGAACGCGAACAGATCGACGGTCTCGGTCGAAGACCCCGCTGCGACGCGGGCTGACACCGCGGGGCGCGCCGCCGCCTCGGCGCGCATGAGTTCCGACGCGCTACACCGGAGGCCGTGGCGCGCGAGTTCGCCCGCAACCCGGGGGAGGTCCATCGTGATCAGGGTGTTCCCGACGTCGAGGAAGACGGTGTCGATCTCGCGGTAGGGCACCGCCGCCGCGCCAGCGCTCGAAGGACCTGCCACTTCTTGCCCCCTGTGCACGCGCCCGGACTCGCTTTTGCCCCGCAGCCACGGGGCAACCGGGTACCATGCGGGTCGCCAGCTGTCCAATGGACTTGTGGACTCGGGTTCAGCGGTCCGAACCAGCGAAAACGAGGTCAGCCCGCGGTGGACGTCTCCGTGGTCATTCCCAACTACCAGGGGCGCGAGCTGTTGCCTCGCACTCTCGGGCATCTGCGCGAGGTGCTCGCAGCGACGCAGCTCTCCGTCGAGGTGATCGTGGTCGACGACGGCAGCCGCGACGGCAGTGCCGAGTATGTTCGGTCCGATCACCCCTGGGTGCGACTCGTCGCGCTGCCACGGAACGGCGGCTTCAGCGGTGCCGTCAATGCAGGGGGTCGCGAGGCCCAAGCGCCGCTCATCTACTTCATGAACTCCGATGTGTTCCCGTGCGCCGGGTTCCTCGAGCCCCTCGTGAGGTCGTTCGCGAGCGACCCGAACCAGTTTGCCGCCGCCTCGCTCAACTTGAACCCGGCCGGGCAGCCGATTCCGCCGGGACAGGTGAGTCCGGAGCTGCGAAGGGGGCAGATTCGGGTGAAGGGCTTCGAACTCGATCGGTTGTGGCAGGCGGGAAGGTTGGCCCACCACGACCCGATTCCCACCCTCTTCGGAACCGGTGGCTCGGTCCTGGTACACCGAGCTCGCTTTCTCCAGCTCGATGGGTTCGCCGAGATCTTTCGTCCTTACTACTACGAAGACACCGATCTTGGTTGGCGGGCCTGGCGTCGTGGGTGGAGCTCTGTGCTCGTGCCCGACAGCGTCGTGGTCCACGATCACAAGTTCAGCACCATTCAGTCGACGCAATCGCGGCTGCGGGTGAAGATCCACAAGAAGCGCAATCGCTTCCTCCTGGTCTGGCGCAACTACCTCGAGCCTTCGAGCTTCGTTCGTGACCACCTGGCGCGGATCCCGCTGCACCTCCTCGGGCGGCTGATCGCGTCGGACACCGTGACCATCCGCGGCTTCTGGGCGGCGCTTCGCTGTTGCGGCGAGGTGCGCGCCCACCGCCGGGCCGAGCGCGCAGCTGCGAAGATCACGGAGCGCGAGCTGTTTGCGCGACTGGGGGAGGTAAGGCAGCAGCTTCACGCCCTCGCCGGGGCCGTGGAGCAGGTCGAAACCGGCAGCCCTTCGCCCGAGAGCGACTGATCTGAGCTCTCGTTCGGTTTCGGGGAGCCTCCTCGAGAGCGGCAGCCGCCCCGGCAGCTTTCCGAAGCGATCATCGCCGTCGGCACCGTCGTCTCAGCGTGCCTCGCCGCTCGCCCCTCGCCCCCGCGCCGCTGGGGTGGGCGCCTCGCCGACGCCGAACGTCTCGCGCACCCGCGCCGCGATGTGGGACGCGGCGTGCTGGAACGTGTGGTAGCGGTGAACGTAGCGATAGCCCTCGGCAGCAATCCGTTTCCGCTCTGCATCGTGGTCGAGATAGTGTCGGATCAGGTCCAAACACTCCTCGGTCGAGTGGTACCAGACCAGGTGGCGGCGGTTCGTGAAGAACTCCTCGAGGTGAGGGACGTAGTGGGTCAGCAAGAAACCGCCACAACCGAGGGTGAGCCAAGTGCGATTCGAGAAGTACAGATCGAAGTCGCTGCGCAGGTCGATGCCGAGCATGATCTTCGTCGACGCACAGATCGTGCGATACTGCTGCGGGAAGATGTGCTGGTGGCTCGATGCCAGGCCGATGTTCTCTTTCCAGCCGCGCCCATAGACCCGCAGGTCGCAGTGTCGCGCGACCGACGCGATCAGCTCCAGGCGGTCGCTGCCGTAGCCACGCCCGATGAACGCGACTTCGCTCGCATACCGCTCGTCCGGCTCATCGAAGTAGTGATCCTCGGGGTCGACGCCCGCGTGCAGGAACTCGACATGCTGGGCTCCCAGCTCGCGCAGGGACGGTATCAATTCGCGGGCGGTGGTGAAGAGCAGGGACGCCTGGCCGAACACCCGGCGGTGCTCACTGTTGAACGTGCGCCCGTCCGCCCCCGGGATGTCTTCGTAGTAGACGACCTTGGGCACGTCGTCCTGCATGGCCTCGAGCACCCCGTGGGGTATGTCGCGGCCGTAGATGAACACCACGTCGGGACGCAACAGGCGGTAGCGCCAGTTCATGACGGCGCGTGAGATCGCACCGCCGACCACGCGGTTGAGCTTGTGAGTGCGAAACCAGGTGACTTCGTGCCCTTGCTGCCGGAACGCGCGCATGAAGTGGACCGGGACCCGCGTGTGCTTCTTGCTCTTGCAGAACATCACGATCCGCAGGGGACGCAAGGCGGGCACGAGTGCGTCGAGCGGTGTTTTCGCGAGGCGCGGGAGCGTTGCCTCGGGACTGGTTGGGGTCGTCGTAGTAGGCTGTATCAACGCTTCATCCCGATCGATCTCGAACCCGTCGGCACCCGACCCGACCGCGAGGCGTGCGTTTTCTACCGCAGTGGGACGATCGTAGCCAGAAGGCGCCGCCACACCCCAGTCGATCGTGCCCTGCCTTCTCGACTCGCCGCCGGTCCTCGGGTCGCATCATCGCACTTCCGGGACCGACCCCTTGGCATGGCCCTTCGCGGGAGCCACGGGCGGTTTCCAGTCCGGTTGTTGGCGCGCGAGGACGTAGAACTGCTTCGTCAGGAAGTCGTCGATGCCGCCAAAGAGGACGCGGTTGAGGAGCCGGTACTTGGAGGATCCGCGTTGCATGCCGCTCCAGCGCTCGATCGCGAAGCCGGTCTCGGTGAGCAGCCACTCCACGTTCCGCCGCGCAAAGAACCGCACGTGGTCGATGTCCATGACCCCCGAGCGCTCGTAGGAGAAGTCGCCCTTCAGCACCAGTGACTTGAGGACCTTGTAGTAGCGTATGTTGGGCAGCGAGATCAGCACGTAGCCGCCCGGGGAGATGAGCGGACGGAGGCGGAGCACGGTGCCCCAAGGGTCGTAGAGGTGCTCGAGTACGTCGGCAAAGACAATGCAGTCGAAGAACCCGTCCGCGTACGGTAGGGTCAGCTTCTGAGCGTCCCCGACGTGAACTTCGACGAGCCGCGTGCGAGCTTGCTCGGCTGACTCTGGGTCGTACTCGACGCCGTGCACTTCGCCCGCGAAGCCCTCCCACGACTTCCCACCCCCGCAACCAATGTCGAGTACCCGGTGCACGGTCGCGGGCAGCAGCGACAGCAGTTCTTTGCGGTCGCACTCGAAGTACGCACCGTCCTTGTGGAACCGGTCAGCGACGGATTCGATGCGATTTCTGCTCACGGCGCTCCCTCGCTGGGTCTCGTTGC
>JBFWWP010000065.1:0-4035 GCA_050246115.1 Planctomycetota bacterium
TCTTTCTGGGTGCTCACCGGGGCGCAGTTCCTGGGCGCCTTCAACGACAACTTCTTCAAGCAGTTCATCCTGGTCCTCGCGCTACACCTCAGCAAGCAACAGAGCATCACGATCCCGTGGTGGCCGGATGACCCACAGGCCATAGCCGGGGCCGTGTTCGCAGTGCCGTTCGTGCTCTTCGCTCTCTGCGCTGGGTACATCGCCGACCGCTTCTCGCGCCGGACGATTGTGGTCGCCATGAAGTTCGTCGAGATCGTCGTCATGGCGCTCGGGCTCGGGGCGCTCTACTACGGGACCAAAGATGTGAACGCAGGGGTCATGATCGCTATGGGCGTGCTGTTCCTCATGGGGACTCAGAGCGCCTTCTTCGGCCCCGCCAAGTACGGCTCGATCCCCGAGATGGTGCCCGAGCCGCGGCTCAGCTGGGCCAATGGCATCGTTCAGATGACGACCATGGTGGCCATCATCCTGGGCACGTCGATCCCGTTGTTTCAGTACCAACTGGACCAGGACATCCCCTTCTACACCGCAGGCTATCTGTTCGTGGCCATCGCCGTGGTGGGCTGGTGCCTGTCGCTCGGCATTCGCGGCAGGCCTGCCGCTGACCCCACCCGGCGCTTCTCGCTGCGCCTCTTTCTGGTGCCCACCGAGGTCGTCGGGGAGCTTCGCTTCGCCGCGCGCGACCGCGAGCTTCTCCTCGCCATCTTCGGCGGCGCGTGGTTCGTGCTGGTCGGAGCGTTGGCGCTCTTCGCGATCAACAGCTATGGGCAGAACGAGCTGGGGCTGGCCGACGCCGGCACGCGTTTGTTCGTCTTCACCGCCGGCGGTATCGCCCTGGGAAGTCTCCTCGTCGGGTGGATCTCCGGCCCTCGAGTCGAGCTCGGCTTGGTCCCGATCGGCATCTTCGGCATGGGAGCGTCCTTCATCGCGCTGTCGCTGGCCCCCCCCAGCCTGGGGACCGCGCGCGCCCTCCTCGCTTGCGCGGGACTCTTCGGGGGTTTCTTCGTCGTACCCCTGCAGGCGTTCATCCAACAGCGTCCGGCACCCGAGCAGAAAGGTCGGATCCTCGGCCTCATGGAACTTACCGACTTCGTGTTCATCTTGGCGTCGGCGGGCGTCTACGCCGTGCTCGCCAACCTGCTCGAGCTCAACGGCCCTCAGCTCATGCTCGCCATCGGGATCATCACGTGGCTTGGGGCGGTGCTGCTCATGACGCTGTCGCCGACCTATATGGCGCGCCTCGCGCTGTGGGTTCTCACCCACTCCGTCTACCGCATCAAGACCGTGCACCCCAACCGCGTACCCACCCACGGCGGGGCGCTCCTGGTCAGCAATCACGTTTCCTACGTCGACCCCTTCTTGGTCGGCACGTCCGTTCCGCGCTTCGTGCGATTCTTGATGCACCGGGGCTTCGACAACGTGCCGTTGGTCGGATTCTTCGCGCGCCTCATGAAAGCGATCCCGATTTCCGAAACGGATCGGCCCCGCGAACTCATCAAGAGCCTGCAAGAAGCCGCCGAGCACGTCAAACAAGGGCACGTCGCCTGCATCTTTGCCGAAGGGGGGATCAGTCGCACCGGCAACCTCCTCCCGTTCTCCAAGGGACTCGAGCACATCGCAAAGCGCGGCGGGGCTCCGATCATCCCCATGTACCTCGATCGCGTATGGGGAAGCATCTTCAGCTTCCGGGGCGGGCGGTTCTTCTTCAAGGTGCCGAACATACTGCCGTACCCGGTGACCGTGATCTTCGGTGAACCGTTGCCGCCCGATGCGAGCGCTCACCAAGTTCGCCAAGCCATTCAGCTGCTGGCCGCCGAAGCCCTCGACCTGCGCAAACGGTCCGGAGAAACACTGGCGACGCGCTTCTTGCGAGTGGCCGCACGCTTCCCGTTCCGCCAAGCGGTCACGGACCACACCGGCAAGGTGTTATCGTACTTCAAGCTTCTCGTCGGGGTCTTCGTCCTGCGATCACTGCTGCGGCAGCGACTCGGTCCAGACGAACGGCACGTCGGTGTGCTGTTGCCGCCGAGCATCGGTGGCACCCTGGTCAATGTCACCCTCGCCGTCGTGAACCGGATCTCGGTGAACCTCAACTTCACGATCGGGCGGGAAGCCTTCGACGACGCCATCCGTCAGTGTGGAATTCGTACAATCATTACCTCGCGGGCGTTTCTAGAGAAGATCGACATGCCCTTCGGGGACTCGTACGTCGACTTGGCGGAACTCCTGGGCCGCGCGAGCGCCGGGACCAAGTTCTGGGCAGCCTTGAAAGCACTGCTGCCGTCTTTCATCCTGACGCGCCTCCCCGGCGTCTGTCGGGCCCCCGACGCCGACGCTACGGTGATTTTCTCGAGCGGCTCGACCGGAACACCAAAGGGAGTTTGCCTCACCCACCACAACATCTTGTCGAACGCGCGCAGCCTCGAGCAGGTGTTCGATTCGAACCGGCACGATTGCATGGTGGGCGTGCTGCCGCTGTTCCATTCGTTCGGGTACACCGCCACCCTGTGGTTTCCGTTGCTCAGCGGCTTCAAGGCGGCGTTTCACCCCAGCCCCGTCGACGCCGCCAAGATCGCCGAGACAATCCGCGACCACCACGGGACGTTCTTCGTCTCGACGCCGACCTTCTATCTCAGCTACCTCCGGCGCTGGAAGAAAGAGGACGTCGCCAGCCTTCGCATCACCGCCTCCGGTGCCGAGAAGCTGAAGTCGTCTTTGTCGGAAGCCTGGGAGAAGCGATTCGGACAGCCCATCCTCGAAGGCTACGGCTGCACCGAACTATCCCCCGCCGTGGCGATCAATGTCCCGGACGCCATCGATCCGGAGCGCGATGTGCATCAGATTGGCCACAAGCCCGGAACGATCGGCCATCCGCTTCCCGGCATCGCGGTGCGCGTCGTCGACCCCGACACGCATGACGAACGCCCGCCGAACGAGGAAGGGCTGCTCCTGGTCAAGGGGCCAAACGTCATGCGGGGCTACCTCGGACGAGATGATCTCACCGAGGCGGTGATCCGCAACGGTTGGTATGTGACCGGGGACATAGCGCGCATCGACGACGATGGCTTCATCACCATCACCGACCGTCAGTCGCGATTCTCGAAGATCGGCGGCGAGATGGTGCCGCACGTGAAAGTCGAAGAGGAGATCCAAGGTGCCATCGACCGGTTTCACGCGTGCCAGGTGGGCGATCACCAACAGGGCGCGTGTCCGGAGGTGGCGGTGACGGCGATTCCCGACGATCGCAAGGGCGAGCGGCTGGTCGTGCTCCACACGCCGATCGCGCTCTCCGTCGAAGAACTCATCGCGCAGCTCAAGGACTCGCTGCCAAACCTTTGGATCCCGCGCCGGGACAGCTTCGTCGAAGTGGAGCAAATTCCCAAGCTCGGGAGCGGCAAGCTCGATCTGCGCCGCGTTCGTGAAGCCGCCCTCGCGGCAGTCGGCGGCCGGGACTCCGGCGACGCAACCCCCAGCCCGTAGGAGCCAGTAACGGATGTACACAGCCGACGCATTGCTCGACATCCACGAGCGCTGTCACCAGAATCTCGCAGGGCTCCTCGCCCACTGCGCGCAGCTCACTCCCGAACAATTGAACCAGGAGCTCGCCGGCTTTGGCTACCCGACCATCCGGCTACAACTGCACCACGAGATCTGCGCCGAGCGATACTGGATCGGAGTCGTTCACGGACTCATGCAGATCGACGACGACGACGATCAGTATCCATCGATCGTCCGGCTCGAGTCTTTGCGTTCGCAGGTCGCGAACGTGACGCGGGATTACCTGCGCAAGGCCTCGACCGCGGAGTTGAACACACCACGTCTCATGCTCACATGGGGCAACCGCGAACGCAGGCTACGGCCCGCGCACGTCGTCCTGCGGACCCAGATGCACCTCTACCACCACCAAGGACAGGTGCTGGCGATGTGTCGACTGCTCGGGAAACCGCACACCGGGCTCGACTTCCCCATCGTCTGAGGGGCGGTGACGGCCAACACTCTCGCCCCTTCGGTTCGTACGCAGCGCAAAGGAGTGCC
>JBFWWP010000066.1:0-3763 GCA_050246115.1 Planctomycetota bacterium
TCGGGAACGGCGCTGGGGGTTCCGCTCCGTTCGCGAACAAGTGCGTGAGAACGTAGATTCCGTCGGCGATGTTGAGCTGACCATCGTCGTTGGCGTCGCAGCTGTCCTCGCAGCTCGGAGACGCTCCGCCGGAGAACAGGTATCCGAGCAAGAAGATCGCGTCTGCGATGTTCAGCGATCCGTCCACGTTGCAATCAGCACGTCGCAGCGTGGGTCCGGCCACGACCGGCTCGAGGGTCGAGGCGATCGCCACCGACGAAGCCGCGTCCGGCAGGCCGTCGCCATCGATGTCCGCCTCGATCACAATGTCCTGCATTCGGAACGGGTCGAGATCGACGTACTCGACGATCAAATCGAAGTTCTCGGTCGCTCCCGCAGCCACGGTTAAGGTGCCCATCAACGGCTCGCCGGGAGGCAGACCATCCAAGCGAATCGTCCGGAAGTTGCAGTTCATGGCCGTGGGGAACACCCGGTACGCCACGCTGACCGGTGCCGGTAGTGTGTTGGTGATCCCGACCGCGATTGGCAGCGGGCTCGCAACCTCCACCAGGATGGGGTCGTTCGGAAGCACGATGATGATCGGCTGTCCTACTTGGAGCGAGCCGCGGCAGCAGAACTTGTAGCCCGTGGTCGGATTCTGGAAGCAAAGCGTGTAGCACGAGATGCCGGGACCGGTAGGAGCCGTGAAGGTCACGGGCACATTGACGCAGCCGCCCGCGGGGACGGTCACCGTGGGCGCATGCACGATGCTCACGGGACCACCGAGGGAGCACCCGGGACCGGGAGACAGCGGCAAGGACGAGATGTTGTAGGTCTGCGGCAGCAGTCCGTCGTTACAGACCGTCGCCACGACCGTGATGGTGCCGTTGCTCACGACCGGCCGGTCCCACGGTACGTGGCAGTACTCCTTGCACTTGCCGTAGGCACCCGCCTCGTAGAGCTCGCGCACTTCACCGGCGAGCAGCACTCGGTCGAAGACCTCCACTTCGTCGATGTTTCCTTCGAAGAACGACTGCACCGGGAAGGTGCCGCCGCCAATCCAGAACGGCGCAGCGTTGCTGAGACTACCAAAGGCCGTGCCGGCAAAGGTGTTGGGGTCGACGCGATTGCCGTCGACGTACATCTTGATGCCGTTCGGCGCGCGGTCACGGTCGTAGGTCACGGCCACGTGGTGCCAACTGCCATCCTGCACGTTCGCAGCCAGGTTGGTCGGCGTATAGATGTTGCCCAGCGATGAGTCCTGGACCAAGAACGAGAGGAAGCCGCTGTTGTCCACGTACAGAGCATAGCCAGCACCCGCTCCACCCGCGCCGAGCTTGGATACGATCGGATACTCGTTGGGTGCAGTACCCGTCAGCCGGATCCAAGCGTCGATCGAGAAGTCGCCTACCGTCAAACCCGTGGGCGCGCCGAAGTCGAGGGCCGGATCGTCGGGCACGTTCACCAACGTCGAGCCATTGAAAGACAACGACTCCGCGACCAGGCCGGTCTGATACACGGCAGGCTGGACGCTGCCGTCGTTGCCCCGTGCGATGTCCTCGGCAGTCGACGGCGAGCTATCTTGGTCGAGCGGCCACCAGCCGACCATGTCGAATGGCGGAGACACGCAGCAGCACTCGCCGTTCGTGGCGGTCACGAGACCTACGGCGTTGAAACCGGTGACGACACCCGCGGTGTTGCGCACCCGCACCTTGATGCAGTTCTCCCCGGCGTTGAAGAGCGCCTGGTTGGTGACGGTGACGGACGCCAAGTTCTGGATCAGGAAGGCAAAGCCGTTGACCGTGCTGAGAATCAGATTTCCGTTCAGGTACACCTGAGCCACGTCGTCGGCCAGCAGGTCCATGGAGAGTTGAGCGTTCGAGAAGCCCTCCTGCAGGCAGAAACAGTACTGGTACTCGAAGATGCCGTTGGCGCTGTTGATGGAGTGATAGACCCAAGCGCTCCCGGTGGCGCCGGGCCCTACGAGGGGGCCGCCCCACGCCGGGTGCGGCGCGCGCACCTCGGCCGCGATCGGCTCGGGGGTGCTGACGAACGGTGCGACCGCTCCGTTGCCGGCGAGGTCGGAGTCCCGGGTCACCATCCACTCGTCGTCGGGATTGTTCGGCCCGATGACGCCGGCGTTCTGATCGAAGCCAGTGTTGATGATGCGCACCAAGTCCCGCGGCGGACACGGGAACTCGATCTCCGTGGTCACACAGCACTCTTGCGACAGACACTCGGTGGGCGGTGTAGCGGGGTTCGTGAACACGACCCCGATGATCTGGTAGCAGACATAGGTTCCGGCCGGCACGCCGGTGTGGACGTAGCTCGTAGCGGTACCACTAAGGGTGGCAACGACGGTGAAGTTGCAGAGAATGTTGATCTGGCTGTAGGGCTGACCGTTCGTCCAGTTCAAGATGACGGTGCCGGCTACGGGTCCGAGCGAGCACTGCAAACCAAAGGGCGCCGCGCAGCCGAAGCAGCACTCCTGCGAGAAGCACTCCACGGTGAGACCGGTCGCGTCGACGATCACCCCGGCGACTTGGCAGCAGATCTGGGTGTTTGGCGGGAAGCCGGTGAGGAGGTGCGACGTGGCGTTCCCGGGGAGCGACGCCACGAGGTTGCCGTTGCAGTAGACGTTGATGCTGAAGTAGGCCTGCGGGTTGTTCCACGTGAGTTGAATGGCTCCGGGCTGGACTTCGGAACACTGCAGTCCGTCGGGCGGCAGGCAGCCGCTGCAGCACAGTTCCGAGGGACAACGCTCGAGCGTCCCGTCGGAGGCGATCACGAGTCCAATGACGCGACAGCACGTCTGCTGACCTGGCATGATCGGCGCCACGTAGCTCGTATCCGTCCCCAGCAGCGACGCCACGACGACGCCGTCACACTCGATCTCGATGGCACTATAGACTTGCGGGTTGAACCAGCTGAGGACGAGGCCGCCGACGAGCGGATCGAAGGCGCAACTCAGGTTGCTCGGCGGCAGACAGTCCGTGCAGCACTCATCGGAGATGCACCGCTGCGGCGGGGTGCCGGCGATCTGGATGAGTCCGATGACGCGGCAACAGCTCTGGGAGACAGGGGGCGGCGAGAAGTGCACGTAGCTCGTTGCCGTTCCGGGCAGCGTGGCGACCACGACGCCCCCGCACTCGATGTCGATCGCGTCGTAGGGCTGACCGTTCGTCCAGCTCAGCGTGACCGCTCCGGTCGCGGGGTCGAAGACGCAGCTGACATCGAAAGGCGGCAGGCAACCCGTGCAGCAATCGGCGGACGGACAGTACGTCGGCGGCGCCCCGGGCAGAATGAGCACGCCTACGACTTGGCAACACACCTGCGGTTGCGGGGGGTTGGTGGCGAAAGTGTGGGTCGTCGCCGTGCCGGGTAGGAAGGCAATGGCGATCCCGTCGCACACGATCTGGATCTGGTCGTACGCTTGGGGGTTCGTCCACGTGAGCACGATAGACCCCGTCGCGTCCAAGGTGCAGGTGACGTTGTCGGGCGGCAAGCACTGGGGCTGCGCGGCCGCGGGCGACGCCAGCGCCAGCAACAGACCCAACGCGGAAACCACGCCGGCGACGCCCCGGAGGCGGGGCGGCGAGGTCGGACACGAACGACCTGGGTCGGGAACTCGGTTCGGGATGAATAGGGCACGCATTGCGCACTTCCTCTCCGCGGACGGCATGACCCGCCGCATCACGTGTGGTTCCCGGAGCGAAGCCCCGGAGGCCACGAACTTCGTGGGCCGCGAAGTAGCGCGCCGTCTGGGCGAGAACCGCGCAGCGCG
>JBFWWP010000067.1:0-3572 GCA_050246115.1 Planctomycetota bacterium
TTCCGGGCGATCCTCAGTGGATCCACTTTGCTCAACGACTCCGATGAATCAAGGACGTACAGACCGAATGAACGCAACTCCCTTCGCTGACCTCGGGCTGGAGCCGAATCTGCTTCGCGCCCTCACCAAAGCGCAGTACGAACGCCCCACGCCAATTCAAGTCGCCGCCATACCCGACGCGCTCGCCGGGCGCGACCTCTTGGGAATCGCCCAAACCGGAACCGGGAAGACCGCGGCCTTCGGCCTGCCCCTGCTCCAGCGACTCGGTCGATCCGGGAGTCGAGAGCGCCCGATTCGGGCGCTGATCTTGACGCCGACGCGCGAGCTTGCGCTCCAGGTCAACGAGAGTTTGGTGCAGTACGGCTGCTACTTGCAGCTGCGTTCGACCGTGGTGCTCGGGGGCGTGTCGGCGGTCCCGCAGATCAAGGCGCTCGCCCAGAAACCCGATATCCTGGTCGCTACCCCTGGGCGTCTCCTGGATCTCGTTTCGCAAGGGCACGTCGACCTCGGCAAGGTCGAGGTCCTCGTCCTCGACGAAGCCGACCGGATGCTGGATATGGGCTTCATTCAGGACGTGCGGCGCATCGTGGCCAAGGTGCCGCGTCAGCGGCAGACGCTGTTTTTCTCCGCAACCATGCCCCCGGAGGTGACGGAGCTGGCCGCCTCGATGTTGCGTGACCCGGTGCGCGTCGAAGTGACGCCCAACTCGTCCGTCGGGGCGAAGGTGGTTCAGCACGTGCTGTTCGTCGAGCGCACCGACAAGGCGGCGCTGCTCTTGTTCCTGGTCAACCGGAAGAAGGCTCGCCGGGTGCTCGTGTTCGCACGTACCAAGCACCGGGCGAACCGGATCGCCAAGCAGCTGGTGGGCGCCAAGGTGAATGCGGCGGCGATTCACTCGAACAAGACCCAGGGTGCGCGGCAGCGAGCGCTCGCCGATTTTGCGGCGGGGGCAACTCCGGTGCTCGTGGCGACGGACATCGTCGCGCGCGGCATCGACGTCGACAACATCAGCCACGTGATCAACTTCGACCTGCCGGACGAGGCGGAAAACTACGTCCACCGCATCGGCCGCACGGCTCGCGCCGGAAGTGGGGGATTCGCGCTGTCGTTCTGTGACGCCGACGAGGGCCCAAAGCTGCGCGACATCGAACGACTCGTGGGTCAGGAGCTGTCGGTCGATGTCGACCACCCGTTTCACTCGGAGTCCCTGGCCAGCCAGTACCGCTCGCGGGTGTTCTCGAAGGCAACCGCCAAGCCAGGGGTGAACAAGACCGGAGTGAAGCGGGAGCCGCGACCGCGCCAGGACCGGCCTGAGCGCGCTGAGCGGACGGGCCCGCGACCCCCGAGGGGCCCACGGGTGGCGAAGCCAAAAGCATCGCCGCCGCCCGGTGCCGCCCGTCCTCGTGCCGCTACACCCCAGGGCAGTGTGGAGTCGCCGTCAGGGGCCGTGGCGGGGCGTCGCCGACGCGCCCGGGGCGGGCGTCGGCGGACCGGAGGCCGCGGCGGCAAGCGCGCCTGACGCCCCGACTCGGGCGATTGCAACTTCTTCGAGCAGCGCACGTTGTCGAGCAGCGCAGGTTGTCGGGCCGCGGCGTGAGGTTCAGTCAGCCGTGGTCGTCGCGGCCGTGTCGCTCAGCCGGCCGTGAGGTAGGGCAGCGCCGCAGACGCTAGGGTCAGTGCCAGGAAGAACCCGCAAACGTCGGTGAGAGTGGTGAGCAACGGGCCGGACGCGAGGGCCGGATCGACGCCGACCTTGCGCAGTACGAGCGGTAGCGTGCCACCCACCGAGACCGCGACCACGGTGTTCATGGCGAGGGCGGCGCCGACGACCGCGCCGAGGACCGCGCTGCCCTGCCAGACCCATGCCACACCGGCGATCAGGAGCCCCAAGACCAGGCCGTTCAGCACGCCGACGGCGATCTCCTGGCGCCAGACCCGAAAGACTTCACTGGGCTTCACGAGTCCGAGGGAGAGTTCCCTCATGCTCACCGCTACCGCCTGGTTACCGGAGCAGCCGCTCATGTCCGAGATCATGGGCAGGAACACGGCGAGTGCAATCACCTGCGACAGGGTGTCTTGGTAGTACGCGATGACGCTGGCCGCACCGACGTTGAGAACGATGTTCGCGCTCAGCCAAGCGAGGCGACGACGAGAGCGAACCGCGATGGGCATGCTCCGTAGCTCCTCGCCGCCGACGATTCCCTGCGCCTTCAGATAGTCGGATCCGGCGCGCTCCGAAAGGGCCGCTTCGACCGCCACGCTTTCGACGACTCCCACGAGTCGGCCGACGGGATCGACCACAGGAACCCCGAGAAAACGATGGCGCTCGAAGAAGTCGCGGAGTCCGTCCAGCGAGGTGTCGTCGATGACGGAAACGGGATTCTGGATCATCAGCTTGGTGAGCACGTCTCGGGGCGAGGCCAGGAGCAGATCACGCAGGCGCAGCACGCCCACGAGGACGCCCTCGTTGTCCGTGACGTACGCGTACTGCACGTTGTAGCCACGGTACTCGTCTTGGTTGGCCCGGAGGTCCTCGACGACTTGATTCACGGTGAGGCTCTGGGGATAGCTCAGGTACTCGGCGATCATCAGGCCCCCGGCGACCTCGTCCGGGTACTTCGCCAGGGCGCGCGCATCGGCCGCCCATTCCGGGTCCATGGCCTGCAGGATCGCCTCTTGCTCGGGCTCCGGCAGGTAGCTCATGAGGTCTACCTGCTCGTCACTCGGCAGCACTTCGAGGATCGCCGCCGCGGTGTCCGCCGGCATCGCCTCGAGCAGCACTGCCGCTCGCGCCTCCGGGATCTGGTCCATCACGGCGGCTGCCCGATCGGGTTCCAGGGCGAGCAACAGCCGCGATCGATGGGTGTCGTCGAGACGGTCGACGAGGCGTGCCGTTTCGCCCAACGGAAGCTCGTCGAGGAAGCGTGAGATCTCCCCCGCATCACCCCGCTCGATGAGACCTTCGAGTTCCTTCCAGTCCTCCTTGCGCGGTTCGTCCACAGGTGTCTCGCTTCAACGAGCTGAGGGGGAGGCGGCGTGGCCGACCCGTCGGCCTACTCGAGCCGCCTCCTTACCGCACTCCCGGGAAGAGCGAAACCGAATCGAGCGCTGCCCTGGTGTCCACCGGCGCCGCGCTTGGGCCACGCAGAGCAGACCCACGCCCGCGCTCCGTCGCGAGCCGATGGTCATCGATCGATCCCTCGGCGAACGCGGCCCCAACAAAAGAGAGAGACCGGCGGGGCCCCCGTGGAGACCCCGCCGGTCCATGGCGTTCCTGTGAAGTCAGCCCGGCCGCAGGGTTGGGACTCGTTCCCAGCCCCCGCGGTCGAGGTCCGAAAGCGCTAGCAGCTCGGAGTGTTCACCGCGCAGTCGAGCGCATCCATGTCCATGTCCGCTCCGCAGCCGTCCATCGCGTTCGGGAACGGCAGCGGCACCGACGGCGAGCCGAACAGCGATCCCAAGAGCGCGACCGCGTCGGCAATGTTGATCTGGCCGTCGTTGTTCGCGTCACACGCGTCGACGCAGTTCAGCACGTTCGGCGGGTTGCCGCCTGGGAACAGGAACCCAAGCAT
>JBFWWP010000068.1:0-3569 GCA_050246115.1 Planctomycetota bacterium
GTAAGCGGTAAGCGGGGTGCATCTATTCGTTGAACGAATGGGCTGGCAGGATTGGAGGATTTCTGCGGAGCGGGCCCGGTGGGATGGGCGCTCGTGGTCGGCGAGAAGGCGACCGGGCGCTCAGGCGTGATGCGCCGGAGGCACTCCTCGTCGGTTGCCGCCTCCTGGCTCGCAATGTATTGCGTGGTAAGCGCGCAGCGGTGGGAACCGTACGCCCGCTGGATGTCGTCTTCGGGCGGAGCGGAGGGGCCGTCAACCGGCGGGGCCCGGAGGTTTCCAGCGTTCGGGAAGCAACTCATCGATTTGGGTGATGTTCATCGATGGCAGTCGACGCAGGACGTCGGTCAGGTAGTTCTGCGGATTGATACCCCTGCGACGACAACTCACGATCAGCGAGTAGATCACCGCGCTGCGCCATCCCGCGTCGGGATGCCCTATGAAGAGCCATCGACGCCGACCTACGGCCGGGACCCGGATCGAGT
Source organism: Planctomycetota bacterium (assembly GCA_050246115.1). GTDB lineage: Bacteria > Planctomycetota > UBA8108 > UBA1146 > JAJFFE01 > JBFWWP01. The sequence goes on from JBFWWP010000068.1 coordinate 483, forward strand.
TTTCCACCAGGTTGTTGTCGATCAGATGGTGCCCGGACTCGAGGTACCCGGTCAGGGATTCGTACTCGTTGAGCAGGTAGCTCAGGGCCTTGCCGAGGCTGCTCTGGGGGAGGATCCGCGGTTGGAGCGCGGCGGCCTGCTCCTTCAGCTCCGCCCAGAGGGCAGCGGCGTGGGCCTGACGGAGGGAGTGTCGGTTTTCCGGCGCCAGATCCGCCGCTTCGCGTTCGATGCGGTAGAGCCGCCGGAACAAGCCGACGAACTGGATGGCCCGGCGGTCGCCGTCCTTCACGGCCCGAACGAACTTGCGTCGGGCGTGCGCCGCACATCCGATTCGTTTCAGGCCCGGAATGACCTTCTTGAGGGAGTCGTAGACCTCGTACGCGTCTGTCTGAATGGTGCCCGAGAAGCCAGTCAGCTGGGCGTGCGGCGCCTTGCGTCCGCGAGTGTCCTGAAAGTCGAGGTACACATCCCCGTCGGGTACGGCGTAGAACCAGAGATAACCGCGGGCGCACTTCCCCTTCACCTCGGGATCCATCACCTTCACGGGCGTTTCGTCGATCTGGAGGTACCCGCGCTGCTTCATCCGCTCGAACATGAGCTTCACCACGGGCTGGAGCAGGAAGGCGATCTGCGCCACCCACTGGACCATCTGCTGCCTTGGAACCACCACCTGATGACGCTCGAAGAAGATGCGCTCCAGTGTGTAATACGCGACGTGGTCGTCGAAACGCGCCAGGAGCAAATGCACGGCCAAACCCGTTCCGAGTTTGCTCTGCGGCACCAGGCGCGGCGGCAACGCCGCGATGTGCATCCCGCCACACCCGCAGCGGCAGCCGTATTTGGGACGCACCGTCCGGCGCACGACGAGCCTTGCCGGCACGAACTCCAGCTCTTCGCTGACTTCCTCGCTGATGGGCTCCAGAGGGCGCCCACATTGGGGGCATGGCGCAAGGCTCTCGGGTTCGAGCACGACGGTCTGACGTTCGAGATGCTCGGGCAGCGGGTGTCGGCGTCCCCGCTTGCGTTCGTCTTTCCTGGCATCGGGCGCCTCGTCCCGGACCTGGCTTTCGTCCTCGAGAACGCCTTGGCTGGCGGGAGGGTCGCGCCGCGCCTGCTCCTGGAGGTCGGCGCTCAGTTCCCCCAGTTGCGCCTCCTCCTCCGAAGTCAGTTGATCGGACTTTTCCCCAAAGATCTGGCGTTTGAGTTCGGCCAACTCCGACAGGGCCTCCTGGAGTTGCGCTTCCAGGCCGGCTTTGAGAACGCGCAAGTGCTCGCGGTCGTTCTCCAGTTCGTTGGCACGGCAGAGCAGCCGTTCGCGCTCGGTTGCCAGCCGTCCGTTTTCGGCTTCGAGCGCCCGAAGTCGCTCCTCCATGGCCGCCAGCGATGTCGGGTGGTTCGATTCGTTCATCGCATCAACTCCCGCCGGAAGTCCGCCCGCAACGGCAGCACGAACACTTGCTTCACCGGAACCCGCAACGTCCCCTTCCGATCCTGGCGGCTGCGTCCGGTCGTGGCTCCGACCTCCTGCCATCCCGCCGCCCGGTAACACGTGCCCCGGAAGCGTCCGGCTTCCACGAAGCTTTCCAGCATCACCACGCGATGCCCGTACTTGCTTTCCCAATCCTTGGCGATCCGGCGCGCCACCGCTCCCAGCAGATGGCTGGCCAGGTGATGAACCTCGACCCACGGCAGGATCAGAAAACGACTCTGATTGGCGATCTTTCCCAGCCCCGCTTCCCGTTGTCGCGGTTCCCAACCAATCCACCGGTCCCGCGCCGCGCACTTCCACGCCGCCGCCCCGAACACCATCACCGACAGCATCCGGCCCCCGCCATCGCGCACGACATACTGAAGGTTCTCGCCCACCGCCGCCCGGTAGCCGAGGTAGTGAAAACTCGCCAATGCCGAACGCGCCTCCGCGCGTTCCTCCGCTCGCCCACTGATCTCCTCGATCCGAAGCGGACCCAGTTCGCCGAGTTTCGCGCGGATCGGCGCCTTCTCCCAGTCCCGCGGTGGCGGCGGAGCCAACCGATGCCTATTGGGCGAGGCGACCCGTCGCTCCGGGAGCCGGATCCACCCCCGATCGTGCAACTTGGACAGGAGCGTGCGCGCCGCCATGTCCTTCCACACTCCCCGTTCGCTTCGCCATTCCCACAATGCGCACAACTCCCGCGACAAGCGGTAGCGACTCCATTGCGGGTGCGCGTCGACCAAGGCCCGAACCGCTTCCAGATCCGTCGGTTCGATCCGTCGTCCTTGAAGGATGCAACTTTGCGTCACGCGGACCAGCCTGCCACCACGAGGGCGCCAGAGTCCAGAGGGGAAAACACGTCGCCGCGGGAGGGTCATCGTCGATACCACCCGGGCCTTTCACGCACCTCCAGCCCCGTCATCAGCGCGCTCAACTGCTCCGGCCTCAGCACCCGCGAGGGGCCGTCGCCTTCCGGCCAATCGAACGATCCCCGTTCCAATCGCTTGGTCGCCAGCCACAGACCGCTGCCGTCCCACCACAACAACCGAAGGCGAGTCTTGCGGCGATTGGTGAACACGAAGAGACCACCTTCCAGGACTTGCTTCTCCAGCACCGTCTGGACGTGGGCCATCAAACCGTCGAATCCGCGTCGCAAATCCACCGGCGCCATCGCAACGAAGATCGGCGTGCTCGACGTCAGTGCGAGCATGGCCGGCGCAACTGTTCGACCAGCGCCCCAACCCAGGTCGGCTCGGCTCCTCGTCCCAATCGGAGCGTCGTGCCATCTGGACAGGCGACCTCCGCTTCCCACCGACTCGGCGCCTCCCCCGCCACCCGATACTCCCGGAACACCACCGCGGCTTCGGATCCCACACGTGTCTCCCCGCCCTTCGACCGCCGGGATCCGTAGGTCCAGTAATGCAACTGCTGGCTTCGGAGACCGTTCCGCTCCGCGAACTCCTTGAGACCCACGCCACTCTCGCGGTAGCGCCTGACCCAACCCGCCCGCTCAGCCAATGTCACCGCCCATTCCGATTCATCTCGTTCGTTCTTCACCCCGCCATCTTGCCTCTCCCGCCCCGCCCACGAACAGATGCGGCTCCCTTACCGCTTAC